>JACIYT010000020.1 GCA_014359765.1 Roseovarius sp.
CGCCGCCTCACCCTCAATCTGCTGCGAACCGCCCGCCCGAAACTCCCCATCTCGCGCAAAAGAAAGCGCTCCGGATGGTCCGACGCCTTCGCAAGATCCGTCATCGGTCAAATGCGATAGCCCTGGGCGCGGGGCTGACCCCTCTGGACGCAGGCCCCGACCCGTCCTAACCTCGCCACAAAACGGGAGGGACGCAGATGGCCACGGGCACCAATATCCGCACCTGGTTCGACGGGCGCTGGCACGACGGCGACATGGCGGTGATGAAGGCCGCCGATCACGGCATGTGGCTGGGCACCACGGTGTTCGACGGGGCGCGTTTCGTCGATGGGATCGCCCCGGATCTCGACCGGCATTGCGCCCGCCTCAACGCCTCGGCGCGCGCGCTGATGATCACCCCCACGCTGAGCGCCGGCGAGATCGAGGAGATCGTCTGGGACGGCCTTTCGGCCTGTCCCGCGGATGCCGCGATCTATATCCGGCCGATGTACTGGGCGCTCGACGGGGGGCATCTGGGCGTGATGCCCAGGGAGGGGGCGACCGGCTTTGCCATCAGCCTCGAGGAGATCCCCATTCCGCCGCCCGATGCCGCCACCACGCTCTGCCGCACGCGCTTTCGCCGCCCCGTGCTCGAGGATGCGGTGGTCAACGCCAAGGCCGGCTGCCTCTATCCCAACAACGCCCGGATGCTCAAGGAGGCGCGGGATCGGGGCTTTGGCAATGCACTTGTCGCCGACGCGCTCGGCAATGTCGCCGAGACGGCCACCGCCAATGTCTTTGCCGTGCGCGATGGCGAGGTCTTCACCCCCATCGCCAACGGCACCTTCCTCGCCGGGATCACCCGGGCGCGCCACATCGACAACATGCGCCGCAACGGCATGACCGTGCACGAAACCGTCATGACCTTCGACGATTTCGCGGCGGCCGACGAGGTGTTCCTGTCGGGCAACCTGAACAAGGTCACGCCGGTCTCCGCCTTCGAGGAGCGCCAGTATGCGCTCGGCCCCGTCACCGCACGCGTGCGCGAGATGTATTGGGACTGGGCCCGTTCGCCGCAGCCCTGAGCGCCGGGGGCCGACCGCATCACCGCCGAAGCCGTGCCACGGCCCAGCGCGCGGCGTCGGCCACGGCCGCATCCGCATCCTCGCAATGCACCCGCGCCACCTCGCGCAAAGACGCCTGCCCCGAGTTGCCGATCGCATAGAGCACGTTGCGCAGGAACCGCGCCCAGCCGATCCGCTTGATCGGGCTGCCCGCGAATCGCGCGCGAAACCCGGCCTCGTCCAGGCCCGCCAGCCCCGCCAGCGGCGGCGCCACCAGATCGGCGCGCGCGTGATACTTCACCTCCCGCGCGGCCACCGCGAACTTGTTCCACGGACACGCGGCCAGGCAATCGTCGCAGCCATAGATGCGGTTGCCCAGCAAGGGCCGCAACCCGGGATCGACCGGCCCCTTGTGCTCGATCGTCAGGTAGGAAATGCAGCGCCGCGCGTCGAGTTGATAGGGCGCGGGAAAGGCCCTGGTCGGGCAGATGTCGAGACAGGCCCGGCACGAGCCGCAATGATCCGCCTCCGCCGCATCAGGCGCCAGTTCCAGCGTCGTGAACACCGACCCGATGAAGAACCAGTTGCCCAGCGCGCGGCTCACCAGGTTGGTGTGCTTGCCCTGCCAGCCCAGCCCCGCCGCCTGCCCCAGCGGCTTTTCCGGCACCGGCGCGGTATCGACGAAGACCTTCACCTCGCCGCCGGCCTCGGCGATCAGCCAGCGCGCCAGCCGCTTGAGCCGCTTCTTGACCGTGTCGTGATAATCGCGCCCCCGTGCATAGACCGAGATGTTGCCGCAATCCCGCCGCGTAAGCCCCGCCAGCGGATCCGCCTCGGGCGTATAGCTCTCGCCCAGCACGATCACGCTTTTCGCCTCGGGCCACAGGACCTGCGGCGCACCGCGCCAGTGGCTGCGCTCTTCCAGCCAGCGCATCTGCCCGTGATAGCCCTTCTCCAGAAACGCCGCCAGCCGCGCCGGCACCTGCGGCACGTCATCGGGCCGGCAGATCCGACAGGCATCGAACCCCTCGGCGAGGGCCTGCGCCACCAGCCTGTCCTTCAGCCCCCCGTTCATCTTTCCGACAAATACTCCGGGGGAGTCGCGCTGCGCGCGACGGGGGCGGAGCCCCCGCATCGCCCGGGTTCAGAAATCCAGATCGGCATAATGCGCAGGCGGCGGAAAGCCGGGCACCTGATCGGCGAGGATCGCGCGGAAGGCGGGGCGTGACTTGATCTTGGCATACCAGTCCTTGACCACCTCCGAACGGTGCCAGTCCACGTCCGAGATATAGTCGAGCGCCGACAGATGCGCAGCGGCGGCGAAATCCGCGAGCGTCATCACATCGCCCGCCAGCCAGCGGCGGTGATCGAGCAGCCAGGCCATGTAATCGAGGTGAAACCGGATCGCGCGCGCCCCGTCCTTGACGTTGCGGCTGTCGGGAAATCCCTGTTTCATGATCTTCTTGTTCACCCGCTCGTAGAGCAGCTTCGAGGTCACTTCGGCGTGGAACTTGTCGTCGAACCAGCCCATGAGGCGGCGGACCTCATGGCGCGCCTCGGGCTCTTTCGGCAGCAGCGGCGGGCTGGGGTGGCGTTCTTCCAGATATTCGCAGATCGCGCCGCTTTCCGCGAGGGTCAGCCCGTCGATGCGCAGCACCGGCACCTTGCCCGCGGGGTTGCGGCGCAGGAAATCGGCATCCTTCTCCCAATAGCGTTCCTCGACCAGCTCGCATTCGATCCGCTTTTCGGCCAGCACCAGCCGCACCTTGCGGCAGAAGGGCGAGAGCGGAACGTGATAGAGCCTGGCCATGGGTCACAACCTGATGAGAACCGGGGTCCGCCCTCAATGCCTGCTTCGCCGGCGGGATTCAATCCTCGAAACAGGCGGCGCGCCCGTCGCGCGCGATGGTGGCGGCCCCGTCCATGATTTGCGCGGCGCGCCGGCGCACGGCATCGGAGGGCCGGCTGGCCGAGCGTCCCCTCGGATCGGGCAGCACCGCGGCGAGGCGGGCGGCCTGCGCTGCGCTCAGATCGGCGGCGCTCACGCCGAAGTAATGCCGCGCCGCCGCCTCGACACCGAACACGCCGGTGTCGAACTCGGCCACGTTGAGATAGACCTCGACGATCCGCCGCTTGGGCCAGACGGTCTCCATCACCGGCGTGATCATCGCCTCGAGCGCCTTGCGCGCCCAGTTGCGCCCGTGCCAGAGCCAGACATTCTTGACCACCTGCTGGCTGAGCGTGGAGGCCCCGCGCCCCCTGCCCTCGGCGATGGCCGTGCGGATCGCGCCCATGTCGAATCCCCAATGCAGGCAGAAATTCGCGTCCTCGGCGGCCACGGCCGAGCGCGCCATCACCGGCGCGATGCGCGCCATCGGCACCCAGTCCTGCGCGATCCCGCCCAGCCGCCGCCCCTCCTGCCAGGTGTAGATCGTCACCGGCGGGTTGACCCAGCGATAGAGCAGCACCGTTCCCGCCAGAAGCACGACAACCGCCAGCACCGCGCGCAGGAGCCAGCGCCGCAGGAATGCGACCGGCCTGAACCGTATCGCCTGTTTTCGTGATTTGCGCGCCCGTGCCATGGCCTTCCTATAGCCGCCCTTGCGCCGGGGCAAAACACCCCGGTTGCAAGCGGCGATTTTGCGACATCGCGCCGCAAGGGCATCCTGTCATCTTCAAATCCGGTTTTCGCCCCCCCATGTTGCCGCCACCATCGAAGAGGACAGCCATGCGCGACACCACGCTCACCGCCGAGACCGATCGCACCGATCGCACCGATCGCACCGATCGCCCGGTCAAGTCCGCCATGTGGCGCGGCTTTCGCGGCAAATGCCCCAATTGCGGATCGGGGCCGATCCTGCGGAGCTATCTCAAGGTGCGCGATCATTGCCCGGTCTGCCAGGAAAATCTCAGCCACCATCGCGCCGATGATGGCCCGGCCTATCTGACGATCCTGATCGTCGGGCACCTGATGGCGCCGCTGCTGATGATCGTGTTCGAGACCTGGCGGCCGGAGCCGCTCGTTCTCTTCACGATTTTTGCCATTGGCACCATTGCGCTGTCGCTCTACCTTCTTCCCCGACTCAAGGGCGCGATCGTCGGGTTGCAATGGGCCAAGCGGATGCACGGCTTTGGCAGCGGTGACTAGCCCCGGGATCTACAGGGGGCAGGGATGGAACAGACCAGAACAGAGGTGCCGGTGGTGCCGGTGCGCGACGCGGCCACGGTGATCGCGCTGCGCGAACGCGACGGCGTGCCGCATGTCCTCATGGGACAGCGCGGCGCCGGCGCGGCCTTCATGCCCAACAAGGTCGTCTTTCCCGGCGGCGCGGTCGATCCGGGCGACGCCACGATCCCGCTCGCGCGCCCGCTGCCCGATCTGTGCTCCGGGCGGCTGCGCGAGCAGTCCGAGCGTGACCTCTCCCATGCTCTCGCCGCCGCCGCGATTCGCGAGCTCTGGGAGGAAACCGGCCTCGCTCTCGGGGTGCCGGGGGAATGGACGGGCGAGGTGCCGCCCGACTGGCAGGGCTTTGCCGCGCGTGGCCTCGTGCCCGCGGCCCACGCGCTGCAATTCGTGTTTCGTGCGATCACCCCGCCGGGCCGCCCGCGCCGCTTCGATGCGCGGTTCTTCCTGATCCATGCCGAGGCGCTGGCCGGCGATCTCGACGATTTCTCCGCCGCCTGCGAGGAATTGAGTCACCTGCAATGGATCCCGCTGCCCGACGCGCGCCATTTCGACCTGCCGTTCATCACCGAGGTCGTTCTGGCGGAGGTGGCGGCGCGCGCCCATGACCGCACCCCACCCGCCTCGGTGCCGTTCTTCCGCAACACCGACGAGGAGAGTCACTTTCTGCGGCTCAACGGAGCGCGACCACTGCAATCACCGACAGGGTGACGAGGGCGATGCCCCAGCCCTCGCGCGCGCTCAGCCGCTCGCCAAAGAAGAGCCATGCGGCGATCAGCGAAAAGACCACCTCGACCTGACCCACCGCAAAGACCAGCGCCGCGTTCTGGAGCGTGAAGGCGGTGAAGCCGCACAGGCTCCCGCCGAGGCCGGCCAGCCCGATCCAGACCGCCGTGCGCCAGGCCGTCGCGACACGGATCAGCTGGCCCGGCTCGCGCAGATGGAGCCAGAGCGAGAGCGTCACCGATTGCATCACGGTGACCACCGCCAGCGTCAGCACCGCGCGCAGCAACGGATCGTCGCTGGCGATCTGCAACGTGGCGCCACGATAGCCCACGGCGGAAACGGCAAAGCACGCCCCCGAGGCAAGCCCGAGAAACGCCGGCCGCGGCGCGATCCGCCGCCACCAGCGCCCCGCGCGCCCCGGCGTCTGCGACAGCAGCAGCACCCCCACGAGCCCCAGCAGGATCGCGCCCACCCCCGCCAGAGGCAGCCGGTCGCCCAGCACCACCAGCCCGAGCAGCGCCGTCTGCACCACCTCGGTCTTCTTGAAGGCGATGCCCACGGCGAAATTGCGCTCGGCAAAGAGCATGACGATGGCCCAGGTGCCCAGGATCTGCGCCAGCCCCCCGGCTATCGCATAGCCCCAGAAAGGCGGCGGATAACCGGGCCAGGCAGTCCCCGCGACAGCCAGGTATCCGATGGCCAGCATCACCACGAAGGGCGCGGAAAAGACGAATCGCGCCAGCGTCGCGCCACCCGCGCTGAGCGCGCCCATGCTCAGGTATTTTTGCAGCATGAAGCGCAGGGTCTGAAACGCCGCCGCGCCGATCGAAAGGATGATCCAGGTCTCCATGCCCCGTCATGCCCCGGAACGCCGGGCTTGGCCAGAGGCGACGCGCGGCGCCGCTCAGCCCCCTTCGCGGGGCGCCTCGCCGCGCTGGAGCCGCACCGGGATCTCGCGCGCCAGCCGCAACAGATGCGCCACATAGGGCTTTTCGGCGTCCTCGTCGCGGATCGCGGCATAAAGGCGTTTGGTCCGCCCCTCGGCCGTCAGCGGGCGGGTGACGTAATCCGAGCTTGTGCGCACCTCGCGCACCACCCAGTCAGGCAGCACCGCCACGCCGCGATTCGAGGCCACCAGCAGCAGGATGACGGCGGTCAGTTCCACCTGCCTGATGCCGCGCGGCTCGACCTTGGCGGGGGTCAGCAATTCGGTGAACACGTCGAGCCGCGAGCGGTCCACCGGGTAGGTGATGAGGATCTCGTCGCGGAAATCCGCCGCCTCGACATAGGGTTTGGCCGCCAGCGGATGCTGGGCGGAGGCCACGAAAACCGGCTCGTAATCGAAAAGCGGCTTGAAGCTTATCCCCGGCAGATCCTCGGGGTCGGAGGACACCACGAGATCCACCTCCTCCTTTTGCAAGGCGGGCAGCGCGTCGAATGCCAGGCCGGGCCGGATATCGAGATCGACATCGCCCCAGGTCTTGCGGAACCGCTCGAGCACCGGGAAAAGCCACTCGAAACAGGCGTGGCACTCGATGGCGATATGCATCCGCCCCGAACTGCCGCGCCGCAGCCCCTCGAATTCCTGTTCGAGCGCCTCGATTTCGGGCAGGATCTTCTCGGCGAGGCGCAGCAGGCGATGCCCCGCCGCCGAGAGGCGCAAAGGCTTGGAGCGCCTGACAAAAAGCTCCACCCCGGTCTGTTCCTCCAGCCCCTTGATCTGGTGGCTGAGCGCCGATTGCGTGATGTGGAGAATATCCGCCGCCCGCGCCAGCCCGCCCGCCTGGTGAATGGCGCGGATCGTCCTGAGATGGCGAAGCTCGATGTGCATTATGAGGTATCCTCATCCTCACCATGAATGATATGAAGTTGTCTCACAGCGGCGCGCCTGCAACAAGGGGTGTCGCAGCCCCTCCTTTCGCAGGATCCCTGATCATGGCCACGCCGCGCGTCTCCTTCGAGTTCTTCCCGCCCAAGTCGCTCGAGGCGTCCTTTCGCCTCTGGGACACGGTGCACGCGCTCGCGCCGCTGGCGCCGCGCTTTGTCTCGGTCACCTATGGCGCGGGCGGCACCACGCGCGAGCTGACCCGCGAGGCCGTGAGCACGCTGCACAAGGCCACGGGCCTCAATGTCGCGGCGCATCTGACCTGCGTCGATGCCAGCCGCGCGGAGACGCTGGAGATCGCCGATCAGTTTCACGCCGCCGGGGTGCGCGAGATCGTGGCGCTGAGGGGTGACGCGCCCAAGGGCTCGGACGGGTTCACCCCCCATCCCGAGGGGTTTGCCAACAGCTGCGAGCTGATTGCCGCGCTGGCCGACACGGACAAGTTCACGATCCGCGTCGGCGCCTATCCCGAGAAACACCCCGAGGCGGCCAGCGCGCAGGCCGATATCGACTGGCTCAAGCGCAAGCTCGATGCCGGCGCGTCAGAGGCGATCACCCAGTTCTTCTTCGAGGCCGGGACCTTCTTTCGCTTTCGCGATGCCTGTGCCGCGGCGGGGATCACCGCGCCGATCATCCCCGGCATCCTGCCGATCGAGAACTGGGCCGGCGCGCGCAGGTTCGCGCAGGCCTGCGGCACGAGCGTGCCCGCCTGGCTCGACGAGGCCTTCGACAAGGCGCTCCGCGACGACAGCCACGACCTGCTGGCCACCGCGCTGTGCACCGAGCTGTGCCGCGAGCTGATCGAGGGCGGGGTGGAGGATCTGCATTTCTACACGCTCAACCGCCCCGAACTCACCCGCAATGTCTGCCAGGCGCTCGGCGTGACGCCCAAACCGGCGCTGAACGACGTGGCCTGAGCCGGTCCGCGCCGGCGCTTGACAAGCTCCCGCGCGCAAGCGATGCACCGCCGCATGATATCCGCTTTCCTTCAGGTCGCCATCGGCGGCGCGATCGGCTCCTGCCTGCGTTATGGCGTGGGGCTGGCGGTGCTGCGCCTTGTCGGCCCCGGCTTTCCGCTGGGCGTGCTGGCGGTCAACATCCTCGGCTCGCTGCTGATGGGGGTGGTGGCGGTGCTCTGCGTCGAGCGCGGGCTGGCGCATCTCGGCCCGCTGCTCATGGCGGGGGTTCTGGGCGGGTTCACCACGTTTTCGGCCTTCTCGCTCGAGGCGGTCACGCTCTGGGAGGGCGGCGCCATGGGGCAGGCGGTGCTCTATGTGGGGCTGTCGGTCGGCCTCTCGATCGGGGCGCTTGTGCTGGGTGCGGCGCTCGCGCGGGGGGCGCTGGCATGAGCGGGGTTCAGGTGATCCGTGTGGCCGAGGGCGATGGCGATCAGCGGCTCGACCGCTGGCTGCGGCGGCTTTTCCCGCATGTCGCGCAGGCGCGCATCGAGAAGATGTGCCGCAAGGGCGAGCTGCGCGTCGATGGTGCGCGCGTCAAGGCCAGCACGCGGGTTGACGTGGGGCAGGAGGTGCGCATCCCGCCGCTGCCCGTGCCCGGCTCGCCGCCGACGGTGCAGAAAACCAGCGTCTCCGAGGCCGATGCCGCGATGATCCGGTCCTGCGTGATCTGGCGCGACGATCATGTGATCGCGCTCAACAAGCCGCCGGGCCTGCCGGTGCAGGGCGGCAGCGGTCAGGCGCGGCATGTGGACGGCCTTTCGGAGGCGCTGCGCTTTGGCATGGAAGAGCGGCCACGCCTTGTTCATCGGCTCGACAAGGACACGTCGGGCGTGCTGCTGCTGGCGCGCACGCGCGAGGCGGCCAGGGGGCTGACGGCGGCGTTTCGCCACCGCGCCACGCGCAAGATCTACTGGGCCGCCGTCGCCGGTGTGCCGAGCCCGCGCATGGGCACGGTGCGCTATGGCCTTGTCAAGGCGCCGGGCCATGGCGCGCGGGGCGAGGGGGAAAAGATGCACTGCATCCACCCGCGCGAGGTCGCGGCCACGCCCGGCGCGAAGGCCGCCACCACCGATTACGCGGTGATCGAGGCGGCGGGCGGGCGTGTGGCCTGGGTGGCGCTGGTGCCGGTGACGGGGCGCACGCATCAGCTGCGCGCGCATATGGCCGAGATCGGACATCCCGTCGTGGGGGATGGCAAATATGGCGGCTCGGGACAGGAGAACCTTGGCGATGGCTGGGGCGCGCAACTGGGCGGCGACGTGAGCCGCAAGCTGCACCTGCACGCGCGTTTTCTGCGGATCGAGCATCCTGTGACGCGCGCGATCCTCGAGCTGACCGCGCCGCTGCCCGATCACATGCGCCGCACCTGGGATCTCTTCCAGTGGCGCGACGCGGATGCGCCGGAGGATCCGTTCGAGGAGGAGGCATGAGCCGCCCCTTGCGCCTGATCATCTTTGACGTGGACGGCACGCTGGTGGACAGCCAGGGGGATATCCTCGCCGCCATGCGCGCCGGGTTCGACGCCCTGGGCGAACCGGCACCTGCGGATGCCGCGATCCTCGGGATTGTCGGGCTGTCGCTCGACGTGGCGGTGGCGCGGCTCGCCCCCCACCTGCCCGCGCCCACGCGCGCGCGCATCGTCGAGGGATACAAGGCGGCCTATATGGACCTGCGCGCGCGCGGCGGGGTGACGCATTCCTCGCCGCTCTATCCCCATGCGCGCGAGACGATCGAGGCGCTGCACCGCGTGCCCGAGACGCTGCTCGGGCTGGCCACGGGCAAATCGGCGCGCGGGCTGGACAAGCTGCTGGACGGGCACGATCTGCGGCCCTGGTTTGTCACCAGGCAGGTGGCCGATCACCACCCCTCGAAGCCGCACCCGTCGATGATCCGCGCCGCGCTGGCCGAGACCGGGGTCGCGCCGGAAAACGCGGTGATGGTCGGCGATACCAGCTATGACATGGAAATGGCGCAGGCCGCCGGGATCACCGGCATCGGCGTGAGCTGGGGCTATCACCGGCCCGAGACGCTGACCGCCGCGGCGCGCATCATCGACGATTTCCGGGAACTCGCCGGCGTGCTCGACACGATCTGGAGCGGCTCGCGATGAGCGGCTGGGTGGCGAAACGGTTCTGGAAGGAGGCGCGCGCGGTGACGCGCGCGCAGGGCCATGGCGTGGACCTTGACGACAGGCGCCTGCGCACCCCGGCCAAGGCCGATCTGATCGTGCCGACCCGCGCTCTGGCCGAGGCGATCGCCGTCGAGTGGAACACGCAGCAAGACACGATCACGCCCGCCACCATGCCCATGACCCGGGCCGCGAATGTCACCATCGACCGGGTCTCGCGTGAGCGTGCGGCGGTGGCGGCGATGCTGGCGGGCTATGGCGGCAGCGACCTGCTATGCTATCGCGCCACGCATCCCGAGGGCCTCGTGCAGCGGCAGGCGGCGGCCTGGGATCCGCTGCTCGACTGGGCGCAGGCGGCGTTTTCGGTGCGGCTTCGGGTGACGACGGGCGTAATGCCCGTCGCGCAGGAGGCCGCGGCGCTCGACCGGCTGCATCGCGAGGTCTCGTTGCTCGATGATTGGGCATTGACCGCCGCGCACGATCTGATCTGCCTGAGCGGGTCGCTCGTGATCGGCCTTGCCGCGCTGCATCGCCACGCACCGGCGCAAACCCTCTGGCAGGCCTCGCGGGTTGACGAGATCTGGCAGGAAGAACAATGGGGCGCGGATGACGAGGCGTGCGCGATGGCGGAGCGGAAACAAAGTGACTTCCTCGACGCCATGCGCTTTCACGATCTTTCCCGGACGGTCGGATGACCCCGGGCGGCATCCCCGGAACCGGCTGTGCCGGGGCGATTTGTCGAACAAACACTTGACCTTTGTGGGTGACTCCACACAAACTTGCGGGCACTGATCCGGGGGGATCGCCCTCGCAGTGTGACACCGGCCCCTGCGGGGGCCACGACAACCGCCCGCCGAAGGGTGGACATTCAGGAAGAGGTAAACATGAACAAGACCGTATTCTTGGGCGCGCTGACCGTTGCCGGCCTTGCGGCCGGGGCCTCGGCCGCGGCCACGCTCGATGACGTGAAGGCGCGCGGCAAGCTCAATTGCGGCGTGACCACGGGGCTTGCGGGCTTTGCCGCGCCGGATGCCAACGGGGTCTGGGAGGGCTTTGACGTGGCCGTGTGCCGTGCGGTTGCCGCCGCCGTGCTGAGCGATGCCAATGCCGTCGAATTCGTGCCGACCACCGGCAAGACCCGCTTTACCGCGCTCGCCTCGGGCGAGATCGACATGCTGTCGCGCAACACCACCTGGACCTTCTCGCGCGACACCGACCTCAAGTTCGATTTCGCCGGCATCAACTATTATGACGGCCAGGGCTTCCTCGTGCCCAAGGCGCTGGGCGTGAGCTCCGCCAAGGAGCTGGACGGCGCGACGGTCTGCATCCAGACCGGCACCACCACCGAGCTGAACCTCGCGGATTTCTTCCGCGCCAACAACATCAGCTACGAGCCGGTGCCGATCGAGACCAACGCCGAAGGCCAGCAGCAATATGTCGCCGGTGCCTGCGACGCCTACACCACCGACGCATCGGGCCTCGCCTCGACGCGCGCCGCCTTCGAGAACCCCGCCGATCACGTCATCCTGCCGGAAATCATCTCCAAGGAGCCGCTCGGCCCGCTCGTGCGCCACGGCGACAATGAATGGGGCGACATCGTGCGCTGGACGCTCAACGCGCTGATCAGCGCCGAGGAGCTCGGCATCACCAGCGCCAACGTGGCCGAGCTGGCCTCGGCCCCGGGCGGCAACCCCGAAGTCAACCGCCTGCTCGGCACCGAGGGCAATCTCGGAGAGATGATGGGCCTCGACAACGAATGGGCCAAGCGCGCGATCGCCGCGGTTGGCAACTATGGCGAGGTGTTCGAGAAGAACATCGGCGAAAAGACCCCGATCGGCCTGTCGCGCGGCCTGAACGCGCAATGGACCGATGGCGGCCTGCTCTACTCGCCGCCGTTCCGCTGAGAACTGGCAGGGGCGCGGGGAAACCCGCGCCCTTCGCGCCTGCGACAAACAATAAGCGCCCCCCGTGCCGCAGGGCACGAAAAATCAACGGGGCGAACCACGGGGAACATCCCAGATGACGACGATCAGCGACCCGCCAAAGGCGTCGTTCCAGCTGTCGATGCTGATTTACGACACCCGGTTCCGATCCTATACCTTCCAGTTCATCGCGCTCATCCTGTTGATGCTGCTCCTGGGCTACCTGGGTGCGAACCTGATGCGGAACCTGTCGGATCAGGGGCAGAACATCTCTTTCCGGTTTCTTCAGGAGCCGGCCAATTACGACATCAACCAGCGCCCTATCGCGTATGACAGCCAGTCGAGCCATTTGCGCGCCTCCATCGTGGGGGTGCTCAACACGTTGATCGTGGCGTTTCTGGGCTGTCTGACGGCGACCGTGCTGGGCGTGGTGGCGGGGGTGCTGCGGCTCTCGCCGAACTGGCTCGTGCGCAAGCTGATGGCGGTCTATGTCGAGGCGTTCCGCAACGTGCCGGTGCTGATCTGGATCCTGATCATCTTTACCGTGATGACGGCGGTCATGCCCGCGCCGAGCGCGTTCCGGGGCGAGAATGCCACCGCGTCGATGCTGTTCGACGCCGTGGCCTTTACCAACCGGGGGGTCTATGTGCCCGCGCCGGTCTGGGGCGAGGGCTCGATGGTGGTTGTGCTGACCTTCCTTGCCTCGATCGTCGGGGTTTTTGCCTATCGCCGCTACGCGACCAGGCTGCTTTACGAGACCGGGCGCCTTCTGCCGATGGGCTGGCCGTCGCTGGCGATCCTCTTCGTGCCGTCGATCCTGGTCCATTTCGTGATGGGGCAGCCGGTCACGCTCGATTATCCGGCGCTCAAGGGCTTCAACTTCGGCGGCGGCCTGCATATCCGCGGCTCGCTCATCGCGCTGTGGTTCGCGCTGGCGATCTATACCGGGGCGTTCATCGCCGAGAACGTGCGCGCCGGCATCCAGGCGGTGAGCCGGGGCCAGACCGAGGCCGCCGCCTCGCTCGGCCTCCGGCCCAACCGGATCATGAACCTCGTGATCCTGCCGCAGGCGCTGCGGGTGATCATCCCGCCGCTCATCTCGCAATATCTCAACCTCACCAAGAACTCCTCGCTGGCGATTGCCGTGGGCTACATGGACGTGACCGGCACGCTGGGGGGCATCACCCTCAACCAGACGGGGCGCGCGATCGAATGCGTGCTGTTGCTGATGCTGTTCTACCTGACGATCTCGCTCGCCATTTCGGCGGTGATGAATGTCTATAACAAGTCCATTGCCCTGAAGGAGCGCTGAGCCATGTCGCGTGACAATATCGCCTTCGTGCGCACGCACATGCTGCCCGAATCGCCGCCGCCTGCGGCCGAGAGGGGGGCGGTCAAATGGCTGCGGGAGAACCTTTTTTCCTCGGTCGGCAACACGGTTCTGACGCTGGTCGCGGCCTATGTGGTGATCATGCTCGTGGTCTCGTCGGCGCCATGGTTCTACAACGGCATCTGGGACAGCCCGAGCCTCTCGGCCTGCCGCGAGATGCTCGACGGGCGGACGGGCGCCTGTTTCGCGGTGCTGACCGAGCGGTGGAATCAGCTCCTGTTCGGGTTCAAGTATCCGCCGGCTCTCTACTGGCGGCCGACGCTGGCCTTTGTGCTGCTGTTCGTCGCGCTCGCGCCGGTGCTGTTCTACCGTTACATGCCGCGCGGGTTGCTGATCCTGACCGGGCTTTACCCGTTCATTGCCTATTGGCTGATCTGGGGCGGGTCGCTGATGGTGCCGGTCTTCGCGCTCCTGGGTGTGCTCGCCGGTGCGCTGGTCTATCGCCGGATGCTGACGGTGAGCGCGGGGGTTGCGGTGCTCGCCGGGATCGTTGCGGCGATGGTGGTCTGGTGGGCGGCGGGACGTGTCACCCCGTCGCTGGCGGATGTCATGGCGCTCCAGCCCGTCGCGTCGCGCGACATGGGCGGGTTCATGATCAACCTGATGCTGGGGGTGATCTGCGTGTCGCTGTCGCTGCCCTTCGGGATCCTGCTCGCGCTCGGGCGGCAATCGTCGATGCCGATCATCAAGTGGATCTGCGTGGTGTTCATCGAGTTCATCCGCGGCGTGCCGCTGATCACTCTGCTCTTCGTCGCCAACGTGGTGCTGGCCTATTTCCTGCCGCCGGGCACGACATTCGATCTGATCCTGAGGGTGATCATCATGATCACCATGTTTGCCTCGGCCTATATCGCCGAGGTGATCCGGGGCGGCCTCGCGGCGCTGCCGCGCGGGCAGTATGAGGCGGCCGACAGTCTCGGGCTCGATTACGCGCAGGCGATGCAGTTCGTGATCCTGCCGCAGGCGCTCAAGATCTCGATCCCGGGCATCGTCAACGTCGCCGTCGGCCTCTTCAAGGACACAACCCTCGTCTCGATCATCTCGATGTTCGATATCGTCGGCATGATCCGGGGGCCGATCCTCGCCTCGACCGAGTGGAACGGCGTCTATTGGGAGCTGTTCGGCTTTGCCTGTGTCCTGTTCTTCATCACCTGCTACGGCATTTCCCAATATTCGCAATGGCTCGAGCGCGAGCTTCGGACCGATCACCGTTAAGGAGGCTCAAGGACATGGCCGCAGAAACGCAAATGCAGGTCTCGGACGAGGTCGCCATCGAGATCACCAAGATGAACAAGTGGTATGGTGCGTTCCATGTGCTGCGCGACATCGACCTGACGGTGTATCGCGGCGAGCGGATCGTCATCGCCGGGCCGTCGGGATCGGGCAAATCGACGCTGATCCGCTGCATCAACGCGCTGGAAGAGCATCAGAAAGGCCGGATCGTGGTCGATGGGACGGTGCTCAGCTCGGACCTCAAGAATATCGAGAGGATTCGCTCCGAGGTCGGCATGGTGTTCCAGCACTTCAATCTGTTCCCGCATCTGACGATCCTGGAAAACTGCACCCTCGCGCCGATCTGGGTGCGCAAGATGCCCAAGCGCGAGGCCGAGGAGCTCGCGATGCATTTCCTCACCAAGGTGAAGATCCCCGAGCAGGCCGACAAATATCCCGGCCAGCTCTCGGGGGGGCAGCAGCAGCGCGTGGCGATTGCCCGCTCGCTCTGCATGAAGCCGCGAATCATGCTCTTTGACGAGCCGACATCGGCGCTCGATCCCGAGATGATCAAGGAGGTGCTCGACACGATGGTGGAGCTGGCCGAAGAGGGCATGACGATGATCTGCGTCACCCACGAGATGGGCTTTGCCCGGCAGGTGGCGAACCGGGTGATCTTCATGGATCAGGGGCAGATCGTGGAGCAGAACGAGCCCGAAGAGTTCTTCAACAACCCGCAATCGGACCGCACCAAGCTGTTCCTGAGCCAGATCCTCGGGCACTGACGCGCGCCCGGGATGCAGCGCCCGCGCCCTTTCGGCGCGGGCTTTTTCGTGGCGCGGAACCCGGCTAGAAGGGCCGCGACACCACGCAAGAGGCTGCCCATGTTCACCACCACCCTGATCGCGCCTGCGGGCGCTCTGTCGCCCGCGATGCCGCAGGCGCTGCGCAATGCCTGGGGCGGCGGCGATCTGCGCTGGCTCGCCCCCGACGAGGCAGCGGAATTCGACATGGCCGAGATCCCCGGTAACCGCTGGCAGGTCTGGGAGGAATTGCAGCGCGCGCGCGTCGATCTGGTGGTGCAGCCTGCCGAGGGGCGGCGCAAGAAGATGCTGTTCGCCGACATGGACAGCACCATGATCGAGCAGGAATGCATCGACGAGCTGGCCGAGATGGCAGGCGTCGGCGCGCATGTCCGCGCGATCACCGAACGGGCGATGAATGGCGAGCTGGATTTCGAGGGCGCGCTGCTCGAGCGCGTGGCGCTCCTGCGCGACCTGCCCGAGAGCGTGGTCGGCGAGGTGCTCGCGCGGCGCATCACGCTCATGCCGGGCGGCCCCGCCCTGATTGCGACGATGAAGGCCCGGGGCGGCTATTGCGCGCTGGTCTCGGGGGGGTTCACCGCGTTCACCGCGGCGGTGGCGGCGCGGCTTGGCTTTGACGAGCACCGCGCGAACACGCTTCTGGTCGAGGGCGGGCGGCTCATCGGCGATGTGGCGCGGCCCATCCTCGGGCGCGATGCCAAGCTGCGCGCGCTGGAGGAGATCAGCGCGCGGCTCGGGATTTCACCGCGGGAGGCCATCGCCGTCGGCGACGGGGCCAACGATCTGGGGATGCTCGGGCGCGCGGGCGCGGGCGTCGCGCTCCATGCCAAGCCATCGGTGGCGGCGAAATGCGATATCCGCATCAACCACGGCGACCTGACGGCGCTGCTCTATCTTCAGGGCTATGCGCGGGCCGAATTCGCGACGCCGGCCGCGGCCTGAGCCGGCGAGAGGGTGCCGGGGCGCGCGCACACGCCCCGGCGATGGGATCAGCCCTCGCTCGAAGGCAGGATGCCCTCGGCTTTTGCGGCGCGAACCTCCTCGGGGCTGAGCGCGCCATCGGCATCGGTATCGGCGGCGAGGAAGGCATCGGCCGACTGGCCCGGCATGCCCTCCTGAAATTCCGCCATGGAGACATAGCCATCGCCATTGGCGTCGAGGGTTTCGAAATCGGCCGCATGAAGCGCTACCGGCAGGGCAATGGTGAGCGGGATCACGGACAGGATGCGATGCATGGTCGTGCGTTTCATGGTCATACTTCCTTCTCCTTGGTTGCGGGGTGCGTTGGCACCGCCGTGAGGAGAACATGGGCACGGTCCGCGCCGATGTCGTGGCCAGGCGCTCGCGCGGGGGATTTCCGGCGGCAGGATGCCGTTTCGGGGGCGGCGACTGCGCGATGCCTTGCCGGCCGGGGGCCACCGGCCGGAGACCGCCGATCCCGCAGGCGCGATCCGGCGAGGCGCCGCCGGTTCCATGGGCCGCGCGCCTGCGCGATCCGAGGACTCCGTGCCCGGCGCGCGCCTGCCGGACCCCGAAACGAGGACTATCAATCCCGGGGACTCTCATTACGAATGAGGGACGTCAGGGGCAGGCCACCCCGGTTCAGCCGCGGCCGATCTTTTCCAGGACAGCCTCCCGCCGGCTGAGCCACCAGCCATACTGATCCGGCCAGTCGGTATAGTCGCGCCGGCCCTCGGTCAGCGCCTGGGCCGCGTGTCGTGGCCAGAACGGATTGTGCAGGGCTTCGCGCCCTATGGCGACGAGGTCGGCCTTTCCGTCGCGTATGATGGCTTCGGCCATTTGTGGATCGATGATGAGGCCAACTGCCATGGTCGGCATGTCCGCACCGTTTCGAATGGCCTCGGCCATCTCGACCTGAAACCCCAGTTCGCGCGGCAGCCGTGCAGCCGTCGCAGCGCCGGCGATGCCGCCCGACGAGCAATCGATCAGGTCGAACCCGACCTCTTTCAGCGCCCGGGCGAACACGAGTGAATCCTCGATTGTCCAGCCTCCGTCCATGCCATCCACGCAGGAAATCCGGGCAAGCAGCGGACGTTCCGACGGCCAGGCGTCGCGCATGGCCCTGCCAACAGCGATTGGAAAGCGCATGCGATTTTCCAGACTGCCCCCGAACCGATCGGTCCGGAAATTGGACAGCGGCGACAGGAACTGGTGCAACAGATAGCCATGGGCGGCGTGCAGCTCTACCATCTGGAACCCGGCGGCAAGCGCGCGCCGGGTGGTCTCGGAAAAGGCCGTGCAGAGAACCTCGAGCTGCTCTTCGGTCAACTCCGAAGGGACGTGCCAATCCTGGCTCACTGGCACGGGGCTTGCGCTGACCGTCTGCCAGGGGCGATCGCCATAGGCGGCATCTGCCCCGGTGAGCGAGAGATTGCCGCGCCATGGCCGTTGCGCGCTGCCTTTCCGGCCAGCATGGCCGATCTGGATGGCGGGAACGGACCCGTGGGACGCGAGGAAATCGGCGATCCGGCGCAGGGGCACGATCTGCGCATCGTTCCACAGGCCGAGGTCGCCATGCGTGATCCGTCCTTCGGGCGCAACGGCCGTTGCTTCGAGGATCACGGCACCCGCTCCGCCAAGGGCGAACTGGGCCAGATGTGCGAAATGCCAGTCATTGGCGAGACCCTCCTCTGCCGAATACTGGCACATCGGAGAGATGACCACGCGGTTTGGCAGCGTGACGGACTTGAGGGTCAGGGGCTCGAAAAGATCGGGTTTATGGGACATTTGTGTCTTTCATATGGCGCGACAATCCGAGCGAGCGCGAGCGACGATCCGGATGAGATCCCATGATGCCGCCCTCCCCCGCGTGACACAAGCCTCCCGATCCGCCTCCGATCAATGATGGAAGATCCGGTCCCGAGTGGCTGGCCTTTTCTCCGACGCGATTCCCCTGAGGCCATCCTTCGGTGCAGTGCACGATGCCGCCGGATGAACCGGCGGCACGCGATCGAATATCTGCGGCGCGGCGCCGGGTCAGTTGGCGCGCAGGGCCATCGCCTCCTCGACCATCTGCCGGGCCTCATCGCCGTTCTCCTCGACAAAGGCATCCCAGATCACCCGCGCCTTTTCGCGCCATGCCGGGAGGTCCTCGTCGCTGAGGGTGACCACGGTCGCACCGCCCTCTTCGAGCGTCCGGAGATTGGCGGTCGCATTGGCCTCGACGGTGTCGAGCGACCGGGAGGCCAGTTCGCTGCCGGTGTCCATCATGATTTTCTGCTGCTCGGGGGTCAGGGCGTTGAACTCGTCCAGCGACATGATGATCGGAGTGACCGCCGCCCAGCTGAAGGGCGTGATCGTCAGCGCCTTGACCGGCAGCTTGTTGTCATGGGCGTAGATCGGCGGCAGGATGGCGCCGTCCACGACGCCCTGGCTGAGCGCCGGCACGAGTTCGGCCCCGGCGATGGCGATGGATGAATAGCCGTAAACCTCGCCCGCCAGCTGACCGATGCGCCCGCCCGCGATCCGGAGCTTGAGCCCCTTGAGGTCGTCCATGGTCCTGATCGGCTCCGGGCGCGTCAGGTAGAACGAGCTGGCGTAATCCGTGGGCGCGATCGTGATCAGCTTGAACCCGTGCCGTTCCATCGCCGCGGCGAGGATCCCGCCGCCCTTTTCGCTGGCGAAGAAAGCCTTGGCATGGCTCATGTCGTCCAGCTTGATGTCGAACAGGAAGGGAAGGTCGAAGATCCCCCACAGGGGCTCGACGCTGGCGACCACCGGGGCCACGGAATAGGTCATGCTGACCTGGCCCGACCGGATCGCGGGGAGTTCCTGGTTGATCGGCATGATCTGTGCCGAGGGAAAGATGCGGAACGTCACTTCGCCACCGGTCCTTTCGGTGACCTGTTCGGTGAACCACAGGACGTTCCTCTGGTGCTGCGAGGCGGTGGGATAGGCGTGAACGAAACGCAATTCGGTCGCGCCCGCGTCACCGGCCCCGCCCAGCGCCATGGCGCCCGCCGCAATACAGCCGGCGGTGAGCAGCCATCTGGCCTTGCGTGTGATTGTTTCAAGCATTGTCTCTCTCCCCTGGTTTCGTATCGTTGTGTATCGTCCGGCCCGAAGGCCCCTATTCGACAAAGGTTGACAGTGACGGCACGCTCCACAGGATCAGCAGCGCGAGGATGAGCGCGGCGAAATAGGGCAGCGCCCCGCGCATCACCGTGGCAATCGGAACGTTGAAATAGCCGCTCAGCGCGAACAGGCTCATTCCCACGGGCGGTGTGACCTGTGCGACCATCATGCAGGCAACGGTGAGGATCGCGAAATGCGTCGGCGAATAGCCAAGGGCCAGCACCACCGGAAACACGATGGGGATGGTGATGTAGAGGATCGGCACCGGATCGAGCACCGTTCCGAGCACCAGAAAGATCACCAGGATCATCAGCATGGCCACATGCTCGCCCACCGGGAGCGAGGTCATGAACAAGGTGAAGCTCTGCGGGATGTTGGCGAAGGTCAACCCGTTGGCAAAGACTGTCGCCCCCCCCAGGATCACGAAGATGATCGTGGTGGTGGTTGCCGCGGCTTCGGCGCTGCGCACCAGGTTGGCGAGCGTGACGTGCCTGCGTTCGAAGATCACGCTCATGACCATCACATAGGCCACGGCCACCGCTGCCGCCTCGGTCGGGGTGAACAACCCGGCATAGATGCCGCCCAGGACGATCACCGGCATGGCGAGCGCGGGCAGCGCCGAAAA
Source organism: Roseovarius sp. (assembly GCA_014359765.1). Classification (GTDB taxonomy): domain Bacteria; phylum Pseudomonadota; class Alphaproteobacteria; order Rhodobacterales; family Rhodobacteraceae; genus Roseovarius. The sequence goes on from JACIYT010000020.1 coordinate 19,994, forward strand.
GAAGCTGCGCCGGAGTTCGGCGGGGCTTGCCTTGTCGCGCAACTTCCGGTCGCTGAACCAGCTGAGCCCGACGGCCGTCAGGACCAGCATCAGGGTGATCACCAGACCCGGCAGCAACCCGGCGAGAAACAGGCGCGACACGTCCATCTGGGCAATGGCGGCAAAGAGGATCATGTAGATGCTGGGGGGAATCATCTGCCCCAGCGTGCCGGAAACCGCGATCACGCCGAGCGCATCCTTCCGGTCATAGCCGGCACGAATCATGTAGGGCAGCAACATGGAGCCGACCGCGACGACGGTTGCGGTGGAAGAGCCGGACAGCGACCCGAAGATCGCGCAGGTGAGAACGCCGGTGGCAGGCAACCCGCCCCGCAAGTGACCGAGCAGGTTCTCGACGAAGCGGAACAGGCGACCGGCCAGGCCCATTTCGGTCATCAGATTGCCCGCCAGCAGAAAGAAAGGCACGGCGAGGAGCAGCCAGCTGTCGATCGCGATGAAGAGCTGCGAGACGGCGGCCTCGACCGGCATCCCGATGTCGAGCACGAGAATGATCCCGCCCGAAACCAGCATGGCGGCCCAGATCGGCGCCCCCAGGATCATCAGGCCGAAAAAGGCGGCAATCCCGAGGAGCGTCATGCCTCTGCCTCCATGGCATTGAGCGGCGCACCGGCCAGCCGGTAGATCACCCGGAACAGCGTGTAGAGCAGCGCCAGGGCGATGCCGAGCGGCAGCGCCGCCGAAGGGATCCAGGCCTTCATCTCACCCGACATGGTGGTGAGGTTCATCGCAAGGAGCCCGGCCTCCCAGCGCCAGGCCGCGCCCAGAAGAAACACCAGCAGCACCGCCAGCAGGATCGACAGCACGAGGTCGAAGACCCGCCGCGCGCGCGGCGGCAGGAGGTCCGTCACGACGGTCATCGTCAGATGGGCATTGCGCGTGATGAGCGGCCCGAAATGGAGCAGAACCGCATAGACGATGAAAAACCGGCAAAGTTCCTCGACGATGCCATAGGAAGCCCCGAAGAGATACCGCAGCACCACGCTGACGAAGGCGAGCGTGGCGCTGGCCCAGACGAGGCTGACCGCGATGACGCCAAGAACGCGGTTCAGCCACGTCTCGATATTGCGCATGTGACCGACAAGGCCGGAGAGCCCGGGCCGGCGGGCTTCATTCATAGCGGATCAGTCCCCGCGCCAGCCGCCCCTCGTGCAGGTCGTGAAACGCTTCGTTGATCTGATCCAGCCGATAGGTCCGGGTGATCAGTTCGTCGAGGCGCAGGCGGTCATTCAGATAGAGATCGACCAGCCGCTCGACGTCGAGCCCGGGCCGTGCGCCGCCATAGAGCGTTCCGGTCAGGACCTTCTCGCTGAATGGCAGGCTCGCCGTGTCGATTTCGCAGCAGTCGCCGACTTCCCCGACGCCGACCACGATGGCCGTGCCCGCCGGGCGGATGGCGTCATGGCACTGACGGATCGTGGCCGGCCGGCCGATCACCTCGAAGGCGAAATCCACGCCGCGCCCGTGGGTCAGATCCCGGGCGATGGCCACCGGATCCTCCGTGCGGGCGTCCACGACATGCGTTGCACCGAAGTCGCGGGCGATGGCGAGCTTGTCGGGATTGATGTCCGACACGACGATCACCGAGGCCCCGGCGATGGCCGCCGCCTGAACCGCATTCAGCCCGACGCCGCCCGCGCCGATGATCAGCACGGAATCCCCGGGGCTCACCCGGGCGGCATTGAACACCGCGCCGGTGCCCGTCAGCACGCCGCAGCCGATGAGCGCGGCCACGTCCATCGGCAATTCGTCGGGCACCCGTGTGGCGCAGCGCGCGGGAACGACGGCCTCCTCGGCGAAGGACGAGACCGTCATGTGATAGAGAACCTCGTCACCCTTGCGCAGGCGGGTGGTGCCGTCGGGCATGGTGCCATTGCGCAACATGCCGACACCGACCTCGCAGAGGTTGGGATGGCCGGACCGGCAGAAGAAGCAGCGCCCGCAATCGTAGAGAAAGGACAGGACGACCCGGTCGCCGACCTGCAACCCTTCGACGCCCGGACCCAGTTCCTCGACATAGGCCGATGCCTCGTGCCCCAGGATGATCGGCAGCGGCGACGGGCGCGCGCCCTCGATGCGGGTCATGTCGCTGTGGCACACGCCACTGGCGGCGAACCGGATCCGGATTTCCCCGGTTTGCGGGGGCAGGAGATCGACCTCCTCGAGTGACAATGGCTCACGATATGCGCGCAGAACGGCGGCTTTCATCAGATATTTCTCCCTCGGCGTTCATGCCCCGATCCGGATATTCGTCACCACGCGAAACGCGGCACATCACCCGACTCGTCCGGGTCTTACGCGGGGCGATGGGGAGCATCCAGGAGGGCCGCCATCGATTCAGTCAAGCGAACGACATTGAAAAACACATACCTGAAAAATTACCTGAAAAATCACATCGCCAGACAGCGCGGCCTTGCGACTCCTTCAGGCGCAGAAGTTCAGCGAATGGCGCATCAGATCGGGGTGAGGGGCGTCGATAGCGCCCCCTTGGGGTGGTGTAAGGACGCCGAGCCATGCAAAAGGCCCATCCCCGTTTCCTATCAGGCCCCCGGACGCCCTTCAGCCCGCGCGCCGCTCCTCGAAGCTCATCGCGATGAAGCCGGGCAGGTGATCGCCCATGCCGACGATCCCGGGGCCGCTGTCGTCGCGGCCGCCGCTGCCGCGCTCGCGGCGCTCGTCCCGGCGCTCCTGCGCGCGCGGTGCCTCGGCGGCGCGGGGTTCGGGGGTGGGTTGTGACTCGGCGGGGGGGGGCGGCGCCTTGCGCGCGCCTCCCCGGCTGCGCGCGCGTGCGCGGCTGGTGCGCGGCGCGCGCTCCTGGGCCTCGGCGGGGCCCTCGCTTTCGGGGGCGCGTCCGGCCCCGGCGGTCGGGTCGGGCAGGCGCGGGATTTCCTTCTGGATCAGCGCCTCGACGGCGGCGAGCGCCTTTTCGTCGCGCGGGTTGCAGATGGTGAGCGCCTTGCCCGAGCGTCCGGCGCGGCCGGTGCGCCCGATGCGGTGCACGTAATCCTCGGGATGGCCCGGCACGTCGAAGTTGAACACATGGCTGACCGAGGGCACGTCGAGCCCGCGCGCGGCCACGTCGGAGGCCACGAGGATCCTCAGCTCGCCCGCGCGGAAGGCATCGAGCGTGCGTGTGCGCTGGCTCTGGTCGAGGTCGCCATGGATGGGCGCCGCGTCATAGCCGTATTTCCTGAGGCTTTTCGCCACGATGTCCACATCGACCTTGCGGTTGCAGAAGACGATGGCATTGGTGCAGGCATCGCCCTCGGCGTCGATGAGGGCGCGCAGCACGGCGCGTTTCTCGCTGTCGGCGCGGTCGCGGCGCGAGGGCTGGAACATCACCACTTGCTGCTCGATGGTCTCGCTCGCGGTCGCCTGGCGCGCCACCTCGATCCGCGCGGGGGCGGTGAGAAAGGTATTGGTGATGCGCTCGATCTCCGGCGCCATGGTCGCGGAGAAAAAGAGCGTCTGGCGCGTGAAGGGCGTCAGGCTGAAGATCCGCTCGATATCGGGGATGAAGCCCATGTCGAGCATCCGGTCGGCCTCGTCCACCACCATGATCTGCACGCCGGTGAGCAGGAGCTTGCCGCGCTCGAAATGATCGAGAAGGCGGCCCGGCGTGGCGATGAGAACATCCACGCCCTTGTCGATGAGCTTGTCCTGTTCCTTGAAGCTCACCCCGCCGATGAGCAGCGCCTTGGTCAGCTTCAGGTGCTTGGAATAAGTGTCAAAATTCTCGGCCACCTGGGCGGCCAACTCGCGCGTCGGACACAGCACGAGGCTGCGCGGCATCCGCGCGCGCGCCCGGCCCCGCGCCAGAAGCGACAGCATCGGCAGGGTGAAGCCCGCTGTCTTGCCGGTGCCGGTCTGGGCAATGCCCAGCACGTCGCGCCCTTCGAGAGCGGGGGGAATGGCACCGGCCTGGATCGGCGTCGGGGTTTCGTAGCCCGCTTCCTGGACGGCCTTGAGAACTTTGGGATTGAGGTTCAGATCGCTGAATGTGGTCATGTATATCCGCTTGTTGCGGACACTGTCACGGCCCGCACTCTGTCATCGGGCGCGCGCAACCATTGCACGACGGACCCCGTCCGGGCCGCCCGCTGCGCCCGCCATACAGCAAGCCGCGCAGGCGGTCAATGCGCGCTGCGCTCTGCTGCGGGGAAGTGGCGCGCGCGCTTCGCCTCGAGATCGAGCGCGACGGCATGGAGATGGCCATGCGCCGCAAGCCGGGCGCGCAGGGCAGGGGTAGCGGTGCAGACCTCGCGGAAGAAGGCGCGAAGGCCCGCCTCGCCGCTTTCGGCCTCGATCCGCGCCAGAAGCGCATGGATCGACAGCGCGCCCGCGCCTGCGGGCCTGATATCGGGACGGTAGGCGCCCGCCGCGTGGCGATATCGCAGCCGGGCGCGCCAGTCCTGCCAGTCGCGGGCGTGCAGGTGGCACAGCCGGGTGCCGCCGAGCTCGGGCGGGCATGGGTCCGGTGCGTTGTCGCGCAGGGCGTTGTGGATGCGCAGCGAGATCCCCGGCAAGCCCGTGCGCACCAGGACCTTGCCTGCCACATGGCTCAGGAACCCGCCATTGAGATGCGCGCCATGGGCGGGATAGATCGCCGCGGTCTCTTCGCGGCGCCGGCCGGTGAGCCGTGCGCAGGACTTGAACCATTGCACGCCCTCGGGGGGGGGATCGTCGGGGTCGGGGGCGAGCGCCTCGATCGGGCGCACGCGGGCGCTCAGCGTGTCCTCAGGCAGCGCGGCAAGCTGTTCGGGCAGCGGCGTTTCGGGCCAGAGAAATTCGTCCACGTCGATATGCGCCAGCCAATCGACCTGCGGGCGGTGGCGCAGGCAATGGGTGGCGTTCAGGCTCTGGCGCGGCTGATGCGCCTCGGGGCGGCCCCGGCGGCGGCGCGCCCAATAGCCCGCGTCGCACAGGATCACCCGGCAGCGGGGATGGGCGCGCAGCGCCGCTTCGGCCTCCGGCGCGGGCGCGTCGAGATAGACATGCACCCGGTGCGCGCCGAGATCGAGATGATGGGCGGCGAAATTCAGGATGTCGCGGGCCGGGGCCTTGATCGTGGCCACGACGCCCCAGGTGGGCAGGCTGCTCATGGGCAGAGGATGCGCGGGGCGCGCGGTGGCGGCAAGGGGGATGTGCGAGGAGGCAGGCGGGAAGGCGGGCGGATCGGATGGTCCCAGGCCGGTGTCTCTGCGCGGAATCAAGTATCCGTCCGGGTCAAGCGGGTTTTGGGTTCCATGTCCTGTCCTCGCGGATGAGTGTGTTGGCGAGTTGGATGAGCTTTCGCATGAGTACGGTGAGCGCGAGTTTGTGGGGTTTTCCGGCGTCTCGCAGCCGGGCGTCCACGGCATCGGTCTTGGCCCGCGTGCCCTGAGACTGCGCAAAGCGGCGCGCCTGTAGCGGGTTGACCTTTACCAACGGCAGTCGGCCAGCGAACGCCGCTTCGAAATCGCGGTGATAGGGGCCGGTCGGCTCCAAAACGACCAGGTCCGGGTGGTCCACGCCGATCCAGTGCGAGAAGGCCTTGAACCCGGCGGCGGTGTTGTCGAACCGCGCGTGGCTGCCCGTCGTGCGGCGGTGCGCGTCGAAATGCCGTTTGGAGATGTCGATGCCGATGGTATCATGTGTCATCTTCGTCATGTCCTATGCTTGTCGCGCAGGGCGACGTGCCGCTGCGTATCCGTTCAGGCCCCATGCGAAGACGGCGGTCGATCTCACTTGATCACGGTCCTCCAGGACCGGGCGCGAAACGATCCAACCGTCGCCACCGCATGCCATGATTGGCGTGGCGTGCGGTGGCTCCATCCTCGCATGGAACCGGGAAAGTCATAAGACAAGGCGCGGCGCGCTGACCGGTGTGACAAGTGGCAGATGTGACAAGTGGCAGATCGCGGCCACGAATATTGACCGTGCAGAAGCGCACACGGTGTGCAAAGTATCGAACACCAGCAAGAAAGGGCCTGGCGGGAGGACGGATATGCAGGACTGGCTGAGGATGAGCGCCGCCGATCTGGGGCGCGGGATCGAGGGCGGCGAGATCGACCCCGAGGCGCTGACCGAAACATATCTTGCGGCAATCGCCGCGCATCCCGCGCGCAATCGCATCTACAGCGCCGTGACCGAGGATCGCGCCCGTGCCGAGGCAGCGGCGGCGGCGGCGCGCGCGAAGGCAGGCCAGCGGCGCGGTCCGCTCGACGGGGTGCCGATCAGCTGGAAGGACCTCTTCGACAGTGCAGGGGTTGCGACCGAGGCGGGCTCGGCCCTGCTTGCGGGCCGGGTGCCCGCCCGCGACGCCGAGGTGCTGCGCAACGCGACGGCGGCGGGGCTGGTATGCCTCGGCAAGACCCACATGAGCGAGCTGGCCTTTTCCGGCCTCGGCCTCAACCCGATCACCGCCACGCCGCCCTGCGTCAACGACCCGGACGCCGTGCCGGGCGGCTCGTCCTCGGGGGCTGCGGCGAGCGTGGCCTTCGGCCTTGCTGCCTGCGCGATCGGCTCGGATACTGGCGGTTCGGTGCGCATCCCCGCGGCCTGGAACGATCTGGTGGGCCTCAAGACGACGGCGGGGCGGCTGTCCTGCGATGGTGTGGTGCCGCTGGCCGCGCGCTTCGACACGGTGGGGCCGCTGGCGCGCACGGTCGAGGACGCGGCGCTGATGCTCGCGGCGCTGGAGGGCGGGCGGCCCGCCGATCTGCGCGGCGCGACGCTCGAGGGGGTGCGCCTCGCCGCGCTCACCACAGTCGTGCTCGACGATCTGCGGGAGGGGCCTGCCACTGCCCATGCCGGGGCGCTCGCACGGCTGCGCGCGGCCGGCGCGGTGATCGACGAGATCGCGGCCCCCGAGGTGGCCGAGGCGATGACGCTCGCGCCCGTGCTCTTCACCGCCGAGGCCTATGGCCTCTGGCGCGATGTGATCGAGGCCGCGCCGGAGCGCATGTTCCCCCCCATCCTCGAACGGTTCCGCGGCGGGCGCGACGTGCCAGCCGCCGATTATGTGGCCGGCTGGCAGCGGCTCGGGCGTCTGCGCCGCCAATGGCACGCGCGGGTCGCGGGCCATGATGCGGTGCTCATGCCCGCCGCGCCCAACCTGCCGCCCGATGCCGCGCGGCTCCTGTGCGACAACGACTATTACGTGACCGAGAACCTGCTCACCCTGCGCAATACCCGGGTGGGAAACCTGATGGGGCTCTGCGCCGTGACCCTGCCGACGGGGGTGCCCTCCTGCGGGCTGATGATCTGCGGCAAGCCGTTCCGGGAAGAGCCGCTCCTGCGGGTGGCGCAGGCGATCGAGACGGTTCTCGCCGCGCCCGCCTGAAGGGCGGGGCGGAAAATTTTTCGGCGAAAAATTTTACGTTGCGCTGGCTCAGCCGGTGTTGACATCGGCGGCGATGCGCAGCTCGCGCATCGGGCGCACCAGCGCGGTGCATGCCGCGTAGGTCGGGTGGGCCTTGTAGGCGGCGAGCGCGGCCTCGTCCTCGAATTCGGCATAGACGACGAGATCGACGCGCGCCCCCGTGATGGGATCGCTTTGCAGGTTGCGCCCGACCTCGAAATGGCGCGCATGGGGAATATCCGCCAGCATCATGAGGCCGTCGCGAATACGCGCGACATCCTTCGGGTCGGCGGCGGAGAAGAAGACGATATGGCGAATCATGGTCTAGTCTTTCGAACGAGAGGCTTTTTCGGTGAGGCCGGAGGTGCCCTGGCGTCGCGCGAGTTCCGCCATCACCTCGGCGAGGGTCACGCCGCGCGATTGCAGCATGACCAGCAGGTGAAAGAGCACATCCGCCGCCTCGGACGCAAGGCGCGCGCGGTCGCCCTTCACCGCCTCGATGATCGCCTCCACGGCCTCCTCGCCGAATTTCTCGGCGCATTTCTCGGGGCCTTTCGCGAGCAGCCGGGCGGTCCAGCTCTCATCGGGGTCGGCCCCGGCGCGGGCGGCGATGGTATGGGCGAGTTCGTCAAGCGTCATGCGCCAAGCCTCATCGGGATGCCGGCCGCGGCCATATGCGCCTTGGCCTCGGCGATGGTATAGGTGCCGAAGTGAAAGATCGAGGCGGCGAGCACCGCCGAGGCGTGCCCCTCCGTCACCCCCTCGACCAGGTGATCGAGCGTGCCGACGCCGCCGCTGGCGATCACCGGGATCGTCACGCTATCGGCGATGGCGCGCGTGAGGGGAATGTTGAACCCCGCCCGCGTGCCGTCGCGATCCATCGAGGTGAGCAGGATTTCGCCCGCGCCCTTTTCCGCGACCGTCCGCGCGAATTCCACCGCGTCGATGCCGGTGGGTTTGCGGCCGCCATGGGTGAAGATTTCCCATTGGCCAGCGTCGCCCCGGAGGGGCGCGGGCGCAGACACGGTCTTGGCGTCGATGGCCACCACGATGCATTGGCTGCCGAACCGGTCGGCGGCGCGCGCCACCACATCCGGGTCGGCCACGGCGGCCGAATTGAAGCTGACCTTGTCGGCCCCTGCCAGAAGCAGCGCGCGCACGTCCTCGGGGGTGCGCACCCCCCCGCCCACGGTGAGCGGGATATAGCAGGCCTCGGCGGTGCGGCGCACCACGTCGAACATGGTGCCCCGGTTCTCATGCGTGGCGTGAATGTCGAGGAAACACAGCTCGTCCGCGCCCGCCGCGTCATAGGCGCGCGCCGCATCCACCGGGTCGCCCGCGTCGCGCAGATCGACGAAGTTCACGCCCTTGACCACGCGCCCGTCGGCCACGTCGAGGCAGGGGATGATGCGGGTCTTGAGCATGTTGTCGCCGTTACAGGAATTTCACGCCGATGTTTATGGGCATTCCGGTCAGGATGCCAGAGGATGTCGGCACGGATTTGCACGTTCAGCCATGGAGGTTTTCATGAGACGTTTTCTTGCGGCGGGCGCGATCGCCCTTGCGGCGCTGCCTGCGCTGGCCGGCGATGATGATATCGTGAAGGTCAGCGCCGGCGCCGATGTGGCCACGACCATGGACCGGCTCGAGGCGGCGGTGCGCGCGGCCGGGGCCACGGTCTTTGCCCGGGTGGACCACGCCGCAGGCGCGGCGAGCGTCGATATGGCGCTGGCGCCGTCGCAGCTCCTGATCTTCGGCAACCCGAAGCTGGGCACGCCGGCGATGCAGGACGATCCGCTGGCGGGGCTCTTCCTGCCGCTCAGGGTGCTGGCATATGAGGATGCGGGCGGGCAGACCTGGCTGGTTTACGAGGATCCCGAGGAGATGTTCGACGATCTCGCGATTTCCGACGATGCGGCGTATATCGCGGCCATGACCGGCGCGCTGGCCAGTCTGACGGCCAAGGCCGCCGGGCAATAGGGCGATGTTTCGGGGCCGTGGGCGGCGGCATTATTGCCCGGCGTGACCCGGCAATCGCGTGCCGGGGCGCGGTGCCTGACATGGGATGCCCCGGTCGCGTCGGGGCATGACAGGCGAAGGAACGTCAGGTCTCAGCCCCGCAGCGCGGCGAGCGCCGCGCGCAGATCGAGCGCCCCGTCATAGAGCGCGCGGCCTGAAATCGCGCCGTTCAGGGCCGCGCCGCAATCGCGCAGCGCGACCAGATCGGCGAGCGACGACACCCCTCCCGAGGCGATCACCGGGATCTGCACCGCGCGCGCCAGCGCCGCGGTCGCCTCGATATTGGGGCCCTGCATCGCGCCATCGCGGTTGATGTCGGTATAGATGATCGCCGCTACACCCGCATCCTCGAACGATTTTGCGAGATCGGTGGCGTCCACATCGGTGTCCTCGGCCCAGCCCCTGGTGGCGACGCGGCCGCCGCGTGCGTCGATGCCGACCGCCACCTGACCCGGAAAGGCGCGCGCCGCTTCGCGCACCAGCGCCGGGTTCTCTACCGCCACGGTGCCCAGGATCACCCTTGCGAGCCCCTTCGACAGCCAGCCCTCGATCGTGGCCATATCGCGGATGCCGCCGCCAAGCTGCGCGGGCACGCGGGCCTCGGCGAGGATCGCCTCGACCGGCGCGGCATTGACCGGCGCACCGGCAAAGGCTCCGTTCAGATCCACCAGGTGCAGCCATTCGCACCCGGCCTCGACAAAGGCGCGCGCCTGCTCTGCCGGGTCTTCGTTGAATACGGTGGCCTTCTCCATGTCGCCGCGCAACAGGCGCACGGCGCGCCCGTCCTTGAGGTCGATGGCGGGGTAGAGGATCATCGGCGCACCTTTCCTGAGTGATGGCTCCTGAGTGATGGCGCGGTTATGCACGGCTGCGCGGGATTTGCAACGCGACCCCATGTCGGGCCTGATGTCGGGCCTGATTCGCCCGCGCGCATGGGCAGAGGATTTATCGGGACTTCATGGCGGGCCCCGCCGTCAGGGGAGTCGATGCCTGATCTGAAGCGGCAGGCGAATGGCAGGGGCGGGACAGGACGGCGAACTGGTTTTTTTCACCGGACGGGAGGACGGCGGCGATCGAGGCGGCCTCGTTGAACGAAGCGGGGCCTCGCGTCCTCGCCCTGACGTGATCTCCCTGCCGGCGCCAGCCGCCGGTGGGTGGTTTGGGTCACCCGGCGAATGCGCCACCTGCAAACTCCCACCACATTCGCGACACGACCCAACAATGCCCCCGAGGGTGTTGTTCGGGGACCCGAGGTGCCGGACCTGGGGCCATTCGTGCCGTTCGCGCGCTGGCCGGCGGGCAGCGAGGCGCCGCCCGATCTGGCGGAGGCGGCCGGACGCGCGCTGAACGAGCGTAGCAGTATCGTCCTGGGCGAAGGGACGGAGCGGCGCGTGCTGGCGCATCCGCTGATCGTGATGGGCCAGCTTTTCGGCGCCGTGGCGGTAAGTGCGCCGTCCAGGGCGGCGTCCACACCGGCGCTGTTCCGTCGACCGCACCATCGCCGAGCGGCAGATGGCCGAGGCCAGCATCATCCGCGCCCAGCTCGAACAGATCGAGGCGCAGCTTGCGCTGGTGGATGAACAGCTCGCCCGCACGCGCATCCGCGCTCCCTTCGGGGGCTATGTCGTCGAGGGAGACCTGAGCCAGCAGGTCGGCGGATCGCTCGAGCGGGGGCAGACGCTGTTCCGGCTGGCACCGCTGAACGAGTTCCGCGTGGTGCTGGAGATCGACGAGCGCGACGTGGACGAGATTGCGCCGGGCCAGAAGGGCAGTCTTCGTCTGTCTGCCTTTCCCGAGGCTCCTGTCAACTATGTGGTGACGACAATCACGCCGATGGCGCGTCAGGGCGAAGGTCGCAACTATTTCCGCGTCGAGGCTCGGCTGGAGGGTGGTCTCGACAAGCTGCGCCCGGGCATGGAGGGCGTCAGCCGGACCAGTATCGAGGAGCGCCGGCTCGGCTGGGTGATGTTCCACGACCTTGGCGACTGGGTGCGGCTGATGGTGTGGAGATGGTCGCCGTGACGGGGGGTGCGGACAGATGACCGGGCGCAACTGGACCAGTGCCTCGTGGTATCGGGTCTCGGGCTATCGGCCGCGGCTGCGCAGCCACGCCAGCGTCCACAGGCATGTCTATCGTGGCAAGGTTTGGTTCGTGTTGCAGGACCGGTCCTCGGGGCGGTTCCACCGGTTCACGCCGGAGGCGTATCGCCTGATCGCGATGATGGACGGAACCCGGACGCTCGACGATATCTGGGAGGTCGCCGTCAGCCAGCTCGATATCGACGCAGTGACGCAGGACGAGTTGGTGCGGTTGGTCGGACAGCTCTATTCGGCCGACGTGCTGGCCGGCGACGTGCCGCCCGACGTCATCGAGATGTCCGATCGCGGCCGCCGCAGCGCGCGCCAGCAGATCGTGCGCTCGATTCTGAACCCGCTGGCGTTGCGCCTGCCGGTGTTCGACCCCGACGACTTTCTCGCGGCGACGATGCCGATGGTGCGGCCGCTGTTCTCCTGGGCGGGGTGGGTCGTGTTCCTTGGCGCGGTGATCCATGCGCTGATCCTGGCCGCGACGCATTGGGGGCCGCTGACCGAGAATGTCGTGGATCGGGTGCTGTCGCAGCAGAACCTGATCCTGCTGCTGCTCGCCTATCCGCTGATCAAGGCGCTGCACGAGCTGGGCCATGCCTATGCGATCAAGCGCTGGGGCGGCACGGTGCACGAGATCGGTGTCATGTTCCTCGTCTTCATGCCGGTGCCTTATGTTAACGCCTCGGACAGTATCGCCTTCGCCTCGAAGTGGCGGCGCGCGTTGGTCGGCGCGGCCGGCATCCTGGTCGAGATCTTCTGCGCGGCGGCGGCGATGATCGTCTGGGCCGGCGCCGAGGAGGGGCTGGTCCGTGCCTTTGCCTTCAACGTGATGCTGATCGGCGGGGTTTCGACGCTTTTCTTCAACGGCAATCCGCTGCTGCGCTTTGATGGTTACTACGTCCTGTGCGACCTGGCCGAGATCCCCAACCTGGCGCAGCGGGCCAATCGCTATCTTGGCTATCTGGTGCAGCGCCGCGCCTTCGGGATGCCATGGGTCGAGAATCCGGTCTCGGCTCCGGGCGAGGCGCCGTGGCTTCTTGTCTATGCCATCGCCGCCTATCTTTACCGTCTGTTCATCACCGCCGCGATCGTGGCGCTTGTGGCGACGCGGTTCTTCGTGCTTGGGCTGATCCTGGCGGCTTGGGCCGTCTTCCTCATGGTCGTGCTGCCGTTCCTCAAGGGGGTCTGGTTTCTGTTCACCGGGCCTGCGCTGCGGCGTCACCGTGGCCGTGCCTTTGCGGTGACCGGTGGCGCGCTGGCGCTGGTGGTCGGCGCGTTGACGATGGTGCCGCTGCCCTACAACACCCTGGCGGAGGGTGTCGTGGCCCCGTGGCCTGGTGCCTATGCCAACGCCAGCGCCGAGGGCGAGATCGTCGAGCTCTTCGTCGTGCCGGGGCAGCGGGTGCAGGCGGGCGAACCGCTGGTTCGGATCGAGGACCCGCTGATCCATGCCCGACGTGCGGTCCTCTCTGCGCAGGTCAACGAGATCGAGCGCCGGATGGCGGCCGAACGCGCGTCGGAACAGACCGCCTTGCGGATCTTTCAGGACGAGCTGGAGGCGGCAGAGGCGGATCTGGCGCTGACCGACATGCGCATCGCCGAGCAGACGGCGCGCGCGCCTGTGGACGGGCAGGTGATCCTGCCGGTGGCGACCGATCTTGTCGGCCGGTTCGCCCGCCGCGGTGACCTGCTGGCGGTGGTAGCCCCGTTCGAGGCCCCGCTGGTTCGGGTGATCATGCCCGAGGATGCGGTGGATCTGGTGCGCAGCCTGTACTGGGGCACGGTTATGAGACAGTGCTTTGCGCTGGTTAGGCTGCCATCATGATCACCGTGGCAGCGTCGGTTTCAAGGCCTTTTTGCTCAGCCCTGATCTGAGTGGGTGTTTTGTATCCGT
>JACIYT010000021.1 GCA_014359765.1 Roseovarius sp.
ACGGATACAAAACACCCACTCAGATCAGGGCTGAGCAAAAAGGCCTTGAAACCGACGCTGCCACGGTGATCATGATGGCAGCCTAACCAGCGCAAAGCACTGTCTCATAACCGTGCCCCAGTACAATATTCGCATTGCCGGTTTCGACATTCATACTTTCCGGTGTCGTGTCCCATGAAATGGTCACGGGAGCCGCAGACGCCGACAAAGGCTACGCCGCAGCCGGAAGCATGATCGCAGGCGGCTTGATGACAAGCATCGCCGGATTGTTCGGCTTCGTGCTCGGCTCGATTAGCCTGATCGTCGGTCTGATCCTGTCACTTGGGGGGCGACGGGAAGTTGTCATTGTTGAACGGACCCAAACGCAAAGGAACGACCCCACCCTAAGCCGTTAACTGCCCCCTCCCGGATGATGGCCTTTCCCCTCGGGGATCGCCCCATTTCGCCGCAGCGCAGCACGCCTGGGTGACAATCCCCCGCGTCGCGCCTATAAGGCGCGCGAAACGCAGTCATCACCGAGGATTCCCATGACCACGCTCGTTTTCGGCCACAAATCCCCCGACACCGATTCCACCGGCTCGCCCATTCTCTGGGCGTGGTATCTCAATGAGATCAAGGGCCAGGAGGCCGAACCCGTCCTGCTGGGAGAGCCCAATACCGAGGCGGCCTTTCTGCTGCGCAAATGGGATCTGCCCAAGCCGCGCATCATTGCGGATGTCGCCGACGGTCAGCCTTGTGTCGTGGTCGATACCAACAACCCCGCCGAACTGCCCGCCAATATCAACGGCGCCGATGTGCAGGCGATCATCGACCATCACAAGCTGGTCGGCGGGCTGGAGACCAAGGGCCCCATCGACATCACCATCCGCCCGCTGGCCTGCACCGCCACGATCATGCTCGACCTGATGGGCGAGGACGCGGAGAAACTGCCCGACTGGGCCAAGGCCACCGCGCTGACCTGTATCCTGTCGGACACGCTCGAATTCCGCTCGCCCACCACCACCGCGCATGACCGTGCCACCGCCGAGCGTCTGGCCGCCGATCTGGGGCTCTCCATCCCCGATTACGCCGCCGAGATGTTCGCCGCCAAATCAGACGTGTCGGCCTTTTCCGATGCCGAACTGCTGCGCATGGACAGCAAGGAATACGAGGTCGGCGGCAAGAAATTCCGCGTGAGCGTGCTCGAGACCACCGCGCCGGCCATCGTGCTCGACCGCAAGGCCAGCCTGATGGAGAGCATGACGCAGGTCGCCGCCGAGGATGGTGTCGATCAGGTGCTCCTCTTCGTGGTCGATATCCTCAACGAGGAGGCGACGCTCCTGGTGCCGAACGATCTGGTGCGGACGGTCGCCGAAAAGAGCTTTGGCGCGAGCGTCGCGGGCGACACGGTGGTTCTGCCCGGCATCATGTCGCGCAAGAAGCAGATCATCCCCGCGCTGGCGATCTGATCCGCTCCGGGAGCGCATGAAAAGGCCCGCGGGGGACACCTCCCGCGGGCCTTGTCATGTCCGGGGCGGCGGCTCAGCGCCGCCCGGCCTCGATCACGTCCTCGACCGTCCGCAGCCCCGTGCGCGGCGCCTGCACCAGCACCGCCATGTTGCCCGGCTTGTGCTCGTTGCGCAGCATCTTGGTGTGTGCCCTGGGGATCTCGTCCCAGGTGAACACCTCCGACATGCACGGATCGAGCCGCCGCTCGAGCATGAGCTTGTTGGCCGCCGAGGCCTGCTTGAGATGGGCGAAATGGCTGCCCTGGAGGCGCTTCTGGTGCATCCACACATAGCGCACGTCAAAGGTGCAGTTGAACCCGGAGGTGCCCGCGCAGATCACCACCATGCCGCCCTTCTTGCACACCAGCGACGACACCGGGAAGGTCGCCTCGCCGGGATGCTCGAACACCATGTCCACGCTGACGCCCTTGCCGGTGATGTCCCAGATCGCCTTGCCAAAGCGGCGCGCCTCCTTGAGCCAGGCGTTGTATTCGGGGCTGTTCACCTTGGGCAGTTGACCCCAGCAGTTGAATTCCTTGCGGTTGATGACGCCCTTGGCGCCCTGATCCATGACGAACTGCCGCTTGCTCTCGTCGCTGATCACGCCGATGGCGTTCGCCCCCGCCGTATTGGCGAGCTGGATCGCGTAGGAGCCGAGGCCCCCCGACGCCCCCCAGACCAGCACGTTCTGCCCCGGCTTCAGGTCATGCGGCGCATGGCCAAAGAGCATCCGGTAGGCGGTGGCCAGCGTCAGCGTGTAGCACGCGCTCTCCTCCCAGGTCAGGTGCTTCGGGCGCGGCATGAGCTGTTGCGCCTGCACGCGGGTGAACTGGGCAAAGGAGCCGTCCGGCGTCTCGTAGCCCCAGATCCGCTGCGTGGGCGAGAACATCGGATCGCCGCCATTGCATTCCTCGTCGTCACCATCGTCCTGGTTGCAGTGGATCACCACCTCGTCGCCGACCTTCCAGCGCTTGACCTTGTCGCCCACCTTCCAGACGATGCCGGCGGCGTCCGATCCGGCGATGTGATAGGGCGCGCCATGGCCGTCAAAGGGGCTGACCGGCTCGCCAAGACCGGCCCAGACGCCATTATAATTGACGCCAGCGGCCATCACGAGCACGAGAACCTCGTGGCTGTCGATCTCCCAGACATCGACCACCTCCTGCTGAAAGGAGGTTTCCGGCTCGCCGTGGCGCTCACGCCGGATCGCCCAGGCATACATCTGTTTCGGCACATGGCCGAGCGGGGGCATTTCGCCGATTTCGTAGAGATCCTTCTGGGGCGCGTCGTAAGGCGCGATGCCGGTATCGGTGTCCAGGGCCATGGTTTGTCTCCTGTTCGCTATGCCGCGATGCAGAATCGCAGGGGTCCGGGTTCGGGATACGGGCGCTATGGTAATAATGCAATAGGCAACATGGCCGGTTTTGTAATTTTATGACCTCGCAGGCGCAGAATATCAGGAGTTCTCCGCCGCATCCGCGAAAAGATGGGCAATCGAGCGCGCGTAAAACGCCACCATCTCCTCCTGGCCGGGGACGATCCTCACCTGCCCGCGCTCCTGCGCAACCAGGCCACGCGCGCAGAGCATCCGCAGCCCGGCCTGCGCCGCCTCGCGGCAATCGCCCTGCGGCAGGCAGGCATTGGCGCCGGGCAAGGCGGCGATCATCGCCGCGAGATCGGTCGCCAGCGCCGCGCGCTCGCGCGCGCCGCCCGCCGCAATCAGCGCCCGCGCCACCAGCGGCACCGGCAGCACCGGCATGGACCGCCCGATCCGCGCCATCAATTCGCCGGCCAGCCCGGCGATGCCGGCCTCGGGATGGCTCTGCCGGAACGCCTCGAGCGAGAGCGGCGCGCCGAAATGCACCGCGGCATGGCCATGGCGATGCTCGCGCCCCGCGAGCCAGAGCCGGACCTGGCGCAGCACGAATCGCACGATCGCCGGGATCCGCGCCGGAAAGCGCCGCTCGCCCGACTGCCCCGCCGCGACCAGCAGCCGGTCCTCGAACACCCGGTCGTAATTGAGCGCGACGGGGACAAAGACCACGTCGCGCGCGCCGGGGCTGCGCTCTTCGACGATATACCGGAGCAGCCCCTTGCGGGGCGGTTGCAGGCCACCGTCGAGGCTCAGCCCGCCCTCGGGAAAGATCGCCTGCGTCACGCCGCCATCGGTGGCCATGCCGACATAGCGCGCCAGAACCCGCCGGTAGAGCTCGCCCTGGTTCCGGCGGCGGATGAAATAGGCCCCCGTGGCGCGGATCATCGCCGAGAGCGGCCAGACCTGTGCCCATTCCCCGACCGCATAGCTGAGCGCCGAGCGGTCGGCGGCGAGCCATGTCACCAGCACATAATCCATGTTGGAGCGGTGGTTCATCACGAAGACCACCGTCGCCTCCGGCGAGATCGCGCGCAGCGCATCGGCATCGAGATGCTCCAGCCGGACCCGGTAGAGCGACTGGCCGAGCAGCTTCGCCACGCGGGTGGCAACGCCGAAATAGAGGCTCGCGCTGAAACTGGGGACGATCTCGCGCGCGTAGCGGCGGGCGTGCTCGAAGGCGACGCTTTCGGGGATGCCCTCCTTGCGGGCGTGCGCGCTCACCGCGCGCAGAACCTCGGGATCGTAGCACAGGCGCTGGATCATGTCGTGGCGCCGCGCGAGGCGGAACGGCTCGATCGGTCGCTCCAGCCGGGTGTTGATCTGCGCCACCACCCGCTCCAGCCGGCGGCGAAAGAACCAGCGCACCGAGGGAAACAGGAAATGCGACGCAAAGGTGACCGCCGCAAAGGCCACCAGCACGATCAGCGCCCAGAGCGGCATTTCCACCACACGTCCCATGCCGGCCACTCAAGCAGGGTTCGGCCCCGGGGTAAATCGCCCCCTGCACCCGCCATGCCGCGGCTGTGAAGGAATGGACAGGGGCCGCGCCGCCATTGTAAGGGAATTTGCACCCGTCGCCGCCTGCCCGTTCCCACCCGCCACCCGAAAGCGATCCGCGCGATGCCCGAAACGCTGATGATCGGCACGAGAATCCGCGAAACGCGGATGATGCGCGGAATCCGCCAGAGCGATCTGGCGCGGCAGGCGGGGATCTCGCCCTCCTATCTCAACCTGATCGAGCACAATCGCCGGCGGATCGGCGGCCGGACGCTGCTCAGACTGGCCGGGGCGCTCGGCGTGGAGCCGTCGCGCCTGACCGAAGGCGCCGAGCCGGCGGTGGTGAGCGCCCTGCGCGAGGCCGCAAGCGACAGCGCGCAGGCCGAGCGCGACCGGGTGGAGGAATTCGCCGCGCGCTTTCCGGGCTGGGCCGGGCTGCTGGCCGATCTCCACCGCCGCACCGAGGCGCTCGAGCGCATCATCGACACGCTGACCGACCGGCTGGCGCACGATCCCTTTCTCGAGGATTCGCTCCACGAGGTGATTTCGGCGGTCACCGCGATCCGCGCCACCGCCGCGATCCTCGTCGAGACCGAGGCGCTCGAACCCGAATGGCAGGCGCGCTTTCACCGCAACATCAACGAGGATGCCGCGCGGCTGACCGAGGGGGCGCAGGCGCTGGTGCGCTATCTCGAGGCCGCGCCCGACCGCGATGCCGATCTCGCCGTGCCGCAGGACGAGATGCACGCGGCGCTGGCGGCGCGCGGCCATCACTTTCCCGAACTCGAGGCCCCCGGCGCGCAGCCCGAGGAAGTGGCGCGGCTGGTCGCGCGTGAGGCGCGCGACGGGCTCTCGGCCCCGGCGCAGGCGCTGCTCGGGGCTGTGCTGCGGCGCTATCTCGAGGATGCGCGCGCCCTGCCGCTGCCGATGCTGCGCGCCGCGATCGCGCAGCACGGGACCGAGCCGGACCGCCTCGCGCGTGCGACCGGGGCCGATCTCGCGCGCGTCTTTCGCCGCCTCGCCACGCTGCCCGAGGATCTCGTGGGGCCCGTCGGGCTGGTGATCTGCGACGCCTCGGGCACGCTGATCTTTCGCAAGCCGATCGAGGGCTTTGCCATCCCCCGGCTGACCGGGGCCTGCCCGCTCTGGCCGCTCTATCAGGCCATGGCGCAGCCGCTGGCGCCGCTGCGCTGCCGGGTGCGGCAGGCGGCGCGCGGCGCCGCGACGGTGCAGGCGCTGGCGGTTGCCTCCCCCGCCGGACCGGGCGGCTTCGACCGGCCCGCGCCGCTGCAAGGGCACATGCTCCTGCGTCCCGATCCCGGCGAGGCGGGGGGCGAGGCGCGCCGCCTCGGGGTGAGCTGCCGGATCTGCCCGCTGGCCGATTGCGACGCGCGGCGCGAGACGTCGATCCTGTCAGAGGGCTTTTGACAGGGCGGGCCGGAATGGGGAATAGTGAAGCCAGGCGCGCGGCGCGCCTGCAACGGGGGGAGGCCGGTGCATGGGCAAGAAGGTTCTGGTCATCGAGGACGAGCCCAACATCATCGAGGCGATCAGCTTTCTCCTGTCGCGCGACGGCTGGGAGGTCACGACCCATGCCAAGGGCCATGACGCCATGGAGGCGGTGCGCCAGCGGCAACCGGACCTGATCATCCTCGACGTGATGCTGCCGGGCAAGAGCGGCTATGACATCCTCGCCGAGATCCGCGAGGATGCGGCCTTTGCCGGGACGCCCGTTCTCATGCTGACGGCGCGTGGCCAGACCCGCGACCGCGAGCAGGCCGAGCGCGCGGGCGCCGACCACTACATGACCAAGCCGTTCTCCAATGCCGACATGCTCGCCGCGGTGCGGGCGCTGGCGCGGGCATGAGCCCCGAGCGCGGCCCGCTCTTTCTCGCCCGGCGCAGCTATCGCCGGCGCCGTCTCGCGGATGCGGCGCGGGTGCTGCCGATCCTGGGCGCGATCCTGTTCTGCCTGCCGCTGGTGTGGAAGGGCACGGCGGCCGCGGGCGGCACCGTGCAGGCGATGATCTATGTCTTTGGCCTCTGGACGGTGCTGATCCTCGCCTCGGCGATTCTCTCGCGGCATCTGCGCCTTGACGAGAGCGAGCGCGAGAACTGGCACAGCGCGCGGACCGGGGCGGACGGGGAATGACCGTTCTCAACCTGCTGATCCTGGTCTGCCTGTCCTATGTGGTGCTGCTGTTCGGCGTGGCCTTTGCGGCGGATCGCGCGGCGCTGGCGGGGCGGGCGAGCTGGCTGCGCTCCTCGGTGGTCTATACGCTGTCGCTCTCGATCTACTGCACCGCCTGGACCTTCTATGGCGCGGTCGGCTTTGCCGCGCGCTCGGGGCTCGAATTCGTCACCATCTATCTCGGCCCGACCCTCGTCATGATCGGCTGGTGGTGGACGCTGCGCCGGCTGGTGCGGGTCGGGCGCAGCCAGCGCATCACCTCCATCGCCGACCTGATCTCGTCGCGCTATGGCAAGTCGAACCTGCTCGCGGTGCTGGTCACCGTGCTCGCGGTGGTCGCCACCACCCCCTATATCGCGCTGCAATTGCAATCGGTCACGCTGTCCTTTGCCGCCTTCGCCGAGACCGACCCCACGGCCACCACCCTGCCGGACATGCAATCCACCGCGCTCTGGGTGGCGGCGGGGCTGGCGCTCTTCACCATCCTGTTCGGCACCCGCAACCTCGACGCCAACGAGCGCCATCACGGCGTGGTCATGGCCATTGCGATGGAAGCGGTGGTCAAGCTCTTTGCGCTGCTCGCGGTCGGGGTGTTCGTGGTCTGGGGGCTCTCGGGGGGGATCGGGCCGACGCTCGAGCGGATCGAGGCCTCGGCGCTCGCCCGGTTCGAGGTCTCGGGCGGTCGCTGGATCGGGCTCACGATGCTGTCGGCCATGGCCTTTCTGACGCTGCCGCGCATGTTCCAGGTGCTCGTGGTCGAGAACGAGGCGGACGAACACCTGCGCACCGCCGCCTGGGCCTTTCCCAGCTATCTCATGCTGATGAGCCTCTTCGTGGTGCCGATCGCGGTGGTCGGGCTCGACATGCTGCCCGCGGGCGCCAATCCGGATCTCTTCGTGCTGACCCTGCCCCTGATGGAGGGGCGCGACGGGCTGGCAATCCTGTCCTTTCTCGGCGGGTTCTCGAGCGCCACCTCGATGGTGATCGTGGCCGCCATCGCGCTCTCGACGATGGTCTCGAACCATGTGGTGATGCCGCTCTGGCTGCATTACTCGGGCATGGCGGCGGTGGTCTCGGGCGATGTGCGCAACGTGGCGCTGATGACCCGCCGGCTCAGCATCGCGGGGGTGCTGTTTCTCGGCTATGTCTATTTCCGGGTGTCGGGCGGCGGCACGGCGCTGGCGGCGATCGGGCTCATCGCCTTTGTCGGCGTGGCACAGTTCCTGCCTGCGCTCATGGGCGGGCTGTTCTGGCGGGGCGCGACGCGCACCGGCGCGCTTGCCGGGGTGCTGCTTGGCGCGGCGATCTGGCTCTACTCTCTGTTCCTGCCCAGCTTTGGCGCCTCCGCGCTCCTGCCGCAGGCGGTGCTCGATCAGGGGCCCTGGGGGCTGGGCTGGCTCCGGCCGCAGGCGCTGTTCGGGGCCGAAGGCATGGACCCGGTGATCCACGCGCTGATGTGGTCGCTCCTGCTCAATGTCGCGGCCTTCATCCTCGGCTCGCTGCTGAGTTTCCCGCAGCCGCTCGAACGGCTTCAGGGGGCGCAATTCGTCAACGCCTTCGATCAGCCGGGCGCGCCTGGCGGCTGGTCCGGCGGCATGGCGCAGAGCGAGGATCTCCTGACCATGGCGCAGCGGATCATGGGCGCGCGCGAGGCACAGGCGCTGTTTGCCGATGCCGCGCGTCGGCAGGGCGTGGCGGGCTACCTGCCCGAGCCAAGCCCCGACTTCCTCCAGGAACTCGAACGCGCGCTGGCGGGATCGGTCGGGGCGGCGACGGCCCATGCGATGATCGGGCAGATCGTCGGCGGCGCCGCGGTCTCGGTGGAGGACCTGATGGCCGTGGCCGACGAGACCGCGCAGATCATGGAATATTCCATCCAGCTCGAGGCCCAGAGCCAGGAACTGGCGCGCACCGCCCGCCAGCTCCGGCAGGCCAACGAGACGCTGACGCAGATCTCGGTGCAGAAGGATGCCTTTCTCAGCCAGATCAGCCACGAATTGCGCACGCCGATGACCTCGATCCGCGCCTTTTCGGAGATCCTGCGCGACAATCAGGACCTGACCCCCGAGGAGCAGAGCAAATATGCCAGCATCATCCACGACGAGACGGTGCGCCTGACGCGGCTGCTCGACGATCTGCTGGACCTCAGCGTGCTGGAGAACGGGCAGGTCGATCTCAACATCCAGACCGGCACGCTCGAGGCGCTGCTCGATCGCTCGGTGCGCGCGGCGGGCGGGGATGGCGACGGATTCCGCATCCGGCGGGTGCGTGCGGATGAGCAGGTGGAACTCACCACCGATCTCGACAGGCTGGCGCAGGTCTTCATCAATCTCATCAGCAATGCCCGCAAATACTGCGACGCGAAACCCGCGATCCTCGAGATCCGCGCGCGCCTGGCGGAGGATCGGCTGGTGGTGGATTTCGTGGATAATGGCAGCGGGATTCCCACCGACAAGCACGCGGTGATCTTCGAGAAATTCTCGCGCATCGGCCAGACCCGGGCGAGCGGCGCGGGGCTTGGCCTCGCCATCTGCCGCGAGATCATGGAGCGCCTCGGCGGCGACATCGCCTACCTGCCGGGGCAGAAAGGGGGCGCGTTCCGCGTGACCCTGCCCCTTGATGCAGGACGCCTGCCCGCGCGCGGGGCGGCGTAAACGAAATGGTAAGCCCTTGCGCCTAGGATGAAGGGGATCGAAACGGAATTGAGGGGGCGGGGCATGAGCGCGGCCCGACAGGCATCGGTTCTCCGGCGCAAGACCCGCGCCGTGCGCGAGGGCAGCGATCCCCGCATCATGTCGCCGGTCAAGGCGCTGCGGCTGTCGCTGGCGCGCGCCGCCGATACGCTCTTCGATCTCACGCTGACCGTGGCGACGGTCGAGCAGAGGCGCATCGAACCGGGCGAAATCGAGGGGATCCTGGGGGACGAGGGGCTGTTCTTGCTGCTCGAGGGCGCGGGCGGCGCGCGCGGCGCGCTGCGGCTCGATCCGGCGCTTGTCGCGGGGCTGATCGAGGTGCAGACCATCGGGCATGTGCTTCCGGGCGCGGTGCGCCCGCGGCCGCCGACCCGGACCGATGCCGCCATGGTCGCCCCCCTCGTCGATGCAGCACTCGCCGGGTTCGATGCGGAAATTGCCGCCGCCCATCCGCGCCAGCCGCCGCGCGGGTTTCGCTACGGGGATCGGGTGGAGGACGGGCGCGCGCTGGCGCTGCTGATGACCGCGGCCGAGTTCGACCTGTTTCGCGTCACGGTCGATCTCGCGCAGGGCAGGCGCAGTGGCCGGCTCGACCTGTTGCTGCCGCCGGCGCCGAGCGCGGTGCGCAGGCCAACGGGCGGCGTGACGGCCGAGCAACCCGCGGAGGCCGGCCCCGATCTGGCCCGGGTCGCGCTGGCGGCCCCGGCGCTGCTCGACGTGGTGCTCGCCCGGCTCAACCTGCCATTGCGCGCGGCCATGGCGCTCAGGCCGGGGGACCGGCTCGAGCTGCCGCTCGGATGCCTCGGGGCGGCGCAGATCGTGGACCGGGCGGGGCATGTGGTGGCCGAGGGGCGGCTCGGCCGGCGCGAGGGCTGGCGCGCCCTGCGGCTCTCGGGACCGGCGGAGGACGCGGCACCACCGCCCGCCCCCGAACCCCTCGCCGATGGCGTCGATTGACATGGGTCAAGGTATCGGCGGCGCGATGGTGCCATGCTCGGTCGTCAGGGGAGGACAGACATGCTCGCTACCGCCACTTACCGCGCTGCCTTGCTGCGGCGTCTGAAACAGCTCGATTCGCGGCTTCACGCCCTCGAGGCGGAGCTTGACGCGCCGCGCGACCGTGACTGGGAGGATGCCGCGATCGAGAGCGAAACGGACGAGGTGCTCGAGAGCCTCGGCCGCTCCGGAGAGGCCGAAATCGCCCGCATCCGCGCGGCGCTCGATCGGATTCGCACGGGCCGCTACGGCATCTGCACCCGCTGCGAGGAGCCGATCCCGGCGGCGCGACTCGATGTGCTGCCCGAAACGCCGCTCTGTCAGCGCTGCGCAGCGCTGACCGCGTGAGCGGGGTCACATTTTCGTTGCGCGGATGCGATATCATGGTTTCACGAGGGACGATCACACGCTATAGTTGAACGATACCTGGGAGGACCACCATGACCTGTCTTGATGCGGAGCTTGACCGGCTCCAGACGCTGATCCATGCCACCCCGACGGCCACCCGCTATCGGCTGGAGCCGCAGCTGCGCACGGTGATCGCCAGCCTGCGCAGCGAGGGCCACGCCGTGCCTGCGCGAATCAAGGCGCTGCACACGGCGCTGCTGGCCGAGGCGATCGAGGCCGAGTTCGACAACATGCCGGTCTGACAGAGGCCCCGCCTTTCGCGCGGGGCGCGCGGGGCGCGACCGTCGATCAACCCAGCATGATGCCGAGCACCACCATCATCAGCCCGATCACCGACAGGAACAGCGCCCCCATGTTGAGCGGCAGCACCGCGCGCACCGCGGCGCGCAGCGCCTCGTCCGAGAGCCGCGCGCGCCGCGCGCGCCACACCTTCAGGATGCACCAGACCAGCCCCGCAAGCCCCGCGAGCGACACGAGCGCCCCGGCCCAGACCAGCATTTCCATCGCGGATCTCCCTGTCATTGCGCCTGCCGCCTAGGCCAAAGCGCGCCGCCGCGCAAGACCCGGCTTGCCGCTTGCGCGCGCGGCGCGGCGCGGCTACTCCTGCGCCCTGACCCGAGCGGAGGCCCCCATGAACGAGATGACATCCGACACCGCCTATGACGTGACCGCCGACGAATTGCGCAGCTTCATCGAGCGATTCGAGCGGCTGGAGGCCGAGAAGAAGGACATCGCCGACCAGCAGAAGGAGGTGATGGCCGAGGCCAAGGCGCGCGGCTATGATACCCGCGTGATGCGCAAGGTGATCGCCCTGCGCAAGCGCGACAAGGACGACCTCGCCGAGGAAGAGGCCCTGCTCGAGATGTACAAGCAGGCGCTCGGGATGATGTGACCGGCCCGCGTCACAGATCGAGCGCGCCCTGCGCGCGCGTGTCCTCCTCGCGGGCGGCGCGCTTGTAGGGGTTGCCGTGGCGCAGCGGCGTGTTGACGGCGCGGGGGCCCTTTTCCATCGCTTCCTCGATGGTGACGATCTGCAATCGCGGCACCGGATCGAACCCCTCCACCTGAAACGTGCCCGCGCCGCGCGCCCAGTCGAGCATCGGTTTCGTGGGGGGCGTCAGCGTCAGGAAGACGCCGATCGCGGCCTTCTGCTCGGTCACCGTGGCGTCAAGGTCCTTGACCATCGCCACGCCCACGTTCTTGCCGCCCTTCACGCTGACAATGGCGGTGTGTTCCCTGGCGGGGCCAAAGCGAAAGAGGCCGTCAATCCCGCCATCGGCCCCCTTCTTGCCGCCGCCCTGCGGATAGGCCTTGATCAGGCCACAGGCCCATTTCTCGAATTCCTTCTTGGTCTTGTCGTCGCGCTCAAAGAAATCGCGCGCCCCGCCGATATCCTGCGGCACGCCGTGGACGGTGAATTCGGCCTGCCCCTCGAAGGCGTCATAAAGCCGCGTCTCGATCAGGTTGATCGCCAGATGGGTGATGTCGATGCCGATCCATTGGCGGCCCAGCTTCTGCGCCGCGTGCACCGTGGTGCCACAGCCGCAGAACGGATCGAGCACCACATCGCCGGGGTTGGACGAGGCATTGAGGATACGCTCCAGAAGGGCGACGGGTTTTTGGGTAGGGTAGCCAAGGCGTTCTTGATCGTGCGCGCTTAGCGCGCTTATATCATCCCAAAGATTATCCACGGATGTTCCGGGCTCGTCGCTTGGTCGAAACTTTCTGCGGGGCACGCCATTTGAAGTAAAATAAAAATCACCTCGATCAAATATTTCTTGCAACTTTTCCTTTTTCATACGCCAGCCTGCGGGACCGGGCGTGTAACCCTGGAACTCAAATACTAGATTGGGCCGCGAACCCATAGAATCGGAGCGTAATAACGGCCCACTCATAAATCGCCCGTTTTCATCTTTGCTAATAAACCGCTTCTCAATTTCCTCAGTAGAAAGAGAAACTCGAATAGAGTCAGAGTTGAAAAAGTAATTATCCGACTTCGAGTAATAAAAAATCGTATCAGTTGACCTGCCAAATCGGCGCGACTTGTGTTGTGAACCTTTAGGACGATCATAGCGCCGCCAAACAATCTCATTCCGGAAATTCTTCGCCCCGAACACCGCATCCAGCAAGATCTTCAGGTAATGGCTCGCCGTCGGGTCGCAATGCAGGTAGAGCGATCCGGTGGGCTTGAGCACCCGGTGCAGTTCCACCAGCCGCACCGCCATCATCGCCAGATACGCCGTCATCGGGTTCTTGCCCAGAAACCCCACCATCGCGTCGAGCATCTTCGCCGCCTCCTGATAGGGGCTGTCGCGCAGCTCGATCAGGGCCTGCCCCGACACCATGTCATCCCAATGCCAGGTGTCGTCGAATGCCGCGATCTGCGCGCCCGAGACCTGCCCCGATTCATCCTTGAAGAGGTGGCTGTAGGTGGCGTTCGAATTGAACGGCGGGTCGAGATAGATGAGGTCCACGCTCTCATCCGCGATGCTGTCGCGCAGCACCGTGAGGTTGTCGCCGTAATAGAGGTGGTTCATCGCGCCTGCCCGCCTGTCCTGCCCCGGAATATCCACCATGGAGGTTAAATCAGTCTGAACCGCTCCGGGCAAGCGCCACGGCGCGACCCTGGGCGGTCACGTCATTTCCCGTGGCGGGCCCCAACGCGCGATCAGGTGGTGGATGATCTGGTCGCGGGTCTGGCGGTAGGCGTCGAGCCGCGCCTCGCGCGTCCGGGCGAGGCCGGTCGGGTCCATGATCGGCCAATAGACGACATCGAGGTGAAAATACCGCGTGAGTTCGAGCGCGCGGCGCTGGCTGGCGGGGCTGAGCGCCACGATCAGATCAAAGGATGACAGGTCATCGCCCCATTGTTCCATCTCGTCGAAGCTGCGCACGCGGTGGCGGTCGAGCTCGACCCCGATCTCGCGGCACACGGCGATGGAAAATCCGTCGATCTCCATGTCGCTCTTGACGCCCGCCGATTGCACATAGGTGCCGGTGCCGTAGAATTTCTTCATGATGCCCTCGGCCATGGGCGAGCGCACCGCGTTGTGATCGCAGCAAAACAGCACCGATTGCGGCAGCGCCTCGGGCATGTGCTCAGCCCCCGAAATGCAGCACGCAGATGAGGGTGAAGAGGCGGCGCGCGGTGTCGCTGTCGATCTCGGCCTTGCCCGCCAGCCGCTCCTCGAGCACGCGCGCGCCCTCGTTATGGATGCCGCGCCGGGCCATGTCGATGGTCTCGATCCGGGAGGGGGGCATGTTCTTCACCGCGTCGAAATAGCTCTCGCAGATGGCCCAGTAATCCTTGACCACCTGCCGGAAGGGCGACAGCGACAGGTGGAACTCGGCCGCAGGTTCGCCCGCCTCGGTGCGGATGTCGAAGACGAGCCGCTTTTCGCGGATGGCAAGCCCCAGACGATAGGGCCCCTCGGGCACCGCGCGCCCCTCGCGGGCAGGCAGGGCAAAGCTGTTTTCCTCGATCAGGTCATAGATCGCCACCCTGCGTTCCTGCTCGATCTCGGGCGTGGGCGGCGGCAGGTTGGCGTCGTCGAGTTCGATATGGCTGATGCGGCTCATGGGCTGACTCGTGCGGCTGTTTGGTCCGTGCCTAGCGCAGCGCCGGGGCGCGGGCAATCGGCCGGGGGAAAATCCCGGGCGGCGTCACCCATGTGCCACGGGCAGGGCGCGGGCGCCGTCGCAGGCCGCGCCGCGAGCGTGTTACATGCTGTCGCGGCGCGACTTTGGACATGATGTTGCCCTCATTGCGTGGCATATGCGTATGGCGCATGGCCCGCGTATCGGCGATACTGCCACCGGGTCATGCGCCGACTGTGTGGCAACCGGGGCAAGCGATGCTGGAATTCGAAAATGTCAGCAAGTCCTTCTGGACGGGCAGCCAGCACAAGGTGATCCTCGAAAATGTCTCGTTTCGGGTGGAGCTTGGGCGCAGCCTCGGGATTCTCGCGCCCAACGGCACCGGCAAGACCACGCTCATCAACATGATGGCCGGGCTGGAAAAGCCCGACGAGGGCGTGATCCGGCGCAGCTGCCGGATTTCCTTTCCGCTGGGGTTCATGGGCGGCGTGGTCTCGCGGCTCTCGGCGATGGAGAATGCGCGCTATATCGCGCGGCTCTACGGGCTCGATCCGGATTACATCGAGGCCTATTGCCGCTGGCTCTGTGGTCTGGGCGAGTATTTCGATCAACCGCTCGGCACCTATTCCTCGGGGATGCGGGCGCGGTTCACCTTTGCCCTGATGCTGGCGCTCGATTTCGACATCTACCTCATCGACGAGGGGATGCCCGGCTCGACCGATGTGGAGTTCAACCGCAAGGCCGGCGAGATCCTGCGCGAGCGGCTGGAGACCACGACGATCGTGATCGTGTCGCACGATCCCCGGGTCCTGGAAAGATTTGCAAGTTCCGCGGCCGTATTAACCGCCGGGAAACTTTACATGTTCGATACTCTGGAAGAGGCAAAAGAGCTTTATGACTATGAAAACCAGGGTTAGCAGGTTCCGGATCAGGCCCGGCGCGCATTCCGGCGGCGCCGCGGCAGAGGCACAGGCAGAGCCAGAGGCACAGGCACGGGCGCCGCAGCCCGATCAGGCGCCCCCCGGCGAGGCGCAGGGCGCGGCCCCCGGCACAGACCCCGCCGCAATCCGGGAAGAGACCCTCACGGGGCGCGAATTGCGCATGGCGCGCCGGCTCGCGCAGAAGCACGGGCTTTCGCCCGGTTCCGATCTCGAGGCGGTGCGGATGCTGCGCGAACGCGGGATCGATCCGTTTCAGCGTTCGGGGATGTTCGGGCTCGTGTCGGGAGAGGCGCGCGCGGCAGGGGCACAGGAGGACATGCCCGGCGTCCAGCTCCCGCAGACGGTGGCCCCGCCGCGCGACAACCTGCCCGCGCGCGACATCAGCCCCGCCCAACGGCGCGCCGCCGAAATCATCGCCATTCAGCGCGACATCGCGCGCCGCCGCCGCCGCAAGCTGGCGCTGCTCATGGCGCGGCTGCTGGCCTTTGTCTTCCTGCCCACCTTCCTCGCGGGCTATTACTTCAGCGCCGTGGCGACGCCCATGTATGCCTCCAACTCGGCCTTCCTGATCCTGTCGGCCGATGGCGGGATCGGGGGCGGGCGTGGCGGGCTTGGCGGGCTCATTCCCAGCCAGTTCGCCACCGGGCAGGACGCGATCGCCACGCAGGAATATCTCGAATCCAAGGACGCGATGCTGCGCCTCGACGAGGAGCAGGGCTTTCGCGCGCATTTCTCCGACCCGGCGATCGACCCGATCCAGCGGCTCGATCCCGATGCCAGCAACGAGGCGGCCTACAAGCTCTATCGCCGCCATGTGAAGATCGGCTATGATCCGACCGAAGGCGTCATGCGCATGGAGGTGCTCGCCGCCGATCCCGAGACCAGCCTGCGCTTCAACCAGCAACTGATCGCCTATGCCGAAGAACGGGTGGACGAGCTGAGCCGCGACAAGCGCAACGACGCGGTCAAGGTCGCCGCCGAGAGCCTCGCAGAGGCCAAGGCCGAGCGGCGCGCCGCCCAGCAGCGCCTCGTCGCCTTGCAGGAAGACACGATCCTCGACCCCGAGGGCGAGATCGCAAGCATCCGCAGCCTGATCGGCTCGGTCGAGATGCAGTTGCAGGAAAAGGAGCTGGCGCTCAGCATCCAGATGAACAACACCCGCCCCAATGCCGCCCGTGTGACGGCGCTGCAATCGGAGATCGCGGTGCTGCGGGCAGAGCTCGAGCGGCAGAAGCGGCGCCTCACCGAGGCCACCGAGGGCGACAGCTCGCTCGCGTCCAAGACGGCGGCGATCCAGATGGCGCAGGCCGACCTCGCCACCGCCGACATGGTGCTGCAATCGGCGCTCGAGGCGATGCGCATGTCCGAGACCGAGGCCAACAAGCAGGTGCGCTACCTGACCGTGAGCGCGCGCCCGATCAAGCCGCAGGAGGCGAGCTATCCCAAGGTGTTCGAGAATACCGTTCTGGCCTTCCTGATCTTTTCTGGTATTTACCTGATGGTGTCGCTGACCGCCTCCATCCTCAGAGAACAGGTGACCTCTTGACCATGCACGAGATCGACATTTCGGGCACGCGCGTGGGCAACGCGCGGCCGCTGACCTTCATCGCCGGGCCGTGCCAGCTCGAATCGGCCGACCACGCGCAGATGATCGCGGGCACGTTGCAGGAGGCCTGCGCCGCCCATGGCGCGGGGCTGATCTTCAAGGGCTCCTTCGACAAGGCCAATCGCACCTCGCTTTCGGGCAAGCGGGGCCTCGGGCTCGACGAGGGGCTCAAGGTGCTGCAATCGGTGAGGGAGACGCTCGGCCTGGCCGTTCTGACCGATGTCCACCTGCCCGATCAATGCGCGCCGGTGGCCGAGGTCGCCGACGTGTTGCAGATCCCGGCCTTTCTCTGCCGGCAGACCGACCTGCTGATCGCGGCGGGCGAGACGGGGGCCGCGATCAACGTCAAGAAGGGTCAGTTCCTTGCGCCCTGGGACATGCCCAATGTCATCGCCAAGATCGAGAGCACCGGCAATCGCCGCATCCTGCTGACCGAGCGCGGCACGTCGTTTGGCTACAACACGCTGGTGGCGGACATGCGCGCGCTGCCGCAGATGGCGGCCACGGGCTATCCGGTGGTGATGGACGCCACCCATTCGGTGCAGCAGCCCGGCGGCAGGGGCGGCAGCAGCGGCGGGCAGCGCGAATTCGCCCCCGTCATGGCGCGCGCGGCGGTGGCGCTCGGGGTGGCCGCGGTCTTCATCGAGACGCATGAGGATCCCGATAATGCCCCCTCGGACGGGCCGAACATGATCCCGCTGGCGCAAATGCCCGCGCTCATCGCGTCGCTGATGGCGTTCGACCGCCTGGCCAAGGCCGATCCGATCACCCTCTGACCGACGCGGGAGGCGCATTCCATGATCCGACCCTTGCCGACCGTCACCCCCAACACCTGGGAATTCCTGCGCGATCCGATGATCGCGCCGACGGGATTTCGGGAATACGATGCGCGCTGGAAATATCCCGACGCGATCAACCTCCCCGGCATCACGGCGCTCGGGCTGGGCCTCGGGACGCAGATCCATGCGCGGGGGCTGCGCCCCGAGATCGTGGTGGGCAACGATTACCGCGATTATTCGCTGAGCATAAAGAACGCGCTTATCCTCGGGCTGATGCAGGCGGGCATCCATGTCAAGGATATCGGCCCCGCGCTCTCGCCCATGGCCTATTTCGCGCAGTTTCACCTCGATGTGCCCGCCGTGGCCATGGTCACCGCCTCGCACAACCCCAATGGCTGGACCGGGGTCAAGATGGGGTTTGACCGGCCCCTGACGCACGGCCCCGACGAGATGGCCGAGCTGAAGGCGATCGTGCTGGAGGGGCGTGGGCAGGCGCGCGCGGGCGGGGCCTATGAGTTCGTGCCCGGCCTGCGCGAGGCCTATCTCGATGATCTCGTGGGCGATTTTCGCATGACGCGCAGGCTGCGCGTGGTCTGCGCCACCGGCAACGGCACGGCGGGGGCCTTTGCGCCCGAGCTCTTCGATCGGCTGGGCGTGGAGGTGATCCCCTCGCATAACCGGCTCGATTACACATTCCCGCATTACAACCCGAACCCCGAAGCCATGGAAATGCTGCATGACATGGCCGAGACCGTGCGCGCCACGGGGGCGGATTTCGCGCTTGGCTTCGATGGCGACGGCGACCGTTGCGGCGTGGTCGATGACGAGGGCGAGGAGATCTTCGCCGACAAGGTGGGCGTCATCATGGCGCGGGACCTGTCGAAGATCTACCCCGGCGCGACCTTCGTGGCCGATGTGAAATCGACCGGGCTTTTCGCCTCGGACCCCGAATTGCAGAAAAACGGCGTCAGGGCCGATTACTGGAAGACCGGGCACAGCCACATGAAACGGCGCGTCAAGGAGCTGGGCGCGCTGGCGGGGTTCGAGAAATCGGGCCACTACTTTCTCGCCGAGCCGGTCGGGCGCGGCTATGATTGCGGGATGCGCGTGGCGGTCGAGATCTGCAAGCTGATGGACCGCAACCCGGACATGTCCATGTCCGACCTGCGCCGCGCCCTGCCGCGGACCTGGGGCACGCCCACCATGTCGCCCCATTGCCCCGATACCGAGAAATACCAGGTGCTGGAGCGGATCGTGGCGCGGCTGGTGGCCAGGCACGAAGCGGGCGAGACCCTCGCAGGCCGCCCCATCAAGGAGGTGGTGACGGTGAACGGCGCGCGCGTCATCCTCGACAACGGGTCCTGGGGGCTGGTGCGGGCCTCAAGCAATACGCCCAATCTGGTGGTGGTCTGCGAGAGCAGCGCCAGCGAGGCCGAGATGCGCGCGATCTTCGCCGATCTCGACGCGGTGATCCGCACCGAGCCCGCCGTGGGAGATTACGACCAGACGATCTGAGGCAGGTGCCGCCTGTCAACCGTTCTCGCGCAGAATGCCGCCCGCGAGATAGAGCGAGCCGCAGATCAGGATGCGCGCGCGCGGGGCCTGCGCCGCAATCTGCCGCACGGCGGCAAGCGCGGTTTCGGCGGTCTGCGCTGTGAGCCCCACGGCACGGGCGGCACGGGCCGTTGCCTCGGCGGGCAGCGTCGCGGCCTCGCCGGGGATGGAGACGGCAGTGAGGCTCTGCGCCTGTGCCGCGAGCGGGGTGAGATAGCCCGCGATATCCTTGGTGTTGAGCATCCCGCAGATGAGATGGGTGTGCCGGGGCGGGAGGGTGCCCAGATGCTGCGCCAGCGCCAGACCGGCGGCGGGGTTGTGGCCACCGTCGAGCCAGATCTCGGCCTGCGGCGCGGCCTCGGGGATGGGGCCCTCGCGCAGGCGCTGCATCCGCGCGGGCCAGTGGGCGCGCGTCACCGCGCCCTCGAAGGCCGGCTCGCCGCGCCCGAGCGCGCGCAGCGCGGCGAGCGCGGCCCCGGCATTGTCGATCTGATGGGCGCCGGGCAGGTTGGGCAGCGGCAGGTCGCGAAGCCCCGAGTCGTCCTGGTAGATGAGGCGCCCGCGTTCCTCCCAGGCGTGCCAGTGCTGGCCATGGGCCAGAAGCGGCGCGCCGAGGCGGGCGGCCTGAGCCTCGATCACCTCCATCGCCGCCTCCTGTTGCGGGCCGGTGACGCAGGGCACGCCGCGCTTCATGATCCCGGCCTTCTCGCCCGCGATCTTCGCCAGCGTATCGCCGAGATAGCCCTCGTGATCCATCGACACCGGCGTGATCACGGTGAGCGCGGGGCGCGCGATCACGTTGGTCGCGTCGAGCCGCCCGCCAAGCCCGACCTCGAGCAGGGTATGATCGGCGGGCATGCGCGCCATGGCGAGAAGCGCGGCGCAGGTGGTGATCTCGAAATAGGTGATCGGCGCGCCGTCATTGGCGGCATAGCATTCGTCGAGCAGCGCGGTCAGGTGATCCTCGGCGATCAGCTCCCCGGCAAGCCGGATCCGCTCGTGGAACCGCGCGAGATGCGGCGAGGTATAGGCGTGGACCCGCGCGCCCTCGGCCTCGAGCCCGGCGCGGATCATGGCCAGCGTCGAGCCCTTGCCATTGGTGCCCGCGATATGGACGACGGGCGGCAGCGCCTCCTGCGGATTGCCGAGCGCGGCCAGAAGCCGCCAGACGCGATCGAGCGTGAGGTCGATGATCCTGGGGTGCAGCGCCATCATCCGGGCGAGGATGGCGTCCGATCCGGCCAGGCTCATTCGGCGGTCTTGCCGCTGGGCTCGGGGGCGGGCGCGGGCAGGTCGCCCTTGATCGCGGGGGGCAGGCCCATCAGCATCCGGGTGATGGTGATGAGTTCCTCACGCAGCGCGCCGCGTGGTGTCACCCGGTCGAGCATCCCGTGTTCGAGCAGGTATTCGGCGCGCTGGAACCCCTCGGGGAGTTTCTCGCGGATCGTCTGTTCGATCACGCGCGGGCCCGCGAAGCAGATGAGCGCGCCCGGCTCGGAGATCTGCACATCGCCCAGCATGGCATAGGAGGCGGTGACGCCGCCAGTGGTGGGATGGGTCAGCACGACGATATAGGGCAGCCCCGCCTCGCGCAGCATCTGCACCGCCACCGTGGTGCGCGGCATCTGCATGAGCGACAGGATCCCCTCCTGCATCCGCGCGCCCCCGGCGGCGGAAAAGAGGATCAGCGGGCGCTTGTGCCGCACGGCCGTTTCGGCGGCGGCGATGATCGCGTTGCCGACATACATGCCCATGGACCCGGCCATGAAGCTGAAATCCTGCGCGGCTGCGACGATGGGCGTGCGCCCCATCTCGCCCGTGGCCACCAGCATCGCCTCCTTCTCGCCGGTCTCCTTCTGCGCGGCGCGCAGGCGGTCGGGATATTTCTTCTGGTCGCGGAAATGCAGCGGATCGGCGGCGGGCAGCGGCACCTCGATTTCCGAGAACACGCCACCATCGAAGAGCGCCGCAAAGCGCGCGCGCGGCGTGATCGCCATGTGATGCCCGCACTGGGTGCAGACGTTGAGATTGTCCTTCAGCTCGCGGTGAAACAGCATCGTGCCGCACGCGTCGCATTTGGACCACAGGTTTTCCGGGATCTCGCGCCGCGAGAACAGCGAATTGATGCGCGGGCGCACGTAGTTGGTGATCCAGTTCATCGTGGGCCGGTCCCTGTCGCTTGGTCTGGGGTTCACTTAAGCGGGGCGGGCGCGAATTGCAATCAGCCGCGCAGGGCCAGCCGGATCGCCAGCCAGCCGCAGAGCAGGATCAGCAGATCGGCGGGCATCATCGCCATCGCCGCAGCGCTGTCGCGCAGCTCGAACGGATAGGCATAGAGCGCCAGCCCGTCGAATTGCCCCCTGGGCGCGGCGACGAGAATGGCCGCGAAATTGTTGAGCAGGTGCAGCGCCACCGCCGGCCCCAGCGTGCCGAAACGCGCGGTGAGATCGCCCGCCACGAGGCCGAAGAGCGTGGCCCATCCCGCCACCATCCAGGCCATGTCGCCATGCGCCGAAAGATCGAGGTGCAACAGCCCGAACCCGAGAGAGGGCAGCGCAAGCCAGACAAGCGGCGAGGCAAAGCGCGCGGCCAGCTGGCTCTGGAGGTAGCCGCGAAACAGGGCCTCCTCGGCGAGGACCTGGATGAACAGCGCACCGACCGCCAGCGGCAGGAGGCGCAGCCAGGTGCCGGTGGCGAGGTTCCTTTCGGGGGTCTGGGCCTCGGGCAGCGGCACGAGCAGCATCACCCCGTAGAGCAGCGCCACCGCGACCAGCGCGCGCCGGAACTGGAAGACGGCGCGCGGCAACGGCCCGATGAGGCCCCACAGCCCCCGCCCATGCACCACCCGCAGGCTGAGGGCGAGCGCGGCGAGCAGCAGCGCAAAGGCGAGAAGGTTGACGATCACCCCGGCCGGCGTGGTCGCCTTCGCGATCCCCGCTGCCGCCTCGGCCCAGCGATCGGGGCCGAAGAGGCGCGGCAGGAGGGCGGAATAGCCGACGCTCAGCACGGTAAAGACCACGACGGTCAGGACGATCCCCGCCGCCAGCCGGCCGAGCGAGGCCGAGGCGCGGGCCGGGGCGACGAGGGTCTCGTGGGCGGCATATCGCATGGGCGCGACGCTAACCGCCCCGGCGCGGGGCTGCAATCGGCTTGCTCCGCCCGCGCCGCTGTCCTAGACCGATTCCAGCAAAATTCGGGAGGCCCCAGATGACCAGGATCGACAAGTCCAGACTGCCCAGCCGATATGTGACCGAAGGCCCCGCGCGCGCGCCGCACCGGTCCTATTACTACGCCATGGGCATGACCGAGGAGGAGATCCACCAGCCACTCGTCGGCGTGGCCACCTGCTGGAACGAGGCTGCGCCCTGCAACATCGCGCTCAACCGGCAGGCGCAGGCGGTCAAGATGGGGGTCAAGCAGGCGCTCGGCACGCCGCGCGAATTCACCACCATCACCGTGACCGACGGCATCGCCATGGGCCATGAGGGGATGCGCGCCTCGCTCGCCTCGCGTGAGGCAATCGCGGATTCGGTGGAGCTGACGATGCGCGGTCATTGCTACGATGCGCTGGTGGGGCTTGCAGGTTGTGACAAGTCGCTGCCGGGAATGATGATGGCCATGGTGCGGCTCAACGTGCCCTCGGTCTTCATCTATGGCGGCTCGATCCTGCCGGGCCGCGCGCCGCAGGTCCCCGAGATCCCCGAGGATTTCCGCACCCGCGACCTGACCGTGCAGGACATGTTCGAGGCGGTGGGCTGGCACCAGAACGCGCAGCTCTCCGACAAGGCGCTCGACATGCTCGAACGCGTGGCCTGCCCCTCGGCCGGGGCCTGCGGCGGGCAGTTCACCGCCAACACCATGGCCTGTGTGAGCGAGGCGATCGGCCTCGCGCTGATGAATTCCAGCGGAATGCCCGCCCCCTATGAGAGCCGCGATCAATATGCCGAGGCCTCCGGCCGCGCGGTCATGGCCCTTCTGGAAAAGAACATCCGCGCCCGCGACGTGGTCACGCGCCAGAGCCTCGAGAACGCCGCGCGCGTGGTGGCCTGCACCGGCGGGTCCACCAATGCCGGGCTGCACCTGCCGGCGATTGCCCATGAGGCGGGGATCGACTTCGACCTCGACGATGTCTGCGAGATCTTCCGCGACACGCCCTATTTCGTCGATCTCAAGCCCGGCGGGCAGTTCGTGGCCAAGGATCTCTATGACGCGGGCGGCATCCCGGTGGTGATGAAGGAATTGCGCAAGGCCGGGCTCATCCACGAGGATTGCATGACCGCCACGGGCCGCAGCATCGGCGAGGAGCTCGACCGGATCGAGCGCGAGGCCGATGGCCGGGTGATCCACCCCATCGCCACGCCGATCACGAAAACCGGCGGCGTGGTCGGGCTCAAGGGCAATCTCGCACCCGAAGGCGCGATCGTGAAGGTGGCGGGCATCGCGCCCGAGCATCAGGTCTTTACCGGGCCTGCCCGCGTCTTCGAATGCGAGGAGGACGCATTTGCCGCCGTCAAGGCGCGCGACTACAAGGAGGGCGAGGTCATCGTCATCCGCAACGAGGGCCCCGCCGGCGGGCCTGGGATGCGCGAGATGCTCGCCACCACCGCCGCGCTGTCGGGTCAGGGCATGGGCAAGAAGGTCGCGCTCATCACCGATGGGCGCTTTTCGGGGGCGACGCGCGGCTTCTGCGTGGGCCATGTCGGCCCGGAGGCGGCGCAGGGCGGGCCGATCGCGCTGTTGCAAACCGGCGACATGATCACCATCGACGCCATCGCGGGCACGCTTTCGGTCGATCTGAGCGACGCGGAACTCGCCGCGCGCCGGGCGGCGTGGTCCGGCCCGCGCGAGACGATCTATGCCTCGGGGGCGCTGTGGAAATACGCGCAGCTCGTCGGCCCGACCTGCAAGGGCGCGGTCACCCATCCCGGCGCGCAGGCCGAGCGGCATGTCTACATGGACCTCTGAGGTCCGCGCAGCCCTCGGGGCGCTCGCCGCATTGCTGCTCGCGGGTTGCCTCGCCCCGGCCGAACAGGCGCCGCGCCCGGCCATCCGGCAGGTGGCGATGGGCGGCGGGGCGGTGATCGTGACGGCCCCGCGCGGCTATTGCGTGGAACCCGACAGCCTGCGCCGCTCTGCGGGGCGGGTGGCGCTGCTGGCCTCATGCGAGCGGCTGACCGGCACGCCGGGCATCGCCGTGGCCCCGGCGCTGATGACCGTCTCGGTCATGCCGCAGGGCGATGCGCCCGCGCCCTCGCCCGAGGGGCTCGCGCGCGCCGTCGCCCCGGCCCCTGCGCAGGCGGGCGGTCGCGATGCCGGGCTGGCCTATGTGCAGGTGATGCGGGGCGGCGACACGGTGCTGCCGGGGGGCGATCCGCGCCATTGGCGCGGGGCGATGGCGGTGGCCGGGCAACTGGTCGGGCTCGCGCTCTATGCGCCTGCGGGCAGCGCGCTCAGCGGGCGGGAGGGGCGCGACCTGCTGCGCGATCTCGGCGTCGGGGTGCACGCGCGCTGACGCGGCCCGGGCGCCGGATTGTTTCCCGTTTCGGATTAATGTTATGGCAAGGGATGTGATGGTAACCTGCCGGTCCGCGCGCGGGTATCAGGCCAAGGGATGCACGCCCCATGAAACTGCTCGATCTGGCCCTGCATCGCCGGCTGCTGCGCGACTGGCGCAAGGCGGCGCAATCCGCCCCGACGATGACCATGGGCGAATTGCGCCGGATGCGCGCACGGGGCCGCGAACTGGGCTATTTCCTGGGCGAGGCGCTGGCCGTCGCCGAGAACCGGCTGGCGCTGCCGGTGATCGGTTCCGCGACCTTTCCGCGCCCGCATGGCACTGACTGGGCCTGGCGACCGCAGATCTGGCGCCAGCCCCTGCTGCCCGCGCCGGGGATGGCGTCGATCCCGTCCGGGACCGGCTTCGGGCCGGAGGTGAAGGTGTTTCACGATTGCCCCCGGTGCCAGCTGACATTGCGGCAGCTGCGCAACAGCCGCGCAACCGATCTCGCGCCCTATGATCTGCGGCTGGATGTTCTCGCCTTCGAGGGCTCGTTCCTGTCGGTGGTCGTCGATCTGCCGGACGCGGCAACCGACGGGCTGACGCGCCAGCACCTGATCCGCCTCGATACCGCCGTGGAGATCGAGGCACCGCTGACCATCTATGCGCGGCTCAATATCCGCCACGGGCCCAATACCGAACAGATCGTTCAGCAACTGCCGCTGGATGCGGCGGAAATCATGGTCGAATTCGACCTGGCCTTCTCCCCGATCAACGAGAAACGGATCGAACGCGCCTGGATCGACCTGATCTTCGAAACCCCACAGATGAACCAGGTGACGCTGCGCGACGTCACCCTGAGCCGCCGCTTGCGCGCGGCCGTGTGAGAGAGGGCAGGATGAGCGAGCTGCAACTGGTCAAGACGCGGATATCCGCCGGAGTCTGGGAGGGGGTGCTGTCGGGCAGGAGCCAGGGCGCGCCCGAGATCGAGGTGACCCATCTGCAAACACCCCTGCCCGGGGTGGAGGTCAGCGCGCGCGCCGAGGGCGATTGGGCCGTGCGGGTGCCCATCCCGCCCGAGGCGATCGCCGACGGGGTGCAGACCTTCCTCATCCGCGACCGCAGGGACGGCACGGTGCTCGAAAGTATCACGCTGATCGCCGGCGAGGCGCTCGGCCATGACATCCGCGCCGAAATGGCGCTCCTGCGCGAGGAACTCGACCTTCTGAAACGCGCCTTCCGACAGCATTGCCGCGATACGATGTGAGATGCAAGCGGGCCGCGCCCGACCCTCCCCACGGGCGGGCGCATTGCAGCCTCGGCAGCCTCACGAATGGCTCAACGGTCAGAAGGGCCTGGCTGGCACAAGGTGCCGCCCGCCTTTCAGAACAGGCTCCCCTGCCCGGCGGGGGGCGTCTTTGACCGGGGTCTGGGCGTGGACCCAGCCCCCTGCCCCTGTCCCTGTCCCTGCCCCTGTCCCGGCCCCGCCTCGCCGAGCGCGAGCCTGCCATCGGCGAACTCGATCTCGAGCGCCTTCGCCGCCGCCGCCGCCGCCCGCGTCGTCACCAGCACCCCATCGCCGCGCACCACCGCATAGCCGCGCTTGAGCGTCGCGCGATAGCCCAGCGTCTCGCGCAGCCGGTCGAGCGCCGCGAGCCGGTCGCGCCGCGCCGCCAGATCGCGCTCTGCGACCTCGGCAAAGCGCGCCGAGAGCCGGTCGAGATCGCGCGCCTTCTGCGCGAGGTCGCGCCCGAGCGTGTGAATGTTGAGCCGCGCCGCCGTGGCCGCGAGGCGGCGGCGCTCGCCCTCCAGCGCCCGCCGCAAAAGCCCCGGACGCAGCGCGCCCGCGCTGTCGGACAGGCGCACCCGGCGCGATTGCACCGACCGGATCAGCGCCGCGGGCAGCCGCTCGCCCCAGGTGTCGAGCCGCTGGCGCGGCCCGTCGAGCAGCACCTCCGGGCGCGGCAGGGCGCGGGCGAGGTCGCGCAGCCGCTGGCGGCGCAGCGCGATCGCCTGCCCCTCGGCATGAGCCAGCCGCGCGCCCTGCCCCTCGAGCCATGTCAGCAGGTCGAGCCGCACCGGCACGGCCAGTTCCGCCGCCGCCGTCGGCGTCGGGGCGCGCCGGTCGGCGGCAAGGTCGATCAGCGTGGTATCGGTCTCATGCCCCACCGCGGAAATCAGCGGAATCGCGCTCTCGGCCGCCGCGCGCACGACGATCTCCTCGTTGAAGCCCCACAGATCCTCGACCGAGCCGCCGCCGCGCGCCACGATCAGCAGATCGGGACGCGGCAACGCGCCCCCGGGGGCGAGCGCGTTGAACCCCCGGATCGCGCGCGCCACCTCCGCCGCGCAGCCCTGCCCCTGCACCGCCACCGGCCAGACCAGCACCTTGCGCGGAAACCGCTCGCGCAGCCGGTGCAGGATGTCGCGGATCACCGCGCCCGAGGGCGATGTCACCACGCCGATCACCTCCGGCAGGTAGGGCAGCGGCCGCTTGCGCGCGGCATCGAAGAGCCCCTCGGCAGCCAGCATCGCGCGCCGCTTCTCCAGCATCGCCATCAGCGCGCCCATCCCGGCCGGGGCCAGATCCTCGATGATCAGCTGATAGCGCGACTGCCCCGGAAAGGTGGTGAGCCGCCCGGTGGCGATCACCTCCATCCCCTCTTCGGGCTCCACCGCGAGCCGCGCGGCAACGCCTTTCCAGATGATCCCCGCAAGCACCGCGCGCGCGTCCTTGAGGTCGAGATAGACATGACCCGAGCGCGGCCGCGAGATCCGCCCCAGCTCGCCGCGCACCCGGACATGGCCGAACTCGCCCTCGATCACCCGCTTGACCGCGCCGGAAATCTCCGAAACGGAGAGGGCGGGCGCATTGCCGCCCGCATCGCCTTGCTCGATCAGATCGGACATGCGCGCCTCCGCCTTGTGTCTGCCTGCGCGTGATCCTAGAACGCGGGCCAACCGGGGCCAAGGGAGCATCTGCCATGAACATCCTCATTCTGGGCGGGGGGGGCCGCGAACACGCGCTCGCCTGGGCCGTGTTGCAAAATCCCAAATGCGACCGGCTGATCGTGGCGCCGGGCAATGCCGGGATCGCGCAGATCGCCGAATGCGCCGCGCTCGACATCCTCGACGGCGGCGCGGTGGCGGGGTTCTGCGCCGAGGAGGCGGTGGATTTCGTCATCATCGGCCCCGAGGCACCGCTGGCCGCAGGCGTGGCCGACCGGCTGCGCGAGGCGGGGATCCTCGTTTTCGGCCCCAGCCAGGCGGCGGCGCGGCTCGAGGCGTCGAAGAGCTTTACCAAGGCGATCTGCGACGCGGCGGGCGCGCCCACGGCGGCCTATGGCCATTTCACCGACGCGCAGGCCGCGCGCGACCACATCCGCGCACAGGGCGCGCCGATCGTGGTCAAGGCCGACGGGCTCGCGGCGGGCAAGGGCGTGATCGTCGCCCAGACCGAGGCCGAGGCGCTCTCGGCGGTGGACGAGATGTTCGGCGGCGGTTTCGGCGAGGCCGGGGCCGAGGTGGTGATCGAGGAATTCATGACCGGCGAGGAGGCGTCCTTTTTCGTCCTGTGCGACGGCGAGACGGCGCTGCCCATCGGCACCGCGCAGGACCACAAGCGCGTGGGCGAGGGCGATACCGGCCCCAATACCGGCGGCATGGGCGCCTATTCCCCCGCCCCGGTGATGACCGATGAGGTGACACAGAAGGCACTCGACGAGATCGTGCGCCCCGTGCTGGCCGAAATGGTGCGACGCGGCACGCCCTATCGCGGCGTGCTCTTTGTCGGGCTGATGATCGAGGACGGCGCGCCGCGTCTGGTGGAATTCAACGTGCGCTTCGGCGATCCGGAGGCGCAGGCGCTGATGATGCGGCTGGGGGGGCAGGTGCTCGACCTGATGCACGCCGTGGCCGAGGGGCGGCTGTCGGAAATGCAGGTCAACTGGGGCACGGATCACGCGATCTGCGTGGTGATGGCGGCGCGCGGCTATCCGGGCGCGTATGAAAAGGGCAGCGTGATCCGTGGCATCGAGGACTGCCCCGAGGACAGCTTTCACCAGGTGTTCCACGCAGGCACCGCCCGGCGCGACGGGCAGTTCATTGCCGCTGGCGGGCGGGTTCTGGGGGTGACGGCGCGCGGCGCGACACTGCGGGAGGCGGCGGACCGCGCCTATGGCATGGTGGACCGGATCGACTGGCCGGAGGGCTTTTGCCGCCGCGATATCGGCTGGCGAGCCCTGGGCGCGCCGGAGTCGCGGCGATAGGGTCACGCCGGCGGATCACTTGCTGCGCGCGGCGGCACGGCCGTGCGCCGATCATGATCTCCTGCGGAACCTGCGCCCGGGAAGGTGTCGCCGTGGCGGTTGCGGCGGTTGCGGCGGTTGCGCTTGCCGCCTCGGCCATCCCGAGTCGGTCGTCGATATCCTCCGTGGCGTCCGCAATCGAAAAAGGCATCGCCTCCCGGTCGTTCCGCACCAGCAAAGGCACCATCCGCGCAAGGGCGGAGCCGCCGCCGGATACCCACCAGGCGCGCGGCTCTCGTCTGCCGGTCGGTTCCCGGGATGCTCGAGGAACAGCAGGGCGTGACCCTTCATCAGGATGTGGCGCGCAATGCCGTGACCCGGCCCATATGGCCCAGCCCGATCCGTCCGACGGCAGCCATTGGTCCTCTCCCTCAATCCGTGTTGATCCAGATCGCCTTGGTGTCGAGAAACTCGTCGAGATGCTCGGTCCCACCCTCGCAGCCATGGCCGGACATCCTCACCCCGCCAAAGGGCACCGCCGGGTCGATGGCATGATACATGTTGACCCAGACCGTCCCCGCACGCAGCCGATGTGCCAGCTTGTGCGCGGAGCCCGGATGCGTCGTGAAGACCCCCGCCGCCCTCCCGGGGGATGACCCGCTTTTCGTCGGTGCCATCGCCCGCGGATTTCGGGTGCTGGCGGCCTTCCACGGCGCCTCGGGGCCGCTGTCTCTCGGCGAGATCGCGGCCCGCAGCGGCCTCGGCAAGAGCGCCGTGCAGCGGATCGTCCACATGCTGCGCCAGCAGGGCTATCTGCGCCGCGCTCGCGCCTGACCGCCTGTTCCCGCCGGACACTGACCGACCCTGCGACCATCATGGCGAAGATCGCCGAGGCCCGCGAGGCCGGCACGCGCGCGCCGCGTGTCCCGCCGCGACACCCACAGGGCAGGATCAGACAGGTGACCAATGATGCGCTCGCCAGCCTCCATGCCGGGTTCGAGGCGCTTTGCAGCGATTTCGATCGTCCCCCGATCGCGCCGGAGCATGCGGTTTGGCGACGCGAGGATGAGCTCCGCCTTGCTCGATCGCCGCACCCATCAATGCCACATTCCTGAAACCGGCGATGACAGCCATCGGTTCAACGCCAGCGCCGAGACGGCAAGAAGGAAAAGGAAGGCGGCAGAACTATTGACGCCGCAATGCAGCGCAGAGCATGACAAACGGGTGGGTCCGATCCCGGTGACAATGCCGGGTCAATTCTCAGTGGCAATCAACAGCAACGGCCAGGATCGCCACCGAGCGACAAGCTCCAGCCGCTCCAGCAAGCCCGGTCTGGTTCCCTCGCCATGAGCGACGCCACGCATGTGAAAGGCCCCCGCCGGGCGGCGGGGGCCGGAAGGCTCCACGACGGGCGCCCGGTCTCAGTCCTCGGCGGCCTCTTCGGCCTCGAGGCGCGCGCGGTCCGCCGCGCCCTTGGCGGCCGGGTCGCGATCCACGAATTCGATGATCGCCATCGGCGCCATGTCGCCATAGCGAAAGCCCGCCTTGAGCACGCGAACATAGCCGCCCTGCCGTTCGGCATAGCGGGGGC
Source organism: Roseovarius sp. (assembly GCA_014359765.1). Lineage (GTDB taxonomy): Bacteria > Pseudomonadota > Alphaproteobacteria > Rhodobacterales > Rhodobacteraceae > Roseovarius. The sequence goes on from JACIYT010000021.1 coordinate 30,459, forward strand.
CGAGCACCTCGAAGAGCTTGGCCACGTGCTTGTCCTGCTTGAGCTGCGCCGCCGCCTGACGGCGGGCGTGCAGATCGCCGCGCTTGCCGAGCGTGACGAGTTTTTCCACCACGCGGCGCAATTCCTTGGCCTTGGGCAGGGTGGTCTTGATCTGCTCATGCTCGATGAGCGAGCCGGCCATGTTCGCCCACATCGCCTTGCGGTGCTCGTGGGTGCGGTTGAGGCGGCGGTATCCTCTGGCGTGACGCATGATTGTCTCCTTCGCGTTTTGCTTTGTCCGGGGGGCCGATGCGTGTCAGCCCCCTCTCCTTGGGGCAGGGTTGCCCGGTTCGTCGCCGGCGCCGATTTCCGGAACGGAAATCGGGCCGGAAACCTGTCAGGTTTCCGGCACCCGGATCAGAAGGCGTCCTCGAATTTCTTGGCGAGGTCCTCGATATCGTCGGGCGGCCAGTCCTCGACCTCCATGCCGAGATGCAGACCCATGCCCGAGAGCACTTCCTTGATCTCGTTGAGCGACTTGCGGCCGAAATTCGGCGTGCGCAGCATCTCGGCCTCGGTCTTCTGGATCAGGTCGCCGATATAGACGATGTTGTCGTTCTTGAGGCAGTTGGCCGAGCGCACGCTCAGTTCCAGCTCGTCCACCTTCTTGAGAAGCAGCGGATTGAATTCGAGCCCGCCCTCGTCATCCTGACGGGTGGCCGATTCCGGCTCGTCGAAATTGACGAAGATGCCGAGCTGATCCTGGAGGATGCGCGCACCATAGGCCACCGCATCCTCGGGCGTGACCGAACCGTCGGTCTCGATCTTCATGGTCAGCTTGTCATAGTCGAGAACCTGCCCCTCGCGGGTGGGCTGCACGTCATAGCTCACGCGGGTGACGGGGGAATAGATCGCGTCGATCGGGATGAGGCCGATGGGCGCGTCCTCGGGCTTGTTCCTTTCGGCGGGGACATAGCCCTTGCCGGTATTGACCGTCAGTTCCATGTAGAGATCGGCCCCCTCGTCGAGGTGGCAGATGACATGATCGCGGTTGAGGATCTCGATGCCCGCGCTGTCGGAGATGTCGCCTGCGGTCACGGCACCCGGACCCTTGGCATTGATCGTCAGGCGCTTGGGACCCTCGACCTCCATCCGGACCGCCACGCCCTTGAGATTGAGCACGATGTCGGTGACATCCTCGCGCACACCCGCGACCGAGGAAAATTCGTGCAGCACGTTGTCGATCTGCACGGCGGTGATCGCCGCGCCCTGCAGCGACGAGAGCAGAACGCGGCGCAGCGCGTTGCCCAGCGTGAGCCCGAAGCCGCGCTCGAGCGGCTCGGCCACGACCGTCGCCTGACGCAGCGGATCGTTGCCCGGCTTGATCACGAGCTGCGTCGGCTTGATCAGGTCTGACCAGTTCTTGTGGATCATGCGTCCCTCCATTCCTGTCTCCGCCCCATGTCCGAAAGGCGGTGACGCCCGAGGATTTCGTAATGACGTGCAGGACCGCGCCCGTGGCGCGGCCCTGTCGGCAATCGTTCCGCTCAGACCCGGCGACGTTTCGGCGGGCGGCAACCGTTATGGGCGATCGGCGTCACGTCGCGGATCGAGGTGATGTTGAAGCCCACCGCCGCGAGCGCGCGCAGCGCCGATTCGCGGCCCGAGCCGGGCCCCTGCACCTCGACCTCGAGGGTCTTCATGCCGTGTTCCTGCGCCTTGCGGCCGGCGTCCTCCGCGGCCATCTGCGCAGCGTAGGGCGTCGATTTGCGCGAGCCCTTGAAGCCCATCGTGCCGGCCGAGGACCAGGCGATCGCATTGCCCTGAACGTCGGAGATCAGGATCTTGGTGTTGTTGAAGGACGAATTCACATGCGCCACACCGGTGGCGATGTTCTTGGAGACCTTCTTTTTCGTGCGGCGGGTATCGCGTGCCATGTCCTGCGCCCTCCCTTATTTCTTCTTGCCGGCGATGGGTTTCGCCGGGCCCTTGCGGGTGCGGGCGTTGGTATGGGTGCGCTGGCCACGAACCGGCAGGTTGCGGCGGTGGCGCAGCCCGCGATAGCAGCCGAGATCCATCAACCGCTTGATGTTCATCTGGGTCTCGCGGCGCAGGTCGCCCTCGACGGTATAATTGGCGTCGATATGTTCGCGCAGCGCCAGCGCCTCGGCATCCGAGAGTTCGTTGACGCGGCGGGACGGGTCGATTCCCGTCGCCTCGCAGATGGCCCTGGCCGAGCTGTGGCCGATTCCGGTGATATAGGTGAGGGCGATGGGGACCCGTTTGCTGGTCGGGATGTTAACGCCGGCGATCCGTGCCAAGTGTCTTTTCCTTTTCGTTGCGGTTCCGTGATGCCAGAACCTTTTTTCACAACGTAAGCCCGAGGCTTGCGCTTCGGGCCGCGGCTGATCTCAGGTGGTCGACTCGATGAGGGCGCGCCCCTCAGGGAATCATGAGGCGAAGTCAGAGACTGCCTGTTATGGAGAATCAGCGGGGGCGTCAAGCCCCCCCCCTTCAAGCTCCAGGGCTATCGCATTTGACCGATGACGGATCTTGCGAAGGCGTCGGACCATCCGGAGCGCTTTCTTTTGCGCGAGATGGGGAGTTTCGGGCGGGCGGTTCGCAGCAGATTGAGGGTGAGGCGGCG
>JACIYT010000022.1 GCA_014359765.1 Roseovarius sp.
CCTGTCATAGCGAGTTTCGCAATCACTGAGCCAAGGGGCTCTTGTGGGAAGCTATCCGGTTAGCGTTCGAGCTCGTCCACGGCCTCCTGCAGCTCCTTCTTCGCCTCGGCCAGTTTGTCCTTGCGCTTGTTGATCTTCTCCGCGTCGCCCTTCTTCATGGCCTTGTCCAGGTCCTTGGTGCGCTGGTTCACTTCGTGGCGGGCGTCGAGCACCTTCTGCTCGCGTTCCTTGCGCAGACCGGCATCGGTACAGTGCTCGGTGACTTCGTCCAAGGCCTTTGCCAGGCCTGCTTGCTGGTCGCTGTTGCCATGGTGTTGTTGCTGTACTTGTTGATATCGCGGATGACTTCGACCAAGTCCGGCGAGAAAGCGCGGGCCAACAGGCGAGCGCTCTTGGGCACGTTCTCGATGCGGTCACGGCCCTGGATGCTGCCGCCCAGCTCGTTCCAGATCGCCCGCACGGCGCCGGCCGCGTAGGTCGGGTGCTCCAGCAGTTGCAGCACGCGCTCGGCGTTGGCGGTCAGGCCTTCAAGCGCCTCCATCGACTTGGACGGTTCGACCACCTGCACCATCTCGACCTTGTCGAACTGGTGCTGACGGATCATGCCGCGGGTGTCACGGCCCGAGGCACCGGCCTCGCTGCGGAAGCACGGGGTGTGGGCGACCAATTTCAGCGGCAGCTGCTTGGCGTCGAGGATCTCGCCGGCCACCAGGTTGGTCAGCGACACTTCGGCAGTCGGGATCAGGTAGAAGTCGGCCTCGCCTTCGCGGCTGATCTTGAACAGGTCTTCCTCGAACTTCGGCAGCTGGCCGGTGCCTTGCAGGGCCGGAGCCTGCACCAGGTACGGGGTGTAGTGTTCCTCGTAGCCGTGCTCGCCGGTGTGCAGGTTGATCATGAACTGCGCCAGGGCGCGGTGCAGGCGGGCGATCGGGCCGCGCAGCACGGCGAAGCGGGCGCCGGAGAGCTTGGCCGCGGCCTCGAAGTCCAGGCCACCGCTGACTTCGCCCAGGGCGACGTGGTCCTTGATCTCGAAGTCGAAGGTGGTCGGAGCCCCCCAGCGGCGCACTTCGACGTTGTCGTCTTCGCTGGCGCCGACCGGCACGCTGGCGTCCGGCAGGTTGGGGATGGTCAGCAGGATGCCGTCCAGCTCGGCCTGGATACCGTCCAGTTCAGTCTTGCTAAGATCGTGAATCGTGCCGATCCCCGGCACCAGCAGCGCGGTCAGCTTCGCGCGGGTCAGCTTGTCGGCGACGGCGGCGATCCATTCCAGATCGGTGTGCCGACCGAACCCGTAGGCAAAGCTGGACCCCGCCAGCCCGTCGCCATGCGAAAGCTCCACGGCGGCGACGCCGGCGCGGTCCAGCGCGGTGGCGATCTCGATGCACTGATCGAGTGTGTACTGGTGGCGGATCGCGTGCATCCCGTCGCGCAGCGTCACGTCCTGAATGTAGATACGGGTGTTGTCGGTCATGTCACGCGTGCTCCCGTTGCGCCCGTTGCGCCAGCCGCTCGGCGGTCTTCAGCGCGGCAGAGGTCATGATGTCGAGATTGCCGGCGTATTTCGGCAGGTAATGGCCGGCGCCCTCGACCTCCAGAAAGACCGAGACCTTCATCCCGGTCGCATGGTCATCGACGCCCGGGATGCGCACGGCGGCGTTGTCGCCGATCTGCTCGAACTGGATGTCCTGTTTCAGCCGGTAGCCGGGGACATAATCCTGCACCTCGGCAATCATCGCCTCGATCGACTGGCGGACCGCGTCCCGATCATCGGTTCTGGCCAGGCAATAGACGGTGTCGCGCATGATCAGGGGCGGCTCGGCGGGGTTGAGAATGATGACCGCCTTGCCCTTGCGCGCCCCGCCGACCTCGCAGATCGCCCGCGATGTCGTCTCGGTGAACTCGTCGATATTGGCACGGGTTCCCGGTCCGGCCGAACGCGACGAGATGGACGCGACAATCTCGGCGTAACTCACCTCCGCCACCCGCGACACCGCCGCCACGATCGGAATCGTCGCCTGCCCGCCGCATGTGACCATGTTGATATTGCTCTGATCGAGATGGGCATCCATGTTCACCACAGGAACAACATAGGGGCCGATCGCCGCCGGCGTCAGGTCGATCATGATCTTGCCGGCGCCGCGCACGATCGCATCGTTGCGCTTGTGCGCCCCGGCCGATGTCGCATCGAAAACGATGCCGATCCCGGGCCAGACAGGAAGCCGGGTCAGCCCGTCGATACCCTCATGCGTGGTGGGAATGCCCAATCTTGCCGCCCGCGCCAGCCCGTCGCTGTCGGGGTCGATTCCGACCATGGCCCCCATTTCCAGCACGCCGGACCGGCGCATGATCTTGATCATCAGGTCGGTGCCGATATTGCCGGATCCGATGATCGCGACCTTGATCTTCTCGCTCATGCCCCGGCCCTTCCATCGTCGAAATTCACCTGAATTGGCGCAAAGCCCGCGATCTCCGCGAGATATGCCTCGCCGGGCCCGACCGGGACCATCGGTCCGAACGCACCCGACATCACGATGTCGCCCTCGCCGAGCGGCGCGCCGACCTCGGCCATCTTGCGTGCCAGCCAGAGCGTCGCGATGAGCGGGCTGCCCATGCAATCCACCCCCAGCCCGCGGGACACCACGCTCCCGTTGCGCGACAGGATCCCGCCGCAGAGCCGCAGGTCGATGTCGGTCACGCGCCGCGCGCCGAGCCCCATCAGAAAGCCCCCGCCCGAGGCGTTGTCCGCCACCGTATCCACCAGCCGGATGTCCCAGTCCCGGATGGCCGTATCCACCACCTCCAGCGCAGGCACCACATAGGCGAGCCGTCGGATCAGCTCTGCCATTGGCGCCTCGGGGTCGTCGAAGCCGCGCTCCATCACGAAGGCAACCTCGAGTTCGGCCTTTGGCTGCATGAAGCGCCGGGTGTCCACGACCTCGCCCTCGGTAAAGGCATAATCGGCCCAGAGCATTCCGAAATCGGGCTGGTCAATCCCCATCTGCGCCTGCACGGCCGGAGATGTCAGCCCGATCTTCCGCCCGACGAGGCGCCGCCCACCTTCGAGCCAGTGACGGGTCGCCGCCTGCTGGACCGCATAGGCATCGTCCAGCGAATCGAGACCGTGGCTCTCGCGCAGTGGCGCGATCTGCCGGAGCGTGGAGCGGGCGCCGACCAGGGCCTCGGCCATCGCGGCAATGCGTTCGCTCATGCGTTCCTCCTGAAAGCGTGCCGATCGTCCTCGATCGGCAGGTAATTTCCCCGCCAGTGCAACAGCGGTCTCCTTCCGAAGGTGCGGGTGCGCAGCACACGACCCACCAGGATCGTGTGATCGCCGCCCGGAAGGGTGCGTTCCAGGGCGCATTCGATCCACGCCGCAGCACCGCCGATCAGCGGCACCCCTCCCAGGCCTTCCTCGATTTTCAGGCCGGCAAAGCGGTCCACGTCGGCTGTCGCGAAACAGCGCGACACACCTTCCTGATCGGCCGCCAGGATGTTTACCGCAAAGCGCCCCGAGCGAATGAAGATCGGGAGCGAATAGGCGGCATTGCGCAGGCTCCATTGCACCAGCGGCGGGTCAAGCGAGAGCGACGCGAACGAGGTGGCGGTGACACCGTAGCGGCCCTCCACCTCATCCTGTGTCGTCATCACCGTGATGCCCGTCGCGAAATGGCCGAGCGCCTCGCGAAATGCTGCCGGCGCCAGCGGCGCGATCTGCGTCGTCTCCGAAAGGCGGCCGTCCTTGGCAAACATCGTCATGGCATTTCTCTCCTTGTGTCCGGTGAGGCGGAGGCCGCAGGAGGCCCCCCTGCGACCGCGCCCCGCTCAGCGGTCCAGCAGGAAGTCGAGGTGAATGCGGTTGAACGTCTCGGGATCCTCGAATTGCGGCCAGTGACCACATTCGTTCATCACCTCGAACCGCGCGCCCGGGATTGCCTCGGCGATCTTGCGGCCCTCCTCGGGGGCGGCGGTGGGATCGTGCGACGTCCACAGGACCAGCGTGGGCGCCTTGATGCTGGCCGTGTCCTCGGCGCTGAACATGTTGCGCCGGCGCGTCTCCATCTCCTGCAGGCAGAGGATCCGCTCCATGATCGCGGCATAGCCGGGCTGGGCATAGATCGCCCGGCGCACCTCCACGAGGTCATCGTTGACCATCGCGGGATCGTGCATCAGGAATTCAAGCCGGGTGCGGATCCGCTCGGGCGACGGATCGCGCACGGCCTCCATGCTCAGGCGCTTGATGCGCTCCATCACCTCGGGAAAGGCCGTCCATCCGCCCGCCGTGTTGAGGACCACGCGATCCACCCATTCGGGATGATGCACCGCCATCCAGCCCGCAACCCAGCCGCCGAGCGATTCCCCCGAAATATGCGCTTTCTTGTAGCCGAGCGCCTTGATCACCTCGATCACATGGTTCGCATAATCGGCGATCTCGTAGGTCAGCGGCGGCTTGTCACTCCAGCCATGTCCCACCAGGTCGATCGAACAGGTGTTGAAATGTTCGGCATGTGCCCCGAGATTCCGGGTATAGGCCTCGGCATGGCCGCCGGTGCCGTGTATCAGGATCAGGAGCGGCTTGTCCTTGTCGCCCGCGGCCAGATAGCGCGTGCGGATCCCTCCGGCGTCAAGATAGCCCTGCGCAAAGGGCACCCGGGTCAGGTCCGTCCAGATGGATGCGTGTTTGGTCGTGGTCATCGCGGTCTCCTTTCTCGTCACTTGGCCGACGCGCGCGGCGCGGGTTCGGGATCGCCGGCCAGCGCCAGCGCCTCGTTGACCAGGCGCATCATCTCTTCATCCTTCACCTGCAGGTAGTTCGAGGCCGTGGTCCGCACCGGGTCGCCGGCGTAATATCTCTCATATTGAAGAAGCCGGGTGCCGAACGCCTCGCCGGCAAGATCCCAGGCCATCTTGAACAGCCGGACCCGGTCGAGCGACGACATGCCGCCCGCGCCCTGATAGTAAAGGCTCGTGTCCTCGGACAGTTCCGGCACCGTGAAGTCCGCACCCGAAGGCATCATCATGAAGCCGCCCGCAGCCACGGTCTGAATGATTTCCACCACTTTCGGGTAAGCCGCAGGCAGGAAGGTGCGCAGGGCCTGAAGCGGCGCCAGCGCGGGTCGCACCGTGCCATGCCCCGTCGCCTCGCATTCCACCTCGGAACGCACGAGACCGCTTTTCAGGAACTCCACGCTGTTGAGCGCCTCGCCCAGCATTCGTTGGACATGCAGGAACTTGTCTGCGCCGATCGAGCGCGCCACTGCCATGGCCACACCCACCGCAAACTGCATCTTCACCAGGGCCCGGGTATTGGTCTGATGCGCGGTGTAATTGCGCAGCGCGGTCTCGGTATAGAGCGCGTTGTTCAGTGCGACATCGCGATACATGAACACCCGCTCCCAGGGAACGAAGACATCGTCGAAGATCAGGAGCGAGTCATTCTCCTCGAAATTGTTGGACAGCGGATGATCGAAGTCCGACCGCTGGCCATCGAGTGTGTAGGGTTCGCGGCAGATCTGTCGCACACCGGGATCCGAGACCTTGACCGCAAAGGCCAGCGCGTGGTCCGCATCGCTTTCGGGGATGCCGGGCAGGCAGTACATCAGCATCTCGTCGGCCACCGCGCCGAGCGTCGCGACCATCCGCGCGCCGGAGACATATATTCCCTCTTCCGTTTCGCGAACCACGCGCATGTGCAGGTTCTGCTGCTCGGCCGATGACTTGGTCCGGTCATTCTGTGGCGCGAGCAGAGCATGGCTGAGGAACAGGTCGTTGTCGCGGATGTATTTGTAGTAGTTCACGATGTTGTCGGCGAACCGCTGCCCGCCGCGACCAAAGACCTCGCTGGCTTCTGCAAAGGCCAGCAGGCTGGTGTTCAGGAAGTCGGGCGACCGCCCCATGAGCCCGAAATTCATCGAGGCCCAGTGATAGAAGGCATCGCGTCGCCTCCGCAGATCCCCTGCATCCTTTGCCGGCATGAATGCCATGCCGGCACGCTCGCCCGTTTCGGGGACGATATAGGTCAGCTTGTCCTGCGTGGCGGGATCGCATTGCGCGTCGTAAAGTCGTGCGAGCTGCGCGACGATGCGCGAAAAGGCCGGATGGGTGGTCACATCCTCGATCCTCTCGCCGTTGATCCAGACCTCTCGCGGCCTGGCTTTCAACCCGTCAATGAATTGCTGACCGTTGCGGGCACCCATGTCGAACTCCTTGTCTGTTTGCCATTGCCCCGGACCCGCGTTCGCCACGAGACCCGGTTCGCTTATTCGCCTTGATGTGTCGGCTGTGATAATTCGGTCGGGCGGGTTCAGCCGCCCGGGGTCGCTGTCATGAGGCCCATTCCGGTCAGCCATTCCGGGATTGGCTCGTAGAACAGGACATCCGACTGATAATCGGGCCCGAGCGCCGCCAGGGCCGCGAACCAGCATCGCACCTCGTGGCCGCCACGTCCGCCGGTCCGGGTGATCGTGTCGTCGTCGGAATCGTCGAACACCGACAGATTGCCCGAGGTGAAGCTGTCCAGCAGCATCCGGTCCCATTCCGGGTCGATCGGCAGCAGCTTCGACTGCCCGGCGGCCAGTTTCGGCCCCTCGCCCATCACGTTGTTCTGGCGCGCCATTCGCGCCGCGTGGGGCAGCGCGCCACCCTCGATCAGGCGCTGGCGCACCTCGGGAGTGGCGGTTGTCAGCGAAGGGATCGGCGGATCGTGCGACAACCCGCCGGAGCCGATGATCAATACGCGTTCGGGGCAGGCCGCGGCCCATTTCCCCACCGCCTCGCCGAGGGCGCGCACGCGCTCGAATGTCGGCCGCGGCGCCAGCGCGCAGTTGATGAAGACCGGGATCAGCCGCGACATCGGATGCCTGGTGGACAGCAGCTCGATGGGCTGCATGCCGCCGTGATCGACATCCATGCGATAGGAGATTGCAGCATCGACACCGGATTTCAGCACGTGTTCGGCGCAGGACCACGCCCGGGCCTCCGGAATATCGAGCTTGCCCGCCGCGGTCCCGAAATCACCGACCGAATCCGCCTCGATCCCGATGCAGAATGACGGCAGGAGCTTGTAGAAGAAGCCGTTGACGTGATCGGGGTGAAACACCACGACCAGATCGGGGGCCGCCTCCGCAACATAATCGGCCGCCTTGTCGAGCGCCTCCCAGAAACGGCTTTCCGCGTCTGGTGCCGCCCGGTTGCGATCCATGATGGGGCTGTGCGACATGCACACGCTACCAACAATCATCGTCTTTCCTCCGTTGCCCCCACAACCCCGGGCCTCATGCCTCGCGCCCTGTGCCGCGTCGAATGATCACGGGGACGTTCGCCGCAATGCCGGGCCGAGGGGTTGCTCCTCTGCCGATCAAGCTATCTCAGGCATTGACGGGCGAAAACGCTCAACCGCATATTGTTCGCTTGATGAACTCGAGGGCGCCATGGACGACAGCAGAGACGACAACGCCGCCACCTCCCCATACAAGGAGATCCGGGCCGTGGCCCGCGCCATAGACCTGCTGGAGGCATCGGCCGATCTGGGCGCCGCAACGATCGGCGAGCTGGCCGCCTATAGCGGCATCGACCGGGCCACCCTTTATCGCCTGGTTCATACGCTCAGACGCAGAGGCTACATGAAGCGCCGCTCGGATGACGGGGCAATCTCGCTGACCCCGCGCATCCTGCAACTTGGTGACGGCATCCGCTACGAGGATATTGCCGCGCAGGTGGTGTCGCCGTTCATGCGGGATCTCACCGAGGCGGTGCTCTGGCCCAGTGATTTTGCCACGCTTGCGACCGGGCGGATCACCATTCAGGCATCGAGCCACAAGCACAGTCCGATGACCGTGCATCGCCGTCTTGTCGGCAAGACACGGCCATTGCTGCGCTCCGCTCTCGGGCTGGCCTATCTCTCCGCGCTCAGCCGGAGCGACCTGATGCACACCCTCGATGTCCTGAGCCGGATCGGCCTGTCGGATCCGCGCGACGAGGAGGCTCTGGCGAACATCGAGCAGCGAATCGACGCCGTGCATCGCAAGGGCTATGCCGACTCGATCGGCCTGGTCGAGGACAATATCAGCGCGATCGCCCTCCCGGTCCGGATGGGACGCAAACCGATCGGGGCGATGAATATCGCCTTCTTTCGCAGCGCGATGAGCCCGGCCGCCGCGGCGGATGCCTATCTCGATCAGCTTCGCGACACCATCGCCAGGGCCGAAGCGGCCCTGGCGGTGCACGCATCGACGCAGGCCAGGGACTGAGATGCGCACGGTTCGTGGGCGGGGGTGATCAAGGGGTGTTCTCCAGGCGAACTTTTGTGATTCTGGTCTTCGGGGCGCTTGCCGTGTCGCGATAACCTCCGGACGGGACGCGCAGCCACCCCGGAGCCGCGCGCCGAAGCGGTCGTTTTCCGGAACGGCTGCTGCGGAGCCCGTGACATGGTCCCCGTGACGTGGAGTCCCGTGACGTGGACCGGACCGGCCGCGTCAGGGCCGGAACAGGATTTGGGAGGGTCTTGATGAGCTTCGACACCACATTATTATTGCGCCATCTTCGCAGGGTCTGCCTCGCGGCGGGGCTTGCGCTCGCGCCCGGCCTTGCCCCGGCCGAGGAGGTGGTCACCCTGCGCTTTGCCAGTTTCCCTGGCCCGACCAATTTCATCAATACCGGAATGTTGATGCCCTGGTTCGAGAAGCTCGAGGCCGAATCCGGCGGCCGACTCAAGGTGGAGTTCATCACCGGCGGCGCAGCGGCCGCCCCCGCGGAGGTATTCGATTCGGTCGAGGCCGGGCTGATCGACATGGGCTGGAGCATCACCTCCTACAATGCCGGTCGGTTCCCCGCCGCGAGCGTGACCGAACTGCCGCTGCTGGCCAACGGATCCACCGAAAGCTCGGCAGCGATCGCATCCCTCTATGACCAGGGGCTCATCGGCGGTTTCGATAACGTCGTCGTGCTCGGGATCGCCACTGCGGACATCGCCCGACTGCATCACGCGGGCACGATTTCGGGCCTCGAAGACCTGCGCGGTGCCAAGGTGCGGGCGGCGGGCAACGTGCTCTCGCAGATGGTGTCGGAGATCGGCGGGATACCCGTCGGAATGCCCGCGCCCGCCATGGCCGAGGCGCTGGCCAAGAATGTTGTCGATGCCGCTGCCGCGGACTGGTTCGCCGTCGAGGGATTTTCGCTGCTCGACGTGACGCGCACCCATATCGACGTGTCGCTGGGCACCACGCCGATCTACGTGGTGATGAACCGGCAGGTCCATGACGGTCTGCCGCCCGACCTGCGCAAGGTCTTCGATGACAACCCGCCCAGCGCTCTGGCGGCATTCTGGGGTGCCGCGCTCGAGGCAGAGAGCAAAAGGGTGCGCAAGGTTGTCGCCGCCACCCCTGGCCATGTGATCATCACCCCCGGCGATGCCGAAATGGCGGTCTGGAACGCGGCGGCGCAGCGGGTGATCGACAATTGGGTCGCTGCACAGCCGAACGGGGCGCAGGTGCTCGATGCCTACAGGGCCGCGCTGGACGCGCACAGGGCGGGGAATTGACGGATCGAAAGGGACCGCCCGCCGAAAGGGCCGGCATCTCAGCCGTTCCCGCGAGGACGTTGGGCGCGATGCTTGCGCGGGCCGGCAACCGGCTCGCGCTTCTGATGGGCAATCTGGCCGGCCTCGGTCTGCTTGTGCTCGCGCTGGCCTTTACCGTCGATGTCCTGCTTCGCTGGACCGTCTCGCGGCCGATCCTCGGGCTCTACGAGGTCAGCGAACTCGGGTTTGCCGTGGTGATGGCGCTGGCGCTGGTCTGGACCAACTTCAGCCGGAATCATGTCGCGACGGGGCTTCTGGAACATGTGACGGGCCGCGCGGAAGGGGCGCGGATCCTGGCCAGCCTGCTGACCCTGGCGGCCTTCGGGCTGTTCACCTGGTTCCTCATGCGCCACGCCGGGACCAGGCTGGCCCATCACGAGACGACGCTGGTGCGGGGCTTGCCGGTGGCTCCGTTCTGGTATGCGGCAGCGGCGATGACGGGGCTTGCGGCGATCACCCAACTGGGCGTGCTTGCCGGGCAGGTCGGGCACTATGTCGCCACGGTCAGGCGCAACCATCTGCTCGAATTCGCCGTTCCGCTGGCGATGATCGCGGCGGCGGCCTTGCTGGTGGCGTCCCCCATGCTGACCGGGGCATCCGGCGCCGGCACACGAATTCTCGCAGCCTTTGCGATCCTCTATCTCCTGATCCTCGCGCATGTGCCGATCGGTGTCGCGCTGGCCTTGACCGGGCTGGCTGCCGCGCTTGCGCAGATGGGGCTTCGACCGGCCATCCTGATCGGCACCAACAAGCTGTCGGGGAGTTTGTCGAGTGTGGACCTGGCGGCGGTGCCGCTGTTTCTGCTGATGGGCAACCTCGCGATCGCGGCCGGCTTTGCCGACGACATCTTTCGCGCCGCGACGGCGGCCTTCGGCCGGATGCGCGGCGGCCACGCCATCGCCACGATCATGGGATGCGCGGGGTTCGGGGCGATCAGCGGCTCCTCCGTGGCGACAACCGCGACCCTGGGGGACGTGGCCTTTCGCGAAATGCAGACGCGCGGCTATGAGCGTGGCTTCTCGACCGGCAGCATCGCCGCCGGAGGCACGCTGGGGGCGCTGATCCCGCCCTCGGTGATCCTGATCATCTATTGCGTGATCGCCGAGGTCTCGATTTCGAAATCCTTCATCGCGGCATTCCTTCCAGCCGTGATGGCAACGCTGTTTTATGTCGTCTCGATCATGGTGCAGGTGCGGCTTCGCCCGCAGCTCGTGCCAGCCCCCGACCCCGAGGCAAGATACCGTCCCCTCGCGGCGATTCGCATCGCCTGGCGGCCTGTCGTGCTGTTCCTTTCGGTTCTGGGCGGGCTCTATGGCGGCGTGTTCACCGTGCAGGAGGCGGCCGCGGTCGGGGCGGGCTTTGCCTTTGTCGCGTGGCTGATGTCGGGAAGGGCCACGGTGGCCGGGCTGCTCGTCGCCTTGCGCAACGCGGTCGGCACCGGCGCAGGGCTCTACGTCCTGATCATCGGCGCGAACATCTTCGGCAATTACCTCAACTTTGCCGGAATGGCGTCCGTCGTGGCAAGCTTCATCAGCCCCGAGACAATGCCGGCCTGGCTGGTGCTGACGGCGCTCGTGGCGCTTTACCTGGTTCTCGGCAGCATCTTCGATACGGTGGCCGCGATCGTGATCACCGTTCCCTTCGTGATCCCGGTCATCCTGGCGATGGACATGGACCTGATCTGGTGGGGCGTGGTCATGCTGACCCTGGTCGAGATCGGGATGATCACGCCGCCAATCGGGATGAACGTCTTCGTGATGAAATCGCTGGTCGGCGACCGGGTCGCGATCACCACCATCTTTCGGGGGGTGATGCCCTTCCTGGCGGCCGATCTGGTGCGGGTCGTGGTGTTGATCGCGTTTCCGGGGATATCGCTCTGGCTGGTGTCGGTTCTGGGATGAGGGGGGTGTGATGATCGATATCGCAGCAATTGCCGAAACGCTGGATCATGCTCAGGTTCATGCCCGCGCCGTGCCCCAGAGCCCCCCGGAAAGAGCGCTGAGCGCCGATCAGGGCTATGCGGTGCAGGAGCGGCTGGTCGCCCGGAGGCTGGCGCGTGGCGAGCGGGCGGTCGGCATCAAGCTCGGCCTGACCAGCCATGCCAAGATGGAGCAGGTCGGCGTGCGCGAGGTGATCGTCGGTCGCCTGACCGATGCAATGCGGATGGAGGAGGGCGGCACGATCGCGCTGGAGCGGCTGATCCATCCCCGAATCGAACCCGAGATTGCCTTCCTTCTGTCGCGCCCGTTGCCGCGCGAGCCCGGCCTGTCCGAGGCCCTGGCCTGTGTCGAGGCGCTGGCGCCCGCGCTCGAAATCATCGATTCGCGTTACGAGAACTTCCGTTTCGACCTCGGCGACGTGATCGCCGACAATTCCTCTTCCGCGGGGTTCATTCTCGGTCAATGGCACCCCGCCGATACCGACATCGCCGATCTGGGGATCCGGCTTTCGGTCGGGGGCGCGCTGCGCGAGAGCGGATCGAGTGCCGCGATCCTTGGCCATCCGGCGCGCGCGCTTGTCGCGGCCGCCCGGATCGCCGCGAAACGGGGCATCGCGACGGGGGCAGGGGACATCGTTATGGCGGGGGCGGCCACGGCGGCGGTCCCGCTGGCCGACGGGGCATGGGTGACAGCCGGGTTCGGCCACCTCGGCCGCGTCCAGACCGGCGCCCGGCGCGCTTCCGGGACGGGATGAACAGAGGAGGAGAGAGAGACATGCCCATAGCCGAAATCCTGATCTTCGAGGGCCGCAGCGACGACCAGAAGCGTCTGATCCTGCGCGAGGTCACCGATGCGCTATGTCGCTCGACGGGCGCCGAGCCCGCGCGGGTGCGGGTGATTCTCAAGGAGATTCCGACGATGCATTTCTCGGTGGCCGGGGTGCCCATTGCCGACAGCCGCGCCGCAGGCAAGCCCCCGGGCGAGACCTGAGGCCGCTCGCCCGTCCCGGCGACCGCTTCGGCAGATGAAAGGCAGCGGGTGGCCCGGTGGTCCCCGGATCGGGATGCCCCGTCAGGCGCGCCCCCGAACAACCCCGAACAACAAGGAGAACAAGATGCGATATTTTACCGCCTCTGACGGGGTCCGGATCGCGGTTCGCGATGAGGAACGGGCCCCGGGCGGCGCGCCACTGATCTGCCTGCACGGGCTGACCCGCAATGGCGGCGATTTCGATGTGCTGCGTCCGCTCTTGCCGGGGATTCGCATCATCGCCATGGACAGTCGCGGCCGTGGCGGATCCGATCACAGCGGAGCGGCGTCCTACACGGTTGCGCGCGAGGCTCAGGACGTTCTGGAGATGATGGATCACCTGGGCATCTCCGCGGCTCCCTTTCTCGGGGCCTCGCGCGGCGGCATGGTCGCGATGGCGATCGCCGCGCGCGCGCCCGACAGGATCACGGGGCTCTGCCTGAATGACATCGGCCCGGAAATGGAACCCGAAGGTCGCGCCCGCATCCCCACCTATATCGGCGTCCAGCCCGCCGAGCGGACCATCGCCGAGAGAGTGGCCGCCATGCCCGCGCACAATCCCGGCTTTGCAAACGTCCCCGAAGCGCGCTGGCAAGCCGAGGTCGAACGTCATTTCGTCGTGACACCTGACGGGTTGCGCATCGCCTATGATCCGGCGCTGCGCGACGCCTTCATGGCCACCATCGAGCGCGCCCCGAACCTCTGGCACGGTTATGACGCGCTGGCCGGCAAGCCGGTCGCGGTCATCCGGGGCGCAAACTCGCTGATCCTGTCACCCCGGATCGTGGCGGAGATGTCCCGCCGCCGTCCCGACCTGATCACCGCCGAGGTGCCCGATCGCGGCCATATGCCCTTCCTCGACGAAGCCGAAAGCCTTGCGGCGATCCGCGCGTTTCTCGGCGCGACGGGGCTCCTGTGCTCCGGAACATGAGACTGCCACCGAGGCGTGCCGTCGCCGCCGCGACCCATCGCAATGAAAGGTCGTCCCTGACCACCGGCGCCATCGCGCGGCGGCGCGCGGAAGTCCGCCGGCGGATCGAGACACGGACCGTGCGGCCCCGGGCGCTGATCGCCTTCGGCTAATGCCGGATGCGCAAGGTCGATGGGTGGCGGGGAATCGACCAGCCGATCGCGCCCGCGCCCCTGATCTCGCCGCCTGGCCAGACACATGTCATACCGCTCGGAGCAGGTTACGAAGGACCTCGCCTCACCTTCAGGACATGGGCCAGCCGCGCCAGCAGAACCGAGTCGTCGCGGGCGGCGAGGAAGTTGTAGCCGGTGAACGGATCGCTCTTGCGCGCGGCGATGGCGGCGAGATCGGGCATCGGCACGAGCCCGCCCTCGATCGCAAGGAGCCGCATTCGCCCGTCGCGCAGCAGATGCGCGCTGACCGTGCAGGCGGGATCGTTGCCGTGATCTTCGTAGATCAGCACCGAGCCCTGCGCCAGCGCCCGCGCCGCCCCGTCGATGGCGGCCCGCTCGGCGCCTTCCACGTCGAGCTTGACGAGCGCGGCCACGCCTTCGGGCACGAGATCGTCGATGGCCAGCGTCGTCACCGTCTCGATGCGGTCCCCGGCCCCGGCGGGCGTGTCGCCCATGAGGCGCGCGGAGGCGTGGCTCAGATGCGTGTTGACGAAGGTCAGCACCTCGCCCGAGCGGGCGTGGATCGCGGCGCGGTGCAGGGTGACATTGCGCAGGTGCCCGGCATTGCCCTGCAACGCGCCAAAGGTCGCCGCCGATGCCTCGACGGCGATCACCCGCGCAAAGAGCGGCGCGGCGCGGGTGGTCCAGTATCCCTTGTTCGCGCCCAGATCGCAAAAGAGCGGCGTGGCCCCCTCGGCCGCGCGCAGCACGGCGGCCACCTCGGGCTCGTAGGGGCCACGGTAGAGCGCGAAGCGCGTCCAGTAGCCATCCCCGAGCGCGATCCGGAACGGGGGCGCGCCGCCCTCGTGCAGGAAAACGGCATTGCCCTCGGGAAAGAGCCGCGCCAGCCCGCGCGCGAAACGACCGTAAAGGCCGCGCGTCACGGCGAGGCGGAAAAGCCCCATCAGAAGGTGATACTGGATCCGCGCGGAGCGCGACGAGAAGGTGAGCCGGGTCATGGTGCCGATCTAGCCCGGTGCCCGCGCGCAGGCCAGAGCCATCGCCGCAGCCCCCCTTGCGCGGTGCCTGCCACGGCGCATTGCCCATCGGGGGGGCGGGTGCTATCTGCCCGGGAGGAATTTCATGACAAGGAGCCACTCACCGATGGCAAAGGATTACATCGTCAAGGATATCGGCCTTGCCGGTTTCGGGCGCAAGGAAATGGATATCGCCGAGACCGAGATGCCGGGCCTGATGGCGCTGCGCGCCGAATACGGCGCGGCACAGCCGCTCAAGGGCGCGCGCATCACCGGCAGCCTGCACATGACCATCCAGACCGCCGTGCTGATCGAGACGCTGACCGCCCTCGGCGCCGATGTCCGCTGGGCGAGCTGCAACATCTTCTCGACGCAGGATCACGCGGCAGCGGCGATTGCCGAGGGCGGCACGCCGGTCTTTGCCGTCAAGGGCCAGAGCCTCGAGGAGCACTGGGATTACCTCGACCGCTCCTTCCAGTTCGCCGACGGCCCCAACATGATCCTCGACGATGGCGGCGATGCGACGCTCTACGTTCTGCTGGGCGCGCGCGCCGAGGCGGGCGAGGAGATCATCCCCACCCCGCAATCCGAGGAAGAGGCCGTGATCAAGGCGCAGATCGCCAGGCGGATGAAGGCCAGCCCCGGCTGGTTCACGCGCGTGCGCGACCAGATCAGGGGCGTCTCGGAGGAGACCACCACCGGCGTGCACCGCCTCTATGAGCTACAGCGCAACGGGCAGCTTCCCTTCCCGGCGATCAACGTCAATGACAGCGTCACCAAGTCGAAATTCGACAACAAGTATGGCTGCAAGGAAAGCCTCGTGGACGGCATCCGGCGCGCCACCGACACGATGATGGCGGGCAAGGTCGCTGTGGTCTGCGGCTATGGCGATGTGGGCAAGGGCTCGGCGGCAAGCTTGCGCGGCGCGGGCGCGCGCGTCATCGTCACCGAGATCGACCCGATCTGCGCGCTTCAGGCGGCGATGGACGGCTTTCAGGTCACCACGCTGGAAGATGTGGTCGAGACCGCCGATATCTTCGTCACCACCACCGGCAACAAGGACGTGATCCGCATCGAGCACATGCGCGCGATGAAGGACATGGCGATCGTCGGCAATATCGGCCATTTCGACAACGAGATTCAGGTCGCCGCGCTCAGGAACCACAAATGGACCAATATCAAGGAACAGGTGGACATGATCGAGATGCCCTCGGGCAATCGCATCATCCTGCTCTCGGAGGGGCGGCTCCTGAACCTCGGCAATGCCACCGGCCATCCCAGCTTCGTCATGTCGGCGAGCTTTACCAACCAGGTGCTCGCGCAGATCGAGCTGTGGCAGAATGGCGGGCAGTATGAGAACCAGGTCCATATCCTGCCCAAGCATCTCGATGAAAAGGTGGCGCGGCTGCATCTCGACCGGATCGGCGTGAAGCTCTCGTCGCTCTCGCCCGAGCAGGCCGCCTATATCGGCGTGACGCCCGAAGGCCCGTTCAAGCCCGAGCATTACCGCTACTGACCGCGCCCGAACCGCTGCGCGCTTGTCGGCCCCTGTCCGCGGGCGCGCAGCGACAGGCCACGCGTCGGGAAAAGCCCGGGGCACGGGACGACGCGACGACACAGGCGGACCGCGCGTCGTGCCGATGGGCACCGTCAGGACACGTCGCGCAGCGCGCCCGTGTCAAGCACGGGCGAGGAGTCGATCGCATCCGCATCGAGCATCGCGGCGACCCGTCCGAGCGAGGCGACGAGCTGCGCCTGTTCCCGGTCGGCGCGCGCCTCGAAATTGCACATATGGCGCTGTTGCAGGGCATCGGGCGCGCGGCGGATGGTCTCGCGCCCGATCATGAAGGCCACACGCGGGCCGCAGGCATGGGGCGCGGGCCCGGGCGTGGTGGCAGTTCGAAACCCATGGCGTCACCCGAACCGGAAGGCGCTTTCCACCGCGCCCATCACGTGATCCTCCAGCGTCTTGGCGCCGCGATCCGCGCCGGCCGCCCCCGCCACCACATGCAGCGGGATGAGGTGTTCCTCGCGCGGGTTGGCCTCGCGCGCGCCGGGGGCCTTGTCCCAGGCTGTCAGCATCGCGTCGCGGCGGGCGGGATCGGCCTGTGTCACCGCGTCGGTCAGCCAGCGATCGAAATCGCCCCCCGCAACCGGGCCGCGCGCCCCGCCGCGCATCGCCCGCATCATTACCGCCATGTTGTGATAGGTGTTGCCCGACCCGATGATCAGCACCCCCTCGTCGCGCAGGGGGGCCAAGGCCCGGCCCGCGGCCAGATGCGCCGCCGGGTCGAGATCGGCGCGAAGGCTCAGCTGCACGGTCGGGATGTCGGCCTCGGGGAAGGCGAGTTTCAGCGGCACGAACACGCCGTGATCGTAGCCGCGCGCCGGGTCTTCCCCGGTCTCGAACCCGGCCGCCTCCAGCAGGGCGCGCACCCGGGCCGCCAGCGCGGGATCCCCCGGCGCGGGCCAGGTCAGCCGATAGGTATGCGGCGGAAATCCCTGATAGTCGAACAGCAGCGGCGGCGCGGGGTTGGTCTGCACGGTGAACAGCCGCTCTTCCCAATGGCCCGAGATCACCAGCATCGCCCGGGGCCTTGCCGGCAGGCTTGCGGGGAACGCCTCGAGGAACCGGCGCTGCCGGTCCCAGGTGTCGGGCGGATCCCAGTCCATGAAGAAACACGGCCCCCCGCCATGGGGAAGGAAGACCGCAGGTTGCCTGTCCGTCATGTCGTCGTCCTTTCAACCCGGCAATCCGCGAAACGCCTGCCACAGCCTGCGCGCGGCTTGTGAAGCGATCCTCTATGCCTTGGTTTCTTTAACAGTATTACAGACCTTTATAAATCAGGCACAAAAAAGTAACCTGCTTTCTCCCGCCGCAAGGAGCGCCCGCGATGAAGTCCTCCCTTCCCCCTTCCTGTCCGATGGAGGGTCTCCTGCGTATCATCACCGGCCCGTGGACCATACATATCCTGTGGGTTCTGTCCGAGCAGGGGCCGCAGCGCTTTGGCGCGCTCAAGCGCCTGGTGCCGGGGATCTCGACGCGGGTCCTGACCGAACGGCTGCGGATGCTGGAACATGCCGGCGTCCTGTGGCGCGAGCAGACGATGACCATTCCGCCCGCCGTCACCTACGGGCTGACCGGGCGCGGCGCGGAATTGCGGGGCGTGCTCGACACGCTGGGCACCATCGCACGCCGCTGGGAGGCCGAAGGCGCCTTCGGCCACGCCCCGCGCGCGGCGGAATGAGAGTGCGTGTTGCCCTGTGATCCCGCGCCGCAGCCCCCGACCCGGGACCGGTGGGGAAGGCAGAAAATCCGGGAACCATTCCGGGGCAGGGGCCCTGGTGCCGCGACACCACATGTTCGGCGCATCGCGATGATGCCCAATGAGGGCGTCGCATGGGATGCAGCGGGCTGCGGTGCATGAGGCGCTTCGGAATGGCCCGGGGCGGGCGTTAGGGTTTGATCCAAATGCGCGGAATCAGGGCGCGGCACGCGCCGCCGCGCAGCGCCCGACCGCCCCCCGGGCGGGCGCTTTTGCAAGGTCAACGCGGGCTCAATCGTTGCAGAATCTGGCACCATAAATTGAGGACCACGCGCGTTCTTGCGCCCACCCGCGGGCGGGCGCTGCGCGGCATGCTGACCGGCGTGCCGAGTGGCCGCGCGTGGCCCCGACGGGTGACCGTGCAGAAGCAGGCACTTTATGTCAGGTGTCGAACACTAGCGGCGTCTCTCGATCCCCTCGCCACTCCTTCCACCGTTCCCGTGGCCGTAGAGATCGGCGTTCTGATGGGCCTGGTCCTCTCGCTCGAACTCGAGCGTCGAGTGCAGGATGCCGAATTCGTCCTCAAGGACTTGCTTTATCGCCTGCTTGATTTCCGCAAGGCGATCCCACGCCTGGGTCCTGATGACAACATGCGTGTCGAGCGCGGCGGCATGTTCCTCCATCTGCCAGAAATGGGCATGGTGAATGTCGGCCACCCCATCGACGCCGCGTATCGCGGCGACAACGGCGTTGTTGTCGATGTCGGGCGGACTGCCCAGCATCAGGGTCCGGATCGGGCGGCCGATTTCGCGCAAGGCGAGCCAGAGGATGTAGAGCGCAATGCCGATCGTGATGACCGGATCGACCCACCGCATGTCATGGAGGATGATGAGCGCACCGCCTGCAACCACGGCGACTGACGCAAGAGCATCCGACAGGTTGTGCAGGAACAGCGCGCGGATGTTCACGCTGTCCTTCTGCATCGCGTAGGTCAGCAGCGCCGTGAGCGTATCGACGGCCAGCGCGATGCCGCCCAGGATGACCACTGTCCAGCCGGCGACCGCCGGCGGATCGATCAGCCGCATCGCGCCCTCGTAGATCAGGTAGAAACCCACGAGGATCAGCGTGGTATAATTGACCAATGCCGCGACAATCTCGATCCGGCCGTATCCGAAGGTCATATGTGCATCGGCCGGACGCCGGGCGATCTTGCGCGCGGCAAAGGCGATCACGAGGGAGGCCATGTCGGAGAAGTTGTGCACCGCGTCGGCAATCAGCGCGAGGCTGCCGGAAAGGATGCCACCGATGATCTGTGCCACGGTCAGAAGCGCGTTGGCCCAGATGGCGAGGGCCACGCGCCGGTCACCGGACCTGGGGTCGATATGACTGTGGGCGTGGTCGTGCGGCATCGTGCCCTCCTTCAGGTCGCGGCTTCGTCTTCGGAACCCGGCGCCTCGCCGGTAACAAGCAGCCCTCCGTTCCGATGGAATCCGCCGCCACCATGATCGGGTGGCGCTGACCGCCTTGCCTGATCACTACCGCAAACACCCGGGGAGTGGAGAGGCCCCGGCACCTGCATAGTGCCAATCGACAAAAGGGGCGAGGACAAGCCTTCGACAACCGTGCCGCAGGCTGCTTGAGTCCAGAGGAACCTTGCCGCCCAGGTGACGTTTTGCCAGAGGCGCGTCTCGTGTGACAATGGACATTCTCGTGATCCATGCCTATGTTTCCGGCATGTTCGCCCGCGTTCTCTCAATCCTTACTGTCCTTGCGATCGCCGTGGTTACGATGATCAGCACGGCCCATGCTGCGCGGATGGACGGTATGCAGGTGGACCATGCGGCTCATCTGGATGGGATGATGCACGTGGCCGCTGACGCGCACCCGTCCTGTGACGACGGCCAGCACTCTGGATCTGCGGAGGTCGCGATCTGCGCGTTCGTCTGTGCAGGCCTGTCGGCCTTGCTGACCTTGCCGGGTGTGGAAGGTGGACACGCGTTCGGTTCCGCCGACCATGACGTTCCCACCGAGGTCATCCAGGTCGGTCGCGTGCCGGGACTGAACGAACGCCCTCCCAAGCTCCGTCTCCTCTGAGCGCGTCGCAGGCCTGCGCCCGCGGCGTCCCACAGGCATTGATGCACGGGACGGGCTGTCCCGAGGAGACGACCATGAACACCCTTTCGCGACGCGGCTTTCTTGCCGCAACTTCCGCCGCCATCGCAGCGGCGCAGATGCCCCGTCTTGCCCTCGCGCAGACGGCGGCCCCGATCCACCTCGCGGCCGCCACGCGCACGCTCGACATCGACGGTCGCGCGGCCTCGGTCTTCGGCCTTGCCGGGCCCGGCGGCCAGGGGCTGGTGCTCGATCCCGGAGAGCGGTTCCGGGTCGATCTGACCAACGATCTCGATATCGGCACGATCATCCATTGGCATGGGCAGATCCCGCCCAATGCGCAGGACGGCGTGCCCGACATGCCGATGCCCCTGCTCGCGCCGGGCGAGACCCGGTCCTACGATTTCGAGGCGCGGCCGGGCACGCACTGGATGCACAGCCATGTCCCGGTCCAGGAGATGCAGATGCTCGCCGCGCCGCTGATCGTGCGGTCCGAGGCGGATCTGGCCGCCGACCGGCAGGAGGTCGTGATGTTCCTGCATGACTTCTCCTTCAAGACGCCGGAGGAGGTCCTCGCCGAGATCAGTGCCGGGCATGGGGGAATGCAGCCCATGCACGGGATGCCAATGGGCGGCATGGGCGCCATGCAGGGCATGGATCATGGCGCCATGGGCCATGGTGGCATGGGCAACATGCCCGCAATGGGCGGGCAGATGGGCGGCATGGCCATGGACCTGAACGATTACGACTGGGACGCCTATCTTGCCAACGACCGGACGCTGAC
Source organism: Roseovarius sp. (assembly GCA_014359765.1). Classification (GTDB taxonomy): domain Bacteria; phylum Pseudomonadota; class Alphaproteobacteria; order Rhodobacterales; family Rhodobacteraceae; genus Roseovarius. Next base: position 20,826 of record JACIYT010000022.1, read on the forward strand.
CGATCCCGAGGTGGTGCAGGTCGAGCGCGGCGGCCGTATCCGGCTGCGCGTCATCAATGCCGCGGCGGCCACGGTGTTCTGGATCGATACCGGGGCCGCCGCGGCGCGCCTCGTCGCGGTGGACGGTCATGCGGTGCAGCCGCTGGCGGGCAACCGCTTCGGGCTCGCCATGGGACAGCGGCTCGATCTGGAGATCGACCTGCCGAACGAAAGCAGCGCCTGGCCCATCCTCGCGCTGCGCGAGGGCGCGCGTGAACGCACGGGCCTGATCCTTGCCACGCAGGGCGCGCAGGTGCGGCGCGTCGATGCCGTGGCGGAGGCTGACGCGCCCGCGTTCGACTTCGATCTGGCGCAGGAAGCACGGCTGATCGCCGTGGATGCCCTGCCGGAGCGGCCCGTGGACCGCAGCCAGATGCTGATGCTGGGCGGCTCGATGCAGCCCTATGTCTGGACGATCGACGGCGCCGTCTGGGGTCAGCATCGGCCGGTTGTCGCGCGCCGCGGCGAGCGGGTCGTGCTGTCGTTCCACAACATGTCGATGATGGCGCACCCGATGCATCTGCACGGACATGTGTTCCAGGTGGTCGGAATCAACGGACGGCGGGTGTCCGGCGCGCTGCGCGACACGGTTCATGTGCCGCCGATGTCGATGGTCGATGTCGCCCTCGATGCGGGCGAAGCCGCGCGCTGGATGCTGCATTGCCATCACATGCCGCATCTGGCGACCGGCATGATGACCGAGTTCGCGGTCAGCGCCCCGGCCTGACGCAGACGGGGCATCCACGCCGGGTGCCCCGATCCTGGCAATGGTGCGCTGTTCGATGGACTTGCGAAGACCCACTCGGGCAGGCCGCCGCTGATAGAAAACAAGGAGAATTGGCTATGAACTGGAACGACATGGGTCATGGAATGGGTTTCGGAATGGGATTTGGCTGGCTCTTTGGCCTGCTGATCCTGGTGCTGGTGATTTTGGCCATAGCAGCACTGATCAAGTATCTTCGGAAATGAAGGAAGGGGGCGCAGGACCGCGCCCTGTCGCTCGGGACCACGGAGGACTTCGAGGCGATCACCGGCAAAGGTGTTCACGGCACTGTCGCAGGCCGCAGGGTCGCGCTCGGCAATGATGCCATGATGACCGATCTCGGGCTTTCGGCGGACGAGGCCGAGGCGCGGGCCGACACGCTGCGCACAGACGGCAAGACGGCGATGTTCGTCGCGGTGGAGGGGGCGCTTGCGGGGATCGTCGCCGTGGCCGATCCGATCAAGGAGACGACCGCAGCCGCAATCCACGACCTGCACGCGCTGGGGCTCACGATCATCATGGCCACGTGCGACAACCGGCGCTCGCCGCGGCGGGTGTCGGAATTGCCATGAACACCGGGGCCGATGTCGCCATGGAAAGCGCCGGAATCACGCTCATGCGCGGCGATCTCGTGGGGCTTGTCCGGGCGCGGAAACGGGCCGTCGCCCCGCTCAGGAACGTCAGGCAGAACCTGTTCTGCGCCTTTGTCGATAACGCCGCGGGCGCGCGGGGAAACGTCCCGCAAGCCAGGGCGCAACCGAGGCCATCAGCCACCGCATTGGCCACGATGAAAGATCCCGCGCGCGGTCTCTTGCACCGCCTTCTGGGGCACGATCTCATGCGAATGGTCACCAGCACATTGGACGATCCGAGAAAGATCCCTCAATGAGGCATTGCGAGATGCCTGGCGTTTCGCAAAATGCCAGACAGGCAGCCGGTTGATCGACTCGCAGACATTACGAGGAGCCACGAACGGGACGGCCTGCTGGTTCGACCAGGTGTTCCGGAGTCGAAAGTCAACTCGCGCCCAGGCCATTGAAAAACATGAATTCATAGTGACTGGCTGGGGTGGTAGGATTCGAACCTACGGTACACGGTACCAAAAACCGCTGCCTTACCACTTGGCTACACCCCAGCGTGGGCTGGTGATTACTCCGGGGGATCGCGCGGTTCAAGAGTGCTTTGCAAAAAAGTTGGCGATTCCGGTGCCCTGCTCATGGCACGATTTCATCCGCATCGACCCCCCAGAGCGCGGATTTGCGCGCCCAGCCCCGGTGCCCCTCCACCGCGAGGGCGCACCAGTCAGGTTCGCATTCCACGAGCCGCGCGATCACCCCCGCCGCGAGCCGCGCGCGCACCATCGTGCCGGGATCGGGACGGGCGAGAAGATCAAGCATGTCCTCCTCGACCATCACCGTGCGCACCCCGGACAGCAGCGTGTAATGCACCCAGCCGCCAGCGCCGTCGCGATCCTCGATCCGCCGCCAATGGCCGAACTCGCCGGTGATGCGCAGCGGCATGTCGCGGCGCTTGAACACCCAGTCGATGCGATGCGTGAGGCTCGGGCCGCGCCGCACATTGGCCTCCGATGCCTTGAGCGAGACATAGCGCGGCAGCGGCAGGCCGGTGACCGGCCCGCGCTCTGCGGCCGTGGCCAGAAGCGGCCAGATCACAAGGACGATGAGGGACAGCCCAAGACGCCGCATCGCGCTTCTCCGATTTCTGCCTGTGCCCCGGCAAGGGTTCTTGTGCCTTGCTCTTTCCTGCGTCACTCTGGCAGCAACGTGCCGGAAAGAAAAGCCATGAGGAGGGGCTTCATGCCATCTCAACGCCTGAGAGTTGTCGTGACGCGACGCCTGCCCGAGCCGGTCGAACGCCGGATGCAGGAGCTGTTCGATGTGCGCCTGCGCGCCGATGATACCCCGATGACCCGCGAGGAACTGGCCGCCGCGCTCGGCGAGGCGGATGTGCTGGTGCCGGTGATCACCGACCGGATCGACGCGGGCCTGATCGGGCAGGCCGGTGAGCGGCTGCGCCTCATCGCCAATTACGGCGCGGGCGTCGATCACATCGACGTGGAAACGGCGCGCCAGCGGGGCATCCTCGTGTCCAATACCCCCGGCGTGCTGACCGACGACACCGCCGACATGACCATGGCGCTCATCCTCGCGGTCACGCGGCGGATGCCCGAGGGGCTGGCCGTGATGCAGGCGGGCGACTGGCACGGCTGGTCGCCGACGGCGTTTCTCGGCGGGCGCATCGCCGGGCGGCGGCTCGGTATTCTCGGGATGGGCCGGATCGGGCAGGCGGTGGCGCGGCGTGCGGCGGCCTTCGGGATGCAGGTGCATTACCACAACCGCCGCCGCCTTCGTCCCGAGATCGAAGAGGCGCTCGGTGCGACATGGTGGGAGAGCCTCGATCAGATGGTGGCGCGGATGGATGTCCTGAGCATCAACTGCCCGCACACCCCCTCCACCTTTCACCTGATGAACGCCCGTCGGCTCAAGCTGATGAAGCCCGAGGCGGTGATCGTGAACACCTCGCGCGGCGAGGTGATCGACGAGAACGCGCTCACCCGGATGCTGCGCGCGGGCGAGATCGCGGGCGCGGGGCTCGATGTCTATGAGCGCGGTGCCGAGATCAACCCGCGCCTGCGCGAATTGCCCAATGTGGTGCTGTTGCCGCATATGGGATCGGCCACGGTCGAGGGGCGGCTCGAGATGGGCGAGAAGGTGATCATCAACATCAAGACCCATGACGATGGTCACCGCCCGCCCGATCTGGTCGTGCCCGCGATGCTGTGACGGATAGCCTTTGCCCTCTGGCCCCGCTATGACGGCGCGATGACCGCGCCCGCGTCTTTCGAGATCTTTCTTGCCGCCCAGCCGGGGCTGGAGCCCGTGCTCGCCGAGGAGGCGCGCGCAGCCGGGTTCGGCCCGCTCACGGTGCTGCCCGGCGGGGTGAGCCTTGCGGGTGGCTGGCCCGATGTCTGGCGCGCCAATCTCGTGCTGCGCGGCGCGGGGCGGGTGCTGGCGCGGATCGGGGCGTTTCGCGCCCTGCACCTCGCGCAGCTCGACAAGCGCGCGCGCCGCTTCGACTGGGCCGCGCATCTGCGCCCCGATGTGCCGCTGCGCGTCGAGGTGACCTGCCGCAAGTCCCGCATCTACCATGCCGGGGCCGCGACCGAGCGCATCGCGGGCGCGCTGCGCGACGTGCTCGGGGTGGAGCTGCGCGAGGATGCGGGCCTGCGCCTCATGGCGCGGATCGAGGATGACCTCGTGACGCTCAGCCTCGACACATCGGGCGAGCCGCTGCATCGGCGCGGCCACAAGGAGGCCGTGGGCAAGGCCCCGCTGCGCGAGACGCTCGCCGCCCTCTTCCTGCGGCAATGCGGCTATGACGGGCAAGAGCCGGTGCTCGATCCGATGTGCGGCTCGGGCACCTTCCCGATCGAGGCGGCCGAGATCGCGGCGGGGCTGTGGCCGGGGCGCGACCGGCGCTTTGCCTTCGAGGATCTGGCGTCGTTCGACGCGGGCGCGTGGCAGGCGATGAAGGCGGCCGCCGCCCCCCGCGAGGTGCCGCATGTCTTTTACGGATATGACCGCGACGCGGGCGCGGTGCGCATGGCCACCGGGAATGCCGCGCGCGCCGGGGTCGCGGGGATCACGCGCTTTGCCTGTCAGCCGATTTCGGCACTCACCCGTCCCGAGGGACCGCCCGGCCTCGTCATGGTCAACCCGCCGTATGGCGCGCGCATCGGCGCACGCAAGCTGCTCTTCGGCCTCTATGGCAGCCTTGGAGAGGTGCTGCGGCGCGAGATGCGCGGCTGGCGCGTCGGGCTCGTGACCTCCGATGGCGGGCTGGCAAGGGCCACGGGCCTGCCCTTCTTGCCACCGGGGCCGCCGGTGGCGCATGGTGGGCTCAAGGTCACGCTCTGGCGCACCGGGGTTCTGTGACGCGACGCCGGAGGATTTTCGGGCGTTTCCGAGGGGCGGTAACGGATTGTTGACGGGGCTGCGCCAGGATGTGGACGGCAACTGGACGAGGATGATGATTCGCGCGCTTCTTCTCATGCTGGCATTGGTCGCCGCGCCGCTGATGGCGCAGCATCCCGCCGATGCCTTGGCGCCCGAGGCGGCGGGGGCAGGGGGTGCGCAGGTGCCCCCGGCGCTGGAGGCCGCCGCGCGCGCCAAGGCCGAGGGCCGCCCGGTCGAGGCAGATCGCTGGATGATCGCGGCGGCACATCCGCTTGCCGTCGAGGCCGGGGCAGGGGTCTTGCGCGCGGGCGGCACGGCGGCGGATGCGGTCGTGGCGGTGCAGGCGGTGCTTGGCCTTGTGGAGCCGCAAAGCTCGGGTCTCGGCGGCGGCGCGTTCCTCGTCTGGCATGACGGCGCGACGGGCGAAATGACCACGCTCGACGGGCGCGAGACGGCACCGCTGGCCGCCACGCCCACGCTCTTTCAGGATGCGGGCGGCGCGCCGCTCGAATTTTTCGAGGCGGTCGTCGGCGGGCGCTCGGTCGGCGTGCCGGGCGCGCCCGCGCTTCTGGCCGAGGCGCATCGCCGCTGGGGGCGCACCGATTGGGCCGGGCTCTTCGCCGATGCGATCCGGCTGGCCGAGGATGGATTCACCGTCAGCCCCCGGCTGGCCGGGCTGGTCGCAGGCGATGCCGCGCGGCTCGCGCGCGACGCGGACACGCGGGCCTATTTCCTGCCCGGCGGACAGCCTCTTCAGACGGGCGCGACGCTGCGCAACCCGGCTTATGCCGACACGCTGCGCCGCCTCGCCGCCGAGGGCGCGCGCCCCTTCTACCAGGGCGACATCGCCGCCGATATCGTGGCGCGCGTGCAGGGGGCCGAGGGCAATCCGGGCCTGCTCAGCCTCACCGATCTTGCCATCTATCAGGTGCGCGAGCGGCCACCCGTCTGCGCCCCCTATCGCGGATACGAGGTCTGCGGCATGGGGCCGCCGTCGTCGGGCGGCGTCACCGTGGGGCAGATCCTCGGGCTGCTCGCGCCCCATGATCTGGCCGCGCTCGGGCCCGACGGCGCAGAGGCCTGGCGCCTCATCGGCGATGCCACGCGGCTCGCCTTCGCCGATCGGGGGCGATACCTCGCCGACAGTGATTTCGTGCCGGTGCCGGTCCGGGGGCTGCTCGCCCCCGACTACCTCGCCACGCGCGCGGCGCTCCTGCGCGGCGATGCGGCGCTGCCCGAGGTCGCGCCGGGCAGGCCCGAATTCGACCATGCGCGCGACTGGGGCACCGGGCAGGATCTCACCCAGCCCGGCACCTCGCATGTCTCCATCGTCGATTCATATGGCAATGCGCTCGCCATGACATCGAGCATCGAGAACGCATTCGGCGCGCGGCTCATGGTGCGGGGGTTCCTGCTCAACAATCAGCTCACGGATTTCTCCTTTGCCAGTCACGATGACGGCCTGCCCGTCGCCAATGCCGTGGCACCGGGCAAGCGCCCGCGCTCCTCGATGGCGCCCACGATCCTGCGGCACGAGGGTGTGCCGGTGCTGGTCCTCGGCAGCCCGGGGGGCAGCCGGATCATCCCCTATGTGGCGCGCACCATCGTGGCGATGGTCGATTGGGGGATGGACCCGCAGACGGCGGTGGCCTTGCCCCATCTCGTCAATCGCTTCGGGACCTATGAGCTGGAGGCGGGCGCGGCCTGGCGCGCGCCGGCGCTGCGCGCGCTTGGCTATGAGGTGGCGCCTGCCGGGATGACCTCGGGGCTGCATGTGATCGAGATCGGCCCGCGCCTGCGCGGCGGGGCCGATCCGCGCCGCGAGGGGCTGGCCCATGGTGAATAGCCTCGGATCCCTTTCAATGCCTGGCCTTGGCTTTGCCTTCGGGCGCCTCGCGTGACACGGTGAGCCGGTCAGCCATTGGCCAGATCGCGCAGGATCGGGCAGTCCGGCCGGTGATCACCCGCGCATTGATCGACGAGTTCGCGCAAGGTGGCCTGCATCCCGCGCAATTGCGCGATCTTGTCCGCGATCTGCGCCAGATGCTCCTCGGCCAGCCGCTTGACATCCGCGCTCGCGCGGGCCTTGTCCTCATAGAGGGCGAGCAGCCTCCGGCAATCCTCGATGGAAAATCCGAGCGCGCGGGCGCGGCCGAGAAAGGTCAGCTTGTGGATGTCCGAATCGCGGAAGTGACGATAGCCGTTCGCGGTCCGCTGCGGCCGGATGAGGCCGATCTCCTCGTAATAGCGGATGGTCTTGGCCGGCAGGCCGGTTGCGCGGGCGGCTCCGGAAATGTTCATGTCCGGGCCTCCATGGCCGGGCGCAGGCGGCGCAGGCGGAGCGCATTGCCGAGCACGAAGACGGAGGAGAGCGCCATCGCCCCCGCCGCCAGCACCGGCGAGAGCATGAGCCCCGTCACCGGATAGAAGAGCCCCGCCGCCACCGGGATCAACGCGGTATTGTAGGCGAAGGCCCAGAACAGGTTCTGGCGGATGTTGCGCAGTGTGCGGACCGATATGTCATGCGCGTTGAGCACCCCGCGCGGGTCCGCGGACATGAGCACCACATCGGCGGCTTCGATGGCGATATCGGTGCCGGTGCCCATGGCGATGCCGATATCGGCCTCTGCCAGCGCGGGGGCGTCGTTGATCCCGTCGCCGACAAAGGCGACCGGGCCGAATCGGTTCCGGAGCGCCTTGACGGCGGCGACCTTGCCCTCGGGGAGAACCTCGGCCTCGACATGCCCGATGCCCAGATCGCGGGCGATGGCGCGGGCGGTGGCGGTGCTGTCGCCGGTGACCATGGCCACGGCAAGACCACGCGCGCGCAGCGCCGCGATGGTGTCGCGGCTCTCTGGCCTGGGCGCGTCCGCCACGCCGAGAACAGCGGCGAGCGCGCCGTTTCGCGCGATGAAGATGGCGGATTGGCCGTCCCGGGCAAGCGTGGCGGCCACCGGATCGAGCGCCCCGGTGGCCACGCCCTCGCGCGCCATGAGGCGGGCCGCGCCGATGACGATGCGCTGCCCGGCGACGGTGGCGCGGATGCCGTGGCCCGGGATCGCCTCAAAGGCGCTGACCTCGGGCAGGGCGAGGCCGCGCGCCGCGGCCTCTTCGGTGACGGCGCGCGCGAGGGGGTGTTCGGAGCGGTCCTGCGCGGCGGCGGCAAGGGCGAGGATCTCGTCCGCGTCCGCAGCCTCGGCGGTGGCAATGCGGGTGACCACGGGCCGGCCCTCGGTGAGGGTGCCGGTCTTGTCAAAGGCGATGGCGCGCGCCCCGGCGAGATGCTGCAACGCGGTGCCCTTGCGAAACAGCACGCCGAACTCCGCCGCGCGCCCGGTGCCGACCATGATCGACGTTGGCGTGGCGAGCCCCATGGCGCAGGGGCAGGCGATGATCAGCACCGACACCCCCGCGACAAGCGCATGGCTCAGCACCGGCGCCGGCCCGAACACCAGCCAGGCCGCGACCGTCCCGAGCGCGATGGCGATGACCACCGGCACGAAGACGCGCACCACCCGGTCTGCCAGCGCCTGCACCGGCAGTTTCGTGCCTTGCGCCTCGGCCACCATCTCGACGATCCGCGCCAGCACGGTGTCGCGCCCGACCGCGGTGGCGCGGAAGGTGAGCGCGCCGGTCTTGTTGATCGTGCCGCCGATCACACGGTCTTTGACGCCTCTGGCGACGGGAAGCGGCTCGCCCGTGATCATCGATTCATCGACATGCGACTGACCGGCGGTCACCTCGCCATCGACGGCGATTCTCTCGCCGGGGCGCACATGGATGAGATCGCCGGGGGCGATATCCTCGACGGGGATGTCGCGCAGCTGGCCGTCGCGCTCGACCCGCGCCGAGGCCGGTTGCAGCCCCATGAGGCGTTCGATCGCCGCCCCGGTGCGGCCCCTGGCGCGCGCCTCTAGCCAGCGGCCGACAAGAATCAGCGTGACGATGACGGCGGCGGCCTCGAAATAGACCGCGCGCGCGGCCTCGGGCAGAAGACCGGGCAGGAACAGCGCCACGACCGAATAGAGCCACGCCGCCGACGTGCCGAGCGCGACCAGGCTGTTCATGTCGGGCGCACCGCGCAGGAGCGCGGGCAGGCCGATGCGAAAGAACTGCCGCCCGGGCCAGGCCAGCACCAGCGTGGTGAGCACGAACTGCACCAGCCAGGAGGTCTCGATCCCGATGCTCGCCATGATGAAACCGTGCATTCCGGGAATGACATGGCTGCCCATTTCGAGCACCAGGACCGGCAGGGTCAGCGCACCGGCAACCTGGACAAGCCGGCGGGCGCGCACGATCTCGCGCGCGCGGCGCGCGGCCGGATCGTCGCCCTGTGCCGCGGCACGGGCAGGATAGCCCGCCTCGGTCAGCGCCCGGGCGAGTGCCGCGGCATCGGTGCTGCCGGGCAGATAGCGCACCTGCGCGGTTTGGGTTGCGAGATTGACGCTCGCCTCGAGCACGGCGGGCAGCGCGGTCAGCGCGGCCTCGGCGCGCGCCACGCAGGAGGCGCAGCTGAGCCCCTCGACCCGGAGGGTCACGGTCTCCTCGCGCGCGGGATAATTGGCGGCGCGCAGCGCCTCCGCAATCGCCGCGGCATCCGCCCCCTCGACGAGCATCCGCGCCTCGCCATTGACGAAATTGACCGACACCTCGCGCAGCCCCGGAACCGCGCCGAGCGCCCGCTCGGCCCGCTCCGCGCATCCGGCGCAGCTCAGGCCCTGAACGGCGATTCGCATGGGTGTGGCGCTCATGTCGATGCTCCCGGCAGGTTGGATGATGGGACTATAGGCATTCCAGCCTCTGGAAGGTCAAGCCAGGACCCCTCGCGCAGCGCCGGCAACCGGAGCCGCGAGGCGCCTGCACAAAAATTTCACTTTTTGCGAAAAAACCGCTTGCGACTCTTTGGTGGCATCCGTAAATAGCGCTTCACCGGCGGCGCTGAAGCGGTGCTGGGGGTTCCGGGGTCGGGCTGGAAGGCTGGGTTTCGGGGTTGATATTGAGGCATGGTTGGCGGGGCGCGCCGCAAGTCAGGGCGCACTCTGTTGGTTTTGTCTCTTGCTCTTTGACATGACTGGTATCTGAAGAGATATGCGGGCGGTTTGGTCTTTATCGACCGGAGACGTCTGTATGTCGCGCTCATAGGGGCAACCCGATGATTGAGTGTCAGCTTCACTGTTTGAGCGTGCGTCTGCTTCTTTGGAAGCGATGTGCATCAGACAGATGACTTTCAATGCGAGCCGGTCCTGGCCGGGTCGGCTTTGTCGCGGAGCGATTGGGCGTGGTGGAAATCGCGCTCAAGTAGCGAAGCGGTAGCGCATTGAAGATGTGCAGAGGTTCGAACGTCAAGGATACGCCGGCAACGGCGTTTCAACTTGAGAGTTTGATCCTGGCTCAGAACGAACGCTGGCGGCAGGCCTAACACATGCAAGTCGAGCGCGCCCTTCGGGGTGAGCGGCGGACGGGTGAGTAACGCGTGGGAACGTGCCCTTTGCTGCGGAATAGCCACTGGAAACGGTGAGTAATACCGCATGAGCCCTTCGGGGGAAAGATTTATCGGCAAAGGATCGGCCCGCGTTGGATTAGGTAGTTGGTGGGGTAATGGCCTACCAAGCCGACGATCCATAGCTGGTTTTAGAGGATGATCAGCCACACTGGGACTGAGACACGGCCCAGACTCCTACGGGA
>JACIYT010000023.1 GCA_014359765.1 Roseovarius sp.
ACGGATACAAAACACCCACTCAGATCAGGGCTGAGCAAAAAGGCCTTGAAACCGACGCTGCCACGGTGATCATGATGGCAGCCTAACCAGCGCAAAGCACTGTCTCATAACCGTGCCCCAGTACACTTTGCACCGATGCCGTGCCTGCGGGCGTGTCGATCCGCGCAGGGCTTGTCGCCCTTGGCATGGCCCTGGGTGGCGGGGGGCAGTTTTTCCTTTGAGCGCGCATGAGCAGCCGCTATCGTTTGCATGGCGCCGGTAAAGGGGCCAGGTTGACAACAAGGGGCCGGCACAACCGCCGGACAGTCAGGAGAGGTTTGGAGAGGTTTCATGGGAAAACGGGACGATCTGATTGCGCGCTATGCGGACGATCTGCGCAACAAATGCGGGATGGAGCCGGATATGGACCTGCTCACCAAGGTCACGATCGGCTGCGGCCCGGCGATCTACAATGCCGATGCCTCGACCGTCGCCGCGGGCCAGCCCGCCGAGATCGAGACGGTCAAGAACAATTTCCTGATCGGCAAACTGGGCCTCGCCGACAGCCCGGCACTGGTGAATGCGATCAACCAGGTGCTCGAGACCTATGGCCGCTCGGAGCGCAACAAGTATCGTGCCGTGGTCTATTACATGCTGACCAAGCATTTCGGCAAGGAAGCCGTCTACGGCTGAGCCCCCGTCAGGACACGTCGCGCAGCGCGCCCGTGTCCAGCACGGGCGAGGCGTCGATCGCCTCCGCATCGAGCATCGCGGCGACCCGTTCGAGCGAGGCGACGAGCTGCGCCTGCTCCCAGTCGGCGAGCGCCTCGAAATTGCGCACATAGCGCTGTTGCAGCGCGTCGGGCGCGCGGCGGATGGTCTCGCGCCCGCGCGGCGTGATGACGATGTCGATCTGGCGGCGATCGGCGGCGGATTTCTCGCGCGTGACCATGCCGTGTTTCACCAGCTTGTCCACCAGCGAGGTCACCGTCGCCTGGCTCACGCGCATCTGGCGGGCGATGTCGGTGGCGGTGGTATGGCCGCGCTCGGCCACGATCTGCAAGACCCGGAACTGCACCGCCGTCAGCCCCGCCGCCCGGGCGAGTTTCTGGCCGTAGATCTCGGTGGCGCGCAGGATGCGGCGCAATGCGATCAGGCTCTGGTCGGTGCGATCCATGTGGCTCCCCCTGGCGATGGAGGCAATGGTCGCAAAACTTTCACTCAAATGCAATCTCCGGCCTCCTCCTGCGATCCGTCACATGATTTGATATGTTAAGCTAATCATATAGAGAAATTACCGAATTTTTCCAGTGCTATCCCTCAATTCATGGCGCCTTTTCATGAATTTCGGACCAGCGGTTGATTTTTGTGACGAAGCAATATATTTAGTCACTCAAAGCAACAGCAGGAGCGATACGGCAATGCGACACGCGATGGAACTGTTCCGGACGACCACCTCTCCCCTGTCCCTGCGCAGGCCGGAGGCATCGGACGGTGCCGAGATCTGGCGGCTGATCCGCGCGTGCAAGCCGCTCGACGAGAACTCCATGTATTGCAACCTGATCCAGTGCGATCATTTCCGCGACACCTGCATCGTCGCCGAAATGGATGGCGAGATCGTGGGCTGGGTGTCGGGCTACCTGCTGCCGGACGATCCCGCGACGCTGTTCATCTGGCAGGTCGCCGTTTCGCCGAAGGCACGCGGCACCGGGCTGGGCACGCGGATGCTGCGCACCCTGCTGTCGCGTGACAACTGCAAGGGCGTGACGCGCCTTCAGACCACGATCACCCGCGACAATGCCGCGAGCTGGGCGCTCTTTCGCAAATTCGGCGATCTGGCCGGCGGCGAACTCACCAGCGCGCCGCACTTTACCAGGGCGCAGCATTTCGACGATATGCACGACACCGAACACATGGTCACCATCGCCATGAAGGCGCGGATGAAAAAGGCGGCCTGAGCCTCGGGCCCCCGCTCCGCCATCCCCCAATCACATGAAGGAACATGTCATGCCGACTGAGCAATCAGCCGATCTTGAAATCTTTGCCCGCCGCGAATCCGAGGCGCGCAGCTATTGCCGCAGCTTTCCCAAATCCTTTGTCTCGGCGCGCGGATCCGAGCTGACCGATGCCGGGGGCAAGACCTATATCGACTTTCTCGCAGGCTGCTCGTCGCTCAATTACGGGCATAACGACCCGGACATGAAATCCGCGCTGATCGCGCATATCACCGCCGACGGGATCACCCATGGCCTTGACATGCACACCGGCGCCAAGGCCGATTTCCTGCGCGCCTTCGAGGAAATCATCCTGCGCCCCCGCAACATGGACTACAAGGTGATGATGACCGGCCCCACCGGCACCAATGCCGTCGAGGCGGCGATGAAGCTCGCGCGCAAGGTCACGGGGCGGCGCAACATCATCGCGTTTACCAACGGCTTTCACGGGATGACCATGGGCGCGCTGTCGTGCACCGGCAACGCAGGCAAGCGCGCGGGCGCCGGCGGCGGGCCGCTCTGCGGGACCACGCATATGCCCTATGAGGGCGCGTTCGGCGAGGGCGTGGACAGCCTGCACATCATCGAGGAGATGCTCGGCAACCCGTCGAGCGGCGTCGATGCGCCCGCGGCCTTCATCATCGAGCCGGTGCAGGGCGAGGGTGGCCTCAATGCGGCCTCCGCCGCCTTCATGCAGGGCATCGCGCGGCTGGCCAAGGCGCATGGCGCGCTCCTCATCGTCGATGACATCCAGGCGGGATGCGGGCGCACCGGCCCCTTCTTCAGCTTCGAGGAGATGGGCATCGAGCCGGACCTCATCCCCATGGCCAAGAGCCTGTCGGGCATGGGCCTGCCCTTTGCCGCGCTTCTGATCAAGCCCGAGCACGACATCTGGGGCCCGGCCGAGCATAACGGCACCTTCCGGGGCAACACCCATGCCTTTGTCACCGCGCGGGTGGCGCTCGAAAAATTCTGGCGCGACGACGCGTTTCAGCACGCCATCGCGCAGAAGGCCGACATCGTGCGCGAGGGGCTTCAGGCGATCGCCGACATGGTGCCCGGCGCGCGGCTCAAGGGGCGCGGCATGATGCAGGGCGTCGATGTCGGATCGGGCGATCTGGCCGGTGCGATCTGCGCGCGGGCCTTTGAAAAGGGGCTGGTGATCGAGACATCGGGCGCCCATGATGAGGTGGTCAAGGTGCTCGCGCCGCTGACCACGCCCGACGCGCTCCTGCACAAGGGGCTGGCGATTTTGCAAGAGGCCGCGCGCGAGGCAATGGCAACAACGAAAATGGCAGCGGAGTAACCGGAATGATTGTCAGGGATCTGAACGAGATCATCGAGAATGAGCGCGAGCGCGTCGTCTCGGATGCGCAATGGTCGAGCGTGCGGATGCTGCTTGCGGGGGACGGGATGGGGTTTTCCTTCCACATCACCTTTCTCGAGCCGGGATCGGAACACACGTTCGAATACAAGAACCATTTCGAGAGCGTCTATTGCATGCAGGGCACCGGCTCGATCACCGATCTGGCCACCGGCGAGACGCATGAGATCAAGCCCGGCGTCATGTATGCGCTCGACAAGCACGACCGCCACACGCTGCGCGCCAAAGAGGAGCTTGTGATGGCCTGCTGCTTCAACCCGCCGGTCACCGGCAAGGAAGTGCATCAGGCCGACGGCTCCTACGCGCTCGAAACAAGCTGAGAGGGCGGGGCACGGCCCCCGGCAAGAGGGATATGACCTTACTAACCCATACCGTCGAAAAGATCGGCGGCACCTCGATGAGCCGCCTGCCCGAGTTGCTCGACACGCTCTTTGTCGGTGACCGGGAGGGGGCGGCGCTCTATCATCGCATCTTCGTCGTCTCGGCCTTTGGCGGGATCACCAACCTGCTGCTGGAGCACAAGAAATCCGGCACGCCCGGCGTCTATGCGCGCTTTGCCAATGATGAGGACGATCACGGCTGGCTCGACGCGCTGACCGAGGTGGGGCACGCGATGCGCGCGGCCCATGCCGATATCCTCGACAATCCCGGTGATCGCGGCATGGCCGACGAATTCGTGCGCGAGCGGATCGAGGGCGCGCGCTCCTGCCTCTTCGATCTGCAACGGCTGTGCTCCTACGGGCATTTCCGCCTCGGCGATCACATGATGGTCATCCGCGAGCTGCTCTCGGGTCTGGGCGAGGCGCATTCGGCCTTCGTCGCCACGCTCCTGCTGCAACGGCACGGGGTCAATGCGCGCTTCATCGACCTCAGCGGCTGGCGCGACGAGACCGAGCACAGCCTTGCCGAGCGGATCGCGCAGGGGCTGCGCGATGTGGACCTGAGCACCGAATTGCCCATCGTCACCGGCTATGCGCAATGCACCGAGGGGCTGATGCGCGAGTTCGACCGCGGCTATTCCGAGGTGACCTTTGCCCGCATCGCCGCCCATACCGGTGCGCGCGAGGCGATCATCCACAAGGAATTCCACCTCTCCTCGGCCGATCCGAAACTGGTGGGCGAGGATGCCGTGCGCAAGCTGGGGCACACCAATTACGACGTGGCCGATCAGCTCTCGAATCTGGGGATGGAGGCGATCCACCCCAAGGCGGCCAAGACCCTGCGCCAGGCCGAGGTGCCGCTGCGCGTGACCAACGCCTTCGATCCGGGCGATCCCGGCACGCTCATCGACGATCAGCCGGCCGAGACACCAGCGGTGGAGATCGTGACCGGCCTCAAGGTTGTGGCGCTCGAACTGTTCGAGCAGGACATGGTGGGCGTCAAGGGCTATGACGCGGCCATTCTCGACGCGCTCAAACGGCACAATGTCTGGATCGTCTCCAAGACCTCGAACGCCAACACGATCACCCATTACGTGCAGGCGTCGCTGAAAACGGTCCGCCGCGTGGCCCGCGATCTTGAGGCGCTCTATCCGGCGGCGCAGATTTCCGCGCGCACGCTGGCGCTCGTCTCGCCCATCGGGCGGGATCTCAAGGGGCTGAAAGTGCTGAGCCGGGGGCTCCAGGCGCTCGAGGAGGCGGATATCGAGGTGGTGGCCGCCCATCAGACGCCGCGCGGCGTCGATGTGCAATTCGTCATCGCCGCCGAGGCGATGGAACAGGGCATCACCGCGCTGCACCGCGCGCTGATCGAGGCCACGGCACCCGCCGCGCGCGTGGTCCGCGCTGCCTGACAACCGAAAAAGGCCCGGTCGCAACGACCGGGCCGGGCATGTCGGTCAGTTCACCTTTTCCGCGTCGATCACGTCCTTGTCGGACGCGCCTGCGGCGCTGGCGATGGGGATGCGGCGGGGCTTGAGCGCCTCGGGCACCTCGCGCACGAGGTCGATATGCAGCATCCCGTCCACATGGCTCGCCCCGGTCACGCGGACATGATCGGCCAGCTGAAAGCGCCGCTCGAAGGCGCGCGTGGCGATGCCGCGATGCAGATAGGTGCGCCCCTCATCCTCTTCGCGCTTGCGCGCCGAGACCACCAGCGCCCCCTCCTTCACCTCGACCGAGAGTTCGTCGGCGGCAAACCCCGCCACCGCGATCGAGATGCGATAGGCGTCGTCGGCGGTCTTTTCGATGTTGTAGGGCGGATAGGTGGGCTGGCTCATGTCGCTGGCCATCACCCGGTCGAGCAGATCGGCAATCTGGTCGAATCCGACGGTGGCCCGGTAGAGCGGTGCAAGATCGAAATTGCGCATGGTCATCCTCCTCTGAGCGATAACAGGTTTGCCTTCCCTTGCGGGACAGGCGCACGCGCCCCGGCCCGTTCCGGCGCCGGAGCAACGCTTATCTGGGAAGGCACCCCCCACCTGTCAAGATCCGCAACCTCACCCGCCCGGCTTGCCACCGGCGGCGCGCACCATCGCGGGCGGCCGCGGGCCGCCTGTCGCCCAGTCGAGCAATTCGACCGTGTGCACCACGGGCACGCGCGCGCCCGCGCCGATCTGCATCATGCAGCCGATATTGCCGGCGGCGATGACATCGGGTTTCACCGCCTCGAGCGTGCGCAGCTTGCGCGCCTTGAGCTGTCTGGAGATGGCGGGCTGCATCAGGTTGTAGGTGCCCGCCGATCCGCAGCACAGGTGGCTGTCGGCGGGCTCGGCCACGATGAACCCGGCGCGGCGCAGGAGGTCCTTGGGGTAGGTCTTGATCTTCTGCCCGTGTTGCAGCGAACAGGCCGCGTGATAGGCCACCGTCAGGCCCTTCTCGCCCCCCTCGGGCAGATCGAGCCGCATCAGCACCTCGCTTATGTCCATGGCGATGGCGCTCACGCGGGCGGCATCTGAGGCCAGCGGATCGAGGCGGAACATATGCCCGTAATCCTTGACCGTGGTGCCGCAGCCGCTCGTGTTGATCACGATGGCATCGAGGCCCGCGCCGTCCATCTCGCGCACCCAGGCGCGGATGTTCCTCGCGGCTGTCGCGTGGCTCTCGGCGGTCTTGCCCATGTGATGCGTGAGCGCGCCGCAACAGCCCGCGCCCTCTGCCACCACCACCTCGCAGCCGAGCCGCGTCAGCAGCCGGATCGTGGCGTCGTTGATATCGGTGTTGAGCGCGCGCTGCGCGCAGCCCGTCATCAGCGCCACGCGCATCCGCCGCGCGCCCTGCGGCGCAAAGCTCTGCGGGTCGTCGTTGCGGCTGACGGGGGGGATATGCTTCGGGGCCATTTCGAGCATGGCGCGCAGCCGCGCATCGGGCATGAGCCGCGCAAAGGGCCGCCCGATCCTGGCCCCGAGCAGGGCGACGCGGAACCGCATCGGATAGGGCAGGATCCGCGCCAGGACCCAGCGCAGCAGCCGGTCGCCGAGCGGACGCCTGTAGCGCGCCTCGATATATTCGCGGGCGTGATCGACCAGGTGCATGTAATGCACCCCCGAGGGGCAGGTCGTCATGCAGGCGAGGCAGGAGAGGCAGCGGTCGATATGGCGCACAGTCTTTTCATCGGGCACGCGGTTATTTTCCAGCATGTCCTTGATGAGGTAGATACGGCCCCTCGGGCTGTCCAATTCGTCGCCCAGGACCTGATAGGTCGGGCAGGTGGCGGTGCAGAATCCGCAATGCACGCAGGCGCGCAGGATCTCGTTGGCGCGCGCGATCTTCGGATCGGACAGTTGTTCCGCCGTGAATTCGGTTTTCATGCCCCCTCCCGCGTGCCGTCCATCAGGCCCGGATTGAACAGGCCGCGCGGATCGAAGCGCCGCCGCAACCCCGCCTCGAGTGCTGCCACCGGGGCGGGCCGGGGGTGAAACGCATCCGCGCCGGTGCCGCGCACCCGCGTGGCATGGCCGCCCCGCGCCGCCACCGCCGCGCGGATCGCCTGCCCGCGCCCCTCGGGCGCCAGCAGCCAGATCAGCCCCCCGCCCCAGTCATGGAGCGCCTCGACCCCGCCAAGCCCGGCCACGATCCCCGGCGCATCCGTGGGCTTGACCGAGAGCCGCCACACATCGCCCGCGCGCCCGTGAAAGGCGGCGACATCGCGGATATCGCGCCAGCAGGCGGCGACGGCCTCGGGGTCATCCTCGACGGTCACCGTGCCGAACCCCGCAAGCAGCTCGCGCAGACGCCCGGCGCGGTAGGCGACCGACTCGGCAAAACCCTCGATCCTGAGCAGCGTCTCGCCCTTGCCCGGCAGATGCGCAGCACCCGTCACCTCGAAGGGCGAGCCGAGCGCACGCGCCAGCGCGGCAATGGCGCGCGTGTCGTCAAGCCCGCGCAATGTCAGGCTTGCCGCCGCCTGCGGCGCGGGCAGCACCTTGAGCGCCACCTCGGTCAGCACGCCGAGCGTGCCGTAGCTGCCCGCCATCAGCTTTGCCAGGTCATAGCCGGTGACATTCTTCATCACCCGCCCCCCGCTCCGGACGATCCGCCCCGCCCCGTCCACGAACCGCACGCCCAGCAGGAAATCGCGGCAGGCCCCGACCTGCACCCGGCGCGGGCCGCTCACATTGGCCGCGACCACCCCGCCGATCGTGGGCGTGCCCTCGGTGCCGAGAAGGCCGCGATGGTCCATCGGCTCGAAGGCGAGGCGCTGACCTTCGGCCGCGAGCGCCGCCTCCACCTCCGCAAGCGGCGTGCCCGCGCCCACCACCAGCGTGAGCGCGCCCGGCTCGTAAAGCGCGATGCCGCGCATGGCCGAAGTGGACAGTCGCGCGCCATTGGTCGGCCCCCCGATCGGCCGCGTGCCGCCGCCCTCGATGCGCAACGGCGCGCGCGCCTCGCGGATGATCGCGGCCAGCTCGGCCTCTGTGCGAGGTGTCATTTCATCTTTCCCCAAATACTCATTCGACGGTCTCAGGCCGCGCGCCGCGCGCTGGAGGCGTCGAGCGGAAAGACCTTGGCAGGGTTCAGAAGCCAGGCGGGATCGAACACGTCCTTCACATCCATCTGCGCGGCGAGATCGTCGGCGCCGTATTGACAGCGCATCAGGTCGCGCTTCTCGATGCCCACCCCATGCTCGCCGGTCAGGCAGCCGCCCACCTCCACGCAGAGCTTGAGGATCTCGGCTCCAAACGCCTCGCACCGCTCCAGATCGCCGGGCCTGTTGGCATCATAGAGGATCAGCGGGTGCATGTTGCCGTCGCCTGCGTGAAACACATTGGCCACATCGAGGCCGAATTCGCGGCTCATCTCGCCGATGCGACGCAGCACATGGGGCAGCGCGCTGACCGGGATGGTGCCGTCGAGACACATGTAGTCGTTGATCTGCCCCATCGCCCCGAAGGCGGATTTGCGCCCGAGCCAGATCCTGGCGCTCTCCTCTTCCGAGCGGCTCTGGCGCAGTTCCACCGGATCGTGGCGGCGGGCGATCTCCTCGATGAGGGCAAGCTGGGCGTCGATCTCGGCCTCCGAGCCCTCGACCTCGACGATCAGCAGCGCCTCGCAATCGGGATAGCCCGCATGGGCGAAATCCTCGGTGGCGCGGATGCAGGGCCGGTCCATGAATTCGATCGCCACGGGCAGGACGCCCGCCTTGATGATGTCCGACACGCAGGCCCCCGCCACCTCGTTGCTGTCAAACCCGATGAGCATGGGGCGCGCGCCCTCGGGCTTGTGCAGGATGCGCAGGCACGCTTCGGTCACGACGCCCAACTGTCCCTCCGAGCCGCAGATCAGCCCCAGCAGGTCATAGCCGCCCGCGTCGAGATGCGCGCCGCCCAGCTCGATCACCGTGCCATCCATCAGCACCATGGTCACGCCCATCAGGTTGTTGGTGGTGACGCCGTATTTGAGGCAATGCGCCCCGCCCGAATTCATCGCGACATTGCCCGCGATGGCACAGGCCAGCTGCGACGATGGGTCGGGGGCATAGAAAAAGCCCTGCTCCTCCACCGCGCCGGTGACGCTCAGGTTGGTGCGCCCGGCCTGCACGCGGATGAAGCGGTTGTCGTAATCGGTTTCCAGCACGGCATTCATGCGCGCCACGCCGAGGATCACGCTGTCGGCCGTGGGCAGCGCCCCACCCGCAAGCGAGGTGCCCGCACCGCGCGGCACCACCGGCACACCCATCTCGTGACAGATGCGCAGCGCCTCCGCCACCTCCTGCGTGGAGGCGGGCAGGACCACGGCCAGGGGCGGGCATTTATAGGCGGTCAGCGCGTCGCATTCATAGGCGCGGGTCTCTGCCGGGTCGGAAATCACCGCGTCGGCGGGCAGGACCTCGCGCAGCCGCGCCACAAGCTCGGCCTTGCGCGCGAGGATCGCCGGGTTCGGATCGGGCATCTGCATGGGGACCTCCTGAAATTCACAGGAAAATACAACCGCGTCTGCCGGGGTGCGAGTCATTTCTGCCCTGCCTCCTGCCCGCGGCCTCCTGCCCGCGGCCCTCTGCCCCTTGCCCCCCTGCCGCCTGCCCCTTGCGCCTTGCCCCTTGCGCAGGCGGCCCTGCTCGGGCAGTGATCGGGTATGGATTGGGTCAAGATCATTCACATTCTCTGCGTCATGGGCTGGATGACGTCGATCTTCGCGGTTCCGCGCGCGCTCATCTACTGGCGGCGCGAATGGGAGCGGCTCGGCGAATTCGGGCCGCTCGGCGATCTCACCATCCGGCTCTACCGCTTTTCGCTGGGGCTGGGGGTGATCGCCATCGCCACCGGGCTGTGGCTGGCCCATGCGCTGGGCTGGCCGGGCTGGACGCATCTCAAGCTGGCGCTGGTGCTGGCGCTGGCGGCGCATTACGGCTGGACCGGGCGGCTGGTGCTGCGGGCGCGGCGCGGCACCTTTGCCCAGAGCGACCGCTACCTGCGCATCTTCAACGAGATCAGCGTCTTCGGCGCCATCGCCGTGCTCTGGGCGGTGGTCGTCCGGCCGTTCTGAACGATGACGGTCCTGGCGCAGATCCTCGGCCATTTCACCACGCTCGACCTCTGGGCGGTGGTGGCGCTCATCCTGGGCTGGGCGGGGGTGACGATCCTGATCGAACAGGCACCCGCGCGCTTTCCCTCGACCTCGAACCTGATGGCGCAATACCGGCGCGAATGGATGGTGCAATTCGTCGCCCGCGATCCGCGCATCTTCGATTCGCAGGTCGTCGGGCAATTGCGGCAGGGCACGTCCTTCTTTGCCTCGGCCACGCTGATCGCCATTGGCGGGGCGCTGGCGCTGCTGGGGGATGTGGAGCGGCTCATCGGGATTGCCGACGCCTTGCGCACAGGCAACGATCCGGTCGTGGTCTGGGAAGTGCGGATCCTGGTCATCGTGATCTTCCTGACCAACGCATTCCTGAAATTCGTCTGGGCGAACCGGCTGTTCGGCTATTGCGCCGTGGTCATGGCGGCGGTGCCGAACGACGCGCGCGACCCTGCCGCGCTGCCGCGCGCGCGCAAGGCGGGCGAGATCAACATCACCGCCGCGCGCGGCTTCAACCGGGGGTTGCGCTCGCTCTATTTCGCGCTGGCCTCGGCGGCGTGGCTGCTGGGGCCTCAGGCGCTGCTCGTGGCGGTGGCGGTGACGCTGGGGGTGCTGCTGCGGCGCGAATTCGCCTCGGAATCGCGCGCGGTGCTGATGCGCACGGACACGCAGATGTGACTGCGCGGCGCGGCGCGATGCGCTACGATCGGACCATGCGCCATGGTCCTGCCCTCACGGCCCTCGCGGCCCTCATCACCCTCATCCCCCTCATCGTTGCCGCGCCTGTCGCCGCTGAAGAGCCCGAAATCGTCGCTGCCACGGTGACACGCATGGCCACCGCCTATCGGGTGGATGTGACGGTGCGGCATCCCGATACCGGCTGGGATCACTATGCCGACGGGTGGGAGGTGCTCGATGGCTCGGGCGCGCGGCTCGGCTATCGGCCCCTGCATCATCCGCATGTCGATGAACAGCCCTTCACCCGCTCGCTCACCCTCGATCTGCCCGAGGGCACGCGCGACGTCTTCATCCGCGCGCATTGCCCGGTCGATGGCTGGGGCGCGGCGCGCTTTCGCCTCGTGGTCGCGCCCTGATATGGCTCAGCCCCCCTGTTTTGCCCCAAGGCCCCGCCGCCGGGGACCGAAAAGCGCAGCCAGCCCGAGGATCACGCCCGAGACGGTGGCGATCATCCCCGCCGCGCTGACCGCGCTCGACTGGCCCAGCCAGATCGGACCGTATCCCGCCAGCACATAACCCGCCACCGCCGACAGCACGGCAAAGCCGGTGCTCCATGCCACCTGTCCGCCCATCCGGTCGGTCATCAGCCGCGCGGCGGCGGGAGGACAGATGAACATGGCGATGACGATGATCGAGCCGACCGCATCAAAGGCCGCCACCGCCGCCGCCGCAGCCACCGCCACCAGCCCGAGCGAGAGCGCACGCACCGGCAGGCCGAGCGTGCGGGCAAAGCCCTCGTCGAAGGTGGCGATCACCAGCGCCCGCCAGAACAGGGCCGTCAGGAGCACCACCACAAGCGTCACCACCGCCATGCGCATCAGCTCCGGCGGCAGCCCCCGGAGCGCCGCACCATCGACAAGCGCCCCCCAGCCATACCCATCGAGCCAGATCAGGCTTTCGAGATTGCCATAGAGCGCGTGCTGCACGTCGAGATGCACGCCCGAGGCGGCGCTCTGCTCCAGCAGCAACACGCCGCCCGCGAACATCGCGGTAAAGACCACGCCCATGGCCGCGCCCGGCTCGATCCGCCCCAGCCGCCGGATCGCCTCGATCAGCACCACCGACACCAGCGCGGCGGCACCCGCGCCCAGCATCATCGGCACCGCCGCGACCCGCCCCGACAGGAGGAACGCCACCACGATCCCCGGCAGCACCACATGGCTGATGGCGTCGCCGATCAGCGCCTGGCGCCGCAGCAGCAGGAAATTGCCGGGCAGCGCGCAGGCGATGGCGGCCAGCGTGCCGATCACCAGCGGCACCAGCGAGAGCATGACGAAATCCGCCCCTGTCATACCGTCCCCTCCGGCCCGAGATGGCGATCGAGCGCGACAAGCTGATCGGGCGTCAACACCTCGGAAAGCGGGCTCAGCCCGTCATGGCGGGCGCTCGCGGCCTCGAATTCGGGCAGGCTGCGCAGCATCTGCCAGCGTCGCTCGTCCAGCCGCGCCCGCGCCGCGCGCGCGCGCCCCGCCTCGGTCACCACCCCGTCGGCGCGCACCAGCCCCCGGCGCCGCAGCAGCCGCAGCGTCAACGGCTCATAGACCGGCTGGCCGGACGCCAGCGCCAGAAGCCCCTGGCGCAGATGCACCCGGCGCTGAAACCGCCAGTGGCGCAGCCCCGCCGCGAGCACCCCGCGCGCAGGCGCGCCGAGCAGCGAGAGCGCGAAGAGCGCGAAACAGGTCAGCACGATGAGCGGCCCCGTGGGCAGATCGGGGGCCGTGGCCGAGACCGCCGCGCCGACATAGCCCGAAACCCCGCCGAACGCACCGGCCAGCACCACGATGATCCCCACCCGCTCGGACCAGAGCCGCGCCGCCACCGGCGGGATGATCAGCAGCGCCACGATCAGAACCACCCCCACCACCTTGAGCCCGACCACGGTCACGGCGAGGGCAAGCCCCATCATCGCCAGATCGACCCCGCGCAGGTTGACCCCCTGCCCTGCCGCGTGCTGCGGATCGAAGGCCACGAGCACCATCGGCCGGCGCAGCACCACCACCAGCGCCAGCACCGCCGCACCGCCCGCCGCGATGCTCAGCGCCTCGGCGCGCAGCATCCCCGCGGTCGCGCCCAGGAGAAACGTCTCGAGCCCCGCCTGCCGTCCGCTGTCCAGCCCCTGCACCACGGTCAGCAGCACCACGCCCGCGCCAAAGAACACCGACAGCACCGCGCCGATCGCGGCATCCTCATGGAGCCGCGTGCGCGCCGTGAGCCAGGACACGCATAGCAGCCCCAGCCCGGCCGAGACCGCCGCCCCCGCCATCAGCCCCGGCAAAAACCGCCCGTCGCCCCCCAGGACCACCATCGCCAGGAACCCCGCCACAACGCCGGGCAAGGTGGCATGGCCGATGGCGTCGCTCACCAGCGCGCGGCGCGCGAGATAGAGAAACACCCCCGTCGCCCCCGCCGCGATCCCCAGCATCGCCGCGCCCAGCGTGACCAGCGTCGCGTTATAGCCGAGCCCGAGCGTGAGCGCCTGCCAGAGCATCGCCTAGACCGCCTGTTGCGCGGGCCCGAGCCGCCCGCCATAGGCGGCGCGCAGGTTGGCCTCGGTCATCACCTCGGCCACCGGCCCTTCGGCGATGGCGGTGACGTTGAGCAGAAAGGCGCGATCGAAATAGGCGGGCACGGTGGCCAGGTCGTGATGCACCGCGACCACCGTCCTGCCCTCGTCGCGCAGGCCCTTCAGCACGGCGATGATGGCGCGTTCGGTGGCGGCATCGACGCCGGCAAAGGGCTCGTCCAGCAGGTAGAGATCGGCCCCCTGCGCCAGGGCGCGCGCAAGAAAGACGCGCTGTTGCTGCCCGCCCGAGAGCTGGCCGATCTGGCGCGTGGCAAAGCCCTCCATGCCGACACGCGCGAGGCTGTCCATCGCGCGGGCGCGGTGACGGGGGCGGATACGGCCCAGAAGGCCCAGCTCGCGATAGAGCCCCATCATCACCACGTCGATCACGCGCGCGGGAAATTCCCAGTCCACGCTGGCGCGCTGCGGCACATAGGCGATGCGCGCGCGCATCTCGTCCAGCGGGTGGCCAAAGGCCGTGACCTGCCCCGAAAGCGGGCGCAGGATGCCCAGCGCCGCCTTCAGGAGCGTCGATTTGCCCGCGCCATTGGGACCGACGATCGCCGTCATCTTCCCGGCGCGAAAGCTCACATCGACGGAGAACACCGCCGGTTTCTCGCCATAGGAGACGGTGAGGCCGCGAATCGCCAGCGGGCTCTCGTCCACGAGCCGGTCGCGCACCGGTTCGGGCAGCATGGTCATCGCCTCCTGCGTCATCGCCTCCTGCGTCATCGTGCTGCCGTCACCTCTCTGCCGCTGCCAGCCTGCCGTTGAGGCCGCGTTCGGGCGCCTGCCCGCCGAGGGCGCGGGCAATCGTGGTCACATTATGGTCGATCATGCCCTCGTAGCTCCCCTCGTAGCTGCCCGAAGGCCCCATCGCATCCGAAAACAGCTCGCCACCGATGCGCACCGCGTGGCCGCGCGCCGCCGCCCCCTCGATCAGGGCGCGGATATTGCGGTCCGCGACGGTGCTCTCGACAAAGACGGCGCGGATGCCGCGTGCGACGATCAGATCCACGAGATCGCGGATCCGCGCGAGCCCGGCCTCGGATTCGGTCGAGATCCCCTGGATCCCCGCCACCTCGAAACCATAGGCACGCCCGAAATAGCCAAAGGCATCATGCGCCGTGACGAGGACGCGCGCCGCGGGCGGGACGGTGGCCAGGGTTTCGCGCGCATATCTCCCGAGGCGGTCCAGCGCCATGCGCAGCGCGTCGGCATTGCGGGTGAAATCGGGCACGGCCCCGGGCCGCGCCGCACCGAGCGCCTCGGTGATGCGCCCGGCCACATGCTGCCACAGCTCGGGCACCATCCAGACATGCGGATCGAAACGGCCCTCATGGTCGGGATGGGCGATGCGCAGCGCCTCGGGGACCCCCTCGCCGACCGCCACCACCGTCCGGCGCGCGGCGAGACGGTGGAGGAATTCCTCCATCTGCGCCTCGAGATAGAGCCCGTGCCAGAGCACCAGATCGGCCCGGGTGAGGGCGGCAATGTCGCTGCGCGTCTGGCGAAAGGAATGCGGGTCGATCCCCGGCCCCATGAGCGCGCGCACCGCCGCGTGATCGCCGGCGATCACGCGGGCGGTGTCGGCGATCATGCCGGTGGTGGTCACCACGTCGAGCGGCGCGGGGGCTGCGCGCAGCGCCGGCGCGCCGAGTGCGGCCGCGCCCAGCGCGAGGACGTGACGACGGGTCAGGCGCATGGCGGTTCCGGGTCTGGTCGGTGCCGGGGTCATGCGGCATTTATGCGAATTGTTCGCATTCTTGTCAAGACAATTGCAACTTGTTCTCATGTGCAACAGTGGCAACAGCGGCGGCAGCGGCGGCAGGCGACCGACAAGGCGCGCGCGACATGCAACGGCGTCGGAAATGTCGCGATTCCCGCAGGGCTCTCTCGACGCGCGCGCCCCGGTTGGTCTAGGCTCGGGTCAGGATCACGGATTGGCGCGGCCCCGTGCGGGCCGGCAAGGGGAGGCAGGCGATGGCGGGACTGATCGCGGGGCGGCTGGCACTCGGCCTCGTGACGCTGTGGCTGGTCTCGGCGATCATCTTTCTCGGCGTCGAGGCGCTGCCCGGCGATGCCTGCACCGCGATCCTCGAACGCGACGCCCATGGCGCGGCGCTCGAGACCTGCCGCAAGGCGCTCGGCCTCGAGACGCCGGCGCTCGAACGCTACCTGTCATGGGCCGCGGGGGTGGCGCGGGGCGATTTCGGCCTGTCCGCCCATGGACAGCAGGACATCGCCGGGCTGGTCGGCTACCGGATGCGCAATTCCTTCCTGCTGGCCGCCGGGGCGCTCGCTGTCGGCATCCCGCTGGCGATCGCCCTCGGGGTGGTGGCGGGGCTGACGCGGGACCGCTGGCCGGATCTGCTGTTTTCCACCGGCGCGATTCTGGCCATGACGATCCCCGATTTCGTCGCCGCCACCGTGCTCATCCTCGTTTTCGCCATCTGGCTGGGCTGGGTTCCCGCGATCGTGCTCACCCCTGCCGATGCGCCGCCGCTCGAATTCTTCCCCGAGTTCATCCTCGCCTCGACCGTTCTGGCCATGCTGATGGTCGCCCATGTGATGCGGATGGTGCGCGCCTCGGTGATCGAGGCGATGAGCTCGGATTACGTGCAGATGGCCACGCTCAAGGGCGTGCCCTACCGGCAGGTGGTGCTCCGCCACGCGCTGCCCAATGCGCTGTTGCCGGCGATCAACGTCATCGCGCTCACCGTGGCGTGGCTTCTGGGGGGCGTCGTGGTGGTGGAGGTGGTGTTCAACTATCCCGGACTCGGGCGGCTGCTGGTCGATGCGATCTCGGGGCGCGATCTGCCGGTGGTGCAGGCGATCACGATGATCGTGGCGGCGAGCTATGTCGCCGTCAACCTGGTGGCGGACCTGCTCGGGCTGCTGCTCAACCCGCGCCTGCGCAGCTATCGGGCGCGGCAGCGATGAGCGCGCTGACCGCCACGAGACGGAGGCGGGCGGGCGCGCTGCTGCGCGATCTGGTGGCGCGGCCCTCGGGCGCGATCGGGGTGGCGCTGGTGGTGGCGCACGCGCTCATGGCGCTCTTCAGCCCGTGGCTCGTGCCCTATGACTACAAGGCGATGGAGGCCACGATCACCCTGGCCGAGCCCTCGGCGGCGCATTGGCTGGGCACCGATCACCTGGGGCGCGACGTGCTGACCCGGGTGATGCTGGGCGGGCGCGAGGCGCTGGTGATCACCGGCATCGCCACGCCGGTGGCGATGCTCTGGGGCGGGCTTGCCGGGATCTGGCTGGGGCTGCGCGGCGGCTGGCCGGACGAGGTGGCGATGCGGCTGGTCGATGCCTTCCTCGCCCTGCCGGGCATCCTGCCGCTGCTGGTGCTGATCACCGTTTTCGGCACTGGCGGCGAGGTGCTCCTGCCGACGCTGGCCTTCTTCTTCGGCATTCCGGTGATCCGGGTGGCGCGCGCCGCCGCGCATGAGGTGGTGGCGCGCGATTTCGTCGCGGCGGCGCGGGCGCGCGGGCACGCGCCCCTTGACATCGTGCGCCGCGAGATCCTGCCCAATGTCACCGACACGCTGCTGGTGGAGGGGGCGATGCGCTGGTCGTGGATGCTGCTCGGGTTCTCGGCGCTGTCCTTCCTCGGCTTCGGCGTCGCGCCGCCGCGCCCGGACTGGGGGCTGATGATTTCCGATGCGCGGGTTTACATGTCGCTCGCGCCCTGGGGGGTGATCGCGCCGGTGCTGGCGCTCTCGACGCTGATCATCGGCATCAACCTGACCGCCGACGCGCTGGCCGGGGCGCTCGGCCTCGACCGCGGCCGCAAGGCGGTGATCTGAGATGAGCGCCGCCGCCCCGCTCATCGACATCCGCAAGCTCTGCGTGGGATTTCGCGGGCGCGCGGGCACCATCCTGCCGGTGCTGCACGAGGTGGACCTGTCGGTGTGTCGGGGCGAGAGCCTCGGCATCGTCGGCGAGAGTGGCTCGGGCAAGAGCACGCTGGCGCTGGCGGCCATGGGCTATCTGCGGCCCGGGCTGCAAAAGCTCGCGGGCGCGGTGCTCTTCGACGGGCAGGAGATGTTCGACCGCCCCGCCGCCGAGCTGGCACGGATCCGCGGCGGCAAGCTGGGCCTCATCCCGCAGAATTCCGGGCAGGCGCTGACGCCCACACTGCGGATCGGCGCGCAGATCGCCGAGGCGCTGCGGCTGCATTGCGACCATGACCCCGCCACCCATCGTGCGCGGGCCTGCGACCTGCTGGAGCAGGTGCGCCTGCCCGAGCCCGAGGCGATTCTCCGGCGCTATCCGCACGAGCTGTCAGGCGGGCAGCAACAGCGGGTGGCGATCGCCATGGCGCTCGCGGGCGAGCCCGACGCGCTCCTGCTCGACGAGCCGACGACCGGGCTCGACGTGACGACGCAGGCGCATATCCTCGATCTGCTGCGCGATCTGGCGCGCGCGCGGAGCATGGCGATGGTCTATGTCAGCCACGATCTGGGCGTGATCGCGCGGGTCTGCGACCGGGTGCAGGTGCTCTATGCCGGGGAGACGGTGCTCACCGGGCCTGCGCGCGCGGTGCTGCGCGCACCCGCCCATCCCTATACCGCCGCGCTGCTGGCCGCGATTCCCCGGCTCGGAGAGCGCACGCTGCCGCGCGCGCTCGGCGGGCGGCCGCCGGGTCCCGATGAGCCGCGTGAGGGATGCGCATTCGCGCCGCGCTGTGCGCTGGCGACCGGGGCCTGCCGCGCCGCGCGCCCCGACATGGCCGAGGCGCCCGACGGCCAGGCCGCGCGCTGCCTCTTTCCCGGCGCGGCCCCCTCCCGTGATGCAGGCCATGCGGCCCCCGCCTGTCCCGCGGACAGCCCCTGCGTGCTCCGGGTCGTTGATCTGTCGGTTCGCCATGCGCGGCCCGGCTGGCACATGCGGCTGCGCGGGCGCGTGCCACCGGCCACGGTCGCGGGGGTCACGTTCGATCTGCGGCGTGGCGAGACGCTCGGCCTCGTGGGCGAATCGGGCAGCGGCAAGTCCACCATCCTGCGCGCGCTTGCCGGGCTGCTGCCGCCCGCGTCGGGGGAGATCGTGCCGGGCGACGGCACCCGGCTGGCGGGCGCGGTGGAACGGCGCCGCCCGCAGGACCTGCGCCGCATCCAGATGATCTTTCAGAACCCCGATGCGAGCCTCAACCCGCGCCACACCATAGCCGAGATCCTCGCCCAGCCGCTGCGCCTCTATTTCGGTCTCACCGGCCAGGCGCTCGCCGCGCGGGCAGAAGAGCTGCTCGCGACCGTGCGCCTTGGCGCGGAATGTCTCGACCGGCGCCCCGGTCAGCTCTCGGGTGGCGAGAAACAGCGCGTGGCCGTGGCCCGCGCCCTTGCCGCCGATCCCGAAGTGGTGCTCTGCGACGAGATCACCTCGGCGCTCGATGTCTCGGTGCAGGCGGCCGTTCTGGACCTGCTCAACGACCTCAAGGCGCGCCGGGGAATGGCGTTCGTCTTTGTCAGCCACGATCTCGCGGTGGTGCGCGCGCTCTCGGACCGGGTGGCGGTGCTCTATCAGGGGCGCCTCTGCGAGACGGGACCGGCGGCCGCGGTCCACGGCGCGCCCTCGCATCCCTATACGGCGGCGCTGCTGGGAGCCGCGCTCGCGCCCGATCCCGATCACGTGCCGCGGCTGCTGGCCGAGGATGCCGTGGACCCGGGCCCGCCCGCGCGCGGCTGCCCGTTCCAGCGCCGCTGCCCGGTCAGGCGCGGCGCGATCTGCGAGACCGACACGCCGCCCGCCCGGGAGGCGGCCCCGGGCCATCTCATTCGCTGCCACATCCCCCTGCATGAGCTCTGCGCCACAGCGCCCGGCTGAGCCATCCACGCGCGCGGGCGCGCGATTTCGGGCGGCAAACGCGGGGTGTGGATATTCCCCGCGCCGCTTGATAGCGTGCGCCGCGACGCAGAATACCCCAGAGGCCCACCATGAGCGCTACCGCCCGCAAGACAGCCCCCCTGCCCGACGACATCCGCGCGATGAAGGGCCGGGCGCCCATCGTCTCGCTCACCGCCTATACCACGCCGATGGCGGCGATGATGGATGCGGCCTGCGATTTCGTGCTCGTGGGCGACAGCGTGGGCATGGTGCTCCATGGCCTGCCCTCGACGCTCGGTGTCACGATGGAGATGATGATCCTGCACGGGCAGGCGGTGGCGCGCGGCCTCTCGCGCGCGATGCTGGTGGTGGACATGCCCTTTGGCAGCTACGAGGAAAGCCCGGCGCAGGCGTTTTCCAATGCCGCAAGGCTGATGCGCGAGACGGGGGCGGCGGCGGTCAAGCTCGAGGGCGGGCAGCACATGGCCGGGACCATCGCCTTCCTCAAGGCGCGCGGCGTGCCGGTGATGGCGCATATCGGATTGACCCCGCAATCGGTCAACACGCTCGGGGGCTACAAGGTGCAGGGGCGCGGTGCCGCGGGCGAGGCGCTCCTGGCGGATGCGCGCGCGGTGGCGGATGCGGGGGCCTTCGCGGTGGTGCTGGAAAAGCTGCCCAGCCCCCTCGCCGACCGGATCACCGCCGAAATCGCCATTCCCACCATCGGCATCGGCGCGGGCGCGGGCTGCGACGGGCAGATCCTCGTGGTCGATGACATGCTGGGGCTGTTCACCGCCTTCAAGCCGAAATTCGTCCGGCGTTACGCGACCCTGGGCGCAGATGCCGAGGCCGCCATCGCCGCCTATGCCGAGGATGTGCGCGCCCGGCGCTTTCCCGCGCCGGAGCACGAATTTTCCGAGGAGGTGTCGAAATGAGCGCACCGATCCTGCGCCGCCTGGACGCGCTGCGCGCCACCACCCGGCCCTGGGTGCGGGCGGGCGAGCGAATTGGCGTGGTGCCCACCATGGGCGCGCTGCATGACGGGCATCTGTCGCTGGTCGCGGCCGCCCGCGCGGCCTGCGACCGGGTGATCGTGACCATCTTCGTCAACCCCAGGCAGTTCAACAACGCCGCCGATCTCGCCAACTATCCCCGCACGGAGGACGAGGACGCGCGCAAGCTGGCGCGCTTTGGCGTCGATGCGCTCTGGGTGCCGGATGCCGACCAGATGTATCCTGCGGCCTTCGCCACCACCGTTTCGGTCGCGGGCCTCACCGATGTGATGGAGGGCGCATACCGCCCCGGCCATTTCGACGGGGTGGCGACCGTGGTGACCAAGCTCTTTGTCCAGACCGCCGCCACCGACGCGTTTTTCGGCGAGAAGGATTACCAGCAGCTCCTCGTGGTGCGCCGGCTGGCCGCCGATCTCGATCTCGGCGTGACGGTGCATGGCTGCCCGACGATCCGCGATATCGACGGGCTCGCGCTCAGCTCGCGCAACCTGCTCTTGTCGGACCGCGCACGCACCATGGCCCCGCGCCTGCACGAGGAAATGGAGGCGGTCGCACAGGGCCTGCGCGCGGGTCAGCCATTTGCCGCGCTGCGCGAGGCGGCACTGACGCGGCTCGACAAGGCCGGGTTCACCGGCACCGATTACCTCGATCTGCGCGCGCAGGACGATCTGGCCGCGCTCGAGGCGCCAGAGCGTCCCGCCCGGCTGTTCGCGGCGGCCTGGCTCGCGGGGGTGCGGCTCATCGACAATATCGCGGTGGACTGAGCATCGCGGTGGACTGAGCCCCGCGCCTTTGCCGTGGCCTTTGCCCCGCGGACAGGCTACACCGGCGCCATGCCCGTGATCGACTCGCTCTTCGTGACCCGCCTCTACCGCGCCCGTCTGGACGCGCACGGCCCCGCCATCGACCCCGCCGAACTCGAGGCGTCGTGCTATTCCATCGCCGAGGATGACGAGGCCGGGCAGGCCTGGTGCGCGCGCGAAGGCTATCCCGGCTATACCTCCTATGCCTCGCTCGCCGACCTGCCCTGGCGGTTTCCGATCTTCGCCGATCTGGTGCGCGCGCTCGATGCCCATGTGGCCGAATTCGCCCGCGATCTGGAATTCGATCTCGGCGAACAGGCGCTCCGGCTCGAGGATATCTGGATCAACATCCTGCCCGAGGGCGGTATGCATTCGAGCCATATCCACCCCCATTCGGTCATTTCCGGCACGACCTATGTCGCCATGCCCGAAGGGGCGTCGGCGCTCAAGCTGGAGGATCCGCGCTCGGCGCGGATGATGGCCGCACCGCCCCGCCGCAAGGACGCGCGGCAGGAGATGCGCAGCTTCGTCTATGTCGCGCCAGAGGTGGGCGACGTGCTGTTGTGGGAATCGTGGCTGCGCCACGAGGTGCCCATGAACATGTCTGACGAGGACCGCATCAGCGTGAGCTTCAACTATTCGTGGCAGTAAACGCGAAGCAGCGAGACGCTCCGCACATCCGGACGACCTGCTGATGTGACTTGTCAATTCACGCGAAGACTTTCATATTCAAGGCAGCCGTCCGGAGAGAGCCATGACGTCCCAGGTGACAAGAACCACGCTGAAAGGCGGATCTATCGCGCGAAATGCCCAGACCGGGCAATTCGTGGAGGTGTGCACGTCCTCCGGCAGGCAGAAGGTGAGCGAAAAGACCACCGCCACGATCAAGGGAGCTTCGGAAAAGCGCACGGCTGCCCTGAAGCGTCTGGCCAATCGGTAGGCGGCACTACAGGGTAACGCTTGCCGACGCGATCGCCGCGCATGACGAAGCCCTGACCTACGGCGGTCGTTCCGGCATAATCGGCCTCGGTCAGATCGAGTCTGCACTCAATCGTCCCTATTCCGGCTATCACCGACCGCTTTACCGGAAAGCGGCGGCCCTGCTCGAAAGCATGGTTGCAAATCACGGATTCACGGACGGCAACAAGAGAACGGCCTGGCTTCTGGTTGAACTGTTGATCGCGCGCAGCGGATATGTCCTTACCATCCCGGACGACGAACCCATCGACGATCTCGTCGTGGCCGTGGCCGACGGACGGATGGAATTCGACGCCCTTTGCGCCTGGTTCCGGTTGCACCTCGCACAATCCGGGGCGTGAAAGGGCGACGTCGCGGGTGGCCTCAATCTAAGGGTGGTAATCCGTCTGGCAATATGGAAAGGCTGGCTGCGCCACGAGGTGCCCGAGAACATGTCTGACGAGGGCCGCATCAGCGTGAGCTTCAACGACGCCTGGGGCGATTTAGGGGCGGGAGAGGGCGATGGATCTGCGCGCGCTCGGCATGGGGCTGGCCTTTGCCCTGATGTGGTCTTCGGCCTTTACCTCGGCGCGGATGATCGTGGCCGCAGCACCCCCGCTCACCGCGCTCGGGCTGCGGTTCCTGGTCTCGGGGCTGCTGGGCATCGCCATCGCGCGGATGCTGGGGCAGAGCTGGCGGCTCACGCGGGCGCAATGGCGCGCGACGATCATCTTCGGGATCTGCCAGAACGCGCTCTACCTGGGGCTCAATTTCGTGGCGATGCAGACGGTCGAGGCGTCGCTCGCCGCGATCATCGCCTCATCCGTGCCGCTTCTGGTGGGGTTCTTCGCCTGGGCCTTCATGGGCGAGCGGCTGGGGGCGGTGGGGATTTTCGGGCTGGTGGCCGGGCTGGCGGGCGTCATGGTTATCATGGGCGCACGATTTCAAGGGGGAATGGACCTTTACGGCGTCGGCCTCTGCGTGATCGCGGTCTTTGCACTGGCCTTTGCCACGCTCTCGGTGCGCGGCGCGGCCTCGGGCGGGAATTTCCTGATGGTGGTGGGCCTTCAGATGATCGTGGGCGCGGCCATCGTCGGGCCTCTGGGCCTCATGATCGAGCCGCTGGAGGTCGCCTGGAGCTGGCAGCTGGTCGCGGCCTTCACCTACACGACGCTCGTGCCGGGGCTTGCGGCGACGCTGGTCTGGTTCCTGCTGGTCGAGCGGATCGGCGCCACGCGCGCCGCGACCTTCCATTTCCTCAACCCGTTCTTCGGCGTGGCCATCGCCGCGGCACTCCTGGGCGAGGCGCTGCGGCTCTGGGACGTGATCGGCGTGCTGGTGATCATGACCGGGATCCTCGCGGTTCAGCTCTCCCGCCAGCGCCGGGTGTGAGCCCCCGGAATTTTCACGAAATTCCGGGCCGTTTTCCCGTCGGGAAAACGGTCCTCAGCCGATGCGCCCGCGCGGCCCCTCGCCCACCTGGCCGCGATGCAGCAGCCAGTGGTCGAGCAGCACGCAAGCCATCATCGCCTCGGCCACGGGCACGGCGCGGATACCGACACAAGGGTCGTGGCGGCCCTTGGTGACGACCTCGACGGGCTCCCCTTCCAGCGTCACCGAACGGCGCGGTGTCAGGATCGAGGAGGTCGGCTTGACCGCGAAGCGCACCACGATCTCCTGGCCGGTGGAAATCCCCCCGAGGATCCCGCCCGCATGGTTCGAGCCGAATTCGAGCCCCCCCTCACCCATGAAGATCTCGTCGGCATTCTCCGAGCCGCGCAGCCGCGCGGCGGCCATGCCCTCGCCGATCTCGACGCCCTTCACGGCGTTGATCGACATCATCGCGGCGGCCAGATCGGTATCGAGCTTGCCATAGACCGGCGCGCCGAGGCCCGCAGGCACGCCGCGCGCGACCACCTCGACCACGGCACCGACGGAATCATGGGTCTTGCGCAGGGATTGCAGGTAGGCTTCCCATTCGGGCGCGGCCTCGGCATCGGGCAGCCAGAAATCGTTGCCGTCGATCGCGTCCCAGTCGAACCGCGCGCGGTCCAGCTCCAGCTCGCCCATGGCGACCATGTAGCCCTTGATCTCCAGCCCCGGAACGAGCGTGGCAAGCGCCGCGCGCGCCACGCCGCCCGCGGCCACCCGCGCCGCCGTCTCGCGCGCCGAGGACCGCCCGCCGCCGCGCGGATCGCGCAGCCCGTATTTGAGGTGATAGGTCAGGTCGGCATGGCCGGGGCGAAAGCTGCGGGCGATCTCGCCGTAATCGCGCGAGCGTTGGTCCACATTCTCGATCATGAGCTGAACGGGCGTGCCGGTGGTCTGCCCCTCGTAGATGCCCGACAGGATCCGCACCGTATCGGGCTCCTGTCGCTGGGTGGTGTTGCGGTTCTGGCCCGGACGGCGCTTGTCGAGCCAGTGCTGCAAGCTGCCCTCGTCGATCGCCACACCCGGTGGGCAGCCATCCACCGTCGCGCCGAGCGCGGGACCGTGGCTCTCGCCCCAGGTGGTGACACGAAAGAGATGACCGAAGGTGTTGAGGCTCATGGGCAGGCTCCTTTGACGGCCCGTCTAGCCCCGCCCCGCGCCCGCCTCAAGCCGATTTGACGCCACAGGCGCGCGCGCCTCAGCCCAGCAGCATCCGCAGCCCCTGCGTCACGTCCGAGCGCACCGCAAGGCGCAGCCCCGGCTCGTCGCCCGCCTTGAGCGCGGCGATGATCAGGCGATGGAAATGCGGCGGATCCTTGCGGCGCAGCCGCCCGTAGAGCGCGCGCATGGTCGGACCCAGTTGCAGCCAGACGGTCTCGGCCATGGCGAGCATCGCCGGGGCCTGCGCGCGCAGGTAGAGGGTGCGGTGGAATTCGAGGTTGCGCCGGATATAGGCGACCGCGTCATGGCGCATGATGTCCTCGGCGATGCGCGCATTGATCGACTGGAGCCGGTCGATCAGCGCCAGATGCGCGCGCGGCAGGGCGCGGCTTGCCAGTTCCACCTCCAGAAGCGAGCGCAGCGCCGCCAGTTCCTCGATCCGCTCGTTGCCCAGTTCCGGGGTCGAGACCCGGCCCGAGCTCGACAAGGTCAGCGCCCCTTCGGCGGAGAGCCGCCGCAGCGCCTCGCGCGCGGGCGTCATCGACACCCCGTATTCGGCGGCGATCCCGCGCAGCGTGAGCGCCTGCCCGGGGGCGATCTCGCCATGCATGATTCGCCCGCGCAGCCCGCGATAGACGCGGTCATGGGCCATCGGGGCGGGATCGGGGCGCGGCAGGCTTGGCATGGGCTCATGTGATCGCGAATCGCGCGCCGGTCAATCGAAACGATAGCGATGCAGGCCCGCCCCCTCCTGCCGGAGCCAGCGGCGCGGCGCCTCGAAGCCGGGGCAGAGCCGCGCCACCAGCGCCCAGAACGCAGGCGAATGGTTCATCTCGGCCAGATGCGCCACCTCATGCGCCGCCACGTAATCGAGCACCTCGGGCGGCGCGAGGATCAACCGCCAGGAATAGCTGAGCGCGCCGCCCGACGAACACGAGCCCCAGCGCGAGCGCGTGTCGCGCAGGGTCAGCCGCGTGAACCGCTCCCCGAGCCGCGCTGCATGGCGATCGGAGGCCATGGCCAGCCGGTCCCGCGCCCGCCCCCTCAGCCACGCCGCGAGCCGCGGCGCCAGCATCTCCTCGGGGCCGGGCACCCGCGCCTCCCCCGCCTCAAGCACCACCTGCCGGCCCCTGCCCGGCGCGATCCGCCACAGCGCGCCCTCGATCGGCAGCAACACCCCGGCGGCGACCGGCACCGCCTCGGGCCGCCGCGCGAGATGGCCGCGCAGCCAGTCCTCGCGGCTGCGGGCGAATGCCAGCGCCTCCGCCGCGTTCACCCCGCGCGGCACCGTCAGCGTCACCGTCCCGTCGATCCCCGACACGCGCAGCGATATCCGCCGCGCCCGCGCGCTGCGTCGCAGCGTAATCGCGACCGGGGGGTTGCCAGAAAGGATGTGCTGGGCCATATGCGCTCCGGTTCCCTCGCCGCCGGCCCTGCCCTGCAAAGCCTTTGACACAGGTCCGAGCTTATGGCAGGGGAGCCGGATTGCGTGCAAGCGAGTTGAATGAGGATCACCCATGCCCAAGGAAGAATGGGGCGTCAAGCGCGTCTGCCCGACCACCGGCAAGCGCTTCTACGACCTGAACAAGGACCCGATCACGAGCCCCTATACCGGCGAGGTGGTGGAGGTGAACGCCGGCAAGAGCCGCGCGATGAGCCCCGATGCCGAGGATGCCGCCACCCGCAAGCTCAAGGCCACGAGCACCGATGACGACAGCGACATCATCGATGACGACGACGTGGATGTCGATCTCGACGACGATCTGCTCGACGATGACGAGGATGACAACGTCTCGCTCGACGAGATCGCCGACGTGGCCTCCGAGGACGAGATGTAATCCGGCGCGGGGCGGGATTTTCCTCTTGATCCCGCCCGCCGCTTTGTCTAATCAGCGGCGCACGGCCCGGGTTCGGGCGACATTGACGGGGCCTTAGCTCAGCTGGGAGAGCGCTTGCATGGCATGCAAGAGGTCAGGGGTTCGATCCCCCTAGGCTCCACCAAAAAAGACTCCACCAAAAAAACCAATGATCCGGACAGGATACAGCTGATCCGGACAGGATACAGCCCCGCCGGAGCGGGGCTTTTTCATTGCGGGGGACGCGGGGGAACAAGACCGCGCCCGCGAATGTCCCGTCTCGCCGGCCGGTTCCGTCCGGGACGCCGAAGCGCTCGCCGGGGGACTCGTGGGTTGGCGCTGATGAACCCCGGCAGGGGAATCGCATTCGGGAAACGGCGCTGGCGCGGCGGGGTGATCAGGCGATCGACGGCAAGACCCTGCGCCAGGCCATGCCCTATGGCGCGATCTCGCCGACAGCCTGCGCGACAGGTTCCGCGGGGAGTGTCATGAACCTTGTGTAGTGTATCCGGCCCGATCCACGCGGTTTCAGCCCGCCGCCGCGTCGAGCGCGCGCCGCAGATCGGCGATCAGATCCTCGGGATCCTCGAGCCCGACGCTCAGCCGCACCAGCCCCGGCGTGATGCCGAGCGCGGCCTTGCGCTCGGGGCTCAGGCGCTGATGGGTGGTGGTGGCCGGGTGCGTCACGATGGATTTCGCGTCGCCCAGGTTGTTGGAGATGAGCACGATCTCGAGCGCGTTGAGGAACCGGAACGCCGCCGCCTGCCCGCCCGCAATGTCGAGCGAGAGCACCGTGCCCCCCTGCCCCATCTGCCGCAGCGCCAGCGCGTGTTGCGGATGGGCGGCGAGGCCCGGATAGATCACCCGCGCGCGCCCGTCCCCTGCCAGCGCCTCGGCGATCGCCTGCGCGCCTTGCGATTGCGCGCGCACCCGCAGGTCGATCGTCTCCAGCCCCTTGAGCATCACCCAGGCGTTGAAGGGCGAAAGCGCCCCGCCGGTGTGCTTCATGTAAGGCTCAAGGGTCTTGCGGATGAACTCGCGGCTGCCCAGGATCACGCCCCCCAGACAGCGCCCCTGCCCGTCGATATGCTTGGTCGCGGAATAGACCACCACATCGGCCCCCTGCGCGATCACCTGCGAAAAGACCGGCGTGGCAAAGACATTGTCCACCACCACAAGCGCCCCCGCCGCATGGGCGATTTCGGCCACGGCGGCCACATCGACCACCTCCAGCGTCGGGTTGGCCACCGTCTCGAAGAACACCGCGCGGGTATCGGGCCGGATCGCCGCGCGCCACTGATCGAGATCGGTGCCATCGACGAAGGTCACCTCGACCCCGAAGCGCGACAGCACCTCCTCGAGCACATAGAGGCACGACCCGAAGAGCGCGCGCGCCGACACGACATGATCGCCCGCCCGCAGCATCGCCGTCAGCGCGCCCGACACCGCCGCCATGCCGCTTGCCGTGGCAAAGGCGTCCTCGGCCCCCTCAAGCGCTGCGATGCGCTCCTCGAACATGGCGACCGTGGGATTGCCGTAGCGGGCATAGATGAATTCGTCCGCGCCCGCCTCGATGAACCGTGCCTCGGCGGCCTCGGCGCTCTCATAGACAAAGCCCTGCGTGAGAAAGATCGCCTCGCTCACCTCGTTATACTGGCTGCGCCGCGTGCCGCCATGGACCAGTTTCGTGCGTGTCTTCATGTCCCAACCTCCGGGCCCTCGGCCCCAATGAAAAAGCCCCCGACGCGGTCAAGCGAAAGGGGGCTTTCATCCTGACCTCTTTAGCGGTTTTGTTTAACGTGGCCCGCAATCCGGTAACAAAGCGCCACAATCCGGCCATTAGACCCAAGCGGCGGCGGCGTCAACGCTGTCACGGGAGTTTAACCAAAGCGTCGCGGCGGCGACATATGGCGCGCCTAATGCCTTGCCACAAGATGTTGTGGGGGCCGGGGACATGCCGCTCATTCACATGACCGCCGGGGAAGAGGTGCCCGAGGCCGCGCTCGCGGATGGGTCCGGCCCGGTCATCCTCATGGTGCACGGGTTCAAATACGCGCCCGGCCATGCCAGCGAATGCCCGCACCGCCATATCTTCGCGCTCGCCCCCGAACGTGCCTGTCACAAGGTCGTGAGCTGGCCGCGCGGCCTCGGCTTCGACGGCAGGCGCGAGGGCGAGGGGCTGGCGATCGGCTTTGGCTGGAACGCGCGCGGCACGCTCTGGCAGGCCTATCGCGAGGCCGGGCGCGCGGGCGCGGCGCTGGCCCATGCCATCGCCGCGATCCGCGCCCGCGCCCCGCATCGCCCCGTGCACGCCATCGCCCATTCCTTCGGTGCGCGGGTGGTGCTGGCGGCGCTTGCGCGCCTCGCGCCGGGCGCGCTCGGGCGGGTGATCCTGCTGGCGGGTGCCGAATTCGGCCAGAATGCCGCGCAGGCGCTCGCCTCGCCCGCGGGCCGCACCGCCGAGATCGTCAATGTCACCACGCGCGAGAACGATCTTTACGATTTCCTGCTGGAATGCCTGATTTCGACCCCCGCGCCCGGCGACCGCAGCCTTGGCCTCTCACTGCCCACGGGGGGCAATGTCCTGAGCCTGCAACTCGACGATCCCGAGACGCTTGAGGTGCTGGCGCGCGCGGGTTTCGACATCGCGCCCCCCGCCGCGCGCGTCTGCCACTGGTCGCCCTATACCCGGCCCGGCGCGCTCGATTTCTACGCGCATCTCATGCGCGCGCCCGAGCGGCTCACCCTCGCCCAGCTTCGCGCCGCCCTGCCGGAGCGGCCCGCGCCGCGCTGGTCGCGCCTCATGCCCGATTTGCGGCTGCCCTTGCCAAAGGGGCGCAAGGCGTCATTGTGAGGCGAAACTGCCCCGGAGACGCGACCATGCAAGCCCCGATCGACCTCTATTACTGGCCCACGCCGAACGGCTGGAAGGTCTCCATCGCGCTCGAGGAGATGGGCCTGCCCTATCGCTGCCACCTCATCGACATCGGCGCAGGCGAGCAGTGGGTTTGGGCACGGTTTTCTGAGACAGTCGCGAGCGCTATTTCCGACAGGAACGGGAGTAGAACATGACTGACAGAACGAACGAGATGACAGGCGCTACGGAGGCCGCGGC
Organism: Roseovarius sp.; assembly: GCA_014359765.1. GTDB lineage: Bacteria > Pseudomonadota > Alphaproteobacteria > Rhodobacterales > Rhodobacteraceae > Roseovarius. The sequence goes on from JACIYT010000023.1 coordinate 29,783, forward strand.
CCCGACGACGCG
>JACIYT010000024.1 GCA_014359765.1 Roseovarius sp.
ACGGATACAAAACACCCACTCAGATCAGGGCTGAGCAAAAAGGCCTTGAAACCGACGCTGCCACGGTGATCATGATGGCAGCCTAACCAGCGCAAAGCACTGTCTCATAACCGTGCCCCAGTACAGTCCTTCGCGGGCGTGATGTCGCGCCAGCGAAGATTGCGAAGCTCGGGCGGGCGCATCCCCGTGTTACAGGCTATGAGGATGAGGTTATAGACCATGGTGCGATACCAGACGGCGTTCGTCCGGTTCGGTGTCTTCACCTCTTTACCGTTCTCGTCCTTCGCGGTCTTCGCCTTCACCCACGCGCGGCCCGCGCTGTAGAGCTTGCGGTATTCCTCGGGCGTAAATTCCTCGCGGCGGTTGACCTTGAGCGCGGGGAACGCCTCGAAGCGCAAGCTCGCGGGCACATAGCGCTGTTTGATGGCGAAGTTCATGATGGCTCCGAACACCTTCATCTCTCCGCGAATGGTGTCGTCGCTGACATAGGGAACGGGCTTGGCCAGCTTCTCCGCGATGGCTTCGGCAATCTGCTCTGGAGTCGGCTTCTTCGGACGGATGCCCTGCGTGGCGGACGCCTTCTGCCGCCGCCCGAACTCGGCGGCCACCAGCTTTTCGGCAATCTCCCGCGTCACCATCCGCGAGCCGTTGCGCTCCATGCGGCCTTCGCCGTTCTCGCGCCGCCATACGGGATAGCTGCCCCATCGTTCATCACCGATAAGATGCACCTGAACGGAGCCGATATATTCGTTCAGCGGCCCTTCGATGATATTGGTCAATGTGTCGATGCGTTTGGCGGTAATCTCGCCGCGCTTGGCGCGGGCTTTCTGTTTGGCAAGCCACTCCTTGCCAACCTCACGGAAGGGGCGATTGAAGACGGCTACGCCGTGCTTGATGGCGTAGCGGACTTCGGTTTCCTGCTCCCACGCCATAGCGCGGGCGTCATTGATGTTCTCGGTCTTGAGGGAAACCGTCTTGTAGCGGTCCTCCTTCGGCACCTTCACGCGGCAATACCAGTTGCGGTGCTGCACGTCCGAGCGCCGAAAGAGGATGAGGCCGGGCTTCAAAACCTCCTTGTCGATGACGAATTTGCCAGTGTCCGGTGCCATGCTTCCCCCGCGCGTCTGTGCAGAATCTGTGCAGGTCGGCGGCGTAAGTCATTGATGCGCCGTACCTGTGCAGGTGTTGTGTGGGAAATCATAGCAAAAAATTCTGAACAATTCTAATACTTTATAAGTAATTTATCATCCCTCGGGGGCTGGCAGGGGGCCGGGGCGCGGACCCTGCGCGCCCCGGCACGGATGCCACCGCCGGCGGCGGTCAATGCGCCATGAAGACCGGCACCGTGGCCCGTTCGAGCATGTCGCGCGTCGCCCCGCCAAATATCGCCTCGCGGAAGCGCGAATGGCCATAGGCCCCCATTACCATCATGTCGGCGTCCATGTCGGTGACATGGCGCAGAAGAACGTCGGAAACGCGCGGAAGCGTCTTCGACAGCACGTCGATTTCCACCTTCACCCCGTGCCGTGCGAGATATTGCGACAGGAGCCCGCCGGGATCGGATCGGTTCGGGCCATGGGCGGGCGGGTCGATCACCACGACATGCACGCTCTCGGCGCCGCGCAGGAGCGGCAGCGCGGCACGGGCCGCGCCGAGCGCCTCGCTGCTCTCGTTCCAGCCCAGCAGGATGCGCCTGGGCTCGGGCACCGGCGCGGCCCCCGCAGGGGCGATGAGCACCGGCGTGCGCCCCTCGAAGAGCGCCGATTCGGTCGCCGGCTCGAGTTCCGCGCCGCGCCCCTCGCCATAGGGCTGCGGCAGGATGACCAGATCCGCGAATCGCGCCCGCGCGCCGACATGCCGCCCCATGTCGGCAAGCTGGCTCACCCCGCTGTCGAGCGCCCAGCGCAACGCCACCCCGTTCAGCAGCTCGCGCGCGCGCGCCTCGATCTCATCGGCCTCCGCACGCGCGTGGGCGATGGTTTCCTGGAGCACGACGGCGCTTGCCCCGGCATAGTAATAGCCGGTCTGGCTGCGATCCACGCCGAGGCAGAGGATGTCGAGATGCGCGTCATAGGCCTGCGCGGCGGCGATGGCGTGGGTCAGGGTCTCCTCGACGAGGGCAATGTCGGTCAGGACGGTGAAAAGAGTGTTGAAGCTCGTGGCATATGTCATGGCGGTTATCCCGGAAGGTGTTACGCTGAGTTCACCATAGGTGCAGGGCGCGGGCAATGCCTTGACGCGGATCAAGGACGCGGATCACGCCGCGGCGAGCGGAGTTTTGATGCAGATCAAGGCCGGTCGCGGTCGAACCCAGCATTACGGGCAATGTCAAACGCGCCTGCGTGGGTCGGGCCGACCCGGACGGGCGAAGACGAAGGGACGCAACATGACGAATTACATCAAGCTGATTGTGCTTGGTCTGATCACGCTTTTCGCGCTGATCGCGGCCAATTACGCGCGCGATCTCGCCTATATGGTCCATGCGCTGATCATTGCGGCGGTGGCGGGCGGCCTGTTCCTGTGGGTGCTCAGGCATACCGACGAGCCGCAGGCGGCGGCGGTGGATCTCTCGGGGCAATACATGGACGGGGTGATCCGGGCCGGGGTCATCGCCACCGCGTTCTGGGGGGTCGTGGGCTTTCTCGTGGGGACGGTCATCGCCTTTCAGCTCGCCTTTCCGGGGCTCAATTTCGAATGGGCGCAGGGCTATGCCAATTTCGGCCGTCTGCGTCCGCTGCATACGAGCGCGGTGATCTTCGCCTTTGGCGGCAACGCGCTCATCGCCTCGTCCCTCTATGTCGTGCAGCGCACGAGCGCGGCGCGGCTCTGGGGCGGCAACCTCGCCTGGTTCGTGTTCTGGGGCTATCAGCTGTTCATCGTGCTGGCCGCGACGGGCTATCTGCTGGGGGCCACGCAATCCAAGGAATACGCCGAGCCCGAATGGTATGTGGACTGGTGGCTGACGGTGGTCTGGCTGGCGTATCTGGCGGTGTTCCTCGGCACCATCGTCAAGCGCCGCGAGCCGCATATCTACGTGGCCAACTGGTTCTTCCTGTCGTTCATCATCACGGTGGCGATGCTGCATGTCTTCAACAACCTCTCGATCCCGGTGTCGATCTGGGGCTCCAAATCGGTGCAGGTGTTTTCGGGCGTGCAGGATGCCATGGTGCAGTGGTGGTATGGCCATAACGCCGTGGGCTTTTTCCTGACCGCCGGGTTCCTCGGCATGATGTATTACTTCGTGCCGAAACAGGCCGAACGCCCGGTCTATTCCTACAAGCTCTCGATCATCCATTTCTGGGCGCTGATCTTCATCTATATCTGGGCCGGTCCGCACCACCTGCATTACACCGCGCTGCCCGACTGGGCCTCGACGCTGGGCATGGTGTTCTCGGTGGTGCTGTGGATGCCCTCCTGGGGCGGCATGATCAACGGTCTGATGACGCTCTCGGGGGCCTGGGACAAGCTGCGCACCGATCCGGTGATCCGGATGATGGTGATCTCCGTCGGGTTCTACGGGATGTCCACCTTCGAGGGGCCGATGATGTCGATCCGGGCGGTCAACTCGCTGTCGCATTACACCGACTGGACGATCGGGCATGTGCATTCCGGCGCGCTTGGCTGGAACGGCATGATCACCTTTGGCGCGCTCTATTTCCTCGTGCCGAGGCTGTGGAACCGCGAGCGGCTCTATAGTCTGAGCCTCGTGAGCTGGCACTTCTGGCTCGCCACGATCGGGATCGTTCTCTACGCCGCCTCGATGTGGGTGACGGGGATCATGGAAGGGCTGATGTGGCGCGAGGTCGATGCCAACGGCTTCCTCGTGAATGCCTTTGCAGACACGGTGGCCGCGAAATTCCCGATGTATGTGGTGCGCGCGCTGGGCGGGGTTCTGTTCCTGCTCGGGGCGGTGATCATGTGCTACAATCTCTGGATGACCGTGAAACGTTCGCCGGCCGTCGCGGCCACGAACGCCGCGGTTCCGGCTGAATAAGGAGGGTCGGAGAGATGGCCATTCTCGACAAACACGCCGTTCTCGAAAAGAACGTCACGCTTCTGGCAATCTTCGCCTTCCTCGTGGTCACCATCGGCGGCATCGTGCAGATCGCACCGCTGTTCTGGCTGGAGAACACCATCGAGGATGTGGAGGGGATGCGCCCCTATTCGCCCCTCGAGCTGGCCGGGCGCGAGATCTACATCCGCGAGGGCTGCTATGTCTGCCACAGTCAGATGATCCGCCCGATGCGCGACGAGGTGGAGCGCTACGGCCATTACAGCCTGGCGGCGGAATCGAAATACGATCACCCGTTCCAGTGGGGGTCCAAGCGCACGGGCCCCGATCTCGCCCGGGTCGGTGGCCGCTATTCGGATGACTGGCATGTGCAGCACCTGCGCAACCCGCAGGCCATGGTGCCCGAATCGGTCATGCCGAAATACGGCTACCTGGAGCGGCGCCTGATCGACGGCAAGCATATCGGCGATCTGATGCGGACGCATCGCCTCGTGGGTGTGCCCTATACCGACGAGATGATCGCGAACGCGCAGGCCGATTTCCGCGCGCAGGCCGATCCGGATGCCGACAGCGACGGGCTCCTCGCGCGCTATCCCAAGGCGCAGGCGCGCAATTTCGACGGGCAGCCGGGCATTTCCGAGACCGATGCGCTGATTGCCTACATGCAGATGCTGGGCACGCTGGTCGATTTCTCGACCTTCACTCCCGCACCCAGCCGCTGAGGAGGGATCGCCATGGAGACCTACACGCTGTTGCGCCAGTTCGCCGATAGCTGGATGTTGCTGGTGCTGTTTGCCTTTTTCGTGGGCGTCGTGATCTGGGTGTTCCGCCCCGGCGCGGGCAAGAGCTACGAGAACCCGGCGAACATCCCCTTCCGGCACGAAGACAAACCGGCCCCCGCGCGGGGTGCCGACGCCAAGGAGGCGTAAGACATGGCCAAGAAGCCGATCAACCGACAGGAACCCGAAACCACGGGCCACGAATGGGACGGAATCGAGGAATACAACAACCCGCTGCCGCGCTGGTGGGTCTGGGTGTTCTACGCCACCATTGTCTGGGGGCTGTGGTATGTGATCGCCTATCCCGCCTGGCCGCTGATCAATCAGGCGACGGCGGGCTACAAGGGCTGGTCCACCCGCGCCAATGTCGCCGCCGAGATCGAGGCCGCGCGCGCGGCCAATGCCGAAATCAACGCCCGGCTGGTGGCGGCCGATCTCGCCGACATTCCCGCCGATCCCGAGCTCAACACCTACGCGGTCTCGGCCGGGGCGGCGGTGTTCCGCACCTGGTGCGCGCAGTGCCATGGCGCCGGGGCCGGGGGATTGCAGGCGGGGGGCTATCCCAACCTTCTGGACAATGACTGGCTCTGGGGGGGCACGCTGGAGGATATTCACCTGACCGTCACCCACGGGATCCGCAACGAGACGGACCCGGATGCGCGCTGGTCGCAGATGCCCGCCTTTGGCGACATGCTCGACAGCGCCGAAATCGACCAGGTGGTGAATTACGTCATGTCCCTCTCGGGCGCGCCGCAGGATGCGGCGGCGGCCGAAGCCGGTGCGCAGGTCTATCTCGACAACTGCGCCGTCTGTCACGGCGAGAACGGCGAGGGCGACATCACCCAGGGCGCGCCGAACCTCGCCGATGCGATCTGGCTCTATGGTGGCGATTACGACACCATCCGCGAGACGGTGACCAATTCGCGCTTCGGCATCATGCCCCCCATGGGCGGGGCCGATCTGAGCGAGGCCGAGATCCGCGCCGTTGCGGTCTATGTTCACCAGCTTGGCGGCGGCGAATAGCCCCCGCCCCGAAGATCCCCGGCCCGCCCTGACGGCGGAACCGGGGTGAGGCACCGGCCCTCCCGTCCTGTTCGCGCGTTTCCAGGGAGGGCCGGTGTCGATCTGCCAGCGCACCGGCCAGCGCACCGCCGCACGGCAATGCGATGGCGAGGCTCCGTTCTTTTGCACAAATTTGCAACAGTCATGTAACCGGTGATGCGCCGGGGATCGGCTTTGGCTTGCATTTCCGGCCCGGCCCTTGTCATCAATGAGAGAAGGCCGGCCCATCGGCCCTCCATTTCAGTCATCCGGATTTGCGGTCGCGCCCCTTTGGCACGGCGGTGCCGCAGGTCAGCAAGCGGGATCACGACCATGAGCAAGCGCGCGACTTTCTCCCTCCTCGCCCTCGGGCTGAGCGGCACCCTGGCGATGCCCGCCTCTGCCATCGAACTCCATGCCCAGGGCGGATGGACCGTGGATCTCGATATCGAGATGGGTTCGGGCGCGTTCCTTGTGGACAACCCGAATTTCGGTCTGGGCCGGATCGACCTGGCGACAGGCGAGAACACCGGCGACACCACCAACTACGAGGCCTATATCAAGCCGCGGCTGAGCTTCAGCTACGAGGCCGGCGGGGGCGTCACGTTCTACGGCGCGGTGTCGAGCGTCATCACCGGCACGCTCGGCGATGGCGACGCGGGCGGATATACTGCGGGGGATGACGCCGATTCCGATCTGGAGGAGGCGGCGCTCGGGCTTCGGTTCAACCTGACGCAGGGCGAGAACCCGCTGGTTCTGGATATTTCGGGCGGGCGGCAGGATCTCCAGATCGGCAATGGCTGGCTGTTCCAGGACGGGAATTTCGACGCCTTTTCCGACAATGCCTTCTGGCTCGGGCCGCGCACGGCGTTTCGCAACACCGGGATCGTGACGCTCTCGAACGATCTGTTCGGCTTCACCGGGTTCTACGTCAAGGGCGATTCCGACAACGACCGCGCCGAGGTCGCGGGGGCCGATCTCGTCTTCACCACCGATTACGGCACATTCGGCCTCCTCTATGCCGAGATCCGCGACTCGGACGAGGCCGAGTTTGCCCGGCGCGGCATGGAAATGGTCAGCCTGCGCGCGCTCGACGTGCCCATTCCCGCAGTCGAGGGGCTGACGCTCAGCGGCGAATACACCGAGCAATTCGGCGGAAAGGGCGGCAATGATTTCGATGCGCAAGGCTATTACGGCCAAATCAGCTACAGCTTTCCGGGGCTGCGCTTCGAGCCGACGTTGAGCTATCGCTACTCGAAATTCTCGGGTCAGGACGGCAGTTCCGACATCACCGCATTCGATCCGCTGTTCTACGGGGCCGAGGACTGGGGCACCTGGGTTCAGGGCGAGATCGTCGGGGAATACCTGCTGTTCAACTCCAACCAGCGCAGCCACATGGTGCATCTGTCGGGCAGCGTGAACGAAAAGGTTGGCATCGGCGCGATCTACTATCGCTTCGACCTCGACAAGAAGGATTATTTCGGAACGCCCGTCACAAGCAAGAAATTCGCCGACGAGATCAACTTCTACGTTGATTGGGAAGTGGATGACAATCTGAGCGTCGGCGCGCTCGCCGGCGTGGCCTTCCCGGGCTCGGCGGCCAAGCAGGCCTTTGGCAGCAACGACAATATCTACCTGCTTCAGGCCTTCGCCATCGTCAGTTTCTGAGCCTGTCCGGCGATGGACATCGGGAGCGGCCCCATGCGGGCCGCTCTTGTCGTTGTGGGGCGCGGCGTGAATACATCGGTTCAGGAGTCAGAATTTGATGTAGGTCAAGGTCGTGGTCCCGGCATCCTGCGAGAACGCGGCCATCATCGCAGAATCCGGAGGCCCGAATTGGCCGAATCCCAGCCCCAAGCTCCCCAATCGCTCTATGCCGCCCGCGAGCCGGTCTTTCCGCGCCGGGTCAAGGGGAAGTTTCGCAGCCTCAAATGGGTGATCATGGCGATCACCCTGGGCATCTATTACATCACGCCCTGGATCCGCTGGGACCGCGGGCCGAGCCTGCCCGATCAGGCGGTGCTTCTTGACCTCGCGAACCGGCGGTTCTTCTTCTTCTGGGTCGAGATCTGGCCGCATGAATTCTACTTCGTGGCCGGGCTTCTGGTCATGGCGGGGCTGGGGCTGTTCCTGTTCACCTCGGCGCTGGGCCGGGTGTGGTGCGGCTATGCCTGCCCGCAGACCGTCTGGACCGATCTCTTCATCCTGGTCGAACGCTGGATCGAGGGCGACCGCAACGCGCGGCTGCGGCTCTACCGGCAGAAGAAATGGGATTTCCGCAAGCTGCGGCTGCGGGTGACCAAGTGGATCACCTGGCTGTTGATCGCGGTGGCCACGGGCGGGGCCTGGGTGTTCTATTTCACCGACGCGCCGACGCTGATGGTCGATCTCTTCACGCTGAACGCGCATCCCATCGCCTATACCACCATTGCCGTGCTGACCGGCACGACCTTCTTTTTCGGCGGTTTCGCGCGCGAACAGATCTGCATCTATGCCTGCCCCTGGCCGCGCATCCAGGCGGCGATGATGGATGAGGATACGCTCACCGTCGGCTATCGCTCCTGGCGCGGCGAGCCGCGCAAGAACTCGCCCGAGGTGCGCGCGGGCGCGCCGATGGGCGATTGCGTCGATTGCATGGCCTGTGTCAATGTCTGCCCCATGGGCATCGACATTCGCGACGGTCAGCAGCTCGAATGCATCACCTGCGCGCTCTGCATCGACGCCTGCGACGACGTGATGGCCCGGCTCGGCAAGCCGCGCGGCCTGATCGACTACATGGCGCTCACCGACGAGATGCGCGAACGCGAGGGCAAGCCGCCCAAGCCCGTCTGGCAGCATGTCCTGCGTCCGCGCACGATCCTCTACACCGTGCTTTGGTCGCTGGTGGGGATCGGGCTTGTCTTTGCGCTGTTCATCCGCTCGGATATCGACCTGACGGTGGCGCCGGTGCGCAACCCGCTTTACGTGACGCTGTCGGACGGCACGATCCGCAACACCTATGAGGTGCGCATCCGCAACATGCAGCACGAGGCGCGGGATTTCGCGTTGAGCGTCAGGGGCGATCCGGCGATCACGCTCGCGCTCGAGGGCGAGGAGGACAATGTGGTGAGCGTGCCTGCCGACGAGCTCCGGCTGCAACGGCTCTATCTTCTCGCACCGCCGGATTCGGAGCCGGCGCGCGCGGCGCGCACCGAGGTCCGCATCTGGCTCGAGGATCGCGAAAGCGGCGCACGCGCCTCGCGGGAAACGGTATTCAACGGCAGGGGGCGATGATGGAAGGGCGGCAACTCACCGGGCGGCACGTTTTTCTCATCTTTGTGGGTGCCTTCGGCATCATCATCGGGGTCAATCTCGTGCTGGCATATTCGGCGGTCAGCACCTTTCCCGGGCTCGAGGTGCGCAATTCCTACGTTGCCAGCCAGCAGTTCGATGCGCGCAAGGCGGCACAGGAGGCGCTCGGCTGGGAGGTGCGCGCGACGCATGGCGGCGGCGTGCTGCGGCTGGCGATCACCGATGCCGAGGGCCGGCCGGTGCGCGTGGCGGCGCTCGATGCGACGGTGGGGCGCGCGACCCATATCGCCGACGATCAGCGGCCCGAGTTCCGCTTTGACGGGCAGGATTATGTGGCGGCGGTCACGCTCGCGCCCGGCAACTGGAATGTCCGCATGGAGGCGCGCGCCGAGGACGGCACCGAATTCCGGCAGCGCGTGGTTCTGGTGACGGAGTAGGCGATGACCGCGACGCTGCGCGTCCCTCCCTCGGCCTGTCCCGCCTGTGCCGCCGCCCCCGCCGCCGAGGCGCTGGCGGCGCGTGCCCTGCCCGATGCGCGCATCGCGCTGAGCCTGCCGACGATCCATTGCGCCGCCTGCATCTCGAAGATCGAGAATGCCCTCAATGCGCATCCGCAGGTGCGCTCGGCGCGGGTCAACCTGACGCTCAGGCGCGCCAGCATCGATGCCGCACCCGAGGTGACGGCGGCGGAGATCTGCGCCCTTGTCGAGGGGCTGGGCTATGAGGCGCATGAGCTGGATGCCGGCACGCTGAGCGCCACGGCGACGGACCGCGCCGGGCGCGACCTGCTGATGCGGCTGGCGGTGGCGGGCTTTGCCAGCATGAACGTGATGCTGCTGTCGGTCTCGGTCTGGTCGGGGGCGGAGGCGGCGACGCGCGATCTCTTTCACTGGATTTCCGCCGCGATCACCCTGCCCGCGATCGCCTTTTCCGGGGTTCCGTTCTTTCGCAACGCCTGGGCCGCACTCCGGCAGCGGCGGCTCAACATGGATGTGCCGATCGTGCTGGCGATCGCGCTCGCGGTCGTCACATCGCTGTGGGAGACGTCGCTTTCGGGGGAACACGCCTATTTCGACGCGGCGATCGCGCTCACCTTCTTCCTGCTGGCGGGGCGGTATCTCGATCACCGGACGCGGGCGATTGCCCGATCCGCCGCCGAGGAACTGACCGCGCTCGAGGTGCCGCGCGCGACGCGGCTGCGGGACGGGCACGAAGAGGTGGTGGGTGTCGCCGATCTGGCGGTGGGGGATCTCATCCTGGTGCGGCCCGGCGGCCGAATGCCGGTGGATGGCGAGATCGTCGAAGGCACGTCGGAGATCGACCGCTCGCTGCTCACCGGCGAGACGCTGCCCGTCTTCGCGGGCGCGGGGCAGGCGGTGAGCGCGGGCGAGGTGAACCTCACCGGCCCGCTCACCATCCGGGCGACGGCGGTGGGGGCCGAGACCTCCCTTCACCGGATGGCCGATCTGGTGGCGATCGCGGAATCGGGGCGCTCGCGCTATACCTCGCTGGCGGATAGCGCGGCGAGGCTCTATGCGCCGGGGGTGCATATCCTCTCGGGGCTCAGTTTCCTGGGCTGGTATCTCTACACCTGGGACGTGCGCACCGCGCTCAATATCGCGGCGGCGGTGCTGATCATCACCTGCCCCTGCGCGCTTGGCCTTGCCGTGCCGGCGGTGACGACGGCGGCCTCCGGGCGGCTGTTTCGCCGCGGGATGCTGATCAAGCACGAGACCGCGCTGGAGCGGCTCGCGCAGGTGGATACGGTCGTGTTCGACAAGACCGGGACGCTGACCACCGGCGCGCCGCGCCTGACCAATCTCGACGCGCTGCCGCGCGCGGCGGTGGCGGTGGCGCTGGCGCTCTCGGAGGGATCGTCGCACCCGCTGGCGCAGGCCATCACCCGCGCCGCGCGCGAGAGGGGAATCGCGGCGGCGGAGGTGGCCGATGTGACCGAGGTGCCGGGCTATGGCATCCGGGGTCGGCTCGGCGGCGAGGAACTGCGGCTCGGCCGGGCGAGCTGGGTCGGCGCCGAGGCGGGGCCGGAGACCGCGACCTGGCTCCGGATTGGCGCGGCGGCGCCGCTGGCCTTCACCTTTGCCGATGCGCCGCGCCCCGGCGCGGAAGATGCGGTGGCAGGGCTCCTCGCGCGGGGCAGGCGCGTGATCCTGATGTCGGGCGACACCGCCCCGGCGGTCGCGGCGCTGGCGGAACGGCTGGGAATCGCCGAGTGGCTCGCCGAGGCGCTGCCCGCGGACAAGGCCGCGCGGGTGGCCGCGCTCACCGGCGACGGCGCGCGCGTGCTGATGGTGGGTGACGGGCTCAACGATACCGCGGCGCTGGCGGCGGCGCATGTGTCGATCTCGCCCGCCTCGGCGCTCGATGCGGCGCGCGTGGCCTCGGATATCGTGCTGCTCGGCAATGATCTCGCGCCCATCGCCGCAGCCTGCGAGACGGCGCAATCGGCCACGCGCCGCATCCGCGAGAATTTCCGCATCGCCACGGTTTACAATATCGTCGCGGTGCCGCTGGCGGTGGCGGGGCTCTGCTCGCCGCTGATCGCCGCCCTTGCCATGTCGGCGAGCTCGATTACCGTCTCGCTCAACGCGCTGCGGCTGAGGTGATCCATGAACGTGCTGGTCTATCTCATTCCGATCTCGCTGATCCTCGGGGGGCTGGGGCTGGCGTTCTTTGTCTATACGGTGCGCTCGAACCAGTATGACGATCCCGAGGGCGATGCCCGGCGGATCCTGTCGGATGACTGGGACGACCACCCCAGGCCGTGAGGTTCAGGCGCGCGGGCCGATCGCCCGCTCGAGCGCCGGATAACGCAACCCGAGCGTCAGCCCGCGCGCCGCGAAACTCACCAGCAGCGCAAGCCAGAGCCCGTGATTGCCGAGCGCCGCCGTGAACAACGCCACGGCAACCGCATAGATCGCGAGGCTGAGCGCCATCATGTTGCGCATGTCGCGGCTGCGCGTGGCGCCGATGAAGATCCCGTCGAGCATGAACGGCCCGAGCCCCAGAAGCGGCGCGGCCACCGCATAGGGCAAGAAGCGGCGCGCCTCGGCACGGACCTCGGGGGCGGTGGCCATCAGGTCGATGAGAAGCGGCCCGAAGAGCGCATAGCCCGCGGCGATGCCGAGGCAGATGACGAACGCCCAGAGGCTGGCCAGCAGCGCGCCCCGCCGCAGCATGGCCAGCGCCCGCGCGCCACAGGCCTGCGCCACGATCGCCTCGGCGGCAAAGGCGAACCCGTCGAGCGCGAAGGCGGTGATGTTGAGGAATTGCATCAGCACCTGGTTGGCCGCCAGCGTCACGTCGCCAAGGCCGGCGCCAAGGAACAGGAAGGAGATGAAGATCGCCTGCAACATCAACGAGCGCAGCAGGATGTCGCCGTTGACCGACGCCATGTTGCGCAGTCGCGCGGCATCGAAGACGCGCGGCCAGTCGCGCCAGGCAGGCACCCCGAACGCCGCGCGGCAGAACCACAGCCCCAGCGCGAGCCCCCCCCATTCGGCGATCACCGTGGCGCGCGCCACCCCCTCCACCCCCCAGCCAAGGCCCAGAACGAACCACAGGTCGAGCCCGACATTGACCCCGTTCATCAGCACCTGAATGACGAGCACCGCGCGCGTGCGCTCCTGCGCGATGAGCCAGCCGGTCACGCCATAGAGCGCGATCATCGCCGGCGCGGACCAGACGCGGATCGCCATGTAATCGCGCGCCATGGCCTCGACCTCGGGGCTGGCGGGGGCGATGCGGAACGCCCCGGCAAAGAGTGGCACCTGAAGCGCGATGACCGCCATGCCGCCGGCAAGCCCGATCATCAGCGCCCGCGTCAGGAGCGCGGCCACCTCGCCCGCCTGCCCCGCCCCGAGCGCCTGCCCGGTGAGCCCGGTGGTGCCCATCCTCAGAAAGCCGAACACCCAGTAGATCCCGGTCAGGATCACCGCCCCGAGCCCCACAGCGCCGATCGGCGCGGCCGCGCCAAGCTGACCCACCACGCCGGTATCCACCGCGCCGAGGATCGGCACGGTGGCGTTGGAGATGACGATGGGAATGGCGATTTTCAGGACCCGGCCATGGGTGACGGGTCGGAGCGCCTCAACCCCCATCGCGGCGCGGCATGAGGAAATGGCCGGTGGCCTGTGCGAAGGGGCGGGCGCGGTTGTCCTGCCAGGCCTCCACATGGACCGAGGCGTAGCGACGGCCCGAGCGATTGACCTGCGCGCGCGCATAGGCATCGCGCGGCAGGCCCGAGCGCAGGTAATCGACGGTGAAATCGATTGTCTTGGGCAGGCGCGGCAGGTGGCCGCGGGTCAGGGTCTCGGGGTCGCGCCGACCGCTCTCGATCTCTTCCCAGAGCATCGACCAGCTCAGCCCGATGATTGCGGTGATCTCGAGGAATGCCGCAGTCGCCCCGCCATGCAGCGCCGGCAGCAGCGGATTGCCGATGAGTTTCTCGTCATAGCGCATGAGCGCGGTCAGCTCGTCGCCGCGCCGGTCGAATTCCACCCCGAGAAAGGCGATATATGGCACGCCATCGACCAGCGCCTTGAGCGCGGCATCGCGGCGCTGCTTGACGACCTGCACGGGTTCGGGACCGGGGCGCGGCATCACGTTCCCTCCACGGTAAAGGCCCCGGTGGCGGTGGCCACGGGCAAGTCGGCATCGTCATCCATGGCACGGGCGCGCACGAAGGCCACCGAGCGGGTGATGTGATAGCATTCGGCCTCGGCGCGGATCGTCTGGCCGGGGGTGGCGGGGCGCATGTAGTCGATGCGCAGGTCGATCGTGGCGGTTCTGCCGGTCGCCGCCGGGTGGCTCATCGCCGCCGCCCCGCAGCAGGTATCCATCAGCGCCGAGATCGCGCCGCCATGGATCACGCCGGTTTCCGGGTCGCCGACGAAGCGCGCATCGTAATCCATCTCGATCCGCGCCTTCCCGCCGCCCTGAAGCGTCAGCCGCATCCCGAGCGCGCGCGCATGGGGCAGCATCCCCATGAATTGCTGCGTGGTCATGTCCCGTCCGGTGGTTTCGTCCTTGTCCATCTTGCCCTCGCCTCGCCTGCATCCTTTATGGCGGGCAATTGCGCGTGGCCGCAAGGGCGCTTGTTGCGCGCGCGGTGCGATCGGCCTAACCTTTCATGGGGGAGACGGGAAATGTCCGAAAAGCGATTGTCCTTTCGGGAGATGTGCGAGGCGTTCGACGTGACGCCCCGCACCCTGCGCTATTACGAGTATATCGAGCTCCTGAGCCCGGAGCGCGACGGGCGGGCGCGCTGGTATGGAGCGCGCGAATGCGCGCGCATGACGCTGATCCTGCGCGGGCGCAAGTTCGGTTTCGCGCTCGAGGATATCCGGCAATGGCTGCTGATCTACGAAAGGGAGGGCACCGAGGCGCAGATGCGCCAATGGGTCGTGGCGGCCGACCGGCAGCTTGCGCAACTGGCCGAACAGCGCGCGCAGATCGACGAGGCCATTGCCGAGCTGCGCAGGCTGCGCGACGTCACCGAGGCGAGCCTCGGCTGAGGCCGCGCGCGGCGATCGCGCCTTGCCCCCGTTTCGCCGCAGCTCCGCGCGAAAGTGACGTGACGTAGCAGCTGCGTAAGGCGGCCCGGCTGTTGTAACCTCGGCTCGAGCCCCTAAGGTTAGCGGCATGTCCGATGCGCAACGAGCAAGGCAATGAGCGAGACCACCATGACCATCCGCGAGATGTGCGAGGCGTTCGACGTGACACCCCGCACCCTGCGGTTCTACGAATCAAAGGAGCTTCTGTCGCCGATCCGCCAGGGGCAGAAGCGGCTGTTCACCCGGCGCGACCGCGCCAGGCTCACGCTCATCCTGCGCGGCAAGCGGTTCGGCTTCACCCTCGAGGAATTGCGCCAGCTTCTCGATCTCTACGACAGGCGCGACCAGCAGCACGCCCAGATCGCCGCCACCTTCGAGGTCGCGCAGGCCCGCCTCGCCGCCATGGAGGCCGAGCGTGACAAGCTCGACGCCGCGATAAGCGATCTGCGCGAGCAGCTCGCCATGGGCGCGCAGCTCCTTGCCGCGCTCAGGGAACCGAAAAAAGCCGCCGGCTGACCGGCCGCCACCGTTTCAAGGGAGACATGACATGCCCAGTTACACCGCCCCCATCCGCGACATGCAGTTCCTCCTGCACGAGGTCCTGAACGTCACGGCGCAGGACGTGCCCGGCTATGGCGGGCTCGAGCCGGATTTCACCGGTGCGGTTCTCGAAGAGGCCGGCAAGATCGCCGCGGAGGTGCTGGCGCCGCTCAACCCGGTGGGCGATACCGAGGGCTGTCATTTCGACAACGGCGCGGTGCGCACGCCCACGGGGTTCAAGGCGGCGTTCGACCAGGTGCGCGGCGGCGGCTGGACCGCGCTCGACCTGCCCGAGGAATATGGCGGCCAGGACATGCCCTATATCCTCGGCACCGCGGTGGGCGAGATGTTCTCTAGCGCCAACCAGGCGTTTACCATGTATCAGGGCCTGACCCATGGCGCGGCCTCGGCGATCCTCGCGCATGGCACCGAGGCGCAGAAGGCGACCTATCTGCCAAAAATGGCCACCTGCGACTGGACCGGCACGATGAACCTGACCGAGCCGCATTGCGGCACCGATCTGGGCCTCATGCGCACCAGGGCAGAGCCGCAGGGCGATGGCAGCTACAAGGTGACGGGGCAGAAGATCTTCATCTCGGCGGGCGAGCACGACATGGCCGAGAACATCATCCACCTCGTGCTGGCGAAGATCCCCGGCGGCCCCGAGGGCATCAAGGGCGTGTCGCTCTTCATCGTGCCGAAATTCCTGGTGAACGCCGATGGCAGCCCCGGCGCGCGCAACGCCGTCTCCTGCGGCAAGATCGAACGCAAGATGGGCATCCACGGCAATGCCACCTGCGTGATGAACTATGACGGGGCGACCGGCTGGCTTCTGGGGGAAGAGCACAAGGGAATGCGCGCCATGTTCACCATGATGAACGAGGCACGGATCGGAGTCGGGATGCAGGGGCTCGCGCAGGCCGAGATCGGCTATCAGAACGCGCGCACCTACGCCCGGGAGCGGCTCCAGGGGCGGGACGTGACCGGGCCGAAGAACCCCGACGGCCCCGCCGATCCGCTGATCGTGCACCCCGATATCCGCCGCACATTGATGGATCAGAAGAGCTTCATCGAGGGCGCGCGCGCCTTCATGCTGTGGGGTGCGGAGCTGATCGACCGGTCGCATCGCGGCGGCGATCAGGCCGCCGAGGGGCTGATTTCGCTCCTGACGCCGGTGATCAAGGGTTTCCTCACCGACGAGGGCTATGACATGACCGTGCGCGCGCAGCAGGTCTATGGCGGGCATGGCTATATCGAGGAATGGGGCATGTCGCAATTCACCCGCGATGCCCGGATCGCCATGATCTACGAGGGGGCCAATGGCGTTCAGGCGCTCGACCTGGTGGGGCGCAAGCTGGCCGCCGACGGCGGCAGGCACGTCATGGCCTTCTTCGAGATGGTCAAGACCTTCCTCAAGGAGAACGAGGGCGACGAAGCGCTGAAGGCCGATTTCCTCGACCCGCTCAAGGCGGCCTCGAAGGATCTCCAGGCGGCGGGCATGTTCTTCATGGCCGAGGGCATGAAGAACCCCCACGCGGCGCTGGCGGGATCCTATGACTTCATGCACCTTTTCGGCCATGTCTGTCTGGGGCTGATGTGGGCGCGGATGGCGAAATCGGCCCATGCGGCGCTGGCGGCGGGCACCACGGAGGAGGAATTCTACAAGGCCAAGCTGGCGACGGGCCGCTTCTACATGGCGCGCCGCCTGCCCGCGACCGCGCTGCACCTCGCCCGTATCCGGAGCGGCGGTGCGCCGGTGATGGCGCTCGACGCCGAGGCGTTCTGAAGCCATATCCCGGGCGTAGGGTCCGGGAGGCGCATAACCACATGCTCAACAATCCGAAGGGAGGAATTTCCACGATGACATGGATGACGGACGAGCACCGGATGCTCGGCGAGATGGCCGCGAAGTTCATCAATGACGAATGGCGACCGCATTTCGAGCGCTGGCGCAAGGCCGGCATCATGGATCGCGAGGCCTGGCAGCAGGCGGGCGAGCTGGGCCTTCTCTGTCCGTCGATCCCCGAGGAATACGGCGGCGCGGGGGGCGATTTCGGCCATGAGGCGGTGCTCTCCATCGAACAGAGCCGCGCCAACCTCGCCAGCTGGGGCAACCCGATCCATTCCGGGATCGTGGCGCATTACATCCTCGCCTATGGTTCGGAAGAGCAGAAGAGGAAATGGCTGCCGAAGATGGTCTCGGGGGAGATGGTGGGCGCGCTGGCCATGACCGAGCCTGCCACCGGATCGGATGTGCAGGGAATCAGGACCCGCGCGGTCCGCGACGGCAATGCTTATCGGCTGTCGGGGCAGAAGACCTTCATCACCAACGGCCAACATGCCGACCTGATCATCGTCGCGGCCAAGACCGACCCGACCAAGGGGGCAAAGGGCACCTCGCTGGTGGTGGTCGAGACGGCGAATGCCGAAGGCTTCTCGCGGGGGCGCAACCTCGAGAAGGTGGGCCTCCACGCCGCCGACACGTCGGAGCTCTTCTTCGACAACGTGGAAATTGCGCCCGAGAACATCCTCGGCGGCGAGGAGGGCCGCGGCTTCTACCAGATGATGCAGCAATTGCCGCAGGAACGCCTCATCATCGCCTGCGGCGCACAGGGCGCGATGGAGGGGGCGGTCGAACGCACGATCGCCTATTGCAAGGAGCGCCAGGCCTTTGGCGGGCCGATCCTGCAATTCCAGAACACCCGGTTCAAGCTGGCCGAATGCCGGACGAAAACGGCGGTGGCCCGCGCCTTTCTCGACGAATGCATCGCCGAGCACCTGCGCGGCGCGCTCACCGTCGAAAAGGCGGCGATGGCGAAATACTGGCTCACCGACACGCAGGGGGAGGTGCTCGACGACTGCGTGCAACTGCATGGCGGATATGGCTACATGGCCGAATACGACATCGCCGAGATGTGGGCCGACGCCCGTGTGCAGCGAATCTATGGCGGCACCAACGAGATCATGAAGGATCTGATCGCGAGGGCATTGTGAGCGCCGGACGGGCAGCGCATCCGGCACGGACGGAGCCGGGGGTTTCACACCCCCGGACCCCCGTGGAGTATTTGCGGAAAGATGAAAGGGACAGGTCCACCCCGCCCGGCGCGCGGGCCGACTGGCATCAGTCGCCGGGACGGGGCTTCACCTTTCACGGTCATCGGCTCTCCAGCCTGTGCCGCGCCTTCGATCATCCCTCATCGGGGTTAATGCCTGGTAAATCCCTGCGGGCTTCATCTTTCCATAAATACTCGAATCCAACCACAAGACCGGGAGCGACGACATGACCATCAGACTTTACTGTTTCGGCGAGAGCGGCAATGCCTACAAGGCGGCGCTGGCGCTCGAGCTTTCGGGGCTCGCCTGGGAGCCTGTGTTCGTCGATTTCTTCGGCGGCGAGGCGCGAAGCCCGGAGTTTCGCGCGCGCAACGTCATGGGCGAGGTGCCGGTCCTGGTGGATGGCGACACCACGCTGACGCAATCGGGCGTCATGCAGATGTATGTCACGGAAAAGACCGGGAAATTCGGAGGAAAGACGCCCGAGGAAGGGCGCGAGGTGCTGCGCTGGATGTTCTGGGACAATCACAAGCTCAGCTCTCAGGCGGGAGTGGCGCGGTTTCTCATGAACTTCCTCCCCGAGGAGAAGCGTTCGGCCGAGGTCATTGCCTATATCCAGGGCCGGCTCAAGGGGGCCTATGCCACGCTCGATGCGCATCTGGCCGGGCGCGACTGGATCGTGGGCGATGCCCCGACCAATGCCGATCTGAGCTGTTGCGGCTATCTCTTCTACCCCGAGCCTTTCGGTTTCGAGCGTGGGGACTGGGCCAATATCGACCGGTGGCTCGGCAATATCGAGGGGCTGCCCGGCTGGAAGCACCCCTATGAGCTGATGCCCGGCAATCCGTCGGACCGGCAATGACAAAGGAGACCGACATGACCGATGCCTTCATCTATGATGCCGTGCGCACCCCGCGGGGGCGTGGGCGAACCGATGGCAGCCTGCACGAGGTGACCGCGCTGCGCCTTTCGGTGCAGGTTCTTAATGCGCTGAAGGCGCGCAACGGGCTCGACGGCCATGCCGTCGAGGATGTGATCTGGGGCAATGTCACGCAGGTGGGTGAACAGGGCGGTTGTCTCGCGCGCACGGCGGTTCTGGCCTCCGATCTCGACGAATCGATCCCCGGCCTTGCCATCAACCGTTTCTGCGCCTCCGGCATGGAGGCGGTGAACCTCGCCGCCAACCAGGTGCGCGCGGGTGCGGGCGAGGCCTATATCGCCGGTGGCGTGGAGATGATGAGCCGGGTTCCGATGGGGAGCGACGGGGCGGCGGTCGCCGTCGATCCCTCCATCGCGCTGGAGACCTATTTCGTGCCGCAGGGCATTTCCGCCGATATCATTGCGACCGAATACGGTTTCAGCCGCGACGAGGCCGATGCGCTGGCCGTCGAATCGCAGCGCCGCGCCAGGCTGGCCTGGGACGAGGGGCGCTTTG
This sequence comes from Roseovarius sp., assembly GCA_014359765.1. Classification (GTDB taxonomy): domain Bacteria; phylum Pseudomonadota; class Alphaproteobacteria; order Rhodobacterales; family Rhodobacteraceae; genus Roseovarius. The sequence continues at coordinate 19,726 of JACIYT010000024.1, forward strand.
CCCGGTCGGTGATCGAGGTGCGCGACCAGAACGGTCTCGTCATTCTCGACCGTGACGAATACATGCGCCCCGGCACCGACATGCAGAGCCTCGCCGCGCTCAAGCCTGCCTTCAAGGACATGGGCGAGGTGATGCCGGGATTCGATGCCGTGGCGAAGCTCCGGTATCCGCATCTGGAGCGGATCGCGCATATCCATCACGCCGGCAATTCGAGCGGAATCGTCGATGGTGCGGCGGGGGTTCTTGTCGGGTCCAGGGCCTTTGGCGAGAAATGGGGCCTCACGCCGCGCGCGCGGATCGTGCAGACGACCAAGATCGGCACCGAGCCGACGATCATGCTCACCGGTCCCGTGCCCGCCACCGAGAAGGCGCTGCGCGACAGCGGCATGGCGATTTCCGATATCGACCTCTTCGAGGTGAACGAGGCCTTTGCCAGCGTCGTTCTGCGCTTCATGCAGGCCTTCGATGTGGACGCCTCGAAGGTCAACGTCAACGGCGGGTCCATCGCCATGGGTCATCCGCTGGGCGCGACAGGGGCCATGATCATCGGCACGCTGCTCGACGAGCTGGAGCGCACCGGCAAGGGCACGGGCCTTGCCACGCTGTGCATCGCGTCGGGCATGGGTGCCGCCACCATCATCGAGCGCGTGTAAGGGGAGACAAGGGGAATGACCGATTTCACCATGGAAAAGGGCGCCGATGGCGTCGCGATCATCACCTGGGACGTGCCCGGCAAGTCGATGAACGTCATGTCGATGGAGGCCTGGCCGCTCCTGGACAGTCTCATCGACGACGCGCTGACCGATGAGGCCGTCAAGGGCATCGTGATCACCTCCGGCAAGGAGGGGTCGTTTGCGGGCGGCATGGATCTCAACGTCATCGCGCGGATGAAGGAGATGGCCGGGGACAATCCCGCGCAGGGCCTTTTTGACGGGTTGATGGACATGCACCGCATCCTGCGCAAGATCGAACGTGCGGGCATGGACCCCAGGACCAACAAGGGCGGCAAGCCGATTGCCGCCGCCCTGCCGGGAACGGCGCTCGGCATCGGGCTGGAGATCCCGCTGGCCTGTCACCGCATCTTTGCCGCCGATAATCCCAGGGCCAGGATCGGCCTGCCGGAGATCATGGTGGGGATTTTCCCCGGCGCGGGCGGCACAACGCGGCTGGTGCGCAAGCTGGGGCTCATGGCCGCCGCGCCGCTCCTGCTCGAGGGGAAGCTCAACGATCCGAAAAAGGCCAAGGCCGCCGGCGTGGTGGATGAGGTCGTCGCGCCCGAGGAGCTGTTGGCCAGGGCCAAGGAATGGGTGCTGTCCGGCCCCGCCATCGTCAAGCCCTGGGACGAGAAGGGCTACAGGATGCCGGGCGGTGCGCCCTATCATCCGGCGGGGTTCATGACCTTCGTCGGCGCCTCGGCCATGGTCAACGGCAAGACGCAGGGTGCCTTTCCGGCGCCCAAGGCGCTTCTGTCGGCGATCTACGAGGGGGCGCTGGTGCCCTTCGATACCGCCCTCAGGATCGAGGCGCGCTGGTTCACCAATATCCTGATGAACCCCTCGTCGAGCGCGATGATCCGCTCGCTCTTCATCAACAAGGAGGCCCTGGAAAAGGGCGCGAACCGCCCCGATGCCCCCGATCAGAAGGTGAAGAAGCTCGGCGTGCTCGGCGCGGGGATGATGGGCGCGGGCATTGCCCTTGTCTCGGCGCAGGCGGGGATGGAGGTCGTGCTCATCGACCAGAAGCAGGAGGCGGCCGATCGTGGCAAGGCCTATAGCGCCAGTTTCATGGATGCAGGCATCAAGCGCGGCAAGGCGACCGAGGCGAAAAAGGCCGAACTGCTGGACCGCATCACCGCCACCACCGATTACGCCGCGCTCAGGGGGTGTGATCTGATCATCGAGGCGGTGTTCGAGGATCCGGCCATCAAGGCCGAGGCCACGCGCAAGGCGCTGGCCGAGGTGGACGCGGATTGCATCTTTGCCACCAACACCTCGACCCTGCCGATCACCGAGCTGGCGCAGGCGAGCAATGCGCCCGAGGATTTCATCGGCATCCACTTCTTCTCTCCGGTGGAAAAGATGCAGCTGGTGGAGATCATCAAGGGGCAAAAGACCGGGCCGCGCGCGGTGGCCAAGGCGCTCGATTACGCGCGCCAGATCCGCAAGACGCCGATCGTCGTCAACGATGCGCGGTTCTTCTATGCCAATCGCTGCATCATCCCCTATATCAACGAGGGGATCCGCCTGGTGGCCGAGGGCGTGGCGCCCGCGCTCATCGACAATGCGGCGCGGCAGCTTGGGTTCCCGGTGGGGCCGCTGCAACTGGTCGATGAGACCTCGATCGACCTGGGAGCAAAGATCGCCCGCGCCACCAAGGCCGCGATGGGGGATGCCTATCCCGACGACGCGGTGGACGAGGTCATCTTCTGGATGGAGGGGCAGGGCCGTCTGGGACGCAAGGCCAAGGCCGGGTTCTTCGACTATGACGAGAAGGGCAAGCGGCTGGGCTACTGGCCGGGGCTGGCCGCCAGGTATCCCCGCGCGAAGGAACAGCCCGATCTTCTGGACGTGCAGCACCGGCTGATGTTCGTTCAGGTGCTCGAGGCGGTGCGCGCGCTGGAGGAGGGGGTTCTCGAGGATATCCGCGAGGGCGACGTGGGCGCGATTCTCGGCTGGGGCTTTGCGCCCTGGTCGGGCGGGCCGTTTTCCTGGCTCGACATCATCGGCACGCCCTATGCCGCCGAGCGTGCCGACGAGCTGGCCGGGAAATTCGGGCCGCGATTCGCCCCGCCCGCGCTCCTGCGCGAGATGGCCGACAAGGCGCAGGGTTTCTACGCACGCCTTGCGGGTCCGTCGCAGGCCGCGTGATCCGCGCCGCGCGCGCCCCGGCACGGGCGCGCGCGTTTGCGCTCAGACCGGCACGAAGCCGTCGGTATCCGCGTCGTATTGTTCGAGCCTGCCGGAACCGATGTCGATCCAGAGCCCGTGCAGCGTGAGCCGCCCCTCCTCGACCGCCGAAGCGACGAAGGGGAACCCCATCAGGTTCTCCAGCGAGACCACGACCGTCTGCCGCTCGATGGCATCGAGCCGCTCGGCCTCATCGGCGATGTCCTTGACCCGCTCGTAACCGGGCCGCAACACGTCGAGCCAGCGCCCGAGGAAACTCGTCTTCTGTTCGAGTTCCGGCGCATGGCCCGAGCACATGTCAAGACAGCCCTTTGCCCCGCCGCAGGCGGAATGCCCGGCGACGATCACATGCGCCACCTTGAGCGCGGTCACCGCGAATTCAAGCGCCGCCGAGGTGCCGTGCTTGGCGCCGTCGGGCTCGTAGGGGGGGATCAGGTTGGCGATGTTGCGATGGGTAAAGAACTCTCCCGCCTCGGCATTGAACAGCGAGGCGGCGTGAACGCGGCTGTCGCAACAGGTGATCATCATGGCGCGCGGGTGCTGACCCTGCTGGGCGAGCTGGCGATACCAGGATTCGTTCTCGACAAAGCTGGTGGCGCGCCAGCCGAGATAGCGACGCGCAAGATGGCTGGGCAGGGGGCGGGCGTGAGGCATGGTCATGTCGGTCATCTCCGGATCGCGTCGGGCTCCGGGCACGGATATAGGGGCCATTCGTGCACAATTCGAGCGATTTTTCCGGCGCGCCTAAACGATTTGGGAACCTCGAGCGGGGCATGATGCCGGCGCGCCGTGGGGGTGCGAGGGAACGGGAACGGATGGACTCATGGAACAGGGAATAATGTCGTTGCAACAGCGCGAGGAGGTCCGGCTCGATACCGACCGGCTGGAAATACTCTACAGGCAACTGGGCGAAAGCGGGGCGGAGAACGTGGTCTGCCGCGCCCTCGAGGAAATCGCCGCGCGGCTCGCGCAGGCCGAGCGCGATTATCGCGCGGCGCAGTTCGCGCAGATGCGCAAGAACTGTCGCAGCCTGATCGCCATGGCCGATCAGGTGGGCATGTCGCTGCTGGCGCGGGTGGCGGGCGATGTGACCGCCAGCATCGACGCGGGCGACGGTATCGCGCTGGCGGCGACCTTTGCGCGGCTCCTGCGGATCGCCGATCGCTCGCTCTGCGAGATCTGGGATGTCGCAGGCAGCCCGATGTGAGCCTTGCGGGCGGCGCAATCTCCGCTAGGCTCCGGCGAAAGCCAGAGGAGACCCGCCATGCGCCCGACATTCGCCGCCCCCGGCACGCCCGCCATCCCGCTGCACGTGGTGGAGGAGGGCGCGCTTGACGCCTGGCTGGCGGCGCAGGAGCCGCGGGTTGCGAGCTGGCTGCGCGCCACCGGCTTTGCCGCAAGCCTCGGCAAACCGGCGCTGGTGCCGGATGCGGCGGGGGGCATCGCGCTGGCCGTGGCCGGGTATGGCAGCGCGGCGAACCGCGCGCGCGGGCGCTTTCACCTGGCCGGGGTGGCGGGCGCGCTGCCAGAGGGCACCTATCGGCTGGAGGGGCTGGCACCCGAGGCGCGCGCGACCGAGGCGCTCGGCTGGCTGCTTGCGCACTATGCGTTTGACCGCTACCGGGCGCAGAAACCCGCCACCGCGCGGCTCCTCGCGCCCGAGGGCGTGGATGCCGCCCGGCTCGAGGTGATCGCGGCGGGCGAGTGGCTGACGCGCGATCTGGTCAACACGCCCGCCAATGACATGGGGCCCGGCGCGCTCGAGGCCGCCTGCCGGGCGGTGGCCGAAGAGCATGGCGCAACGATCGAGGTGACCACCGGCGAGGCGCTGCTGGCGGCGAACCTGCCGCTCATCCACACGGTCGGGCGCGCCGCCTCCGAGGCCCCGCGCCTCATCGACCTGCGCTGGGGCGAGGCGGGCCCGGCGCTGACCCTCGTTGGCAAGGGGGTGTGTTTCGATACCGGCGGGCTCAACCTCAAGCCCGCGAGCAGCATGGGGCTGATGAAAAAGGACATGGGCGGGGCGGCCACGGTGCTGGGGCTGGCGCATATGATCATGGCGCTCGATATGCCCTTGCGGCTCCGGGTGCTGATCCCGGCGGTGGAAAATTCGGTGAGCGCGGGCGCGTTCCGCCCCGGCGACATCCTGACCGCGCGCAACGGGCTCACGGTCGAGATCAACAATACCGATGCCGAGGGGCGGCTGGTGCTGGCCGATGCGCTGGCGCTCGGGGCCGAGGGCGCGCCCGATCTGATGGTGTCGATGGCAACGCTCACGGGCGCGGCGCGGGTGGCGCTCGGCCCGGACATCGCGCCCTATTACACCGACGATCCCCGCCTTGCCCCGGCGCTCGATGCGGCGGCGGAGCGGGTGGCCGATCCGGTCTGGCGGATGCCCTTTCACGCGCCCTATGAGGCGATGATCGAGCCCGGCATTGCCGATCTCGACAACGCCCCCTCGGGCGGGTTTGCCGGCTCGATCACCGCTGCGCTTTTCCTGCGCCGCTTTGCCGGGGCGGGGACCTACGCGCATTTCGACATCTACGCCTGGCAGCCCGCAGCCGCCCCCGCGCGCCCCAAGGGCGGCGTCGGCATGGGCGCGCGCGCCCTGCTCGCGGCGCTGCCCGAGGTGCTGGGGCTGTGAGCGACGCGCGGCGCGTCGGCTGGCCGCTGGTCGATCTCTGCCGTAGCCCCGGCGGCCCCCGCGAGCGGCAATTGCTGATGGGCGAGGGGGTGGAGGTGCGCTCCGTGCGGGACGGCTGGGCCAGCGTGCGCGCGCTGCGCGACGGCTATCGGGGCTTTGTCCCCGAGGCGGCGCTGACCGGCGGCCGCGTCACGCATCGCGTCGCCAGCCGCGCCACCCATCTCTATCCCGCGCCGGACGTGAAGACGCGCGAGCGCGCGCTGCTGAGCCTGGGCGCGCGGCTGGAGGTGACCGGCGCGGCGGGCGCGTTTGCCGAGACGCCGCAGGGTTTCGTCCCGCGCGCCCATCTGCGGCCGCTCGATGCGCCCGAGACCGATCCGGTCGCCGTGGCCGAACGCCTCATCGGCACGCCCTATCTCTGGGGCGGCAATTCGAGCCTCGGGATCGACTGTTCGGGGCTGGTGCAGGCGGGGTGCCTGGCCTGCGCACTCCCCTGCCCCGGCGACAGCGGCCCGCAGGCGGCGGCCCTGGGCACGCCCCTGCCCGAGGATGCGGCCCTGCAACGCGGCGATCTGATCTTCTGGCGCGGGCATGTCGCCTGGGTGTCGGACCCCGGCACGCTCCTCCATGCCAATGCGCATCACATGGCGGTGGCCCAGGAGCCGATTGCCGAGGCCATCGCCCGGATCGCGGCGCAGGGCGGCGGGCCGGTCACGGCGCGCCGGCGGCTGGTCACTCCACCGCGCGGATGAGCTTGCGTTCGAGCACGCGCAGCACGGTGCGCAGGTCGTGGCCGCGCTTCAATATCCGCCCGTCGAGGCCGATCACCGCATATTGCCCCTGCCTCTCGCGCAGGCGGGGGCGTTTCTCGATGCGGTAGAGCGGTTGCTCGGCGGTGCGACGAAAGATCGAAAAGACCGCCACCTCGCGCAGGCAGGAAATGCCGTAATCGCGCCACTCGCCCGCCGCCACCATGCGCCCGTAGAGCGACAGGATCACACCCAGCTCGTCGCGCTGAAAGGCGACCTGTTCGGGCGCGCGGCCCTGGCTGAACGGGATCGGCGGTTGCGCGTTCATGACCCGAGAGTTGCGCCAAACAGTCCGCGAATCAAGAGAATTCGCTGACGGCGCCGGCCTCAGGCAAACCGCCCGTGACAGAACCACCCTCCCGAGAGCGCCGCGCCATGCGCCTGATAGAGCCAGAGCCGCTCGCCGCGCGTGGTCAGCACCTGCCAGTAGTCGCGCAGCCCCGTGCGCCAGTCGGGATCGTCGAGCCACCATTCCGGCGCGATGCGCTCGGGGCCCTCGGCCCCGGCGAGCCGGTGTTCGCGCCCGCGCCAGCGGAAGGCGGCGCAGGGCCGCCCTGCGGCGCGCGGCAGGACCGGCTCGGGCGGCCAGATGAGGAGCGGCCGCGCCGCCTCGGGGAAGGGCCAGGGCGCCGGCGCCGGCGCGGACCAGGCGGCGGCGAGAATGCGCGCGGTCTTTTCGGGAATCCGGCTCTCGGCGGGGTGGGGACGGGTGATCGCCTCGAGCCCGATCCGCGCGCCGAGCCGGGTGACGAGATCGGCCAGCCCGTCGCGCGCCGCGGCGCCGGGGCCGCCGCCCAGCTGCTCGGGGCGCATCGGTTCGGTCTCGGGGGCGTCGAGGCGCAGCATGTCGATGCCAAAGCCCGCTTCGATCCGCTCCAGCCGCATCGCCAGCAGCGCCAGCATCGCGCCCGCATCGCGCATCGGGCGCGCCAGCCGCAGATCGAGCACCGAGACCTCGCCATCGCAGCGGAACGCCTCGAGCCGCAGCGCGCGCGCGCCCATGCCCTGCGCGCGCAAGCTCTCACAGAGACGGTCGAGCAGCCGCGCCGCGCCCGCGCGCAGATCGTCGAGATGGCCGATCGGTTCGGGCAGGCTCAGCCGCACGGCGAGATGGGGCGCGGCGGCGGTGGGGGTGATCGGCTCGGGCGCCTGCCCGAGCGCCTGGTCGAGCCGCTGCATCAGCACCGGGCCAAAGCGCCGCCCGAGCGCCGCGCGCGGCTGCCCGGCCAGATCGCCGATCCGCCGCAGCCCGAGCCGCGCGAGATCCCCGGCCATGCCCTCGGGCAGGCGCAGCGCCGCCACCGGCAGGGGGGCGAGCGCGCCATGCACCTGCCCTGGCGGTGCGATCATCACCGGTGTTTCGGGGGGCGACACGGCCCTGTGCGTCGTGCGTCTGGCCGCGCGGGCGCGGGTGGCGCGGGCCTCCTGCGCGATGGCGTCGCCCGCGCGCGGCGGCGCCCCGCCCCCCGCTGCGAACCGCGCCAGCGCCCAGGCCGCGCCGGGCGTGTCGGCGATGGCCACGCGCGCCGTGAGGCCGAGCGCGGCGGCCTCATGGACCACGCTTTCGGCCAGCGCCGCCTCGCCGCCGAAGAGATGCGCGCAGCCGCTGATGTCGAGCATGAGCCCCGCCGCCCCCTCGCAGGCCACCCGCGGCGAGAACCGCTCCGCCCAGCGTGCGAGCGCGCGCAGGAACGCTGCCTCGGCCGCAGGCTGCGCCGGCGCGGTGGCGAGATCGGGACAGAGCGCCTGCGCCTCGCGCAGCGGCTGACCGGGCCAGAGCCCGGCCGCCTCCGCCTCGGGGGAGAGCGCGGCGAGCACCTGCCGCTGCGCCAGCTCTGCCACCACCGCGAACGGGCCGCAAGGACCGCGCCGGCGCATCAGGCGCTCGGCCGCCAGCCGGGGAAACCAGACCGAGAGGATACGACGTGCCGGCATGACAGAGTGCAAATGTTCGTGATACGTTCCGCAACATAGGCCGCGCCGGCGCCAAAGTCGAGTCGCGCGGGCCTGCACAGCAGGGCTATCGCATTTGACCGATGACGGATCTTGCGAAGGCGTCGGACCATCCGGAGCGCTTTCTTTTGCGCGAGATGGGGAGTTTCGGGCGGGCGGTTCGCAGCAGATTGAGGGTGAGGCGGC
>JACIYT010000025.1 GCA_014359765.1 Roseovarius sp.
ACTCCGAAACGGTCCTGAAGACCCAGGCCTCCTCGATCCAACCGCCGCCACTGCCCGCCATGAATGGCGTGGCGGGCAGTGGCTCCCTTCTACTCCGGGAACCCGCGAAATTCATAAGACAAGGCGGCGCGGGTGCTCGGCCTCGCGCTCGTCCTGTCGGAGGGGGACGCGCTGCGCGCGCCCGGGGATATCCTGATCGCGCCGAGCCCCGCCGCGCCCCCGGCCGAGGTGCAGACTGCCGGATCCGCCACCGATGCCGCCTCCTCGCCCCCGGCCGATGCCGGGCCTGCCGCCCCCGCGCCCCCCACCGTGATCCTCTCGGCCGAGGAAGGGGTGCGCGTGATCCAGGCCCCGGGACCGCAGAGGCCCGAGCTGCCCTCTGTCGCGCTCGATTCGATCGGCTATTCGGAGGCGGGGGAGGTGGCGCTTGCCGGGCGGGCCTCGGCCCGTGAGGGGGCCGTGCGCATCTATCTCGACAACGAGCCGGTCGCCACCGCGCAGATCGGCGCGGATGGTGGCTGGCGCAGCGATCTGCGCGATGTGGCGGGCGGTCTCTATACGCTGCGGGTCGATGAGATCGGCCCCGGGGGTGTCGTCACCTCGCGCGTCGAGACCCCGTTCAAGCGCGAGACGCCTGCGGCCTTCGCCGCCTCCGATGCGCCGCGCGCGCCGCTCTCGGTGGTGACGGTGCAGCCCGGCTCGACCCTCTGGGCGATCTCGCGCGAGCGCTATGGTCAGGGCATCCTCTATCTGCGCGTCTTCGAGGCCAATCGCGACCGTATCCGCGATCCCGACCTGATCTATCCCGGACAGGTGTTCGAGCTGCCGGACTGAGCCCGCGCCTCTGGTCATCGGCCCGCGCCGGGGCTATCTGTGGCCGGCGCAAGCGAAAAAGGCCAGCGATGAAGACCGACCCCCACCCGAGCGAGACCACGGCCAGCGGCTGGCGCACGATCCGCCGCGTGGCGCCCTATCTCTGGCCTGCGGGGCAGGGATGGGTGAAGCGGCGCGTGGTGCTGGCGCTGGTGCTGCTGGTCGCGGCCAAGCTGGTGGCGGTGATCACGCCGTTCTTCTACAAGGCGGCGGTCGATGCGCTGGCGGGCGAGGGGCAGACGCCCGCCTGGATGCTGGGGGCGGGGGCCATCGGCCTCACCGTGGCCTATGGCATGGCGCGGCTGATGAATGTGGGCTTTCAGCAATTGCGCGACGCGGTCTTTGCCAAGGTGGGTCAGCGCGCGCTGCGCCGTCTCGCGCTCCAGACCTTTCGCCATATCCATGCGCTCTCGCTCTCCTATCACCTCACGCGCAAGACCGGGGGCCTGAGCCGGATCATCGAGCGTGGCGTGAAGGGGGTCGATTTCCTGCTGCGCTTTCTCATCTTCTCCATCGGGCCGCTGATCCTCGAACTGGTGCTGGTGGGGATCATCCTCTGGGTGCTCTTCGACATCTGGTATCTGGCGGTGGTGGCGGGCGTGATCGCGACCTATGTCGCCTTTACCTTCAAGGTCACCGAATGGCGCGTGAAGCTGCGCCGCGAGATGAACGATCAGGACACCGACGCCAACCAGAAGGCCATCGACAGCCTGCTCAATTACGAAACGGTGAAGTATTTTGGGGCCGAGGCGCGCGAGGCGGCGCGTTATGATCGCGCGATGGCGGGCTATGAGCGCGCGGCGCTGATGACCGCCTATTCGCTCTCCTTCCTGAATTTCGGCCAGTCCTTTCTCATCACCGGCGGGCTGGTGGCGGTGATGGTGATGGCGGCGATGGGGGTGCAGGCGGGCACGATGACGGTGGGCGATTTCGTCATGGTCAACGCCTACATGATCCAGATCACCATGCCGCTCAATTTTCTCGGCACGGTCTATCGCGAGATCCGCCAGGCGCTGGTGGATATGGGCGAGATGTTCGACCTGCTTGAGCAGCCCGCCGATGTCAGCGACCGTCCCGGTGCCGTGCCGCTCAAGGTCGCGGGCGCGCATGTCCGCTTTGACGCGGTGGCATTCGGCTATGATGCGGCGCGGCCGATCCTGAGGGGCGTCACGCTCGACGTGCCCGCCGGACATACCGTGGCGGTGGTGGGGCCGTCGGGCTCGGGCAAGTCCACGATCGGGCGGCTGCTCTTTCGCTTCTACGATGTGCAGGGTGGGGCCATCACCATCGACGGGCAGGATATCCGCGATGTGACGCTCGACAGCCTGCACGCGGCGATCGGGGTGGTGCCGCAGGACACGGTGCTCTTCAACGACACGATCGGCTACAATATCGCCTATGGGCGCGGGGACGTGACCCGGGCCGAGGTCGAGGCGGCGGCGCGCGCGGCGCAGATCCACGATTTCATCGTCTCTCTGCCGCAGGGCTATGACACGCAGGTGGGCGAGCGGGGGCTCAAGCTCTCGGGCGGCGAGAAACAGCGGGTGGGCATCGCGCGCACGCTTCTGAAAAACCCGCCGATCCTGCTGCTGGACGAGGCCACCAGCGCGCTCGACACCGCCACCGAGCGCGACATCCAGGAGGCGCTCGCGCGCGCGTCCCGGGGGCGCACGGTGATCATGATCGCGCACCGCCTCTCGACCGTGGCAGGCGCCGATCGTATCGTGGTGCTGGAGGCGGGGCGCGTGGTGGAGGAGGGCACCCATGCCGAGCTGCTCGCGCGGGAGGGGCGCTATGCCGCGCTCTGGCAGCGGCAATCGCGCGAGGCGGCGGGGGCCGAGGTCTGAACCTGTCACATCCGCTTCACGAAAGCGGGATAAGCCGTCCCTAGATGTGCCGCGATATCGAAGGCTTGCCAGCTTCACGCCACGATATATAGTAGCACAGGAGAGGATGGACGAGGGCTGCGAAAGAGGCGTGTGACGCGATGGACGGAGATTTCAGAACCGAGTTCGTGCGAGAGCCCGCCGCGCTGCGGCAATTCCCGGCGCTGGTGCTCAACGCGGATTATCGCCCGCTCTCCTACTACCCGCTCTCGCTCTGGACATGGCAGGAGGCGATCAAGGCGGTCTGCTCCGACAGGGTGAGTATCGTCGCCGAATATGATCATTTCGTGCACAGTCCCAGCACGGTGATCCGAATACCCTCGGTGATCGTGCTCCGAGATTTTGTCAGACCCCAGAAGCGCGTGGCCTTCACGCGCTTCAATTTATTTCTGAGGGATGAATTCCGCTGTCAGTATTGCGGGGCCAGGGGCGATCTGACCTTCGATCACGTGGTGCCGCGCGCGCGGGGCGGGCGGACAAGCTGGGAAAATGTCGTGGCCGCCTGTAGCCCCTGCAACCTGCGCAAGGGCGCGCGCAGCCTGCGGCAGGCGGGGATGAGCCTGCGCAAGCCGCCGCGCGCGCCGGGGGCCGAGGAACTGCGCAATATCGGGCGCAAGTTCCCCCCCAACCACCTGCACGAAAGCTGGCTCGATTTCCTCTACTGGGATGCCGAGCTCGAGGCGTGAGCCGGGTTTGTCTTTGGAGGTGCGGCATTTCGTGCTACCGATTTCTCGAATCGGCGATGGCTGCCTTGGAGAATAGGGATGTGTCAGGTCTGCAATGCGGCCATTGCGCGCGGGACGACTGATTTCTGTCTGTGCGGCGCGCCGGGCACGCAGGCGGCCATGGCCCGGGTCGAGGCTGATCTCAGGCGCCGCGAGATGCTGGGCGGCATGGCGGCGGTGCTGGGGCTTTATGCCGGGTTCGGGCTGGCCCCCGGGCGCGCGCAAGCGCAGGGCGCAGGCCAGCCGATCCTCCTGACCAACCTGCGCCATTTCGACGGCATGACGCTCGCCATGCAGGACGGGCGCGATATTCTCATCGAGGGCGGGCGCATCGCGGCGCTGGTCCCTGCGGGGCAGGGCCCCGAGGGCGCGCGGCGGATCGACTGCGGCGGGCTGAGCGTGATCCCCGGCCTGATCGACGCGCATTGGCATTCAACGCTGGTGGGGGTGACGCAGCTCCAGGCGATGGCTGCCGATATCGGTTTCGTGCACCTGATGGCCGGGCGACAGGCGGGGGCTGCGCTGCGGCGGGGCTTTACCACGGTGCGCGACGGGGGCGGCGGGCGAGCTCCTGGCGCTTTCGGGGGCGCGCGCCTCCTGTGACGGGCGGCTCGGCGTGATCGAGGAGGGGGCGCTTGCCGATCTGCTGGTGGTAACGGAGGATCCCGAGGCGGGGCTCGACTGGCTCGACCAACCCGAGGAGAATCTCGCGCTCATCATGAAGGGCGGGGCGATCGTCAAGGAGGTTCGGCGACCGTTGGTCGATGATCGGCTATGCCGATATCGGTGGCTTTGGCGCGGGCTCGGATCTGACCGCGCAGCTTCTGGCCACGGTCAACTGGCAGGCGCGCGAGCGGCTCTTTCTCTCGGTGGGATACCGTCACCTCCATGTCGATTACGACGATGGCGGCGCGGGGTTTGATGGCAGTTTCTCCGGGCCGATCCTCGGGCTGAGCCTGCAATTCTGATCGGGGGCGCCGCCGCTGCCAGCCCATGAACCCGCCCATGAAAAAGGCGCCGCCGGCCGGGCCGGGGCGCCCTTCTCACGTTCTGCGGATCTCTGCCCGTCAGCCCTGGGCGGGGCGTGTCTCGGCCGGTTTCGGGGCAGGGGCCGCAGGGGCCGCAGCCTGCGCAGCGGCGGCCTGCGGGGCGGGTTTCTGGCCACCCTTGTTGCCCGAAAGCGGATCGTCCTGACGCTGCACCGAGCCCTCGAAATGCGCGCCCGATTCGATGGCGATGGTCTTGTGGATGATGTCGCCCTCGACCCGCGCGGTGGAGGTGAGGCGCACCTTGAGGCCGCGCACCCGGCCCACGACGCGCCCGTTGATCACCACGTCATCGGCGATCACCTCGCCCTTGACCGTGGCACCCTCGCCGACGGTCAGCAGATGCGCGCGGATGTCACCCTCGATCGTGCCCTCGACCTGGATATCGCCGGTGGTGCGCAGGTTGCCCTGAACATGCAGGTCCGACGAGAGCACCGAGGCGGGCGGCTTGGCCTTGGGGGCGGCGGCGCGGTAATCGGCGGCGTCGGGGCGCGCGGCGTCGAGACGGTTCTCGGGGGCCGGCCTGGGTTCGGCGGGTTTCTGGGCAGGTTCGTTGATCTTGCTCTTAGAAAACATCTCTCGCAGCCTTGATATAGGTCATGGGGTTGATCGGTCTGCCGTCCACGCGCACCTCATAGTGCAGATGCGTGCCGGTAGAACGTCCTGTATTGCCCATATCACCAATCCGCTCCCCGCGCGAGACCCTTTGACCGGGGCGCACGCGGATTCTGGAGAGATGGGCATAGCGGGTCTCGATGCCAAAGGCATGTTCGATCTTGACGAGCTGGCCATAACCCGCGAGCCAGCCGGCATGGCGCACCACCCCGTCGGCGGTGGCGTGGATCGGTGTGCCATGCGCTCCGGCGAAATCGGTCCCGGCATGGAGCCGCCCCCAGCGGCTGCCGAAGCCCGATGTGTAGCGGAACGCGCCGCGGACCGGCAGAGCGAGCGGCACCTTCTCTGCGGCGAGACGATAGAGGTTCAATTCGTCGAGCCGCTCGAGGATGCGGCTGGCGCGCTCGGCCTCGGGCGCAGGCGCCGCGCCGCGCGTCGAGACCGTGACCGGCCCGAGCGGCCCGCCGATTCCCGAATAGCCGCGCCGCACCGTGTTGATGAGGCGGTCGGGATCGAGCCCGGCATTGCGGAACATCCGTTCCAGCGGTTCGACCGAGATGGTCAAGGCATCCTCGAGCTGGCTGAAGATCTCGGCGTTGCGCTCGTTCACGAGGCGCAGCTCATAGGCCAGGTCCTCGGCCTGGCGCAGGGCATCGCGGGTATCGGCAAGCGTCTGGTCGCGCTCGCGCGCGGCATCGGCAAGCGCCGCCGTGAGGAAATCCACCGTCGCATCGCCCGCACCATTGCCGCCCGCCTCGGGCAGGGCGGCACCATTCTCGAGCGTGGCGGCAAGGCGCGCCGCCTCGCGGGCGGCGGCCTCGCGTTCGCCCATGGTGCGGCGCAGCGTGGCCTGGATCACCTCGATTCCGGTCTCGAGTTCGCGTCGCCGGGTCTCGGAGCGCAGAAGCTCCGATTGCATCAGCGAAATCTGTGCCAGCGCCGAAGCGAACCGTTCCTGCGCCGCGATCGCCTCGACGGCGCGCTTGTCGCGCTCCTCGGCCAGCGCGTTGAGCCGTGCCTCGTAGGTCTGCATGTCGCGCCTGGCCTGTTCGCGGAAATTGCCCGCTCCGATCGAATCCATCACCAGCACCGAGGTGGCGATGATCGCCCAGCCCACGATCGCCGCAGCACCGGCGGCGGCGATCAGCTGGGTTGCCGGGCGCAGCCGGACGAAGCGCGTTTCGCTCTCCGAACGCAGGAAGACCCGGCGTTCGGGGAAATGGCGTTCGAGGATGTCATGCAGTCTTATGGCCAGTCTAGTGCGCACGCGGATATTCTCTCCCGATGTCCCTGTGTCCTCCCGACGCTCCTTGCCGCAGGCGGGCGTCCTGGACGATTGCTTAGACAGCCGGGGCGGGGCGGGCAAGAATTTTGACCGCGGGCGGGCGCGAAAGCGGCGATATTGCGTCGGCATGGCGGAATCCTGCCGATGGCCGGGGGCGCGGCTCAGCGCGGCGCGGCGCGCCTCTCCTCGGCCAGCGGCCAGTAGAAATCCGGCGGCAGCCCCGCCTCCGCGCGCCTTTCCTCGTTGAAGGGCGGCTTGAGCGGGCCGTGAAAATAGCGCCGCACCAGATCGTGAAAGACCGGCCTGGGGTCGAGATCGTGCCGACCGCAGAGGAAATGGAACCACTTGGAGCCGTAGGCGACATGGTGCACTTCCTCGGCGTGGATGACCCGGAGCGCGTCCACCGCCGAGGTCATGCCCGCGCGCTCGAAAATCTCGATCATCCCCGGCGTCACATCGAGCCCGCGCGCCTCGAGCACCATGGGCACCACGGCGAGGCGGCCCATCAGGTCCTGCGCCGTGTCCTCGGCGGCGCGCCACATGCCCGCATGGGCGGGCAGGGCGCCATAATGGCTGCCCAGTTCCTCGAGACAGTCGCACATGAGGTTGAAATGGCGTGATTCCTCATCCGCCGCGCGCACCCAGTCATCGTGGAACCCGATGGGCATGGGGGTGTCGGCAAAACGCGCGATGATGTCCCAGTGCAGGTCCACGGCGTTCAGCTCGATATGCGCCACGGCGTGCAGCATCGCGAGGCGGCCGGCGGGGCTTCCGGGGCGGCGGCGCGGCACGTCGCGCGGGTCGAGAAGCGCGGGGCGCGCGGGCCGGGCAGGCCGGTCGGGCGGCGTGGCGCGGCCCAGGGGCAGGGGGGCGCCCGCGGCGCGCGCCGCCTGCCACGCGGCGGCATGGCGGCGCGAAAGCGCGGTCTTGGCGCGGCCATCGGCAGTGCGGAGCACCTCGACGGCCATTTCCGAGAGCGACGCGCTCACAGCGCGCGCACCGCTTCGAGCACCTCCTCGGCATGGCCGGGCACCTTGACCTTGCGCCATTCGCGCACGATCCGCCCTTCGGCGTCGATCAGGAAGGTCGAGCGCTCGATGCCGTGGAACGTCTTGCCATACATCTTCTTTTCCTTCCAGACGCCGAACCGCTCGCAGACATCGCCCGCCGCATCCGACAGGAGCGGCACGCTCAGACCGTGCTTGTCGCGGAATTTCTCGTGGCTGGCGACGCTGTCCCTGGAAATGCCGAAGACCTGCGCGCCCTGCGCGTCGAATTCCGGCTTGAGCGCGGAAAAGGCCATCGCCTCGCTGGTGCAGCCCGGGGTGTCGTCGCGCGGGTAGAAGAACAGCACCACCGGCGCGCCACGCAGATCGGCGAGGCGCACCTCGGCGCCGCCATCGCGCGGCAGGGTGACATCGGGGGCGGGGCGGGGCGTGTCGGTCATGGGAACCTCTCGGGCTTGTGATGCGCATTCGTGCCTTCCATATTAGCCCTCGAAGGGCGAGAATAAAGCCATGAGGCAGAGCCGGGGCCGCAGCACGGGCCCCCAACCGGACGATATGACCGAAAACGAGACGCCAGACCGCACCGCGCCCGCGCCGCCCCCGGGCGCGCGCCGGGCCCGGATGCGCCGCGGCCTGCCGCATCATCTCGCGCAGTTCTGCCTGGGGGGGGCGACGCTCTTGGTGGTGCTGGCGGTGGCGCTGGTGGCGGTGCTGGCGTCCGGGGTGAGCGCGCCCGCCTGGCTGCGCGACCGGGTGGCGCAGGAGATCAGCGTGGCGCTGCCGGGTCACCGGCTCGCCTTTCGCAGGCTCGGCCTCGGGCTCGACGCGGGCATGGCCCCGCGCCTTGCGCTGCGGGGGGTGACGCTGCGCGACGCGGGCGGCGCGGCGCTGATCGATCTGGGCGCGCTCGATGTCACGCTGTCGGGCGGCGCGCTCCTGCGGGGCGGGGTTCTCGTGACGGAGGTGGCGATCGACGGGGGGCGGCTCGCGCTGCGCCGGCGCGAGAGCGGCGAGCTGTCAGTGGCCTTCGAGGCCGCCGGCGGTGAGGGGCGCCATCCCGCGACCGAGGCCCCCGCGACCGAACAGATCGGCGCGATGCTGGCGCAGCCCGCGCTCGCCGCGCTGCGCGAGCTGCGCGCCGTCAATCTCAGCCTGCGCTACGAGGATGCGCGCTCGGGGCTGGTGTGGTCGGCCGATGGCGGGCAGGTGTCGCTCAGCCGGAGCGGCGACGCGATCGCCTTGCGCGGGAACCTGGTCGTGCTCGGCGCGCGCGGCTATGCCAGCGCACTGGAAGTGACCTATTCGGGGCGCATGGGCAGCGCGGCGGCGGGGCTTGGCCTGCGCTTCGAGGACTGGCCGGCGCGCGAGATCGCCGGGCAGTTTCCGGCGCTCGCCTGGCTTGGCGTGCTGGAGGCGCCGATTTCGGGCGCGCTGCGCGCCGAGATCGACGCGGGCGGGCGGCTCGGCCCGCTCAGCGCCACGCTGCGGATCGCGGCGGGCGCGCTGCGTCCCAACGAGGCCGCCGCGCCCATCCCGTTCCGTGCCGCGCGCAGCTACCTGAGCTATGACCCCGAATTGCAGGAGATCGTCTTTGACGAGCTTTCGATCGAGAGCGACTGGGGCAGCGCCCGCGCGGAGGCGCGCGCGCGCCTTGTCGGCATGGAGGCGGGCTGGCCCTCGGGGCTTGCGGCACAGATACGGCTGGGCGAGATCGTGGCCAACCCCGCCGGGCTCTATCCCGAGCCGGTCGTCTTCGAGGGAGCGGCGGCGGATATCCGGCTCGACTTTGCGCCCTTCGCGTTCGATCTGGGGGATTTCCGGCTGCGCGACCAGGGGCAGGTGCTGCGGCTGCGGGGGCGCGCGCGCGCCGGGCCGGAGGGCTGGTCGGCGCTGGTCGAGGGGCGGATGAACGCGATCACGCCCGAGCGGCTGCTCGCGCTCTGGCCGCGCACGCTCAAGGACAAGGCGCGCGCATGGCTGGAAGAGAACGTGCTTTCGGCGCGGTTGAACAATATCCAGCTGGCGTTGCGGGTGGCGCCGGATGCCCCGCCCGATGCCTTTGTCGGGTTCGACTTTGCCGATTTCTCCACCGTCTTCGTGCGCGACGTGCCGCCGATCGAGGGCGCGCAGGGCCATGGCGCGATCCGCGACAACCGGCTGAGCATTCATGCCGAGCGCGGCCATGTCACCCCGGCCATGGGCGGGCGGCTCGATATTTCGGGGACCAGCTTCGTCATTCCCGACCTGCGGATCAGGGAGACCCCCGCCGAGGCGCATCTGCGAGTGCGCGGCCCCGTCACCGCCGCGCTTTCGCTGCTCGACGCGCCGCCGTTTCGCTTCATGGCGAAGGCCGGGCAGCCGGTCGATCTGGCGGAGGGGGCGGTCGATCTGCGCGGGCGGCTCGATCTGTTGCTCAAGCCCGGCCTGACACCCGAGGAGGTGGCCTTTGACATGCGTGGCACGCTCTCGGATCTGCGCAGCGACACGCTGGTCGCGGGACGGGTGCTGCGCGCCGGGGCGCTCGCGCTGGCGGCGGATAATGCCGGGATCGCGATTTCCGGGCAGGCGCGGCTCGGCCGGGTGCCGTTCTCGGGAAGCTGGACGATGCCGTTTGGCCCCGGCGCGGGCGGTGGCAGCCGGGTGCGCGGCACGGTGGAGCTGTCGCAGGATTTCGTGGAGGAATTCGGCATCGGCCTGCCACCCGGTGCGGTGTCGGGGCGCGGGCAGGCCACGGTGGAGATCGCGCTTCCGCGGGACGGGGCGCCGCGGGCGGTGCTGCGCTCGGACCTGGCGGGGCTGGGGCTCGGCATCCCCGAGCTGGGCTGGACGCTCGCGCCGGGGGCGACCGGGCGGCTCGACGTGACCGCGACGCTCGGCGCGCCGCCGCGCATCGACGCGCTGACGATCGAGGCCGGGGGCTTGCGCGCGGCCGGCGAGGTGAGCCTTGCGCCCGACGGCACGCTCGATGCGGCGCGGTTCAGCCGGGTCGAACTCGACGGCTGGCTCGATGTGCAGGCGGCGCTGATCGGGCGCGGTGCGGGGGTGCCGCCGGCGGTCGAGGTGACGGGCGGCCGTGTCGATCTGCGGCGCGGCGCCCCGGGCGGGGGCGATGGCGCGGGCGGCCCGGTCCGGCTGCTGCTCGATGAGCTGCGGATCACCGACGGCATCGCGCTCACCGGCTTTCGCGGCGATCTCGACACGCGGGGCGGCGTGCGGGGCGGCTTTGGCGCGCAGGTCAACGGGCGCGCCGCGATCACCGGCGATATCTTTCCGGCGCGTGACGGGCGCAGCGGCTTCCGGATCCGCGCGACGGATGCGGGCGCGGCGCTGGCGGCGGCGGATCTGTTGCAGGATGCCCGCGGCGGCACGCTCGAGCTGACGCTCCTGCCCGCCCCGGAACCGGGCAGCCATGATGGCGTGCTCGATATCGCGCAGATCCGCGTCAAGCGCGCGCCCGCGCTGGCCGTGCTTCTCAACGCGGTGAGCGTGGTGGGTCTGCTGGAGCAGTTCAACGGGCAGGGGCTGCATTTCGGGGCGGTGTCGGCGCGGTTTCGCCTCACGCCCGAGCGGCTGATCCTCACCGGCAGCAGCGCCACCGGGGCCTCGGTCGGGCTGTCGATGGACGGCTATTATGACCTCGAGCACAGGCGGATGGACATGCAGGGCGTGCTCTCGCCGGTCTATGTGCTCAATGTCATCGGCGGCGCGCTGGCGCCGCGCGCCGGCGAGGGGCTCTTCGGGTTCAACTTCACGCTGCGCGGATCGGTTGACAATCCCGAGGTCTCGGTCAATCCCCTCTCGGCGCTGACCCCGGGCTTCCTGCGCGAGATGTTCCGCCGGCCCGCGCCCACGCTCGAGGGCGCGCCGCCCGATGTCTCGCGGCGCAACGAGGCCCGCCCCTCCCAGCCCCGCTTCGATGGACCCGACCGATGAAACTGTCCGATTTCGATTTCGACCTGCCCGAGGCGCTCATTGCCACGCGGCCCGCCCGCCCGCGCCGTGCCGCGCGGCTGCTGGTGGCCGAGGGCGGTGCGATCACCGACAGCACGGTGGCGGAGCTGGGTGGCTGGCTGCGCGCGGGCGACCGGCTGGTGCTCAATGACACGCGGGTGATCCCCGCGCGGCTGAGCGGCACAAGGGCGCGCGCGGGCGGGCAGGGCGCGCGCATCGAGGTGACGCTGCTCGAGCCGCAGGCCGATGGCACATGGTCGGCGCTGGTCAAACCCTTGCGCAAGCTGCGCGAGGGGGAGGAGGTGGTGTTCTCGGGCGCGCTCTCGGCCACGCTCGTGGCGCGCGTGGAGGGGCAGGCGCGGCTGCGCTTCAACCTTGCGGGCGCGGATTTCGATGCTGCCCTTAACGAGGCGGGTGCCATGCCGCTGCCGCCCTATATCGCCGCGCGCCGCGCGGCGGATGCGCAGGACCGCGAGGATTATCAGACCGTCTGGGCGCGCCGCCCCGGCGCCGTCGCCGCCCCCACGGCCTCGCTGCATTTCGACGATGTGGTGCTGGCCGATCTGGCGGCGCGCGGGGTCACGTTCAGCCATGTCACCCTCCATGTCGGGGCGGGGACGTTTTTGCCGGTCAAGGTGGAGGATGTGACCACCCACAGGATGCACGCCGAATGGGGCGAGGTGAGCGCCGCCGCCGCCGCCGAGATTGCCGCGACGCGCGCCGCCGGTGGCCGGATCATCCCCGTGGGCACCACCGCGCTGCGGCTGATCGAGACGGCGGCGCGGCAGACAAGCGAGGTGGTCCCGTGGCAGGGCGAGACCGATATCTTCATCTATCCCGGCTTCGCGTTCCGTGTCACCGACGCGCTGATGACCAATTTCCACCTGCCGAAATCGACGCTGATGATGCTGGTCTCGGCCTTGATGGGACAGGCGCGGGTGCGCGCGATCTATGCCCATGCGATTGCGCGGGAATACCGTTTCTTTTCGTATGGCGACGCCTCCCTGTTGATCCCGGAGCCAAAGCCTGACAGGCGGGACGCGACCGCGACGAAATGAGTCGCAAACGATCGCGACATTGCGCCGCAGCCCGCGCGAGGCTGATCGGCGAATGGGAGACGGGTGATGTTTCAGGTTCTTTCCAGCGCCTGGGCGCTGCTTCTGGGGATGATGCTCTTGCAGGTCGGCAACGGCATGCAGGGCACGCTTCTGGGTGTGCGCGGCGCGCTCGAGGGGTTTTCCACCTTCGAGATGTCGCTTGTCATGTCGGCCTATTTCGTGGGCTTTCTCTTTGGCTCGCGGATGGCGCCCGAGATGATCCGCCGGGTGGGCCATGTGCGCGTCTTCGCGGCGCTTGGCTCGATGATTTCCGCCGTGCTGGTGCTCTATCCCACGATCACCGAGCCCTGGGCCTGGGTCGTGGGGCGGGTGCTGATCGGGTTCTGTTTCTCCGGGGTCTATGTCACCGCCGAAAGCTGGCTCAACAATTCGGCCAGCAACGAGACGCGCGGCAAGGCGCTCTCGCTCTACATGATCGTGCAGATGGTGGGGATCGTCTCGGCGCAGGGGATTCTGGTTCTGGCCGATCCCTCGGGCTATGTGCTCTTTGTCATTCCGTCGGTGCTGGTGTCGCTCGCCTTTGCGCCGATCCTGCTGTCGGTCAGCCCCACCCCCGCTTTTGATACCACCAAGCCGCTGTCGCTGCGCCAGATCATGAAGATCTCGCCGCTGGGCTGCGTGGGGATGCTGCTGACGGGGGGCGTCTTTGCCGCGCAATTCGGCATGGCCGCGGTCTATGGCGCCGAGGTGGGGCTGAGCGTGGGGGGGATTTCCGCCTTTGTCGCCGCCTTCTATGTGGGCGCGGTGGTGGCGCAATATCCGCTGGGGTGGCTGTCGGACCGGATGGATCGGCGGCGGCTCATCGCGGGGGTGTCGCTGGTCACGGCGCTCGGCGCGGTGCTCGGCATGATGGCGTCGGGGAATTTCACCCTGCTGCTGGTGGCGGCGTTTCTGGTGGGGGGCTCGTCGAACCCGCTCTATTCGCTGCTCATCGCCTATACCAACGATTTTCTGGAGCATGACGACATGGCCGCGGCGGCGGGCGGCATGGTGTTCATCAACGGGCTGGGGGCGATTGCCGGGCCGCTGATGGTGGGCTGGATGATGGGGGTGATCGGGGCGGAGGGCTATTTTCTCTATATTGCGGTGCTGATGACGGCGCTGGTGGCCTATGCGCTCTACCGGATGACGCAGCGGGCCGCACCTGCGGCGGCGCAGACCGAGAGCTACACGCCGGTCTCGCCCTCGGCCTCGCCCATGGCGGTGGAATACGCGCAGGAAATTGCCATCGAGGCGGCGCAGGGGGCCGGGGAAGGCGCCCGAAGCGACGAATCATGACGGTTCTGAAACAGTTTGTTATCGGGGAGTGACTGAATTCCGGTTTAGGGTGAATGAAATGTGACAGGGAAAGCGAGGGGATCCCATGCTGTCGCCCGATGATGTGTTGCGTTTCTGGCTCGATGAGGTCGGGCCGGAGGGCTGGTATGCGGTCGATGACGCGCTTGACGCGCAGATCCGGGCGCGGTTTCTCGACGCCTGGGAAGATGCCCGCGCCGGGGCCTGTGCGTCGTGGCTGACCTGTCCCAGCGGGACGCTGGCCTATGTGATCCTGACCGACCAGTTCCCGCGCAACATGTTCCGGGGCGAGGCGCGTGCGTTTGATACCGACCGCGCCGCGCTGACTGCAGCCAAGCTGGCCATCGGCCGGGGCTGGGACATGCGCATCGACGAGCCTGCGCGGCAGTTCTTTTACCTGCCGCTCATGCATTCCGAGAACCTCTGCGATCAGGACCGCTGCGTGCGCCTCATCTGCGAGCGGATGCCCGAGCACGGGCCGGGCAACCTGCTTCATGCCCGCGCGCATCGCGAGGTGATCCGCCGCTTCGGGCGGTTTCCCTATCGCAACGCGGCGCTTGGCCGGCCCTCCACCGCGCCCGAACGCGCCTTTGAGGCCGAGGGCGGCTATGGTGCCATTGTCCGGAAGGCGCAGGAGGCCGCCTGAGACCGGACCCGCTGCGCCTTGCCTGCCTGCGCCGGAGCGGCGCCGCTGCATTGTGATCGTGTGGAAACTGGGCTAAGACCAGAGCAGTTCCGGCGAGGGAGGGCCGCATGGCATCGCAAGGCTTTGACGTGATCGTGATCGGGGCCGGTCCGGGCGGCTATGTCGCCGCCATCCGGGCTGCGCAGCTCGGCCTCAAGGTGGCCATCGTCGAGCGCGAACATATGGGCGGCATCTGCCTCAACTGGGGCTGCATCCCGACCAAGGCGATGCTGCGCTCGGCGGAGGTGTTCCATCTGATGCAGCGGGCCAGGGAGTTCGGGCTGAAGGCGGAGGGGATCGGCCATGATCTCGACGCGGTGGTGAAACGCTCGCGCGATGTCGCCAAACAGCTGAGCGGCGGCGTGGCCCATCTGATGAAGAAGAACAAGATCACCGTCGTGATGGGCACGGCGAGCCTGCCCGCCAGGGGCCGCGTCAGCGTCAGGACCGACAAGGGCACCGAGGAACTGACGGCGAAGAACATCATCCTCGCCACCGGCGCGCGCGCCCGCGAATTGCCGGGGCTGGAGGCCGATGGCGATCTCGTGTGGACCTACAAGCACGCCCTCGTGCCGCCCAGGATGCCGAAAAAGCTGCTGGTCATCGGCTCGGGCGCGATCGGGATCGAATTCGCCAGCTTCTACAACACGCTCGGCGCCGAGACGACCGTGGTCGAGGTGATGGAGCGCATCCTGCCGGTCGAGGATGCCGAGATTTCGGCCTTTGCCAAGAAGGCCTTTACCAGGCAGGGCATGAAGATCATGGAGAAAGCCATGGTCAAACAGCTCGACCGGGGCAAAGGCACCGTCACGGCGCATATCGAGGCGGGCGGCAAGGTCGAGCAACACGCGTTCGACACGGTGATTTCCGCCGTCGGCATCGTCGGCAATACCGAGGGGCTGGGGCTGGAGGCGCTCGGCGTCAAGGTGGACCGCACCCATGTGGTGACCGATGAATACTGCCGCACCGGGGTGGATGGGCTCTATGCCATCGGCGATATCGCGGGCGCGCCCTGGCTTGCGCACAAGGCCAGCCACGAAGGCGTGATGGTGGCCGAGCTGATCGCGGGCGGCCATCCGCATCCGGTCAAGCCCGAGAGCATCGCAGGCTGCACCTATTGCCACCCGCAGGTGGCGAGCGTCGGCCTGACCGAGGCCAAGGCCAGGGAAAAAGGCCATGAAATCAAGGTCGGCCGCTTCCCCTTCATCGGCAATGGCAAGGCGATTGCGCTGGGTGAGGCGGAGGGCATGATCAAGACCGTGTTCGACGCGAAAACCGGCGAGCTCCTTGGCGCGCACATGATCGGTGCCGAGGTGACCGAACTCATTCAGGGCTATGTGGTGGGCCGTCAGCTCGAGACGACCGAGGAAGACCTGATGAACACCGTCTTCCCGCACCCGACCCTGAGCGAGATGATGCACGAGAGCGTGCTGGACGCTTACGGGCGTGCGATCCATATCTGAGCAGAGCCGCGGCCGATCCCCCGCTCTCCGGGCGACAGCCGCAGGAGCGGGGCGATGAAACGGACATATCTCGATTACAACGCCACCGCGCCGCTGCGGCCCGAGGCGCGCGCGGCCATGATCGCGGCGATGGACGTGGTGGGCAACCCGTCCTCGGTCCATGCCGAGGGGCGCGCGGCCAGGGCGCTGATCGAGCGGGCGCGCGGGCAGGTCGCGGCGGCGCTCGGGGCCGAGGGGGCGGATGTGATATTCACCTCCGGCGCGACCGAGGCGGCGGCGCTGGCCTGTGCCGGGCGCGGCCTTGTCGGCGCGGCGATCGAGCATGACGCGGTGCGCGCCTGGATCACCGAGGATCTGGAGGTTGGCGCAAACGGACAGGTTGCCGTTCTCGATCCCGCGCGCAGCGTGCTGCAACTGGCCAATTCCGAGACCGGCATCGTCCAGACCCTGCCCGAGGGCCTCGCCGTCAGCGACATGACGCAAGGTTTCGGCAAGCTGCCGGTGGCCTTCAACTGGTCGGGCGCGCAGATGGCGCTCGTCTCCGCGCACAAGCTGGGCGGGCCCAAGGGCATCGGCGCGCTGGTCGTCCGGCGCGGCACCGAGATCGCGGCGCGGATCAGGGGCGGCGGTCAGGAGATGGGCCGACGCGCGGGCACCGAGAACGTGATCGGCATCGCGGGCTTCGGGGCCGCGGCCGAGGCGGCGGCGCGCGATCTGGCGGCGGGAGTCTGGGCACGCGTGGAAAAAATTAGAAACATTCTAGAATCTGCTATTGCAGAGATATCGGATACGACTATTTTTGTCGGGAAAGATTCGCCCCGCCTGCCCAACACCAGTTGCCTCCTGACGCCAGGATGGAAAGGGGAAACGCAGGTCATGGCGCTCGATCTGGCGGGGTTTGCCGTCTCGGCGGGCTCGGCCTGTTCCAGCGGCAAGGTGCGTGCGAGCCGGGTCTTGGAGGCCATGGGCCATGATGCCACCGCCGCCGCGTCGGCGCTGCGCGTCTCGCTCGGGCCGGAGGTGACAGAGGAAGACGCCCTGCGCTTTGCCGAAAGCTGGGCAAGGCTCTGGCAGAGATACCGGGCCAGGCTGGCCTGAGACAGGAGAGAGGCAATGTCGGCTGTGGATGAGGTGCAGGTCAGGGAAGGCGTCGATCGGGAAACGGTCGAGGCGGTCCAGCAGGTGGGCAGCGCCTACAAGCACGGCTGGGAAACCGAGATCGAGATGGAATTCGCGCCGATGGGCCTCAATGAGGATATCGTGCGCCTCATCTCCGCGAGGAACGAAGAGCCCGAGTGGATGACCGAATGGCGCCTCGGCGCCTATCGCCGCTGGCTCGAGATGCGCGAACCCGACTGGGCGATGGTGGATTATCCCAAGATCGACTTTCAGAAGCAGTATTATTATGCCCGCCCCAAATCCATGGAAAACAAGCCGAAATCGCTTGACGAAGTGGATCCCAAGCTGCTCGAAACCTATGAGAAGCTGGGCATCCCGCTCAGGGAACAGATGATCCTCGCGGGTGTCGAGGGCGCGGGCGAGGCCCCCGCCGAGGCGCGCAAGGTGGCCGTGGATGCGGTCTTTGATTCCGTTTCGGTCGGCACCACCTTTCAGGCGGAGTTGAAAAAGGCCGGCGTCATTTTCTGCTCGATCTCCGAGGCGATCCGCGAGCATCCCGAGCTCGTGCGGAAATACCTGGGCAGCGTCGTGCCGGTCTCGGACAATTTCTATGCCACGCTCAATTCGGCGGTCTTCTCCGACGGCTCCTTCGTCTATGTGCCGCCCGGTGTGCGCTGTCCGATGGAGCTGAGCACCTATTTCCGCATCAATGCCGAGAATACCGGCCAGTTCGAGCGCACGCTGATCATCGCCGACAAGGGCGCTTATGTGAGCTATCTGGAGGGCTGCACCGCGCCGCAGCGCGACACCTCGCAGCTTCACGCGGCGGTGGTGGAGCTTGTGGCGCTCGAGGATGCCGAGATCAAGTATTCGACGGTGCAGAACTGGTATCCCGGCGACGAAGAGGGCCGCGGCGGGATCTACAATTTCGTGACCAAGCGCGCCGATTGCCGGGGCGACCGGTCCAAGGTGATGTGGACGCAGGTCGAGACCGGATCGGCGGTGACGTGGAAATACCCGTCCTGCATCCTGCGCGGGGACGGGGCCCAAGGCGAATTCTACTCGATCGCCATCACCAACAATTACCAGCAGGCCGATACCGGCACCAAGATGGTGCATCTGGGGCGCAATACCCGCTCGCGGATCGTCTCGAAGGGGATCAGCGCGGGGCACGCGCAGAACACCTATCGCGGGCTTGTGTCGATGCATCCCAGGGCAAAGAACAGCCGCAACTATACCCAGTGTGACAGCCTGCTCATCGGTGACAAATGCGGCGCTCACACCGTTCCCTATATCGAGGTGAAAAACAATTCGAGCCGGGTCGAGCATGAGGCGACCACCTCGAAGGTCGATGACGACCAGCTCTTCTATTGCCGCGCGCGCGGCATGGACGAGGAAGAGGCGGTGGCGCTTGTCGTCAACGGCTTCTGCCGCGAGGTGCTTCAGGCGCTGCCGATGGAATTTGCCATGGAAGCGCAACAGCTTGTGGCGATTTCGCTCGAGGGGTCGGTGGGCTGAACCCCGCCGCGCACCGATGTCGGACACCGCCACCATCACCCGCCCCAAGCTGACCCTGCCCGAGGCCGAGGCGGCGCATCTGCGCGCAGCCTACGAGGGCGCGCGGACAATCCTCGAATACGGCTCGGGCGGTTCGACCGTGCTGGCCGCCGAAATGCCCGGCAAGCGGGTGTTCTCTGTCGAGAGCGACGAGGCCTGGGCCGCGATGATGCGCGGCTGGTTCGCGGCCAATCCGCCCGCCGAGGGCACCGAGGTCGAGGTGATCTGGGCCGATATCGGGCCGACCAAGGCCTGGGGCTATCCCTCCGATACCAGTGGCTGGACG
The DNA here is from genome assembly GCA_014359765.1 of Roseovarius sp. Taxonomy (GTDB): domain Bacteria; phylum Pseudomonadota; class Alphaproteobacteria; order Rhodobacterales; family Rhodobacteraceae; genus Roseovarius. The sequence continues at coordinate 18,913 of JACIYT010000025.1, forward strand.
CGCTACGCGCGCTACCCGCTTGGCGTGTGGGACCGTGACGATTTCGTGCAGCCCGATCTGGTGCTGGTGGATGGTCGGTTTCGCACCGGTTGCGCGCTGACGGTGGCCTTGCGCGCGGACCGCCCGGTAAAAGTGCTTTTCGACGACTACACCAATCGCCGCAGATATCACCGGATCGAGCGGTTCCTTGGCCCGCCGGCCCGCACGATAGGACGCATGGCCGAATTTCACGTCACGCCTCGGCGGCTCGATGCGAGGGATCTGATCGAGATCATCGGCATGATGACCCGGCCCTGAACTGCACATCGCCCTGGAAGGAAAATAAAAATGTTGGAAATCAAGAACCTGCACGTCGATCTTGAGGAAGAGGACAAGGCCATTCTCAAGGGCGTCAACCTCACCGTCGAGGCGGGCAAGGTCCATGCGATCATGGGGCCGAACGGCTCGGGCAAATCGACGCTGAGCTATGTCCTGTCGGGGCGCGGCGGCTATCGCGTGACGCAAGGCAGCGCCACGCTCGACGGCGCGGACCTGCTGGCGATGGAGCCCGAGGAGCGCGCGGCGGCGGGCCTCTTCCTGGCGTTCCAATACCCGGTCGAGATCCCCGGCGTGGGCAACATGACCTTTCTGCGCACCGCGGTGAACGCGCAGCGAAAGGCGCGCGGCGAGGAGGAGATCAGCGCCGCCGATTTCCTCAAGCTGGTGCGCGAGAAGGCGAAAACGCTCAGGATCGACGCCGAGATGCTCAAGCGGCCGGTCAATGTGGGCTTTTCGGGCGGTGAGAAGAAGCGCAACGAGATCCTGCAGATGGCCATGCTGAGCCCGCGCATGTGCATCCTCGACGAGACCGATTCGGGCCTCGACGTGGACGCGATGAAGCTGGTGGCCGAGGGCGTGAACGCGCTGCGCGATGAAAATCGCGGTTTCCTTGTCATCACGCATTATCAACGGCTTCTGGATCATATCGTGCCCGATGTGGTGCATATCATGGCCGATGGCCGCATCATCCGCACCGGCGGGCCCGAACTGGCGCTCGAGGTGGAGAAGAACGGCTATGCCGATCTCCTGGCGGAGGAGGCATGATGGCGGCCCCGCAGAGCAAGGAGCGCGCGCCCGTCGATGCGCGCCCGCTGCCCGAGGGCGGCGCGTGGATCACGGCGGCGCGGCAGGCGGCGCAGGCGCGGCTGGCCGGGGTGGGCCTGCCGCAGCGGCGCGACGAATACTGGAAATTCACCCGCCCCGACGATCTCATCGCGCCCGAGGCACCGCGTGCGGTCCTGTTCGGGGGTGACGTGCCGGAGGTGTTCGGCACGGTGGACCGGGTGCGCATCGTCTTTGTCGATGGTGTCTTTGACGCCGGGGCGAGCGACGATCTGGCGCTGGAGGGCGTGCGGATCGAGCGGCTGGCAGAGGCGGCGGCGCAGGATATCCACTGGGCGCGCGATCTCTATGGCGCGCTCGAGGCGCGCGGGCAGGCGCCCGTGGCGCGCCCGCTGGCGGCGCTCAACACCGCACAGGCGCGCGATGGCGTCCTGATCCATGTGACCGGGCGCGCGTCAAAGCCCGTGCATCTTGTCTATGTCCACGCATCCGAGACCTCGGACGCGATCCTGCATCACTGCATCCGGCTGGACGAGGGCGCGGAGCTCACGCTTTTCGAGACCGGCCCGGCGGCGGCGCGGTTCAACAAGGTGCTCGAGGTGGACCTGGCCGAGCGCGCCCGCTTTGACCACCTGCGCATCCAGGGGCCCGATCACGAGCGGCGCGCGATCACCCATGTCTTTGCCCGCCTCGCGCGCGAGACCGTCTTCAAGTCCTTTACCCTCGCGGTCAACGGCGTGCTGACGCGCAACGAATGCGTGATCGAGATCGCGGGCGACGACGCGAGCGCCCATGTCGCGGGCGCGGCGATCGGGGGCGCGAATTTCCACCACGACGACACGGTGTTCATCACCCATGACGCAGAGCGCGGCGAGAGCCGGCAGGTGTTCAAGAAGGTGCTCTCCAATGGGGCAACGGGGGTGTTCCAGGGCAAGATCCTGGTGAAGCCCGGCGCGCAGAAGACCGATGGCTACCAGATCAGCCAGGCGCTGCTGCTCGATGAGGACAGCCAGTTTCTCGCCAAGCCGGAACTGGAGATCTATGCCGATGACGTGGCCTGCTCGCATGGCTCGACCTCGGGCGCGATCGACGAGGACGCGCTCTATTACCTGCGCGCGCGCGGGATCCCGAGGCCGATCGCGGCCGATCTGATGGTGATGTCCTTCCTCGCCGAGGCGGTGGCCGAGATCGAGGACGAGCAGTTGCGCGAAGAGATCATGGGGCATTTCGAGGCCTGGCTGGAGCGGCGGCGCGGCTGATGCCGGTCGCGCGCGATATCGTCGCCACCTATCGCGGGCCGCGCCGGGTGGTGCGCCGGCTGCTGGCGATGGGGGTGCGCGAGGATCGCGCGCTGGCGCTGCTGATGGCGGGCTGTGCGCTGGTCTTCGTCGCGCAATGGCCGCGGCTCGCGCGTGAGGCGCATCTGTCGGGCGCGGAGCTTGCGCCGATGCTGGGCGGGGCGCTGCTTGGCTGGATCGTCATCGCGCCGCTTGCCTTCTATCTTCTGGCCGGGCTCGGCTGGGCGCTCGGCCGTCTTCTGGGCGGGCGCGTCACGGGGTTCGGGGCGCGGATCGCGCTGTTCTGGGCGTTTCTGGCTGCGGCGCCGGTGCTCCTGCTGCACGGGCTGGTGGCCGGTTTCGTCGGCCCCGGCCCGGGGCTGACGGCTGTCGGCGCGATCTGGTGTGGCGTTTTCCTGTGGTTCTGGCTATCGGGGTTGCGCGAGGCGGGATGGGGCGGACGATGAACGGTTCGGATTTCTGGGCATTGGTGCGACAGAGCCTGTTCGAGCCGCGCAGCGCCGCGTCGCGCCTTCTGGCGATGCGGCTGCCGGTCGAGGCCGGTTGGCTGGGCCTTGCGCTGATGTCGGTGCTCAACACGCTGGTCTATGTGCTGTCGATCCTGATGAGCCCGCCCGCCGATCCGATGGCCATGGGCATGGTGGGGCCGGCCTTTCACATGCCGGCGCTGTTCGCGATGGTGCTGTTCGGGGCGCTCGCGATCACGGTGGTCGCGCTGACCCATGTGGGGCGGTGGCTGGGCGGGCAGGGGGCTCTGGGCGATGTGCTGGTGCTGCTGACCTGGATGCAGGTGCTGCGGCTGCTGGTGCAGGTGGCGGTCGGGGTCCTGGCGCTGGTGGCGCCGGCGCTCGGCGCGCTGGTGGTGATGGTGGCGGGGCTCTGGGGGCTGGTGATCCTGCTGGTCTTTGTCGATGCGGCGCATGGCTTTGGCAGCCTGTTTCGCGCCGCGGGCACGGTGGTGGGTGCGGTCGTGGCGCTTGCGGTGGTGCTGAGCGTGATCTTCAGCCTGCTCGGCGTGCCGATGATGGGAGGGATATGAGCCATGTATGATGTCGAGAAGATCCGCGCCGATTTCCCGATTCTCGCGCGCGAGGTGAACGGCCAGCCGCTGGTCTATCTCGACAACGGCGCCTCGGCGCAAAAGCCGCGCGCCGTGATCGAGGCGGTGACGCGCGCCTATTCGCATGAATATTCCAATGTCCACAGGGGGCTGCACTATCTCTCGAACCTCGCCACCGAGAAATACGAGGCCGTGCGCGGCATCATCGCCCGGTTCCTGGGCGTCGCGGACGAGCGGCAGATCGTGCTCAATTCCGGCACCACCGAGGGCATCAACATGGTCGCCTATGGCTGGGCCATGCCGCGCATGGCGGCGGGCGACGAGATCGTGCTGTCGATCATGGAGCATCACGCCAATATTGTCCCGTGGCATTTCCTGCGCGAGCGACAGGGCGTGGTGCTGAAATGGGTGGAGGTGGACGCGCGCGGGGCGCTTGATCCGCAAAAGGTGATCGACGCCATCGGGCCGAAGACGAAACTGGTGGCAATCACGCATCTTTCCAATGTGTTGGGAACCGTTGTTGATGTGAAATCCATCTGCGAGGCGGCGCGCGCGCGGGGCGTGCCGGTGCTGGTCGATGGATCGCAGGCGGCGGTGCACATGCCGGTGAATATCGACGAAATGGGGTGTGATTTCTACGCGATCACCGGCCACAAGCTCTATGGCCCGTCGGGTTCGGGCGCGATCTTCGTGAAATCCGAGCGCCTGGCCGAGATGCGCCCCTTCATGGGCGGCGGCGACATGATCCGCGAGGTGACGCGGGACCGCGTGACCTACAACGACCCGCCGATGAAATTCGAGGCGGGCACGCCCGGCATCGTGCAGACCATCGGCCTCGGTGTTGCGCTCGAATACATGATGGGGGTCGGCATGGCGGCCATCGCCGCGCATGAGGCCGATCTTGCGGCTTGTGCGCGGGCGCGGCTCTCGGGGATCGACTGGCTGCGGCTGCAGGGGACGGCGGAAAACAAGGCGGCGATCTTTTCCTTCACGATGGAGGGGCTGGCCCATGCCCATGACATCTCGACCATCCTCGACAGGAAAGGTATCGCTGTGCGCGCGGGCCATCACTGTGCCGGGCCGCTGATGGATCACCTCGGCGTCACCGCCACCTGCCGCGCGTCGTTTGCGATGTATAACACGCGGGCCGAGGTGGATCGGCTGGTCGAGGCACTGGAGCTGGCGCATGAGCTCTTCGCCTGAATTAGCGATTGCGGGGCCGCCGATCCTCTGGTAATCCCCGCCCGGCGCCGACGTGAAACTGCACGGCCGGTCTGCACCCATAGCTCAGCTGGATAGAGTGTCGCCCTCCGAAGGCTGATGTCAAGGGGATGCCGTGATGAAGAGGACTAAGAAAGAGACGTGATACCAAGCTCTTGCCGAGCAGATCGTTTTTCGATTTAAAGGCTGGAGAAGTCGCGTAAGCACTGCGTAAGCAGTCAGGGCCTGACGGTTCTACTGCGCACCCATAGCTCAGCTGGATAGAGCGTCGCCCTCCGAAGGCGAAGGCCTCAGGTTCGAATCCTGATGGGTGCGCCATTAACCTCGAAATTCCAAGATGTTGGGTTGGTCTGATCGCCTAGGAGGGCGAGGACGCGCCTTATGGCGCGATGCAGGCCTGCAATTCAACCACGCCACTGCATTTGGGTTGCGAGGCTCAGTGGTGCCGTTCGGAAGGTTTGCCTGATTGGCGAGCAATGCCAGACGAAACAGAGGAGAAGGCCTGCTCCCACATCGGATCAAGGTCCGAAGCAAGAGCTTACTGTGCTCGTCGCTGAAACTCCCCGAGGTTCTCCCTGAAAACCGGACAATGACGGAAGCCGCGATCTGATCTCTGCTAGTCGCCATGTACTGGGGCACGGTTATGAGACAGTGCTTTGCGCTGGTTAGGCTGCCATCATGATCACCGTGGCAGCGTCGGTTTCAAGGCCTTTTTGCTCAGCCCTGATCTGAGTGGGTGTTTTGTATCCGT
>JACIYT010000026.1 GCA_014359765.1 Roseovarius sp.
TGCTGCCCGCGAAGGAACTGTCGCTTCAGGCGAAGCTGATGGAAAGCTATGGCGCGCATTGCGTCTATGTTACCGATTCGGCTGGGGCGCTTCTGATGGACGGGGCGCGCGAGCGTATCCGTGCCTATCGCGACGTGCTGGACCCCGGGACCCAGATCGGCATCCACGCCCATCAGAACCTCTCGCTCGCGGTGGCCAATTCGGTGGTCGCGGTGGAGGGCGGGGCCTTTCGGGTGGACGCCTCGCTGGCCGGGATGGGCGCGGGCGCGGGCAATACCCCGCTCGAGGCCTTCGTCGCCGTGGCCGAGCGGCTGGGCTGGGATCATGGCTGCGACCTCTTCGCCCTGATGGACGCCGCGGACCGGCTGGTGCGGCCGATCCAGGACCGCCCCGTGCAGGTGGATCGCGAGACCATCGCGCTCGGATTCGCGGGGGTCTATTCCAGCTTTCTGCGCCATGCCGAGACCGCCGCGCGCAATTACGGGATCGACGCCCGCGATATTCTGGTGGAACTCGGGCGACGGCGCATGGTCGGCGGTCAGGAGGACATGATCGTGGACGTGGCGCTGGACCTGTCGCGCGAACGCGAAAAGCGGGCGGGGGGTGTTTGACTGGTGAACATTCGCGACTCGTTCCTAACTGGTCCGAAAATGCCGTGATAACTTTTTCGAGAGTGTCGCCGTAACGCCGGATGGCGCGGCGCGGCATTCCGACGACGGGAGGAAAACACAATATGCCGGACAGGACAAAGCCCCTGATTCTGGGGATTGGTGGAACTTTGCGCGCGCAATCCACCGGTCAGAAGGCGCTGACCCATGTCCTTGCGCGGGCGCGGGCGTCGGGCGCGCGCACCGAACTGCTGTCGGGGCAATCGCTGAATCTGCCGCTCTATGCCCCCGAGGAGGTCGAGCGAACCGAGGCCGCGCAACGGATGATCGCGCTGATGCGCGCCGCGGATGGTGTGGTGATCTGCTCGCCGGCCTATCACGGATCGGTTTCGGGGCTTGTGAAGAACGCGCTCGACTATACCGAGGACATGAGCCGCGATCCGAGGGTCTATTTCGACGGGTTGCCGATCGGGTGCATCGCCTGCGGCGCAGGATGGCAGGCGGCCGGGCAGACCCTGGCCGCGCTGCGCTCGATCGCACATGCGCTGCGCGGATGGCCGACCCCGATGGGGGGGATGATCAACTCCAGCGGTCCCGTCTTCGATGGCGATGGCGTCTGCATCGACGCAAGCGTTCGTTTCCAGCTCGATACCATCGCGGAGCAGATGGTCGAATTCGCGCTGGCGCGATCCGGGAAAACATTCGGCCGCCCGAGCGTCGGCGGGCCTGTGCCGGAAGAAAATATCAGCGCCGGAGCGCGCGGATAGAGCACCTGCAATACAAATCAGGAGGAGGAGTTAAAATGCGTTTTGGAGCGTTCCTGTTGCCGGCCTCGGCCGCCAAACATGACGAGTTGAAGGGGGCAAGGAACCCCGGGGCCGACCCGACCTACTATCAGCGGTCGCTGAATGAACATGCCCGGGTCATCAAGCAGATCGAGGAGCTCGGGTTCGACTTCGTGGCCTTCTCGGAGCATCATTTCCATCTGGAAGGCCTGGAGATCTCGAACAACCCGATTCTCCTGGGGGCGTGGGCGGCAGGATTCACCAAGCGGATCCGCATCGGCCAGATGGCCACGGTGCTGCCGGCGCGCAACCCGATCCTCGTTGCCGAGGATCTCGCGATGCTCGATCACTTCTCCGAAGGTCGCATGTTCGCGGGTTTCGCGCGCGGCTATCAGGCGCGTCACGTCACCACCATCGGCCAGAAGAACGGCGCGGTCGCGACCTTCGCCACCGATCCGGATTATGCCAGGAACGACGCGATCAACCGCGAACTGTTCCAGGAAGCCTATGACGTCATCAAAGGCCTCCTGAACAACACCACCTTCTCCTACAAGGGCAAGCACTGGCAGGTGCCGCCGGACAACATCCGGTGGGACCATCCCAAGACCAAGATGCTGGCCCCCGACATGGTTGACGGCGACACGCTCAAGGCAATCGGCATCGCGCCGAACACGCTCCAGGATCCCTCGACCATCGAGGTCATGGTTCCCTTCACGCTCAGCCCCAACACGATGCGCTGGTCGGCGCAGGAGGGCGCCTGGCCCATCATCTTCTCGCCCATCGACGAGATCCTGCGGTCCTGCATGGACGCCTATCACGAGGAGGCGCTCAAGCGCGATCCCAATATCAAGTGGGGTCATAACATGGGACATTTCCGCGACATCGTGGTGGCGGAGACGGACGAAGAGGCATTCAACATCGGCAAGAATGCGCTCGGCTACATCTGGACCGGCTGGCATGACCATTTCGGCTTCAACGAGGCGCTGCGCCGCCCCGGCGAGGAGGGGCCGATCCCGAATACCTACGAGTCGATGGTGGACCGTGGCTATGCGATCGCGGGTTCGGTGGACACCGTCGCGCGCAAGCTCGAGCACATAATCGAGACCTATAACATGGAAATGATCGTTCCCTGGATGGGCGTCGGCCCCGGCCCGGTGGACAAGCTGCTGCGCTCGAACGAACTGCTGGTGGAGAAGGTGCTGCCGAAGATCGGCGTCAAGCTCGAGCAGCGCAAGCCGACATTCCGCAAGGAACTCCGCGAGCCGACCTGGCGCGACCGCCCGCTCTGAGGCGAGACACCAGGAGGGTCGAAGGCGCCCGTGCTGCCCCCGGGGCAGCACGGGGAGCGCGGCATGAAAAAAAACGCAAACAGGACGTAAGGGAGGATACCGATGAAAGACGTTTTCGGAGCGCTCGGACGGGGCGCGCTCGGGCTGGTTTCGGCCGCCATGCTCGGATCATTCGGGGCCGGTGGGGCCCTGGCCGCCGACGCGCAACCCCGCGACTTCATGCCGGCCCCGCCGGGCACGCATCTCGGGCTGCTGTATTATCTCCACAGCACATCCGACACCTATGTCGATTCCAACGGAGACAAGGTTCCCGGATCGGGCCTCGACACCGACATCGGCATCGCCCGCTATGTGTATTTCTTCGAGATCGGCAACATGCTGGCCGATATCAACGTGGTGCAACCCTTCGGTCGTCTCGATGACATGTCCATTGGCGGCATGCCGTTGAACACCAAGAGCTTCAGCATGGGGGATACATCGCTCGTCGCCACCGTCTGGCCGTTCAACGATCCCGAGCGCAACCGCTACCTGGCGATCGCGACATATCTCAACCTGCCCACCGGCGATTACAACGCCAACAAGGCCGGTCTCGGGACCAATCGCTGGTCGCTGACTGTCCAGCCCGTCTATTACTTCAACATCAACGCGAAATGGTCGGTGGATCTGGTCGGGGACGTGACGATCTACGGGGATAATGACGATGGCCCGGGCGGCATCACGATCAAGAAGGATCCGAGCTATACGGCGCTCGGGTGGCTCAACTACCATGCCAGCGACATGACGACCCTTTCCCTCGGGGTCAGCACGACGCGCGGCGGCGAAGAGAAATGGGCGGGCGTCAAGCAGGGCGACATGCATGTGACCACGGTGCGCGGGGCCTGGTCGCAGATGCTGAACCCGACAACCCAGCTCGTGATGGAACTCGGCACCGACGTCGATGCCAAGAACACCTTCGAGCGCGACCTCACGGCATTGGTGCGTCTCGCCAAGTTCTTCTGAAGCTCTGCAATGGCAGGCCCGGGGCCTGCCATTGACGGCAACCAGGCAAAGGCCAACCGAGAGGAGAACGATATGTCCGACAACCAGACCGTCCAGCAGGTGAGTGGCACCTGCCGTCGCCGGGTCGGGGAATTCATCGTGACTGCCGTGAATGACGGGCTGATCCCGCTTCCGCCCGAGGTGCTGGACGGCCTGACGCCCGATGAGGTGGCCACGGCCCTGACCGCGCGCTTCCGCCCGCCTGAGCCGCATGTGACCGTCGGTGGCTACCTGATCGAGCATCGCGGCAGCCTGACGCTGGTCGATACCGGCTGTGGTGATCAGATGGGGCCGACCATGGGGCGCATGATCGCCAATCTCATGACGGTGGGGGTGGATCCCGGTCGCATCGACCGGATCCTGCTCACCCACCTTCACGCCGACCACGCCGGCGGCATGTTCGATGCCGACATGGCGGCGGTGTTCCCGCGCGCCGAGGTGTTCCTCTCGGTTGACGAAGAGCGCCACTGGTATGGCGATACCCCCCCGACCGATGCCGTCGGGGTCTCCGAGCATGTGAACGGCTATGCCCGGGGCCTGCGCAAGGCCTATGCCGGACGCTGGCATCCCGTGGGCGAGGAAGAAGTCGCGCCCGGCATCCGCCGTGTCGCCCTGCCCGGGCATACCCCCGGACATAGCGGCTGGCACATTTCCAGCGGCGATGAGGAACTGCTCATCTGGGGGGATATCACCCATGTTCCCGTGATCCAGATCGCGCGGCCCGAGGTCGGCATGGTCTTCGACGTGGATGTGGAGCAGGGCCGCAACACCCGGCGGCAGATCCTCGACCGGGTGGCAAGCGACGGGATCGCGATCGGCGGCATGCATCTCGAGTTCCCGGGCTTCGGGCATGTCGTGCGGACCGGGCAGGGCTACGAATACGTTCCTGCCCTCTGGCGGCCCGAGGTCTGAGGCCCCCCGGGGCCGAGGCATCCTTGCGAAGGAAGGAAGGAAGGAAGGAACCATGGCTGACAATCCGGCAAAGGAGGGCGGGGTGGCCGTCGTCACGGCGGCAAGCGCCGGCATCGGTCTCGGCGCGGCGCGGGCACTGGCCGCGCGCGGCTGGCGGCTCGTGCTCATGTCACGAAGCGAGAAAATCGACGCCGTGGCGGAGGAACTCGGCGCGATCGCCCTGCGGGGGGATGTCACCCGGTCCGAGGACCTGGCGCGCCTCGTGGAGGTTGCGCTGGAACGGCACGGCCGGATCGACGGGGCGGTGATCAACACCGGCCACCCGCCAAAGGGCGAGATCCTCGCGCTGCCGGCGGCCGACTGGAAGAAGGCGATGGATATCATCCTGATGCCCACGGTCGAGCTGCTGCGCCACCTCCAGCCTGTCTTTGCCCGGCAGGGCGCTGGCGCGGTGGTGGCCGTGTCAACCTATGCCGCGCGCGAACCCGAGCTCACCTATCCGCTGTCGGCGGTGTTCCGGGCGGCGCTGGCCAGTTTCATCAAGCTCGCGGTGGCGCGCCACGGCGGCGAGGGCTGGCGAATCAACGCGGTGCTGCCGGGCTTTGTGGATAACCATCCGACCAACCCCGACGCGCTGGCGAAGATCCCGATGCGACGCTACGCGGCGGTCGAGACCGAGATGGGCGCCACCATCGCCTTCCTGCTTTCGGAGGAGGCGGGATACATCACGGGACAAGGTCTGCTGGTCGATGGCGGGCTCGTCCGCGCGCTCTGAGCGGCCAGAAACGGGAGAATATTCGAGAAATGAACAGCATCACCGAAATCCGCAGTCTTCACGACGATGACGGAACCTGCCCCATCGCCATCGCGCTCGATCCGATCGAGGATGCCGTGGCCGCCATCGCGCGCGGCGAGATGGTCGTGGTCGTGGATGATGCTGATCGCGAGAACGAGGGCGATCTGATCATGGCGGCCGATGCCGTGACCCCGGAGGCGATCAACTTCATGGCAATCGAGGGCCGCGGGCTGATCTGCGTCTCGATGACCGGCGAACGCCTCGCGTCGCTCGAGCTGCCGCAGATGGTGGCGAACAACACCGATTACCAGTCCACCGGATTTGCCATCACATGCGATCTGCGCGCCGGGACGACAACCGGAATTTCCGCGTCCGACCGCGCCCTCACGATCCGGGCGCTGGCCGATGCGCGCAGCGTTGCCGCCGATTTCAACCGGCCCGGCCATGTCTTTCCACTGCGCGCCCATCCCGAAGGCGTGCTGGGTCGTCCCGGGCATACCGAGGCGTCGCTGGACCTTGCCCGCCTGGCCGGGCGCGCCCCGGCGGGCGTCCTGTGCGAGATCGCGATGCCCGACGGCTCGATGGCACGGCTTCCGGACCTCGTTCCTTTCGCCCGTCGCTACGGTCTCAAGCTGGTCTCGATCGAGGATCTGATCGCCTGGCGCCGCGCGAACGAGCGGTTCCCTCCCAGGCTTGTCGCGAATGAGTGAGCGCCAGATCGCAAGGTTTGCCCGAGACCGCCGCCACGATATGGCGCTGCCTCCGGCTACGCGCCGCGCCTCGCAGTGGTGTCCGGGACTTCGGTCGGCACCCTGAGCGACGCCTGGAAACCGGAAGATGTTCCCGGACGCGGAGACTCCAGAACGAGCGCGCTCCCGATCCGGTCGGCAATGGCGGCGACGATGGCAAGGCCAAGCCCGCTGCCATCGGTGCCAGCAGCGTTCGCCCGCTCGAAGCGTGCCGTCAGACGATCGCGCATCTCGCGCGGCACGACGGGACCATCGTTTGCGACCACCAGGAGGCCGTCCGCCATCAACGTCACCTCGACTGGCGTGTCTTTTGCCCCGTGCCGGAGGGCGTTTTCCACGAGATTCCGGCACGCGATGGCAAAGGCGTCAGGGTCCAGGTCCGACATGACAGCGGCGTTTGGAAGGTTCAGTTCGATCCTGCCTTGAGCGCCCGCGCGTCCGATATCGTCCACCACGATGCGGGCGACCGGCCTCAGATCCGCGCTCTGGTCCATCCGCAGCCGCCCGCCTTCGGCCCGCGCGAGCTGCATGAGGCGCTCGGAAAGCCGGGTCAGGCGCTTGAGCGTCGCCTCGATCTGGGTGGCACGCGCCTGGGTGGCTGGCTCATGCGTCTCCGACCGAAGCCGCTGTGCCTGAGCGATTGCGCCGGCCAGCGGTGTTCGCAGCTCGTGTGCCGCGTTCGCGGCAAGGCTGCGCTCGGCCTCGAACGCCTTGCGCAATCTGGCCAGCAAGCTGTTCAGCGTGTCGGCCAGCGGGCCGATTTCGGTTGGAAGCCCCTCGTGAGGAACCTCCGACAGGTCGCGCGCGCCGCGCACCTCCAGCCGGGCGCGGAACCGGTGCAACGGATCGAGGCTGAAACGGACGGCGAGAATGATCGCCACCAGCGCGACCGGCAGCACGATCAGGAGCGGCAGGCCGAGGGCCATCCGGATTTCCCGCGCGACCGATGCGCGATGGGCCAGCGGCTCGGCCACGGTGATCCGGATCGTGTCCCGAAGCGCCGCGTCGCCGTAGAGCCGGTGGGTGGCGGTCCGCCGGAACCCGGGTCCATCCCAGGGCGGGAAAACCGCCGGATCGGCCGCGTGGGATTGCAGCAGGATGCGCCCCTCGGCATCGCGCACGAGGTAGGTGAAGAACTCGTCGTGCTCCCGGATCGGCGCGAGCCGCTGCGTGATCCCCTGATCTTCCCGCCCGACGATATCGGTCACGGCCAGCGGCAGGATCCGTTCCGCCGTCTCGCGCAGGGCGCTGTCGAAAACCTCGTCCATCTCGCCCCGGACGACCACCGCAGTCACCGTCGCCGCCAGCAGCCACAGCACCGTCAGCGCGAGACCGAGCGACAGGCCGAGCCGGCCCTGAAGGCTCGCGGGCCGCCTCATGGCTTGCCCAGACGGTAGCCCATGCCGCGCTCGGTCTCGATCACGGCACTCCCGAGCTTCTTGCGCAGGCGGCTGACATGGACCTCGATGGTGTTGCTTTCCACCTCGGCGTCGAAGGCGTAGAGCTTCTCCTCCAGCTGCGCCCTGGACAGAAGCTGACCGGGACGCGCCAGGAATGCCTCGAACAGCGCCCATTCCCGCGCGGTCAGCTGGACCGGCTTGCCGTCGCGGTGCACGCTGCGCGCCGCAAGGTCGATGTCGAGCGGGCCATGGGTCACGATGGGGTTCGGATTGCCGCTATAGCGCCGGGCGACCGAGCCGATCCGCGCGGACAGCTCCGCGAGATCGAAGGGCTTCACGAGGTAATCGTCGGCGCCCGCGTTCAGCCCCTCGATCCGGTCCGACACCTGGTCGAGCGCGGTCAGGATGATGACCGGGGTCACGTCTCCGCGCGCGCGCAGGCCCTTGAGAAACCCGATCCCGCGCCCGTCCGGCAGCATGAGGTCGAGCAGGATCAGATCGTAGGATGCGGATTTCACCGCATCGCCCGCCGCATCGAGGCGCGTCACCCAATCCACCGACTGCCCGTCCGCCGCGACCTGGTCGCGCACGGCGGCCCCCAGAACCGTATCGTCCTCGATCAGCAGGATGCGCATCCTCGTCCCCGTCCTCTTGCGATGACCTTACATTATCCGCCGGGCTGACATGAAGCTGAACCGTCGGGGCGCGTTCCTTCAGGCTGCTGTCAGCTTCACCGTGCATATACTGTGTCAAGATGGCCGTAGCGAGGAGTTTGGCCCATGAAGAAGACATTGACGATTCTCGGCTTTCTCGCGATCGTTCCGGGCGGTGCGGCGCTGGCGGATGACGACTGCTTCGTGCCGATGGCCGACTGGCAGCCGCGCCACGCTGTCGCCCGGATGGCCGAGGAAAATGGCTGGACGGTGCGCCGGATCAAGATCGACGACGGCTGCTACGAGATCGACGGTCGCGACGCCGAGGGGCGCCGGATCGAGGTGACGGTCCATCCTGGCACGCTGCAAGTGATCGAGTTCGAATACGAGGACGAGGACAAGGACAAGGACGATCGCCCCCGCCGTGATCGCAAGGGAGGCGACAATGACTGATGCCGGGCATGGCGACAGCAATGCCCCCGTGCGGGGCTTTTCTTTCCTTCCCCGGCTTCCGGGGTTCTCGCCCCTGTCCCTTGGCGGACCTGTGCTGGTGGGGCTGTTGTGCCTGATTGTGGCGCGGCTCGGCTTCGAGACTTATGCGCCCTACGGTGCGGATGCGGCATTCGGCATTGCCGTTGGGGCCGCGGCAGTTGTCGCGATGGCGCAGAGCCTGATCCTCGCCGCACGGCCGCCCCTGGTCGAGCCCTTGTTCGGTGGCCTCGATCACATGTATCGGGTTCATAAATGGCTGGGCATCTCCGCGATGGTCCTGATGATCCTGCATCAGCAGATCGAGCCGGACTTTGATCGCGTCGTGCGCGAAACATCGCTTGGTGAGCTTGGCGAAGAGGCGGGGGAGCTTGCCTTCAACGCGCTTCTTGCGCTGGTTGCGGTCAGCTGGTTCCGGCGGTTGCCCTTCATCGGGCTGGAGATTCCCTATCAGATCTGGCGCTTCAGCCATCGTTTCATGGGTGCCCTGTTTGCCATCGTGCTGTTTCATCAGTTCTTCGTTGACATGCCTGCCGGGGTGGACCCGACATTCAAGGTGGTGCTGAACGCCTTCGGCATCGCCGGGGTGGTGGCCTGGATCCTTACCGAGTGGGTTGCCCCGCGCCTGCGGCGCCGGGAATACGCCGTCACAGGGATCACCCAGACCGGCGACACCACAACGCTGACGCTTTGCCCGCAGGGGCGGGCCATGCGGTGGCGGCCCGGGCAATTCGCCTTTCTTCGTGCGCCGGAGGCGGGACTGTCCGAGCCGCACCCGTTCACGATCGCCAGCGCCCCGCGCCCTGATGGCGCCCTGACGTTCTGCGTCCGGGCATTGGGCGGGTGGACCCGGAGTCTTCCTCACAAGCTGCGGACCGGGATGCGCGTGCAGATCGAGGGGCCATATGGACGGTTCGATTTCCGCAAGGGCGGTGCGCGCCAGATCTGGCTCGCCGGCGGCATCGGCATCACACCGTTCCTCGCCTGGGCGCAAAGCCTGACCGAGGCGGAGCAGCGCGACATTCACCTCGTCCACTGCGTTCGCACACAGGAAGAGGCGATCGGGACAGAGACGCTGCGCGCCGCGGCAGCCCGCAACCCGAGGTTCAGTTTCCAAGTGGTCGTCACGGCGCGCGACGGTCGGCTCACGGCCGATCGCCTGATCAGCGCGGCGCCCTTCGCCGTCAGCCAGGCCGACCTGTGGTTCTGCGGTCCGACCGGCCTGAAGGACGGGATCCTCAAGGGCCTGCAAGCACAGGGCCAGACGCCTCGCCGCGTCCGCTTCGAGCATTTCGAATTCGCCTGAACATGCGGCATGGCCCATTGCCATGCCTGCCCCCAGTGTTCGACATCTGATGGATGGTGCCCAATGAAGCTGTCGCACAGGATGCAGCGGGCTGCGGTGCACGAGGCGCTTCGAAAATGGCCCTGGGTGGGCGTTCAGGTCTTGCTCCAAATGCGCGGAATCAAGGCGCGGCACGCGCCGCCGCGCAGCGCCCGACCGCCCCCCGGGCGGGCGCTGCGCGGCATGCCGACCGGCGTGCCAAGTGGCAGCGCGCGGCCCCGACGGGTGACCGTGCAGAAGCAGGCACTTTGTGTCAGGTGTCGAACACGAGGCCCGCGCCCGCAGCCTGTCTGGCCCCGCTCTCACCGGCGGGGCCATTTTCCTGACGGCAAGCTGAAGCGGGAATCGCGCATCTGTCAGGATTCCCTCAGGTCGGACCTCCAGATTGCCCTCAGCAGATGACAAGGAGACCCTGCCATGAAGAAGACCCTGACCACACTCGCCCTGATCGCCCTCCTGCCCGCCGGCGCCGCGCTGGCCGACGACGACGATTGCCGCGTGCCTCGTGACCAGTGGCAGCCGCGCGAGGCCGCGATGCAGGCGGCCGAAGCGAACGGCTGGACCGTGCGCAGGTTCGAGATCGACGATGGTTGTTACGAGATCAGGGGCCGCGACAGGGACGGCCGGGAAATCGAGGTCAAGCTCGATCCGGCGACGTTGCAGATCGTCGAGATGGACCACGAGGATGACGATGACGACCGCGGCGGCGCCCGCAATCCCGCGCCCGCCGGTTCCGTCGCACCGCCGCAGAACGGCCTCTTCGGGACCGGCGCAGCCCCGAAGGTCCAGGTGAACTGAACCGCTCCCGAACCCCTCCTTGAAGAAGGAACAACCCGATGAAACCGCTTCTCGCAACGCTTGCGCTGACCACTGCGCTGACGCTTCCGGGCCTCGCCATGGCAAGGCCGGTGACCCTGACCACCACCCTCAACAATTACGGCGGCGACGGGGCCTATCTCGCGCTCTACGTGACCGACGCCTCGGGTACCTATGTCGGCAGCCTGTGGATGGCCGGCGGCAAATCCAGGTATTACGAACACCTGAGCGACTGGTATCGCGCCACGGGCGGCGACAGCGCGCAGATCAACGGCATCACCGGCGCCAGCGTCGGCGCGGGCCGCACGCTCGAGATCACGCTCGACCTGGCCGACGCGCTGTTCGACGCGGGCTACACGCTCCATATCGACGCGGCGGTGGAGGACATGCGCGACAGCCCGAACGAGGTGGCGGTTCCGCTCACCACGACGGGCGCGGGCACGCCGGTGCGCGGACGCCGCTACATCGCCAGCTTCACCTACCGATAAGGGGACAGGCCCATGATCCGCACGCTTCACCGCTGGCCGGGTCTTCTGGCCCTCGTGCTCGTCACCATCCTGAGCCTGAGCGGCGCGGCGCTGTCGGTCTTTCCCGCAGCCGGGCGCATCGCCGCCCCTCAGGCCGATCAGGCGCTGACCGTCGCCGCCCTCGCCGAGCGCATCCAGGCCGTCTATCCCGGCGTCGAGCAGATCCGCCGGTCGCCCTCGGGCCGGATCACCGCCTACTGGTTCGATCAGGGTGCGCCGGGCGCCGCCGTGATCGACCCGGCGACGGGTGAGGGCGTGGCCTCGGCCGATCCGAACCAGACGCAGCGCTGGCTCACCAACCTGCACCGGTCGCTGTTTCTGGGCGATGGCGGGCGCATGGCCATGGCGGCGGGGGCTGCTGCGCTGCTGGTCCTTTCGCTGTCGGGCGCTGTGCTGGTCGCGCGGCGGGCGGGCGGCTGGCGGCGCTGGTTCGCGCCCTTGCGCGGACCGCTCGCGGGCAGGCTGCATGTCGGGATCGCCCGGGTCGCGGTGATCGGCCTCGTGCTGTCCTCTGCCACAGCCCTGTGGATGACGGCCTCCACCTTCGACCTGCTGCCCGACGGCGGCGCCGCGCCGATGGCGCCCACCGAGGTCAGCGGCGAAGCGGGCTTCGCGGTGGAGCGTATGCCCACGCTGATGCAGACTCCCGTGGCCGAGTTGCGCGCGCTGTCCTTCCCCTATCCCGGCGACACCAGCGACGTTTTCAAGCTCAGGACCGACCGGGGCACCGGCTATCTCGATCAGGGCGACGGCAGATTGCTGGCCTGGTCCGACCTGACAGGATGGGAGCGCGTCTCGGAGACCATCACCATGCTGCACACCGGCGAGGGCGCGGCCCTGCTCGGCCTGGTGCTCGGGCTGATGGCGCTCGGCGTGCCGGCGATGGGCGCGACCGGCGTGCTGGTCTGGCTCGCCGGGAGGCGTGGGCGGCCAAGCATCCGGGGCAACCAGCCCGCAGGCCGCGCCGAGACGATCGTGCTCGTCGGCAGCGAGGGCGGCAGCACCTGGGGCTTTGCCGCCACGCTCCACGCCGCGCTGACCCGTGCCGGGCAGAGCGTCCATGTCAGCCCGATGTCGGGCTTTGCGCCTGCGCGCTACGCCGCGGCCCGGCGGATCATCCTGCTCGCCGCGACCTATGGCGACGGCGCGGCGCCCGCCTCGGCGAAGGGCTTTCTCGATCGGCTGAACGCGATGGCGCGGGCGCCGGACATTCCCTTGGCTGTGCTTGGTTTCGGAGATCGGAGTTTTCCGGCCTGGTGCGCCTTTGCCAGGGACGTTGCGGCAGCGGCGCAGGCGAAGGGCTGGCCCGAACTGCTGGCTCTCGACACCATCGACCGCCAGTCCCCGCAGGATTTCGCGCGCTGGGGCCGCGCGCTAGGTGAGGCGCTTGGGATCCCGCTGGAATTGTCGCACCAGCCCGTCCTGCCCAGCACCGAGACGCTGACCCTTGTGGCGCGGCGCGACTACGGCGCCGGGGTGCAGGCCCCGACCGCGATCCTCCGCTTCGCCCTGCCGCGCGTCCCGCTCTGGCAACGGCTGCTCGGGGGCGGGTTCGCCCGGTTTCAGGCGGGCGACCTGATCGGCATCCTGCCCGAAGGCAGCGCCGTTCCGCGGCTCTACTCGCTCGCGTCGGCGCGCCGCGACGGATTTGTCGAGATCGTGGTCAGGAAGCATCCCGGCGGGCTCTGTTCGGGTCAGCTCACGGCGCTGGAGGCGGGCGATACCGTCACGGCCTTTCTCCGCCGCAACCCCGCGTTCCATCCGGGCCGGGGAGACACGCCGCTGATCCTGATCGGCGCGGGGACCGGCATCGGGCCGCTCGCGGGTTTCATCCGCGGCAACGCGCGGGACAGGCCCATCCACCTGTTCTTCGGTATGCGCCATCCCGACAGCGATTTCTTCTACGGCGAGGAACTCCGCGGCTGGCAGGGCGACGGGCGTCTGACCCGCCTCGTCACCGCCGTCTCGCGCGGGGCGCGTCCGCACTATGTCCAAGACGCGCTGCGCGCTGAGGCCACGCAGGTCGCAACTCTCATCCGCAACGGCGCCCGCGTGATGGTCTGCGGCGGGCGCGACATGGCGGCCGGCGTTGCCGATGCGCTGACCGGGATCCTTGCGCCCGCCGGGCTGACCCCGGCAATTCTCAAGGCGGAGGGGCGGTATGTCGAAGATGTTTACTGAGAGGGCGCGCGTCGCCCTGAACGGCACGACGATGGGCACGCGCTGGTCTGCCCTATTCTTTACCGATCCGGGCTTCGACCCGTCCCCGATCCGCGCAGCACTCCAAGCCGCCGTGGACGAGGTGGACGGGCAGATGTCGGTCTGGAAGCCCGACAGCGACCTCATGCGGCTCAACGTGGCGCCGGTGGGGGAATGGATCGCAGTGCCCGCGCAACTGGCCGCGGTCCTGCGGCTCGGTCTCGAGATCGGGCGCGCCTCGGGCGGGGCGTTCGACATCGGCATGGGCGACGCGGTGACGGCCTGGGGCTTCGGGCCTGAGGCCGCAGCGCCGGCTGGCATCCGCGCCGCGATGAGCGCCGCGCGCCACCCGGCACATGAGGTGCTGGAGATGAACGGCACCCTTGTCCGCAAGGCCGCGCCCGTCACGCTCGACCTCAACGGCATCGCCAAGGGCCATGGCGTCGATCGGCTCGCCGGGACCCTGCACGATCACGGGATCGGGAATGCCCTTGTCGGGATCGATGGCGAGATGCGTGCCATGGGCCTCCGGCCGGATGGCGAGGCCTGGACGATCGCGGTCGAGGCGCCGGAGCCCACGCGCCGGGCGCCGCATTCCATCCTCGCGCTTCAGGATGCCGCCGTCGCCACCTCCGGCGACTACCGTCACTGGGTCGAGGTGCAGGGACGACGCCTGTCGCACACGATGGACCCGAGGCGCGGTGCGCCGCTGATCGCGTCACCGGCCTCCGTCACCGTCGTGGCTCGAACCTGTGCCGAGGCCGATGCGTGGGCAACCGCGCTCATGGTGCTCGGCCCCGAAAGAGGCGTCGCGCTCGCAAGACGGAACAGACTCGACGCCCTGTTCCTCCTGCGCGATGATGATGCCAGCATAAGGGGCGTGGGAGTCGGGCGGCTTTTCTCCGAAGATCCAGCGGCAATCGCCTCCGCAAGGGAAAGTTGAGCCGTATGGAAACCGCCCGCACCGATCGCCTCAAGACCACCATTCTGGTGCTGGCCGCGATCGGGCTGACGGCGGGGCTGGCGGTCTGGGTCATGGGCCGGGCCGACATCGCGAACCTGATCTGGATCGCCGGGGTCGTGCCCGCGCTTGGCGCGCTCCTGGTCGAGATTGCGCGCAGCCTGCGCTCCGGCGAGGTGGGCCTCGATATCGTCGCGGCGCTGTCCATGTCGGCGGCGCTCGTCTTTGGCGAGACGCTCGCCGCGGCGGTGGTCGCGGTGATGTATTCGGGCGGCACCTTCCTCGAGGCCTTTGCCGAGGGCCGCGCCCGGCGCTCGATGCACGACCTGCTGTCGCGTGTGCCCCGGAGCGCGACGCGGCATTGCAGTGACGGGCTGGAGGAGGTGCCGCTCGACGAGATCGCGCCCGGCGACCGCCTGCTGATCCGGCAGGGTGACGTGGTGCCGGTGGATGGCACGGTGGCATCGGAGACGGCCTTTCTGGACACGTCGGCGCTCACGGGAGAATCGCTGCCGGTGCGCCTCGCGCAGGGCGCCGAGGCGATGAGCGGCGCGACCAATGCGGGCGAGGCCTTCGATCTGGTGGCCGTGCGCGAGGCCAGGGACAGCACCTATGCCGGGATCGTCCGGCTGGTGGAGGAGGCGCAGGCGTCGAAGGCGCCGATGTCGCGGCTGGCCGATCGCTGGTCGCTGGGCTTTCTCGCGGCCACCATCGGCATCGCCGCGGCCGCCTGGTCCGCCACCGGCGATCCGATCCGGGCGGTCGCCGTGCTGGTCGTCGCCACGCCCTGCCCGCTGATCCTTGCCGTGCCGGTGGCGCTGGTTGCGGGCCTGTCACGCGCGGCGCATTTCGGCGTGCTGATCAAGGGCGCGGGGCCGCTCGAGACGATGGCGCGCATCCGCACGCTGATCCTCGACAAGACCGGCACGCTGACCGACGGCCGACCGCAGATCGTGTCGATCGACAGCCACGACGGCATCGAAGAGGACGACATCCTGCGCCTGGCCGCAGCCCTCGATCAGGCGTCGAAGCACCCGGTAGCGCAGGCCATTGTCGCGGCCGCGAAGGCGCGGGGCCTCGCACTGCCGGTGCCCTCGGAGGTGGCGGAGCTCCCCGGTGAAGGGGTCGTGGGCCATGTCGAGGGCCACAAGGTCATTGTCGGTGGCGACGGCTTCGTGGCCTCGCGCGTGGGGCGCCAGCCGGGCGATCATTCCGCCATCGCGGCGGGCTCGGTGCTCGTCGCGGTCGCGGTGGACGGTCGCATGGCGGGGCATCTGGTGATGTCCGATCCGCTGCGCGAAGGCGCGGGCGCGATGCTCGACGGTCTGCGCGGGCAGGGCATCGCGCGCATCCTGCTCGCCACCGGCGACCGCGCGGACGTGGCCGAGCGCGTGACCGAGGGGCTGGGCCTTGACGGTCTGCGCGCGGGCCTCACGCCCGATCAGAAGGTTCTGCTCGTGCTTACCGAGCACAAGCACGGGCCGGTCATGATGGTGGGTGACGGGGTGAACGACGCGCCCGCGCTCGCGGCGGCCGATGTGGGCGTGGCGATGGGCGCGCGGGGCGCTGCAGCCTCGGCCGAGGCCGCCGACGTGGTGCTTCTGGTGGACCGGATCGACCGGCTGGGCCCCGGCATCGAGATCGCGCGCGGCGCGCGGCGCATCGCCGTCGAAAGCGTCGTCGCCGGGATCGGCCTGTCGGTCATGGGCATGATCGCGGCCGCCTTCGGCCATCTCACGCCGGTGCAGGGCGCGCTCCTGCAGGAGGTCATCGACGTCGCCGTGATCCTGAACGCCCTGCGCGCGCTGCGCATCGCGCCCCGTGAGCCCGCCACGAAACCGGAGGCGGGTCCCGCCGGGCCGGCCGACATCACGCAAGGAGCCACGCCATGAGCCGCCTTTCCCATTCCGAAATCCACATGGTGCATCGCATCGGCTGGCTGCGGGCCGCCGTTCTCGGCGCCAATGACGGTCTCGTTTCGACCGCGAGCCTCGTTGTCGGCGTCGCCGCGGCGGGATCCGGCAAGCCCGAGGTGCTGATCGCCGGTCTCGCCGGGCTCGTGGCCGGTGCGATGTCCATGGCGGCCGGCGAATATGTCTCGGTCAGCTCCCAGTCCGACGCCGAACAGGCCGACCTCGCGCGCGAGGCCCGCGAACTCACGGAAACGCCCGAGGCCGAGCTGGAGGAGCTCACCATGATCTATGTTGACCGGGGGCTCGACCGAGACCTGGCGGAGAAGGTGGCAATCCAGTTGACCGAACGTGACGCGCTCGGATCACATGCGCGCGACGAGCTTGGCATCTCCGGGACAGTGACGGCCCGCCCGATCCAGGCGGCGGTGGTTTCAGCGCTGACCTTTGCCGTGGGCGCGGTCGTTCCGCTGATCGTCGCGCTGCTCGTGCCGGAAACGTCGATCGCGCTGTTCGTGGCGGCTTCGTCGATCCTCGGCCTCGCGGTCCTCGGCGGGCTTGGGGCCTCTGCCGGCGGCGCTGGTGTCGTTCGGGGCGCTGCGAGGGTCACCCTCTGGGGCGCTCTCGCAATGGCTGCGACAGCGGCAGTCGGAGCGCTGTTTGGCGTCACGATGGGGTAGCAAACATAAGACCTCTGCGTGTCACGCAGAGGTCTCAGATTGCTGACAAAGTCCTCGCCTTTGGCGGGGGCTTTTGATTCAATGGGGCATGTTGAGAAAGCCCTCCCCCGTTCAGACCGAGCTTGAGATTGTGACGCTCGAGAGCCTGGTCCCTGCCGATCATCTTTTGCGCAAGGTTGATGCGGCGATTGATTTCCGCTTCATCCGAGATCTGACCGAGGGGCTTTACTGCCCGGATAACGGTCGCCCGCCGATCCCGCCCGAGGTGCTCTTCAAGGCGCTGTTCATCGGCTACCTGTTCGGCATCCGTTCCGAGCGTCAGTTGATGCGCGAGATCGAGGTGAACGTCGCCTATCGCTGGTTCCTGGGGCTGCGGCTGACGGACCGGGTGTTCGACGCCTCGACCTTCAGCCAGAACCGGCGGCGGCGATTTGACCGCACCGAGATCGCACAGCAGATCTTCGACCGGATTGTCGAGGAAGCGCTGAGCGCGGGACTGGTGGGCGGCGAGGTGCTCTATACCGACAGCACGCATCTGAAGGCCTCGGCCAACAAGGGCAAGCATGACGTCGCACTGTGTCTGACGTCAGCGCCTGGGTTTGGGCACGGTTTTCTGAGACAGTCGCGAGCGCTATTTCCGACAGGAACGGGAGTAGAACATGACTGACAGAACGAACGAGATGACAGGCGCTACGGAGGCCGCGGCCCCGACGACGCGC
>JACIYT010000027.1 GCA_014359765.1 Roseovarius sp.
AGGCGCGGAACTCGCCGAAATACTTCGTGATCGCCGCCGTCAGCGTCGTCTTGCCGTGGTCAACGTGACCGATCGTGCCGATGTTCACATGCGGCTTCGTGCGGTCGAACTTTTCCTTTGCCATGTCGCAGGGCACCTTGTCAGTTGGGGGGCCGCGGGGCCCGGTTCTTGCTCCGCGCGCCGTCTAGGGGTTTTCGGGACGAAAATCAAGCGACTCTTGGCGTGTCGTCGCGCGGCTGTGCTTGTCCCCGGCGCGCGTCTGCGCTAGGAGGGCCGCGGCGGTCGCAGCCTACCCGCCTCAAAAAAACAAGGACCGATATGCGCACTCTTGTCATCTGCTCCGGCGGGCTCGATTCCGTCACGCTTGCCCATAAGGCCGCCGCCGAGCGCGAGCTGGCGGGGCTCCTGTCCTTTGACTATGGCCAGCGCCATGTGAAGGAGTTGCAGAGCGCCGCCGCCTGCGCGCGCCGTCTGGGTGTGGCGCACCGGGTGGTGGACCTGCGCGATGTCGGCGCGGCGCTCACGGGGTCGGCGCTGACCGATGACGTGGCGGTGCCTGACGGGCACTATGCCGAAGAGACCATGCGCCTCACCGTGGTGCCCAACCGCAACGCGATCATGCTGGCCGTGGCCTTTGGCATGGCGGCGGCGCAGGGTGCGGGCGCGGTGGCGGCGGCGGTGCATGGCGGCGATCACTTCATCTATCCCGATTGCCGCCCCGGTTTCGTCGCGGCCTTTCAGGCGATGCAGGATGCCGCGCTCGAGGGCTATGCCGAGGTGACGCTCTGGACGCCCTATGTCACCGGATCGAAGGCTGATATCGTGCGCGATGGTGCGCGGCTGGGCGTGCCCTTTGCCGAGACCTGGTCGTGCTACAAGGGGGGCGCGCGCCATTGTGGGCGCTGCGGCACCTGCGTGGAGCGGCGCGAGGCGTTTCATCTCGCGGGGGTCGATGACCCGACCGGCTATGACGACCCGGATTTCTGGCGCGCGGCGGTGGAGGGGCGCTGATGTATCGCATCACCAAGGAATTTCATTTTTCCGCCTCGCATCAGCTTTTCGGTCTGCGCGAGGGGCATCCCTGCGCGCGGCTGCATGGCCATAACTATATCGTGGTGGTGGAACTCGCGGCGGCAGAGCTTGGGCCGACCGGCTTCGTGCGCGATTACCTCGATCTGGCGGCGTTGAAGCGCTATATCGACGAGGAGCTGGACCACCGCCACCTCAACGACATCCTGGGCGACGATGGTGTGACCGCCGAGCGCATGGCGAAGCATTTCTTCGACTGGTGCGCCGCGCGCTGGCCTGAGGTGTCGGCGGTGCGGGTCAGCGAGACGCCCAAGACCTGGGCGGAATACCGGCCATGAGCGATCCGATCCGGGTCTCCGAGATCTTCGGGCCGACGATTCAGGGCGAGGGGGCGCTGATCGGGCAGCCCACGGTTTTCGTGCGCACCGGCGGCTGCGATTACCGCTGTTCGTGGTGCGACAGCCTGCACGCGGTCGAGGCGGAGTATCGCCACACATGGGCACCGATGCAGCCCGAGGCGGTTCTGGCCGAGGTGGCGCAGCTCTCGGGGGGGCGGCCCTTGCTGGTGACGCTCTCGGGCGGCAATCCGGCGATTCAGCCGCTGGGGCCGCTGATCGAGGCGGGGCGCGCGCAGGGCTACCGTTTTGCCATGGAGACGCAGGGCAGCGTGGCGCGCGACTGGTTCGCGGCGCTCGACATGCTGGTGCTCTCGCCGAAGGCCCCCTCGTCGGGGATGGCGGTCGATTGGGGCGCGTTCGAGGACTGTCTGGCGGCGGCGGGCTGGTCGGAGGCGACCGGGCAGCGACCGACCGCGGGTGGGCGAGAAGCGCCCGCCCGGGGGGGCGGTCGGGCGCTGCCCGGCGTGACCGCCGGGCGGGACGTTTGCCCGGAAGTGGTGCTCAAGATCGTCGTTTTCGATGAGGCGGATTACCAATGGGCGCGCGAAGTGGCGGGGCGCTATCCGGCATTGCCGGTGGTGCTGCAACCCGGCAATCACACGCCGCCCCCGCCCGGGGATGACAGCGCGGTGGTCGATCACGAAGGCATCGCGGCGCGGATGCGCTGGCTTGTCGGGCGCGTGACCGGCGACGGCTGGTTCGCCGCGCGGGTGCTGCCGCAACTGCATGTGACGCTCTGGGGCAACAAGCGCGGCGTCTGAGGGGAGAGAGGCGATGGAAGAGAACATCTATCAGGGGCTGAAGCAGCTTGGCGGCGCGACCAAGGTGCCGCAGAGCCCCGAGGAGGCCGAGCTTGAGCGCGTGGCCAATCCGCAGGCGGACATGGCCTATGCGGTGCGCTTCACCGCGCCGGAATTCACCTCGCTCTGCCCGATGACGGGGCAGCCCGATTTCGCCCATCTGGTGATCGACTACGTGCCGGGGGCCTGGCTGGTGGAGAGCAAATCGCTCAAGCTCTATCTCACCAGTTTCCGCAATCACGGCGCGTTCCACGAGGATTGCACCGTGTCGATTGCGCGGCGGCTGGTCGATTTCCTCGCGCCCCAATGGCTGCGCATCGGCGGCTACTGGTATCCGCGCGGCGGCATTCCCATAGACGTGTTCTGGCAGACCGGCCCCGCGCCCGAGGGCGTGTGGATCCCCGATCAGGGCGTGCCGCCCTATCGCGGGCGGGGGTAGGGGCGCGGCTGGCCGCGCCCGCAAAAATCAGCAGGGCACGGTGCGATAGGTGCCGTCGCCGTTGGAATAGGCGCACTGGTTGGAGCGCGTGTTGCGCGCGATGAGCGTGCCCGCCGTCGCGCCGGCGAGGGTCGAGAGAACCGTCCAGCCCGCATTCGCGTCAAAGGCGGCCGCGGTGATGAGGCCCACCCCCGCGCCGATGGCGGCGCCGGTGACCTCGCGGTTGTCCGAGGTGTCGATGCAGCCCGCGAGCGCGAGCCCCGTCACGGCCCCGATAATCATGTTGCGTGTCACGTCATGCTCCTTTCCTGCTCCTGCTGCGCAACGATATGGGTGTTGCGTCACGCGAATGACAATAGCCTATGGCCGCAAAAAATCGCCTGTCGGCAATGAATTGCCGGTCAGGCCCGGGTGCGGGGCTCAATCCTTGCGGCGATTCCATGTCGGATGAAACCGCCCGGCTGGCGAGAGGGTGAATATCTCGGCCCCTGTCGCGGTCACGCCCACGGAATGCTCGAATTGCGCCGAGAGCGACTTGTCGCGCGTCACCGCCGTCCAGTCATCGTCGAGCACCACGGTCTCGGGGCGGCCGAGATTGACCATCGGCTCGATGGTAAAGAACATGCCCTCCTCGAGGCGCGGCCCGCTGCCGGGGCGCCCGTAATGCAGCACGTTGGGCGGCGCGTGGAACACCCGGCCGAGACCGTGGCCGCAGAAATCGCGCACCACCGACATGCGATGCGCCTCCACATAGGCCTGGATCGCGTGGCCGATATCGCCGAACGTGGCGCCGGGGCGCACCGCCTCGATCCCCTTCATCAGCGCGTCATGGGTCACGTCGATCAGCCGCTCGGCCTTGCGCGAGGGCCGGCCTGCCACATACATCCGGCTCGAATCGCCATACCAGCCATCGACGATCACCGTCACGTCGATATTGAGGATGTCGCCATCCCGAAGCGTGTCATCGGCGCGCCGCTTCTCGGCATCGCGCGAGATCGTCTCGCCGCCGCTCTTGGGGATGGGCGCGCCGGGGATGCCGTGGCAGACCACATGATTGACGCTGATGCAGCTTGCGTGGCGATACCCCTTGTAGCCGATGGTGGCCGATTTCGCCCCGGCGCTCGTGATCCTTGTCTCGATCAGCGCGTCGAGCGCCCCGGTCGTCTGGCCGGGGAACACGTGATCGGCGATCTCGTCGAGGATCTGCGCGGCGAGGCGCCCGGCCCTGTGCATTCCGTCGAAATCCGCCGCCTCGTGGATGCGGATGCCTTCGCGCGTCAGTCTGCCGCGATGCGTTTCGTTCACGTGTTGCCTCATTGGTCGTGCCGGATTTCCCTTTATCTAGGCCCGTTTGCCCCGGAAGGCCAGAGGCCGCGGCGCGATCCTCGGCGGATGACAGCCGGCCCCGCCCCTGATCGCCGGCGTCCGGGGCAAGATATCGGCGCGCCGTGACAGGAACGTGACCCCGTTGCCGGCTGCCTGCACGTGAGGGCTTTGAAAGCCCGGGGCGCGGGCCTATACCGGGGACAGGTCGCAGATCAAGGAGGCCCCATGCCCAACCCCACCGCTGCCATGCTCGTGATCGGGGACGAGATCCTGTCGGGGCGCACCCGCGATGCCAACATGCATTACCTTGCCGGCGAGCTGACCCGCGCGGGCATCGACCTGCGCGAGGGGCGCGTCATCGCTGATGACGGCCCCGCGATCATCGCTGCCGTGCGCGCGCTCAGCGCCGCATATGACGAGGTGTTCACCTCGGGCGGCATCGGCCCCACCCATGACGACATCACCGCCGAGAACGTCGCCGCCGCCTTTGGCCGGCCCATCGCGGTGCGCGAGGATGCGCGCGCGATCCTCGCTGCGCATTACGCCGCGCGCGGGCAGGAGCTCAACGATGCGCGGCTGCGCATGGCGCGCATTCCCGAGGGGGCCACGCTCATCGAAAATCCGATCAGCGCGGCGCCCGGTTTCACCGTCGAAAACGTGCATGTTCTGGCAGGGGTGCCGGTGATCTTTCAGGCGATGCTCGCCTCGGTCCTGCCGCGAATCACCGGCGGCGCACCGCTTCTGTCGCAAAGCTACGAGGTGCGGCGCGGCGAGGGCGATATCGCGACGCCGCTCGGCGATCTGGCGGCGCGTTATCCCGATCTCTCGATCGGTTCCTATCCGTTCCTGCGCGATGGCTGTCACGGCACGAATATCGTGATCCGGGGCACCGACGGGGCGCGCGTCGATGCGGCCATGGCCGAGCTGTCCGGGATGTTCCCCGCATGACGCCCGCGTTCGAGCAATTGCTGGCCGCCGCCGAGGCGACATGGCCCCCCGCCGCCACCGAGACGCTTGGCCCGGTCACGCTGCGCGACGGCGCGGGCGGGGGCAAGCGCGTCTCGGCCGCCACCGCGACGCGGCCGGTCACGGCCGAGGAGCTGGCCCGCGCCGAGGAGGCGATGCGCGCGCGCGGCGGGGCCCCGCTGTTCCAGCTGCCGGCCGGGCAGGAGGCGTTCGACCGGATGCTGGCGGACCGGGGCTACGGGATCGTCGATCCGGTGGACGTGCTGGTGGCGCCGGTGGCCACGCTCGTGCAGGCGCGCCCGCCGCGGCTGCGCACCTTCGCCATCTGGGAGCCGCTCGAGATCATGCGCGAAATCTGGGCCGAGGGCGGCGTCGGACCCGAGCGCCTCGCAGTCATGGCGCGCGTCCGGGGACCGAAAACCGCCCTTTTCGCGCGCCATGCCGATCAGCCCGGGGGGGTCGGCTTTGCCGCGGTCGCCGAGGATATCGGCATGGTGCACGCGCTCGCGGTGCGCCCGGAGCATCGCCGCGCGGGTGTCGGGCGGCTGATGATGGTGCAGGCTGCGCTCTGGGCCGAGGCGCAGGGCGCGCGGCATCTCGCGGTGCTCTGCACCCGCGCCAACGCATCGGCGAGGGGGTTCTACGACGCCCTCGGTTTCCGCCCCGCGGGGTGCTATCATTACCGCCAGAAGGAGTGAGCCATGACCGATCGTCCCATTGCCCTCGACCTGCCGCCCGTCGATCCGTTGCCCGAGGCAACCGCGCGCTATTTCCAGATCTGCGAGGAGAAGCTCGGCCTCGTGCCCAATGTGCTGAAGGCGCACGCCTTCGACATCGACAAGCTCGACGCATTCACCGCGCTCTACAACACGCTGATGCTCGCGCCCTCGGGGCTGTCGAAGCTCGAGCGCGAGATGATCGCCGTGGTGGTGAGCTCGATCAACCGGTGCTGGTATTGCCAGGTGGCGCATGGCGCGGCGGTGCGGGCGCTGTCGGGCGATCCGGCGCTGGGCGAGGCGATGGTGATGAATTACCGCGTGGCCGATCTCTCGCCGCGCCAGCGCGCGATGCTCGATTTCGCGGCCAAGGTCACGCAGGCCAGCGCCACCATCGAGGAGGCCGACCGGCAGGCGCTGCGCGATCAGGGCTTCAGCGACCGCGACATCTGGGATATCGCCAATGTGGCGGGGTTCTTCAACATGTCCAACCGCGTCGCCTCGGCCACGGGGATGGAGCCCAATCCCGAGTATCATTCGCAGGCGCGCTGACATGGGGGGGCGGCTCGCGCTGCTCGCCGCTGCCGCCTGTCTCGCCACCGGCGCCGGGGCGCAGGATCTGCCGCTGCCCGAAGGCGCCGAGCTCACGGCGGAGGTGACCCGCGAGGCGGCGACGATCCACCTGCCCACCGGACCGCTCGCCGGTGACATCGTGCCGCGAGAACGGCGCGATGGCCGCATCACGAGCCGCGCCTGGCGGCTCCCCGAGCGTGGTCTCGGCACGCTGGAGAGGCTGACGCCGCTGCGCGCGGCGCTGGAGGGGGCGGGCTGGGAGGTGGTCTTTGATTGCGCCGCCGAGGGCTGTGGCGGCTTTGCCTTTCGCTTTGCCACGCCGGTGCTGCCCGCGCCGGCGATGTTCGTCAATATCTTCGATTACCGCTATCTCCTGGCACGGCGCGGCGAGGAGACGGCGATGCTGCTCGTCAGCCGCGCCGGCGAGCGCGCCTATGTCCAGATGACCCATGTCGCCCCGGGCAAAGAGACCGCCGCCCCGCCGCCGGAGGCCGTGCCTGTGCCTGTGCCTGTGCCTGTGCCTGTGACGGAGGCGGCGGGCGATCTGGCGGCGCGGCTGGTGGCGCGGGGGCATGTGGTGCTGGGCGGGCTCGACTTCGATACCGGGGCGGCGGCGCTCGGCAACGGGCCGCATCCCGATCTCGCGGCGCTTGCGGCCTTTCTCGCCACCCGGCCCGGCGCGCGCATCGCCCTGGTCGGCCATACCGACAGCGTCGGCGGTCTGGCGCCGAACATGGCGCTCTCGAAGGCGCGGGCCGAGGCGGTGCGCGCGCGGCTCATCGAGGCGCATGGCATGGATGGCGCGCGGCTCGAGGCGCATGGCGTGGGGTATCTCGCCCCCGTCGCCCCCAACAGCACGCCCGAGGGGCGCGAGGCCAACCGCCGCGTGGAGGCGGTGCTTCTGGAGTGAGGCGCGCGGGCTCAGCCCGCCGCATCGCCCCCGAGCACCCGCCCCGCCACCGCATCGAGCCGCGCGACCACGGCCGGATCGCGCCGCTCCGGGGCGGTGACCAGCGCCGCATCGAGCGCCCGGTCACAGCCATGCGGGCAGCACGCGCGCCCGGAGGCAAGGCCCGCAGGCAGGCGCCGGACAAGGGCGCGGCCCTTGTCGGCATTGGCCCCGAGCGTGGCGATGATCGTGGAGATGTCCACCGTGTCATGGTCCGGATGCCAGCTGTCGTAATCGGTGATCATGGCGACCGAGGCATAGCAGAGCTCGGCCTCGCGGGCGAGCTTGGCCTCGGGCATCCCGGTCATGCCGATCACGTCGCAGCCCCAGACATCGCGGTAGAGGCGCGATTCGGCCACGGTCGAGAATTGCGGCCCTTCCATCGCCAGGTAGGTGCCGCCGCGATGCACGGTGATGCCGGCCTCGCGCGCGGCCCGCTCGCAGGCATCCGAGAGGCGCGCGCAGGTCGGGTGCGCCACGCTCACATGGGCGACGCAGCCAGGACCGAAGAAGCTCTTCTCGCGGGCGATGGTGCGGTCGATATAGTGATCGACAAGGACGAAATCGCCGGGGGCGAGCGCCTCGCGGAACGATCCGCAGGCCGAGACGCTGATCACGTCGGTGACGCCGAGCCGCTTGAGCGCGTCGATATTGGCCCGATAGGGGACGGTGGAGGGGGCATGGACATGGCCCCGCCCGTGACGCGGCAGGAATGCCATCGGCACGCCTTCGAGCGTGCCGGTGAGGATCGCGTCCGAGGCCGCGCCCCAGGGCGTCGGCACATCCTGCCAGTGCGCGCCCTCCAGCCCGTCGATCTCATAAAGCCCCGATCCGCCGATCACCCCGATCATGGTCTGCGCCATTGCCTGTGCCTCCTGTGGTCCCGCAGGCAGGCTTAGGCCGGATCGCGGCAAAAGGGAATGCCGGTGCGATCAGGCCGCCGATGGCGTGCTCAAGCGCGCCTGGTCGCGGCCCCGCGCCTTGGCGGCATAGAGCGCGTGATCGGCCTCCTCGAGGAGGGCCTGCAGGCTGGGCGGCGGCAGGCCGGGATGCGGCGCGGCCACGGTCACGCCGAGGCTGAGCGTGACCGCAATCGGCCCGCCCGTGCCGGGCACGACGACCGGCGTCGCGCGGATCGCGTGGCAGAGCCGCTCGGCCACCTCCTGCGCCTCGGCGCGGCTGGTGTCGGGCAGGGCGATGAGAAACTCCTCGCCGCCGATCCGCGCCAGCAGGTCGCTCGCGCGCAGATGGGTGCGCAGCCGCTCGGTCACGGCAACGAGCACCGCATCGCCCGCCGCGTGCCCGTGCCGGTCGTTGACCTGCTTGAAGAAATCGAGATCGGCCACCATCACCGCAAGGCTCCTGTGGCCGTGCGCGAGCCCCGCGATCTGCCGCTCGAGCCAGGGCAGGGCATGGCGGCGGTTATACGCCCCGGTCAGCGGATCGCGCAGCGCCGCCTCCAGCCCCGAGCGCAGCTGCGCGCGCAGCGCCTCATTGTGGCGCTTGCGGGCAAGGAGGCGGGTGAGCCGCAGGTTGAATTCGTCGCGCCCGCCCGGTGCAAGCAGCACGTCATCGGCCCCCATGTCGAGCAGCGTCACCGCAAGCTGCGCCGCGTCGGGCGCAAGGACCAGCATGACAGGCGCGTGGCGCGTGCCGGGCGTCGCCTTGAGATCGGCCAGAAGGCGCAGCCCCTCCTCGGCCTGCGCGCGCGCGAGCTGGATCACGAAGAGATCCTGCTCCGCAGGCGGCGGGCCGCTCTCGATGGCCAGACAGCTCAGCCGGTGTGGCGTCGCCTCGCCGATGAGGCCGCGCAGCGCCAGCGCCCCGGCGCGGTCAGTGCCGAACAGGGCGATCTGCCCGGGCCGGGCAAAGCCCGCCTGCGCCTCGGCGAACCCGGCGGCGGCGCCGGTCTGGCCGATCAGTTCCTCGTCGGCATTGCGCTGGCGCATGAGGTTGCGCAGCCGCGCCAGCAGCAGCGATTCCGGGACCGGCCTGGCCAGAACCTCGTCGGCCCCCGCGCGCAGCAGCGCGAGCCGTTCGGCGGCGTCGTTCTCGCCCTGGAGCAGGATCACGGGGACATGGCCGGGCCACTCGGTCCGGCGCAGCGCGCGCAGGAACGGCGTGGCGCTCTGCCCGCCGAGGCGGGCATTGGCGAGGATGAGATCGGGTGCCTCCGCGGTGACGAGGCGCAGCGCCTCGCGCGCCGAACCCGCCTGGATCACGCGAAACGGCGCGGCGGAGAGCCGGACCTTGAGGACGATCCGGTTGGTGGCCAGTTCGTCGATGATGAGAATCGTGCCCGACATGGCGGTGATGCCTCTGGACTGATCGTTTACCTTAACCATACCTTTACGATAAGTGGTTAAGAAATCCTTTCCGGGGATGAACAGGGATGTCGATATCGCAAGAATCCGCCGAGACGATCGCGCTGGAGGCGCTGGCCTGGCTGGCGGGGAACGATGCGCTCTGGCCGGTGTTTCTGGGCGCGAGCGGCGCCTCGGAGGCCGATCTGCGCGCGCGCGCCGCGGATCGTGAACGCGTGGCGGATCCCGCGTTTCTCGGCGCGGTGCTCGATTTCGTGATGATGGACGATCGCTGGGTGATGGCCTTTTGTGAGGCGCGCGGCCTCGCCTGTGAGGTGCCGATGCGGGCGCGCGCAGCGCTCCCCGGCGGGCAGGAGATGCACTGGACATGAGCCTGCGCGCCGATGCGGTGCTGTTCGACAAGGACGGGACCCTGTTCGATTTTCACGCCACCTGGAGCCATTGGGCGCATGAGGTGCTGCACGATCTGGCCGCGGGCGATGCGGCGCTGATCGGGCGGCTTGCCGCTGCGGTCGATTACGACCTTGCCGCGCGCCGCTTTTGCCCGTCGAGCCCGGTCATCGCCGGGACCAGTCGCGAGGCGGCGGAATGCCTCGCCCCGGCGCTGCCGGGGCGGGACGTGGCCGCGATCGAGGCGCATCTCATGGAGCGCGCGGCGCGGGCGCCGCTGGTCCCGGTGGTGCCGCTCGCGCCCTGTCTCGACGGGCTCCGCGCGAGGGGGCTGCGGCTCGGCGTGATGACCAACGACACCGAATTCGGCGCGCGCGCCCATCTCGCGGCGGCGGGGGTGCTCGAGCGGTTCGATTTCGTCGCCGGCTTCGATTCGGGGCACGGCGCCAAGCCCGCGCCAGCGCCGCTGCTGGCCTTTGCCGCAGCGGTAGGGGTGGCGCCTGCGCGCGTGGTCATGGTGGGCGACAGCACCCATGACCTGATCGCCGGGCGCCGGGCGGGCATGGCCTGCGTCGGCGTGCTCACGGGCACCGCCGCTGCTGCCGAACTCACGCCCCATGCCGATGCGGTGCTGCCCGATATCGGCCACCTGCCCGCCTGGCTGGCGGCGTGAGCCAGCCAGCCGCGCGGGGCGCGCGTTCCGTTCGGCTCAGGGGCGCAGGTAGCGGTTCGGATCGACGCTCTCGAAGCCGTCGCGCACCTCGAAATGCAGCGCTGCCGCGCCATTGCGGGGGATTTCGGCGATCTGCTGGCCCCGCGTGACCGTATCGCCCTTGCCGACACGGAGCGCGGCGAGATTGGAATAGACCGTGAGCAGGCCGCCCTCGTGGCGGATGACCACGATGGGAATCTTGTTGCTGTCCTCGGTGATGGCCGCGACCGTGCCGGCATCGGCGGCCTTCACGGGCGCGCCGGGGCTGGCGGCGATGTCGATGCCGTCGTTGCGCCCCTTGGCATAGTCGCGGATGATCGCGCCTTCGACGGGCCGGACCATGCGCGCGCTGCTGGCCGGGGTCTCGGTCCTGCCGAGATCGGGGGCGGCGACGGGCGGCGCCGGGGCGGCGGCGGGCGCGGTGGTCTCGGCGGGGAGCGGGCGGGCCGCGCTTGGCGGTGTGGGCGTGGGCGAGCCCGCGCCGGGCGGGGTGACGGCGGCCGTGGCGGCCGCCGTGCGGCGGGGCGGCGTGGCGTCGGGATCGGGCACGGGAATCAGCAGGTATTGCCCCTCGCGCACCATGAAATCCGGGCCGAGCCCGTTCCAGTCGGCGAGGCTGCGCACGGACACGTTGTAGAGCCGTGCGATGGAATAGGCGGTCTCGCCGCGCTCGACACGGTGGCGCACCGGCTCGGCACCGACCTGCGGCGCCGGGGCGAGCGCCGTGGTCTCGACCTTTTGCGCGTCGGCGCGCGCGATCGCGCCGCCCGCAACCGTCGCGATATCGACCTCGCCGGGGGCGCGGATCGGCCCGCCGGCGGGTTCGGCGACGCGGTTCGGCAGCAGGACGATCTCGCCATCGCGCAGCGAGTCGCCGGTCTGGATGCCGTTGAAGCGGGCAAGCTCTTCGGCGTTGGCGCCGATCCGCGCGGCGAGCCGCGCCAGCGTGTCGCCCGAGCGCGCGACGGCCACCTGGTAGCCGGGATAGGAGATGATGCCGCGCTCATCGGGGGCCGGGCGCGGGGCGGTCGGGGCGGCGGTGCGCGCGGCCTCGGCGGTGCTGGGCGCGTTGCCGAAGGCGCCGCGCATGTCGATGTCGAGCGGCGTGCAGCCCGCGCCGAGCGCAAGGGCCAGGGTCAGGCCGCTGCCGATTGCCAGATGTCGCGTGAGTTGCCGCATCCCCGATCCTCTCCGTTCCTGCCCTGCCCTGCCCTGTCCTGCACCTGCCTCGTTCTGCATCGTCGGGCGGCGTCCGTGCCCTGCCCTTGCGGGGCCTACCCGTCGCGTCCCAGCCCCTCGACCAGCGGCACGAAGCGCACCGGGCGCAATTCGTCGTAGTCATATCCCGTCTCGCTCCGGGTCACGCGGATGAGGCGCTGCACCGCGTCGGACTGACCGACCGGGAGAACCATGATACCGCCGATCTTGAGCTGGGCCAAGAGCGGCCCGGGCGGATCCTCGGCGGCGGCAGTCACGATGATCCGGTCGAACGGGGCCTGTTCGGGCAGGCCGAAACTGCCATCGGCGGTGAGCGCGATGATATTCGCCAGATCGAGCGCGGCGAAGAGCGCGCTCGCCTCGCGCACCAGCGCGCGGTGGCGGTCCACGGTATAGACGCGGCGCGCGAGCTGGCTCAGGATCGCCGCCTGATAGCCCGATCCGGTGCCCACCTCGAGCACCTTGTCGCGCGGCGTGACCGCAAGCGCCTGGGTCATCAGCCCCACCACCGAGGGCTGGCTGATGGTCTGCCCGCAGGCGATGGGAAGCGGCATGTCCTCATAGGCGCGCCCGGCGAAGATGCCACGCACGAAGGGGCCGCGGTCGATCCGCTCCATCGCGGCCAGCACGCGCGCATCCGTCACCCCGCGCGAGCGCAGGGCAAAGAGGAACTGCATCTTGCGTTCGGCGATATGTCCGGCCTCGTCGCTCATTCGATCGCTTTCAGCGCCTCCAGCGCATCGTGCGCGGTCAGATCGGCGCGCATCGGCGTGACCGAGATATAGCCCTGAAGGTTCACATCGGCATCCGAGCCGGGGCTTGTCGGTTGCTGCTGCTGCGCGCCCGTGACCCACAGGAACCGCCGCCCCGAGGGGGAATGCGCGGGCTCGACGCCAAAGCCCATGTCGCGGCGAAAGCCCTGACGCGCGGCGCGGATGCCCCTGACATCAGCGGCCGGGACGGGAGGGAAATTGATATTGTAGAAGATGCCGTAGTCGTCGCGCGTCCACACGCCCTTGTCCAGAAGGCGGCGCAGCGTCGGCAGGCCGTGGGCGCGCGCGGCCTCGAACGGATCGGGCGCGTCGCGCTGCGCGGGGCCGTAATACTGGCTGAGCGCGACCGCCGGCACGCCCTGGAGCGCCGCCTCCATCGCCGCGCCCACGGTGCCGGAATAGACTGCGTTCTCGGCCGAGTTGTTGCCGCGATTGACGCCCGAGAGCACCAGATCGGGGCGCGCGTCCTTCATCACGTCATGAAGCCCCGCGAGCACGCAATCGGCCGGGCTGCCCTCGGCGGCAAAGCGGCGCGGGCCCATCTCGGAGATCATCATGGGTCGCGTGTAGGAAATGCAGTGGGCGACGCCCGATTGCTCGAAGGCGGGGGCCACGGTCCAGACCTCGCCATCATCCCCGGCAAGTGCGGTGGCGATCTCCTCGAGCACGGCAAGGCCCGGCGCGTTGATGCCATCGTCATTGGTGATGAGAATGCGCATGAGGCTCGCCCTTCCTGCCGTTGTTGACCTGCCTCTCTCTATCGCGCCCGGGGCGGCGCAACAAGCGGCCCGCGCCGCGCGGGCAACTGCGGCCTGGATGCCTTGCGCGGGGCGGGACGCTGCAATGCGGCATAATCGGATTGGCAAGGCCGGGCGGGGCATGTAGAGGCCGGGCCGGACGGCGGCGCGGCGCGGCCTTGCGAGGCCTTTCGTCGGGGCCTCCGGTCCCCGGCTTTCCGGAGCGACGACAAAAAGGGACAGGATCCTGGCCGCACCCGCGCGCCGGGCAGGACACGGATTTGCACATGACCTCTCTCGATGCCTACCGGGCGCAATGGTTCGGCAACATGCGCGGCGACATCCTCGCCGGGCTGGTGGTGGCGCTGGCGCTGATTCCCGAGGCGATCGCATTCTCGATCATCGCGGGCGTGGATCCCAAGGTGGGGCTCTATGCCTCCTTCTCCATCGCCGTGATCACCGCCATCGCGGGGGGGCGGCCCGGCATGATCTCGGCCGCGACGGCGGCGACGGCGGTTCTGATGGTGACGCTGGTGAAGGATCACGGGCTGCAATACCTGCTGGCCGCGACGGTGCTGGCGGGGCTGATCCAGATCGCCATGGGCGCGCTGCGGCTGGGCTTCGTCATGCGCTATGTGTCGAAATCGGTGATGACCGGCTTTGTCAACGCACTGGCGATCCTGATCTTTATGGCGCAATTGCCCGAGCTTGACCCGCGCGCCGTGCCCTGGATCACCTATCCGCTGGTGGCGGCGGGGCTGGCGATCATCTATCTTTTCCCGCTCATCACCCGCGCGGTGCCGTCGCCGCTGGTGACGATCATCGTGCTGACCGCGCTCACCCTTGCGCTTGGCCTCGATGTGCGCACCGTGGGCGACATGGGCGCGCTGCCCGACACGCTGCCGGTGTTTCTCATCCCCGACATCCCTCTGAATCTCGACACGCTGGCGATCATCCTGCCCTATTCGGTCGCCGTGGCCGTGGTGGGCCTGCTCGAAAGCCTGATGACCCAGACCATCGTCGATGACCTGACCGACACCAAATCGAACCGGTCTCAGGAAATGGTCGGGCAAGGGATTGCCAATACCGCCACCGGCTTCATCGGCGGCATGGCGGGCTGTGCGATGATCGGGCAGTCGATCATCAACGTCAAATCCGGCGGGCGCGGGCGGCTGTCATGCTTCATCGCCGGAGTGTTCCTGCTGATCCTCGTGGTGGGCCTGGGCGATGTGGTCAGCCGCATTCCCATGGCGGCGCTGGTGGCGATCATGCTCATGGTGTCGGTGGGCACCTTCTCGTGGTCCTCGATCCGCAACCTGCGCGAGCATCCGCGCTCGTCCTCCATGGTGATGCTGGCGACGGTGGCCACCGTGGTCTATACCCACAACCTCGCCATCGGGGTGCTGGTCGGGGTGCTCCTGTCGGGGATTTTCTTCGCCGCCAAGATCGCGCAGCTTTTCCGCGTCACGAGCACGATTTCCGATGACGGGCGCGTGCGCACCTATCGCGTGGAGGGGCAGCTTTTCTATGGCTCGGTGGAGGATTTCATGGCGGCCTTCGATTTCCGCGAGGCGCTCGACCGGGTGGTGATCGACGTGAGCGGCGCGCATATCTGGGACATTTCCTCGGTGCAGGCGCTTGACATGGCGGTGCTCAAGTTCCGCCGCGACGGCGCCGAGGTCGAGATCCGCGGCATGAACCGCGCCTCGGAGACGCTGGTGGACCGGCTGGCGATCCATGACAAGCCGGGCGCCATGGACAAGCTGATGGCGCATTGAGGGAGGGCAGGACATGACGAACAGGATCATCGCATTGGTGGACGGGTCGATCTATTCGGCCTCGGTCTGCGACCACGCGGCCTGGATCGCCGGGCGCACCGGCGCGGCGGTGGAGCTTCTGCATGTGCTGGGCCGCCGCGAGGGGGCCGAGGCGCAGGATCTCTCGGGCGCGATCCGGCTCGGTGCGCGCTCGGCGCTGCTCGAGGAGCTGGCCGAGCTCGACGCGCAGCGCGCGCGGCTGGTGGCCCATCGCGGCCGCGCGATCCTCGAGGATGCGCGTGCCATCCTCGACCGCGCCGGGATCAACGAGATCACCACGCGGTTGCGCCATGGCGACCTGATCGAGACGGTGACGGCGGACGAGGACGGCGCGGATCTGATCCTCATCGGCAAGCGCGGCGAGGCCGCGGATTTCGCGCGCGGGCATCTCGGCTCGAACCTCGAGCGCATCGTCCGCACCAGCCACAAGCCGGTTTTCGTGGCCAACCGCGCCTTTCGCCCGATCGAAAAGGTGCTCGTGGCCTATGACGGCGGGGCCTCGGCGATGAAGGCGGTGGACCATGTCGCGCGCGATCCGCTTTTTGCCAAGCTTTCGGTGCATGTCGTCACCGTCGGCCCCGACACGCAAGAGGCCAGAAAGGGCCTTGAGGAGGCGCGCGCGCGGCTCGCGGCGGCGGGCATCGAAGCCCAGACCGCGCTTGTCGAGGGCCAGCCCGAAACCGCGCTCGGCAAGCTCGTCGAGGAGGCCGAATTCGACATGCTGGTGATGGGTGCCTATGGTCACTCGCGCATCCGCAGCCTGATCATCGGCTCCACCACGACCGATATGGTCCGCTCCTGCAAGGTGCCGGTGCTGCTGGTGCGCTGAGCCTTGCCATGGCCCGACCGCTGGTGTTGACTGCGCCGCAAAGCTCAGCGGGAGGAATACGGCATGGCACGCACCATCATCATCGAAGAGACCGGCGGACCCGAGGTTTTGAAGCTGGTCGAGCGCGAGGTCGGCGCGCCGGGCCCGGGCGAGATCCGCATCCGCCACGAGGCTTGCGGTCTCAACTTCATCGACGTCTATCAGCGCACCGGGCTCTACCCGCTCACCCTGCCCCATGCCCTCGGGATGGAGGCGGCGGGTGTCATCGAGGCCGTGGGCGAAGGCGTCACCCATCTCAAACCCGGCGACCGCGCCGCCTATGCCGCCACCCCGCCCGGCGCCTATTCGGAGGCGCGCGTCATGCCCGCGGCCCAGGTCTGCCCGCTGCCCGAGGGGATTTCCTTTGAGGAGGCCGCCGCGATCATGCTCCAGGGGCTGACGGTGGAATATCTCTTTCACCGCGTCTGGCCGGTGGAGAAGGGGCAGACGGTGCTCTTTCATGCCGCTGCCGGGGGTGTGGGGCTTCTGGCCTGCCAATGGGCGCGCTCGGAGGGGATCCGCCTCATCGGCACCGCCGGGACGGACGAGAAATGCGCGCTCGCGGTCGAGAACGGGGCGACGGAATGCATCAATTACCGCAGCCATGATTTCGTGGCCGAGCTCAAGGCGCTGACCGGCGGCGCAGGCGTCGATCTGGTGATGGACGGGGTCGGCAAGGACACGTTCGAGGGCTCGCTCGACTGCCTCAAGCCCTTGGGCATGATGATCTCCTTCGGCAATGCCTCGGGTCCGGTGCCGCCGGTGAATCTCCTGGCCCTCGCCGCCCGGGGCTCGCTCAAGGTGACGCGCACGACGCTCTTCACCTTCCTCGCCGATCATGACCGCTGTCAGGCGATGGCCCGCCACCTCTTCGAGAAAGTCGAAAGCGGCGCGGTGCGACCGGTGATCGGACGGCGCTACAGGCTCGAGGAGATCGCCGAGGCGCATCGCGCCCTCGAGGCACGCGAGACCACCGGCTCGACCGTGATCACGCCCTGAACGCCGGTTTACGGGGCAGGAGACAATTTCCACCTTGTGCTCCCGCCACATGCCCCGCTATACGCGTCGGCGGAGACGTGGCCGAGTGGTCGAAGGCGCTCCCCTGCTAAGGGAGTAGGCGGGAAACCGTCTCGTGGGTTCGAATCCCATCGTCTCCGCCACATTCAGATACTGAATCCGTTCAAGGGCCCCGATTGGGGCCTTTTTTCTTTTTGTTTCAAAGGGCGTTGGCAGGGCCATCCGCCCTTCGGAGACTGGGCGCTTGACACGGAATGGGTCTCCGAATGGCCTGCGTCTCTCTTCGAGCGCCCCTCGACGGCCACGGGACGGCGCAAAACATCCTCGCATTTCCAATGGGTTGCGGCGTTCATGGGGTCGTCCCTTTCGCGAGATAATCCGGTGGCGAAGACTGACACGAAGGCGCAGGGCGGTCAGAAGGACGGCTCTGTGGCGGCCGATCCCAAGTCCGGCAGAAGCGTCCGAAGCGAGCCAGGACCCTGCCGGAAGTCTCTGATGACAAACAGACTTCGTGCCCTGTCCGTCGTCAGATAATTTGGTGTCTGACGTCAGCGCCTATGGGACAGATTTGAGGTTTTCGTAACGGAGGATTTCTGGTTCATCGCAGCCACCAAGGAGCGAAGATGAACAAGAAATCCGGAACATCGAAGGACGCGGCTGACA
>JACIYT010000028.1 GCA_014359765.1 Roseovarius sp.
TGCCGGAAAACCCGCAAAGGTCGCCATCGTCGCCGTCATGCGCAAGCTCTTGGAGACCGCCAACGCGCTGGTCAAAGCTGACCGCCTCTGGGTCGATAAAACCCCTTGCGCATGACGGATACTCCGAAGGTGGCAGATCGAGAAAGGCCACGAACTTGCCCGCCGCATCCCCCTGCGCGAGCGCGAGCTGCGCCTCGTCCACGAGGATCGCCACCGACCCACCCGGCACCGCGCGCCCCGCCACGACCATCCGGCCATCCGCCTCCAGCCGGAACGTATCGAGCGCGGGCGGCGCGGGCTTGGGCGCGGCGCTGACTTCCGGCGCGGCGAAGACGTCCGGTTCGGCCTCGGGCGCGGCGACGGTCGGGCCCTGTATCTGCGGCGCGGGCGCAACGGTGATCGCGGCCGGCGCCTCACTCTCTGGCACCGGGGCGCGTCCGCCTGACAGATGAACCCCGAGCGCAACCGCCCCGGCCACCACCACCACCGCCGCCCCGATCCCGGCGGCGGCCCGCAAACCTCTCATCTTGCTCATGTTTTCTGTCATCCAAAGCCCGCGCATCGCGCCCGGTTGCCGGAGCATAGCAACAAGGTTATCACCGGTCAAAACAACCCTTCCACAACCGGAGCCGGACCATGCCACGAAATGCCGTCTGTGTCTTTTGCGGCGCACGCACCGGCGCCAGCCCGGCCTATGCCGCCGCGGCCGAGGCCACGGGGCGGATGCTGGCCGATAATGGCTGGCAGCTGGTCTATGGCGCGGGCGATATCGGGCTGATGGGGGTGGTGGCGCGCGCGGCACAGGCGGCGGGCGGCGAGACGATGGGCGTCATCCCCGAACATCTCGTGCGCCGCGAGGTCGGCAAGCGCGACCTCACCCGCCATGTCGTGACCGAGACCATGCACGAGCGCAAGAAGGTCATGTTCATGAATTCCCACGCCATCGTGGTGCTGCCCGGCGGCGCGGGCACGCTCGACGAGTTCTTCGAGGTGCTGACCTGGCGCCAGATCGGGCTCCATCAGAAGCCCGTTTTTCTATTGAATACTGAAGGTTACTGGACGCCTCTCATGCAATTGCTCGACCATGTCATCGCCGCCGGGTTCGCCGATCCCGACCTCAAGAGAATAGTCCAATCAACTGATAATGTTCAGGATTTGAGTATCGCCCTGCGCGCCGCCCTGTCCTGACGCCAGCTGGCCAGCGTGTAGATTGCGAGCGCGGCCCAGATCATCCCGAAGGCCACCGCGTGCCAGGTGCTGAAAGGCTCGAGAAACCAGAGGGTTGCGACCATGAATTGCAGCGTCGGGTTGAGGTATTGCACCAGCCCGACCGTGGCCAGCGTGATCCGCCGCGTGGCATAGCTGAAGAGGATCAGCGGCGTGCCCGTCAGCGGCCCCGAAAACATCAGCATTGCGCTGTCTTGCCAGGACGTGCCGAACGCCCCGCCGCCGCCGGCATGTGCCCCCCAGAGCACCACCAGCGCGATCGGCGCAAGCAGCAGCACCTCGGCCGTGACCGAGGCCACAGGGCCGACAGAAATTCCCTTTTTCACAAGGCCGTAGAGGCCAAAGCTCACAGCGAGAAACAGCGCGATCCACGGCGGCACCCCAAGGCCGAGGGTGAGCGTCACCACCGCCAGCGCCGCCAGCCCCACCGCCACGCATTGCGCCGGCCCCAGCCGTTCCTTGAGCACCACCGCGCCCAGAACCACCGCCACCAACGGAAAGATGTAATAGCCGAGCGAGGCCTCCATCGCGCGCTCTGCCTGGATGGCGTGGATAAAGCCGAACCAGTTGGCCGAGATCAGCACCGCGGCCACCACCGTCATCAGCAACGCCCGCCGCGTGCCGATCGCATCGGCCAGTGAGGACAGCCGCCCCTGCACCGCCAGAACCCCGGCGAAGAAGATCAGCGACCAGAGCGTGCGATGCGCGAGGATCTCGATCGGCGGGATATGGGAGAGCTGCTTGTAATATATGCTCGCCACGCCCCAGATCGTGCAGGTCACGACCAGCGCGATGATCCCCTTCGTCGCCTCGCGCATCGCCGCCCGCCCCACCTGTTGCGCCCCCTTGTTGCCCCGCCCGCGCGGCGAAGGCAAGGGAGGCGGCGGGACGGGCGCTCAGCCCTCGGCCAGTTCCGCGAGGAGCACCTTTTCCAGCTTGTCGAGCGGATGGTTGGTCAGGTCCTTGTCGATCTCGGCCACCACGCGGGCCGCCACCTCCTTGTGCAGGTGGCGGCGCAGCTCGCCGAGGATCCGCGGCGGGGCCACGAGCACGAGTCGATCGAAAGCCCCGCGATGCGCCAGCCGGTAGAGGATTTCGGCGGCGTCGGCGGCAAAGCGTGCCCCCTCCAGCCGGTGCCAGTCCGCAGCGTCGAGGCCCGAGCGCTGGCCGGGGCCGGGATCGGGCATCCGCCCGGGCCGGTCGCTTTGCTGCGCCCGGTTGGGCGGCAGGTCCTGTTCCTCCACCCGACGCACCACCAGGTTGGGATTGAGGGCGTCGGTCACGTTCTCGAGAAACAGCGCCTTCTCGCCATCGGCGACCAGAACCCAGGTGCCATTCGAAAGCTCGGTCATCGCCATGCGTTCCTTTCTTCTCGCAAGCATCGGGCACATGTTCCCCGATGCTGGGTCATCTCGCATTGACGTCGATCAACCATGACGTCGATCAACCGTCACCAAACGGCCCTGCCCCCGTGCCGGGCCGGCACGGAGGGCAGGTGATGCGGCGCCGTGCCGGGATCGGTCACAGGCGGCTGGCGACGTTCTCCCAGTTCACCAGATTGTCGAGAAAATTCTGCAGATACGCGGGCCGCTTGTTGCGGTAGTCGATGTAATAGGAATGTTCCCACACATCGCAGCCCAGAAGCGCGGTCTGCCCGAAGCAGAGCGGATTCACCCCGTTCTCGGTCTTGG
This sequence comes from Roseovarius sp., assembly GCA_014359765.1. Taxonomy (GTDB): domain Bacteria; phylum Pseudomonadota; class Alphaproteobacteria; order Rhodobacterales; family Rhodobacteraceae; genus Roseovarius. The sequence goes on from JACIYT010000028.1 coordinate 2,919, forward strand.
TGACCTTGAGGCTGCCATCGCTGTCCTTCACCAGCCAGGCCCAGCCCGAGCCGAACTGCCCGGCACCGGCGGCGGCGAAATCCTCCTTGAACTTCGCCACCGAGCCAAAGCTCTCGACGAGGGCCTTTTCCAGCTCTCCAGGCATACCCGTGCCGCCCGGCGCCATCATCTCCCAGAATTGCGCGTGGTTCCAATGCTGCGAGGCATTGTTGAAGATGCCCGATTGCGCCACCGCGCCCGCCTGATAGGTGCCGCGCACGATCTCCTCGAGCGGCTTGCCCTCCCATTCGGTCCCGGCAATCAGCTTGTTGCCGTTGTCCACATAGGCCTTGTGGTGGATGTCGTGGTGATATTCGAGCGTCTCCTTCGACATGCCATGCGCGGCCAGCGCGTCATGGGCATAAGGCAGATCGGGAAGTTCGAAAGCCATGGGTATCCCCCTGTTCACATGCGTTGAAACTGCCCTCTACATGGAGCGGGGGGGCGCGCAACGTCAACCCTTGCAGCAGAGTTTTTCGGTCAGGATCCGACGCGCCAGCGCCCGCCCCGGAGGCACCGCAGGCGCGCGACCGGGTTCACGGAGCGATGCGTCGGGGCGGCGCCCCGGGGCGCGAATTGCGACATCGCGGCCGGCGACGCGCGTCGGTTGCCCCTTTTTTCTGCCGCCCTGCCGCTTTACATGGACGAGCGAAAGGATCGGCTCATGGATTTCTGGATCATCGCCGGGGCGCTCGCCCTCGGCACGGGGCTGCTGATCGCGCGGGCGCTGCTGCGCGGCCAGGCCGGGGACGCGGCGCCTGCCGCCTACGATCTGCGGGTCTATCGCGACCAGCTGCGCGATATCGCGCGCGACGCGGCGCGCGGCGTGATCGGCGCGCAGGAGGCCGAGCGGCTGCGCACCGAGATCGCGCGCCGCATCCTCGCCGCCGATGATCGGCTGCGCGCAGGCGGCGACACGGGCAGCCAGCCACGCGGCGCCGCGATCGCCGTGGCGGGGCTGAGCGTGGTGCTGCTGGCGGGCGGCGGGCTCTGGCTCTACGGGCAGGTGGGCGCGCCGGGATATCCCGATCTGCCGATCGCCCAGCGTATCGCCGCCTCCGAGGCCGCGCGCGCCGAGCGTCTCTCGCAGCCGGAGGCCGAAGCACGTTTTGCGCCCGAGATCACCCCGCCCGAGGGCGTGAGCGCGGAGAATCTGGCGCTGGTCCAGCGCCTGCGCGAGGTGGTGGCGCAGCGCCCGGAGGATCAGCAGGGGCTGCAATTTCTCGTGCGCAGCGAGGCCGCGCTCGGCAATCTGGCGGCCGCGCGCGCCGCGCAGGAGCAGCTTGTCGCGCTGCGCGGCGAAGAGGCAAGCGCCAGCGACCATGCCATGCTGGCCGAGCTGATGATCGAGGCGGCCGGCGGCTATGTCTCGCGCGAGGCCGAGGCGGCGCTGCGCGCAGCCCTCGCGCGCGATCCGCGCGCGCCGACCGCGCGGTTCCACCTCGGGGTCTATTTCCTGCAGGTGGACCGGCCCGACCGGGCCTTTCGCCTCTGGCGCGACCTGCTGGAGGAAAGCACCGCGGACGCCCCCTGGGTGCCGGTGATCCGCGCCGGGATCGAGGAGATCGCCATGCGCGCGGGCGTGCGCTATACGTTGCCGCCGCAGGCGCCTGCCGCCCCCGGCCCGAGCGCCGCCGATATCGAGGCCGCCGCCGGGATGGACGCAGAGGCGCGCGCCGGGATGATCCGCGGCATGGTCGCGCGTCTCTCGGACCGGCTCGCCACCGAGGGCGGCCCGGTCGAGGACTGGGCGCGGCTCATCAACGCCTATGGCGTGCTGGGCGAGGCCGAGGCGGCGCGGCGCGCGTGGGACGAGGCGCAGGCGGCTTTTGCAGGCGACGAGGCCGCGCTCGACTCGCTGCGCGCGGCCGCCCGAAGCGCCGGGGTGATCGAATGATCCACGACGACATCACCGATTTCGCCGCCGCCCTGCCGCGCGGGCGGGGGGTGCTGGGGCTTGATCTGGGGACGAAGACCATCGGCGTCGCGCTCTCCGACCGGCTCCTGTCCTCGGCCACCCCGGTCGAGACGGTCCGGCGGCAGAAATTCACCCTCGATGCCGCGCATCTGCTGGAGATCGCCGCCGCGCGCGAGGCGGGCGGCATATTGCTCGGCCTGCCGCGCAACATGGACGGCTCCGAGGGGCCGCGCGCGCAATCCACCCGCGCCTTTGCGCGCAACCTCGCGGCGCTGACCGATCTGCCCATCGGTTTCTGGGATGAGCGGCTCTCGACCGTGGCCGCCGAGCGCGCGCTGCTCGAGGCGGATACGTCGCGCAAACGTCGCGCCGAGGTGATCGACGCGGTGGCGGCGGCCTATATCCTGCAAGGGGCGCTCGACCGGATGCGCCATATGAGGGACGCACATGGCGAATGATGTCTGGAGCCGCGACGAGATCGAAAGCCCCTGCGTGCGGGTCTGCGTGGTCCATCCCGAGGCGCGCATCTGCACCGGCTGCCTGCGCTCCATCGACGAGATTTCGCGCTGGTCAAGGATGGGCGCGGAGGAACGCCGCGCCATCATGGCCGCCCTGCCCGACCGCGCCGACCTGCTGAAGAAACGCCGCGGCGGGCGCGCGGCGCGGCTCTCGCGCGGCTGAGGCTCGGGGCGCGCTGGCCCTGCCCGGTCGCGCAGCCCCTCTACCAGCCGAGCGCCTTGCGCAGCATGTTGAGCGCGACCACCGTGATGAACACGGCAAACACCCGCTTGAGCGGCTTGGGATCCATCGCGTGCGCCAGCCGCACCCCCCAGGGCGCGGTAATGAGCGTCATGGCGATGACCACGACAAAAGCCACGAGATTGACCGCGCCAAAGGTCAGCGGCGGGCGGTTCTCGGGCGCGATCTCGAGCAGCAGGAAGCCCGCCACCGAGGGCAGCGCGATGGTCAGGCCAAAGCCTGCCGCCGTCGCCACCGCGCGGTGAATGGGCACGCCGTAAAGGCTCATCAGGGGCACGCCGAAACTGCCGCCGCCAATCCCCATGAGCACCGACAGAAAGCCGATTGCCGGTGCCATCGCCAGCCGCCGAAGCCCGCCCGGCATCGCCGCGCCCAGCCGCCAATGCGCCCGCCCGAAGCCGAGATAGAGCCCGATCACCACGCCCAGGCAGCCAAAGATCGCCTGCAGCGTGACCGAGCGCAGCCCCGCCGCCACCACCACGCCCAGAACCGCCCCCGCCGCGATCCCCGGTGCCCAGCCGCGCAGGATCGCCCAATCCACGGCACCCTTCCTGTGATGGCTCAGCACCGAGCGCACCGAGGTCACGACGATCGTGGCGAGCGATGTGGCGAGACAGATCTGCATCAGCTGCGGCCCATCATAGCCAAGCGTCTGGAACGCATAGAAAAACGCCGGCACCAGCACGATACCGCCGCCCACCCCCAGGAGCCCCGCCAGCACCCCGGCAAAGGCCCCGATCACGAGGAGAAGCGCCAGCATCTCGATCAAGAGCGTCGTATCGGGCAGGATCAGGGGCATGTCGCGCGCTCCGCATCGTGGATTCGCCTCGCCTTACACCGCCTCGGACCCGGGGGAAAGCCATCCCGGGGCTTGCCCCCGCAGCCCGGCCCGGGCAGAAGATCGGCTTCGAGAAAGGATCGCTGCCCATGCCCCGCTATGCTCTCAAGGTCGAATATGACGGCGCGCCCTTCGCGGGCTGGCAGCGGCAGGCCGATCAGGCGTCGGTGCAGGGCGCGATCGAGGCCGCGCTCGGGCGGCTGGAGCCGGGGCCGCACACCATCGCCGCCGCGGGCCGCACCGATGCGGGCGTCCATGCCACCGGCCAGGTCGCGCATTGCGACCTGGCGCGCGACTGGGATCCGTTCCGCCTGTCGGAGGCGCTCAACCACCATCTGCGGCCCCTGCCCGTCGCCATCACCGCCTGCGCGCGCGTGGGCGCGGACTGGCACGCACGCTTTACGGCGACGGGGCGGCGCTATCTGTTTCGCATCCTGACCCGCCATGCGCGCCCCGCGCTCGAGGCAGGGCGGGTCTGGCACCTGCGCCACGCGCTCGATCTCGACGCCATGCGCGCGGGCGCGGCGTATCTCGTGGGACATCACGATTTCACCACCTTCCGCTCATCCATCTGCCAGGCGAAAAGCCCGGTCAAGACGCTCGACACGGTGCGAATCGAGGCGGTCGAGACCCCCACCGGCCCCGAGATCCACCTGCATTTCGCCGCCCGCTCCTTTCTGCACAATCAGGTGCGCAGCCTCACCGGCACGCTTGAACGGGTGGGCAGCGGCGCCTGGCGCCCCGAGGATGTGCGCGCGGCGCTCGCGGCGCGCGACCGCGCCGCCTGCGGCCCTGTCGCCCCGGCCCGGGGGCTCTATCTCACGGGCGTGCGATACCCGGTCGATCCCTTCGTGGATTGATCCCTCGATCTCGGCCCCTTCCTCCCGCGCCAGGAGCCGGCTCAGCGGTCCCGGCGCTCAACTGGACAGGGCGGCTGACGTCCAGTCGGATGACACGGGGGTTGCTGACCGTCGCTGAAGGTAATTACCCGACAGGAGATCAGTAACCTCGGTCGATCAGTCCGAGGATGGACGACAGGCACGCGCCGGGACGATTGCATGGAGGCCCGTCATGGCAACGACAGGAATGACGTTCACGAAGGGCGCGCGGGCGCAGAACCATGCGCAAATCCCGCCAAAAGCCCGGAATCCTCACATCATGCAGAGGTCTTCTTGATCTGTCTGCCTTTCCTGCGACCGGCCATCAGGACGCCCGTGCGCATTTTGCGCATTCAAGCCGCCGTAAACGTCCGCACGAAGTCGGTGGCGGGATTCGCGCGGATCTCGGCGGGTTTGCCGACCTGTTCGATGCGGCCCATCGACATGACGACGACCAGATCGGCCAGTTCCATCGCTTCCTCCTGGTCATGGGTGACGAAGACCGTGCTCAGGCCGGTGCGATCGTGGATCTCGCGCAGGCCCTGGCGCAGTTCCTTTCGGACCTTGGCATCGAGCGCGCCGAAGGGCTCATCGAGCAGCAGCATCCGCGGCTCGATGGCCAGCGCGCGGGCGAGCGCCACGCGCTGCCGCTGGCCGCCCGAAAGCTGGTTGGGATAGCGCGCGCCGATGTCGGGCAGCTGGATCAGGTCCAGGAGCCGGTTCACCCGGCGGCCGATTTCGGCCTCGGTCGGGCGTTCCTTGCGGGGCCGGGCGCGCAACCCGTAGGCGATGTTCTCGAACACCGTCATGTGCCGGAAGAGCGCGTAGGACTGGAACACGAAGCCCGCGCGCCGCTTCTGCACGCTGAGCCCCGTCGCGTCCTGGCCGCCGAAGAGGACGCGGCCCGATGTCGGGAATTCGAGCCCCCCAAGGATGCGCAGGAGCGTGGTTTTGCCCGATCCGGAGGGCCCGAGCAGCGCCACGAGCGCGCCCGACGGGATGGACAGCGACACCGGATGCAGCGCCCGCGTGGTGCCGAATTCCTTGGCCAGTTCCTCGATTTCGATGTTCATGGAATGTCCTTTCTCAATGACGCCGCGTGGCCGCCAGCAGGTCCGCATGGCGCCATTCGAGCAGGGATTTCAGCAGCAGGGTCAGGAGCGCCAGCATCGCCAGCACGGCAGCAAGGGTGAAGGCCGCGACCGAGAGATATTCGTTGTAGAACATCTCGACCATCGTGGGCATGGTCGCCGTCTGCCCCCGGATCTTGCCCGAGACGACTGCGACGGCGCCGAATTCGCCCATGGCCCGCGCGTTGCACAGAAGCACACCGTAGAGCAGCGCCCAGCGGATATTGGGCAGCGTGACGGTAAAGAAGGTGCGCCAGCCCGACGCCCCGAGCGTCAGCGCCGCCTCTTCCTCGGCGCGGCCCTGTTCGATCATCACCGGGATCAACTCGCGCGCCACAAAAGGGAAGGTCACGAAGAGCGTGGCGAGCAGGATACCCGGGAAGGCAAAGACGATGCGCATGTCATTGGCGATGAGCCAGGCCCCGAGCAACGAGTTCGCGCCGAAGAGGAGCACCAGCATCAGGCCCGCCACCACCGGCGAGACCGAGAACGGCAGGTCGATCAGCGTGATCAGAAACGCCTTGCCGCGAAAGTCGAACTTGGCGATGGCCCATGCGGCGGCGAGGCCGAAGACGGCGTTCAGGGGCACGGCGATGGCGGCGATGGTCAGCGTCATGCGGATCGCGGCCTGCGCATCGGGAAGCGACAGCGCGGCGACCACCCCGCGCCAGCCCTCGGCCAGCGCCTCGGCAAAGACCGTGACGAGCGGCGCGAAGAGGAAGAGCGCCACGAACACGACCGCCAGGCCGATCAGGGCATAGCGCGCGAATGGCGGTTCGGTGGTGACGGGCACCGGGCGGGAGAGAGCGATATCAGACAAGTCCGATCCTCCGTCTGCTCCAGATCTGGATCAGGTTGATGGCGAGCAGCATGGCGAAGGAGATCACGAGCATCGCGATGCCGATCGCCGCCGCGGCGTCGTAATTGTATTCCTCAAGCCGGATCACGATCAGCAGCGGCGCGATCTCGGTCAGGTTGGGGATATTGCCCGCGATGAAGATGACCGAGCCGTATTCGCCAACCGACCGCGCGAGCGCCAGCGCGAAGCCCGTGAGCAAGGCGGGCGCGAGCGTGGGCAGCACCACCCGGCGCAGCGTGCAGGCGCGGCGCGCGCCCAGCGTGGCGCTGACCTCCTCGACCTCCGGCTCCAGCTCCTCGATCACCGGCTGGACCGTGCGCACCACGAAGGGCAGCCCGACAAACACGAGCGCGACCCAGATGCCCAGCTCGGTATAGGCGACCTTGAAGCCCAGCGGCGCCAAGGCCTGCCCGAAGACGCCATTGGGCGCATAAAGCGCGGTCAGCGCGATCCCCGCCACCGCCGTCGGCAGCGCGAAAGGCAGGTCCACCGCCGCGTCGATGAAGCGCCGCCCCCAGAAGCGGTAGCGCACCAGCACCCAGGCCAGCAGCAGCCCGAAGACGAGGTTGAAGAGCGACGCGATCAGCGCCGCGCGGAACGAAAGCGTCAGCGCCGACCAGATGCGCCGCGCATTGATCATGCCCCACAGATCCGCAGGGCCGATCATCAGGCCACGGCCCAGAAGCGCCGCGATGGGAAGAAGGACCACGATGGAGAGCATCGTCATCATGATCCCGAAGCTCAGCCCAAACCCCGGCAGGGGTGAGGGCGAGCGGAGAAGGCCCGCCCTCATGGCTCATTCCTCGTAGATCTGATCGAAGATGCCGCCTTCGCCGAAATACTCGGGCTGCACCTTGGGCCAGCCGCCGAAATCGGCGATGGTGACAAGCTCGAGGTCGGGAAAGCGCGCGGCATCCTCGGGCGCCGCCAGGGATGTGTCCCAGGCGCGGTAGTAGTGGCGGAGCGCCAGCGCCTGCGCCTCGGGACTGTAGAGATGCTCGAGATAAGCCTCGGCCGCCGCGCGCTGCGCGTCCGAGGTGATGTTGCCATCGACCAGCGTCACCGGCGGTTCGGCCAGGATCGAGACCGAGGGCACGACGATGTCGAAGGCATCCTCGCCAAGGCTTGCGAGCGCGAGGAAGGCTTCGTTCTCCCAGGCCAGAAGCACGTCACCGACACCACGTTGCGTGAAGGTCGTGGTCGATCCACGCGCGCCCGTGTCGAGAACGGGCACGTTCTTGTAGAGCTCGCCGACGAATTCACGCGGATCGAGCCCGTTCTTCTCCGCGTAACCCCAGGCTGCAAGGAAGTTCCAGCGCGCGCCGCCCGAGGTCTTGGGGTTCGGCGTGATGACCTGCACATCGCCGGTCACGAGGTCGTCCCAGTCTGCGATGCCCTTCGGGTTGCCGTCGCGCACCAGGAAAACGATGGTCGAGGTATAGGGGGCCGAGTTATGCTCCAGCCGCGATTGCCAGTCGGCGGGGATCTTGCCGGTCCGTTCGGCGATCTGGTCGATGTCCGCCGACAGCGCCAGCGTTACCACGGTGGCCTCGAGCCCGTCGATCACCGCCCGGGCCTGGGCCCCTGCCCCGCCATGCGACTGTTGGACGGTAACGGGCGCGTTGCCCTGCCCGGTCCACCATTCGTTGAAGAGCTCGTTGTATTCCCGGTAGAACTCTCGGGTCGGGTCGTAGGAGACGTTGAGGATCCCGACGCTCTCCTGTGCCGCAGCGGGGGCCGTGCCTGCAAGAGTCAATCCGAGCGCCGCGACCGCCGCCACAAGGCCTGCACGCAAATGCCCGCCCGCCAGAACCTCGCGGAGCGCGCCGCGAAAATTGCCCGCCATCCGCGGCTCGGGGCGCGTGACCGGATGGCCGGACAGGCGCGCATGACCTGCGTCGATCTCGATCCGGCCATCGCCGAGACTTCGGAGGAAGATACCTTGTGCGAGCACATGCCCGCCGATCTGGATGGTGCGATACATGACCTGTCCTTTGCTGATCCCTGTCGAACTCTGGTGCCAGGCCGGCGGGGTGGCGCACCTGTCGCGAGGGATGCCCCTGCGCCGCCAGCGCCGCCAGCGCCACCTGACACCAATATAACGACAGACTTACTCGTGATTAGCAAGAAAAAAATCACGCTCTTTTAAGTCGTGATTTTGAAATATCATTCTCCGGTGGCTGCCTCCGGAAGAACGAAGCGCTCGATGGGACGCGCGTCCTCCTGCAGATCGGCCAGCGTCAGCGATTCGATCATCAGGATGTAGGCCGCGTAGAAGCCCCCGAAGATGGCGCGCACGCGACAGGTCTGCTCGTCCTTGCAGTCTTCGCAGCGCTGATAGGCCCTGCGTGACAGGCAGGGCAGCGGCGCGAGCGGTCCGTCGATCAGACGCAGGACTTCAGCAAGCGAGACGCGCTTCGGGTCCTTGATCAGCTCGTAGCCGCCCTTGCGTCCGCGCCGGCTGCCGATCAGGCCCGCGCGCTTCAGGTCGAGAAGGATGTGCTCGAGGAACCGCTTGGGCGCGCCCGACCGATCCGCGATCTCCTCGATGCGCAGGGCCTCGGCGTCACCGGCCTTCTCGTCGGCCAGCACCATGAGGGCCTTGAGGGCATATTTGGTCTTGTGGGTGATCATTGGCCGGACATGGCTCTCAAACAGCGACTGACAAGATCGACATTATCAGGATCGGCGTCGAAAGCGAGCCCCTCGGCACAAACACGATGAACATGATCGCCATTGACTGGAAAATTGCCATGCTCGCACCGAATTGTCAGATGCGACCGGGTCGGGCTCTCGCAGGCGCCCTGCTGAAAGCACATCCAGAAGCACGAAGTGCCGGCGCGATCCGCACCCGCGTGGCCCAGCTGGACCCGGACGCGCTCGGGCCTGCGCTGACGGCCTTCGTCATGGTCGAAGCCCTCGAGCACACGGCGGAGTGGCGGACGGGTTCGAGGACAACAACGAGAACCACCCGCACCCAGGGCTGAAAATGCGCTCGCCCCGCGAGTTCATCGCAGCTCAAACCGCAAGCGCCTGCGTGTCCGGTGAAACGGGGGCAGGACCATTCGCACTTGCAACTCTTGCCCCGCGCGACACGATGTGACAATCCGGGCACGGGAACGAGGGAGCAGTGGCAGAGTGGTCGATTGCTGCCGCCTTGAAAGCGGCCGGACCCGTGAGGGTCCCGTGGGTTCGAATCCCACCTGCTCCGCCACTTCAGTCCGCCTCTGGGCACGCCAACGGCCGCCGATTGCCGCACTTGGCCGCCCGCGAGCGTCCTCAACAGCTCCGTTTTCGATCCCATGATGCGAATTGCATCGTCTGCGACTTCGACACGCTGCGCCAGGGCGCGCAGGTGATCCCGCCGATAGCCGCCCTCACGGTCGCGGATACGGTCGCGGGCGATCTGCGAGAATTGCCGGATCATCGCCGGGCTGACGGCGCTGTGACCGGGGCTGTCGAGCAGCGCCTGCGCCCGGTTGGCGTCGGCTCGCGCCTGATCGCGGATGACCTTGAGGCCGGCGATGCGCTCGGTCAGCGCCGTGTCGTCCAGATCGGCAACCCCCGCTTCGATGGCGTCATAGAGACGCTTGAGGCGTAGTTCCGATTCGGCGGCCCGCCGTTGCAGTTCGGCGATGTGCTGGCGGCGGCGCTCGGCCTGATCCGAGCGGCGGCCGAGGACGCTGCCAAGCAGCGTCTCCAGCCGGTCAGGATCAAGCAGGCGTTCCTCGATATGGCTGGCAACCATCGTGTCGAGCTTGTCCATGGGGATGGCGCGGCCCTTGCAGCCGGTCTCGCCCTGACGGGCCCGGATCGAGCAGGCATAGTAGCGATAGCGACCGCTCTTGCCGGTGCGGATGGTCATGGCCCCACCGCAATTGCCGCAATAGCAGATGCCGGTCAGAAGCGTGGGACCGATCACGACGCGGGCGGGCAACTTGGTCTTGGGATTGCGGGCCTGCAAGAGCTTCTGCACCGCGTCGAAGGTTTCGCGGTCGATGATCGGCGGCACCGGCACGACGACGATGTCATCGGCTTCCTTGTCCGACTTGTTCTTCCGCTTCTTGCCCCATTGATGCTCTCCCATATAGGTGCGCCGCGTCAGGATGCGGTGAACTTGGCCGATCCCCCAACGGCCGCCGTCACGGGTGAAGATGCCCTTGCCGTTGAGATGCTTGACGATGGCCTTGACGCCCATCTGGCCGGAGTCGCCGTGGCCTTCCAGCGCCAGGCGATAGATCAGGCGAATGGTGTCGGCGTGCAGCGGGTCGATTTCCAGCTTCTTCTTGACCTTCGCGCCGCGCTGCTCGCTCGCGACGACACGATAACCGACCGGCGGCAGCGAACCGTTCCAGAAGCCCTGGCGGGCATTTTCCTTCAAGGCACGCAGGACGTGCTTGGCGTTCTCTTTCGACTGGTATTCGTCGAACAGCGCCATGATCTGTCGCATCATGACATGCATGGGATCGTCGCCCATCTCCTGCGTGATGGAAACGAGGCGAATACCGTTCTTCGCCAGCTTCCTGACGTAGAACTCAAGCTCGAAATGATCGCGGAAGAAGCGCGAGAAGCTGTGAACTACCACCACGTCGAACGGCGCGGGCTTGGACGTTCCCGCCTCGATCATCCGTTGGAACTCGGGGCGGCGGTCGTTGGTGGCCGACGCGCCGGCCTCCACGAAGGTCTCGACAAGCTGATAACCCCTCGCTTCGCACCATGCTTCGCCCTGCTTGCGCTGATCGGGGATCGACACGTCATGTTCGGCCTGTCGGCTGGTGGAGACGCGCAGGTAGAGAGCGGCCCGCAAGGCGACGTTCGGAGATTGGGAATTCATTTGCGGGCTCCCTTCTTGCGGCGCTCGATCAGGGGCAAGACCAGCTCAACACAGTCATAAACGACCTTGGGGACCCGCTTGAGACCCTTGCCCTTCTCCATGCGGACGAGGCCGAAGCTCTCCATCTTCTTGAGCGTGCGTGAGACGTTGGGCGTCGCGCGGCCGGTGAGTTGGGCGAGTTCTTCCAGTGAGTCGGGTTTCTGCTCATGGATGACCCGCAGCAACTCCCGATTGCCTGCCGACAAAAGCCGGGCGAACGACTCCGTGGTTGCGAACCAGACGATTGGATCGCCGGGCTTAGCCTTTTCCTCGCCCTTGGCGATCCGAAGGGAGCGGGCCTTCATTTCTTCGAGGTCGGCGATCCCGATTTTCAGCGTCGTCATGCCAGTTTCCGTCGTTCACGTCACGGCGTTACCTTATCATCACGAGATAATATTTTCAAGTCATCGGGCAGTTCGACCGAGCCGAACAGATCATCGAACACATCGGCGAACCAGCGCTCGAACACCTGAATCTCGGCTTCGGTGATCGGCACGTCTTCGGGCCAGTCGTCGATGACCGGCAGCCGCTCGACATCGAAGAGATGGGGCGGGCGTCCGCGCGGCGGGCTGACGCGCGGTGTGGGATCGTTGCTGTAGTCGTAGAGATTGTCAGGAAGCGTCTTGGGGACCGACTGCCGCGGGCGGCCTCTGTTGCTGTGGCGGCGTGTCGTGGACATGGCATCCTCCGTGGTTCGCAGGACTTCCGGGTGTCTGGAAATCCCGGATTAGGCGAAGCATGGAGGGCGATCGGCGGCCTGTAGCGTGCCGCATTTGCGCCTATACGCTGCCGGCACCCCTGCCATTGAGGAGACACGCAAAATAAAATTGATGCGCGAAGCATCTTGCCTGAACGCTCGTGAACATCCATGTAAACGTGGGTGAGTGTTTAGCCTGACAGGTCTGGTAGGTTGGGGTTCGATTCCCCTTCATGTTCTCTGTCTCGGTGGCCTTCTAACCTTCGTTGCCCTTTGGGTAATGGCTTATGCCGTTGCGCGTCTGTCAACATCGCATCGAAAGGAGAACCACATGGAAACAGAAACTGCCGTTAAGACCGAGAAACTCAAACTGAAACTGGCTTCGGCCATCAATACAATTTGGGCCATCGGGACAGGCGCATGGTCTGATGCGGCCCTGTCAGGCTAAGCACTCATCTATTTTTCAGCTTTCCTATGAGTCACCAAGTAATGGCCTATCCCATTGATCGTCGAGCCTTTGCAAACCCACGATCCGTGGCGATGAACCGCTCCAGCATCGGCACGATGAGCCTGACGGGATCGGCGGCAGGCTGCCCCGTCTCGCGGGCCAGCACCTCGACATAGGCGACGAGATCGCGGTGGAGCGGCGCCGGCAATTCGACGGTCACTTTGACGGGTTTGTCGTCGGGCAGAGGTCCGAGTTTCAGTTTCGTCATGGTCAACCTCCTGCAGGCTCGAATACCAGATCTCGAGTGACGATGATCCTGACCGGGAACCCCGGCCGGATGGTCAGCGTGGGCGCGACCTGCAACTGGCGCTGGACGATCTGCTGCCCGGCCTGATTGATGGTGTCCTGCGCCCCGTCGCGAATAGCGCGGATCAGGCGGTCCTCGTCATCGGTCGCCAGTTCCGCGCCGACGCCCAGCAGGGTCGATAGCCCAGCGGCTTTCATGACGTCCCACCAGTGATAGTCTACGCCGTCCTCGAGGCCGGCATATCCGGAGGGATCGGCGCCAGGCAGGCGCTCCAAGACGATGGATCGCCCGCCCGGAAGGATCAGCCGGTTCCAGACCAGCAACACGCGCCGCTGGCCAAACGCGACGCTGTCATCGTACTGGCCGATGACGCGGGTGCCCTGCGGTATCAGGAGCAGCGAGCCGGTCGGACTGTCATAGACGTTCTCGGTCACCTGCGCGGTGATCTGTCCGGGAAGATCGGAGCGGATGCCGGTGATGAGTGCTGCCGGAATGACGGACCCCGCCTGCAGGATGTAGGGCGATGCCGGCGGCGACACTCGATCCGGTGCGACGGTCTGCCGATCCACGGGACCATTGAGGAAAGCCGTGCGGTGGTCCTGCGTCGCGGACTGAGCTCCACGGTCGGGGCTCGCAATGCCGGGTTCGGTAGCGCCCGGGTTGGCGCCGGAGCGCGGGCCGGACTGGAAGAACACGTTGCTGAGCCGTGCCGCTTCTGCCTCGGCGCGTCGTCGTTCCTCTTCGGGATCGACCGCTGGCGTGGCGATGGCGGGTGACGCGACAGGCCGTCCCCGCTCCTGCGCATCCAGGATCGGACGGCCGAGATCGCCGGGTAGCGCCGGGCCGAGAACCGGGCCGGTATAATCGGATGGCAGGCCGGTCAGACCATCCGCTGTGGGCCGGTTCTCGGTGGAATAGAGTTCTTCACCGTTCCCGCTTCGGTCCGGCGTCTGAAGCGCATAGATCAGCGCCCCGCCGATGCCAAGAAGGGCGATGGCGCCCACGCCGGCTAGCACCTTGCGGGACAGGCGCGTGACGCTCGGCTGGTCGGCGCGCAGGCGCATCGGGGCCGCGGGTTCGGTGTCACTCATGATGGTGATGTCCTTCGCGCGCGCTGTCCCGGCGTTGAGTGGTCGCCTTTCTTTCTTCGATGCGTACGATCCTGACGACCTGCTGACGCTTGCCGCTGCCGAGACGCAGCTCGGCGGCCCCGAACAGGCGGTCGACGATCAGCACGTTGCGATAGATGCGGCTGTTGACGATCTGCGGCTCGCCGTCGGACCCCAGCACGAAGATCGGCGGCATCTCGCCCTGCACGATGCCGGCGGGGAAGACGACATAGACGCGCCGTCCGTCATCGAAGACTGTGACCGGCCGCCAGGGCGGGCTCTCGCCCGACACCTGCAATCCATAGCGATTGTACTGGGGCACGGTTATGAGACAGTGCTTTGCGCTGGTTAGGCTGCCATCATGATCACCGTGGCAGCGTCGGTTTCAAGGCCTTTTTGCTCAGCCCTGATCTGAGTGGGTGTTTTGTATCCGT
>JACIYT010000029.1 GCA_014359765.1 Roseovarius sp.
ACGCGCGACGGCGGGCCGGTCAGCACCCGCTACTACCTCTCCTCCGCCCGCCTCACGCCCGAACGCTTCGCCCAGGCCGTCCGATCGCATTGGGCCATCGAGAACAGCCTGCACTGGGTGCTCGATGTCACCTTTGACGAGGACCAGGCCCGAAACCGTGCCGATAACGGCCCCGAAAACCTCGCCATCCTCCGCCGCCTCACCCTCAATCTGCTGCGAACCGCCCGCCCGAAACTCCCCATCTCGCGCAAAAGAAAGCGCTCCGGATGGTCCGACGCCTTCGCAAGATCCGTCATCGGTCAAATGCGATAGCCCTGACGCGGCAAGGCGCGCGCCTTGCCTTTTGCGGCCGTGCTTGCGACAGTGCCGGGGAGCTCCCCGATCGAGGCCCGGCCCCGATGCGTCTTGCCCTGATCATTCTCCTGCTGATGGCCTCCGCCGCCTGGTCTGCGCCGCGCGGCACCTTTCGGCACGCCCATAACGTCGGCTTTGGCGCGGCCTCGAGCCTCGATCCCGCCTCGCCGGGCCGCGTCCTCCAGATCATCGAGAAGGTCCAGAGCCGCCTCGTGCGCCCGGGCGTGGACGGGATGCCGGCGCCGGACCTCGCCACCGCGTGGTTTCCTGACGAGACCGGCACGGTCTGGACCTTCCGGATCCGCGAGGGGGTGCGCTTTCACGATGGCAGCACACTCGATGCGGGGGACGTGGTCTATTCGCTCGGGCGGGTGATCGACCCCGATCGCGGCAGCCCCGCGCGCGCCGCCGTCCAGATGGTCGAGAGCATCGCGGCGACCGGCCCGTTCACCGTGCGCATGACGCTCTCCTCCCCCTTCGCCGATTTCCCGCTGCAACTGATGGACCCGCGGCTGCGGATCATCCCGGAAGATGCGGGTGACACGGTGGCGCGCAGCGGCGTCGGCACCGGGCCGTTCCGCGTCGAGAGGTTCAACCCCGACGGCATCACCGTTCTCACCGCCTTCGAGGATTACTGGGAGGGCCCGCCGCGCCTCGCGCGGATCGAGGTGATCGGCGTGCCGGATGCGCAGGCGCGGCTTCAGGCGTTTCTCGCCGGGCAGCTCGACATGGAGCGCGGTATCGCGCCGGTGCTGCGGCGCGCGCTCGCCAGGTCGCCGCGCTACCAGCTCCTCGAGATCCCCACCGGCAACTGGATGGGCCTGAGCTTTCGCAACGATGTGCCCCCCTTCGACGATATGCGCGTGCGCCGCGCGCTGCGGCTGGTGGTCGATCGGGAGGAGATGCTGGATCTGGCGCTCGATGGCGGCGGGGTGATCTCCTGCGACACGCCGGTGGCCCCCAATGACCAGTATCGCGTCGCGATGGACTGTCCGCCCGACATCGCGCGCGCGCGCGCATTGCTGGCCGAGGCGGGATATCCTGACGGGATCGACATCAAGGTGCATGTCTCTTCCCTCGACCAGAGCTGGCCGGTGATCGGCGTGGCCTTTCAGGAACAGGCCGCCAGGGCGGGGATCGGGGTGACGCTCGTGAATGCCGCGGCCGATGGCTACTGGTCGCAGGTCTGGATGAAGAAGGACGCCTTTGCCACCTCCTGGGGAGAGCGCCCCGCCGATCAGGTGCTCAACGAGGCGTTCCATTCCGGGGCGCGGTGGAACGAAAGCCGCTATCACAACCCCGAATTCGACCGGCTGCTGGAGGCGGCGCGCGCCGAGCTCGATTTCGTGCGGCGGCGCGCGCTCTACCACGCGGCGCAGCGCCTCCTGATCGAGACCTCGGGCACGCTCATCCCCTTTCACGTGACCCAGCTTGTCGTTCTCTCGAACCGGGTCACGCATTTCGATCCGGTGCCCAACGATGCGCTGCGCTGGCATCTGGTGGCGGTGGCGGACTGATCCAGGCGCACGCCAGGAAATAAAAAGGCCGCAACACCAGAGGTTTGCGGCCCTTTCTTCATCCTGTGACCGGCTCAGCCGACCAGTTCGAGCCCCGAGAAGAAATAGGCAATCTCGACCGCCGCCGTCTCGGCCGCGTCGGAGCCATGGACCGAATTCTCGCCCACGCTCTGCGCGAATTCGGCGCGGATCGTGCCCGGCGCGGCCTCGGCGGGATTGGTCGCGCCCATCACGTCGCGGTTTTTCGCAATCGCGTTCTCACCCTCGAGAACCTGCACCACCACCGGCCCCGAGGCCATGAATTCGCACAGCTCGCCATAGAAGGGGCGCTCCTTGTGGACGGCGTAGAAGGTGCCCGCCTGTTCCATCGTCAGGCGGATCCGCTTCTGTGCGACAATCCGCAGCCCGGCCTCCTCGAACTTGGCGTTGATCCTGCCGGTCAGGTTGCGCCGGGTGGCGTCGGGTTTGATGATGCTCAGCGTGCGTTCCACAGCCATTTCAGCCTCTTGTCTCCGGGTTTCTCTGGGTTTGCGTCGTGCGGGCAGGCCCCGCGCGATCGGATCGCGGCCCCGATACCATGGGGGCAGACCCTTGAAAAGCCGCGATTGACGCGGGCCGCGCATTGCGGCATCCCCCCCTCATGCTGCGCATCGACAACATCACCTGTGCCATCGCCGGCAAGCGCCTCCTCGAGGGCGCCTCGGCCACCATTCCCGAGGGCCACAAGGTCGGCATCGTCGGGCGCAACGGCACCGGCAAGACGACGCTCTTTCGCCTCATCCGGGGCGAGCTGGCGCTCGAGGGTGGCAGCATCACGCTGCCGGCGCGCGCGCGTATCGGCGGCGTGGCGCAGGAGGTGCCCGGCAGTGATGTCTCACTCATCGACACCGTGTTGAGCTTTGACACGGAACGCACGGAATTATTGGAACAATCCGCCTCCGAGAGCGATGGCGCGCGGATTGCCGAGATCCAGACCCGGCTGGCCGATATCGACGCCTGGTCGGCCGAGGCGCGGGCAAGCGCGATCCTCAAGGGGCTGGGTTTTACCGATGCCGAACAGGCGATGCCCTGTTCGGCCTTCTCGGGCGGCTGGCGGATGCGCGTGGCGCTGGCGGGGGTGCTCTTCGCCGCGCCGGACCTTCTCCTGCTCGACGAGCCCACCAACTATCTCGACCTCGAGGGCGCGCTCTGGCTCGAGACCTATCTCGCGCGCTATCCGCACACCATGCTGATCATCAGCCATGATCGCGGGCTGCTCAATCGCGCGGTCGGCGCGATCCTGCATCTCGAGGACCGGAAACTCACGCTTTATCAAGGTGGTTACGACAAGTTTGCCGAGACCCGCGCCGCCCGTCTCGCCGCCGCGCAATCGGAGGCGAAAAAGCAGGAGGCCCGGCGCGCGCATCTGCAATCCTATGTGGACCGCTTCCGCTACAAGGCCGACAAGGCGCGGCAGGCGCAGGCGCGATTGAAGGCGCTGGCGCGGATGCAGCCCGTCTCCGCCCCGCAGGAGGCGGCGCTGCGGCGTTTCAGCTTTCCCGCGCCCGAGGAGCTGTCGCCGCCGATCCTGCGGCTGGAGGGGGCCTCGGTCGGCTATGACGGGGCGGCGGTGCTCAGCCATCTGGACCTGCGCATTGATCAGGATGACCGGATCGCGCTCCTGGGTCGCAACGGCGAGGGAAAATCGACGCTTTCCAAGCTATTGGCGGGCAAACTTGATGTGATGGGCGGGCGCGTCCACAAGGCCGCGAAGCTGCGCGTCGGCTATTTCGCCCAGCATCAGGTGGAGGAGCTGCATCTCGACGAGACGCCGCTCGACCATATCCGCCGGCTGCGCCCGACCGAGACGCCCGCCAGGCTGCGCGCGCGGCTCGCGGGCTTCGGCATCGGGCCGGAACAGGCCGAAACCCTCGTGCAGAACCTCTCGGGCGGACAGAAGGCGCGGCTGTCGCTGATGCTGGCCACGGTCGATGCGCCGCATATGCTGATCCTCGACGAGCCCACCAACCACCTCGACATCGAGAGCCGCGAGGCGCTGGTGGAGGCACTGACCGACTATTCCGGCGCGATCGTGCTGGTGAGCCATGACATGCACCTTCTCGGCCTGGTGGCGGATCGGCTCTGGCTGGTGAAGGACGGGCGCGTGGCCCCGTTCGAGGGCGATCTGGAGGGCTATCGCGCCATGCTGCTCGGGTCCGGGACCGCCGAAAAGCCCGCCGCGACAAAACCGCCGAAACCCCGGAAGCCCTCGCGCGAGGCGCTGGCGAAACTGCGTCAGGACGTGCGCAAATGCGAGGAACGCATCGAGAAACTCCAGGTCATGGAAGGCAAGGTCGCCGAAAAGCTGGCCGATCCGGCGCTCTATGACGACATTCACGGCCTGACCGAGTGGCAGAAGAAATATGCCGAGATCGAGAACGGCCTCGCACTGGCCGAACAGCTCTGGCTGGAGGCGCAGGAGCGGCTGGAGGCGGCCGAGCGCGCGTGAGCGGTTGCGCGGCGCCTGCTTCTGGGCGATACCCGCCTGATGGACACGGCCTTTCTCATCACTGCCTTTGTCACGCTGTTCGTGATCATCGACCCGATCGGGATGACGCCGCTTTTCGTGGCGCTCACCCGGGGGATGGGGCCGTCGCGGCGGCGGGCCATCGCGGTTCGCGCCTGTGTCACCGCGGCGCTGCTGCTGATCCTCTTTGCCGCGCTCGGCGAGGCGGTGCTGGGCTTTGTCGGCATTTCGATGCCGGCCTTCCGCATCGCCGGGGGGCTGCTGCTGTTCCTGACCGCGCTCGAGATGCTCTTCGAGCGGCGCGGCGCGCGGCGCAAGGGGCAGGCCGATGCCGCCGAGGAGGATGAGGGCGACGATCCGTCGATCTTTCCCCTCGCGATTCCGCTGATCGCGGGCCCCGGCGCCATCGCCACGGTGATCCTGCTCGCCGGTCAGAAGCCGGGGGTCGAGGGGCTGGCCTATGTCATCGCGGTGATGCTCTCGGTCGTCGGTCTGGTGTTTTTGATGTTTCTCATGGGCGACCTGCTGGAGCGCGCGCTCGGCCATGTCGGCATCAACGTGGTGACGCGGCTTCTGGGGATGCTGCTGGCCGCGCTCGCGGTGCAATTCGTGCTCGACGGGCTGCGCGGCTTTGGTCTTGCGGGCTGAGCGCCTATATCTGTGGCCATGGATACCATCGACCTGCCCAGCCTCGTCTATCTCGTGATCCTCGGCGCGGCGGTCGGGCTGTGGTTCCTTGCGCAGAACCGTGCGCCGCGCGGGCGGCTTTTGCAACATGCGGCGGTCTGGGGGCTGATCTTCGTGGGGGCGATCGCGGCGGTCGGGCTCTGGGGCGATATCCGCCAGACGGTGCAGCCACGCCAGAGCGTCCTGGGCGAGACCCGCATCGAGATCCCCCGCGCGCCCGACGGGCATTATTACCTGACGGCGGAGGTCAACGGCGTGGCGCTGCGCCTTGTCGTCGATACCGGGGCGAGCCAGATCGTGCTCAGCCAGCAAGACGCCCGGCGCGCGGGCATCGACACCGCCAGCCTCCTCTATACCGGGCGCGCTGTCACCGCCAACGGCACGGTGCGCACGGCGCCGGTGCGCTTGGACCGCGTCGAGGTGGGGCCGATCCGTGACACGAATGTGCGCGCGGTGGTCAACGGCGGCGAGATGGCGGGCTCATTGCTCGGCATGGCGTATCTGCAACGCTTCTCGCGGGTCGAGATCACCGGCGCCAGGCTGGTCCTGGAACGCTAGGAATATCCGCGCGCACCCTCTTGCAAATCGCCCCCCCGCCCCCAAGCTAAGGCGCATGACCATGCAAGACATCTGGCACCTGCCCGATCCCGAGACACAGCCCGAATTCTACGCCGATGTGCCCGCCAAGCGGCTCGTGGCCTTTGTCGTCGATACGCTGGCGATCCTCGGGCTGAGCCTCCTTGTGGTGCCCTTCACGGCCTTTGCCGGGCTTTTCTTCTTTCCGCTGCTGATGGCGGTGGTGGGCTTTGCCTATCGGGTGGTGACGCTTGCGCGGGACTCCGCCACCTGGGGGATGCGGCTTGTCGCGATCGAGTTTCGCGCGCGCGATGGCGGGCGCCTCGATCCGGGCCTTGCCTTCGCGCATACGCTGGGGCTGGCGATTTCCTTTGCCCTGCCGCTGCTGCAAGTGATTTCCATCGTGCTGATGCTCACCCAGCCGCGCCGCCAGGGGCTGAGCGACCTGGTGCTCGGCACGGTCGCGGTGAACCGGCGCGCGGCGACATGACCGCCCCGTGACTGGCCCCTTGGCGGGGCGCTGCTTCGTTGTTATCGTCGCCTCACCACCATCGGGATTGCACCTGAATGCGCCACTCGCTCCCCACAGCGCCCCAGTTCTACGTGACGGCCCCCCAGCCCTGCCCCTATCTGCCTGGCCGGATGGAGCGCAAGCTGTTCACCGCGCTCCAGGGCGAGGGGGCGCGGCCCCTGAATGACGGGCTGTCGAAACAGGGCTTCCGGCGCTCGCAGAACGTGCTCTACCGGCCCTGCTGCTCGGATTGCGCGGCCTGTCTCTCGGCGCGCATCGATGTCGCGGCCTTCACGCCCTCGAAGAGCCAGAAGCGCACGATCCGGCGCAATGCCCGGCTCATCCGGCGCGCCACCTCGCCCTGGGCCACCGAGGAGCAATACGCGCTCTTTCGCCGTTATCTTGCGAGCCGCCACGCCACCGGCGGCATGGCCGACATGGACACGTTCGAATTCGCCGCGATGGTCGAGGAGACACCGGTGCGCACGCGGGTGGTCGAATATGCCGATGCGGACGGCACGCTGGTGGCCTGCTGCCTCACGGACATTCTCGATGACGGGGTGAGCATGGTCTATTCCTTCTTCGAGCCGGACCGCCCGGGCGCGTCGCTCGGCACCTATGTGATCCTCGATCATGTCGCGATCGCGCGCGAGGCGGGGCTTCCTTACGTCTATCTCGGCTACTGGGTGCCGGGCAGCGACAAGATGGGCTACAAGGCCGGCTTCTCCGGGCTCGAGGTCCATGCCGGCGGCCGCTGGCAGCGGATGCGCGACCCCGAGGCGTTCCGCGCCCATGCGCATCCGCTGATCAACGATCCGGTTTCCGAACAGGTGGCCAATATCTCGCTGCCCGACACGCGGCCCGCGCGGCCCGGGGGCTGAGCGCGTTCAGCTCCCGGCGCAGCCCCGGATATCGACCGCGTCGCCGGTGCTCAGCACGGTGAGGCGCAGGCCGCCGCGCTCGAGCATGAAGCCGCGCCCGTCCACATGATGGACCTCCGTCTCGGCGCGCAGGCGTCCCCCGGTGCGCGCGGTTGAGGCCTGCGCGACCCAGAGTTCGGGATTGGCGGTCTCGACCACCACCATTTCCTGCCCGCCCGTCGGCGGCATCTCGATCTCGGCCACAAGGCGCAGCCCCTCCCCGATGGGGGTCACGGCACAGGTGACGCGCCCCACCCCGGCCTCGGAGGCGCTCAGGGGGCGCGCGGCCAGCGCCGCGGCGATGCGCGGATCGCGCCCGCCCGCATCAAGCGGCAGATCGACCCGCACCTGCATATCCACCGGCACGCAGATATCGTTGCAGATACCGATTTCCATATCGGCCGAGAGCGCGATCGGACGATCGGCGCGCGCGGGCCGGAGCCGCACGGGCAACACCAGGTCGTGCTCATAGCCGATGGTGCGCATCCCGTTGGTGGTGGTCTGCTGCGGCGTGGGCCACAGCACCTCCACCGCCGCGAGATTGCGCGAGCCGCGCCAGTCAAATCGCGGCGGGATCCCCGCCTCGCCGGGGGCGCGCCAATAGGTCTTCCACCCTTCCGCCATCTCGAAGCGCAGCGCCGCCACATGGCTGCCATCGGCCTCGCGCCAGCCGGGCAGGACCGAGACGCGCACCATGTCGTCGGCGGCGCGCACGACCGGCGCCCCGAAGGCCATCAGCCCCGCGACAAGAAGCGCGACCAGCGCGAAACCATGGAAAGGCCTGATTCGGATCATGCCCCAGAGTTGCGGCCAGGCGCGCCGAAAGCCAAGTCACATTCCGGCGAGAAATCTTGCCGCGGCCCGTTGCAGATGCTTGCGCCGGCCCCGCTCTGCCCCCATCTTCAACGGCATGAGCGATACCGGCCCAGACACCGAATCCGTCGATCTCACGGGGAAATGCCTCATTGCCATGCCGGGGATGGGCGATGCGCGCTTTGCCCGGGCGCTCGTCTATGTCTGCGCGCATTCCCCCGAGGGGGCGATGGGGCTCATCATCAACAAGCCGACGACCGATCTGCGGATGCGTGACCTTCTCGACCATCTTTCGATCACCCCCGGCGAGGCGATCCGCAACCTGCCGGTGCATTTCGGCGGCCCGGTCGAGCATGGGCGCGGCTTCGTGCTGCACGATGACGGATACCGTTCGGACCTTGCGACGCTGGCAGTGGCGCACGGCTTCGGCATGACCGCGACGCTCGACATCCTCGAGGATCTCGCCGTCGGGCGCGGGCCCCGTCGTGCGATTCTCGCGCTTGGCTATGCTGGCTGGGGTCCGGGGCAGCTCGAACGGGAACTCGCGCAGAACGGCTGGCTGACCTGCGAGGCCGACAGCGATCTGGTCTTCGACACGGCGGATGCCGCCAAATGGGAGGCGGCGCTGGCGCGGCTGGGGGTGTCGGCGCTGATGCTCTCGGCGGAGGGTGGGCGCGCCTGAGCACGCCGCCGCCTCATCCTGTCAGCGCGCCGAATTTCGCCTCCAGATAGTCGAGCAGCGGCTCGGCGCGCACCGGCGCGCCGGTCGCCTGCGCGATGAGATCGGCGGGCGGGTAGAGGCTGCCATGGCGATGCAGCTTCTCGCGCAGCCACTCGCCCGCGACGGCCGGCTCGCCATCCGCGAGATGCGCGTCGAGATCGGGCAGATCGGCGCGCAGCGCTTCGTGCAGACAGCCGGCATGGACATTGCCGAGGCTGTAGGTCGGGAAATAGCCAAACAGCCCCACCGCCCAGTGCACATCCTGCAACACGCCTTCGGAGGCGCGCGTCACCGCATGGCCGAAATCGGCGGCAAAGCGGTCGTTCCACGCCGCCTCCAGATCGCGCACCGCCAGATCGCCCGCGATCAGTGCCCGCTCGAGATCAAAGCGCAGCATGATGTGGAGATTGTATTGCACCTCGTCGGCCTCGGTGCGGATATGGCCGGGATGCACCCGGTTGACCGCGCGATAGAAGGTATCCTCATCCGCGATCCCGAAATCGCCAAAGGCATCGACCATCCGCCCATAGAGCCAGCCACAGAAGGCCCGGCTGCGGCCCAGCTGGTTCTCGTAGAGGCGGCTCTGGCTCTCGTGCACGCCCATCGACACCCCCTGCCCCAGCGGCGTGAGCCGGTAATCGGGGTCGATCCCCTGCTCATAGCAGGCGTGGCCCGTCTCGTGGATCGTCGAATAGAGGCAGTTGAACGGATCGGTCTCGCTCACCCTTGTGGTGATGCGCACATCGTCGCCCGACCCGGACGAGAACGGATGCACCGCCAGATCGAGCCGCCCGCGCGTGAAATCATAGCCAAAGCGCCGCGCCACCTCGCGCGCAAGCCGCATCTGCGCCTCATGGGCGAAATGCCCGCTCACCTCGGGCCAGGGCGCATCGAGCGCCGCGCAGCGCAGCGCGACAAGGCGCGGCCGCATCCCGGCAAAGAGCCGCTCGAGCGCCGCCGCCGTCATCCCCGGCTCGTATTCGTCCAGAAGGGCATCGTAGGCGTCAGCCCCATCCGCGACCGCCGCCGCCTCCTCGCGCTTGAGCGCCAGCACCTCGGCGAGCGTGGGCGCGAAGCCCGCGAAATCATCCGCCGCGCGCGCCTCGGCCCATGCGCCCTGCGCCCGGCTGGTCAGCCGCGCCAGCGCCACGGCGAGGCGCGCAGGCACGCGCGTCGCGCGCTCGTAATCGCGGCGGATGAGGCGCAATTCGGCCTGCGTCTGCACGTCGCCCGGATCGGCCTCTTCCTCGGCTTCGGCCAGCAGGTGCCCGCGCGCGGGATCGGTGCGGCGCTCGTGGAGCACCGCCTGCATCGCCGCCATCTCCTCGGCGCGCTGATCGGCGGCGCCGCGCGGCATCATCGTTTCCTGATCCCAGCCCAGACGCCCCGCCACCTGCGCCAGCGCCGCGCTCACGCGCTCGCGCGCCATCAGATCGTCATGGGCCGCCATGTCATCCCCCCCGGATGGACTGCGCGCGCGGATAGAGGCTGAGGAAGCGCGCGCGCAGGATGAGCACCCAGAGCATGACCGCCACGAATTGATGCGTGATCGCCAGATGCCAGGGAGCGATATGGATCACCGTCACGATTCCCAGCAGCATTTGCAACAGCAGAACGGCTAAGACGGCATTGAAGGCCCCGCGCGTGGTGCCATGGGCGCTGCGCCTTCCCCGCAGCCAGACCACGATCCCGAAAGCCAGGAGCAGATAGCCGCTCATCCGGTGGATGAACTGCACCGTGCCGGGATTCTCGAAGAGGTTTCGCCACCAGGGCTGGAGCGCCATCATGTCCGGCGGCAGAAAACCCCCGGCCATCAGCGGCCAGTCGGTATAGCTGCGGCCTGCGTCGATCCCGGCGACCAGCGCGCCAAGGAGTATTTGCAGAAAGGTGAAATGCATGAGGCCGGTGGAGAGACGGAACAGCCGGTCCTCGCGCCCGCGCCGCGCCTGCATCAACTCGCGCTCCTCGCGGCCAAGCGCCATGACATACCAGGCGATGAGCCCGAGAATGACGAAGGCCAGCCCCAGATGGGTGGCCAGCCGGTAGGAGGCCACGGCGATCATCTCGCCGGTGAGCCCCGAGGCCACCATCCACCAGCCGATCGCCCCCTGCGCGCCGCCAAGCGCCCCCAGAATCAAGAGCCGCCCGGTCCAGCCGCGCGGGATCTGCCGCGCCAGCAGAAACCCGAAGAAGCCGAGCGCCCAGACAAGCCCGATCACGCGGCCAAGCTGCCTGTGACCCCATTCCCACCAATAGATTGCCTTGAATTCTGCAAGACTCATGCCCTTGTTAAGCAATTCATATTGCGGAATTGCACGATACTTGTCGAATTCGGCCTGCCAATGCGCCTCGGACATGGGCGGCAGGGCGCCGGTCACGGGCCGCCATTCGGTGATCGAGAGGCCGCTATCGGTGAGCCGCGTGAGGCCGCCCACCGCGATCATCACCACCACAAGCGCGAAAAGCACCATGAGCCAGGCCCGGATGCCGCGCCGCGCGCCGCGCCGGCCCGCGTCGATCAGCCCGCCCGTGGCGGACGGCTTCGGCGCGTCTGCGCCCACCTCCTCGAAAATGCTGCGTTTCCCGGCCATGTTCCGCCCCGTTCCTGATCGTGCCAGAGATTAGGCCGCGCGCGCGCGCCCTTCAACCACGCCCGGCCCAGCGGACCATCTGCCGCATGACGCCGTGCAACATCCGCACATCGGCGCGCGTGAGCGGCATCCGGCTCCAGAGATTGCGCAGGTTGGTGCGCATCCGCGCGGCCTTGTCCTCGGGAAAGAAGAAGCCCGCCGCCTCCAGCCTCTCCTCGTAGTGATCGGCAAGGCGCGCGATCTCGCCCGCCTCGGCCCAGTCCGCCCCGGCCATGTCCATGCGCTCCGCCACGACCCCGGCCGTCACCCGCCGCCATTCATAGCCGCAAAGCAGCACGCATTGCGCGAGGTTGAGGCTCGGGAAGTCGGGATTGACCGGCACCGAGATGAGGGCATTGGCGCGCGCCACGTCCTCGTTTTCCAGCCCCGCGCGCTCGGGGCCGAAGAGCACCGCCACCCGCGCGCCGCCCGCGATGCGGCGGGCCGCCTCGGCCATCGCGCGCTCGGGCGACAACACCGGCTTGGTCAGACCGCGCACCCGCGCCGTCGTGGCCATGACATAGGAACAATCGGCAATCGCGCCGGGCAGGTCATCGAACAGCGCCGCCCCTTCCAGCAACCGCCCCGCCCCGCTCGCCATGGCGCCGGCCGCCGGGTTGGGCCAGCCATCGCGCGGCGCGACAAGGCGCATCCGGTCGAGGCCGAAATTCCACATCGCGCGCGCGGCCGCGCCGATATTCTCGCCCATCTGCGGGCGCACGAGCACGAAGGCGGGTTGGCGGAGGGGCTCTTCGGTCATCTGCGGCTCCGGGGCGCGCGCGCGCGTGTGCACGCGCGCGCGGCCTTGCTAGCCTGTCGTCTCGACAGCGCCACTGTCGGGGCCGCCGTCATTGCCGCTCTCGGGCCTGGGCTTGCGCGTGCGCGGCTTGCGGGTGGCGGGTTTCTTCGACGGCGCACTCTCCTCGGACGCGGGGGCCTCGGGCGCGCGGCCCTCCGGGGTCTCGACGAGGCTGCTGGCGGTCTCGGTCTCGGGCCCGGTCGGGAGCACGTCGGGCTGCGGCGCCTCGGCCGGGTCGATGCGGCCGCCCTGCCCGCCCTGCCCGCGCTCGCGGTCGCGCTCCTGCTGGCGGTCGCGGTTCTGGCGCTCGTGCTCTTCGCGCCGCGCCTCCTGCTCGCGCTGGGCCTCGTTGAGCATCCTCTGGTAATGCTCGGCGTGCTGCTGGAAATTCTCGGTGGCCACCCGGTCGCCCGCCAACTGCGCGTCGCGGGCGAGCTGGTTGTACTTGTCGATGATCTGTTGCGGCGTGCCGCGCACCTTGCCCTCGGGGCCGGAGCTGTCGAACACCCGGTTGACGATATTGCCGACCGTGCGATTGCGGTTCGACTTGTTGCGCGAACGTGACTTCGATGGTCTCATGTGTTTGCAGTCCAGCCTTGTGGTCTGTGTGCCGCTTGACCCGGGCGCTGCGCCCTTGCGCATGAAACTGCCGGGTCGGACATGTCTTGGCTTGAGTCTCGCGGGAGATGCCGGTCAGGGCCTCCGCCTGCGCGATGGCGCCCACTAATCACGCCTCCCGCCCCCTGACAAGCGAAAACCGCGCGTTTTCCGGCGCCCGGCGCGGATTTGCGTGGCTTTCACGGGGATGTGTCGGGGCTCATGGCCCGCACCACCCGGTCGCGCCCGTCGAAATCGGGCAGGATGCGGATGTCGCCCAGGCCCGCTTCGGCAAAGATCCCGGCCACCGCCCGGCCCTGCTGCCAGCCGATTTCCACAAGGATACGCCCTCCCGGCACCAGATGCGCGCGCGCCCCCCGCGCGATGGCGCGATAGGCCGAGAGCCCGTCAGCCCCGTCGCTGAGCGCCTGATGGGGATCGTGGCCGCGCACCTCGGGGGCGAGCGTCATCATCTCGTCCGCCGCGATATAGGGCGGGTTCGACACGATGAGATCGAAGCGGCCCGAAATCCCCGCGAACCAGTCGCTTGCCACCAGGTCGAGCCGCGCCATGACCCCGTGCCGCGTGGCATTTTCCCGCGCCACGTCCAGCGCGCCGGGCGAGAGATCGCTCGCCACGCCGCGCGCCTGCGGCCATTCGGCCAGCAGCGTCACCGCGATGCAGCCCGTGCCGGTGCCCAGATCGAGAAACTGCGCGGGCGCGGGCCCCTCGAGCGCCGCCGCGATCAGGCATTCGGTCTCGGGGCGCGGGTCGAGCACATCGGGCGTGACGGTGAATTCACGCCCCCAGAAGAGCCTGCGCCCGAGGATGCGCGCCACCGGCTCATTCCCTTCGCGCCGCGCCAGCATCGCCTCAAACCGCGCCGCCGCCTCCGGGTCCAGCGCCTCGGCCAGATGCAGCGTCAGCCGGTCGCGCGCCAGCCCCATCGCCTCGGCCAGAAGCGCGCGCGCATCGCCCGCCGCCCCCTCGATGCCCGCCCGCGCGAGCCTCTGCGTGGCGGCGCGCAGCGCCTCGGTGCCGGTCATGCCATCTCGGCCAGGAGCCGCGCCTGCGCATCGGCGATGAGCGCGTCGGTCAGCTCGTCCAGATCGCCCTGCATCACCTGATCGAGCTTGTAGAGCGTGAGGCCGATGCGGTGGTCGGTCACGCGCCCTTGCGGGAAATTGTAGGTGCGGATGCGCTCGGAGCGGTCGCCCGACCCCACCTGCGCCGCGCGCTCTGCGGCGCGGTCGCCATGCGCCTTCTTCCGCTCCATGTCGTAAAGCCGCGCGCGCAGCACCTCCATGGCGATCTCGCGGTTGCGGTGCTGGGATTTCTGGCTGCTCGTGACCACGATGCCGGTGGGAATATGGGTGATGCGCACCGCCGAATCGGTGGTGTTGACATGCTGGCCGCCCGCGCCCGAGCTTCGCATCGTGTCGATGCGGATATCGCCCGGGTCGATCCGGATATCGACCGGCTCGGCCTCGGGCAGGACCGCCACCGTCGCCGCCGAGGTGTGGATGCGCCCGCCCGATTCGGTCTCGGGGACGCGCTGGACGCGGTGGACGCCCGATTCGAACTTGAGCCGGGCAAAGACCCCCTCGCCCGCCACCCGCGCCACCAGCTCACGGATGCCGCCCAGATCGCTGGACTGTTCCTCGATCACCTCGAAGGACCAGCCGCGCGCCTCGGCGTGGCGCTGATACATGCGCATGAGATCGGCGGCAAAGAGCGCGGCCTCCTCGCCGCCGGTGCCGGGCCGGATCTCGAGAATGGCAGGGCGCGCATCGGCCGCGTCGCGTGGCAGGAGCGCCAGTTGCAGCGCCCGCTCCATCGCGGGCAGGCGCGCCTCGATCCCGGCCACCTCGCTCTCGGCCAGTTCGCGCATCTCCGGATCGCCGAGCAACGCGCGCGCCGCCTCCAGATCCGCGAGCGCCCGCCGATAGGCGCGGATTTCCTCCACCACGGGGCGCAGTTCGGCATATTCGCGCCCGAGCCGCGCGATATCACCGCCGCCCGCAGCCATTTGCGCCTCGAGAAACTCGAAACGCTCGGCGATCTGCTGCAATCGGTCGAGGGGCACCATGGGGGCGATGCTCTGTCCTATCGGGCGGGCTTGGTCAAGGGCGCTTGCGGTGGTATCATGCCCGCCATGAGAGCGATCGCCTTCCTTCTCATCCTCGTCGCCACACCGGCGATGCCCGATGCCACCATCGGCGGCAAGACGGTGGAATGTTACTGCACCGACAGCCAGGGCGCGCGCGTCGAGATGGGGGAGATGACCTGTCTGCGGGTCGGCGGG
Source organism: Roseovarius sp. (assembly GCA_014359765.1). Classification (GTDB taxonomy): domain Bacteria; phylum Pseudomonadota; class Alphaproteobacteria; order Rhodobacterales; family Rhodobacteraceae; genus Roseovarius. The sequence continues at coordinate 14,937 of JACIYT010000029.1, forward strand.
CGGATGTTCATGGCGCGCTGCGCGATGTCGCTCAACGTGCCGATCTGGCGCGAGGTGAGCGAGGGCTGCCTGTCATCGGGTCTCGGCGAGGCGGGCGAGCCAGCCATCGACGCGGGCGGCGTTCACGCCCAGATCTGAGCGTCCGAAGCGCAGCCGCGCGAAGATCTCCAGCATGTCGCCCGCCTGACGCACCGTCGTGTAATCGGGAAATCCCATGATCCGCGAGCGCGTCACATAGGTGATCATCCCCTCCCCGACCGAACCGGCCAGAACGCGGGTGCGCGGGGTGGCGCGCGCAATGGCGTCGAGCGCCGCGAGATCCCCGGCCACGCGACGCATCGCGCCCCCCTCCAGATCGCGGTCGGTGATCGTTTCGGGCATCCGGTGCCAGCGCGCCGGATCCGAGGGCGCGAGCCGGATACAGGCCAGAAGCGCCACCGCCAGCGCCAGCACCACGATGGCCGCGAGGCGGACCATCACCTAGCGCGCCTCGGGCGCATCGAGCGTGGCGGCCAGTGCCTCGGCGCGGGCGGCGATCTCGGCCAGCGTGTCGATGATCGCCTCGGGCACCACCGGCACCTCGACCGGCGCGGCCTCTGGCGCGGGTGCCGCGCGCAGCCGCGCCAGTTCCGCCTCGGCCTGCGCCAGCCGGTTGCGCAGCCCCATCGTCTTGTCGGCGAGCATGAGCCCCGCCATGAGCAGCATCCGCGCCTCGGGTATGCGCCCGATCTGCGCGGCCAGTTCGCGGGCTTCCTCGTCGAGCATCGCGGCCGCGCTCATCAGATAGGACTCCTCGCCCGGCGCGCAGGCCACCTCGAAGGCGCGCCCGCCAATCTCGATCGTCACTTCGGGCATCATGCGCCTCCTCTCTGGTCATCGGCCTCAGCCAGCGCACGGTCGATCTCGGCAAGAACGAGCGCCACCTCGCCGCGATCGGTCGCGCGGGCGGCGCGCAGGCTCTCGATCTCGGCCTGCATCGCCTCGGTGAAAAGCTCGGGCGCGGCGCTGCCCGCCTCATGCGCCGCCCGCAGCGCCGCGTTGCTCTCGCGCAGACGCTCATTGGCCTGGCGCAGCGCCTGCAATTCGGCATCGAGCCGTTGCAGCGCCTCGGCCCGCCCCTCATCCGCCCCTGCCGGGGCCGCCTCGGCGAGACGGGAATGGAGCACTCTCACGCGCGCCTCGAGCTGGGCATTGGCGAGCCTCTCCTCCTCCAGCGCCGCGCGCAGCGCCGCCACCTCCTCGGCATCCTCTCCGGTCTCGGGCGCGGCGGCCTCGGCGTCGGCCTGCCCTGCCCCTTCGGTGTCATCCCGGGCAGCCTCGGCCGTCTCGAGCCGCGCCGTCAGCTCATCCCGGGCAGCCTCGACCGCCTCGAGCCGCGCCGTCAGCTCCTCCCGGGCAGCCTCGGCCGCCTCGAGCCGCGCCGTCAGCTCCTCCCGGGCAGCCTCGGCCGTCTCGAGCCGCGCCGTCAGCTCCTCCCGGGCAGCCTCGGCCGCAGCCACCCGCGCCTCGACCCCGCGCCCGATCCGGTCGAGCGCCTCCGTGATCCGCGCCTGAAGCGCGTCGATCTGGCTCATGTCCCGATCCCTCGTCATTCTGCCCCGATTGCTCGTCATTTTGCCCCGATCATCCGACAGCCGCACCCGCGACGAATCAACAGGCGGCCCGAACGCCCCCGACTCTAGCCCGTCCGGCGACCAAATGCCCCCCCTATCGGGCAGGGGAATCGCATTTGAGAAATAGCGCTGGCGCTGCGGGGTGATGTGGATTCTTCTGGGGGTTGCCTGGATGGAGGAAACCGATGCCGTCGCTGATCACGATCTTTCGCGAGATACCCGACCCGCGCTGCGGGAATGCGCAGCGCCATGACCTTCTCGACATCCTGACGATCGCGCTTGTGGCGTCGGTCTGCGGGGCGGAGAG
>JACIYT010000003.1 GCA_014359765.1 Roseovarius sp.
CTCTCCGCCCCGCAGACCGACGCCACAAGCGCGATCGTCAGGATGTCGAGAAGGTCATGGCGCTGCGCATTCCCGCAGCGCGGGTCGGGTATCTCGCGAAAGATCGTGATCAGCGACGGCATCGGATTCCTCCATCCAGGCAACCCCCAGAAGAATCCACATCACCCCGCAGCGCCAGCGCTATTTCTCAAATGCGATTCCCCTGACAGGATATGGGAGGGCAGGTGCAATTACCCACAGGATATTGCGGATTTCGCGCGCCTCTCCCGTGTCAGCCCATCTCGGCCGGGGGCTGGCCCCGATCGCCCGGCACCGGATGACAGGCCATCTCGGTGAGCCGCCGCTGCGTCGGCACGGCACGGCAGACATGCGGGCGCGCCACGCCCCTGGCCGAGCGCGCGCGGGCGGTGCAGACCAGCACCGCCTCGATCATCGCCTGATCGCCCCAGAGCCGGGGCACCTCGCAGCCGCTCAGCGCCGCGATGGCCGAGGCCGCGCGCGGCGCGACCGCGGCCATGCGCGGGGCCCATTCGCGGCTCACCCGGATTGCCTGCGCGTGCCGCCCCCTGATGCGCACGTCAAAGACGCTCTCGCCCAGGGTCACGCGCTGGGGCGCGATGTCGCGAAAGCCCGGGCTCGGCGCATTGCAGGCCACGGCGAGAAGAAGCGGGACTAGGACAACGGGCCAGCGCATCGCCAGAGCCTCGCATGGCAAGGGTTAACGGCGCGCTAACGCCGCTCAGATTTCCTCGACCATCACCACGCCCGGCAGCGAGCGGATCGCGCCCTTGATCTGCGGGGTGACGGGGAATTCGGCGCCGCTGTCGATCTCCACCTCTCCGGGCAGCCCCGCGCCGAGGAGCCGGAAATGGATCGGCCCCGGACGCGCGCCGCGCACCGCCGCCTGTGCGCCTTCGAGCACCGCCGCGACCGAGGCCACGGCCGTCTCCTGATCGACGAAGATGCGCAGCCCGACCGCGCCGGCATCCTGCGCCACCGCGTCCACCGGCGCCACCGAGCGGCAGAGCAGCTTGAGCTGCTCTGCCTCCATCGTCGCCTCGGCCTGGATCACCACCTGCGCGCCAGTCTCGAGGAAGTCGCGCGATTTCTCCAGCACCTCGGAGAACAGCGTGATCTCGTAGCCCCCCGTCGGATCGCTGAGCTGGGCAAAGGCAAAGCGGTTGCCGCGCGCGGATTTGCGTTCCTGTCGGCCCGCCACGACACCCGCCATCTTCACGATACACGGCCCTCCCGCGGCCTGTGCCATCACCTCGTCGAGGGTCCGCACCCCCTGCCGTCGCAGCACCGTCATGTGATCGTCGAGCGGATGACCCGAGAGGTAGAAGCCCACGGCCCTGAACTCTTCGGAGAGGCGCTCGGCAGGCAGCCAGTCGGCCACGGGCGCAAGCCGTGGCTCGGGCAGATCGTCGCCCGCCTCGCCAAAGAGCGAGACCTGATCGGAGGCCTTCTGCTCATGGATCGCCGCCGAATAGCCCGTCAGCGCCTCGATGCTCTCGAAGACGCGGCGGCGGTTGCGGTCGAGCGCATCGAAGGCCCCCGCGCGTGCGAGCATTTCCAGTGGCCGCTTGCCCACCCGCTTGAGATCGACGCGCCGCGCCAGATCGTAGAGCGTGGCAAAGGGCCGCTCGCCCCGCCCCTCGACAATCAGGCGCATCGCCTCGACACCGACATTCTTGAGCGCGCCGAGCGCGTAATGCAGCACGCCCGCGCGCACCACGAAGACGGCCTCCGAGCGGTTCACGCACGGCGGCGCCCATGGCAGGCCCAGCCCCTTCTTCACCTCCTCGAAATAGACTGCCAGCTTGTCGGTGAGGTGGATGTCGCAATTCATCACACCGGCCATGAATTCGACCGGGTGATTGGCCTTGAGCCAGGCGGTCTGGTAGCTGACCACGGCATAGGCGGCGGCGTGCGACTTGTTGAAGCCGTAATTGGCGAATTTCTCCAGCAGGTCGAAAACCTCGCTGGCCTTCTTCTTGTCCACGCCGTTGGCCATCGCGCCCGCCTCGAATTTCGGGCGCTCCCTGGCCATTTCGGCGGCGATCTTCTTGCCCATGGCGCGGCGCAGCAGGTCGGCGCCACCGAGGCTGTAGCCCGCCATGACCTGCGCGATCTGCATCACCTGTTCCTGATAGACGATGATGCCTTGGGTCTCTTCGAGGATATGGTCGATCAGGGGGTGGATGCTCTCGATCTCGCGCTGGCCGTTCTTGACCTCGCAATAGGTGGGGATGTTCTCCATCGGCCCCGGACGATAGAGCGCGACGAGCGCCACGATATCCTCGATGCAGGTCGGGCGCATCCGCTTGAGCGCGTCCATCATGCCCGAGCTTTCCACCTGAAACACCGCCACCGTGCGCGCGCGGGCATAGAGATCGAAGGTCTTTTCGTCATCGAGCGGGATCTGCCCGATATCGTTCTCGGCCCCCGGCGCGGGGGTGTAGATCGTGCTGCCATCGGCGGCGATGTGCAGGTCGCGCCCGCCCGCGCGAATCTGCGCGATGGCGTTCTGGATCACGGTCAGCGTTTTCAGCCCCAGAAAGTCGAACTTGACCAGCCCCGCCTGTTCCACCCATTTCATGTTGAACTGCGTGGCGGGCATGTCCGAGCGCGGATCGCGGTAGAGCGGCACCAGCTCATCGAGCGGGCGATCGGCGATCACCACGCCGGCGGCATGGGTCGAGGCATTGCGCAAGAGCCCCTCGACCTGCTGGCCATAGTCCAGAAGCCGCGCCACCACCTCCTCGGCCTGCGCCGCCTCGCGCAGGCGCGGCTCGTCGGCGAGCGCCTTCTCGATCGAGACGGGCTTGACCCCCTCCACCGGGATCATCTTCGACAGACGGTCCACCTGCCCATAGGGCATCTGCAACACCCGGCCCAGATCGCGCACGGCGGCCTTGGACAGGAGCGCGCCGAATGTGATGATCTGCCCCACCCGGTCGCGCCCGTATTTCTCCTGCACATAGCGGATCACCTCCTCGCGGCGGTCCATGCAGAAATCGATGTCGAAATCGGGCATCGACACCCGCTCGGGGTTCAGGAACCGCTCGAAGAGCAGGCTGTAGCGCAGCGGGTCAAGGTCGGTGATGGTGAGCGCATAGGCCACGAGGCTGCCCGCCCCGGAGCCGCGCCCCGGCCCCACCGGGATATCGTGATCCTTGGCCCATTTGATGAAATCCGCCACGATCAGGAAATAGCCCGGAAATCCCATCCCCTCGATGATCCCCAGCTCGAATTCGAGCCGCTTCTCATACTCTTCCACCGGCGCGGCACGGGGGATGACGGCAAGCCGCGCCTTGAGCCCCTCGCGCGCCTGACGGCGCAATTCGTCCAGCTCGTTTTCCGCAAAACGCGGCAGGATCGGATCGCGCTTATACGCACCAAAGGCACAGCGCCGCGCGATCTCGACGGTATTTTCCAGCGCCTCGGGCAGATCGGCGAAGAGCGCGGCCATCTCCTCCTGGCTCTTGAAATAATGCTGCGGCGTCAGGCGGCGGCGCGGCGCGTTCTGATCGACATAGGCCCCCTCGGCCACGCACAAGAGCGCATCATGCGCCTCATACATGCCCGCCTGTGGGAAATAGACATCGTTCGTGGCCACCAGCGGCAGATCCATCGCATAGGCCATCTCGATCAGGCCCCGCTCGGTCAGCCGCTCGGCCTCGGGCGCGCCGCCCTCGTCGGGGTGGCGCTGCAACTCGACATAGAGCCGGTCGCCGAAGGCCGCCGCAAGCCGCGCCATCAGCGCCTCCGCCGCGTCGCGCTGCCCGGCGCGCAAGAGCCGCCCCACCGGCCCGTCGGGACCGCCCGTGAGGCAGATCACCCCCCCGGCATGGGCGCCCAACTCCTCCAGCGTGACATGCGGCAGGCTGCCATCGCCGCGCAGGTAGAGGCAGGAATTGAGCTTCATCAGGTTGCCATAACCGGCCTCGTCCTGCGCCAGCAGCACCAGCGGCGCGGGCGGCGTCTCACGCGCACCGGGCGCAGCCTCCTGATAGCCAAGGTCGATCTGGCAGCCCATGATCGGCTGCACGCCCGCACCCTGCGCCGTGACCGAGAATTCCAGCGCCGCAAACATGTTGTTGGTATCGGTGACGGCCACGGCAGGCATCCCCGCCGCGGCGCAGAGAGCGGGCAGTTTCCTGAGCCGGACCGCCCCTTCGAGGAGCGAATATTCGGTATGAACGCGCAGGTGGATGAATCGCGGGTTGGCTGTCATGGCGGCACACTAGCCCCAGGCGCGCCCCGGCGAAAGCCCGCCCGCGCGCGGCCTTGACCAGGCTTGCCGGCGCGCCCTCAGCCCCGCCGGCGCCGGCGCCCGGCGGTCTCTGCCCCGGTGTTGAAGCTCACCTGCGGCAGGGTCACGATGCGGTTGAGCTCGGGAAAGGGATCGGTCTTGTGGGGGATGGCGTTGGCGGCCACGAAATGTTCCTGGAATTTGGGCTCGATCGCCGTTTCCACCTTGGTGATGTCGCGCACCACCCGCTCGATCTCGCGCCGCGCGGCGAGGTTGCACAGCGCGATCCGCGCCCCGGTTCCCGCCGCATTCCCCGCCGACGTGACCTTGTCCAGCGGCACGTCGGGGATCATGCCCAGCACCATCGCGTGAAGCGGCGAGATATGCGCGCCAAAGGCACCGGCCAGCACAACCCGGTCAACGCGATCGACCCCGCGCGCATCCATGAGCAGCCGCGCGCCCGCATAAAGCGCCGATTTGGCAAGCTGGATCGCGCGGATATCGCCCTGCGTGACGGTGATGCGCGGCCCGCCCGAGGCGGTGGCATCGTGGATCAGATAGGCATGGGTGCGCCCCTCGGCGATCATGCGCGCACAGCCCGTGGCCGCGGCCGAACCGATCAGCCCGCTTTCATCCAGAAGCCCCGCGAGCCGCATTTCCGCCACCGCCTCGATGATGCCAGAGCCGCAGATGCCGGTGATGCCGGTGGCCGCCGTTGCCTCGGCGAAACCTGGCTCGTCGGACCACAGATCGCAGCCGATCACGCGAAAGCGCGGCTCCTTTGTCCGCGGGTCGATGCGGATCGCCTCGATCGCGCCGGGCGCCGCGCGCTGCCCAGAAGATATCTGCGCGCCCTCAAAGGCCGGGCCGGTGGGCGAGGAACAGGCCAGCACGCGGCTGCGATCACCCAGCAGGATCTCGGCATTGGTGCCGACATCGACGATGAGCACGAGATCGTCGGATTTGCCCGGCTCCTCGCTGAGCACGACAGCCGCGCAATCGGCCCCCACATGGCCCGCGATGCACGGCAGGAGATAGACCTGCGCACGCGGGTTGATCGCCGTCAGGTCCAGCTCTTTCGCCGCAAGCCCGAGGCTGTTCGAGGTGGCCAGCGCAAAGGGCGCCTGCCCCAGTTCCACCGGGTCGATCCCCAGCAGAAGGTGATGCATCACCGGGTTGCAGACAAAGACCGTCTCGACGATGAGCGCGGGATCGATCCCCGCCTCCGCCGCGACCTCTCCGGCCAGCGTGTCGATGGCCTCGCGCACGGCGGCGGTCATTTCGCGGTCGCCGCCGGGGTTCATCATGGCATAGCTGACCCGGCTCATCAGATCCTCGCCAAAGCGGATCTGCGGGTTCATGATGCCCGAGGATGCCTTGACCTCGCCGGTCACGAGGTCCGTCAGATGCGCGGCGATGGTGGTGGAACCGAGGTCCACCGCCAGCCCGTAGATCCCGCCCTCATGCAGCCCCGGCCAGATCTCCACAACCTGCGCCGCATCGCCCTCATGGCCGCGATGCAGCGCCACGGTCACCTGGAATTTCCCCTTGCGCAGCACCTTCTGCAACCTGGCCAGCAGCGAGAGATCGGCGCGGATCTCGGCAATCCCCCATTCTGCCCTCAGCGCCCGCGCCAGCCGCTCCAGATCGCCGGAGGGTTCGTGCATGTCGGGCTCGTCCACCTCGACAAGGCAGAGCCGCGTCGCCGGGTCCAACTCGATCGCGCGGGCCGAGGCGGCCTTGCGCACGACCTGCTTGTGGACCTGGCTCTCGGGGGGCACGTCGATCACCACATCGCCCATGATCCGCGCCTGACAGCCGAGACGGCGGCCCGGCTTCAGCCCGCGCTTCTGGCGATAGCGTTCCTCGACCGCGTTCCACTCCGAGAGCGCATCGGCCGCGACCGTGACGCCATGCTTGGGAAACGCGCCATGGCCCGGCGCGATCTGGCAGCGCGAACAGATGCCGCGCCCGCCGCAGACCGAATCGAGATCGACACCGAGCTGGCGCGCGGCGGTCAGCACCGGCGTGCCGATGGCAAAGCGGCCACGCTTGCCCGACGGGGTAAAGACGACAAGGGGATCGGTGGACATGGGATGGCTTCCTTGCTGCTCTCGGGCGGAACATAAGCCATAGGCGCGCGCCCGACAGCCCGCAAGCACCAGAAAACCACGCCCGCGCGCGGCATCGCGCATCAGCCCCAGGGCAGTCTCAACCCCAGGAGCCAGATCGCCAACGGCACAGGCGCCGTGGCCAGCACGATGGTGAGCACGGTCAACGGCACCCGAAACAGCCCCGACAGCCCCGAAATCAGCGCGATGCCACCGCCGCCGCCGATCACCGAATTACCCGGAATGTTGATCAGCACCGCGAGGTTCACATAGCGGTATTTCACGATCCAGCCGCAATATTTCCGCGGCAGCAGCGCGTTGACGAAGGCCACGCGCCCCTTCGGAGGCAGCGCCGCGAACCGCTCCACGAGCCGCGCGGCACCGCTCAGGTGCAGGTCGGTCAGCGACCGGCACAACCAGCCGAGCGGCACATGACAGCCCACGATATAGGCGAGCGTCAGCCCCGTCGCCGTGGCAAGCCAGACCAGAGGTGCGATATCCGCCCCACCCGCCGCCAGCACCGACAGGCCGATCTCGACGCCCGGGACAAAGGGAATGGCAATCAGCACCGCATAGATGACCAGCACCGCAATCATCAGACCGGGCATGGCCCAGCCGTAATCATTGCGCATGATCCAGTCCTCGGCCCACCGAAAGAGAACGTGAAAGCCGACCGCAAGCGCCACGACAAGCAGCACCCGAACGACCGTGCGCAGCACCCCCAGTTTCAGCGGCGGCGGCGCGGGCAGGTCGGGCCTGGTGACAGCATGATCCTCCATGCACCGAAGTCTAGGCCCTGCACCCCGCCGCGCCAATGCGCGTCACGCGCCGTTCACGCCCTTTTGCGACCGATGCCCGATCGCCGCACGGTCGCCGGGGCCGCGCAGCGTGACCGGGGCAAACGCCCCGCCATGACGCGGGCGAGATCGGGAACGCCCATATCGGCGCGCGGCGCGCTCATGCGCCCGCTCTCCCGATCGTTGCCGCGGCGGACCATCGCCATGCCAGAGGGCCGGCAGGGCGGGGTTTTTCGGCCGCGCGGCGCGTGGGCAATTGCGGCACGGCCACGGGCAGGACATACTCGGCCATGCCCTGGCCCGCGCGCAAAGGCGCGCCGGCCTCCAGCGACGGAGCGCCCGATGGACGGAAAACCTCTCGACAATGACATCAGCCGCGTGGTCGAGGCCGACCGCACCCATATCTGGCATCACCTGATCCAGCACGCCCCCTGGACCGGCCCCGATCCCGCGGCCGATCCACGCATCATCGTGGAGGGGCGCGGGATGCGCGTCTGGGACCAGAAGGGGCGCGAGCATCTCGATGGTGTCTCGGGCGGGGTCTGGACGGTCAATGTGGGCTATGGCCGCGAACGCATCGCCAACGCGGTGCGCGACCAGCTCATCCGCCTGCCTTATTTCGCAGGCTCGGCAGGCTCGATCCCCGGCGCGACCTTCGCCGAACGGCTGATCGCGAAGATGCCGGGCATGAGCCGGGTCTATTATTGCAATTCCGGCTCGGAGGCGAACGAGAAGGCGTTCAAGATGGTGCGCCAGATCGCGCACAAGCGGTATGGCGGCAGGAAGCACAAGATCCTCTACCGCGACCGCGACTATCACGGCACGACGCTGGCCTGCCTCTCGGCGGGCGGGCAGGATGAGCGGAATGCGCAGTATGGCCCCTTTGCGCCGGGCTTCGTGCGGGTGCCGCATTGCCTCGAATACCGCGCGCAACGGGATCTCGCCGGCGAGGCCTGGGGCGAGGCCGCCGCCCGCGCCATCGAAGAGGTGATCCTGCGCGAGGGCCCCGATACCGTGGGCGCGCTCTGCCTAGAGCCGGTGACGGCGGGCGGCGGGGTGATCGTGCCGCCCGAGGGCTACTGGCCGCGCGTGCAGGAGATCTGCCGCAAATACGACATCTTGCTCCATATCGACGAGGTCGTGTGCGGCATGGGCCGCACCGGCACCTGGTTCGGCTATCAGCATTACGGGGTGGAGCCCGATTTCGTGACCATGGCCAAGGGCGTGGCCTCGGGCTATGCCGCCATCGCCTGCTGTGTGACCAGCGAGCGCGTCTTCGATCTGTTCCGCGACGACGCCAGCGATCCGATGAGCTATTTCCGCGACATCTCGACCTTCGGGGGCTGCACGGCAGGGCCTGCCGCCGCGATTGAAAACATGGCGATCATCGAGGAAGAGGGGCTGCTGGAGAACACCGTGAAAATGGGCGACTACATGCTCGAGCAGTTGCGCGCGATTCAGGAGCGGCACGCGGTCATCGGGGATGTGCGCGGCAAGGGGCTGTTTCTGGGGGCGGAACTGGTCACGGATCGCACGACGAAGGAACCGGCGCCCGAAAGACAGGTGCAGGCGGTGGTGGCCGATTGCATGGCGCAGGGCGTCATCATCGGCGCGACCAACCGCTCGCTGCCCGGCTTCAACAACACGCTCTACTACGCGCCCGCGCTGATCGCCACGAAGGACGATATCGACACACTGATCACGGCAACGGATACCGCCCTGGCGCGCGTGTTCGGATAGCGCCGAACCGGAATTCCCCGGAATTCCGGACCGGAAACTCATTGAGTTTCCGGCGTCGGCGCATCTGCCTCAGATCACCACCACGTCGAGCGGCGGAAAGCCGTTGAAGCCGACCGAGGAATAGCTCGACGTGTAGGCCCCGCAATTGCGGATGATCACCCGGTCGCCCGCGCGCAGCCCCACCGGCAGCGTGACGGGGCGTTTCTCGTAGAGCACATCGGCGCTGTCGCAGGACGGACCGGCGAGGATGCAGGGGCCGGTGGCCTCATGCTCGCGCTCGGTCAGGAACTGGTAGCGAATCGCCTCGCCCTCGGTCTCGGCCAGCCCGGAAAACCGACCGATATCGAGATAGACCCAGCGGCACAGATCCTCATCCGATTTGCGACTCACCAGCAGCACCTCGGCGGCAATCGCGCCCGCCTCGGCCACCATGCCGCGCCCCGGCTCGGCCATGATGCGCGCAGCCCCTTCAAAGCGCGGCTCGACCATCGCCATGACCTGGCTCGCATAGGTCTCGGGGGCCTCGATCGCCTCGCCGTAGAAGGCCGGAAAGCCGCCGCCGATATTGATGAGGTCGAGCGCGTGACCGGCGGCGCGCGCCTCGGCCCAGACACCCGACACGCGGTCGAGCGTCTCGCGCCACATCTCGGCGCGCCGCGTCTGGCTGCCCACGTGGAACGACAGCCCCACGGGCGCAAGGCCGAGCGTCACGGCGTAATCCATCAGCGCCACGGCCCGCTCCGGCGCGCAGCCGAACTTGCGGCTCAGGGGCCAGTCGGCCCCCGTGGCCCCCACCAGCAGGCGGATATAGACCTGCGCGCCGGGCGCGTGCTCGGCGACCTTTTCCAGTTCCATCTCGCTGTCGGCGGCAAAGAGCGTGATGCCCGCGCCATGGGCAAAGGCGATGTCGGCGGCGCGTTTCACCGTGTTGCCAAACGAGATCGTGGACGGGGCCGCGCCCAGCCCGAGGCAGAGCTCGATTTCCCCGCGCGAGGCGGCGTCGAAATGGCTGCCCTCACTGATCAGGGTCTCGATCACCTCGCGCGCCGGGTTGGCCTTGACGGCATAATGGATATGCGCGCGGCCGAGGCCGGATTTCAGCGCGCGATACTGCCGCGCCACGGTGTCACGGTGGATGACCAGGGTCGGGCGGTCGAAATCGCGGCTGCGGATGTAATCGACGAGGGGGGAAGCGGCGGGCGCAAACAGGGCGTCACCGCCCGCGAGCGGGTTTACGTAGGCGTTCATGGTCATCTCCGATCAAGACCCGGGCCGAAACCCGACCAGTTCCAAAAGGAGACGTTACCGTCGCTACGTAAACACGGGTGGATGTCCCACCGGCCAGAGGCGCGTGCGTTGGCGTCTGTATCCGTGCAGATAGGACCACGCGGCGCGGCGCGCAAGCGTTTTTTCGCGGGCGCCGAAAATAATCGGCCGGCCTGTTGCCGGCGCCCGCGCGCGGGCCGCTCTCAGCGGCGCCGGTCTGCCGCGTCCGCGCCCTCGTCCTCATCCTCGTCGTCATCGCGACCGGGAAGGTTGAAGAAGCTGTCGGCGTCATACTGCTTCTCCGGCTCATCGCGCCCGCCGCCGCCGAGGGTGAAGGTCTCCAGCCCCTCGATCGCGGTGGGGATGCGCGGCTCGGCCTCGGCGCCGAGGCTCTGCTCGGTGCTCAGCAGCTTGCGCCGCTCGTCATCGCTCATGGCCGCGCCCTCGGCGGCCTTTTTCGCGGCGGCCTTCTGCACGGCAGCGTCCAGCTCGGACTGCTTGCACAGGCCAAGCGCGACCGGGTCGATCGGCTGCATGTTGGCGATGTTCCAATGGGTGCGCTCGCGGATCGAGGTAATGGTGGGCTTGGTCGTGCCCACGAGGCGCGCGATCTGGCTGTCGGCCAGTTCGGGATGGAACTTGACCAGCCAGAGAATCGCATTGGGGCGGTCCTGCCGCTTGGAAAGCGGCGTGTAGCGCGGCCCGCGGCGCTTTTCCTCGCCCTGGGCGGCGGGGTTGAACTTGAGCCGCAGCCGGTGGGACGGATCGGCCTCGGCACGGGCGATCTCCTCCTCGGTCAGCTGGTTGTTGGCGATGGGGTCGAACCCCTTGACGCCGGCGGCGACATCGCCATCGGCGATGCCCTGCACCTCGAGCTCGTGCAGACCGCAGAAATCGGCGATCTGCCTGAAACTGATCGTCGTGTTGTCCACCAGCCAGACGGCGGTGGCCTTGGCCATGATCGGCTTGGACATGGGGAGCTGTCTCCTTCGCTCAAATCTGTCCCGCGGCCCGGAAAGGGCGGTTCCGGCGCGCCGGAAGAGTTTCCATTGTCGGGAAATCACGCCTCATATACGCAAGCGGACAGAAAAAGGAAAGCCCCGCGATGCGCCGCCTTGCCTTGTCGATCCTCCTCGCGCTCGCCCTTGGCGCGCCGCTGAACACCGCGCGCGCGGGCGGCTTCGACTACTATGTGCTGAGCCTGAGCTGGCAGCCCACCTGGTGCGCGCTCGAGGGGCGGGCGCGGGGGGCGGCGCAATGTGCGCGCGCGCAGGGCTGGATCCTGCACGGGCTCTGGCCGCAATACGCGCGCGGCTGGCCCGATTTCTGCCAGAGCCCGCACCCCCCGCCGTCGCGCGCCCAGACCGTCGCAATGGCCGACATCATGGGATCGGCGGGCCTTGCCTGGCATCAGTGGAAGAAACACGGCACCTGTTCGGGGCTTGCGCCGGAGGCATATTTCGCCCTCGCCCGCCGCGCCTATGAGGCCGTCAACCGCCCCGAGATTTTCCGCAAGCCTGATCGCCCGGTCAGGCTGTCGGCGCAGGTCGTGGAGGCGGCTTTCCTCGAGGCCAATCCCGGCTGGACGGCGGATATGCTCACGATCACCTGCCGCGCGGGGCGGATCGCGGAGGCGCGGCTGTGCCTCTCGACATCGCTCGACCCGGTGCCCTGCGGGCGCGACGTGATCCGCGATTGCCGGCTGGACAACGCGCTGTTCGACCCCGTGCGCTGAGCCTTCATCATTCTGAAAATACTCAATAAAGCCAGCCAAGACCGATCAGAACGGCACGTCCTGCGCATCCGTGACGAAGCGCGCGACCACCTTCTTCACGCCCGCCTTGTCAAAGGCGATCTCGAGCTTGTCGCCCTCGATGGCGGTGATCTCGCCATAGCCGAATTTCTGGTGAAAGACGCGCGCGCCCAGCGTGTGCACGCTGACGGCCTGCGCGTCGATCACCGGGGCGGGGGCGGCGCGCGCCGTGCCGCGCGATTGCAGCCGCCGCCAGCCGGGCGAATTGTAGATATCGGCCTTGGCGGCGCGGGTCTCGATGCTGCTCGTGGCCGCGCCATGCCCCCCATAGAGCCCCGGCGGCGTCAGCACCTCGACATGCTCCGCCGGCAGCTCGTCGATGAAGCGCGAGGGCAGTTGCGATTGCCACTGGCCATAGACGCGGCGATTGCCGGCAAAGGAAATGGTGCAGACCTCCTCGGCGCGGGTGATGCCGACATAGGCGAGGCGGCGCTCTTCCTCGAGGCCGCGCGCGCCGCTCTCGTCCATCGAGCGTTGCGAGGGAAACAGCCCATCCTCCCAGCCCGGCAGGAAGACGGCGGGAAATTCCAGCCCCTTGGCGGCGTGGAGCGTCATCAGCGTGACCTTGGCGCCGGTCTCTTCGGTCTCGTTATCCATGATGAGCGCGACATGCTCGAGAAAGCCTTGCAGGTTCTCGAACCCTTCCAGTGCCTTGACCAGTTCCTTGAGGTTCTCGAGCCGGCCCGGCGCCTCGGGCGTCCGGTCGTTCTGCCACATTCCGGTATAACCCGATTCGTCGAGAATGATCTCGGCCAGGTCCACATGGCCCTGCCCCGGATCATCCACCAGCCGCCCCCAGCGCGCGAGGCTGTCGAGCAGCCGTGCGAGTTCCGCCGCGCCCTTGCCGGTCAGCCCCTTGCGATCGAGCAGCAGGCGCGCGCCCTCGGTCAGCGGCACGCCATGTTCGCGCGCGATGCGCTGGATCTTCTGCACCGCCTTGTCGCCGAGGCCGCGCCTGGGGGTGTTCACGATCCGCTCGAAGGCGAGATCGTCGGCGGGCGAGACCGCGAGGCGGAAATAGGCCATCGCGTCGCGGATCTCCATCCGCTCGTAGAAGCGCGGGCCGCCGATCACGCGGTAGGGCAGGCCGATGGTCAGGAAGCGGTCCTCGAAGGCGCGCATCTGGTGGCTGGCGCGCACGAGAATGGCCATCTCGTCGAGCGTGAAGGGCCGCATTCCGCGCGTGCCCCGGCTCAGCGCCTCGATCTCCTCGCCGATCCAGCGCGCCTCTTCCTCGCCGTCCCAATGGCCGATGAGGCGGACCTTCTCGCCCTGCTCGGCCTCGGTCCAGAGCGTCTTGCCGAGCCGGTCGCGATTGCCCGCGATCACCCGGCTCGCCGCGGCGAGGATATGCGGCGTCGAGCGGTAATTCTGTTCCAGCCGGATCACCGCCGCGCCGGGAAAATCCTTCTCGAACCGCAGGATATTGCCCACCTCGGCGCCGCGCCAGCCATAGATCGACTGATCGTCATCGCCCACGCAGCAGATATTGCGATGCCCCCCCGCCAGGAGCCGCAGCCAGAGATACTGGGCCACGTTGGTATCCTGGTATTCATCGACGAGGATATAGCGGAACCAGCGTTGATATTGCGCAAGGATATCGGCGTGACCCTGAAAGATCGTCACCACATGCAGCAGCAGATCGCCGAAATCGACGGCGTTCAGCTCGCGCAGCCGCAGCTGATAGAGCCGGTAGAGCGCCGGCCCCTTGCCGTCATAGGCGCTGGCCTCGCTGGCGGGCAGGTTCTCGGGCGTCCAGGCGCGGTTCTTCCAGTGGTCGATGATCCCGGCCAGTTGCCGGGCGGGCCAGCGCTTGTCGTCGATATTCGCGGCCTGGATCAGTTGCTTGAGCAGGCGGATCTGGTCGTCGGTGTCGAGGATGGTGAAATTCGATTTGAGCCCCGCGAGTTCGGCGTGACGGCGCAAGAGCTTGACGCAGATCGAATGGAAGGTGCCGAGCCAGGGCATTCCCTCCACCGCCTCGCCCATCATGGCGGCGACGCGGGTCTTCATCTCGCGCGCGGCCTTGTTGGTGAAGGTCACGGCCAGGATTTCATTAGGCCGCGCGCGCCCGGTATTGAGCAGGTGCACGATGCGGGTGGTCAGCGCGCGGGTCTTGCCCGTGCCCGCGCCCGCGAGCATGAGCACCGGCCCCTCGAGCGTCTCCGCCGCGCGGCGCTGCTCGGGGTTGAGCCCCTCGAGATAGGGCGCGGACCGCGCGGCCATGGCGCGGGCGGCGAGGCTGGCGCCCTCGAAGGCACCCGAGTCGTCAAAGCTGCTCATGGGCGCGACAATAGCGCGGGGCGGGCCGGAGATAAAGCCCGCGTTCGGGATATGTTCCGCGCGCCGCGCCCTCTGGACAAGGCGCTGAAATGCCGCGCAAATGGGCCATGAGCCTGCACGCCCGCTACCCTGCCCTCTCCGATCTGCGCGCCCGCGCGCAGGCCCGTATCCCGCGTTTCGTCCGGGAATATCTCGACAGCGGCACCGGGCAGGAGGCCACCAAGGCGCGCAATCGCGCGATGCTCGACCGGGTGCTGCTCAGCCCGTCGATCCTGCATGGCGAGATCGTGCCCGATCTGTCCGCCACGCTCTTTGGCCAGACCCACCCGCTGCCCGTGGGCATTGCGCCTGTGGGCATGTCGGGGCTGATCTGGCCGGGGGCCGAGCATATCCTGGCGCGCGCCGCGACCAGGGCGGGGATACCCTACACGCTCTCGACCGTGGCCACGGTGCGCCCCGAGGATGTCGGCCCGCATCTGGACGGGCGCGGCTGGTTCCAGATGTATCCGCCGCGCGACGAGCGTATCCGCGCCGACATGCTGCGCCGCGCCCGCGATGCGGGGTTTTCGGTGCTGGTTCTCACCGCCGATGTGCCGGTGGCCAGCCGCCGCGAGCGGCAGGTGCGCTCGGGCCTGACCACGCCGCCGCGCCTCACGCCGCGCCTCATGGCGCAGGTGGCGCTGCGCCCCGCCTGGGCCATGGGCATGGCGGGCAGGGGCCTGCCCCGGATGCGCCTCATCGACGATTACGCAGGCAACGTGAAGGGCCTGCCCTCGACCGCGCACGCGGGCTATCTGCTGCGCACCTCGCCGGACTGGAGCTATCTGCGCTGGCTGCGCGAGCATTGGCAGGGGCCGTTTGTGGTCAAGGGCGTGACCCGCCCCGAGGATGCGGCGCGGCTCGAGGCCGAGGGCGTGGATGCGGTCTGGGTCTCGAATCACGCAGGCCGCCAGTTCGACGCCGCCCCCGCCACGATCGAGGTTCTGCCGGATGTGCGCGCCGCGACCTCGCTGCCGCTGATCCTCGATGGCGGGATCGAGGGCGGGCTCGATATCCTGCGCGCGATCGCGCTCGGCGCGGATTTCGTGATGATGGCGCGCGGCTGGCACCATGCGCTCGGCGCGCTGGGCGCGCGCGGCCCCGCGCATCTGGTGGAAATCCTCACCGAGGATCTCAAGGCCAATATGGGCCAGTTGGGCGCGGCGCGGCTCTCGGATGTGCGGGCGCGGCTTCTGCGCTAGGGTCGAAGCCTGACACAACCTGCCTGCTTCCGCGCGGTCAACCTTCATGACCGCGATCTGCCACTTTGCGCGCCGCGCAGCGCCCGACCGCGGGTGGGCGCAAGAACGCTCGTGGTCTTCGATTTATGGTGCCAGATTCTGCAACGATTGAGCCCGCGTTGACGTTGCAAAAGCGCCCGCCCGGGGGGCGGTCGGGCGCTGCGCGGCGGTGCCTTGCGGCACCTGGATTCCGCGCATTTCGAGCAAGACCGAAACGCTCGCGCGCCGCAGCCCGCTCCATCCTGTGCGACACCTTCATTGGGCACCATCCGTCAGGTGCCGCTCATCAGGCCAAAAGCCCAATTGCGCAAACCTTTCGCAAATCCTACAAGTCGGGCACGCCGCAGCGCGGCAACATGACCCCAGGGGAGCCCCACCCATGGCCGAATTCCGGAAAATCCTCATCGCCAACCGTGGCGAGATCGCCATTCGCGTGATGCGCGCGGCCAACGAGCTTGGCAAACGCACCGTCGCGGTCTTTGCCGAAGAGGACAAGCTCTCGCTGCACCGCTTCAAGGCCGACGAGGCCTATCGCATCGGCGAGGGGCTCGGGCCGGTCGCCGCCTATCTCTCGATTGACGAGATCATCCGCGTGGCGAAACTGTCGGGCGCGGACGCGATCCATCCCGGCTATGGCCTGCTGTCGGAAAACCCCGATTTCGTCGATGCCTGCGACGCGGCGGGCATCGCCTTCATCGGGCCACGCGCCGAGACCATGCGCGCGCTCGGCGACAAGGCGAGCGCGCGGCGCGTGGCGATCGCGGCGGGTGTGCCCGTGATCCCCGCGACCGACGTGCTGGGCAATGACATGGACGCGATCCGCGCCGAGGCGGCCGAAATCGGCTATCCGCTCATGCTCAAGGCATCCTGGGGCGGCGGCGGGCGCGGGATGCGGCCGATCCACGGGCCCGAGGAGCTCGAGGAAAAGATCCGCGAAGGCCGCCGCGAGGCCGAGGCCGCATTCGGCAATGGCGAGGGCTACCTGGAAAAGATGATCGAGCGCGCCCGCCATGTCGAGGTGCAGATCCTCGGCGACAAGCACGGCAACATGTATCACCTCTACGAGCGCGATTGCACGGTGCAGCGCCGCAATCAGAAGGTGGTGGAGCGCGCCCCCGCCCCCTATCTGAGCGACGCCCAGCGCGAGGAACTGTGCCAGCTTGGCCACAGGATCTGCAAGCATGTGAATTACGAATGCGCCGGCACGGTCGAATTCCTGATGGATATGGACAGCGGCGCCTTCTACTTCATCGAGGTCAACCCGCGCGTGCAGGTCGAACACACCGTGACCGAAGAGGTCACCGGCATCGACATCGTGCAGGCCCAGATCAGGATCGCCGAGGGCAAGACCCTGACCGAGGCCACCGGCAAGGCGCGCCAGGCCGACATCACGCTCAACGGCCACGCGCTCCAGACCCGGATCACCACCGAGGACCCGCTCAACAATTTCATCCCCGATTACGGGCGCATCACCGCCTATCGCAGCGCCACCGGCATGGGCATCCGGCTCGATGGTGGCACCGCCTATTCGGGCGGCGTGATCACGCGCTACTATGACAGCCTGCTGACCAAGGTCACCGCCCATGCCCAGACACCCGAGGCCGCCATCGCGCGGATGGACCGGGCGCTGCGCGAGTTCCGCATTCGCGGCGTCAGCACCAATATCGCCTTTGTCGAGAACCTGCTGAAGCACCCGACCTTCCTCGAAAACCGCTATACCACCCGGTTCATCGACACGACGCCGGAGCTGTTCCAGTTCGCGCGGCGGCGCGACCGGGGCACCAAGGTGCTGACCTATATCGCCGATATCACCGTGAACGGTCATCCCGAGACGGCGGGCCGCGCGAAACCGGCGGAGGCGCGGCCGCCGCGCCCGCCCGCCCCGCTGGCCGATCCGGCCCCCGGCACGAAAACGCTGCTCGATCAACACGGCGCCAGGGCCGTGGCCGACTGGATGCTGGCGCAGGAGCGGCTGCTGCTGACCGACACCACCATGCGCGACGGGCATCAATCGCTGCTGGCGACGCGAATGCGCTCCATCGACATGATCCGCGTGGCCCCCGCCTATGCCGCCAACCTGCCCGGTCTCTTCAGCGTCGAATGCTGGGGCGGCGCGACCTTCGACGTGGCCTATCGTTTCCTGCAGGAATGTCCCTGGCAGCGGTTGCGCGATCTGCGCGCGGCCATGCCCAACATCTTGACGCAGATGCTGCTGCGCGCCTCCAACGGGGTGGGCTATACCAACTACCCCGACAACGTGGTGCGCGAATTCGTGCGTCAGGCGGCAGAGACGGGCGTGGACGTGTTTCGCGTCTTCGACAGCCTCAACTGGGTCGAGAACATGCGCGTCGCCATGGATGCGGTGATCGAGAGCGGCAGGATCTGCGAGGGCACGATCTGCTATACCGGCGACATCCTCGACCCGGACCGCGCCAAGTATGACCTGAAATACTATGTCGGCATGGCGCGCGAATTGCAGGCGGCCGGCGCGCATGTGCTGGGGCTCAAGGACATGGCGGGGCTCTTGAAGCCCGCCTCGGCCAGCGTGCTCGTCAAGGCGCTCAAGGACGCGCTCGACATCCCCGTTCATTTCCACACGCATGATACCTCGGGCATTGCCGGGGCGACGATCCTCGCCGCCGCCGAGGCGGGCGTCGATGCGGTCGATGCGGCGATGGATGCGTTTTCGGGCGGCACCTCGCAGCCCTGCCTCGGCTCCATCGTCGAGGCCCTGCGCCACACGCCCCGCGATACCGGCCTGCCGATCGAGCGCATCCGCGAAATCTCGCATTACTGGGAGGCGGTGCGCGCGCAATACGTGGCATTCGAGAGCGGCCTTCAGGCCCCCGCCTCCGAGGTCTATCTGCACGAGATGCCCGGCGGGCAGTTCACCAATCTCAAGGCGCAGGCGCGCTCGCTCGGGCTGGAAGAGAAATGGCCCGAAGTGGCGCGCACCTATGCCGAGGTCAACCAGATGTTCGGCGATATCGTCAAGGTCACGCCCTCCTCCAAGGTGGTGGGCGACATGGCGCTGATGATGGTCAGCCAGGGCCTCAGCCGCGCCGATGTCGAGGATCCCGCGCGCGAGGTGGCCTTTCCCGATAGCGTCATCGACATGATGCGCGGCAATCTCGGCCAGCCGCCGGGCGGCTTTCCCGAGGCGATCGTGAAGAAGGTGCTCAAGGACGAGCGGCCCAACACGGAACGCCCCGGCAAGTATCTCGCGCCCGTCGATCTCGAGGCCACACGCGGGAAGCTGTCCGAGGAGCTCGAGGGCAAACCCGTCGATGACGAGGATCTCAACGGCTACCTGATGTATCCCAAGGTGTTTCTCGATTACATGGGCCGCCACCGGATTTACGGCCCGGTGCGCACCCTGCCCACGCGCACCTTCTTCTACGGGATGGAACCGGGCGAGGAAATCAGCGTCGAGATCGACCCCGGCAAGATCCTCGAAATCCGCCTTCAGACCGTGGGCGACACGCAGGAGGATGGCGAGGTCAAGGTGTTCTTCGAGCTCAACGGCCAGCCCCGCGTGATCCGCGTGCCCAACCGTCTCGTGGCATCGCGGACCGCCACGCGCAAACGGGCCGAACAGGGCAATCCCGCCCATGTCGGCGCGCCCATGCCCGGCGTGGTGGCGAGCCTCGCCGTGCAGGCAGGGCAAGCGGTCCGGACCGGCGACATGCTGCTGACCATCGAGGCGATGAAGATGGAAACCGCCATCCATGCCGAACGCGACGCGGTGGTGAAGGCGGTGCATGTCCAGCCCGGCGCCCAGATCGACGCCAAGGATCTGCTGGTCGAGTTCGAATAGCCCCGCGGGCGCGCAACCGGCGCCCGGTCGTGCGCGCGGGCGCTCGGGCATTCGGGGCTTTGCCCTCGTGACGGAATTTGCCATGATCGGGGCCTGCCGGGATCCGTCGCGCCGGAGAAGGGAGGACAGACCATGTGCCGCATTTTCGCCGGGCAGGACCCGGACCGCTACACGCCCGAAACCCGCCGGATGCGCCTTAACGGCCAGAGCACCAGCATCCGGCTGGAAAAATCCTTCTGGGAGATCCTCGACGCGATCGCTGCGGGCGAGGGGCTGAGCACCCCCGCCTTCGTGTCGAAACTTCATGCCGAAGTGATCGAACTGCATGGCGAGCCGAGGAATTTCACCGCGCTCCTGCGCTGCACCTGCCTTTTGCATCTGGAAAACCCGCCGGCAGGGGATGCGGGCCAGATGGCGGCAGAGTAGCGCGCAAAGCCGTGACACGGCGGCGTAGTAACCCCTTACTACCCGCCCGCCCGTGCGCGCTGGCATACTGCCCCGGTCAGGTGCAACGATCCGGAGGACAGGCATGGCCAAAGCCATTCACAGCATGATTCGCGTTCTCGACGAGGCGCGCTCGGTCGATTTCTACCGGCATGCCTTCGGGCTCGAGGTGGCGCAGCGGCTCGATTTCGAGAAATTCACGCTGGTCTATCTGGCCAATGCCGAATCCCCGTTCGAGCTGGAACTCACCATCAACAAGGGCCGGACCGAACCCTACGATCTCGGCGATGGCTATGGCCATATCGCGTTCACCGTCACCGATCTGGAGGCCGAACACGCGCGGTTCACCGCCGAGGGCCTCAACCCGCGCAAGATCGTGGAATTCGCCCCCGACGGTGAGGTGATCGCCAAATTCTTCTTCGTGGCAGACCCCGATGGCTACGAAATCGAGGTGCTGGAGCGCGCAGGGCGCTACCAGTGAACGGCGCGGCGCGGTCCTGTCGCGGACGGCGCCGGGGTGCTCACCGGCCTTGCGCCGCGTAGCGATCGAGCCGCGCGGCGTGTTCGGCCACCCGCACCAGCCAGCGCAGCGCGTCGGTGCGCTCGAAGACCTCGGACACGGGCATGAGCCCGGCATGTTCCTGCAACAGCACGCCCCGCCGGTATCGCTGCCCGCGCCGCGCGATCAGCCGCGCCAGCGGCTCGCTCACGCGGTCCTGCCGGAGCGCCCCCACCAGCGCCGCCACATCACGCCCGAGCCGCGCCTCCTGCCGCAGCGTGGCGATGCGGCTGCGCTGCTCGCAGCGCTCCAGCAGCCGCTGGAAATGGTCGATCTGATGCAGCAGGGCGCCGTAGCGCGCGCTCTCCTCGGCACGGTCGGGCGGAATGCGCACCTGGCCGAGAAAGGTGCCGAGCGCGGCGACCGCCTCCCTGCCCTGCACCGCGACCGAGGCCAGCGCCCGCAGGTCGCCCTCGGGGCCGAGCGCCCGGGCGAGCGCGTCGAAAAGCGCGCGGCGCAGCCGGTCGGCCACCGCCTGCGCGGCATCGAGCGCCGCGCCCTCATCGGCCAGAAGCCGCTGGTCCAGCCCCTCCGCCAACGGCACCGGGCGCTCGGGCACCAGCCGCGCGACCAGCGCGGCAAAGCGCGGGGTGAGCGGCACGAACACCGCCGCGCCGACGATGTTGAACCCGGTGTGAAACAGCACCAGCGCGGTCTGGTCATCCGCGCCCAGCCATGTGCCGTGCAGGACCGGCGCGACCAGATCGAGCAGCGGAAAGGCCAGCGCCGCCGTGCCGAGATTGAACAGCAGATTGGCCATCGCCGTCATTCGCATCGCCCGCCCGCCCCCCAGCGACGCCAGCAGCCCGGTCGCCGTCGTTCCCAGGTTGAAGCCGATCACCAGCGCCGCCGCTTGCACGAAATTCACCGCGCCCGCGCCCAGCAGCACCAGCACGAGCGCCATCCCCGCCGAGGAGGACTGGATCAGGGCCACGATCCCCGCCCCCATCATCATCAGCAGCAGCCGCCCGCCCCAGCCATCGCCCGGCAGCGCCTCGGGGGTGAGCCACCCGCCAAGCCCCCCGGTCGCCGCCTGCATCATGTCGAGCCCGATGAACAGCAGACAGAACCCCGCAAGCCCCCGCCCCGCCCGCGCGATCCGCTCGCCCCCGAGCAGGATCATCATCGCGGCGGCAAAGATCACCGGCAGCGCCAGCGTGCCCAGCTTGAGCTTGATCCCGAGGAACATCACGATCCAGCCGGTCATCGTGGTGCCGATATTCGCGCCGTAAAGCACCCCGAGCGATTGCACGAAGCCCAGGAGCCCCGCGCCGACCGCGCCGATGGTGATGAGCGAAACGGCGGTGGAGGACTGGATGACGGCCGTCGCCACCGCCCCCGTGAGCACGCCACGCAGCGGCGAGGCGGTGAGCCGCGCCAATGCCTGCCGCAGCCCGCGCCCCGCCAGTTCGCGCAGCGCGCCGGTCATGATCTCCATGCCCAGCAGGAACAGCCCGACCCCGCCAAGCCCCGCGACAATCTCGCCCGCCATCGCAGCCCTCCCGATGCCCGAGGATGCGCCGTGGCGACGGGATTGACAAGCGGGGGCCGTTGCCGGGGCGCGCGCGGGCCCGTCCCCGCCCGAGGCCCGACCACGGGAGGGCCGCCCGGAATTTTCTGCGCGCGCCGTGCGATTTTCCTCTTGCGGCGTGGCGCGAGGCTTTGTATCTCACGCCTCACCCAAGGACGCGGGCGTAGCTCAGGGGTAGAGCATTACCTTGCCAAGGTAAGGGTCGTGAGTTCGAATCTCATCGCCCGCTCCATTTTCCAAAGCATTTCCATCGAAAATGGGGCGCCGTCCGGGGCGCGCGTGGGCCTCTTCCCTTGGCGCGCGCGGCGCAGTATAGACCGCGCAACGCCAGCCGGAGGCCCCATGCGCAGCGCAACCATCACCCGCAAGACCGCCGAGACCGATATCAGCGTGGAGATCGCGCTCGACGGAACCGGCGCCTATGACAACCGCACGGGCGTGGGGTTCTTCGATCACATGCTCGACCAGCTGGCGCGCCATTCGCTCATCGACATGACCGTGCGCTGCGCGGGCGATCTGCATATCGACGATCACCACACGGTCGAGGATGTGGGAATCGCCCTCGGGCAGGCGCTGGCGCAGGCCTTGGGCGACAAGCGCGGCATCCGCCGTTACGGGGCCTGCCTTCTGCCGATGGACGATGCGCTGGTGCGCGCGGCGCTCGATCTGTCGGGGCGGCCCTATCTGGTGTGGAATGTCGCGCTGCCCACGCCCAGGATCGGCACGTTCGATACCGAACTGGTGCGCGAATTCTTTCAGGCGCTGAGCACCCATGGCGGTATCACCCTTCATGTCGAGGCGCTCGCGGGGATCAACAGCCACCACATCGCCGAAGCCGCGTTCAAGGCGGTGGCGCACGCCCTGCGCGACGCGGTGGAGAGCGACCCGCGCAAATCGGATGCGATCCCGTCCACCAAGGGCGCGCTCTGAGCCATGACCACCGTCATCGTCGATTACGAGAGCGGCAACCTGCACTCGGCGGAAAAGGCGTTTCAGCGCATGGCGCAGGAGATCGGCGCAGGCGATGTGATCGTGACCGCCGACCCCGAGGTGATCCGCCGCGCCGACCGGATCGTGCTGCCGGGTGACGGGGCCTTTCCGGCCTGCCGCGCGGCGCTTTTCGATCATCGCGGCGTCTATGAGGCGATCAGTGAGGCGGTGCGCGGCCATGGCCGCCCGTTCCTCGGCATCTGCATCGGGATGCAGATGCTGGCCACGCGCGGGCTGGAATACCGCGAAACCCCCGGTTTCGACTGGATCGCCGGCACGGTCGCGCATATCGCCCCCGCCGATCCGGCGCTCAAGGTGCCGCATATGGGCTGGAACGATCTGGTGATCGACCATGCGCATCCGGTGCTCGAGGGCATCGCCACGGGCGATCACGCCTATTTCGTGCATTCATGGCATTTCGAGGTGGCCGATCCGGCGCATCGCGTCGCGCATGTGGATTATGGCGGCGCGATCACCGCGATCGTCGGGCGCGACACGATTTTGGGCACCCAGTTCCACCCCGAAAAGAGCCAGGCCACCGGCCTGCGGCTCATCGCCAATTTCCTGGGCTGGCGGCCCTGACCCCTCAGCCTTCCCAGAGGCGCGGCTCGGCCATCTCCAGGGAATTGCCCGCCGGATCGCGAAAATAGATCGAGCGCGCGCCGTTCGGCCAGCGGAAATCGGCCTCGATCGCCACGCCCGCGGCCTGAAGCCGCGCGCGCCATGGCCCGAGCGCGTCCCCCGCGACGCCAAGGCAGAAATGCCCCGGCCCGCGTGCCCCGTGCGGCGGCACCGGCAAATCGGGATTGCCGGGCGGCAGCGCGGTCTCGTCGGGGTTGAAGATCAGCAGCACGCCCGCGCCGACACGGTAGAACACATGGCGATTGCCGACGCGCACGATCCGCTCGAGGCCAAGCACCCCGCCATAGAACGCCTCGGCCGCGTCGAGATCCCCGGCATAGAGCGCCGCCTCCAGAATGGTGTCGGGGGGCGGTGGAAGGCCATCATCGGTCATGACCCGAATGTGGCGCCTCCCCGCCCGCATGTCAAAGGGCGCATCAAGCAATCATGTGCAAGGGCCGCGCCACGACAGGCACGTCGTCAAGGGCCCGGTGACCGAGCGAAAAACACCGCCACCAGAGACCCCGCCCAGAGACCCCGCGCGGGCGCGGCATCCTACCGGCGCGGCAGGACCCAGTCGGGGCGGGGGAAATGGCAGGTATAGCCGTTCGGGAAGCGTTCGAGATAGTCCTGATGTTCCGGCTCCGCCTCCCAGAAATCGCCTGCGGGCGCCACCTCGGTCACCACCTTGCCAGGCCACAGGCCCGACGCCTCCACATCGGCGATGGTGCGCAGCGCCTCGGCTCTCTGCGCCTCCGAGCAATGGTAGATCGCCGAGCGATAGCTGAGGCCCACATCGTTGCCCTGCCGGTCGGGCGTGGTGGGATCGTGGATCTGGAAGAAGAATTCCAGCAGCCGCCGATAGCTGATGCGCGCCGGATCAAAGATGATCTCGATCGCCTCGGCATGGCTGCCGTGGTTGCGATAGGTGGCATTGGGTACATCCCCCCCGGTATAGCCCACGCGGGTGGCAATCACCCCGTCGAGCCGGCGGAAAAGGTCCTGCATCCCCCAGAAACACCCCCCCGCGAGAACCGCGCGTTCGCTCATCTCACATCCTCCACCTGATCGAGAAACTCGCCATAGCCCTCGGCCTCCATCTCGTCGCGGGGGATGAATCGCAGGCTGGCCGCGTTGATGCAATAGCGCAGGCCCCCGCGATCGGGCGGGCCGTCGGCAAAGACATGGCCGAGATGGCTGTCGCCGTCGCGGCTGCGGACCTCGGTGCGGATCATGCCGTGGGAGAAATCCTGCCGCTCGACGACATGCGCGGGCGCGACCGGCCTTGCGAAGCTGGGCCAGCCACAGCCCGAATCGTATTTGTCCGAACTGACGAACAGCGGCTCGCCCGAGACGATGTCCACATAGAGACCCGGCGCCTTGTTGTGGAGATATCGGCCGGTGCCGGGGGGCTCGGTGCCGTTGCATTGGGTGACGCGGAATTCTTCGGGGCTGAGGGCCTTGATCCGCTCGGGATCCTTGCGATACCGGGGCATGGGGGTCTCCTTGGTGCCTGTCATGCGATGCTGACCGACAAGATGGGGCGCCCGGGCATATGTGGCAACCGGCAGATCATGACCCGGCTGCGCAGCGCAGGCCGCCCTATGGCCGCGCTCGGCACTTGTGCGCGCGCGCCGCGGCGGCAAAGGGTCGATCTTGGGCGCGCCTGGACCGCCCCCACAAGATATTGCCCAAAGACCGCGACAGAACACGCATTTTCCCTTGGAAATTCGTGCTTTATCGGATGGTCTTGATGTGCTACGCTGGCGGAAACAATAATGCTGATCGCAACAAAAATGCGGCGGCGCGAGGCAGTAGAGAGCGGTTCAATGAAAATATCTGGCAGGCAGCCCCTGCTCTGGGGTCTGATCGCGTTGGCGGCCATCTGGATGCTCGTGATCGTGCCGTTGAGCGCGGCGGCGGCGCCCTATGCCGGCTTCGTCATGGACGCGCGCAATGGCAAGGTGCTCTATTCCGAGAACGCCGATACCCGGCTTCACCCGGCTTCGCTGACCAAGATGATGACGCTTTACGTGGTGTTCGAAGCGGTCGAGAACGGCGAGATCGGGCTCGATGACCTCGTGACCATCTCGCGCCACGCCGCGAGCGAACCCCCGAGCAAGCTGGGGCTGCGCCCGGGACAGAAGATCCGGCTGCGCTATCTCATCCGGGCGGCTGCCGTGCGCTCGGCGAATGACGCGGCAACCGCACTCGGCGAGGCGATCGAGGGATCGGAGGCGCAATTCGCCCGCCGCATGAACCGCACCGCCAAGGCAATGGGGATGACGCGCACCACCTTCCGGAACGCGCATGGCCTGACCGAGGCGGGCCACCTGTCCACCGCGCGCGACATGTCCATTCTCGGGCGGCACCTGTTCTACGACTACCCGCAATATTACAACCTCTTCTCGCGGCTGGAGGCGGATGCGGGCGTGGCCAGGGTCCGCCACACCAACCGGCAGATGCTCGGCTCCTATCGCGGGGCGGACGGGATCAAGACCGGCTACACGCAGGCCGCGGGCTTCAACCTCACGGCCAGCGCCGAGCGCGGCGGGGTGCGGATCATTGCCACCGTCTTTGGCGGCAAGTCCACGGCGTCGCGCAACGCCAAGGTGGCCGAACTGCTCGATCTCGGCTTTCGCAAGGCCCAGACCCGCGTGGCTGTCGTGGCCCCGTCCCGGCCCGCCTACATGGGCAGGATCGGCACCGCGCCGGTCGTGATCGCCGCAGGCGAGACGCGCCCCGAGCTCGCGGGCCGAACGATGCGCCAGACCGAGGCCGCCGCCGTCACCACCAGCCTGCGCCCACAGCCGCGACCCGGAACCGAGGCCCCGGTCCTCATGGCCGCCGCCGATCCCGCCACCATAGAGCGCGCGGTGATGGCCGCAGCCGAGGCGGCGAGCCGCCTTCGGGATGTGACAGATGGGGCCGACGGGGCCGAGGGCGCCACGGCACCGGAAATATCGCGCCGCCCCGCACCCCGGCCCGAGGATCCCGAGATCGTGCAGGTGGCCCTCGCGGAACCCGAGGTCGTCACCCGGCTGTCCACCTCGGACGGGCGGCATTGGGGCGTCAATGTCGGTCGCTACCCGAGCGAATACAAGGCGCGGCAGGTTCTCCTGCAGACCGCGCTTGTGGAGATGGCCACGCTCGACGGGAGCCTGCGCAAGGTGGTCAAGCGGCCCGCCGGGTTCGACGCGAATTTCATGGGGCTGAGCCGCGAGAGCGCGGATCTCGCCTGCCGCAGGCTTCAGGCAAGAAAGATCACCTGTTTCATGATCGGGCCGGGGTCGGGCTGAGGCTCATTCGCCGCGCATCAACGCCAGTGCATAGGGCGGCCACATCATCACCCGCCGGAACCGCCCCAGTGGCCAGCGCCGGGGCGGTTTCTTCATGATCTCCGGATAACGGTGACGCGGCACGCGGTCCATCGCCAGATCGGCGAGGATCGCGCCGGCATGGCTTGCCATTGCCACGCCGTTGCCGTGATAGCTGAGCCCGGCGAAGGCCCCCGGCATGTCGGGGATCGGCCCGGCATAGGGCGTGAGATCGGGCGCCAGCGACAGCAGGCCGTTCCAGCCATGCGGCGTCTCGACATCGCGCCATGCCGGGAACATCGCGTCGAAATGCGCCCGGATCGTGCGCTGCATCCGGTCATCGAACCGGGCCGAGGAAAACAGCCCGCCCCGCATCCCGAAGAGCATCCGGTTATCGGGCATCAGCCGGAAATAATGCAGAAAGAAGCGATCATCATAGCACATCTGCCGCGTGGTCCAGCCCTGCGCGGCAAGCTCTGACTCGGTCATCGGGCGGGTCACGATCACGTTGGATTGCGTCGGCAGATAGCGCGCGCGCATCCAGCCCGGCAGGTCGTCCGAGGAATAGCCATTGGTCGCCACGATCAGGCGGCGCGCGGTGACCTGCGCCTCGGGCGTCGTCAGACGAAATCCGCCCACCTGCCGAATCGCCGTGACCGGAGAATGCGCATGGATCCGCGCCCCCGCCCCCACCGCCGCCCGCGCGAGGCCGAGCGCGTATTTCAGCGGGTTGAGCGCGAAGCCGACAGGCGTGGTGAGCGCGGCGTGGAACGGGCCGCGCATCCCCGCCCCGGCCAGCCCCTCGGCGGGGATGATCCCGGGCGTCACGCCGTAATCTGCGGCGATCCGGGCCGCGCGCTCGGGAAAGGTGGCCGCCGCCTTCGGGGTGTGGGCGAGGAGCGTCTCGCCCTCCGAATGGATATCGGCCGCGATGGCGTGGCGCGCGATGAGATCGCGGGCGAGATGCACGGCCTCGACCTCGGTGCGCCGCCAGTCGCGCCGCGCCTCCTCGCCATGGAGCCGCCGCAACATCCCGTCCGAGGCCGCCGCGCCACCCAGACAGCAGAACCCGCCATTGCGCCCCGACGCCCCCCAGCCAGGCGTCTCGGCCTCGAACACGCGCACGCCCTCGCCCGCCTCGGCCAGATGCAGCGCCGCCGAAAGCCCGGTAAAGCCCGCGCCGATCACCGCCACGTCGCAGGTGATGTCCCCTTCGGCGCGCGGATGGTCGGGCGGCGCGGCGGTGGTGGGCCAGAAACAGCGCGCGCGCGGTCCCTCGCCATAGGCATGGGCGGGAAAGATGCGCCTCATCCCTGCACCGCGGCGCGCTCCTCTGCCTCGCGGCGCAGCGTCGCGCGTTTGGTGATCAGCGAGGCGCTGATCACCCCCACGGCGACGATCCCGATCATGATGGTGGAGAGGGCGTTGATCTCGGGGCTGACACCGAGGCGCACTGCCGACCATATCTTGATGGGCAGGGTTGTGGCGGATGGCCCGGCGGTAAACGACGCGATCACCAGATCGTCGAGCGACAGCGTGAAGGCCAGCAACCAGCCGGAAATCACCGCCGGCGCGATGATCGGCAGGGTGACAAGGCGAAAGGCATCGAAAGGCGACGCGCCGAGATCGAGCGCCGCCTCCTCCAGCGAGCGGTCGAAACTGACAAGGCGCGAGGACACCACCACCGCCACAAAGGCCATGGAAAAGGTCGTATGCGCGAGAATGATGGTAAAGACCCCGCGATCCAGCCCGATACCGATGAACAGGAGCAGAAGCGACAGGCCGGTGATCACCTCGGGCATCACAAGCGGCGCATAGATCATGCCGGAAAAGAGCGTCCGCCCCGGAAACCGCCCCACACGCACCAGCACCAGCGCCGCCATCGTGCCCAGAACCGTGGCCACGGTGGACGAGGCCACCGCCACCTTGAGCGTGACCTTGGCCGCGTCGATGAAGCCCTGATTGGAAAACAGCGTGCCATACCATTGCGTCGAGAACCCGGCCCAGACCGTCACCAGCCGCGAGGCGTTGAAGCTGTAGATGATGAGAATGAGCATCGGCAGGTAGAGAAACGCAAAGCCGAGCGTGAGCGAGGTGGCGTTGAACCAGGTGAACCGTCTCATTCCTGCCCCTCCTGACCGCCGATTTCCTCAAAGGAAATCGGACCGAAATCTTTTGAAGATTTCGGCGGTGCAACGCCCGTCATTCCTCGGCCTCCCGCTGTTTCTGCTGGTTGAGCTGAAAGAGCACGATGGGAACGATCAGGATCAGCAGCAGGATCACCGCCACCGCGCTCGCCACCGGCCAGTCGCGATTGTTGAAGAATTCTTCCCAGAGCACCTTGCCGATCATAAGCGTCCCCGACCCGCCCAGGAGCGAGGGGATGACGAATTCGCCGATCACCGGAATGAACACCAGGAAGCACCCCGCGATGATGCCGTTTTTCGACAGCGGCACCGTCACCAGCCAGAAGGCCGAGAGCCGCGAACAACCCAGATCCTCGGCCGCCTCCAGAAGCGAGCCGTCCATCCGCTCCAGCGACGAATAGATCGGCAGGATCATGAATGGCAGGTAGGTATAGACGATGCCGATATAGACCGCAGCAGGGGTGTTGAGGATGGTGAGCGGCGTCGAGATCAGCCCCAGCCAGAGCAGGAACTGGTTGAGATAGCCCTCGGATGAGAGGATCCCCATCCACGAATAGACCCGGATCAGGAAGGAGGTCCAGAACGGCAGGATCACCAGCATCATGAGCGTGGGCCGCCAGTGATCGGGCGCATTGGCCATGCCATAGGCGATCGGATAGCCCACCAGCAAGGTCAGGACCGTCGAAAGCGCGGCGATCCGGAGCGAGGAGAGATAGGCCTTCCAGTAGAGGTCATCTGTGGTGAGAAAGATGAAATTCTCGAAATCGAGCGCGGCGAGAAACGCCTTGATCCCCGCCCATCCCTCGGACAGCTCGAGCGTGGGCGTGTAGGGCGGGATCGCCAGCGCGGTATCCGACAGCGAGATCTTCAGAACGATCAGGAACGGCACCAGAAACAGCGCCAGAAGCCAGGCAAAGGGCAGCGCGACGAGGAGGACCCGGCCCATCACCTCACTCCTTCAGCAGCACGGCGGCGGTGTCGGTCCACGACAGCCACACCCGGTCTTCCCAGGTGAAGCCGCGCAGCGCGAGGCGGCGGGTATTGGCCATCTGCGCCTTGACCATCTGCCCGGTATCGAGCCGGACGTGATAGGTGGAGAGGTTCCCCAGATAGGCGATGTCGATGATCGTGCCCTGAACCACGTTGCGCCGGTCCTCGGGGCGCTCGGCGCTGATCGCCACCTTTTCGGGCCGCAGCGCGAGATGGCAGGTCTCGCCATTGTCGAAAACGGTCTCGGATTCGGCATGGAGCGGGGCCGCGCCCTCGGCGTAATGGATCGCATAGCCGGTGCCGGATTTCTGCGCCTTGCCGGTGAGGATCGTCACCTCGCCGATGAAATCGGCGACATAGACCGAATTCGGGTTCTCGTAGATGCGCGCGGGCGTGTCGGCCTGGATGATGCGGCCATTGTCCATCACCGCGACGCGCGAGGCCACGGTCATCGCCTCTTCCTGGTCATGGGTGACGATGACAAAGGTGGTGCCGGTCTTTTCCTGGATATCCATCAGCTCGAACTGCGTCGCCGTGCGCAGCTTGGCGTCGAGCGCGCCGAGCGGTTCGTCGAGCAGCAGGAGCTTCGGCGCCTTGGCGAGGCTGCGCGCGAGCGCCACGCGCTGCCGCTGCCCGCCCGAGATCTGGTGCGGCTTGCGGCGGGCGAATTTCTCCAGCCGCGTGAGCTTGAGCATTTCGTCCACGCGCGCGGCGATCTGGTCCTTTGGCTTGCCGTCGCGCTTGAGGCCGAAGGCGATATTGTCCCAGACCGACAGATGCGGGAAAAGCGCGTAGGACTGGAACATCATGTTCACCGCGCGCTTGTTGGGCGGGATCGGCGCGATATCCTTGCCGCCCAGCAGGATCGTGCCTTCGGTCGGCTTCTCGAAGCCCGCGAGCATCCGCATCATCGTCGTCTTGCCACAGCCCGAGGGGCCGAGCAGGGCGAAGAATTCGCGCTCGTAGATGTCGAATGTCTGGTTGTCGATGGCGATGAAATCACCGAACCGCTTGGTGACGTTGCGAAACTGGATGAGCGGTTTCGCCTCGGGATCGTTCCACGGCTCGAAGACGGTCTGCCCCATGCTGCCCCCGGCTGATGATGGGAAGAAAGGCCCGCGCCGGCATGTGGCGCGGGCCGCTGGCACGATCAGGTGCCGGACTTGATCCTGGTCCAGAGGCGGGTAACGGTCCGCTGCACATTGGCCGGGTAGGGTGTGGTGGTAAAGAGGTTCTCCATCGCCTCCTCCGAGGGGTAGATCGCCGGATCGCCGATCACCTCCTCGTCGAGGAATTCCTGCGACGCCTTGTTGCCATTGGCGTAATAGACGTAATTCGAGGCGGCGGCCATGTTCTCGGCGTCCATGATGAAGTTGAGGAACACATGGGCCGCGTCCGGGTTGGGCGCATCGACCGGGATCGCCATCTGGTCGAACCACATCTGCGCGCCTTCCTTCGGCGCGTTATAGACGATCTCGACGCCGTTATCGGCCTCGTCGGCGCGGTCGCGCGCCTGAAGGATATCGCCCGACCAGCCGACAGCCACGCAGATATCGCCATTGGCCAGCGCGTTGATGTATTCCGAGCTGTGGAATTTCTGGATATAGGGGCGCACGGCGGCCAGCACCGGCTCGGCCTTGGCGATCACATCGGGATCGTGGCTGTTGGGATCCTCGCCGATATACTTGAGCGCCATCGGGATCATCTCGGCGGGGGCGTCGAGGAAATGCACCCCGCAGGCGGCCAGTTTTTCCATATTGGCGGGGTTCAGCACCAGTTCGAGACTGTCGAGCGGCGCATCCTCTCCCAGCACCTCGGTCACCTTGCCGACATTGGCGCCGATGCCGGTGGTGCCCCACATGTAGTTGATCGAATAGGCGTTGTCGGGGTCGTATTGCGCGGTGCGCGCCTCGATCACGTCCCACATGTTCACGATATTCGGCAGTTTCGACTTGTCGAGCTTCTGGAACGCACCGGCCTGGATCTGGCGTTGCAGGAAGGTGCCCGTGGGCACCACCACGTCATAGCCCGACCCGCCGGCGAGCATCTTGGTCTCCAGCACTTCGTTGCTGTCGAACACGTCGTAGATCAGCTTGATCCCGGTCTCCTGCTCGAATTTC
Organism: Roseovarius sp.; assembly: GCA_014359765.1. Classification (GTDB taxonomy): domain Bacteria; phylum Pseudomonadota; class Alphaproteobacteria; order Rhodobacterales; family Rhodobacteraceae; genus Roseovarius. Next base: position 32,085 of record JACIYT010000003.1, read on the forward strand.
GACAGCAGGGACTCGTCGATATAGTCGGACCAGTTATAGACGCGCACCTCCTGCGCCTGGGCGGCCATGGCCGTGAGCGCGAGCGCGGCGGTGGTCATCATCAGATGTCGCATTATTCTCTCCCGTTGGGTCGGCACGTTTTCTGCATCTGCGCTGCTGCGGATTTGATCAAAAAATGCCGCACCTCGCAATGTGGCAATGTTTTCATGCAGCCGCTAAACTCGCAAGATGGGAGTTGCGGTTCGGAACGAAGAGGGCGCGGGGATGCAGGAAACGGCACGGAAAACAGGCAGCGCCGCGGCCCCTCTTCCGCGGCTTCCGGCGCATGAGACAATCTATCGGCAGTTGCGCGCGCTGGTGCTGTTCGGGGATCTGGCGCCGGGGCAGGCGGTGACGATCCAGGGGCTGTGCGAGCGGCTCGATGCGGGCATGACGCCCGTGCGCGAGGCGCTGCGACGCCTGATCGCCGAGGGCGCGCTCGAATTGCAGGGCAACAGGCGGGTGTCCGTGCCCTTGCTCGATGCCGGGCATGTGGGGGAATTGATGTTTGCTCGCCAATGGCTTGACCCTCATCTCGCCGAGCGGGCGACAGCCCGCGCCACGACTGCGGATCTCGACGGGCTGACCGCCATCGACGCCGATCTGGACCGCGCGATCCAGCAGGGCGACATGCGCGGCTATCTCGAGCGCAACTACCGCTTTCACCGGACGATTTACGACCTGGCCGATGCGCCGATCCTGGCCGATGTGGCCGATGGGCTGTGGCTGCGGTTCGGACCGTCGCTGCGGGTGGTCTGCGGACGCATCGGCACGCTTGGCCTGCCCGACAGGCACAAGGACCTGCTGGACGCCATGCGCGCAGGAAATGGCAAGGCTGCCGCCGAGGCGATCCGCGCCGATGTGGTGCAGGGAATGGAACAGGTGCGCCAGTCGCTCGCGCAATCGGCGCGGGCCGGCTGATTCGATTGACAGAGAAAAATTTGATCATATCCTGATGGCGCCGCGGCGGACCGTGCCGCCCTCCGATTCCCGAAACCAAAAGGGACTGCCATGACCGCGATCACCAATCACCTGCCCACGGCCGAGCTTCAGGCGCTCGACGCCGCGCATCACATGCATCCCTTTACCCATGGCAGCCAGCTTGGCGCCAAGGGCGCGCGCATCATCACCCGCGCCAAGGGCGTCACCCTGACCGACAGCGAAGGCAACGAGATCCTCGACGCCATGGCCGGGCTCTGGTGCGTCAATGTCGGCTACGGGCGCGAGGAACTGGTCGAGGCGGCGGCGCGGCAGATGCGCGAGCTGCCCTATTACAACACCTTCTTCCAGACCAGCCACGTGCCGGCCATCGCGCTTGCGGCCAAGCTCGCCGAACTGGCGCCGGGCGATCTCAACCATGTGTTCTTCGCCTGCTCCGGATCGGAGGCCAATGACACCAATATCCGCATGGTGCGCACCTACTGGGCCGAGCAGGGCCAGCCCGAGCGAAACATCATCATCGCGCGCAAGAACGGCTATCACGGCTCGACCATGGGCAGCGCCAGCCTCGGGGGCATGGCCGGGATGCACGCGCAGGGCGGTCTGCCCATCCCCGACATTCATCATATCGACCAGCCCTACTGGTATGGCGAGGGCGGCGACATGGACCCGGAAGCGTTCGGGCTGGAACGCGCGCGGCAACTGGAGGAAAAGATCGAGGAACTGGGGCCGCATCGCGTCGCCGCCTTCATCGGCGAGCCGGTGCAGGGCGCAGGCGGCGTGATCATCCCGCCCGACAGCTACTGGCCGGAGATCCAGCGCATCTGCGACAAATACGGCATCCTGCTCATCGCCGACGAGGTGATCTGCGGGTTCGGGCGCACGGGCAACTGGTTCGGCAGTCAGACCATGGGCATCCGCCCCGACATCATGACTGTGGCCAAGGGCCTCTCGTCCGGTTATGCGCCGATCGGTGCCTCGATCGTCTCGGACAAGGTGGCCGAGGTGATCGACGGCTGCGAGTTCAACCATGGCTATACCTATTCGGGGCACCCCGTGTCCTGTGCGGTGGCGCTGGAAAACCTGCGCATCCTTCAGGAAGAGGGTATCGTTGCGCGCGTGGCCGCCGACACCGCCCCCTACATGAGGGCCAGATGGGAGAGCCTGACCGCGCATCCTCTGGTGGGCGAGGCGCGGATCGTGGGGCTGATGGGATCCATCGCGCTGACGCCCGACAAGGCGCGCCGCGCGAAGTTCGCGTCGGAGCCGGGAACGGTGGGCTATATCTGCCGCGAGCGGTGTTTCGCCAACAACCTGGTGATGCGCCATGTCGGCGACCGGATGATCATCGCCCCGCCGCTGGTGATCGGCAAGGCGGAGATCGACACGCTGATTGACCGCGCCTGGCAATCGCTGGACGAGGCCGCGCGCCAGATCGAGGCCGAGGGGCTGATGCAGGCGGCGGAGTGAGGGGCCAGCCCCTCACACTCCCCGGAGTATTTCGGGAAAGATGAAGGGCGGGCCTCAGTCCTTCACATACATCTTGCGGGGGCGGTTGCAGAAGGTTTCCGCCGGGCCGCTTTCGGTGATGAGAATCGACTCGGTGATCTCGAGCCCCCAGTCGGACATCCAGAGCCCGGGCATGAAATGGAAGGTCATGCCCGGCTCCAGCACGGTTTCGTCCTCGGGGCGCAAGGAGATTGTGCGTTCGCCCCAGTCGGGCGGATAGCTGAGGCCGATGGGATAGCCGCAACGCGCGCCGCGCTCGATGCCCGCGCGCTCCAGCGGGGCGGCGAGGGCATGGGCGATGTCGCAGGCGCGGTTGCCGGCGCGCGCCGCCTCCAGCCCCGCTTCCAGCCCCTCGACCAGCGCCTTTTCGGCGTCGAGCAGGAATTGCGGCGGCTTGCCCAGAAACAGTGTCCGGCAGAACGGCGCGTGATAGCGGCGGTAACAGCCGGAAATCTCGAAGAAGGTCGCCTCGCCGGTGGCGAATGCCCGCCCGTTCCATGTCAGGTGCGGTGCTGCGGCATCCGAGCCCGAGGGCAGCAAGGGCACGATGGCCGGGTAATCGCCCCAGGCGCCCTCCACGCCGCGGATCGCGTCGCGGAAGATTTCGGCCACGATCTCGTTTTTCGGGATCCCCGGCTCCACCCGCTCCATCAGCCCGTCGGTGATCTTTTCCGAAATCGCCGCCGCCTTGCGGATGAAGGCGAGCTCCTCGTCGGATTTCACCCCGCGCTGCCAGTTCACCATCGCCGTGGCGTCGAGGAAGGTGGCCTCGGGAAGTTCCTCGCGCAGCACCTGCATGGCGCGGGCGGAGAAATAGTAATTGTCCATCTCCACGCCGATACGCTTCTCCGCCAGCCCCATGCCGGTCAGACGCATGGCGAGATCCTGCATCGGGTGGCGTTCGGTCGATTGCACGTAATTGTCGGCATAGCCGATCACCCGGTCGTCGCTCATCCAGACCGTGCGCACCGCGCCATTGGCATCCTGGCTGCGGCCCCACCAGACCGGATCGGCATCGGGCAGGACGATCACGCCCTGATGCACATAGAAGGACCAGCCGTCATAGCCGGTGATCCAGTGCTGGTTCGACGGGTCGGTGACGAAGAGCACATCGAGCCCCTGCCGCGCCATGGCGGCGCGGGTCTTGTCGAGGCGGCGCTGGTATTCCTGCGCCGAGAAGGGGAGGTCTTTTTCGATCATGGCGGCATCTATCCTCGGGTGTTTTCCCAGCCTTGGATGATTTCGCGCGCCTCTGCCCCCGGGAAACCGTCGCGCGCATGTCGTTTTCAGACCATTGTCTCGCGCAGAGTTGACGCACCGCAGTGCGGCGCGCACAGTGCCCGGGTGTGAAAGGAGACCGTGATGCGCCCTGTTCTGGCCGATGTTCTCGCCGCGGCGCGGGTGATCGCCGGGCTGGCCGACGCCACGCCGCTCGTGCCCTCGCCCTATATGAGCGGGGTTGCGGGGCAGGATTTCCTGCTCAAGCTGGAGAACATGCAGCCGATCGGCGCGTTCAAGCTGCGCGGCGCGCTCAATGCCGTGGCGGGGCTGGGCGAGGCGGCGGGGGTGACCTGCTGTTCCACCGGCAATCACGGGCGCGGCGTGGCCTATGCGGCGCGGGCGCGGGGGCTGCGCGCGGTGGTCTGCATGTCGGAACTGGTGCCGCGCGCCAAGGTCGAGGGCATCCGCGCGCTGGGGGCCGAGGTTCGGATCGTCGGGCGATCGCAGGATGACGCGCAGGCCGAGGCCGCGCGGCTGGTGGCCGAGGAGGGGCTGGTGGAAATCCCGCCCTTTGACGATGCGCGCGTGATCGCGGGGCAGGGCACGATCGGGCTCGAGATCATGGCGGCGCGGCCCGATATCGAGGTGCTGCTGGTGCCCTTGTCGGGCGGCGGGCTGGCCGCCGGTGTGGCGCTGGCCGCCAAGGCGATCAAGCCATCGGTGCGCGTCGTGGGGATCAGCATGGACCGGGGCGCGGCCATGCATGAGAGCCTGCGCGCGGGCCGCCCCGTCGCGGTCGAGGAGGTGGCGAGCCTCGCCGACAGCCTCGGCGGCGGGATCGGGATGGGCAACCGGCTGAGCTTTCCGATGTGCCGCGATCTGCTCGACGAGGTGGTTCTGGTGACGGAGGCAGAGATCTATCGCGCGATGCAGGTGCTCTATTACGAGGACCGGATCGTGGCCGAAGGGGCCTGTGTCGTGGGTCTCGCGGCGGTGCTGGCGGGCAAGGTGAGCGTGGGTGGCCCGACCGCCACCATCATCACCGGGCGCAATCTGGATATGGAGATGTTCACCCGGATCATCACCGGGCAGGATGTGGTTCTGGGCGACATGGTGATCGAGGGCAGGCGATATGGCACATGACATCAGGATCGTGACCGAGGCGGAATTGCGCGGGGCGGTGGCGCTCGACCTCGGGACGGTGGAGGTGATCGAGCAGGCCTTTGGCGCGCTCTCGGACGGGGGGGTGGTGATGCCGCCGGTGATGTCGATGGAGCTGGCCGCAGCGCATGGCGAGGTAGATGTGAAGACCGCCTATATCCCCGGATTTGCAGGCTTTGCGATCAAGGTCAGCCCCGGTTTTTTCGACAATCCAAAGTTGGGGCTGCCGAGCCTCAACGGGCTGATGATCCTCTTTTCCGCGACGACCGGGCTGGTTCAGGCGGTGTTTCTCGACAATGGCTATCTGACCGATCTGCGCACGGCCGCTGCGGGGGCGGTGGCGGCGCGTCATCTCGCGCCCGCGCAGGTGCGCACGGCAGGGGTGATCGGCACCGGCGTGCAGGCGCGGCTTCAGGCGCGCGCGGCGCATCTGGTGCGGCCCTTCGAGCGGCTTTTGATCTGGGGGCGCGATGCGGACAAGGCGCGCGCCTGTGCCGACGACCTCGCCGATCTGGGCTGCGATAGTCAAGTGGTCGATACCCCCGCCGATCTGGTGCGCGAGAGCCAGTTGGTGATCACCACGACGCCTGCGCGCGCGCCGGTGATCAAGGCCGAGTGGTTGCACCCGGGATTGCACATCACCGCGATGGGATCGGATCAGGCGGGCAAGAACGAGATCGACCCAAAGGCGCTGATCCGCGCGGATCTCTATGTCGCCGACCGCGCCACGCAGGTGGAGCATCTGGGCGAGTTGCGCAGCGCGATCACGGCCGGGCTCTGGGATCGGGGCGCGCCGGTGGAACTGGGCGACGTGATCCGGGAGCGCGTGGCCGGGCGCGAAGGGGAGGACGCGATCACCATTTGCGACCTCACCGGCACCGGCGTGCAGGACACCGCCATTGCCACCCATGTCATGGCGCGGCTGGTGGGGCGCGACGTGGGCGCGGTGATCCGGGCATGAGGCTTGATGCGCGCGATCTGGAGATCCTGCGGGTGCTGGCCGATGAAGGGCGCATCACCAAGGCGCAACTGGCCGCGCGCGTGGGATTGTCGGCCAGCCCCTGCTGGGAGCGGCTGAGGCGGCTGGAGGAGGCGGGGCTGATCGAGGGCTATCACGCGCGCATCAGCCTGCGAAAGCTGGGGCCGCATGTGACGGTCTTTGTCGCGGTAGAACTCGCCGACCACACGCCGGCGAGCTTTCGCGCCTTCGAGGACAGCGTGCAGCGCTACGGCGAGGTCACGGCCTGCTGGGCGCTGGGCGGTGGGTTCGACTATCTCATGCAGATCGTGACCCGGGACATCGACGCCTATCAGCGGTTGATCGACGAGATGCTCGAGGCGCGGATCGGGCTGGCGCGCTATTTCACCTATATCGTGACCAAGCCCGTGAAATCCCCCCGCCTGCCGCCGCTGGAAATGTTTTTCGGATGAATCATCTGTGATTCGAAGATTTTTCCGACGAAAAATCTTCCGCCAGCCCCCATGTCAGGCACTCCCTCTTGCGATTCGGTCTATCCTTCTGCGGGACAGGAGGGCCAAATGTCCGATTCAGCGATCTGGACCCGCAACGGGATCACCGACACGCGCCTTGTGCGCAACTTCGCCTATCTGGGCGGCAAATGGGTGGCGGGCGACGAGGCCGCCACCATTGCCGTGACCAACCCCGCCGATGGATCGGCCCTGGGCGATGTCGCAAGCCTCAGCGCCGGTCAGGCGCGCGCTGCCGTCGATGCCGCGCAAGAGGCGTTCGACGGCTGGGCGATGACCCTGCCGCAGGACCGCTCGGCCCTCCTGCGCCGCTGGTTCGCGTTGATGGTCGAGCACAAGGAGGATCTGGCGCGGATCATGGTGCTGGAACAGGGCAAGCCCCTCTCGGAGGCGCGCGGCGAGATCGACTATGCGGCAAGCTTCGTGGAATACTATGCTGAGGAGGCCAAACGCCCCAATATCGAGGGCGTGACCAGCCACCTGCCCGATGCCGAGGTGGAATTGTGGCTGGAGCCGGTGGGCGTCGCCGCGCTGATCACGCCGTGGAATTTCCCCTCCGCCATGCTGACGCGCAAGGCGGCGGCGGCGATGGCGGCGGGCTGCACCGTGGTGGCGCATCCCTCTGGAGAGACGCCCTATTCGGCGCTGGCATTGGCCGAACTGGCCGAGCGCGCGGGCATCCCGGCGGGCGTGTTCAACGTGGTGACGGGGCGCGCGGCGACGGTGGTCGAGCCCTGGACCGAAGACACCCGCGTGCGCGCGCTCAGCTTTACCGGCTCGACCAATATCGGGCGGCTTCTCTATCGCCAATGCGCGGGGACGGTGAAACGGCTGGTGATGGAACTGGGCGGGCACGCGCCGGTGATCGTGTTCCGCAATGCCGATCTGGAAACGGCGGTGACAGAGACGATCAAGGCCAAGTTCGCCACCTCCGGGCAGGATTGTCTGGGCGCCAACCGCATCTACGTGGAGCGCGCGATCTACGATGAATTCTGCCGCCGCTTTGTCGAGGAGACGCAGAAGCTGACCCTCGGGCGCGGCATGGACGATCCCGATATCGGCCCGCTGATGAACGAGGCGGCGGTGCGCAAGCAGGAAGCGCATGTGGCCGACGCGCTGAAACATGGCGCGAAACTGGCCTGCGGCGGCAAGCGCGACGCTCTCGGGCCGCTGTTCTATCAGCCCACCGTGCTGACCGATGTGCCCGACACGGCGGCGATCATGTGCGAGGAGACATTCGGCCCGGTGGCGGCGATCACGCCGTTTGACACCGAGGAGGAGGTGGTGGCCCGCGCCAACGCCACCGAATACGGCCTCATCGCCTATCTGCACAGCCATGATCCGCGCCGCATCTACCGCATGACGCGGGCGCTGCAATTCGGCATGGTGGCGGTCAACCGCACCAAGGTCACCGGCGCGCCCATCCCCTTTGGCGGGGTCAAGCAATCGGGGCTGGGCCGCGAAGGGGCACGACGCGGCATGGAGGAATTCATGGAGATCAAGTATGTCTGCCGCGATTGGGCGTGAGCAGACGAAATCTTGAAAAGATTTCGGTCCGGAATTTTTGAAAATTCCGGGTCTCGACACAGGAAAGGACAGACGATGCTGCGAAATGACCAACTCGATCAATGGGATCGTGAGAATTTCTTTCACCCCTCGACGCATCTGGCGCAATTCGCGCGCGGCGAGGCCCCCAACCGGGTGATCACCGGCGGCAGCGGCTGTCATATCGAGGACCGCGATGGCAACCGGCTGCTGGATGCCTTTGCCGGGCTTTACTGTGTCAATGTGGGCTATGGCCGTCAGGAGATCGCCGAGGCGATTGCCGAGCAGGCGCGCGAGCTCGCCTATTACCACGCCTATGTGGGGCACGGCACCGAGGCCTCGATCACGCTGGCCAAGATGATCCTGGATCGTGCGCCCGCGCATATGTCGAAGGTCTATTTCGGCCTGTCGGGATCGGATGCCAACGAGACCAACATCAAGCTGATCTGGTATTACAACAACATCCTCGGCCGCCCCGGAAAGAAGAAGATCATCTCGCGCTGGCGCGGCTATCACGGCTCGGGGCTGATGACCGGTTCGCTGACGGGGCTGCATCTCTTTCACAGGAAATTCGATCTGCCGCTGGCGCAGGTGATTCATACCGAGGCGCCCTATTACTATCGCCGCGACGATCTGAGCATGACCGAGGCCCAGTTCACCGCGCATTGCGCGGCAGAGCTCGAGGCGCTGATCGCGCGCGAGGGGGCGGACACCATTGCCGCCTTCATCGGCGAGCCGGTGCTGGGCACGGGCGGGATCGTGCCGCCGCCGGCCGGTTACTGGGAGGCGATTCAGGCGGTGCTGGAAAGGCATGACATCCTGCTTGTCGCGGATGAGGTCGTGACCGGCTTTGGCCGTCTTGGCAGCATGTTCGGCTCTGAGCATTACGGGCTCAGGCCCGATCTCATCACCATCGCCAAGGGGCTCACCTCGGCCTATGCGCCGCTCTCGGGCAGCATTGTCAGCGAGAAGATGTGGAAGGTTCTGGAACAGGGCACCGACGAGAACGGCCCCATCGGCCATGGCTGGACCTATTCGGCCCATCCCGTCGGGGCGGCGGCGGGGGTGGCCAACCTGCGCCTGCTCGACGATCTGGACCTGATTGCCAACAACCGCGAGGTGGGCGGCTATCTCAACCGCACGATGACCGAGGCGCTCGGCGATCACCCGAATGTGGGAGAGGTGCGCGGCGAGGGGATGCTCTGTGCGGTGGAATTCGTGAAGGACCGCGACAGCCGCACCTTCTTTGATCCCGCCGACACGGTGGGGCCGCGGATCGCCGCGGCGCTGGCTGCCGAGCATGTGATCGGGCGCGCCATGCCGCAGGGTGACATTCTGGGCTTTGCGCCGCCCTTCTGTCTCACGCGGGCGGAGGCCGACGAGGTGGTGGCCAGGACCGTGCGCGCGGTCCGCAAGGTTCTGGGATAGCGGGGCGCGCCGGCGCGGGGAATCGAAATCATTTCACAATCGCAGCGGTGGCGATATGATGATTTAGAACGGTTCCAAAGAAGGCTTCGACATGATTCCCGCAACCTTGTCGCGTCGGCGTTTCAGCGATCTCGGCGAACAGGAAATCCTTGCGCTTGCGATCTCCTCCGAAGAGGATGACGCGCGCATCTATCGCTCCTATGCCGAGAGGCTGCGCGCCGAATATCCCGATACGGCGGCGATCTTCGATGGCATGGCCGCGGAAGAGGACACCCATCGTCAGCGGCTGATCGAGCTGCACCGCGCCCGGTTCGGTGATGTGATCCCGCTGGTCCGGCGCGAACATGTCGCGGGCTTTTACGCGCGCCGCCCGGTCTGGCTGGTGGAAAACCTCGGGATCGAGCGTATCCGCGCCGAGGCCGAGGCGATGGAGCGCGACGCCGAGCGTTTCTACCTCAGGGCCGCGCAGAGGACCCGGGACGCGGCCACCCGCAAGCTGCTGGGCGATCTCGCCGCGGCCGAGGCGGGGCATCAGGCCCGCGCCGGAGAGCTGGAGGCGCAGCATCTCGACGAGGAGACGCGCGCCCGCGAAGACCGGCTGGCACATCGGCAATTCGTGCTGACCTGGGTGCAGCCGGGGCTTGCCGGGTTGATGGATGGCTCGGTCTCGACGCTGGCACCGATCTTCGCCACCGCCTTTGCCACCCAGGACACCTGGACGACCTTTCTCGTCGGGCTGGCGGCGAGCGTGGGGGCGGGGATCTCGATGGGATTCACCGAGGCGGCCAGCGACGATGGCGAGCTGTCCGGTCGGGGCAGCCCGGTCAAGCGCGGGTTCGCCTCGGGCATCATGACCACGCTGGGGGGGCTCGGGCACGCGCTGCCCTATCTCATCCCGGATTTCTGGACCGCGACGACCCTCGCCTTCCTGATCGTCTTTGTCGAACTCTGGGCGATCGCGTGGATCCAGAACCGCTATATGGAAACGCCCTTCCTGCGCGCGACCTTTCAGGTGGTTCTGGGCGGGGCGCTGGTCTTTGCCGCCGGCGTGCTGATCGGCAGCGGCTGAGCCGCGCGCCGGTCAGCCCACCTTGCAGGCGGCGAGGATCGCCATGTTGAGGATATCGCTGGCGGTGAAGGTCGATGAACAGATCTGGATCGGCGCATCGACCCCGGTCAGGATCGGACCGATCACCGTCGCCCCGGCCATCTCCTGCATCAGCTTGACCGAGATGGAGGCGGAATGGCGCGCGGGCACGACGAGGACATTGGCCGGGCCCGAAAGCCGCTGGAACGGGTAATTGGCCTGCGCGGCGGTGTTGAGCGCCACGTCCACCGTCATGTCGCCCTCGAACTCGAAATCCACGCCCCGCTGCTCGAGCACGAGCGGCGCGCGCTGCATCTTCTCGGCGCGCTCGGATTTCGGATAACCGAAGGTCGAGAAGCTGACAAAGGCCACGCGCGGCTCGAGCCCGAGATGGCGGGCCACGTCGGCCCCGTGCATGGCGATGGTGGCGAGATCCTCCTCGTCGGGCCATTCATGCACCAGCGTATCGGCGATGAGCACGATCCGCCCCCTATGCAGGACCGCCGTCACACCGGCGGCACCATGCTCGGCATCGGCGTCGAAAACGTGGTTTATGAGGTTCAGGACATGGGCGGATTTGCGGGTGGCCCCGGTCACCAGCCCGTCGCCATGGCCATGGGCGAGCATCAGCGCGCCGAACACATGACGGTCGCGGGCGGCGAGGCGATGGATGTCGTGACGGTCGAAACCCTTGCGTTGCAGGCGCGCGTAAAGGAACGCCTTGTAATCGTCGAGCCGGTCGGTCTTGGCGGCGTTGACCACCTCGAGCTCGCGCACCGCGTCGCCCATGCCTGCGGCTTCGAGCTTGGCCTTCACGTCATCGTCGCGCCCCACCACCAGGGCCTTGCCGAGGCCGGAGCGCTGATACTGCACGGCAGCGCGCAGCACGCGCACATCGTCGCCCTCGGCAAAGATCATGCGCGCCTGCGCCCGCCGCGCGCGGGCATTGATGCCGCGCATGATGCTGGCGGTCGGATCCATCCGCGACTTGAGCGACAGCTCGTAGGCCTCCATGTCGATGATCGGACGGCGCGCCGCCCCGGTCGCCATGCCCGCGCGCGCCACGGCCGGGGGGATGGTGTGGATGAGGCGCGGATCGAACGGCGTCGGCAGGATGTAGTCGCGACCGAAGCTGAGCTTGCGGCCATAGGCGATCGCCACCTCGTCGGGCACGTCCTCGCGCGCGAGCCGGGCCAGCGCCTCGGCGCAGGCGATCTTCATCTCGTCGTTGATCGCGCGCGCGTGAATGTCGAGCGCCCCGCGAAAGAGATAGGGAAAGCCCAGCACGTTATTGACCTGGTTGGGATAATCAGAGCGCCCGGTGGCCACGATCGCGTCGGGGCGCACGGCATGAGCCTCCTCTGGCGTGATCTCGGGATCGGGATTGGCCATGGCGAAGATCACCGGGTTGTCGGCCATGGAGGCCACCATTTCCGGCGTCACCGCGCCCTTGGCCGAGACCCCGAGAAACACGTCGGCCCCGGCCATCGCCTCTTCGAGGGTGCGCAGGTCGGTCGCGGCGGCATGGGCTGATTTCCACTGGTTCATCCCCTCGGTGCGTCCCTGCCAGATCACGCCCCGGGTGTCGCACATCAGGCAGTTGTCATGCCGCGCGCCCATGAATTTCAGCAGCTCCAGGCAGGCGATGCCCGCAGCCCCCGCACCGTTGAGGACGATGCGCACATCCTCGATCTTCTTGCCCGCGATGTGCAGCGCATTGATCATGCCGGCGGCACAGATCACCGCCGTGCCGTGCTGATCGTCGTGGAACACCGGGATATCCATCACCTCCTTGAGCCGCTGCTCGATGATGAAACATTCCGGCGCCTTGATATCCTCCAGATTGATGCCGCCGAATGTCGGCCCCATGAGGCGCACGGCGTTGATGAACTCCTCCGGATCCTCGGTATCGAGCTCGATGTCGATCGAGTTGACATCGGCGAAGCGCTTGAAGAGCACGGCCTTGCCCTCCATCACCGGCTTGGAGCCGAGCGCGCCCAGATTGCCAAGGCCGAGAACGGCGGTGCCGTTGGAGATGACAGCGACGAGATTGCCCTTGTTGGTGTAGTCATAGGCGAGCTCGGGGCGGGCGGCGATTTCCTCGCAGGGGACCGCCACGCCGGGGGAATAGGCAAGGCTGAGGTCGCGCTGCGTCATCATCGGCACGGTGGCGGTGATCTCGAACTTGCCCGGGGTCGGCTCGAGGTGAAAGGCGAGCGCCTCTTCGCGGGTATATCTGGGTTTGGTCATGGAATGATCTCTCGGCAGGAGCGGCCCTCCCTCCATAGCGACCGACGCGCCGCGCCTCAACCGAAAGGCGCGAAGGGGGTTCTTGCGGTTGAAATCGTTGCCCCCCGCGCGCAGCACGCCTGATGACTCTTTGTTACTAGGGTCTCCGAGGGGTTGGATAATGTGCGCTCTTGTGATTCAATATTCTTATGGAGCAGCCGCGTATCACAATGTCAGATCAAATTAGAAAATCCGTTCTGGAGGTTCTCGGATCGTCGCGCGTGCGCGATGTCTCGTGTATTTTCAAGTCAAATTCCGATGGCGCTCCTGTGGTGTGGATTCAGGTCACGTATGACGCGCATAAGGGTATCACGGTCGATGAGATGACGCACGTAACAGATGCAATCTGGCCGCTTGCAGCCTCTGATGGTCTGGCTGTTCCGGTGATCGACTTCATGGCAGATGACGACCTTGTCCCCACCGCGGCTGAGTGACCAACTCCTGCTCGTGGCGCGTGCGCGGATCGCGGAAACCGACGCAAGAAACGAGGCAAATCTGCGGCGAGCCACGAGCGATCTGTACTACTCGTTGTTTCATGCTGTGTGCGAGGCCCTCGTTGAACCACTTGGGGCGATCCCAGACAGCGATGCATTCATCGAAACGTATACCAGCCTCTACCGTCAGATCGACCATGGGTATGCTGAAAAGCGTTGTCGCGCCGTCGCCCAAGACGGTCATTTTTCCTCTACGATCAGTCGTTTTGCCAAGCATTTCATAACACTAAAGAATAAGAGAGAAAGAGCCGACTATCATCCTCTGGAGAAGTTCACGCTCTCGGTCGTCAAGAATGATCTGGAAACAACCGAAGCTCAGCTTAGCGCTTTCTGGGAAGCAACTCCGTCAGAACGCGCCACCTTTTCCTGCTTCGTGGGACTACGTTCACGCCGCGAGTAACGGCGTACTTGACCGCTGACTACAAGGCTTTTTCTTTGTCGGCGAGATGTAAAGATATCCCCGGTCTCAACCGAAAGGCGGAAGGGGCTTTCGTCGGGACGGGGCGCTGCGTATGGTCCCCGCCAGCGACAAGGGGGCCATGTTGAGCGATACAGCATCGACCGTGACGCCGATGATGGCGCAATACCTGGAGATCAAGGCGCAACATCGCGATGCGCTTCTGTTCTACCGGATGGGGGATTTCTACGAGCTGTTCTTCGATGATGCCGTCGCCGCGGCCGAGGCGCTCGACATCGCGCTCACCCGGCGCGGCAAGCATCTGGGCGAGGATATCGCCATGTGCGGCGTGCCGGTGCATTCCGCCGAGGGCTATCTGCTGACGCTCATCCGCAAGGGATTTCGCGTGGCGATCGCCGAACAGATGGAGGACCCGGCAGAGGCGAAAAAGCGCGGCGCCAAGGCCGTCGTCCGCCGCGAGGTGGTGCGGCTCGTCACGCCCGGCACGCTGACCGAGGAGGGCCTTCTCGACGCGCGGCGGCACAATTACCTCGCCAGCTTTGCGCAGGTGCGCGGCGAGGGGGCGCTGGCCTGGGCGGATATTTCCACCGGGGCCTTTCACGTCATGGCGCTGTCGCCCGCGCGGCTCGGGCCGGAACTGGCACGGCTGATGCCGCGCGAGCTGCTCCTGTCCGAGGCCGACGCGGCGCGCCTGACCGATATCGTCGCCGATTCGGGCGCGGCCCTCAGCGCGCTCGGCCCCGCCGCCTTTGACAGCAGCGGGGCGGAGCGGAGGCTTTGCACGCTCTTCGGGGTCGGCACGCTGGAGGCTTTCGGCGCCTTCACCCGGCCCGAACTGGCGGCGATGGGGGCGATCGTGGAATGGCTCGGGATCACCCAGAAGGGCAGGTTGCCGCTGCTGCGCACGCCGGTGCGCGAGCAGGCCGGCGGCGTCATGCAGATCGACGCCGCCACGCGCCGCAGCCTGGAATTGACCCATGCGCTCGACGGGCGGCGCGCGGGCGCGCTGCTGGCGACGATCGACCGCACGGTGACGGCAGGCGGCGGGCGCCTGCTGGAGCGTCGCCTCTCCAGCCCGAGCCGCGTTCTCGATGTGGTGCGGGCGCGGCTGGCGGCGGTGGATTTCGCGGTCGGGCAATCCCGCCTGCGTGCGGATCTGCGCGCGGCGCTGCGGCATGTGCCCGATCTCGACCGGGCGCTGTCGCGGCTGGGGCTGGACCGGGGCGGGCCGCGCGATCTCGCGGCGATCCGCGACGGGCTCCGGCAGGCGGGGGAAATCGCGGCGCTGCTCGACGGGCAGGACCTGCCCGCGCTGCTGGGCGAGGCGGCAGATGGATTGCGCGGCCACGACGCGCTCTGCGCGCTGCTGGAAAGGGCGCTGGTGGCCGGGCCGCCGCTGCTGGCGCGCGACGGCGGGTTCATCGCGCCCGGCTTTGACGCCGATCTCGACGAGGCGCGGCAATTGCGCGACGAGGGGCGCGGCATGATCGCCGCGATGCAGGCGGAATATGCCACCGAGACCGGCATCGCCTCGCTCAAGATCAGGCATAACAATGTGCTGGGGTATTTCATCGAGGTCACGGCCACCCATGCCGAGCGGATGCTCGCGCCGCCGCTGAATGAGACCTTCCGGCACCGCCAGACAACGGCCAGCCAGCTGCGCTTTACCACCGCCCGGCTGAGCGAGATGGAGAGCCGCATCCTGAACGCCGGCGGGCGGGCGGTCGAGATCGAGAAACGGCTCCATGATCGCCTGCGGGCCGCGATCCTCGAACGGTCGGCGGCAATCGCGCAGGCCGCGCGCGGGCTGGCGGAGCTGGACCTTGCCACGGCCCTCGCGGAGCTATCGGTGACCGAGGCCTGGTGCGCGCCGAAAGTGGACGACACCCGCGCCCTCGTGATCGAGGGCGGCCGGCACCCGGTAGTGGAGCAGAGCCTGCGCGCACAAGGCGGCGAGGCCTTCATCGCCAATGACTGCGATCTCGGCCGCGAGAGCGACATCTGGCTCCTGACCGGGCCGAACATGGCCGGCAAATCCACCTTCCTGCGGCAGAACGCGCTGATTGCGGTGCTCGCCCAGATGGGAAGCCATGTGCCCGCGCGTTCGGCGCATATCGGCATGGTGAGCCAGATCTTCAGCCGGGTCGGGGCCTCGGACGATCTGGCGCGGGGGCGCTCGACCTTCATGGTCGAGATGGTCGAGACGGCGGCGATCCTCAATCAGGCCGATGCGCGGGCGCTGGTCATTCTCGACGAGATCGGGCGCGGCACGGCGACCTATGACGGCTTGTCGATCGCCTGGGCGACGCTCGAACATCTGCACGACGTGAACGGCTGCCGCGCGCTCTTTGCCACGCATTACCACGAATTGACCGGGCTGAGCGAGCGGCTCGACCGGGTGGCCAATGCCACGGTGAGCGTCAAGGAACATGCCGGCGAGGTGATCTTTCTGCACGAGGTGCGGCGCGGTGCGGCGGATCGCAGCTATGGCGTGCAGGTGGCGCGGCTGGCGGGGCTGCCCGAGGCGGTCGTCGCGCGGGCGCGGGTGGTGCTCGACGCGCTGGAACGGGGCGAGCGCGAGGGCGGCGCGGCGCGCAAGGCGCTGATCGACGATCTGCCGCTGTTTTCCGCCGCGCCCCTGCCGGTGCCGCCCGCCCCGCGTGCCTCGCCGGTGGAGGCCCGCCTGCGCGAGGTGATGCCCGACACGCTCAGCCCGCGCGCGGCGCTCGATCTGGTCTATGAGCTGAAGGCGATGCTGGCAGGGGCGGCGGACACGGACGAGGACAGCCCGACCGCGCGCTGACCCGCGCGCGCTCAGCCCCCCGTCACGAAAAGCTCGGCGTCCTCGACGACCTTCTGCGCCAGCAACAGGCTGCATCCGAGGCTGTCGCCCAGTTCGGCGGCGATCGAACGGTTGAGCCAGCGCGTCAGGAACCCGTGCCGATGATGCCCGACGACGACCAGATCCGCGCCGCTCTCGGCGGCGACGCGCGCGATGGTCGCGACCGGGTCGCCCGTCTCGATGCGCACGCCCGGGGCGAGCCCCATCGCCGAGAGCCGCTGGCGGCCTTCGTCGAGAATCGCCTCGAAATCGCTATGCTGATGGCTGAGCGCGGCAGGATTCGCGCCCTGCGCGAACACATTGCCGGCGGCGGTTTCGACCACCGCCAGAAGCGTCACCGCCGCGCCGGTGATCTGCGCAAGACGCGCCCCCTCGCGCAGCGCCAGCCGGCCCTCGCGCGAACCGTCATAGCACAGCAGGATGTTTTCATACAAAGGCCGTTCTCCCGTCCGGAATCGCACTTGTCAGATCGTTGCCGCCACATTAATTAGCAACCTACCTATTTGCAAGACGACTGGAAACATGCACCGATGACCGCCACGCCGGGCCTGGACGAGATCTTCACACGCGCGCTGGCGACGGTGTCGCGCCAGTGGAAGCGACGGCTCGACATGCGGTTTCGTGACCTGCGGCTGTCGCAGGCGCGTTGGGGCGTTCTCCTCGAATTGTCGCGACATGCGGAGGTGACACAGATCGAACTGGCGCGCGCGCTCGGCATCGAGGGGGCGACGCTGGTGCGGCTTCTCGACGGTCTCGAGGCGGCGGGCCTGGTCGAGCGCCAGCCCTGCCCCGAGGACCGGCGCGCCAAGAAGCTGCACCTGACCGCGAAGGCCATGCCGCTTCTGGACAGGATGAAGCGGATCGCAGCCGCCAGCCGGGCGGAGATCCTCGCGGACATCCCCCCGGAGGACCTGCGCACGGCAACACAGGTCCTCGAACGGATTGCCGCCCGACTGGAGATGATGGGCAATGACGAGAATGGATGACATCACGCCGGACACCCTGGCCCGGAAAGCGCCCGAAGGGCACGCGCCGGCAGCCCCGCCGCGGCGCAGCCGCGTGAAGTGGATGCGCCTCGTCGTGCTGGCGGTGGTGCTCGGGGGTGGCACCTGGCTGGGCGCGCCATGGCTGATCGCGCGGTTCACGCAGGTCCATATCAACGACGCGCGGATCGCGGCGAATGTCGTGACGGTATCGAGCGAGGTCGCCGGTCGCATCACCGGGCTGCCGATCGTCCTGGGCGACACGGTTGCCGCGGGCGACCTGCTGGCGTCCATCGACCGGAGCTCGTCGGAGCCCGAGCTCGCGGCCGTCCTCGCCGATCTGGCGGCCGCCGACGCGCAGATCGCCGAGCTCGAAAGCCGCAAGACCATGCTGGAAGAGCAGATCGCCGCGCGCCGCGAGGCGGCGCAGGCCGGCATCGCCGCCGCAAGGGCCAATCACGAGGCCGCCATCGCGGTGCTGAAGAACGCCCGGAGCCGCTACGAGCGGGTGGTCCGGCTGGCCGAGCAGAACGTGTCGTCGCAACAGGCGCTCGACGATGCGCTGGCGGGGCTCGAGACGGCCACGCAACAGGAACGCGCGGCCTTTGCCGCGACCGAAAACGCCGCTGCCAGCCTCGCCATCGTCGAGGCCGACGCCGCGCAGATGGCCGTTCTCGATGCGCAGATCGCCTCGGTCCGGGCGGGCCGCGCAGCAATCGAGGCCGATCGCATCCTCAAGGAAATCGACCTCGCGAACCGCACGATCCGCGCCGATTTCGACGGCATCATCGACGCCACCTTTGTCGATGTCGGCGAATATGTCACCCCCGGCACACGCCTCCTGATGTATCACGCCCCCGATGATGTCTGGATCGACGCCAACGTGAAGGAAACCCAGTTCGCCCGGATCGGCCCGGGGTCGCGGGCGCGCATCACCGTCGATGCCTTTCCCGGCCGGACCTTTACCGGCGAGGTGATCACCATGGGCGGCGCGGCGACCAGCCAGCTTGCCCTGCTGCCCAGTCCGAACCCCTCGGGCAATTTCACCAAGGTCACCCAGCGATTGCCGCTCCGGATCTCGATCGACGCAGACGGCGTCGCCTTGCGGCCCGGGATGATGGTCGAGATCCAGGTCGATGTCGCAGATTGACGGCTATTTCGAGCGCTACGGCCCCGCCTACAAGTGGTTCGCGACCGGGGCGATCATGGTGGCGACCATTTCGGTGGTTCTCTCCACCACCATCGTGAATGTCGCCATCCCGGCGGTGATGGGAGCCTTCGGGATCAGCGCGGTGCAGGCGCAATGGATCTCCACCGGCTTTCTCGCGGCGATGACGGCCACGATGCTGCTCGCGGACTGGACCGATCGCGCCTTTGGAATGCGGCTGACGATGAACGCCGCGATGGTGGTGTTTCTCGCCGGGTCCGTCATCGGCGGCCTCGCGCCGAATGAATCGGTGCTCACATTCGCGCGCGTCGTGCAGGGCGCGGCGGCGGGCGTGGTTCAGCCGCTCGGGATGATCATGCTGTTCAAGGTCTTCCCCCCCGACCGGCGCGGCGCGGCGATGGGGATCTACGGGGTGGGGGTCGTGCTGGCGCCGGCGCTCGGGCCATGGATCGGCGGCGTTCTGATGGATGCCTTCGACTGGCGATTCGTATTCTACCTCGGCCTGCCCTTTGCCGGCATCGCCATCATCCTGTCGAACATCTTCCTTCCCGGTCGCGAGGAAGAGGGGCCGATTCCGCGCTTCGACTTCGTGGGGTTCGCGATTCTCGCGTTTTTCCTCGCCATCCTGCTCAGCACGCTGTCGAACGCCCAGCGCCTGGGATGGGACTCGAACGCAATCCTTCTGGGTTTCGTCGTCTCGGCAGTCTCGGGCGTGGCCTTTGTCCTGTGGGAGCTCTATAGCGACAAGCCCATGCTCGACATGCGCCTCTACGCCAATTTCGCCTTTGTCTCGGCCTCGGTCGTGGCCTTCATCATGGGGGCGGGGCTGTTCGGCTCGACCTATCTGCTGCCGGTGTTCGTCCAGCAGATCCAGGGCATGACACCGACGCAGGCGGGTCTTCTGCTGATGCCGTCCGGCTTTGTGATGCTGTTGGTGTTTCCCATCGCGGGCCGGCTCTCGGACAAGGTGCCGGCCGCGATCCTGATCGGGGTCGGCATGGCGATCTTTGCCTGGTCCTCATGGCTGATGGCGGGGGCGGATGTGAACACGGCCTTCTGGACGCTGGCCTGGTGGACGGTGATTTCGCGCATCGGGCTGGGCCTCGTGTTTCCGGCGCTCTCGGCGGGGGCGCTTCAGGTGCTGCCGCGCCATCTGATCGGCCAGGGATCGGGGGCGTCCAACTTCGTCCGCCAGCTGGGCGGTGCCTTCGGGGTGAACCTGCTGACCGTGTTCATCGAGCGCCGCACGATGATGCACGCCGATGCCTTTACCGCCACCCAGACGAGCGACAACAGCACCACCATGGAGCTCCTGCGCCAGGTGGCGGGCCTGATGCGCGTCTCCGGCCTGCCCGAGACGGAACTCATGCCCTCGGCGGTGACCTTCCTCGGGAAGGTCGTGGAAATCCAGTCCTCGAACGCGGCCTTTCAGGACGGGTTCATGATCGTCTTCGCGATATTCGTGCTGGCGCTGTTGCCGACCTGGTTCATGTGGCGCGCCCGGGCGCGCGCCGCTGCGGCCTGAGCCGGGACAGGAACGGCAACGGCGCGGATCGCCACTGCGCGCTTGTCTTTTCGGGCGGGGCGGGCAATCATATTCCAACGGACGAATATGGAGAGACGCGATGCCCCTGACACGCCGAAGACTGCTCGCGCTCGCCTCGGCCCTTCCGCTTGCTCATGTGGCAAGCCGGGCGCAGGCGCGCAGATTGACCCTCGGGGAGGGGCAACTCGACACGCTGAGCGATGGCCACCTGGTGCTGCCGCGCGATTTTGTCCTCGGCACGCTGAGCGAGGCGGATGTGGGCCCGATCCTCGCCGCGCACGGGATCACCGGGGAAACCGTGACACCGCCTTGCAATCTGACGCTCTGGCAGGACGGGCCGCGCAAGGTGCTGTTCGATGCCGGTTCCGGCGCGGGCTTCATGCCGAGCGCGGGCAAGCTGGGCGAGGCGCTCGATGCGGTGGGGGTCGGGGTGGATGAGATCACGCATGTGATCTTTACCCATGCCCATCCCGATCACCTCTGGGGGGTGCTCGACGAGTTCGACGATCCGGTGTTCACGAATGCCAGCTACATGATCGGGCAGGCGGAATGGGATTACTGGACCGACCCGGCAACCGTCGAGAGCATCGGCGCGGCGCGCGCGTCCTTTGCCGTGGGGGCCGCGCGGCGGCTTGCCGAGATCGAGGACCGGGTGGAATTCATCAGCGACGGCCAGGAGATCCTGCCCGGCATCCTCGCCCATGACAGCCCCGGCCACACGCCCGGCCACATGGCGTTCGAGATCCGGCAGGGATCGGACGCGGTCATGGTGGTGGGCGATGCCATCGGTAACGGCCACCTCGCGCTGGCGCGGCCCGATTGGCCGGCGGGGGCGGATCACGATCCCGGGACGGGCATCGCCACGCGCAGCCGGCTTCTGGACATGCTGGCCACCGACCGCATGGCGATGGTGGGCTTTCATTTGCCGGAGGGCGGTCTGGGCCGTGTCGAACGCCATGACGGCGCCTATCGCTTCGTGCCGGAGGTCTGAGCCGATGCGCGCGCTTCTTGCCCTGTTGTTGTGTCTCGCCGCTCCCGCCCTCGCCAGCGAGGATATTCCCGACAAATATCCCGGCTCGCCCCTCTACAACAAGCCGGTGGAATTCATCCCCGGCGTCTGGTCGGCCATCGGCGCCACCGCCCCGCCGACATTCGAGAATGCGGGGCATAACAACAATCTCAGCTTCATCGTCACCGGCGAGGGCGTCGTGGTGGTGAATTCCGGCGCGTCCCGTGCCCTGGCCGAGGCGCTGCACGCCGAGATCCGCAAGGTCACGTCAGAGCCGGTCCGCTTCGTCCTGACCGAGAACGGGCAGGGCCATGCGATGCTCGGCAATGGCTATTGGGTGGATCAGGGCGTGCCGGTGATCGCCCATGTCGATGCGGCGGCGGAATTCGCCCATGACGGCGCGAGCGCGCTCGCCGCCGCGCGGCGCATCACCGGCGCACAGGCCGACGGCACCCGGATCGAGCCGCCGACCGAGACCTTCGAGGAGAGCCATATCGTCGAGATGGGCGATTTCCGCATCGAGGCGCGCTATCTCGGTCCGGCGCACAGCCCCGGGGATATCGTCGTCTGGCTGCCCCGGCAGGGCCTCGTGATCTCGGGCGACATGGCCTTTCACGAGCGCATGTTGCCGATCTTCGAGAACACGATCACCGCCGACTGGCTGGAGACCTGGGACAACGAATTCGAGGCGCTCGGCGCGACCTATGTGATCCCCGGCCACGGCCACCCCACCAACATGGATCAGGTGCGGCGCTACACAAAGGGATACCTCGAATATCTGCGCGCGCGGATCGGCGAGCATATCGAGGCGGGCGGCGATCTCGCCGGGGCCTATTATGTCGATCAGTCGCCCTTTGCCCATCTGGACACCTTCGAGGAGCTGGCGACGAAGAACGCAGGCCGCGTCTTTGAACAGATGGAATGGGAATAGGGAACAGGGCTCAGGCCGGGGCGGCGCCCGTCGCCGTCCGGCCACGCAGGACGAGGTGCGTCGCCATCGCGCCAAGCCACATCGCACCGACCGCGACCCAGGCAGTGAGGGCAAAGATCGCCCCCCCCGACATGCCGGCACCCACGGCACAGCCCCCCGCAAGCATCGAGCCAAAGCCCATCAGCGCCGCGCCGATGAGATAGCGCTCGGTCGGCGTGTCAGGCCCGAAACGTTCGAGCCGCCATTCCCGCGTCACGAGCGCCATGGCCCCCGCGCCGACAAAGACCCCCGGCACAAGACCGATCCCGAAGCCGAGCGGCAGCCTTCTCTCGTTGACAAGAGCCATGAGCGTGTCGGTCGAAGGCCCGGTGAAGGTCACCGAGGAGATTGGCACCACCCCGAAGGAGAGCTGCGCAATCGCATAAGTCGCCAACCAGCCAAGCCCCACCGCCAGCCCCACCAGCATCGCCGCGAGCGCCCGGGACAGGGGCAACCGCCACCCATGGCCGAGCGCCAGGGCGCCGACCAGCACCAGCGCGGCGATCCCGGCCGCCGCCGCCGATGAGAGGCCGACCATCCCGAGCAGGTCGCGCGAGGCCCCGCCCGGCACCGTCCAGAGCGCGGCCAGGGCCTCTCGTGCCGGGGAGAGAACCCCCCTCAGCGAGGCCTGCGCCACCAGCGTCAGCACCAGCCCCGCCACGAGCGCCCGCAGATTGCCCCCCGCCGAAAGCACCAGCAGACGGCTGGCGCAGCCGCGCGCCAGGATCATGCCCACGCCGAACATCACCCCGCCGATGATCGCACCCGAGAGGCTGCCCGTGGCGGCGAGGGGGCGGGCATCGCTGACATCGAGCCAGCCCAGGGCAATCGCCCCCTGAACAGACAGCACCCCCGTCGAGAACGCGATGAGCCATATGGCGAGGCGCGGCCCGACGCGACGTTCGGCCAGCTCGACGGTCGCGGCGCGCAGGCAGAACCGCGAATGTTGCGCCGCCGCACCAAAGACGAGGCCCACCAACGCCCCCGCCATGGCGAGCACGGCGCCATCGCCACAGGTATCGAGCAGGGCTTCGAGCATCGCGGCCATCCGGTCGGAAAATACGCCGTCAGGATAGACATTCACCGGTGCGAATGTCTTGACATGGGTCAACCGGGCCGCGGCCGCGCGGCCCGGTCCGCTGGATCAGTCGAGCGCGTCCTGCACGATCTCGTCGAGGAAGGCCTGCACCTTCTGCATCTCGCCCTCGGGCATGTTGCGATAGCCGACCATGACCGCACCATCACGCTCGGCCACGAAAATGCCGTAGGGACAATGGGCGATATTCATCGGATCGGCCTCCATCACCTCGCGCGAGAGGGTGGCCGAGCAGAACAGGAAGATATCCGCCGCCTCGAATATCCTGACATCGCTGCCGACATCCGCACCGGTCCGGTTGAGCATCTCGCCGACATGGCTGCGCAGGTCGATCACGAGGCCGCGCCCGACGATCGCGCTTTCGACGGCAAAGGTGGCATCCTCGAAACTGCCCTCGAAAGGGTAGGTGGTTGCCTCGCCCGCAAGGGCGGGCAGGGCCAAAAGGCTCATGGCCCCGGCGAGAATGGTCTGTCTCATCTGATGCACTCCTCTGGCAATGATGCGCGTTTTCATCCGAACATGTCCGCCGTGATCCCGGCATACCAGCCGACGGATTCCTCGTAGGTCGCCTTGCGGGTGGCCCGGTCCTCGCCCGTGTCCGAGATGGACCCGCCCACTGTAGCGATCTTGTCGGGGGTGGCCGCGTAGATGCCGCCAACCTTGATCCCGTCCTCGGGCGCGATGAGCGACCAGCAGGTATTGGCAAACCTCGCCGGGAACATGCGCGAACCCGTGAGCGCACCGCGCACGGCCATCGCGCAGACCTTGGCCTGGGAATTGGCGGCAAAGGCCGATTTGGGCATGTCGCCCTGCGCCGCCGCATCGCCGAGAACATGCACGTCCGGATCCATCTTCGAGGACAGGTCGGCGGCGTTGACCGGCGCCCAGCGACCATCGGTCACGCCAGCCAGATGGGCGATGCGGCCGGCCTGCTGTGCCGGGATGACATTGCAGACATCGACCTTTTCCACCATGCCGTCGATATCGACGGTCATCGCGACAGGATCCACGCGCAGCTTGTCGGCGCCGAAATCGGGGCCGATCCGCTCGATCATGCCGGGATAGTGCTGCTCCCACCCCAGCTCGAAAAGGGTCTGCTTGGAATAGGTCTCCTTGGGGTCGATCAGCAGGATCCTGGCCGTCGGGTTCACCTGGCGAAGGACATGCGCCACCATCGAGATCCGCTCATAGGGCCCGGGCGGGCAGCGGAACGGATTGGGCGGCGCGACCATGGCAAAGGTCCCGCCTGCGGGCATGGCCATCACCTGCGCCTTCAGAAGCTCGCTCTGCGATCCGGCCTTGTAGGCATGGGGCATGGCGTTCTGCGCCGCCACCGACCAGCCCGGCACGGCATCCTCGACAAAGTCGATGCCGGGGCTGAGGATCAGCTTGTCATAGGGCAGCACCGCGCCGCCGGCGAGGGTCACCGCCCGCGCATCCCGGTCCACCGCGATTGCCCAGTCATGAACCACGTTGATGCCGTATTTCGCGGCAAGCGTGCCATAGGTGTGGGCGATATCCTCCAGACCGGTGAAGCCGCCGATATAGAGATTGGAGAAGAAGCATGTGAAATAGGCGCGCGACGGCTCGACCAGCGTCACGGCGATCTCGCCCTTGCTGTCGCGGGCGATGTAGCGCGCCGCCGTCGCGCCGCCGGCCCCCCCGCCGATCACCACGACACGCGGCCGGCCATGGCCCTGCGCCAGGACATGAGGGGCCGTGAGGCTGGCCCCCGCCGCAACCCCCGCCGCCAGAAATCCGCGCCTGCCGAGCGTCGATGGCCTCTGCCGTCGCTTGCCGGTCGCGCTCATTCGAGACCCCCGAAATAGGCCGCCAGCGCGGCGATTTCCGACTCGGAGAGCCGCCCGGCGATCATCTGCATGACACGATGCGCGCGCAGCCCGTCCCTGTAGGCATTCAAGGCCATGACGAAATCCGCCTCGGACAGGCGGATGATCGAGGGGATCCCGTGGTCGGAGCCGTCCGCCATGTGGCAGCCCAGACATTCGCCCGCGAGATATTGCCCAAGCTCCACATCGCCAGCCGCGCCCACCCGCGAGAACCCCGCCGCGAGGATCGCGGCGAGGCAGAGGATCATGAGCGGCCCGCGCGCCATGCTAGTCCCGGTAGCTCGCGAGATAGGCGGCTATGGCCGCGCGCTCTTCGGCGGATTTCAGGCCCGCAAAGCTCATTTTCGTGCCCTTCATGAAGCCCCTGGGATTTTCGAGAAAGGCAGAAAGCGTGTCCTCTGTCCAGACGAGCCCATCCTCGGCCATGGCCTGAAGCGCGCCGGAATACTTGAAGCCGTCAACGCCCCCCGCCGGGTGCCCCATGACGCCGTTGAGCACGGGGCCGGTGCGATTCCTGGCGCCATCGCCGACCTGGTGGCAGGCACTGCATTTCCTGAACACCTTTTCGCCCGCGGCGATCAGTTCCGGATCGGCGGCGGCGACCGTCACGGCGGCGGGCGCTTCGGCCTTCTGCTCGGGGGCGGGTTCCGTTGCCGGAGCCTGCTCCATCGCCGCGCCCGCCTCGTCGGGGGTCACGTCGAGCACGCGCGCGCGCATGGTGATCTCGACCTTGTCCTTGCAATTCTCCATGCAAGGCTCGCCCCGCCAGATCGCATATTCGGTCGCGGGCCGGTCATCGACCACGAATCCGCCCGCATTGGGCATCTCCACCTCGAGAAAGTTCTCGTGGCTCAGCTCGAAATCATCCTCCACGAGATTGTTGGAATAGAGAATGTAGGCAACGATGGCGTAAACCTCGTCGGGCGTCAGGCTCTGGGCATTGCCAAAGGGCATCGAGCGGTGCACGTAATCCCAGACCGTCGAGAGATAGGGCCAGTAGGAACCCACGGTCTTGACCGGGTCATCGTGATCGAGCGTGCCCCAGCCGCCGGCCAGCTTCGGCCAGTTGCCGACACCCTCGGCGAAATCGCCATGGCAGACTGCGCAATTCTCGGCGAAGACCTCATCGCCGGTTTCCACATCGCCGCGCCCCTCGGGCAGGCCGCGCCCGTCCGGCATGATCTTCACGTCCCAGGCCGCGATCTCCTCGGGCAGGGCGGGCCGGCCGAGCCCCAGCGGGCCGGCGCTGACGGTGCTGGCCGTGGCGCTGACCGCCAGCGCCACGGCGAGGCTGACCTCAAGAAACTTCGACATTCTCGGCCTCCCCGTTCGGATGGACCCACCAGGTCTGGATGCAGTTGTTGTGATAGATCGAATTGAGCCCGCGCACCTCGCGCAGCTGCGTCTTGGTCGGCTGGACATAGCCGGTCTCGTCCATGGCCCGGCTCTGGAGCAGCATTTCCTCGCCGTCCCAGGTGGTGTCGAGGTAGAAGCGTGTCAGCGCGCAGGCCTCGCCCGGTTTGGCCAGACGCGCGGTCTCCCAGGTCTTTCCGCCGTCCCTGGAGACATCCACCCGCGTGATCGCGCCGTGCCCGGACCAGGCAAGGCCGGTGATCACAAGCGGACCTTTCCCATGCGTGATGGGCGCCTGCGGGCTGGGCGAGGTGATCACCGATTTGGCATCCATGACCCAGGTCCATTTGCGGCTTGTGCCATCGGCGAGGGTGTCGGTGTATTTCGATGTCTCCTCGCGGCTTTCCACCGGCCCGTCGGTGACCTCGATCCGGCGAAGCCACTTGATCCACATGTTGCCTTCCCAGCCCGGCACCACCAGGCGCACGGGGTATCCGTGTTCCTTGCGCAGCGCCTCGCCATTGGCCTTGAAGGCGACAAGACAATCCGACAGTGCCTTTTCCATCGGGATCGAGCGACCGTTGGAGGAGGCGTCGGCCCCCTCGACATAGACCCATTTGTCCTCGAGCGCGCCCGCCGCATCGAGCCCGGCCTCTTCCAGAAGCGTCCGGAGCGGCACGCCGGTATATTCCATGTTGTGGATCATGCCATGGGTGAACTGCGCGCCGTTGAGTTGCGCCCCCGCCCATTCCATCCCGGTATTGGCCGCGCATTCGCAGAAATAGACATGGTTCTCGCGCGGGAAGCGTTCGAGATCGGCATAGGTGAACACAAGCGGCGTATCCACCAGGCCGTTGATCATCAGCCGGTAATCCTCTTTCCGCAGCTCGATCGCGCCGGAATGGTGCCGCTCGAAGGCGCAGCCCTGCGGCGTGATGGTGCCGTCGAGCGCATGAATGGGCGTGAAGTTGATCGACGAGATCGTGTCGGCGGTGAGCCACTCGACATTGCGGCGGATCACGTCGGATTCATACCGGATCGGCAGCCCGTAGGGGGTGGCATCCACCCCTTCGCCGAGGCCATTGGCCCAGGGCTGCACCTCGGTGATGAGCGGATCGGGCGTGCCGGCCCCGGCCTGCCCGGCGGCCACGGCGCCAGCCGCCGCCGCCACGCCGCCGCGCAGGAAGGCGCGGCGCGAGGTGGGTTTGCCCTCGATCGGTTCAGACATTGCGAATGCCTCCTTTTGACATGCGGTTACGCGCCGATGACCTTGACGCTGTCATTGGGCGTGACATGCACGGTGCCCTGTTTGCGGATATGGCTCTCGACCACATCCCAGATCTGCGGTCCCTCGGTGCCCTCGTTGACCGAGGCCCAGCCCGCCACGACATAGGTTTTCGCGGGGTCGATCGCCTCGCCGGTGCGCAGCAGCACCATGTCGCTGATCCGGCTGCCCTGCGGCTGGTTGATGTCGATCCGGTAGCCCATGCCACCGACCCGCACCATGTCGCCGCCCTGCTGATAGTAGGGGTCCGGGTTGAAGATGTTGTCGGCCACGTCCTCGAGAATGACCTTGATGAATTCGCCGGTCATCTCGGAGCGATAGGCCTTGCCATAGGTCATCGAGGTGACGTTGAAGATATCCTCGCGGGTGATGTCCTGACCGGGGATCAGCGACGGCCCCCAGCGGACGCCCGGCGACATGGCGATATCGGCCTCGCGCTCGGAAATCAGCGCCTCGCAGATCAGGTCATCCCAAGTGCCGTTGAAATTGCCGCGCCGGTAAAGCAGGCTCTCGGTCTTGCCGATGACCTCGGTGAGCTGATCGAGATAGGGCGCACGCTGCGCGTCGATCAGGGCGGCCACGTCCTTGTCCGGCTCGATCACGTCCGAGAAGATCGGGATCAGCTTGTGCCGAAAACCCATCATCCGCCCGTCGCGCACGTCGAGATCGACGCGGCTCACGAATTTGCCGTTGGAGCCGGAGGCCACGATGATCGTCTCGCCCACAAGCACCGGCTCGGGCAGGGCGTCATGGGTATGGCCCGACAGGATCACGTCGATGCCCGACACGCGGCTGGCCATCTTCTTGTCCACGTCAAAGCCGTTATGGCTGAGGCAGACGACCAGTTCCGCGCCCTGGGCGCGCACCTCGTCCACCATGGACTGCATGTTCTCGTCGCGGATGCCGAACGAATATTCGGGGAACATCCAGCCCGGATTGGCAATCGGCATGTAGGGAAAGGCCTGCCCGATCACCGCGACCTTGACGCCGCCGCGCTCGAAGAAGGTATAGGGCGGGAACATCTCGGACGGCTCGTTCCATTCGGCGTCAAAGATATTCTGCCCGAGCGCGGCAAAGGGCAGCCCCTCGACGATCTCGTGCACCCGGTCGGATCCGAGGGTGAATTCCCAGTGAAAGGTCATCGCGTCGGGCCGGAGCGCGTTCATCACGTTGACCATGTCCTGCCCGGCCGTGTGATAGCAGGTATAGGAGCCGTGCCAGGTGTCGCCGCCATCGAGCAGGATCGCATCGGGGCGGTCGGCGCGAATGGCGTTGATCACGGTGGCCACGCGGTCGAGACCGCCGACCCGGCCATAGGCCTGCGCCAGGGCCGAGAAATCGTCATGCGTCAGCGCATAGGCCGAGGGCGATCCGTCCGCGATCCCGTAGAGCCTGCGGAAATCGGCGCCGGTGACATGGGGCACGGCCCCCTTGTTTGCGCCCACGCCGATATTGATCGAGGGTTCGCGGAAATAGATCGGCTTGAGCTGCGCGTGAATGTCGGTGATGTGGATCAGGCTCACATTGCCGAACGTGTCGAATTGCAGGAGTTGATCCTGCGTCAGCGCCTGCTGCGCCGCCAGCCGCGCCCAGTTCCCGAAGGACGACGCCCCGAGGATGGCAGACGCCGCCATGCTTGTCTGAAGGAAATCACGCCGCGAGATCATGTCGGACCTTTCACGCCCCGCATGTAACCCATGCGGTTTCTTGAATATTTCAGGTTGGGAAAACCCCGCGCAGGCATCGCCCGGCGGGGTTTTCAGATCAGTTGCGAATCGACGGCCCCTCGACCGAGAGCCCGTTGCCACGGCTCGCCACGTAGAGCTCGAGCGCGATGAACTCCGGGCTGCCCTCGGCGAAGGTCTCAGCCCGCGTATCGCGGATGCAACCTTTGAAACGGCTATGCGCGGAGTTCAGCTTGGTGTTCTTGAGCCGGTAGGTGGGAAAACCGTTGATCTGGCCCTGGCTGAGATGGTCGGCCCGGATCATGCGCCCGTAATTGTCCTCGTGGCAGTTGGCGCAGCTCAGCTCCAGCTGACCGAAACGGGTGTAATAGATTTCCTTGCCCTTTTCCCAGGTCTCTCGCGCCGGGCCGTCGATGGCCACATTGACCGGCATCCCCCGCGAAACCGAGGAAATCAGCGCGGTCATGTTGATCATGTCCTTGCCGGCATATTTCCACGGCTCGGCTCCCATCTGCTCGGTGCGACAGGCGTTGATCTGCATCTCGAGCGTGCGCACCTCGCCAGCAGTCTCGTTCCATTTCGGATAGACCGCGCGCACACCCTTCATCGAATCGTCGGCCTCGCCGTGGCAGCTCGCACAGGACTTGCCGGCGGTGCCCTCGACCGTCTCCCAGGCATCGCGCGCCTGTTCCACGAACATCATGCCGGGATTGTCGAAATCGTCGGCCTGCATGGCGCGGGTCTCGTCGCCCCGGAAATGCCAGCCCGAGATCACCTCGCTCAGCGCGCCGTCAACCGCGGGCGAAGGATCGGTCCAGGTGACCATCTCGATTTCCTCGTTGAGGATGAGCGTGTCCTCGACCGGCTCGGCAAAGGCGGGGCCCGCGATCATCGCGGCGGCCCCGAAGAATGCGGCGATCGTCTTGGTTCTTGTCATTCTCGTCCCTCCCGTGACGATGGCGGCTCAGGCCAGCGCGATCTTCTTGACATCCTCGTAGATCGAGCCGTCGTCATCATACCAGGTGAACTTGAATTCGCCCGCTTCGGGAACGATGGCCTCGAACTCGAAATAGGGGTTGGTCGAGATCGCCGGCTCCATCGTCACGTCAAGGACCATCTGGCCGTTGAACTCGGTGGTGAAGCGGTTGATGATCGAGCGCGGGATGGTGTTTCCGTCGGCATCCTTGCGCTGCCCGGATTCCATCGCGTGATTGATCAGCGTCTTGATCGTGACCGTTTCACCCGCGGCGGCGGATTTCGGAAGCTTGATTCGCGGTTTCACGTCTTGTGCCATGGGGTATCTCCTGAAATTTCCTCAGCCGCCGCAGCCGCCGATGGTGACCTTGACGTTGCGCGAGGCGCGCGCAAAGCTGCCATCCTTCATCCGTGCGATCGCCACCACGTCCTGCGTGCCGGCAAGGCGAATGCGCGTCGAGCCGTATTGCGAGCCGGCCAGCGGGCCAAAGTTGAACGTGGCCACGCCAGGCGTCGGGTTGCCCATGGCGAGGATCATGATCGCCTCGGCACCGGGGGCCGAAACCTCGATCGGCACGGTGTTGCCGTTCTCGGCGATTTCCGGGGCGGTCAGCGTGATGCCGGTCTCTGCCATCGCGGCCCCGCCGGTGAATTCGGCGATCCTTTCCTCGGCGGCGGCGCTGGCGCGCATCGGCAGACCAAAGGCCACGAATGCCCCCGCGCCCATGATCATCACGTTGCGTCGTGAAAGTTGCATCTGTCGGTACTCCTGTATCTTGCGCCCGGCCAGGGCGCAGGCGGTCATTCCTTGAGGGTCACCAGGTAGGCAACCACATCCTCGATCTGCTGGGCAGTCAGGAGCGGGCCGAACGTGTCGTCCGCGGCCTTGCCGGTAAAGGCGTTGCCCGGGCGGGTGTAGCCATCGACGCGGTAGAAGCTGGGCATCATCGAGCCGGGGAACATTTCCTTTGCATTGGCGACGATCCCGCGCAGTTCCGCCTCGGTCCAGCGGTCGCCAGCCCCGTCGAGCATCGGCCCGATCTCGCCGTGGAAGGGAATGTCGGACATTTCCGAAACGGCATGGCAGGCCACGCAATTGCCGAGCGAGCGGCTGCCCAGGACCTCGCGCCCGCGCGCGGGATCGCCCGGCTGGCCGGTGAGCGAGACGGCAATGGCACCGTCCTCATAGACGACATCGCCGGGGGCGATTTCTGCGGCCCCGACGGTCGAGGCCCCGGCTGCCAGCCCGACAATGGCCAGAGCAAGAATCTTGCGTTTCATGCGTCCTCCCTAACACATTCGTTATTTCGGCCATCATAGGGCACATCACCCGTGCCACACAACATTAAATTCTTATTTTTGAATTTAATGTTGGCCCGCGTCCGACCAAAGGCGGCTCAATCGGCACCTGCGGCGGCGCGCTCGGCGATCATGCGGGCGTGATAGCGTTGAAAATCCTCGTCATCGGGGGAATCATACCGCTTTTCCCTCACCCAGGTCAGCAGGTCGAGCGTGGTGCCCGGCCCGAAGGCTCCGGGCATGAGCGCAACAGCCGCCTCCGCCGCCGTCTGGTCCGCCGCAACCGTTTCGGGCAGGAAAAGGATCGACGGCGTGAACAACAGCCCCCATTTCCGCGCGGCCTGCTTTTCGGTCAGCGATTGGCCGTCAAGATCGGTCACCTCCACGTCGCCATGCAGGTTGATCTGCACGACGAAGTAATTCTCGCGGATATAATCGGCGATTTCCGGGCGCGAGAACACCTCCCTGTGCATCTTTTCGCAGTAGATGCACCCGCGCTGTTCGACCAGAAGCATCAGGCGCCTGCCCTCGGCATTGGCCTCCTCCAGGTCCTCGCGCAGGTCCTTGAACGTGTCGCGCATCCAGTCGGTCTTGTGCAGGCCATCATCGCCAAGCTCGGCCGCCGCCACCGGCAGGGCCAGCACCAGGGCGGCCAGAAGGCTGAGAAATCGTCTCATGACAGGTCCTCCTCAAATGTTGCGGAACACTGGAAAGGTCTCCAGCATCCATTGCGCGATGTAGTTGACGCTATCGGTGGCGATCAGCGCGGCAAAGACGATGAGCAGGACACCCATGGCCTTTTCGACCTTTGGCAGGTGCCGCCGGAACCGCGCGACAAAGCGCAGGAACGGCCCGATGAACAGCGCAGCGATCATGAAGGGCGTGGTCATCGCAAGACCAAAGACCAGCATCAGCACCAGCCCGCGCATCGCCGTCGCCTCGGTGCTGGCGGTAAAGACAACCGCCGTCAGCACGCCACCGACGCAGGGCGTCCAGCCGGCGGCAAAGGCAAACCCGACCACATAGGCCCCGAGAACCGACATGCCCCGGGTCTCGCCCGCCTCGATCTGGAACACCCGGTTGAGAAAGCCGATCCGCAGAACCCCGAGGAAATGCAGCCCCAGCACGAGGACAATCAGCGCCGCGACAAGGCGGAATTCGGTCTGATGTGCGCGGAATGCCTGGCTGAGGCCAAAGGCCGCCGCCCCCAGAAGCACGAAAACCGTGATGATCCCGGCCGAGAACATCACCGACGCGGCAAAGGCGCGCGCCCGCACACCGGGCGCGAGCTGTCCACCGTCCCCGACCGCCGAAATCGAGGCCCCGGCCATGTAGCTCAGGTAGAAAGGCACGATCGGCAGAACGCAGGGCGAAAAGAACACGATCAGCCCCCCCAGAAAGGCGCTCAGCAGCGAGACATCGAACATCGGCCCCCCGGGGTTGATTCATCTACATATTCAAAGTATCATATATAAATTGTCCTTCGTCAATCAGGGCTCCGATGCGTCTGGCCACTCTTCTGTCTGCCCTGATCCCGATCGCATGGGCCGCCACGGCGCCGATGGCCGCCGAACTCCTCATGGTGGAGCGTCACGGCTGCCACTGGTGCGAACGCTGGAACGCCGAGATCGGCCCGATCTATCCCAGAACGGAACAGGCGGCGCGCGCACCGCTGCGCCGGGTTCAGATCAATGACCTTCCCGCCGATGTGGCGTTTTCCTCGCCTCCTGTCTTTACCCCCACCTTCGTGCTCGTGGACGCGGGCCGCGAACTCGGCCGGATCGAGGGCTATGCCGGCGATGAATTCTTCTGGTTCCTGCTGACAAACCTGCTTGACGCGCATCCCGACGCGACGGCATTGCCCTGACCACCCGCCCCGGAGCACAAACCATCCCCATGAACATCACCGGACAAGACCTCGAGGCGATGCACGGCCACGCCTGCGATGCCGCGGAATTTCTCAAGGCGATCAGCCATGAGGGCCGGCTGATGATCCTGTGCCACCTCACGACCGGGGAAAAATCGGTGTCGGAACTGGAGGAACTGCTCTCGGCGCGGCAAGCGGCGGTCTCGCAACAGCTGTCGCGCCTGCGCCTCGAGGGGCTCGTGTCGCCACGCCGCGAGGGCAAGGCGATCTATTACAGTTTGACAGACGAACGCGCGATGCGGATCCTGTCCGTGGTCTATGACATGTTCTGCCGCAGATCCTGACAGGCCGTGGCAGGCACGCCATCCGTAGGAGGCCCGCATGGTCTGGGATATTCCCGATCCGCTTCTGATCACGCTCGCAGCCTTTGGCGGCGGCGTCCTGCTCGGGCTTGCCGCGCGCATCGGGCGGTTCTGCACCCTCGGGGCAATCGAGGATCTGCTCTATCAGGGCAGCGATACACGGTTGCGCATGTGGGGCCTCGCCATCGGCCTTGCCGGGGTCCTGACCTTTGGCATGGCCGCGCTCGACCACCTGGCGGTCGCGGAGAACGTCTATTGGCTCACACCCTGGTCGCCGCTGGCAAGCGTCCTGGGCGGGCTCCTCTTCGGCTATGGCATGTCGATTGCCGGGAATTGCGGACACGGGGCGCTCGCGCGGCTGGGCGGCGGGGATCTGCGCGCCTTCGTTATGGTGCTGGTCATGGGGATATCCGCCTATGTGATGATGTCCGGCCCGCTCGCGGCGCTGCGTGTCTCGGTCACCGAGGCGACGACCGTGGACTGGCAGATACGCAGCTATGCCGAGGTGCTGGCGCGGATCACCGGCCTGCCCGTGATCTGGGCGGGGCTTGGCCTCTCGGCGGGGATTCTCGTCCTGGCGCTTGGCTCGCGCGGATTTCTCGCACGGCGGCGGGCGGTTTTCTGGGGCGCGATGGTGGGGCTGGCGATCGCCTCGGGCTGGGCCGCCACATCCCATGTGTCCACCCACGGGTTCATGGCACAGCCGGTGATCTCGCACACCTTCTCGGCGCCACTGGGCGACACGATCCTCTATCTCATGACGGCCAGCGGCGGCACCGCCTTCGGCTTTGGCGTTGCCTCGGTCCTTGGCGTGATCGCCGGGGCCTTCGCGGGCAGCCTGAGCGAGGGACATTTCCGCTGGGAGGCCTGCGAGGATCCGCGCGAATTGCGCCGCCAGATCCTCGGCGGCGTCTGCATGGGCTTTGGCGGTGTCATCGCGGTGGGATGCTCGGTCGGCCAGGGCATATCCGCCTTTTCGGTGCTGGCGCTGAGCGCACCGGTCACCCTCGCCGCGATCTTTGCCGGGGCGGCGTTCGGGCTGCGCCAGCTCATCACCGGCCTCGCCTGAGCAAGGCCGCGCGCCCCCGGCCTGTTCCGCAGGGGCCGCGCGGCAATCGCTCAGCCGATCATTCGCGGTTGGACGAAACCCCGACCTTCGCCGGGCGCAGGATCCTGTCATGCAGGACAAAGCCCTGGGCGGAAACCTCGATGATTTCGCCGGCCCGGGTGCCGGGAACCGGGGCCTCGAACATCGCCTCGTGGTGGTTGGGATCGAACCGGTCGCCGGGCTGCGGGTCGATCGCCTTGATTCCGTGGCGGGCAAAGACATTCAGCAATTCGCGCAGCGTCAGCTCGATCCCCTCGACCAGCGCATCGCAGGCGGCGCGTTGCTCGTCGGTGACGGAGTCGATCGCGCGCTTGAGATTGTCATGCACCGGGAGCAGATCGCGCGCCAGCCGCGAGCCGCCATATTGCTCGGCCTCGCGCCGGTCCCTCTCGGCGCGTTTGCGCGTGTTCTCGGCATCGGCCAGCGCGCGCATGAAACGATCCTGGAGCGCGTCGCGCTCGGCCTTCAGCGCCTCGAGCTCGGACACCGATCCATCGCCGCTGCCGGTCTCGCCCAGCGCCTCTTCCTCGGCGGCGGCCTCCTCGATATCGTCGAGAAAGCGTTCTTCTTTCGGCTCTGCCATCTTTCACCTCTCATTCCGGTCGGAGATCAGCCTGCCCACGAGCTGCGCCGTGTAATCGACGATCGGCACGATACGCCCGTAGTTGAGGCGCGTGGGTCCGATGACCCCGACCGCGCCAATGATCTTCCGGTCAGCGTTCATATAAGGAGAGACCACCAGAGAGGAACCCGAAAGTGAGAAAAGTTTGTTCTCCGATCCGATAAATATGCGCACGCCATCGCCTTCCTCGGCGCGTTCGATGAACTCGGCGATGTCGCGCTTGCGCTCCAGATCGTCAAAGAGGACGCGGATCCGCTCCAGATCGGCCTCGTCCACCCCGGCATCGAGCAGATTCGCCCGTCCCCGCACGATCAGCCGCTCATGGCTGTCGCCCTCGTCCTGCCAGACGGCCAGCCCGCTTTCGACAAGGGCGTGGGCGAGCTGGTCGATTTCCTGACACCGGTCGGCAATCTCCTGCGCGATCCGCCGCCGCATGTCGGAGAGCGTCCTGCCCTCGAGCAGCGCGTTGAGAAAATTGGCCGCCTCGCGCATCGAGCTGGGGGTATGGCCCGGCGGCGGGGTAAAGACGCGGTTTTCCACATGCCCGTCGGCAAAGACCAGAACGACGAGCGCGCGGTCATGGCCAAGGCTCACGAACTCGATATGACGTATCGGGGCTTCGTGCTTGGGCGCGAGAACGAGCGAGGCGCTTCGGGTCACGCCCGACAGGGCGGAACCGATGCGATCGAGCAGCCCGGACACGTCGCTCGATTCGCTGCTCACTGTGGCGTCGATCAGTTCCCGGTCGCTGTCCTGGAGGCCGTTCACCTCGAGGAGGCTATCGACGAACATGCGCAGCCCCTCCTCCGTCGGCACGCGCCCGGCGCTGACATGAGGGCTACCGAGAAGGCCGAGATATTCG
The DNA here is from genome assembly GCA_014359765.1 of Roseovarius sp. Taxonomy (GTDB): domain Bacteria; phylum Pseudomonadota; class Alphaproteobacteria; order Rhodobacterales; family Rhodobacteraceae; genus Roseovarius. The sequence goes on from JACIYT010000003.1 coordinate 68,585, forward strand.
AGATCCTGCATCACGTTGCGGATCGTCGCGGCGCTGATCTTCTCGCTGAAATCGCGGGTGAGGGTGCGCGATCCGACCGGGTCGCCAGTCGCCAGATAACCCTCGACCACGCGGCGGAACACCTCGCGCGAGCGGTCGTTGAGCTGATCGAGAATGGTGCTGGCGTCGGACATTCTGGCGGTTCTCCTCGTCAATCGGAATAAAGGACGGGTTTGGCCAAAGGTCAATCGTGCTTGCCATTGCGGGCCGTCCCGCGCTATCCCCCCGCAACGTCGGAACAAAGGGACAGCGATGCGGCCTTCGGGAAGAGATTTAAGCGAGATGCGCCCGGTTTCAATCGAGACCGGGGTGCTGAAACATGCCGAGGGGTCGTGCATGATCCGCATGGGCGACACGCATGTCCTGTGCACGGCGACGATCGACGAACGGGTGCCGCCCTTCGTGAAGGGGACCGGGCTCGGCTGGGTGACGGCGGAATACGGGATGCTTCCGCGCTCCACCGCGAGCAGGATGCGGCGCGAGGCGGCAGTCGGCAAACAGGGCGGCCGCACCGTCGAAATCCAGCGGCTGATCGGGCGCGCGCTGCGCGCCGGGGTGGACCGGGTGGCGCTCGGCGAGCGGCAGATCACGATCGATTGCGACGTGATCCAGGCCGATGGCGGCACGCGCTGCGCCGCGATCACCGGCGGCTGGGTGGCGCTGCGGCTGGCGGTGGCCAGGCTGATGAGGGCGGGCGACGTGCGCAACGATCCGATGCCCGATCCGGTCGCTGCGGTCTCCTGCGGCATCTATGCCGGGCAGCCGGTGCTCGATCTCGACTATTCCGAGGATAGCGTGGCCGGGGCCGACGGCAATTTCATCATGACCGGCCAGGGGCGGCTCATCGAGGTGCAGATGAGCGCCGAGGGCGCGACCTACAGCCGCGAACAGATGAACACGCTCCTCGATCTGGCGGAGACGGGTGTGCGTCAGCTTGCGGCGCTGCAACGCGAGGCCGTGAGTGCGTAGGTTTACCGGCGATACGCTGCTGGTGGCGACGCATAACGCCGGCAAGCTGGAGGAAATCGCGCATCTCCTTCAGCCCTACGGCGTGCGGGTGATCGGCGCCGCCGATCGCAACCTGCCCGCGCCTGACGAGACCGAGAACAGCTTTGTCGGCAATGCCCGGATCAAGGCCCACGCGGCGGCGCAGGCCACCGGGCTGCCCGCGCTCGCGGATGATTCGGGCATCGTGATCGACGCGCTCGACGGTGCGCCCGGGGTCCATACCGCCGATTGGGCCGAAACCGGCGACGGCCGAGATTTCGTCATGGCCATGAAGCGGGTGCACGATTCGCTCATCGCCCGCAAGGCGCGCCAGCCCTGGACCGCGCGGTTCTGCTGTGCCCTCGTGCTCGCCTGGCCGGATGGGCATGACGAGATTTTCGAGGGCACGGTCGATGGCTGGATCGTCTGGCCGATGCGGGGCGATGCCGGTCATGGCTATGACCCGATCTTCCAGCCCGAGGGCCACGAGGTGACCTTTGCCGAAATGGACCGCTGGGAAAAGAACCGGATCAGCCACCGCGCCGAGGCCTTCCGAAAGTTCGTCAGCGGCTGCTTTGGCTGAGGACTGGCAGGAGGGGGGCTTTGGCCTCTATGTGCATTGGCCGTTCTGCGCGGCCAAATGCCCCTATTGCGATTTCAACAGCCATGTCGTCTCGTCGGTCGATCACGCCCGCTGGCGGGCGGCCTACCTGCGCGAGATTGCCCGCTACGCGGCCCTCGTGCCCGATCGGGTGCTTGGCTCGATCTTCTTCGGCGGCGGCACGCCGAGCCTGATGCCCCCCGAAACGGTGGCCGCGATCATCGCCGCGGCGCGGGCAGCCTGGCCGATGGCCAATGATCCCGAGGTGACGCTGGAGGCCAATCCCGGCTCGGTCGAGGCGGGGCGCCTTGCCCTCTATGCCGAGGCCGGGGTGACGCGGGTCTCGCTTGGTGTGCAGGCGCTCGAGGATCGCGACCTGCGCCGGCTGGGGCGGTTGCACTCGGTCGCGGAGGCCATTGATGCCCTTGATATTGCACGCAAATATTTCCCGAGGACCAGCTTTGACCTGATTTATGCGCGTCAGGATCAGAGCCTCGATGCTTGGCAGGCGGAATTGGGCCGCGCGCTCGATCTGGCGGCGGATCACCTTTCGCTCTACCAGCTGACGATCGAAAGCGGCACCGCCTTCGGCGCCCGCCATGCGGCGGGGCGGTTGCCCGGCCTGCCCGACGAGAGCCTCGCCGCCGACATGTTCCATGCCACGCAGGAGATGACCGCAGCCGCCGGTTTTCACGCCTACGAGGTTTCCAACCACGCGCGGCCGGGCGCGGAATCGCGCCATAACCTGATCTACTGGCGCGCGGGGGATTATGTCGGGATCGGCCCGGGGGCGCATGGCCGGCTGACCTTCGGCGGGCGGCGCCACGCGACCGAGGCCTGGCCGATGCCGGAGGCCTGGCTCACGCAGGTCGAGAGCGGCTCGGGCGAATCGCTGCGCGCCGTGCTCGCTCCCGAGGAACAGCCCACCGAATTCCTCCTGATGGGGCTGCGGCTGGCCGAGGGGATCGACATGGCGCGCTTTGCGCGCCTGTCCGGCGTGCCGCTCAATGCGGCGACGCTCGCCCATCTGGGCGAAATCGGCATGGTCGAGGTCGAGGGCGGGCGGCTCCGCGCGACGCCCGCGGGGCGCGCGGTGCTCAACGCGGTGATCGGCGCGTTGCTGACGTGATTCAGGCGCTCAGCAGCGCCATGAGCCGGTCGAGATCGTCGAGCGAGCGATAGCGGATCGTCACCGCGCCCTGGTCACCCCCCGGCCGGTGATCGATGCTGACACTCATCGAGAGCGCGGCAGAAAGATCGGCCTCCAAAGCCCGGGTATCGGCGTCTTTCTCGGCATAAGTCCTTGAACTGGCGTTATTCTTTTGTGTCTTGCCTTCCGCTGCATCCTTGGCCAGCTTCTCGGTCTCGCGCACCGAGAGGCCCTTGCGGATCACCGTCTGCGCCAGTGCCGCGGCGTCCGGCGCCGTGATGAGCGCGCGCGCGTGACCGGCAGAGAGGTGGCCGTCGCGCAGATAGGCCTGCACCTCGTCCGGCAGGTTCAGCAGGCGCACCGCATTGGCGATATGGCTGCGGCTCTTGCCCAGAACCTCGGCGAGCCGCTCCTGTGTATGGCCGAATTTCGTCATCAACTGGCTGTAGCCTGCCGCCTCTTCGATCGGGTTGAGATTGGCGCGCTGGATATTCTCGATAATGGCAACCTCGAGCACCTCGGTATCGGTAAACTCGCGCACCAGGACGGGGATTTCGTGGAGCTGCGCCATCTGCGCCGCGCGCCAGCGGCGTTCCCCGGCGACGATTTCCCAGGCACCGGGAATGCGCGGGCTGGGACGGACGATCAGCGGCTGAATGATCCCCTTTTCGGCGATGGATCGCGCCAGATCGTCGAGCGCCTCGGCATCGAAATGGCGGCGGGGCTGATCGGGGTTCGGGTGGACCTTTTCCACAGGCACCATCATGTCGGGGGCGCGGCGCCCGGCCTCCTCCGCCGGGGTGCTCTCGCGCACATCCGCCATCAGCGCCGACAGACCGCGCCCGAGGCCGCGCCCGGGTTTGCTGCGTGTGCTCACTGCCTCTCTCCCCTCCTCGTCTAGGCCGCCACGCGCGCGTGTCTTTGCACGATCTCGCGCGCCAGATCGCGGTAGGCCTGCGCACCCTTTGATGCGGTATCGTAGCTCAGAACCGGCAGCGCGTAGGACGGCGCTTCGCTCAGCCGCACGTTGCGCGGTATCCGGGTCTCAAAGACCAGCTCCCCGAGATTCTCGCGCGCGTCGTTCTCGACCTGCGCCGACAGGTTGTTGCGCGCGTCAACCATGGTCAGGAGCACGCCCTCGATCCGCAGCCCCGGATTGGCGGCCTGACGCACCTCGCGGATGGTCAACATGAGCTGCGACAGCCCCTCGAGCGCGAAGAATTCGCTTTGCAACGGAATGAGCACCGAATCCGCGGCAACCATCGCGTTAACCGTCAGGAGATTGAGCGAAGGCGGACAATCGATCAGGATGTAATCGAGCCGAAACCCCCCCATCGCCGGCTGGCGAAGCGCGTCATGCAGCAGGAAGCTGCGTTTTTCATTGGAAAACAGCTCGATATCGGCCGAGGAAAGGTCGATCGTTGCCGGTATGACGAACAACCCGTCCTGTGCCGTCGGCTGCACGATCTCCGAAAGCGGCACGTCATCGAGTAGGAAATCATAGGTGGTATGGGCGCGCGCATCCACCTCGATCCCGAGCCCGGTCGAGGCATTCCCTTGCGGATCGAGATCGACGATCAGAACCCTCGAACCCGTCTCGACAAGGGCTGCGCCGAGATTGATCGTCGTCGTGGTCTTGCCCACACCGCCCTTCTGGTTGGCGACGGCGATGATGCGGGGGCTGGTCCGGGGAATGACATCAGACACGGGACATACCTCTGACCTTCAGGATGACGGAGCCGGGTTCTGTCTCGCTTTTAACAACAGCGCAGTCAAATTGCCACGCCCTTCGCGCCTGCGCGATCTCGGCCTCCCAGCGGGCACCCTTGGCAAAGAGCGCCTCTCCTCCCGGGGCAAGGTGGCGCGCGGCATATCCGAGGAGCGTCGCCAGATCGGCGAGCGCGCGCGCCGAAACGACATCCGCCCCGAGCGGCGCGATTGATTCGATCCGCTCGGTGAGAACGCGCGCGTGCACCCCGGTCTCGCGTATCACGGTGGAAAGAAACGCGGATTTTCGCGCGTCGGCCTCCACCAACGTGACCTCAGCCGGAGACCCCGTTTCGCAGGCGAGGATCGCGACGATCAGGCCGGGGAACCCCCCGCCACTGCCCAGATCCGCCCAATGCCCGACCGGATGCGACGCAACCCGGTGGATCTGTGCCGAATCCGCGAAATGACGGGCGCGATGGTCAGCAAGCGACGCACGCGAGACAAGATTTATCCGAGCGTTCCACTTTGCGAGCAGCGCGCTGTAGATATCGAGCCGCTCCGCTGTTTCACGTGAAACACCCCCCAGCGTCATGCGCTGCGTGCCTGACGGCCTTGCCGCAGCCTCACCATGATCAGGGCGAGAGCGGCCGGTGTCATCCCCTCGATACGCGCGGCCTGGGCAATCGTCGCAGGGCGCGCCGCCGCGAGCTTCGCCTTGATTTCATTGGAGATTCCGGAAACCGCATCATAGCAAAAATCCGCCGGTATCGGCACCGCCTCGTCTCGCCGGAGCATGTCCACATCCCGCGCTTGCCGCGCGATGTAATTGGCATATGTCGCGTCCCGCTTGAGCTGAGCACATGTCTCGGGGTCGATATCCGCAAGCGCCCCATCGAGCGCGACCAGATCGCCGACCTCCACGCCGGGAAAGGACAACACCTCCATCCCCGTGCGCCGCGCACCGTCCCGCGACACCTCGATCCCGACATTTGCAAGATCGCGCGCCGTGTAACCACCCCCCTCCAGGAGCGCGCGGCCCCTGGCAAGGCGCGCCATTTTCTCCTCGAACGCACGCTTGCGCGCCTCGCCAGCACAGCCAAGCGCGATCGCCTGCGGCGTGAGCCGCTGATCGGCATTATCCGCACGCAACGACAGGCGGAACTCGGCCCGCGAAGTGAACATGCGGTAGGGCTCGGTCACGCCGCGGGTGGTGAGATCGTCGATCATCACGCCGATATAGCTCTCGGTGCGGCTGAACCTGACGGGGTCCGTCCCTGCGGCAAGACGCGCGGCGTTGATCCCCGCCACGAGCCCCTGCGCCGCGGCCTCCTCATAACCCGTCGTCCCGTTGATCTGCCCCGCCAGGAACAGCCCCGGAACCTCCCTCACGGCGAGGCTCGCATCGAGGGCCCGCGGATCGACGTAATCATATTGGATCGCGTATCCCGGTTGCAGGATCACCGCCCCCTCAAGCCCGGCAATCGAGTGCACATAGGCCTCCTGCACCTCCTCAGGGAGCGATGTGGAAATGCCGTTGGGATAAATCACCGAATCACTGAGGCTCTCGGGTTCGAGGAAGATCTGGTGTGCGGGCTTGTCCGCGAATCGCTCCACCTTGTCCTCGATCGACGGGCAATAGCGCGGCCCGACACCCGCGATATGCCCCCCATACATGGCCGACCGCCCGAGATTCTCGCGAATGATCGCATGGGTGCGCTCATTGGTATGGGTAATCCCACAGGACACCTGCCGCGCAGAAGGCGCACCCGAAAGAAAGGAGAACATCACCGGCCCGTCGTCGCCTGGCTGGGTTTCGAGGCGCTGCCAGTCGATGCTCCGCCCGTCAAGCCGCGGCGGCGTCCCCGTCTTGAGCCGGCCAAGCGGAAGACCAAAGCCCTCGATCCGCTCGGCGAGGCGGATGCTGGCCGGATCGCCCATCCGCCCTCCGGGGCGCGAGCGGTCGCCGATATGAATGACCCCGCGCAGGAACGTGCCCGTCGTCAGGATCACCGCGCGGGCGGGAATTTCGCTCCCGTCGGCAAGGGTGACGCCGCAGACGCGGTCGCGCGCCATCCGGAGATCGGCGGCCTCGCCCTCGATGATCGTAAGCCCCGGCGTCGCCCCGAGCATCCCCTGCATCACCTCGCGATAAATCCGGCGATCCGCCTGGGCGCGCGGCCCCTGCACCGCTGGCCCCTTTCGCCGGTTGAGCAGCCGGAACTGGATCCCCGCCCGATCGGCCACCTGCCCCATCAAACCGTCAAACGCGTCAATCTCGCGCACGAGATGCCCCTTGCCGAGGCCGCCAATCGCCGGATTGCACGACATCGTGCCGATTGCGCCCCGCGACAGCGTGACCAGCGCGGTCCGGGCCCCCATCCGCGCCGCGGCATGGGCCGCCTCTGCCCCGGCATGGCCACCACCGATCACGACAACGTCGAATTGTTCCACGTGAAACATTCCTCACTTGCCCAGGCAGAAACTTGCGAAGATCTCGCCGAGAACCGCCTCCACGTCGATTCGTCCTACCAGAGAATCGAGCGCGCGAATAGCCACGTGGACCTCCTCAGCCGCCAGATCCATCGCATCCTCACCTGCATCGAGCTGCCGACTGGCCGCCTCGAGCGCGACAAGGCCCCGCCGCATCGCCGCCTCATGCCGCGCATGGGTCGCAAGCCCCACGCTCTCGACCCGGTCGCGCAGCGCCGCGGCGAGCCGCCCGAGGAGCGCATCAACCCCGTAGCCCGTCAAACCCGAGATGCCATCCGCCACGCCGCCCTCATCCGCCTTTGATCGCAGGTGAATATCGCCGGGCCGCGCGAGATCGCCGAAATCCTCGTCGCCCATGCGCAGAAACACCCGGAGATCGGCGCCCTTCGCCCGCTCCTTTGCCCGAGAAATACCAATAGATTCAACGGCGTCGTTAGTTTCTCGCAGGCCAGCAGTATCGAGAACGCTCACCGGGATCCCGTCCAGATCCATGCGAACCTCGATCACGTCCCGCGTCGTGCCCGCATGTTCCGACACGATCGCCGCCTCGCGCCCCGCGAGCCGGTTGAGCAAGGAGGATTTCCCCGCGTTCGGCGCGCCAACAATCGCCACCTCGAAACCGGCGCGCAACCGCTCGGCCGCCCGGACCCCGCCTATCTGCTGGCGAAGCCGCGTCATCACCTCACCCAGAAGGGCGCGCACCTCCGGCACGACATCCTCGGGGACATCCTCATCCGCGAAATCGATCACCAGTTCGAGCAACGCCACCGCGCGCAGCAACGATGCCCGCCACTCCGCCGATTCTGCCGCAAGCGCCCCCGACATCCCGCGCATGGCCTGCCGCCGCTGCGCCTCGGTCTCGGCTTCGAGAAGGTCGCCCAATGCCTCGACCTGCGCCAGGTCCATCCTGCCGTTGAGCAGCGCGCGCCGCGTGAATTCCCCGGCCTCGGCGGGCCGGAATCCGGGCAATGCGCCCAGCTCACGCAGCAGCGCGGAAACCACCGCCTCGCTCCCATGCGTCTGGAACTCGACGATGGATTCGCCGGTAAAGCTCGCCCCTTCGGGGAAAAACAGCACCAGCGCCTGGTCGATCAATTCCCCCGTCCGATCCCGTAACGCGCGCAGCACCGCGCGCCGCGCCGGGGGAACCGCACCGCAGAGCACCTCGCAGGCGAGCCCCGCACCGGGGCCAGACACCCGGATGACCGCCACGCCCGCCTTTGCGCGCGCTGTCGATAGCGCAAAGATCGTCTCCATCGCGGTCCCTGGCTCAGGCATTCATCGAATCGAAGAACTCCGCATTGCTCTTGGTCTGCTTGAGTTTCGAGAGCAGGAATTCCACCGCATCCGTCGTGCCCATCGGGTTGAGGATACGCCGCAGCACGAAGGTCTTTTGCAGATCCGCCTTCTCGATGAGAAGATCCTCCTTGCGGGTGCCCGACTTGAGAATGTCGATCGCCGGAAAGACACGCTTGTCGGCAACCTTGCGGTCGAGCACGATCTCGGAATTCCCGGTGCCCTTGAACTCCTCGAAAATGACCTCGTCCATGCGGCTCCCGGTGTCGATGAGCGCGGTCGCGATGATGGTCAACGACCCGCCCTCCTCGATATTGCGCGCCGCGCCAAAGAACCGCTTGGGCCGTTGCAGGGCGTTGGCATCGACACCGCCGGTGAGAACCTTGCCCGAGGATGGCACCACCGTGTTATAGGCGCGCCCGAGCCGGGTGATCGAATCGAGCAGGATCACCACGTCGCGCTTGTGTTCCACGAGGCGCTTGGCCTTCTCGATCACCATTTCGGAGACCGCGACATGCCGCGTTGCCGGCTCGTCAAAGGTCGAACTGATCACCTCGCCCTTGACCGAGCGTTGCATGTCGGTCACCTCCTCGGGGCGCTCGTCGATCAGCAGCACGATGAGAAAACATTCGGGGTGATTCTTCTCGATGCTATGCGCAATATTCTGTAGAAGCACCGTCTTGCCGGTCCGCGGCGGCGCGACGATCAGCGACCGCTGCCCCTTGCCGATCGGTGCCACGAGGTCGATGACCCGCGCCGAGAAATCCCTCACCGTCGGATCGGCGATTTCCATCTTGAGCCGCTCATCGGGATAGAGCGGCGTGAGGTTGTCAAACGCGATCTTGTGGCGCGCGCGTTCGGGATCCTCGAAATTGATCTCGGTCACGGAGGTCAGCGCGAAATACCTCTCGGTCTCGTCGGGCTGGCGCATCTCGCCGCGGATCGTGTCGCCCGTTCGCAGCGAATATTGCCGGATCATGTCCGGCGAGACATAGATATCGTCCGGGCCGGGCAGGTAATTCGCCTCGATCGAGCGCAAGAAGCCGAATCCATCCTGGAGCACCTCGAGCACGCCATCGCCATAGACCTGCCACCCGTCCTCGGCGCGTTCCTTGAGGATGGAGAACATCATCTCGCCCTTGCGCATGGTCGAGGCGTTCTCGATCTCGAGCTCCTCGGCGATGGCGAGAAGCTCCTTGGCGCTCAGCGCCTTGAGGTCGGACAGGTTGACGCGGTCTTCGGACATCGGGGCCTCAATGATACTGGCCCCATGATGGATGGGGCCTCGCGGTAATCTCATGGGAAGTGATGGCAGCCGGACGGAGCCTCTGCCGTCCTTAGGCTCTCTGGCCGCGGGCGTCAACCGATATGGCGGGAGCGTCTTTTCCTTCTTCTGATAATGAATTCTTAGGAAAAGAATGATGATGTAGAGGCGCCGCGCGCTGTGGATTACGATTTCGTCCCGGGTCTTGTCCACATGTGGAGAAGGTCGGGAAATCCTGGGGGGAAGATGAGCATATCGAGAGAGGAGAAAAATAAAATAAATATATCAATGATATAGGTGATACGCCAGTCCAGCAAGTAGTGGCGGTTCGTGTTGATAACGGTGCGTGATCGGGGTTATCCCTGTCGTGGAACGATCCTTGTCCCCAGTCGGAAAACCGGGGATGGTTTCCGCGACTGTCTGGCGAAGTTCCGGCGATGATGGCAAAGCCGGGGCCAAGGCTGCGGTTTCGCGAAGTCACGCAGAGGTCACACACGGAGTTATCCACATGGTTGCCACATTGGTTCTGGCCTCGGCATCGCCTGTGCGGCGGCTTCTGCTCGAACGGGCCGGCCTGGCCGTCGAGGTCGCGCCCGCGTCCGTCGATGAGCAGAGCCTGCGTGATTCGCTCCTCGCCGAAGGTGCGACGCCGCGCGATGTGGCCGACGCGCTGGCCGAGATGAAGGCGCTCAGGATCGCCCGCAAGTATCCCGGGCGGCTTGTTCTGGGATGCGACCAGGTGCTTGATCTGAATTGCGAAATCCTGTCCAAACCGACAGATCGGGATGATGCCCGCCATCAGCTTCTGCGATTGCGCGGGCGCGCGCATGACCTTCTGTCCGCGGCGGTGATCTGCGAGAACGGGCGGCCGATCTGGCGTCATGTCGGGCGTGTGCGGCTCAACATGCGCGATTTCAGCGAGGCGTGGCTCGATGATTATCTCGCGCGAAACTGGCCCGATGTCGCCGGATGCGTCGGTGCCTACAAGCTGGAATCCGAAGGGGTGCGCTTGTTTTCCCGCGTCGAAGGCGATTACTTCACCGTGCTGGGCCTGCCATTGCTCGAACTTCTGGCCTTTCTGACGGAACGGGGAGACTTGCCGCGATGAGACCTGACGCCATCCCGCTCGCGGGCGTGATCGGATCACCGATCGGCCACTCGCGCTCACCGCAGGTGCATGGTCACTGGCTGCGGGCGCATGGGATCCGGGGATACTATATCCCGATGGATATCGCCGAGGGCGACCTGGCGGAGGCGCTGCGCATGTTGCCCCGGCTCGGCTTTGTCGGGGTCAACGTGACCGTGCCTCACAAGGAGCGCGCGCTGGCGCTTGCCGATCATGTCAGCGATACCGCAAGGCTCATCGGCGCGGCGAACACCCTCAGCTTTGATGCCGAGGGTGCGATCCATGCCGACAACACCGATGCGCACGGTTTTCTCGCCAATCTGCGGCAGGCCGTGCCGGGCTGGAACGCGGCGGCGGGACCGGCTGCGGTGCTCGGTGCGGGCGGGGCGGCGCGCGCGGTGGTCGTGGCGTTGCGTGATGCCGGCGCGCCGGAAATCCTGATCGCCAACCGCACACGCGACCGGGCGGAGGCGCTGCGCGAGGCGTTCGGCGACCGGCTGCGCGTGGTCGATTGGGTGGAGGCGGGCAACATGCTCGAACAGGCGGCGACGGTGGTGAACACCACCGCGCTCGGCATGACCGGCAAGCCACCCCTGCGCGTTCCGCTCGACGGGCTGCAAAGGGGCGCGGTCGTCGCCGATCTCGTCTATGCGCCGCTCAGGACCAGGCTCCTCGAGGTGGCCGGGGAAATGGGCTGCATCCCCGTCGATGGTCTGGGCATGTTGCTCCATCAGGCGGCGCCGGGATTCGAGCGCTGGTTCGGTGCGCGCCCGGAGGTGGATGCGGCCACGCGCGCGGCGGCGCTGCAATGACCTTTCGGCTCGGATTGACCGGCTCGATCGGTATGGGCAAATCGACGACGGCGCAGCTGTTTGTCGAGGAGGGTTGCGCGCTCTGGGATGCCGACGCGGCTGTGCACCGGCTCTATGCGCCGGGCGGCGCGGCGGTGGCCCCGATCGCCGGGGCCTTTCCCGAAGCGGTCGAGGACGGAGCGGTAAATCGCGCGCGGCTGCGCGCGATCATCGCGCGCGATCCCGACGCCCTGAAGCGGATCGAGGCCATCGTGCACCCGCTCGTGACCCGGGACCGGGCCGATTTCCTCGCGGCGCAGAGCGCCGATGTCACGGTTCTCGACATTCCGCTGCTGTTCGAGACGGGTGTCGCCGATCTGGACGCGGTGGCGGTCGTCAGCGCCCCGCCCGAGGAGCAGCGCGCCCGCGTCCTGGCGCGCGGCACCATGTCGGAGGCCGATTTCGAGGCGATTCTCGCGCGTCAGATGCCCGATGCCGAAAAACGCGCCCGCGCGGATTACGTGATCGAGACCGACACGCCAGCGCACGCGCGCGAACAGGTTCGCACCATCCTGGCCGATATCCGGAGGCGTATCGCCCATGCGTGAGATCGTTCTCGATACGGAAACCACAGGATTCGAGCCCTCCGAGGGGCATCGCATCGTCGAGATCGGCGCCGTCGAGCTGCACAATCACATGCCCACCGGGCGCACCTATCACCAATATCTCAACCCCGAGCGCGACATGCCCGAGGACGCCTTTGGCGTGCACGGGATCGGGCCGGACATTCTCGTGAATGCGCGGCCACCGCGCCCGGGCGAGGTGACGCTCCGCGACAAGCCGCGTTTTGTCGAGATCGCCCAGGCCTTTCTCGACTTTATCGGCGATGCGATGCTGGTCATCCACAACGCCGCCTTCGACATGAAATTCCTCAACGCGGAGCTGGGCCGTTCGGGCCTGCCGACCCTGCCCTTTGCGCGGGCCATCGATACGCTGGCCATGGCCCGGCAGCGATTTCCCGGCGCACCGGCCTCGCTCGATGCGTTGTGCCGCCGCTTTGCCATCGACACGAGCGCGCGCGCGCTGCATGGCGCGTTGCTCGATTCCCGTATCCTGGCCGATGTCTATCTGGAATTGCGCGGCGGGCGGCAGCCGGATTTCGCCCTGGCCGCCGATCCATCGCCGCCCGCCACGCGAGAGCCGGGTGTCGCGCAGGGCTGGCGGCCCGAGCCGCGCCCGCGCCCTCTCGCCGCGCGCCTCACCGATGCCGAGCGGGCCGCCCATGACGCCTTTGTGGCGAAGATGGGCGATGCCGCGCTCTGGCGGCGCTGATCAGGCGTTGCCGGGTTTTGTCTGCGCCTGCGCCTGGCGTCTGGCGACTTCGTGCCGGTAGAGCTGCACGAAGTCGATATTGTCGAGATTGAGCGGCGGAAAGCCCCCGTCGCGCGTCACGTCGCTGACGATCCGGCGCATGAAGGGGAACATCTGGCGCGGGCATTCGATCAGCAGGAAGGGGTGCATTTGCTCCTCCGGCACACCCTCGATGTGGAAAATGCCCACATAATCCATTTCGAGCACGAACAGCGCTTCGTCGCTTTCCTTGTTGCGCGAGGTGATGTTGAGCTTGCAGCCGACCTCGTATTGATGTTCGACGGCGCGTTTTCTGGCATCGAGGTTGACGGTTACCTTGATATCGGGCTGCACCTCGCCGCCGCTACCCCGCTGTGCGAGGACATTCTCGAAGGAGAGATCGCGGACGAACTGGCTGATGATCCGCAAGGTGAGCTGCGGCGCAGTCGGCTGCTGGTTGTCTCCTGCGGTTTCCGGTGCGGCACCGTTTCCATGCTCGGCCATATGGGTCTCCTGATCGAAATGACGTTGCCGGTTGCTTAGCAGGGCCGGGGCCGGGCCTCAATGCCCGGACCGGTCCGGCGGAACCTTTCTGTCAGGGTCGAGCGCCTCGTATTCGCCTTCGATGATATCGGCACCGGGCGCCGGGTGATGGACCCTGTGCTCCATGTGAAAGACCACCGCCCGTTTCCGGATCCCGGCAAGGATCCGCGCGCGCACCGGCGGCAGCAACAGGGCAAGGCCCACGGCATCGGTGAAGAAACCCGGCGTCAGCAGCAGCGCGCCCGCGAACAGGATGAGCGCGCCATGGATCAGCGGCCCGGACGGATCGCCGCGCCCGTCAAGCGCGGCGCGCAGCCGGTTGATCTCGTGAAACCCCTGCCGCCGCATCAGCGCCGTCCCGACAAGCGCCGTCAGGATCACGATGGCGAGCGTCGGCCAGAGGCCGATCGCCCCGCCCACCTGAACGAAAAGCGCGATCTCGATGAGCGGCACGGCGATGAACGCGAGCAAGAGCCACATTGGGGGCCTCCTTCGATTTGCACGGCTTGTGGTGGACTTGACCACGCCCCTCCCCTACATAAGGTCAGGTGTCACAGCCTGCCATGCCCCGCACGACATGAGGTTTTCATGAATTCGCCGATCCTGCAATTGCTGGTCCTCGCCGGTATCGCCATTTTCCTGATCGTGCGGCTCAGGAATGTGCTGGGCACGCGTGACGGGTTCGAGGGACCGCCGGCCACGCGCCCGCTGGAGACGCCGGCAGAGCGGCGCGGCTTCGAGGTGATCGAGGGCGGGCCGGATCGCGATATTGTCGATCATGTGCCCGAGGATTCCGATGCCGCCGCAGCGCTGGCCGAAATGAAGCGGATCGAGCCCGATTTCGGCGTGACCGACTTCCTCCAGGGCGCTCGCGGCGCCTATGAGATGATCCTCATGGCCTTCGAGAATGGCACGCTCGACGAGGTCGCGCCGTTCCTGTCGCCCGAGGTTTTCGAGGCCTTCGCGCAGGTGATCGACGCGCGCGAGCAGCAGGGCCTGCGCGTCGAGACCGAATTGCTCGGGATCCGTGATCTGGCGCTGAACGACGCGCGTTTCGATCCCGCCACCCGCCGCGCCGAGATCGACGTGCGCTATGTGGCCGAGCTTGTCTCGGTGGTGCGCGATGCCGAAGGCAGGATCGTCGAGGGCGAGCCCGGCAATGTCCGCCGACAAAAGGACCTGTGGACCTTCGAGCGGATCATGGGCTCGGACGATCCGAACTGGCGGCTTGTTGCCACGGGCGAATGACGATTGCGCGGCCCCTCCGGGCAGGGACTGGCGCCCCGTGACCCGCAAGCGCCACCTGCGGCCCGAGGAAGAGGCGCTGTGGCAGGCGGTCGCGCGCCGCACCGTCCCGCTCCACCGGCCGCAGGTCTCTGCCCCGCCCGCCCCCGCCCGACCGGAGCGACCGGCGAACCCCGTGTCCCAACCGGTCGAGCCGTTTCGCATCGGGCAGGCGGCGCGCCCTGGCGCGCCCGCCCATGATGTGCTGCCCGGCCTTGGCGAGAGGATCGCCGCCGCGCCGCTCGCCATGGACCGCAAGGCGTTCCAGCGGTTGCGCCAGGGAAAGCTCGTGCCCGAGGCGCGCATCGACCTGCACGGCCTGACCCTCGATCAGGCGCATGGCGCCCTCACCGGCTTTGTCCGGCGCAGCCATGCGCAGGGCAAGCGGCTTGTCCTCGTCGTTACCGGCAAGGGCAAGGACCGCGACGAAGGCGGGCCGATCCCGGTGCGTCGCGGCGTGTTGCGCCACAGCGTTCCTCAATGGCTTCGCCTTGCGCCGCTGGCCCCGCTTGTCCTTCAGGTGGTCGAGGCGCATCGCAAGCACGGCGGCAGCGGGGCCTGGTATGTCTATCTGCGGCGCCAGCGATAGACCGGGATGCGCCCGCCCGCATCGGCGCGCGCCCCGCGCCGGCGGCCATGTCATTCCCGGTGATAGGGATGACCGGCAAGGATCGAGGCGGCCCGATAGAGCTGTTCGGCGAGCATCACCCGCACGAGCATGTGCGGCCAGACCATCGGCCCGAACGAGAGCACCCTGTCGGCGCGCTCGCGCAGTTCCGGCAAGAGCCCGTCCGCCCCCCCGATGAGCACCGCAAGATCGCTGCGCCCCGTATCACGCCACCGCGCGAGACTGTCCGCGAGGTCAGGCGAGCCCATCATCCGACCCCGCTCGTCGAGCGCCAGCACCGCCGCCCCCGCCGGGATCGCCCGCTCCAGGAGTTCGGCCTCGGCGGCCCTTCCGCCTCCGCGCCGGTCCTCGACCTCATGCACGCTCACCGGACCAAGGCCGAGCGCGCGCCCGGTCCGGTCGAATCGCTCCAGATAATCATCGACGAGCGCGCGTTCCGGCCCGGCGCGCAACCGGCCGACCGCGCAGATGCGCAGCCGCATTCAGACCCGGGCGGCAGCGGCCTGCCCCGCGGGCAGCCACATCTTCTCGAGCTGATAGAAATCGCGCACCTCGGGGCGAAATACATGCACGATCACATCGCCCGTGTCGATCAGCACCCAGTCGCCGGTTTCCTTGCCCTCGATGCGGGACAGGACACCGTGCTCCTGCTTGAGCCGTTCGACGAGCTTTTCGGCGATCGCCGAGACCTGCCGCGACGAGCGCCCCGAGCATATCACCATGTAATCGCCCATGGCCGAGCGCCCGCGCAGGTCGATCTGCACGATGTCTTCGGCCTTGTCGTCGTCGAGGGATTTGAGGATCGCCGCGAGCTGCGCTTCGCTATCCGCGTGCGGTGCGGCCGTCATATGGACCGCCGCCATATCAGCGGCAGGCGCCGCATGAGACATGAGAGACAGGACATCGTCCTCCTTCGCTGCGCACCGCAGGGCCCCGGTGCCGGGCATGTTTCCAACGTAGCAAGAGAAACGTGACTTTTCAATGAACCACGGCCCACGGGCCGCCCCGTGCGCGCGATGTTGCGTGATTTTTACCCAGTGCCCCCGCCCCCGCCCAGCATCCGCACCTCGCGCTGCGGGAAGGGGATCGAGATCCCGTGCTCCTGAAACGCATCCCAGAGCGCGAGATAGACATTGCCCCGGATATTGGTCAGACCCTGCGTCGGATCGCTGATCCAGAAGCGCAGGATATAATCCACGCTGCTATCGCCGAAGCCGGTGATGTGACAGACGGGCGCCGGGCTGGCCAGCACGCGCCTGACACCTGCCGCCGCCGCCGTGGCGATGCGGCGCACCGCGTGCGGATCGTCGCCATAGGCGGTGCCGAAATGGATGTCGAGCCGCACGAAATCGTCGGAATGGGACCAGTTGACCACCTGCCCGGTGATCAGGTCCTCGTTGGGGATGAGGTATTCGCGCCCGTCGCGTGTGGTGATCGAGACATAGCGCGCGCCAAGGCTGTTGATCCAGCCGAAGGTCTCGCCGAGGCTGATGACATCGCCGGGCTTGATCGACTTGTCGAGCAGGATGATGACACCGGAAACGAGGTTCGACACCACCTTTTGCAGCCCGAAGCCGAGCCCCACGCCGATCGCCCCCGACAGCACCGCAAGCCCGGTCAGATCCACCCCCACCGCGCGCAGCCCGATGAAGAACGCCCCGCCATAGAGCAGCATTTGCAGGAGCTTGACCACCAGCACCTGCATCGAGGGCGAGATTTCGGGATTCCTGCGCACCCGTGCCGCGCTTGTCGTCGCGATGAAGCGCGCCAGCGCAAAGAGCAGCCCGATCAGAACCACGGCCTGCACCAGCAGCCATAGCGAGAGCCGCGTTTCGCCGATCTCCAGGGCCCAGCCGTCGAGCAGCGTCTGCGCTTCGTCGGTCAGGTTCAGGATGATCAGCGTGACCCATGTCCAGCCCGCATAGCGCACCAGCCCACGCAGGAAACCGTTGCCGATGAGCCGCGTCACGATGGCGATCACCAGCCAGGCAAGCGCCAGTTCGGCAATGATCGTGAGCAGGGAGGACCGGCTGGGCCAGGTAAAGGCCCGCATCAGCCAGACCATGGGCCAGATCAGCGCCACGAAAAAGATCAACCGCAATTGCCGGTGCAACATCACCAGCAGGCGCATCCGCCATTTCGGCCAGCCCTCGCGCCGGCGCATCCACTCCCGGCAAACCGGGCCGAGCACCTTTTTGAGGACATGCGCCGCCCCGAAAAGACCGAGCGCAATCCCGACCTGATATGCGTTCCACGGGCGCATCAGGCCGCGCAGGAACAGTTCCAGTTGCGCCCAGAGCCCGAGCGCGATTTCCCGGGTCAGGGTGATGGCATCGCCTTCCATGACGGTCAGAGTGGCACGCGCCCCGGCTTCCCACAAGGCTGCACTGGACAAGCGACGCAAATCCCGGTCTTTTCCACGGGAATCGACGGAGGAGCGCCATGACCACTGCCCTGATCACGCATGACGATTGTCTCGATCATCTCACGCCCCGTGGTCACCCCGAGCAGGTGGCGCGGCTCGTGCGTATCCTGGAGGTGCTCGAGAGCAGGGAGCTCAAGCGGGTCAAGGCGCCGATGGTGGCCGAGGACGATCTGTTGCGCGCGCATCCTGCGACATATGTCGCGCGCATTCGTGCCGCGGCCCCGGTTGAGGGGCGCGCGCAGCTCGACGCCGATACCTGGATGTCGCCCGGCAGCCTCGACGCGGCGCATCGCGCCGCCGGGGGCGCGGTGCGCGCGGTCGATCTGGTGCTCGCGGGCGAGGCGGACAATGCCTTTGTCGCCGCGCGCCCGCCGGGGCACCACGCCGAGCGCGAAACACCGATGGGTTTCTGCATTTTCGGCAATGTCGCGGTGGCGGCGAAACACGCGCTGGAGCATCACGGCCTGTCCCGTGTCGCGGTGGTGGATTTCGATGTGCATCACGGCAACGGCACGCAGGACCTGCTCGAGGATGAGCCGCGCGCGCTCTTCATCTCCTCGCATCAGTTCCCGCTCTGGCCCGGCACCGGCACCGCCGACGAGACCGGGCCGCATGGCACGATCCTCAACCTGCCGCTGGCACCTGGCGCCGGCTCTGCCGATTTCCGCCGCGCCTATGAGGAAAAGGTGTTTCCCCGAATCGCCGATTTCTGCCCCGATCTGATTCTCGTGTCGGCCGGGTTCGATGCGCATCGCGCCGATCCGCTGGCGGAATTGCGCCTCGAGACCGGGGATTTCGCCTGGGTCACCGAGCGGCTCTGCGATCTGGCCGAGGCGCATTGCGGCGGGCGGCTGGTGAGCTGCCTGGAAGGTGGCTATGACCTCGACGCGCTGGCCGCGAGCGTCGCGGTGCATGTCGATGTTCTCATCGCGCGCGCGGCGGGGTGACGGGGATGCGCGCGGGTCTCATGCTTCTGTGCCTTGGCTATGTGCTCAGCCAGTTCTTTCGTGCCTTTCTTGCCGTGCTCAGCGGTCCGCTCGAGAACGATCTCGGCACCACGCCGGACGATCTGGCCTTTGCCTCGGGGCTGTGGTTCCTCGTTTTCGCCGCGATGCAGATCCCGGTGGGATGGGCGCTCGACCGGGTCGGACCGCGGCGCACGGCGGCGGGGCTGCTGTTCCTCGGCGGTGGCGGCGGCGCGGCGGTCTTTGCCATGGCCAGCGCGCCCTGGCATGTGAGCCTCGCCATGGCGCTCATCGGGGTGGGGTGTTCGCCGGTGCTCATGGCCTCTTTCTACATCTTCGCGCGCGAATTTCCGCCCGCGCGTTTTGCCACGCTGGCGGCGCTGATGCTGGGGGTGGGCTCGGTCGGCAATCTCGTTGCCGCCTGGCCGATGGCCTGGGCGGCCGAGACAATGGGCTGGCGCGCGGCGCTCTGGGGGCTGGCGGGGCTGTCGGCGGCGGTGGCGGCGGGGATCGCTGCGCTGGTGCGCGACCCGGAGGCAGTGACCGGCGAGGCGCGTGGCTCGGTTCTCGATCTGCTGAAAATGAGGGCGCTCTGGCCGCTCCTGCCGCTGATGTTCGTGGCCTACGCGCCCTCGGCGGCGCTGCGCGGGTTATGGGCGGGGCCCTATCTGCGCGATGTCTTCGGGCTCGATACGTCGCAGGTGGGGCAGGCGACGCTGGTCATGGGTGTGGCGATGATTGCGGGCACGCTGGTCTATGGCCCGCTCGACCGGCTGTTTTCCACCCGCAAATGGGTGGTCTTTGGCGGCAATCTCGTGGCGGCGTTGGCGCTTCTGGCGCTGATCCTTGCGCCGGATCGGGGGCTTTTGCTGTCGGTGGCGCTGCTGGCGGTGATCGGTTTCGCGGGCGCGTCCTTTCCGGTGATCGTGGCGCATGGCCGCGCGTTCATCCCGGCGCATCTGGCGGGGCGCGGGGTCACGCTGCTCAATCTCTTCGGCATCGGCGGCGTGGGGGTGGCGCAGTTCGTCTCCGGCCCGGTCCACGCCGCCGCGGCGACGCAGGGGGCGCTGGCGGGGCATGTGGCGATCTTCACGCTCTTCGCCGGCGCGCTGGCCCTTGGCCTCGTGCTCTATCTCTTCAGCCGCGACAGTCTCGATTGAGCAAACCGCTTTAATCCCGCACCCAATCCCTGTATGACGCCCGCGCAACCCCGCACTGGAGGCAATATCATGGGTTACAAGGTCGTTGTCGCGGGCGCCACGGGCAATGTGGGCCGCGAAATGCTCAACATCCTGGCCGAGCGCCAGTTCCCGGTCGATGAGATCGCCGCGCTCGCCTCGCGCCGGTCGCTCGGCACCGAGGTGAGCTTTGGCGACCGGACGCTCAAGACGCAGGATCTCGACACGTTCGATTTCACCGGCTGGGATATCGCGCTCTTTGCCATCGGCTCGGACGCGACCAGGACCTATGCGCCGCGCGCGGCCAAGGCGGGCTGTGTCGTGATCGACAACTCGTCGCTCTACCGTTACGACCCCGAGGTGCCGCTCGTCGTGCCGGAGGTGAATCCCGAGGCCGTGGAGGGCTATGCCAGAAAGAACATCATCGCCAATCCCAACTGCTCCACCGCGCAGATGGTTGTGGCGCTGAAGCCTCTGCACGACCGCGCGCGCATCAAGCGCGTGGTGGTCTCGACCTATCAATCGGTCTCGGGCGCGGGCAAGGACGGCATGGATGAGCTCTGGGATCAGACCAAGGCGGTCTATAACCCCGCCGAGGAGGTTCCCGCGAAGAAATTCACCAAGCAGATCGCCTTCAATGTCATTCCCCATATCGACGTCTTCATGGAGGACGGCTCGACCAAGGAAGAATGGAAGATGGTCGCCGAAACCAAGAAGATCGTCGATCCGGCGATCAAGGTGACGGCGACCTGCGTGCGCGTGCCGGTCTTTGTCGGCCATTCCGAGGCGATCAACATCGAGTTCGAGGACTTTCTCGACGAGGACGAGGCACGCGACATCCTGCGCGAGGCTCCCGGCGTCATGGTGATCGACAAGCGCGAGGATGGCGGCTACGTCACGCCGGTGGAATGCGTGGGCGATTATGCCACCTTCATCAGCCGGATCCGGCAGGACAGCACCATCGAGAACGGGCTGAACCTCTGGTGCGTGTCGGACAACCTGCGCAAGGGCGCGGCGCTCAACGCGGTGCAGATCGCCGAGACGCTGGGCAATCGCGTGCTCAGGAAGGGCTGAGCCAGAGGGCCATGAGCACCGCTCGGGCGCGTCGTCACGGGGCGTGCCCGATCGCGCATCGGCGAGTATCCGCCGCGCGATCCAGCCATGGGCATGGCCGGGAAAGGGCGCGCCGAACCGGCGCATGAGACGCGCATGGCTGAAGCCGGTCACCGGGCCATTCGTGCAGGGCAAGCCCCTGGCCCGTCGCGCCGCCGCGCACACCCGGCCTGCCCGCGTGCGATTTTCCGCCGCCCGCCCTTGAATCAGCCCTGGCTGACATCATGAATGGCGGCCACGAACCGACTCCAACCCATTTCGGCAATGTCACCGCGGCCCGGGATGACGCGTGTCCGCCGAAGACCCCGCAGAGCATGACGCCACTCGAATAGATCAGAAAAATCCGGACAAGGCGCCGCAAACAGTCACTGGCGATCCGCTCAGAACCACTGGCCCGGCTCCATCAGCCCCAGCTCGAGCAATTGCCGCGAGTGCCACTCGAAAGGCACCGAATCGCGCCATTTGAAGCTGTGGATGCGATTGGCCGAGCCGGGATTGCGCCGCAGCGCCTTGGCGACGCGGAACGACATCACCGCCGCGGTCAGGTTGTTGTGCCAGGGACAGGCATAGGTATTGTATTCCTCGTCCGAGAACGTGTCATTCGCGCGCAGGCGCAGGCCCGGGCGCGCGCGAAACAGCGCGATGCGGTCGATCCTGTTCCGGTTTTCGGGAATATACTCTTCAAAGCGCCGGCGCAGCCCGCCGAAGAAATCGAGCTGTCGCTCGCGCGGGTGGTTGTGATTGTCGGGATCGGGCCGGCCAAGCGCGTAATAGCCCGAGCGGTCGAGATGTGCCTCTTCGAGCGTGACGGCACCGGGGCAGCGGTCGAGATCGGGGGCGTAGAGGTCGATCACATAGCTGAGCATCGAGTCGCGGCGTTCCTCGGTATGAAAGGCCAGCAATTCGCCGACGCTGCGCGTCTCGCAGAACGGATAGAACAGGTATTCGGCATTGTAGCCGTAATAGAACCAGAGGCCGGGGGCCTTGTCGATCAGCGCGTTGACCGCTTCGGTCATGCTATCGCCCGAGGCGAGGTCATGGCGAATGCGGAACAGGCGCGGATCGGCGGCCACTTCCGCGGACACGCCGAACGCATCCGGGGCAAGGAGCAGCACCGCGCGAAAGCCCTGGTCGAGATGGTGGCGCAGGGTCGAGTCGATCTCGACCTCGTCCTCGGCAAAGATCAGCGCCACCGGCCCCCGGGCCAGCGCCGCCCCGGGTTTCGCCAGGAATTCGGTGAGTGTGGGTGCCATGGCGCCATCCTGCCGGTTTGGCGCAAGGTCGCCAAAACCGCCGGGCATTGCAAGAGGGGGGGCGCCTGATGTAGGACGCGGGCGCAATCCTTGGCCGGGAGGCGGGCGCATGGCGGCTCCGAAGAAGCTCTATATCAGGACCTATGGCTGTCAGATGAATGTCTATGACAGCGAGCGCATGGCCGAGGCCATGGGCGGGGCGGGCTATGTCGAGACCGACCGCCCCGAGGATGCCGACATGATCCTGCTCAACACCTGCCATATCCGCGAGAAGGCCGCCGAGAAGGTCTATTCCGAGCTGGGCCGGTTTCGCGCGCTCAAGGCCGACCGTCCCGACCTGAAGATCGGGGTGGCCGGCTGCGTCGCGCAGGCCGAAGGCGAGGAGATCATGCGCCGCCAGCCGCTCGTCGATCTGGTGGTCGGCCCGCAGAGCTATCACCGTCTGCCGCAGATGGAGGCGCGGCTGCGCGAGGGCGGCAAGGCGCTCGATACCGATTTCCCGCCTGATGACAAGTTCGACACGCTCCGCCAGAGGCCGAGGACAAGGCGCGGCCCGACGGCGTTCCTGACCGTGCAGGAGGGCTGTGACAAGTTCTGCGCCTTCTGCGTCGTGCCCTATACGCGCGGCGCCGAGATGAGCCGGCCGCCCGCCCGCGTGCTCGAGGAGGCGCGCGATCTGGTGGCGCGTGGCGTGCGTGAGATCACGCTGCTGGGGCAGAACGTCAACGCCTATCACGGCGCGGGCGAGGGGGGCGACTGGGGGCTGGCGCGGCTCATCCGGGCGCTGGCCCGGATCGACGGGCTGGCACGCATCCGCTTCACCACCAGCCATCCCAACGACATGAGCGATGACCTGATCGCGGCGCATGGCGACTGCGAGAAGCTCATGCCCTACCTGCACCTGCCGGTGCAGTCGGGCAGTGACCGCATCCTCAAGCGGATGAACCGCAAGCACACCGCTGAGGGCTATCTGCGCCTGATCGAGCGGATCCGCGCGGCGCGGCCCGACATCCTGATTTCGGGCGATTTCATCGTCGGCTTTCCCGAGGAGACCGAGGCCGATTTCGAGGCCACGCTCGACCTGATCGAGGCGGTTGGCTACGGGCAGGCGTTCTCGTTCAAGTATTCCCCCCGCCCCGGCACCCCCGCAGCCGAGCGCCCGCAAGTGCCCGAGGAGGTGAAATCCGACCGCCTCCAGCGGCTTCAGGCGCTGCTCACCCGTCAGCAGCGTGCCGCGCAGGATGCGATGGTGGGGCAGACGGTGGGGGTGCTCTTCGAGAAGCCGGGGCGCCTGCCGGGGCAGATGGTGGGCAAGTCCGACCACCTGCACGCGGTCCATGTGACGGGGGCGGGGCTCGCGGTGGGGGACCTGGCGACGGTGGAGATCGTCGAAAGCGGGCCGAACTCGCTCGGCGGCCGGATCCGCGGCGCCTGAGCTCCGCGAAAACCGGCACAGCGGCCACGGTTTCGGCCGATCGGGTCTGCGGGGCATCGTCGCGCGCTTGCGCCGCGCGGCGCAACTTGGCACTGTGGGATCGGACATCCGACTCTGGGAGACTTGTTTGGGAACCAGCGCACCGCCCCCCGCCCCCGACCTGACCGCGATGCATGAGGCCGCGGTCGAATTCCCCGACAACAAGCTCCTGATCGACCTGTGCGGCGCATATGATCGCCATCTTGCAGAGATCGAGCGGGTTCTGGCGGTGCAGATCGTGCGGCGCGGCAATCAGCTCGCGGTGGTGGGCGAGGAGAGCGCGGTGCAGGCGGCGGCGGCGGTGCTCCATGCGCTCTATGCCCGGCTCGAGGCGGGCAAGGCGGTCGGGCGCGGCGATGTGGACCGCGAATTGCGCATGGGCGGCGGCGAGGAGAGCGGCCCGCAGGACGGCGACCAGCTGGAGATGTTCAATGGCGGCGCGGTCGAGATCCGGACCCGGCGCAAGCTCGTGGAGCCGCGCACCGACGCGCAAAAGGCCTATGTGCGCGCGCTTTTCGCGCATGAAATGGCCTTTGGCATCGGGCCTGCGGGCACCGGCAAGACTTACCTGGCGGTGGCGGTCGGGGTGAACATGTTCATCGAGGGGCATGTGGACCGGATCATCCTGAGCCGCCCGGCGGTGGAGGCGGGCGAGAAGCTCGGCTATCTGCCGGGCGACATGAAGGAAAAGGTCGATCCCTACATGCAGCCGCTCTATGACGCGCTCAATGATTTTCTCCCCGGCAAGCAGGTGCAGAAGCTGATCGAGGAAAAGCGCATCGAGATCGCGCCGCTGGCCTTCATGCGGGGGCGCACGCTGTCGAATGCCTTTGTCGTGCTGGACGAGGCGCAGAATGCCACTTCGATGCAGATGAAGATGTTTCTCACCCGGCTCGGCGAGGGCAGCCGCATGGTCATCACCGGCGACCGCACGCAGATCGACCTGCCGCGCGGCGTGCCCTCGGGCCTGTCGGATGCGGAGCGGCTGCTCACGACCATCCCGCAGATATCGTTCAACTATTTTACCGCAAAGGACGTGGTGCGGCATCCGCTGGTGGCGGCGATCATCGAAGCCTACGAAGCCGGGGAATAGGCCATGCCGGTCGAGGTGGTGATCGAGGACGACCGCTGGCAGGCGGCGGGGCTGGAGGCGCTGGCCGGGCGCGCGGCGGCGGCGACGCTCTCGCATCTGGGGCTTGATCCAGGGGTCTGGGACATCAGCGTCCTGGGCTGTGACGATGCGCGGATTGCCGTGCTCAACGGCGAATTCCGTGCCAAGCCAGCCCCCACCAATGTGCTGAGCTGGCCAAGCGAGGAGCGAGGCGCGGCCGTGGCGGGCGCGGCGCCGGCGCTTCCCTTGCCCGGTCCCGATCCCGAACTGGGCGATATCGCCATCGCCTATGACACCTGCGCCCGCGAGGCGGCAGGGGCGGGGCGGCCGCTGGCGGACCATGTGTCGCACCTCGTGGTGCACGCGGTCCTGCATCTCCTGGGCTATGACCATATCCGTGACCCGGATGCCACGCTCATGGAGGCGATCGAGGTGGCGATACTTGGCAAACTGGGGGTTGCTGACCCATATTAGGGCCGTTGGGGCCGGCCCCCGTGACCCGAGAAGAGATGGATGGGCGACAGTATCGACGGATCTCCTGGCGCAGCGCGTCGCGCGCAGCCCGAGGACATGGACGAGAGAACCGAAACGGACGCGGAAACAGGAGGGTTCCTCCGACGGGTTCTCGGCATATTCAACCCGCACGATCACGGTGGGGAAGCGGCCGGCACGGCCGGCAGCCCGCTGCCGGGGATCGGCAATCTTCGCGACATGGCGGTGGAGGACGTGGCCATCCCCACCGCCGAGATCGTCGCCGTGCCGGTCGATATCGCGATGGAGGACCTGGTGCAGGTGTTCCGCGAGAGCGGCATGACGCGGCTGCCGGTCTATGAGGGCACGCTCGATACGCCGCTCGGCATGATCCACCTCAAGGATTTCGCGCTCCGCCACGGGTTCAACGGCACGGATGAACGGTTCGAACTGCGCAAGATGCTGCGGCCGCTGCTCTTCGTGCCACCCTCGATGCCGATCGGGGTGCTGTTGCAGAAGATGCAGGCCGAGCGGCGGCACATGGCGCTTGTGATCGACGAATACGGCGGGGTGGACGGGCTCGTGACCATCGAGGACCTGATCGAACAGGTGGTCGGGCAGATCGAGGATGAGCACGACACCGAAGAGGACGCGTTCTGGACCGAGGAGGCACCGGGCTGTTACCTGGCGCTCGCGCGCACGCCGCTTGCGCTGTTCGAGGCCGAGACCGGCCTGTCGCTCACCGAGGCCGAGGAGGTGGACGAGGAAGAGATCGACACGCTGGGCGGGCTCGTCTTCATGCTTCTGGGGCGGGTGCCGGCGCGGGGCGAGGTGATCGAGCACCCCGCCGGACCGACCATCGAGGTTGTCGAGGCCGATCCCCGCCGGATCAAGCGGGTGCGGGTGCGGATCGGCGCTGAGGCGCATGGCTGAGACGGCGCCGGCGCGATGGGCCTGGCGGGGGCGCGTGGCGATCTGCCTGGGGTTGGGCGCGATGGCGGCGCTGGGACAGGCGCCCTGGGGGCTCTGGCCGCTGACGGTTGCGGGGCTGGCGCTGGTTCACGGGATCTGGCGGCAGGCGCCCGGCTGGCGCGCGGCGGGCGTGATCGGCCTGGCGGCTGGCGCGGGGCATTTCCTCGTGGCGCTGCACTGGATCACCGAGCCGTTCATGGTCGATGCGGCGCGCCATGGCTGGATGGCGCCCTTTGCGCTCCTTGGCATGGCGGCGGGCATGGGGCTGTTCTGGGGGGCGGGGCTCGCGCTGGCGCGGGGGCTGGGCGGCGGCGCGGCGGCCTTCATCGCCGGGCTGGGTATCGCGGAGATGGCGCGCGGCTGGTTTCTGACCGGGTTCCCCTGGGCACAGGCCGGTCACGCGCTGATCGACACGCCGGTGTTGCACTGGGCATCATATCTGGGCGCGCCGGGGCTGCTGACGCTCATGCTGGCGGCGGCGGTCGCGCTCTGGCACATGGTGGCGGGGCGGCGGTGGCCCGGCGCGGTCGCGCTTGCCGGGCTGGCCGCGCTCTGGCCGCTGGGTGCGGCGCTCACCCCCGAGGCAGGGGCGGAGGCGGGCGCGCCAATGGTGCGCCTCGTGCAGCCCAATGCGCCCCAGCACGAAAAATGGGACCCCGAGCGCGCGCGCCGCTTCTTCGAGCGCCAGCGCGCCTTCAGCGCGGCGGGCGCGGTGCCCGATCTGGTGGTCTGGCCGGAAACCGCGGTGCCGGTCTGGCTCAACGATGCGGACGAGACGCTCGCCCTGGTGGCCGAGGCGGCGCGGGGCGCGCCCGTGGTGCTCGGGATTCAGCGCCACGAGGGGCGGCGGATCTTCAATTCGCTGGCCGTGATCGGGCCGGGAGGGGAGGTGCGCGCGGTCTATGACAAGCATCACCTCGTGCCCTTCGGCGAATTCATGCCCTTTGGCGATTTCCTCGGCAGTCTGGGCATTCATGGCCTCGCGGCGAGCGCGGGGCAGGGCTATTCTGCGGGGCCGGGCGCGCAGGTGATCGCGCTTGACGGGCTCGGCGCGGCCCTGCCGCTGATCTGTTACGAGAGCGTTTTCGCGCGCGATCTGCGGGCGGCGCCGGGGCGGGCGGACATGATCGTGCTGATCACAAACGATGCCTGGTTCGGCCGGGTCTCGGGGCCCTATCAGCATCTGGCGCAGGCGCGCTTGCGCAGCGCCGAGTTCGGCCTGCCGATGATCCGCGTCGCCAACACGGGCGTTTCGGCGATGATCGACGCCACCGGCCGCGTGACCCGGGCGATCCCCCTGGGCGAGGCGGGCTGGCGCGATGTCCCGCTGCCGCCCGCCCTGCCCGCGACGGTCTATGCCCGGCTGGGCGATGCGCCGATGCTGCTGGCCTATGGGCTGCTGCTTGTGCTGGCGCTCTGGCGCCGGCGGCGCGCAGATAGCGATTGACGCCCGCGCGCCTCCGGCGTAACGAGCGAAAAACCCGTCACAACGGCTTCCTGGCGTGGCGGATGTATCGAACGGAGCACTTTCATGACACGGCAGAACTACCTCTTTACCTCCGAATCCGTTTCGGAGGGGCACCCCGACAAGGTGTGTGACCGGATTTCGGACGCCATCCTCGATGCGTTCCTGAGCGAAGAGGCCAATGCGCGGGTGGCCTGCGAGACCTTCGCCACCACCAATTGCGTGGTTGTCGGCGGCGAGGTGGGTCTGACCGATCAGTCGCGCCTGGCCGATTTCATGCGCCGGATCGATGGAATCGTGCGCGATTGTGTCCGCGACATCGGTTACGAACAGGAAAAGTTCCACTGGAATTCGCTTCAACTGCACAACATGCTCCACCCCCAGTCGGCGCATATCGCGCAAGGGGTCGATCGCGACGGCGCGGGCGACCAGGGGATCATGTTCGGCTATGCGGTCGATGAGACGCCCGAGCTCATGCCGGCGCCGATCCTCTATGCCCATGCCATCCTCCGGCGGCTGGCCGAGGTGCGCAAATCCGGCGCGGAGCCCGACCTCGGGCCCGATGCCAAATCGCAGCTGACGCTGCGCTATGAGGACGGCAGGCCGGTCGAGGTCATGCAGCTCGTGCTTTCGACGCAGCATCGCGACGATGCGCAAACGAGCGATGACATCCGCGCCATCGTCGAGCCTTATATCCGCGAGGTCCTGCCGGGCGACTGGCTCACGGAGCGCACCGAATGGCATGTCAACCCCACCGGCACCTTCGTGATCGGCGGGCCGGACGGCGATGCGGGGCTCACCGGGCGCAAGATCATCGTCGATACCTATGGCGGCGCGGCCCCGCACGGGGGCGGCGCGTTTTCCGGCAAGGATCCGACCAAGGTGGACCGCTCGGCGGCCTATGCGGCACGCTATCTCGCCAAGAACGTGGTGGCCGCGGGGCTGGCGCGGCGCTGCACGTTGCAGGTGAGCTATGCGATCGGCGTGGCGCGGCCGCTGTCGATCTATGTGGACACGCACGGCACCGGCGCGGTGGACGAGGCGGCGATCGAGAAGGCCATCGCGCAATGCATGGACCTCACCCCGCGCGGCATCCGCGAACATCTGTCCCTCACCAGGCCGATCTATGCGCGCACGGCGGCCTATGGCCATTTCGGCCGCACGCCGGAGGCCGATGGTGGCTTTTCCTGGGAACGGGTCGATCTGGTGGACGCGCTGAAAAAGGCGGTTTGATCAAGGGGGTGGCGCGTGCTGGCCACGCGCCGTTTCGGCTGTCATGAAGAATCCCAGGCACCCCATCGGCGCGCCTTGGCGCAATTTCCATGGGCGGATCAAGGGCAAGTCCCTGCGTCCGAACCAGGAGGCGTGGCTGGCGCAGGATCTGGGGCGTCTGTCGCCCGGCCCCGTCGATTGGGAAGTGAACCCCCGGCGGGAACCGATTTCCCTGACGGACCGTTTCGGCGATCGGCAGGTCTGGCTCGAGATCGGATTCGGCGGCGGCGAGCACATGGTGCATCAGGCGGTGACACACCCGGAGGTGGGGATCATCGGCTGTGAGCCCTATATCAACGGGGTGGCGATGCTCCTGGGCAAGATCCGGGCCTCGGGCGCACAGAATATCGCGGTCTATCCGGGGGATGTCCGCAACATGTTCGACGTGCTCCCCGCGGCGTCGATTTCGCGGGCCTTCCTGCTCTATCCCGATCCCTGGCCCAAGAAACGCCACCACAAGCGCCGTTTCGTCACCGCCGAACATCTGCGCCCGTTGCACAAATGCCTGAAGAAAGGCGCGATTTTCCGGGTGGCGACGGATATTCCCGATTACGTGCGCCAGACCCTCGAAGAGGTGCCGCGCCATGGCTTTGAATGGCTGGCGGAGGGGCCGGAGGACTGGCGCAGGCCATGGCCGGACTGGATCCCGACGCGCTATGAGCAAAAGGCGCTTCGGGAGGGCCGCGTGCCGCATTACCTGACGTTCCGAAGACTGTGAGAGAATGGGGAACGCGGCGGGCGTTCCCCTTGTCGCCTCAGCCTTTCAGTCGCCGGTTCCGGGCCGCGATCAGCCGCAGCCGCAGCGCGTTGAGCTGGATGAAGCCGGCGGCATCCTTCTGGTCATAGGCGCCGGCATCCTCCTCGAAGGTGACATGCGCCTCGGAATAGAGGCTGTGATCGGACCAGCGGCCGACACAGGCGACATGCCCCTTGTAGAGCTTCAGCCGCACCGTTCCGGTCACATGATGTTGAGAATGGTCGATGGCTGCCTGCAACATCTCGCGTTCGGGGCTGAACCAGAATCCGTTATAGATCAGCTCGGCATAGCGTGGCATGAGCCAGTCCTTGAGATGACCCGCGCCGCTGTCGAGGGTGATCTGCTCGATGCCGCGATGCGCCTCCAGCAGGATCGTGCCTCCCGGTGTTTCGTAGATACCGCGCGATTTCATGCCTACGAAACGGTTCTCGACGAAATCGAGCCGCCCGATCCCATGCTTGCCGCCCAGTTCGTTGAGCCGGGTCAGGATCGCCGCGGGGCTCATCGCCGTGCCGTCGATCGCCACGGCATCCCCCCGGGCAAAGCTCACCTCGATGAATTCGGGCGTGTCGGGCGCGGCCTCGGGGCTGACCGTGCGCTGATAGACGTAATCGGGCGCGGCCTCGGCCGGGTTTTCCAGGATCTTGCCCTCGGACGAGGTATGCAGCAGGTTCGCATCGACCGAGAAAGGTGCCTCGCCGCGCTTGTCCCTGGCGATCGGAATCTGGTTTTTCTCCGCGAAATCAATGAGCCGCGAGCGGCTGGTCAGATCCCAGATCCGCCAGGGCGCGATCACCTTGATCTCGGGGTTGAGCGCATAGGCTGCCAGCTCGAAGCGCACCTGATCGTTGCCCTTGCCGGTGGCGCCATGGGCCACCGCATCGGCCCCGGTCTCGGCGGCGATCTCCACGAGGCGCTTGGAGATCAGCGGCCGGGCGATCGACGTGCCGAGCAGGTATTGCCCCTCATAAAGCGCGTTGGCGCGGAACATCGGAAAGACGAAATCGCGCACGAATTCCTCGCGCAGGTCCTCGATATAGATGTTTTCCGGCCTGATCCCGAGCAGTTGCGCCTTCTGCCGCGCCGGTTCGAGCTCCTCGCCCTGGCCGAGATCGGCGGTGAACGTCACCACCTCGCAATCATACTCGTTTTGCAGCCATTTGAGAATGATCGAGGTATCGAGCCCCCCCGAATAGGCGAGCACGACTTTCCTGGGTGCGGTCATGGCGGGTTCCTTTCACGGATTTTTCGCGCGGTTACCCGGTTTCGGCGCCTTTCGCAAGCTGCACCCCTTGCCAGCGGTCCGGCTTTGCGGCACTGACACGCGCATGTCCGATTTCCGCCGATCCGCCCGCGCCGCCGAGGCCGCGATGCGCCCCGTATTCGCGCCGACGCCCCTCCAGCGCAACGACCATCTGTCCGAGCAATTCGGGGCTGATATATTTCTCAAACGCGAGGATCTCAGCCCGGTGCGCTCCTACAAGCTGCGCGGTGCCTTCAACGCCATGCGCAAGGTGCTCGCTGCCCGCCCCGGCACCACGCAATTCGTCTGCGCGAGTGCCGGCAACCACGCGCAGGGCATGGCGTTCATGTGCCGGCATTTCGGGGTGCGCGGCGTTATCTTCATGCCGGTGACGACGCCTCGGCAAAAGATCGACAAGACCGGCAAATTCGGCGGCGATGCGATCACGATCCGGCTCACGGGCGATTATTTCGACGACACCCTTGCCGCGGCCCAGGCCTATTGCGCCGAAGCCGGGGCGCATTTCCTGTCGCCTTTCGACGACGAGGACGTGATCGAAGGCCAGGCCAGCGTCGCCGTCGAGATCGAGGCACAGCTCGGCGGCCTCCCCGACCACCTGATCCTGCCGGTGGGCGGTGGTGGGCTGGCCGCGGGCGTTCGCAGCTATCTCGGCGATCGCGTTGCCCTCACGCTGGTGGAGCCCGCAGGCGGTGCCTGTCTCGCGGCGGCCCTTGCCGCCGGCACGCCGGTGCGCCTGCCCCATGTGGACACCTTTGCCGATGGCGCCGCGGTGGCGCAGATCGGCACGCGCACCTTTGCCCGCCTGCGCGATGTTGCGCGCGCGCAGGTCCTCGGAATCGATGAGGATCGCATCTGCACGACGATGCTCGAAATGCTCAATATCGAGGGGATCGTGCTCGAACCGGCGGGTGCCCTGTCGGTCGATGCGCTCCGGGACATGGGCCCCTCGATCCGCGGCCGGCGGGTGGTCTGCGTGACCTCCGGCGGGAATTTCGATTTCGAGAGGTTGCCCGAGGTCAAGGAGCGCGCTCAGCGATTCGCGGGCCTCAAGAAGTATTTCATCCTCCGGATGCCGCAGCGCCCGGGCGCGCTGCGCGATTTTCTTTCGGTGCTCGGGCCGCATGACGATATCGCCCGGTTCGAGTATCTCAAGAAATCGGCCCGCAATTTCGGGTCGGTGCTGATCGGGATCGAAACGACGCAACCCGAAAACCTTGCGACACTTCTCGAGAAGCTCGCGAAGACGGGATTTCACTATCGCGACATCACACATGACGAGGTTCTCGCCGAGTTCCTGATCTGAGCGCGCGGCGCCCGTCACGCCGCGATCGCACTGCCGATATTGGCAAAGAATTCCGCCCTCGAACGGTGATAGCAGTCCCGGATTTCCGCGCTGCTTGCCGCGCGCTCGCCGCGCCCGACGGCCTGGCACAATCCGGCCAGCGTCACGAAGCCGAGATTGAGGGCGCTGCCGACGATGAAATGCATGAGCTCGCCGCGCTCGGACGCGCTCATGTCATCGCGAACCCGGTCGAGCCCGCCCTCCACCTCCTCGAGGAACAGATCGAGCACCTCCTCGAATGCCTCGGCGCCGATTTCCTGCCGCAACTCACGTATGCGTTCCCAGTTGATCATGAAGTTCTCCCCTTGGCTGCGGCCACCTTGCGCCCTGATCGTTCAAATCGGGTTAACGCAGACACGAAATCAGGCCAAATCCGAAATTTCACTGATTCTTAAGAGCTCGGATGCCAATGTCGATTCGTGGCGCGCGACCGGCGTCCGCGTGGTCAGGTGTGGCGTAACGGTGCAGGTGTTCGGGTGCGGCTTTCGGAACAGGAGAACGCGACATGCGAAAGCAGCCATGAGGCGCCGCTGCGCGTGCTAGTTGTTGATGACAGCCGGTTTCAGCGGCGCCTCGTCGGGGCCTGTCTTCGCCAGTGGGGCTTTGCCGTGGAAGAGGCGCAGAACGGCCTGGAGGCTCTCGACATCTGCCGCGCGCGACCGCCCGACATCGTGATGAGCGACTGGATCATGCCCGGCATGAGCGGTGTCGATTTCTGCCGGAAATTCCGGGCAATGGCGCGCCCGACCTATGGCTATTTCATCCTCCTGACCTCCAAGAGCAGCAGTGACGAGATCGCCATCGGCCTCGATGCGGGGGCCGATGATTTCCTGACCAAGCCGGTGAAACCGGCCGAGTTGCGCGCCCGGCTCACCGCGGGGCGGCGCATCCTCGACATGGAGCGCGAACTGACCCGGAAAAACCGGTTGATCACGGCGACGCTGGACGAATTGCAGACGCTTTACGATTCGCTCGACAGCGACCTGCGCGAGGCGCAGAAGCTCCAGCAATCGCTGCTCAGCGCGCGGTATCGGGATTTTGGCATGGCGGAACTGTCGCTGCTGCTGCATTCCGCGGGGCATGTCGGCGGCGATCTGGTCGGGACATTTCCGATTTCCGAGGGGCGGATCGGTGTTTACGGGATCGACGTGTCCGGTCACGGCGTCAGCTCTGCGCTGATGACCGCGCGCCTTGCGGGGTATCTCTCGGCCACGGTGCCCGAGCAGAACCTCGCGCTGCGCGAGGTTGCGCCGGGCCGGTTCGTTGCGCGCCCCCCCGCCGAGACGCTGTTGCGGCTCAACCATATCTTCATGTCGGACCTCGATACCGATCACTATTTCACGATTGCCCTGGCGGATGTCGATCTGGTCAGCGGGCGCGTCCTGCTGGCGCAGGCCGGGCATCCGCATCCGGCGGTGCAGCGCCGGGATGGCAGCGTCGCGTTCGTCGGCTGCGGGGGGCTCCCGGTGGGGTTGATCGATGAGGCCCGGTTCGATCAGGTGACGCTCATGCTCGGGCCGGGGGACCGGCTGCTCATCTACTCCGACGGGCTGACGGAATGCGCGGCGCCCGACGGCACGCTCCTCGACGAGGCCGGGCTCGCGCGCGTGATGGGCGAGCTGCGTCAGACCCATGGCCCGGCGTTTCTCGAATCGCTGATGTGGAAGCTTGCCGAACATGCGCGGGACGGGGATTTCGCGGATGATGTCTCGGCGCTCGTTCTCGAATTCAGGGAGAACCCGCGATCATGCTGACGAAATGCCGATCCCCGGCATTGCCCAGAAGCGCCGCCGCGTCACGCGGCGACAGCCATAGCGCGCGATGTCCCGGCTCGGTCGGCTCGCCGAGGCGGCGCGCGGGCCAGGCGCGGTAGAGGGTGCAGAGCTTCTCTGCCCAGAGGTCATATTCCGGCATGAAGACAAAGCGCCGGAACGCCCCGAGCCGCCGCGGCGCAGCGATCCGCCAGCCGGTTTCCTCGCGGACCTCCCGGTGAAGCGCCTGCAGCGGCGTCTCGCCCGGGTCGATTCCGCCACCGGGAAGCTGATATTCGGGCACTGGCGCGGCCTGATGTGTCACGAGGATGCGGCCCGCGCGCATCAGGATCGCATAGGCGCCGGGGCGCAGGCGGTAACGGATATCGCGCTGCGGCGGAACGCCAAATCGTCGGATCATGCGGCCCTCCTGGCTGCGGCTTGTCGTGCCCGCTGCAAAGCGATATGCGGGAACCCGTCACAAAAGGAAAGCCCATGAGCCTTGGACAGCGAATCGCATGGGATGACACGGTGCTGCCGTTCCAGCTCGATCATGCCGATATCCGGGGGCGCGTTGCCCGGCTCGACGGGGTGCTCGATGTGATCCTCGCGCAGCATGACTATCCCGCCCCCGTCGAGGCGCTCGTCGTTGAGATGGCGCTTCTGACCGCGCTGGTCGGCCAGACGGTCAAGCTGCGCTGGAAGCTGTCGCTCCAGGTCCAGAGCAAGGGCGCGGTGCGCATGATCGCCACCGATTATTTCGCCCCCGAGACCGCCGGAGAGCCGGCGCGCATCCGCGCCTATGCCGCGTTCGATGCCGACCGTCTGCGCCAGGAGCCGCCCTCCGGGCGACTGGGGGAGGGCTATTTCGCCGTGCTGATCGACCAGGGGCCGGGCATGACCCCCTACCAGGGAATCACGCCGCTGACCGGCGAGGCGCTCCATCGGTGCGCCGAGGCCTATTTCGCCCAGTCCGAGCAACTCCCGACGCGGTTCGCGCTGTCCTTTGGCAAATCCGCCATGCCCGGCGAGGCGCCGCGCTGGCGCGCGGGCGGCGTCATGCTCCAGCACATGCCCAAGGCCTCGCCCCATGCCAGCGGCGGCGGCTCGGGCGCGGGCGGCCTGCTTGTGGCGGGTGATCTTGTTGCCGGCAGGGATGCCGAGAACTGGCAGCGCGCCAATCTCCTGCTCGACACGGTCGAGGATCTCGAGCTGATCGGGCCCTCGGTCTCGCCCGCCGATCTGCTGGTCAGGCTGTTTCACGAAGAGGGGCCGCGCGTCTTCGACATGCAGCCGGTGCGCTTCGGGTGCACCTGTTCGGAGGCGCGGGTGCGCAACAGCCTGTCGATCTATTCCGCCCGCGACATCGCCTCGATGACGACCGAAGAGGGCACCGTGACCGCCGATTGCCAGTTCTGCGGCGCGCATTACGTGCTCGATCCGGCCACGCTCGGGCTGGATGCGCCGGGGGGGTCCGGTGCGGGGGTCTGATCCGCTGGCCGCGGTCCTCGCTGCGCTCGCCGAGGGGCCGGTGCGCACCTCGGATTACGAGCTCAACCCCGAATCCGGCCTGCCGCCCGAGCGCAGGCTGCGGCCGGCGGGGGTGCTCGTGCCGATCCTGGGCGAGGGGGAAGCGGCGCGGGTGATCCTCACCAAGCGTTCCTCGGCGCTGCGGCACCATCCCGGCCAGATCGCCTTTCCCGGCGGCAAGCAGGAGCCCGGCGACCCGGATATCGCGGCCACCGCGCTGCGCGAGGCGCGCGAGGAGATCGGCCTCGATCCCGCGCATGTCGGGATTCTCGGCCGCCTGCCTCGCCACGAGACGGTGACCGGCTTCGAGGTGACACCGGTTCTCGCGCGCGTTCATGCCCCCTTCACCCCGGTGCCGGATCACAACGAGGTGGCCGAAGTGTTCGAGGTTCCGCTCGTGCATCTGATGGAGCCGCGCCGCTACAGGATCGAGAAGCGCCGCTGGAAGGGCGACTGGCGGCGCTATTATGTCATCCCCTTCGGGCCCTATTACATCTGGGGCGCGACCGCGCGCATCCTGCGGGTGATGGCCGGGATGGCCGCGCGGCCATGAGGATCACCGGCGCCTGGATCACCCGCCCCGAGACGCGCGCGGTCTGTGACGCGCTCACGGGTGCGGGGTATCAGGCGCTGTTCGTCGGGGGCTGCGTGCGCAACGCGCTCCTTGGCGCGGCGGTGAACGACATCGACATCGCCACCGATGCGCATCCCGAAGCGGTGATGGAGATCGCCCGGCAGGCGGGGCTGAAGCCGGTCCCGACCGGGATCGCCCATGGCACGATCACCGTGGTTTCCGGCGGTCTGCCCCACGAGGTCACCAGCTTTCGCGCCGATCTGGAGACCGACGGCCGTCGCGCGCGCGTGGCCTTTGGCGCGGATATCGCCGCCGATGCGCGACGGCGCGATTTTACCATGAACGCGCTCTACGCCCGCCCCGACGGGACCGTGATCGACCCGCTGGGCGGGCTTGCGGATCTGGTGGCGCGGCGCGTGCGCTTCATCGCCGACGCCGCCGCGCGCATCCGCGAGGATTACCTCCGGATCCTGCGATTCTTTCGCTTTCATGCCTGGTATGGCGATCCCGGGGGCGGGCTCGATCCCGAGGGCTATGCCGCCTGCGCCGCCTTGCAGGAGGGGCTGGACACGCTCTCGCGCGAACGGGTCGGCGCCGAGATGCACAAGCTGCTGGCCGCCCCCGATCCCGCGCCCGCGCTTGCCGCGATGCAGGCGGCGGGGATCCTGCACCGCGTGTTGCCGGGGGCCGATGCCGGGGCGATGGCCGCCCTGGTCCACCTGGAGGCAGAGGCCGGCCTGGCGCCGGACGCGATCCGGCGGCTTGCGCTTCTGGGGGGCGAGGATGTGGCCGGGCGACTGCGCCTGTCACGGGCCGAGGCGCAGCGGATCGAGCGGCTGCGCGCGCATCTCGGCGGGGCGATGCCGGTTGCGGAGCTCGGCTATCGCCTCGGGGCGCGCGACGGGGCCGACATCGTGGTGCTGCGCGCGGCACTCGGCGGCAGGCCCCCGGATCGTGCGGATTGGGAGGATCTGCGCAGGGGGGCCGAGGCGGTCTTTCCGGTCCGGCCCGCCGATCTGATGCCCGCGCTCGCGGGGCCTGCCCTGGGCGCGCGGCTGCGCACATTGGAGGAGCGCTGGATCGCCTCGGGATTCAGCCTGCGGCGCGAGGACCTGCTGTGAGCACGCATCGCATCATCCGCCTCGGGGCGCGGGGCGACGGCATTGCCGAGGGCGCGATCCGCGCGCCGCGCACCCTGCCGGGTGAGGAGGTGACCGGGACGGTGGCCGGGCAGGTGCTCGGGGATGTCCGGATCCTCACGCCTTCGCCCGATCGCGTGCGCCCGCCCTGCCGCCATTTCGCCGCCTGCGGTGGCTGCCAGGTGCAGCACGCGTCGGATGATTTCGTCGCTGCGTGGAAACGCGACATGGTGGCGGGCGCGCTCCGGGCGCGGGGGATTTCCGCCGCGATCGCCGCCCCCGTGCTGACCTCGCCGCCCGCCTCGCGGCGGCGCGCCACGCTGGCCGCGCGGCGCACAAGGGGCGGGGCGATGGCCGGGTTTCACGCGCGCGCCAGCGATCAGATCGTCGAGGTGCCCGACTGCCGGCTGCTGCATCCCGATCTCATGCCGGCGCCTGGCGTGGCGCGCGATCTGGCGCTGGCCGGGGCGAGCCGGAAGGGCGCGCTCGCGGTTGCGGCGACGCTTTCGGCGGGCGGGCTCGACATCGCGGTGACCGGCGGCAAGCCGCTCGACGGGCCATTGCGCCTCGTGCTGGCCGATCTCGCCGCGCGGCACGATCTGGCGCGGCTGGCCTGGGAGACGGAGACCGTGGTCACGCGCCGCCCGCCCGAACAGGTATTCGCCGGTGTGCGCGTTGTGCCGCCCCCGGGGGCGTTCCTGCAGGCCACGGCCGAGGGCGAGGCCGCACTCTGCGCCGCGGTGGCGAGGATTCTGGAGGGTGCGCGCCGGATCGTCGATCTCTTCGCCGGTTGCGGCACCTTCACCTTTCCGCTTGCCCGTCACGCCGCCGTTCATGCCGTCGAGGGCGCGCCCGGGATGGTCGCCGCGCTCGATCGTGGCGCGCGCCATGCCGCCGGTCTCAGGCCGGTGACGGTCGCGGCGCGCGATCTCTTCCGCCGCCGGCTCCTGGAAGACGAGCTGTCACGCTTCGACGCCGCCGTGATCGACCCGCCCCGCCCCGGGGCCGAGGCGCAGATCCGCGCGCTGGCCCGCGCGCGCCTGCCGCGGATCGCCCATGTCTCGTGCAATCCGGTGAGCTTTGCGCGCGACGCCGAGACGCTCATTGCGGCGGGCTACGCGCTCGGCCCGGTGCATGTGATCGACCAGTTCCGCTGGTCGTCGCATGTGGAGCTTGTCGCCGGATTCACCCTGAAAACCGCGTGAACGGGTGAAAATCCGGCTACCCGCATGGCGCCGAATGCGGTATCATCATCCCAAAAACGGATCGGGCAACGAGCGGGCAGAGCCATGCAGATAACACGGCGTTTCGCGCTTCTGGCGGGGGCTGCGGCCCTTGCGGGATGCGCCGGAGATTCGAAATTCCGGACCTATCGTGGCCCCGAGGTCACACGCCTCGTCGTGAACAAGGGCGCGCGCGAAATGTTCCTCCTGCATCACGGGCGCGTGCTGAAACGCTACGATGTGCAGCTCGGCTTTCAGCCCGCCGGCCACAAGCAGTTCGAAGGCGACGGCAGGACGCCGGAGGGCGATTACATCATCGACCGGCGCAACCCCGACAGCGCCTATCACCTCTCGCTCGGGATTTCCTATCCGAACGAGGCCGATATCGCCTTTGCCCGAGCCCATGGCAGATCGCCCGGCGGCGATATCTTCATCCATGGCGAGCCGGGGATTCTCGGGTTTCTCCGGCCCGACTGGACGGCGGGCTGCATCGCGGTGGCGAATCGCGAGATCGAGGATGTCTATGCGATGGTGCGCAACGGCACGCCGGTCACGATCACCGCCTGATCAACCGCCGAGCACCATTGTCCACCAGATCTTGCCGCCCGGATCCTGATGCCAGGCAAAGCCCATCTGCCGCGCATCGGGCGACAGGATCACGCCGCGGGTGATATCCTCTTCCATCCAGGCGGCGAGGGTTTCGAGCTCGGTCTCGTAGGTTTCCGAGATCGTCTCGCCGACAAGCTGCCCGGTATAGCCGACGCGCCGCACCCGATCCACCGGCGAGGAACCGTCCGAGCCGAAATGCCATGGCCGGTTCTGCACCGACATGTCGCGGGCATGGGTCGCGGCGGCAGCGGTCAGCCGATCGTCGAGGGTGAGCGGCGCAACTCCGGCAGCCTCGCGCAGGGTGTTGACCGAATCGAGCATCCGGAACTGGATTTCGCGGGTCTCGCCGGGCTTGATCCGGTAGAGCCGCGGCAGCGGCCTGCCCTCTGCGTCCACCATCGGCGGCGGCGGAGCGGCGCAGGCGGCCAGAGCCAGAAGAGCCGACAGGCAAAGAGCAATAAGACGCGTCATGTGACCAGCCACCCGTTCCATTGATCCTGCCGCTTTAGCGTGCGCGGCGGCATTGATCAAACCGGCATGTTCGGAATCTCGCCGACTCACGGCGGATTGATTTGCGAGTGCGACCTGCAAACCATATATCCCTGTGGATATGGCACGCATGAGTGGAGTCGAAACATGCCCCCCATCCATCGGGACAAGTGGAATCGCCGCGCCTTTCTCGCCGGGAGCGCGGCCCTGATCGGCGCGCCCGCGCTCGCGCAGGGCGTCGATGGAGATGGCACCGTCGAAATCGAGCGCGACGTGACGAAATCCGTGCGCCGTAACATATCGGCCTTTCAGACGCGCGACTGGCGGCCCTATTTTTCCAATCTCAGGAACGGCGCCATCCTGTGCGACATCGATTCGCGTGCCGTCCATTTCTGGAGCGAGGACGGCCAGACCTACAAGCTCTATCCTTCCTCCGTGCCGCTCAGCGAGGATCTGACGCGCCGCGGGCGGACCTCCGTCATCCGCAAGGTGGAAGGGCCGAGCTGGCGCCCGACGCCCTCGATGCTGGAGCGTAATCCTGAATGGCCCGCCTATGTGCCGCCGGGGCCCGACAACCCGCTCGGCACTCACGCGCTCTATCTGAGCTGGACCTATTACCGGATCCACGGCACCCATGACACCCGCAAGATCGGGCGCCGCTCGTCGAATGGCTGCATCGGCCTCTATAACGAGCACATCGCCGAGCTTTTCGCGATGGCCCGGGTCGGCACCCAGGTGTTGCTGATTTGACAATATGGCCGCGGAATCCGTGGCGCGCCCTGCGTTCGGGTTTGCAGGAAGCGGGCTCCGTCGATTATCCGTCAGGAACGAGTCACATTCGGCCGCATGGTCGCGCATGGGCGCGTGGCCACGGCGCAATATGGAGAACACCATGAAGAAACTCGCTCTTGCTGCCGCCCTGTCCGTCGCTGCCAGCACCGGCTTTGCCGGCACGCTGGCCGAGCCGGTCATCGAAGCCCCGGTCATCGTCGAGGAAACCAATGCAAGCTCGTCGGCCGCCGCCGTCTGGGTTCCGCTCCTGATCCTCGCGATCGTTGCCGCGGTCGTCATCGCGGACTGATCCCGTCAGGGTTCCACGGGGAAAGGCAGCGCGCCGTCGCTGCCTTTTCCCTTTCGTCCCCGGCGCTCTCAGTCGAGCCAGCCCCGCAGATTGGTCTCGACGATCGCCGAGAGGGCCGCGATATGCGCGGGATCGTCATTGAGGCAGGGGATATAGGTGAATGCCTCGCCGCCCGCCGCCTCAAAGCTGTGGCGGATCTCCTCGTTGATCTCTTCGAGCGTCTCGATGCAATCGGCGGAAAAGGCGGGGGCGATCACCGCGATCCGCTTCTTGCCCTCCTCCCTGGCGAGGCGCGCCACCTCCTCGACGGTATAGGGCCGGAGCCATTCCTCCGGGCCAAAGACCGACTGGAAGGTGGTGGTGATCTCGGTCTCTGCCCAGCCCAGCCGTTCGCGCAGCAGGCGCGTCGTCTTCTGGCACTGGCAATGGTAGGGGTCGCCCTGCATAAGGTAACGCTGCGGCATTCCGTGATAGGACACGACGAGGATCTCGGGCCGCGCGGGGGCCTGCGCATAGGCGCGCTCCACCGATTGCGCCAGCGCCTCGATATAGAGAGGGTGATCGAAATAGGGCTCGACCACGCGGGCCACCGGCTGCCAGGTCTCGGCCATCAGCGCGCGGAAGAACTGGTCATTGGCGGTGGCCGAGGTGGCGCCGGCGTAATGCGGGTAGAGCGGAAAGAACAGGATGCGCCGACAGCCCGCCTCGACCATGGCGCGCACCTTCGATCTGGTCGAAGGATTGCCATAGCGCATGCAGAAATCGACCATGACCTGATCGCCGTAGCGCGTGTGCAGCGATTGCGCGAGCCCGGCGGTCTGGTCGCGGGTGATGGTCATCAGCGGGCTTTCGCCCTTTTCCTCGTTCCAGATGGATTTGTAGGCCGCGCCCGAGGTAAAGGGCCGCTTGCTCAGGATGATCAGTTGCAGGAGCGGCTGCCATTTCCAGGGCGCATAGTCGATCACCCGGCGATCGGAGAGGAACTCGTTGAGATAGCGCCGCATCGGCCAGTAGCTGTAATGGTCGGGCGTGCCGAGATTGGCGAGCAGCACGCCGGTTTTCGCGCGCGGCACAGGCGGGTGATCGGCGGGGGCGTGGCGGGCGCGCGTGCGGGCGTCGTCGGGCATCGGGGCTATCCTCCGGTCTCGGGTCAGGGGTGACATAACCGGCTATCGCCAGAGGTCAATCGTCGAGCCGGTTTTCGCGCGTGCCGAGCGCATCGGCCAGCCGAGCCGCGGCCGAACCGGGGCGCAGCGGCTGCGGCTGACCGGGGTCCGGGGCCCAGCCGGTGAGAAAGATCATCTCGGCGCTGGCGCGGATGCCACCCTCGGGATGGGCAAAGCTCGTGGCGTAGATGTCACAGGCGCGCGCCAGCACCGCGCGCCGCAGCATCCTGCGCGGGCGCGCGGCCATGGCGTTGGTCTCGGCCATGGCGCGCAGGTCGCGCATCAGCGCCAGCGCATCGCCATAGCGCAGATCGAGCGGCAGCCGGTCCGCCACCGGCAGCGCCAGCCCCGCGCGTTGCAACAGCGCGCCCAGATCGCGGATTTCCGCCATTGGCAGCACACGCGGCGAGAGCCCGCCGGTCACATCTGCCTCGGCCTGCGCCATCGATGCGCGCAATTCCTGCAAACTGCCGCCGCCAAACAGCACCGCCAGCAACAGGCCATCGGGGCGCAGCGCGCGCCGCGCCTGCACGAGCTGGCCCACGGGATCCTCGGCCCAATGCAGGCAGAGCGCGTGGATCACCAGATCATGCGCGCCCGGCGCGAGCGCGAGCACCGGATCGTCGGCCACCACCGCCGCACCGGGAAAGCGCGCCTGCCAGAAATCCGGCCAGCCGCAGACGATTCCGGGCGCTGTAAAGGATTTGTTAACCATTGCCAGCCGATCCTCGATCTCGGCGGCGGCCAGATCGTGCAGGAACATCGCGGGCGCGCGGGCGACGCGCGCGCGCTGACGCAAGAGGGCGGGGCGGTCGATCAGCATGGTCCGGCTCACGGGCAGGAGGAAGGGGACGGGGCGATGCACCCGGCTTTACAAATGGCGGTCGCGCTTGTCTATCCGCCACGCTGCACGCTCTGCGGTGCGACGGTGGCCGACGCCTTTGGTCTCTGCGGGCCGTGCTGGCGCGATACGCCCTTCATCGCCGGGCTGGTCTGCGATCTCTGCGGCAGGCCGCTTCCCGGCGAGAGCGACGGCACCGTGCATTGCGACGAGTGCCTGCGCATCGCCCGGCCCTGGGCACGCGGGCGCGCGGCGCTGCGCTACGAGGCGAATGGCCGACGGCTGGTGCTCGCGCTCAAGCATGGCGACCGGCATGACGTGGCGCGCCCCGCGGGCAAATGGCTCGCGCGGGTGGGCAAGCCGCTCCTTGCCCCCGGCACGATCCTCGCGCCGGTGCCACTGCATCCCCTGCGGCTGCTGTCGCGGCGGTTCAACCAGTCCGCGCTGCTGGCGCAGGCGCTGGCGCGCGAGACGGGTCTCATCCTGGTGCCCGATCTGCTGATTCGTACCCGCTCCACCCCGCGCCTCAAGGGGCTCGACCGGGCGGCGCGCCATGCCGCTCTCGACGGGGCGATCCGCGCCAATCCCCGCCGCATCGCCATGCTGCGGGGCGCGCGG
The DNA here is from genome assembly GCA_014359765.1 of Roseovarius sp. Lineage (GTDB taxonomy): Bacteria > Pseudomonadota > Alphaproteobacteria > Rhodobacterales > Rhodobacteraceae > Roseovarius. The sequence continues at coordinate 111,927 of JACIYT010000003.1, forward strand.
CTGATCCTGGTCGATGACGTGATGACCTCCGGCGCGACGCTTTCGGCGGCGACCCAGGCGGCTCATGCGGGCGGCGCGGCGGAGGTGTGCATTCTCGCACTGGCGCGCGCGGGCAAGGACACCTAGGTTCGTCTTGCGGAGCCGGACCAGGAGGCACAGCCATGCAACCCGTCGAAATCTATACCTCGCCGCTCTGCGGCTTCTGCCACGCGGCCAAGCGGCTGCTCAAACAGAAGGGCGTGAACTTCAGCGAAATCAATGTGCTGGCCCAGCCCGCGCGCAAATCCGAGATGATGCAGCGCGCGAATGGCCGGCATACCGTACCGCAGATCTTCATCGGCAAGACCCATGTCGGCGGCTGCGACGACCTCTATGCGCTGGAGCGCGCGGGCAAGCTCGACGCGCTGCTGAGGGGGTGAGGGTCATGCGCGTGGCGCTTCTTCAGGTCACGTCAGGCGACGATCCCGCCGCGAACCTTGCCATGCTGCGCGCGCGCATGGCCGAGGCAAGGGCGGCTGGCGCGGCGTTCATCCTCACCCCGGAGGTGAGCAATTGCGTCTCGTCGAGCCGCCGCCACCAGCTGGCCGTGCTCAGCCCCGAGCAGAGCGATCCGGTCCTGGCCGGGCTGCGCGAGGAGGCCGCGCGCCTTGGCGTCTGGCTGCTGATCGGTTCGCTCGCGCTCCGGACCGGCGATCCTGACGGGCGCTTTGCCAATCGCTCTTTCCTGATCGACGATGCGGGCGGGATCCGCGCCCGATACGACAAGATCCACATGTTCGACGTGGACGTGTCTCCCGAGGAGACATATCGCGAATCCGACGGCTTTCGCCCCGGCACACGCGCGACCCTCGCCGAGACACCCTGGGGCCGGATCGGCCTCAGCATCTGCTACGACATCCGCTTTCCCCATCTCTACCGCCGCCTTGCGCAGGCCGGCGCGGATATCCTCACCGTGCCCGCCGCCTTTTCGCATGTCACCGGGGCGGCGCATTGGGAGGTGCTCTTGCGCGCGCGCGCCATCGAGACCGGTTGTTTCGTGCTCGCCCCGGCGCAGACCGGCACCCACACGGCGAGCCGTGGCAAGGCGCGGCGCACCCATGGCCACAGCCTCGTGGTGGCCCCCTGGGGCGAGGTGCTGGCCGATGGCGGCACCGCGCCGGGCATCGTCACGGTTGATCTCGACCTCTCGGAAGTGGCACAAGCACGCAAACGCGTGCCTTCGCTGCGCCACGACCGGGAGTTCGACGGCCCCTGAATGGACGAGACCACCAGCAATTCCCTCGCGGTCGCGCTCTTTGGTGAGATCCTGACCTGCGAGCAGCTGATTCGCGCGCGGCTCGGCCGGGTGCTGCCCAGGGGCATGGAAATCTCGCATTTCTCGGTGCTCAACCACCTCGCGCGGCTTGGCGATGAACGCAGCCCGGCGCAGCTTGCCCGGGCGTTTCACGTCACGCGCGGGGCGATGACCAACACCCTGTCCAAGCTGGAACTGGCGGGATATGTCCATATCCGCCCCGACTGGGACGATGCCCGCCGCAAGATGGTCTCGATCAGCCCCTCGGGGCGACGGGCGCGCGATGTCGCGATTTCCGCGATCACGCCGATGGTGTCGGACCTGATCCGCGATCTGGGCGAGGATCGTGTCCGCGCGAGCCTGCCGGTGCTGCGCGAACTGCGCTGCCGGCTCGACGAGGGATAATGGCACAGGGCGCTGCCCGAGCGCCACCCGCCGCCCCGGTCAGGCGGCGGCCTGCTGCCCGGAGGATGATGGCGGCGGCTTGATCCCGAACATCAGCGCATAGAGCACCGGCACCGCCAGCAGCGTGAGCACCGAGGCAAAGGCGAGGCCGCCCATGATCGTCACCGCCATCGACGCAAAGAAGGCATCGGGCAGCAGCGGCAACATGCCGAAGATCGTGGTGCCAGCCGCGAGCATCACCGGCCGCAGACGGCTGACCGATCCGCCAACCACCGCGTCGAAATCCGCATCGCCCGCCTCCCGGCGCATGTCGATCTCCTCGACCAGAACGATGGCGTTCTTCATCAGCATCCCCGACAGCGACAGGAAGCCCAGGAGCGCGGTAAAGGTAAAGGGCAGGCCGCTGCCCAGCAGCCCCAGCACCATGCCGGTCACCGACATCGGCACCACGAGCCACAGGATGAGCGGCTGGCGCACCTTGTTGAACATCAGGATCGAGATCGTGAGCATCACGAGAAAGCCCAGCGGCAATTGCCTGCCGAGCGATGCCTGCGCATCCTGCGAGCTCTCGAATTCGCCGCCCCATTCCATGCTGTAGCCGGGCGGCAGCTCCATCGCCTCGATATCGGCGCGGACGCTGCGAAATGCCTGGTCCGCCGTCAGCCCTGCCCGCTTGCCGCCCTGCGCGGTGATCGTGCGCTCGCGGTCGCGGCGGTGGATCAGCGCCTCGGCAAGCTGCACCTCCATGTCGGTGACCATGTTCGACATCGGCACATAGGCGCCGGCCCCCGGCGACCACACCGGCAGATCGCGGACCCGGTCGATGCCGTCGCGCTGATCCTCGGGCAGGCGCAGGTAGATCGGCACCTCGGCATCGCCTTCGCGCAGCGCGGCGACCCGCAGCCCCGAGGTGCCGACCTGCACCGTATCGGCGACCGATTCGCGGGTGGCGCCGGTCAGGCGCATCCGGGCCTCGTCCACGACAGGAACGACCATCAGTTCGCGCTGGCGCCAGTTGGTGCGCGGATTGGTGATCGTGCCCGCCGCCTCATAGATGAGGAGCGCCTCATCGGCCAGCTGGCGCAGGATCAGCGGATCAGGCCCGGAAAAGCGCACCGCCACCGCATCCCCCGCAGGCGGACCGAACACAAGCTCCTCGGTCCGCACCAGGGCATTGGGAAATTCCTCCGCAAGATCACGGTTCAGCCGCGCCGCCATGGCCGGGATCACCTCGGCCGTGCGGGTGCGCACGATCAGCTGACCATAGCTCGGATCGGCCTGTTCGGGGTTGTAGGTCAGCATGAAGCGGCTCGCCCCGCGCCCGACCAGCGTCGTGACCGCCACCACGTCGGGCTCGGCCATGATGATCTCCTCGAGCCGCTTCATGGCGCGGTCCGTGACATGAATGTCGGTGCCCTGCGGCAGCTGCAACTCGACATAGAAGAGCGGGGTGTTCGAGGCCGGGAAGAACGCCTGTTTCACCTGTCCGAAGGCCATGATCGAGGCGACCGTGATGCCGACGATGGTCATGATCACCAGCCAGCGCGCGCGCAGCGATCCGTGCAGGATGCCCCGGTAGATTCTGTAGATGACCCCCCTGTAGGGATCGGCGGAGGTGTCTTTGGGCGCTCTGAGCAGCAGTTTCCCGAGATAGGGCGTGATGGTGACCGCCAGAACCCAGCTCAGCAGGAGCGAAATCGCGATCACCGCGAAGAGCGAGAACAGGAATTCGCCGGTGGCGTCGGGCGACAGGCCGATACCCGAGAATGCCATGATGCCGATCACCGTTGCCCCGAGAAGCGGGATGCTCGTCGCGCTCTCGGCCTCGGCGGCGGCGTCCTCGGGCGATTTGCCACGGGCCATGCCGATCACCATGCCCTCGGCGATGACGATGGCGTTATCGACCAGCATCCCCATGGCGATGATCAGCGCGCCAAGGCTGATGCGCTCCATCTCGATCCCGAAGACCGCCATGAAGAAGACCGTTCCCATGACCGTCAGGCCCAGCGTCGAGCCGACCACGAGGCCCGCGCGCCAGCCCATGGTCAGCATCAGCGCGCCGACCACGATGATGACGGATTGCATCAGCCCGAAAAGGAAATTGGAGACGGCCTCGTCCACGACCTTGTGCTGCTCGTAGATCGGCAACAGCTCGGTTCCCTCGGGCAGAAGCGCGGCGAGTTCGGCGAGCCGCGCCTCGACCGCCTCGCCGACGGCGACGACGTTGCGATCGGTCAGGGCCGAGATGCCGATGGTGAACGCCCGCACCCCGTTCTGGCGGATGATGTTATCGGGCTGCTCGACCTCGTGGCGCCGGACGGTCGCGATATCATAGACGGTGGCCTGCCCGACCTGCCCCGCCGCGCCCAGCCGCAGCGCTTCGATCCCTTCGACCGTGGCATAGCCGGGTGGCACGGACAGCGCGATCCGCGCCGTGTCGGCGGTGATCTCGCCATTGGCAAAGACCTTGTTCTCGCTGGCGATGACCCCGATCAACTGATCCGGCGGCACGCCCAGCCCCTCGAGCCGGGCAGGGTCGATGGCGATGGTGATTTCTTCCTCGATCAGCCCCTGGACCTCGACCTTGGCAACACCGTCCACCGTGACCAGACCCCGCCGCAGCATCGTGGCGAGGTCGCGCTGTTCGGCGGGCGTCAGGCCCTGCGTGGTGACGGCGTAGAACAGGCCATAGACATCGCCGAAATCGTCATTGATGATCGGATCGCGCGCGCCATCGGGGAGTTCTCCGCGCACATCGCCGATCCGCCGGCGCATCTCGTCCCAGACCTGGGGGATCTCGTCGGGGCCGTAGCGCATGTCGATCTCGACGGTGATCTGCGCCATGCCCGGCATGGATTTCGATTCGACCCGGTCGAGCTGGCGCATCTGCTGGAGCGCGTTCTCGACGACATCGGCGACCTCCTCTTCGACCTCCTCGGCGGTCGCGCCGGGATAAGGGACGAAAACCAGCGCCGTCTTGAGGGTAAAGCTCGGATCCTCCAGGCGGCCGACATTGGCCAGCCCCCAGAGCCCCCCGAGAAGACAGAAAAGGATGCCCAGCCAGACGGCGACGGGGCGCTGGATCGCACCGTAGGCGATGCTCCGGCTGCCGGCGCCTTCAGTTCTCGATGCCACTTTGAAAGATCCTTCCCGTTGGTATCAGCAAGGCCGGAACCGGCGCGTCGTCATCGGCGTCATCCCGGTCACAGGCCCGGCACGCGCACCTTCATTCCCTCGCGCAGGCGCCACCACCCCGCCGAAACGACCAGTTCGCCCGCCGCGAGCCCCTCGAGCACGATGATCTGACTGCCCCGCGGCAGGCCGATCCGGACGTTGCGCCGCGTCACCGTGCCCGTCTCGGGATCGTAGATCCAGACCGTCGGATCGGCGCGGCTGGTCGTGTCCACCGCCGAGACCGGCACCGAGACCGCGCGCATCGTCGCCGCGTTGTCACGCTCGCCGACCGAGACCTTGGCGGTCATGCCGGGCAGGATGCGCGGATCGACCTCGCCGACGATCCGGAATTCGATGTCGAAGGTGCGCGTGCTCGGATCGGCCTCGGCCGCGAAGCTGCGCGGCTCGAGCCTCGCGCGATAGCCGGGCGCCGCGGGAAAGGTCGCCGTCACATCGAAAAGCTCCGGCTGGACGCGCGCCGCCGCAGCGAGATCCTCGGGCAGGGAGATGCGGATCAGCATCTCCGAGACATCGTGCAGGCGCACCACCGGCTCGGCCGGGGTGACATTGGTGAAGGCCTCGGTGAAGGTGCGCGCCACGATCGCATCGAACGGCGCGCGGACCCGGGTCTGGCTCAGCCGTCGCTCGGCCTCGCGCAGGGCGACCTCGGCCTGCGCGAATTCCGCGCGGGCCGTGTCCAGCCGGGCATCGGCCGCCACGCCGCGCTCGGACAGCGCCGTCGCGCGCTCGAGTTCGGTGCGCGCCAGGTCATGCGCCGCGCGCGCCCGGTCCAGCGCAAGCTGGAAATCCACCTCGTCGATCGACCCGATCAGGGCGCCGGCGGGCAGGAAATCGCCCGCGATCACCGGGAACTCGAGCAGCTGACCGGAGATCTGGAAGGCGAGATCGACAGTGCGCAGCGCCTCCACCGCCCCGGCAAAGGAGCGGGTCTGGGGCTCCATCACCTCCAGCGCCGGCGTGACCTCGACCGGGATGGGCGCGGCCAGCACCGGCCCGCCCCCGGCAGGGGGGGCCGCATCCTGTCCCTCGGCCCGGCCCTGCCAGCCGGGCACCGCGAGCAGCACGATGCCCGCACAAGCCAGAACTCCCAGTCCGGTCAGCGCGCCAAGTTTGAGCTTACGGGGCATTTTCGATCATCTCCTGCAGGCGCGCATGCACCCTGTCCCGGACGGGCGGTCCGCCATCCGGCAGGTTCAGCAGCTTGTGAAAGCGAAGCCCTTGCAGCGCGAAGAAAATCACATGCGCTGTCGCAGGGTCAGCCGTTTCGTCGGTGATGCGGGCCAGATCCTCCTCCAGCTCGCCGCGCAGCGGATCGAGGAGGTCGGGCTCGGTCGCCGCGATGGCGAGAATGGCCATGGACAGATCCGAATTCACGCAATCCATGGTCGTCACCGAGAGGAAATGACGCCGCAGATCGCGGCGCCGGGCGCCCTGCGGCACCTGCGCGTCGAGCGCCCTGTGTTCGGCCAGCATCTCGTCGAGCAGCGCAGCCATCAGCGCGCGCTTGGACGCGAAATTGTAAAGCACGCCACTCTTGCTCAGCCCCGCCTCCCGCGCGATGGCATCGAGCGAGACATGCGCGGCCCCCTGCCGCGCAGCGACCGCGCGCGCCGCGGCGAGGATGCGCGCCCTTGACGTCCCCGTGCTGATCGGCGAGTGTCGAGGCAAGACTGTACCGTCCGGTCGGTCGATGGTTGCGCGGCAGATAGGGCAAGCAGCTTGCCGGGTCAAGGTCGCGGGCAGATGGGCGGGCCAAATGAGCTTCGGGGAGACGTTACAGACATGACGCGATTCGGGTCCATTGCATTGTGGTTGGTGGCCGCGGCGCTGGCGTTCGGCGGCTTTCTTCTCTGGCGGGGGGACAGCGCACAATGGGCTTCGGACGCATTTGCGCGCGGCAACGGGCGCATCGAAGCGGTGGAAATCGACGTCGCGGCGACGCGGCCGGGACGGGTCGGGCGCATCCTGGTCCGCGAGGGAGAGCTCGTCGCCGCGGACGAGCCGCTCGCAGAACTGGACACCCGGCAGTTGCGGGCCGCGCGCCACCAGGCCGTGGCCGAGCACCAGCGCGCAGGGATCGCGGTCGAGAATGCGCGGCTGCTGGTCACGCAGCGCGCCGCCGAGGTGCGCGCCGCCGAGGCGGTCCTTGCCGAGCGGCGCTCCACCGAGATTGTCGCCCGGCGCCAGCTGGAGCGTTCCGAGGCGCTCGCGCAGGGGAATATCACCTCCGAGCGGGTGCTGGAACTGGACCGGGCGGCCGCTTTCGGGGCGGCGGCGGCGGTGGCCTCGGCCGAGGCGGCGCTGGCGGCGGCGCAGGCCGGTGTGACCTCGGCCGAAGCCTCGGTCGTGAGCGCCGAGGCCGCCGTGATCGCGGCCCAGGCCGCCATCGACGAGATTGACGTCCAGATCGAGGACAGCACCCTGACCGCGCCGCGCGCGGGCCGGGTGCAGTTCATCGTCGCGCGCGAGGGCGAGGTGGTCGGCGGCGGCGGTCGGGTCGTCAACATGGTCGATCTGGGCGATGTCTACATGACCTTCTTCCTGCCGACCGCTGCGGTCGGCCGGATCGGGCTTGGCAGCGAGGTGCGCCTGCTGCTCGACGCGGCCCCCGGAATCGTCATCCCCGCCGAGGTGTCCTTTGTCTCGGATGTGGCGCAGTTCACCCCCAAGACCGTGGAAACCGAGGTGGAGCGCGAGAAGCTCATGTTCCGCGTCCGCGCCCGGATCGCGCCCGAGCTGCTCGCGAAATATGCCGATTATGCCAAGACCGGCCTGCCCGGTGTCGCCTGGGTCCGGCTGGATCCCGAGGCGCCCTGGCCCGCCGCCGCCGAGGGGCGGGTGCTCGAATGAGCCCAGCCGATGCGGTGGTCCGCGCAGAGGGTATCACCCTGCGCTACGGGCGCGTGGCGGCGCTCGACGGGGTATCGCTGACGCTGCCGGCGGGCTGTGTCGCCGGCCTGATCGGGCCGGACGGCGTGGGCAAGTCCAGCCTTCTGGCGCTGGTTGCGGGGGCGCGAAAGCTGCAGGAGGGGACGCTCGAGGTGCTGGGCGGCGACATGGCCCGCGCCACGCACCGCGCCCGCATCTGCCCGCGCATCGCCTACATGCCGCAGGGCCTGGGGCGGAACCTCTACCCGACGCTCTCGGTGCATGAGAACGTGGCCTTTTTCGGGCATCTTTTCGGTGAGGGCCGCGAAGAGCGGGAGCATCGGATTGCCGGGCTTCTGGAGGCGACGGATCTTGCGAAATTCGCCGATCGCCCCGCGAGCAAGCTCTCGGGCGGCATGAAGCAGAAGCTGGGCCTGTGCTGCGCGCTCATCCATGACCCGGATCTGCTGATCCTCGACGAGCCGACCACCGGCGTCGATCCCCTGTCCCGGCGTGAGTTCTGGGGGCTGATCGGGCGGATCCGAGACGCCCGGCCGGGCATGAGCCTGCTGGTGGCCAGCGCCTACATGGAAGAGGCGGCGCGGTTCGATCACCTCGTGGCGATGGATGCGGGCCGGGTGCTGGCCACCGGCAGCCCCGCCGATCTCATGGCGCGCACCGGCACCGGGGACCTGGACGCGGCCTTTATCGCCCTGCTGCCCGAGGAAAAGCGCGCCCGCCATCACGATCTCGTTATCCCGCCCCGCGCGCCCGGAGCCGAAGCCGCCCCGGTCATCGAGGCCGAGAACCTCTCGGTCCGCTTTGGCGATTTCACCGCCGTGGACAACGTGAGCTTTCGCATCCAGCGCGGCGAGATCTTCGGCTTTCTCGGCTCGAACGGCTGCGGCAAGACCACGACGATGAAGGTGCTGACCGGGCTGCTGGAGCCCTCCGAAGGCCAGACGCGCCTCTATGGTCAGACAGTCGATGCCCGTGACATGGAAACGCGCAAGCGCATCGGCTACATGACGCAGAGCTTTTCGCTCTATTCCGAACTGACGGTGCGGCAGAACCTCGAGCTGCACGCGCGGCTGTTCGATCTGCCCGCCGACACGATCGCCCCGCGCATCGCCGAACTGGCGCAGCGCTTCGATCTGGAGGGCGTGCTGGACAGCCTGCCCATGCGCCTGCCGCTCGGGGTGCGGCAGCGGCTGTCGCTGGCGGTGGCGCTGATCCATCGCCCCGAGATCCTGATCCTCGACGAGCCGACCTCGGGCGTCGATCCGGTGGCGCGGGACGTGTTCTGGCAGGCGCTGGTGGACCTCTCGCGCACCGATGGGGTGACCATCTTCCTGTCCACCCATTTCATGAGCGAGGCCGCGCGCTGCGACCGTATATCGCTCATGCATGCCGGGCGCGTGCTGGTCTCGGGCCGTCCCGAGGAGATCCGGACCGAGGCCGGTGCCGAGACCCTCGACGACGCCTTCGTGCACCATCTGCGCGAGGCGGCGCAGGAGGATGGCGCGGCCCCGGCAGAGGCGGGCGCAGGCGCGCTTGGCGGTGGCGCGGAGGGGGCCGCCGACGTGGCGCGCCGTGGCAGGTTCAGCCTGGCGCGGCTGCTGAGTTTTTCCTGGCGTGAATCGCTGGAATTGCGGCGCGACCCGATCCGCCTCACGCTTGCCAGCCTCGGCAGCGTGATCCTCATGATCGTGCTGGGCTATGGTATCTCGCTCGATGTCGAGCACCTGAAATTCGCGGCGCTCGACCATGACCAGACGGTGACCAGTCAATCCTATGTCAACGACCTCGCCGGATCGCGCTATTTCGACGAGATGCCGCCGCTCGCGGGGCATGACGATCTCGAGGCGCGGATGCGCGCCGGCGAGATCAGCCTGGCGCTGGAAATCCCGCCCGGTTTCGCCGCCGATCTCGGGCGCGGGCGCCCGGTGGAGATCGGCGCCTGGTTCGACGGCGCCATGCCGATGCGCGCCGAGACGGTGCGCGGCTATGTGCTGGGGATGCACGCGCACTGGCTGTCGGATCAGATCCGGCAGGCGCAGGGCGAAGAGGCGGTGGCGGGGCTCTATGCGCTGGAGCTGCGCTATCGCTACAATCCCGACGTGACGAGCCTCAATGCGATGGTGCCGGCGGTGATCCCGCTGCTCCTGATGCTGATCCCCGCGATGCTCGCGGTGCTGTCGGTCGCGCGCGAGAAGGAAACCGGCTCCATCATCAACCTCTATGTGACGCCTGCCCGGCGGCTCGAATTCCTGCTTGGCAAGCAGCTCCCCTATGTGGTGCTCGGCTTTGCCAATTACCTGCTGCTGCTGGCGCTGGCGGTCACCGTCTTCGGGGTGCCGGTCAAGGGCAGCGTGCTGGCGCTCTCGCTCGGGGCGGTGATCTATGTCATCCTGTCCACCGGGCTCGGGCTGTTGATCTCGGCCTTCACCTCGAGCCAGGTCGCGGCGCTGTTTCTGACCGCGCTGGCGACGCTGATTCCGGCGACGCAATATGGCGGTATCGTCGATCCGGTGTCCTCGCTCGAGGGCATGGGGCGCGTGATCGGCGAGATCTATCCGACCAGCCATTTCGTCACCATCTCGCGCGGCACCTTTGCCAAGGCGCTCGGTTTCGGCGATCTGGCCGGCGCATTCGTGCCGATGCTGCTGCTGCTGCCGGTGGTGGTGGCGCTCGGCGCGGTATTCGTGCGCAAGCAGGAGACCTGAGCGATGCGGCTGGCGCATGTGCTTCACCTCGCGATGAAGGAGCTGCGCGGCCTGCTGCGCGATCCGCTTCTGATGGTGCTCGTGGTCTATGCCTTCACGCTCGATATCTATACCCACGCCACCGCCATGCCCGAGACGCTGAACCGCGCCACCATCGGGATCGTGGACGAGGATGCCTCGCCGCTGTCGCGCCGGATCGGCGATGCGTTTCTCGAGCCCTATTTCGTGCCGCCCGCGCATATCGACCTGGCCGAGATGGATGCGCGGATGGATGCCGGGATCGACACGTTCTCGCTCGTCATCCCGCCCGATTTCCAGCGTGACCTGCTGGCCGGCGACCGGCCCGAGCTCCAGCTGAACGTGGATGCGACGCGGGTCAGCCAGGCCTTTACCGGCGCGGGCTATGTGCAGGCGATCGTCGATCAGGAGATCACCGGCTGGGCCGTGCGCGATGCGGCGGCGCCGCCGGTCCCGGTCGATCTGACGGCGCGCGCGCGGTTCAACCCGGCGCTCGATCCCGGCTGGTTCGGGGCGCTGACGGCGGTGATCAGCGCGGTGACGATGCTCTCGATCATCCTGTCGGGCGCCGCCCTCATCCGCGAGCGCGATCACGGCACGGTCGAGCATCTGCTGGTCATGCCGGTGACCCCGGTCGAGATCATGACGAGCAAGGTTCTCAGCATGGGCGCGGTGGTGCTGCTGGCCACCGGGCTGTCGCTGACGATCATGGTGCAGGGCGTTCTGGGCGTGCCGGTGGCGGGGTCGGTCGCGCTGTTCCTGACCGGCGCGGCGCTGCACCTCTTTGCCACCACCTCGCTCGGCATTCTCCTGGCCACGGTCACCGGCTCGATGCCGCAATTTGCCATGCTGCTGCTGCTGGTGCTTCTGCCGCTCGATATCCTCTCGGGCGGCATGACGCCGCGCGAATCGATGCCCGAGGCGGTGCAATACGTGATGCTCGCCGCGCCCAACACGCATTTCATCGACCTGTCGCAGGCGGTGCTGTTCCGGGGCGCGGGGCTCTCGGTGGTCTGGCCGCAGCTCCTGGCGCTGGTGGTGATCGGCTCGGTGATGTTCACCGTCGCGCTACGGCGCTTTCGCGCTTTCCTGCGTTGAGGGGGGCGGGGCGTATGCGCGGGCCTGCCCCGACACCCCCCTACAATACATAGCGTGACAAATCCGCCGAGCGCATCAATTCGCCGAGGTTCGCCTCCACGAAATCGGCATCGACGATCACCGTGTCGCCCGCGCGGTCCGGCGCGGCAAAGCTCAGCTCCTCGAAGACGCGCTCCATCACCGTGTAGAGACGCCGCGCACCGATATTCTCGACCGTCTGGTTGACCTCCGCCGCGATCCGGGCGAGCGCGGCGATGCCGTCCTCGGTAAAGGTGACGGTCACCTCCTCGGTGCCCATGAGGGCGGCATACTGGCGCGTCAGCGCGTTGTCGGTCTCGGTCAGGATGCGGATGAAATCGGCCTCGGTCAGCGCGCGAAGCTCCACCCGGATCGGCAGCCGACCCTGCAATTCGGGCAGGAGATCCGAGGGCTTGGCGATGTGGAAGGCGCCCGAGGCGATGAACAGGATATGGTCGGTCCGCACGGGGCCGTGTTTCGTGCTGACGGTGGTGCCCTCGATCAGCGGCAGCAGGTCGCGCTGCACGCCCTCGCGGCTGACATCGGCGCCGCGCGCATCCGAGCGGGCGCAGACCTTGTCGATTTCATCGAGAAACACGATGCCGTTCTGTGCGACCGCCTCGAGCGCGGTGCGCGTCACGGTCTCGTCATCGAGGAGCTTGTCCGCCTCCTCGCCGATGAGCAGATCATGGCTCTCGGCGACGGTGAGGCGCCTGGTGGTGCGGCGCGGGCCAAAGGCCTTGCCGAAGATGTCGCCGATATTGAGCGCGCCCATCTGGCCGGGCTGGCCGGGGATGTCCATCATGCCGAAGGGGTTCGCGTTGTCGGCGAGGGTGATCTCGATCACGGTATCGTCGAGCTCGCCGGCGCGGAGCTTCTTGCGGAACATCTCGCGCGTGGCCTCGCGGGCATCCTCGCCGGCGATGGCGGCGATGACGCGATCCTCGGCGGCCTTGTGGGCGCGGGTGCGCACCTCCTCGCGCATGTGTTCGCGGGTCTCGGCGATGGCGATATCGACAAGGTCGCGGATGATCTGTTCGACATCGCGGCCGACATAGCCCACCTCGGTGAATTTGGTCGCCTCGACCTTGATGAAGGGCGCGCGGGCGAGGCGCGCGAGGCGGCGGCTGATCTCGGTCTTGCCGACGCCGGTGGGGCCGATCATCAGGATGTTCTTGGGATAGACCTCGTCGCGCAGATCCGCCGTCAGCTGCTTGCGCCGCCAGCGATTGCGCAGCGCCACCGCGACGGCGCGCTTGGCATCGCGCTGGCCGATGATGAAACGGTCGAGCTCGGAGACGATCTCGCGGGGGGTGAGGTCGGTCATCGGGAAATTGTCTCCACCGTCAGGTTGCCATTGGTATAGACGCAGATATCGGCGGCGATGGCCATGGCGCGGCGGGCGATCTCTTCGGCGGTGAGGTCGGGGTTCCCGGCCAGACCGCGCGCGGCGGCCAGCGCGAAATTGCCGCCCGAGCCGATGGCGGCGATGTCATGTTCGGGCTCGAGCACATCACCCGCGCCGGTGATCACGAAAAGCTGTGCGCCGTCGGTGACGATCAGCATCGCCTCGAGCTTTTGCAGGTATCGGTCGGTGCGCCAGTCCTTGGCCAGATCGACGCAGGCGCGCTGCAACTGGCCGGGCGTCGCCTCGAGCTTTGCCTCGAGCCGTTCGAGCAGGGCAAAGGCATCGGCGGTGGAGCCCGCAAAACCCGCCACCACCTCATGCCCGCCGGGTGAAAGGCGGCGGACCTTGCGGGCGGTGCCCTTGATCACCGTCTGGCCGAGGCTCACCTGCCCGTCGCCGGCGATCACCACCTCGCCGCCCCTGCGCACGCCGATGATGGTGGTGCCATGCCAGCCGGGAAAATCGCTCATGTCGTGCTCTCCATCCTGTCGGGCCAATATGAAAGCGCGGCCCGCCGGGCACAAGGGCATGAGGGTATGAGCGGCGGCAGGACGCAGGTCATGCGCCTGCCCTCGCCCCAAACGCAAACGCCGCCCCGTGAGGGGCGGCGATCGCGCGGGACCGGGGGGGCAATCAGAACCCGAGACCGGCGTATTTGTTCTTGAACTTCGACACGCGGCCACCGGCATCGGTGAGGCGGGTGCCGCCGCCTGTCCAGGCGGGGTGCACCGTGGGGTCGATATCGAGCGACAGCGTGTCGCCCTCCTTGCCCCAGGTCGAGCGCATCTGCACGATGGTGCCGTCGGTCATCTTGACGTTGATGACGTGGTAATCGGGATGGATGTCCTTTTTCATCGTGCCGGTCCTTATGCGGATTTGCCCGTGAGGGGCTTGTAATTGGCGTCCTCGGCGATGCGGGCCGATTTGCCACGACGCGAGCGCAGGTAGTAGAGCTTGGCGCGGCGCACACGGCCCCGGCGCACCACCTCGATCGAGTCGATATTGGTCGAATAGAGCGGGAACACCCGTTCCACGCCCTCGCCAAAGGAAATCTTGCGCACGGTGAACGACCCGGCGATGCCCTTGCCGTTCTTGCGGCTGATGCAGACGCCCTCGAAATTCTGCACGCGCGAACGGGTGCCTTCGGTCACCTTGTAGCCGACGCGGATCGTGTCGCCGGCCTTGAAATCGGGAATGGTCTTCCCGAGGGCGGCGATCTGTTCCGCCTCGATCTGAGCGATCAGGTCCATCGCTTCTCTCCTGATATGCGTGCGGTTCTCCCGCAACGATGTCTCGCGGCCTCAGAGCTCCTGGTCTTCTTCCGGGTCCGCCGTGGCGCCCGCCGGAGATCAGGCCGTCATTCTTCTGTTCCTGCTGTTTCCGGGGCGCTCGAAACGGGCCGAAGAAGGCGCCGGATATGCCACGGATAACAGGCCCGGGAGCGACAGGCGATTCCGGGCCCGGGTCGTATAGGCGGGAACGCGGCGGCGATCAAGCCTCGGCGTCGGAATTCCCGTCGCTAGTGTTCGACACCTGACACAAAGTGCCTGCGTCTGCACGGTCACCCGTCGGGGCCGCGCGCTGCCACTTGGCACGCCGGTCGGCATGCCGCGCAGCGCCCGCCCGCGGGTGGGCGCAAGAACGCGCGTGGTCCTCGATTTATGGTGCCAGATACTGCAACGATTGAGCGGACGTTGACGTTGCAAAAGCGCCCGCCCGTCACGCCGAAGGCGTGCCGCTTGAATTGGCGCACCTCCGGTGCGACCCGGGCGGTCGGGCGCTGCGCGGCGGCGCGTGCCGCGCCTTGACTCCGCGCATCTGGAGCAAGACCTGAACGCCCGCCCAGGGCCATTCCGGCGCGCCCCTGTCAAATCCGGATGCCGCGCCCTGTCAGGCGAGTTCCCCCGCCAGCGCCCGGTCGATGAGCGCCGCCGTCTCTTCCACGCCGTAAAGCGCGATGAACCCGCCAAAGCGCGGTCCCTGGCTCGCCCCCAGAAGCACCTCGTAGAGCGCCTTGAACCAGTCGCGCAGCGGCTCGAACCGGTCGCGGCCCACGTCATAGACGATCGCCTGGAGCGTCTCGTCGTCGCGCGGCCCCTCATGCGCGGCGAGCCGGTCGCGCAATTCCGCCAGCGCCTCGCGTTCGTGATCGGTGGGCGCGCGATAGACCTTGTGGGGCGCCACGAAATCCTCGTAATAGCGCACCGCGCCATCCACCGCGGCGTCGAGATCGGGGTGGCTCTCGGGGCTCGCCTCGGGCGCATAGCGGCGGATGAAGCCCCAGAGCACCTCCTTGTCATGCGCCGAAACCACCGAGGCGAGATTGAGCAGCATCGAGAAGGGCACCACCATCCGGCTCTCGGGGACATTTCCGTTATGGATGTGGTGCACGGGATTGTTCAGGCGCTGTGCGATGTCCTGCCCCGCCCAGGCGCGCAGGTGCTGGTGGTATTCGTCCACCGCCCTGGGGATCACGTCGAAATGGAGCCGCTTCGCGGTCTTGGGCTTGAGATACATGAAATAGCTCAGGCTCTCGGTCGCGGCATAGCGCAGCCATTCGTCGATCGAGATGCCATTGCCCGAGGATTTGGAGATCTTCTGCCCCTTTTCGTCGAGGAACAGCTCATAGGTGAAATGCTCGGGCGCGGGCGCGCCGAGCGCGCGGCAGATGCCGTCATAGATCGGCGTGTTGGTGGAATGGTCCTTGCCATACATCTCGAAATCGACGCCAAGCGCCGCCCAGCGCGCGCCGAAATCGGGCTTCCATTGCAGCTTGACCCGGCCGCCGGTGACGGGCAGCGTCCATTCGCGCCCTTCCTCGTCGTCAAAGGTGATCTCGCCGCGGGCCCCGTCCACGTGCTTCATCGGGACATAGAGGACGCGCCCGGTCTCGGGGTGGATCGGCAGGAAGATGGAATAGGTCTTGCGGCGCTCCTCGCGCAGGGATTTGAGCATGATCGCCATGATCGTGTCATAGCGTTCGGCCGCGCGCAGCAGCACCTCGTCGAATTGCCCGGAGCGGTAGAATTCGGTGGCGGAGTAGAATTCATACTCGAACCCGAAGGTATCCAGAAACCGCCGCAGCATGGCGTTGTTGTGATGGCCGAAGCTCTCGTATTCGCCGAACGGGTCGGGCACGCTGGTCAGCGGCTTTTGCAGGTGTTCGCGCAGCATCTCGGGGTTGGGCACGTTGCCCGGCACCTTGCGCATCCCGTCGAGATCGTCGGAAAAGCAGATGAGCCGGGTGGGAATATCGCTGATCACCTCGAAGGCGCGGCGGATCATCGTGGTGCGCAGCACCTCGCCGAACGTGCCGATATGCGGCAGGCCGCTGGGACCGTATCCCGTCTCGAACAGCACATGCCCCTTCTCCGGCGGGGCCTTCTCGTAGCGTTTGAGCACCCGGCGCGCCTCTTCAAAGGGCCAGGCTTTCGACTGCATCGCGGCTTCGCGCAGGTCGGACATCGCTCGAACTCCGGGGTTTTGCGGCGGCGGTTTTGCGGCGGCAAGGACCCGCGCGCATCTGCGGCTACCTATTGCCGCAGCGCGGGACAGTCAATATTCTGCGCCGCAACATCACCCCCTGAAGGATCCGCCATGTCCGAGCCCGCCCCCCACCCGCTCAGCCCCGAGGATTGCCTTGTCGCGGTGATGATCGCCGTCTCTGCCTCCGACGAGGATATCCGCACCGCCGAACTGATCAAGATCGAGAGCCAGATCAACAACCTGCCGGTCTTTGCCAATTACGATCCCGACCGGCTTCGGGTCATGGCGCAGACCGTGTTCGATCTCTTTGCCGTCGAGGACGGGCTCGATGCGCTGTTTGGCCTTGTCCGCGAGAACCTGCCCGAACGCCTGTTCGAGACGGCCTATGCGCTCGCCTGCGACGTGGCCGCCGCCGATGGCAGGCTCAATGACCGGGAATTGCGCCTGCTCGAGGAAATCCGCTACGAGCTCGATATCGACCGGCTGCATGCGGCGGCGATCGAGCGCGGCGCGCGCGCGCGTCACATGACCCTCTGAGGGCGATTGCGGGCGATTGTCCCTCGCGCCCGGGGGGCAACGCCCCTATAAGGCCGGTCAGAGCCAGACGGAGCCGTCCCATGACCGAAGAATTGTCCCCCATCGACAGGGCCAAGCGCGCCGCCGCCCGGTGTGCGGCGGATGAGATCGAGAACGGAATGCGCGTGGGGCTCGGCACCGGATCCACCGCCGCATGGATGGTGCGCCGCCTCGGCGAGCGGGTGCACGACGAGGGGCTGCGCATCCGGGGCGTGCCCACCTCCACCCGCACCGCCGATCTGGCGCGCGAGGCCGGCATCGAGGTGATCACGCTCGACGAGGCGACATGGCTTGATGTGACCATCGACGGCGCCGACGAATTCGATCCCGGTCTCGACCTGATCAAGGGCGGCGGCGGCGCGCTGCTGCGCGAAAAGATCGTCGCCACCGCCTCCGACCGGATGATCGTCATCGCCGACGCGGCCAAGGCGGTGACGACGCTCGGCGCCTTTGCGCTGCCGGTGGAGATCGTCCCCTTCGGCTGGCAGACCACCAGGCGGCTGGTGGTGGAGCTGCTGGGCGGCATGGATGTTCAGGGCCGCGACGCGACGCTGCGCGAAGCCGGCGCGCGCCCCTTCGTGACCGACGAGGGTCATTATATCCTCGACCTGCATCTGGGGCGCATCGGCGACCCGCAGGCGCTCTCGCTCGCGCTCAACCAGGTGCCGGGGGTGGTGGAGAGCGGGCTGTTCCTGAACATCTGCGATCTGGTCATCGTCGGCTTCGAGGACGGGCGGGTGGAGCGTCGCGCGAGGGCCACGGGCGGCAATTGAGCCGCACCGCTTGGCATCGCCCCTTGCAAGGATTACATGCCCGCCATGGCAAGACATCACTTCACCCATGACGGCCCCGGTCCCTCGCAGCGGCAGCTGCGGGTGGGCGAGCTGATCCGCCGCACCCTCTCGGAGGTTCTGATGCGGGGTGAGATCCACGACCCGGAGCTCAACCGCCTGTCGATCACCGTGGGCGAGGTGCGCCCCTCGCCCGATCTCAGGATCGCCACCGCCTATGTCATGCCGCTGGGCGGTCAGGGGGCCGAGGACGCGATCGCGCTGCTGGTGCGCAATCGTGCCGAGCTGCGCCGCATCGTCGGGCGCAAGGCGGGGCTCAAGTTCACGCCCGAGCTGCGCTTTCGGCTCGACGAGACCTTTGACCAGATGGACGAGACGCGCAGGCTCTTTGCCGATGAGAAGGTGCGCCGGGATGTGGAGGGCGAGTGAGCCACCCGCGCCGTTCGGGCAGGCCATTGCCCGGCTCGACCGGGGAATCGTCCGGGCCTTCGAGAGTGTTTGGCAAGAGATGCTCCGGTCAAGCCGGAGCATGACGCGCGCACTGTTGCGCATCGCTGCCCTTGCGCTCCTGATTGCGCCCCTTCCCGCTGCGGCGGCCTCTTGCCGGTCCATCACCGTCGAGGGTGCGGGCTACACGCTCTGCGAGGCCGATGCCGCGCGCGACGATATCCGCCTTTTTCTCAATGACCCGGCGCGCGACGCACCGCTCGGCAGTTTCGCCAATATCGACCGGGTTCTGGCCGCCGGGGGCAAGCGTCTCGCCTTTGCCATGAACGCGGGCATGTATCACCCCGACCGCAGCCCCGTGGGCCTCTATATCGAGGCCGCACAAGAGCGCGCGCCGCTTGTCACCTCCGCAGGCCCCGGCAATTTCGGGATGCTGCCCAATGGCGTCTTCTGCATCGCCGACAGCACCGCCCGGGTCATCGAGAGCCGCCGCTTCGCGCGCGAATCCCCCGCCTGCCGCTTTGCCACCCAGTCGGGGCCGATGCTGGTGATCGACGGCGCGCTTCATCCCCGCTTCATCGAGGACAGCGACAGCCGTCATATCCGCAACGGTGTCGGCACTTCCGATGACGGGCGGCGGGTGTGGTTTCTCATCTCCGACGCGCCGGTGAATTTCCACCGCTTCGCGCGCGTCTTTCGCGACCATCTCGGCGCGCGCCAGGCGCTCTATCTCGATGGCAAGGTCTCTCGCCTGCACGCGCCGGGCCTTGGCCGTTCCGATCTCGGCTTTCCGCTCGGGCCGATGGTGGGGGTGGTGGTTGACGAAGGGACCACGCTCGATTAGGCGCTCGGCCCTGATCTGCTGACAACGAGGGGCTGGATATGGCACGCAAGCCCAGGGGGCGCGACATCTCGGGATGGCTGGTGGTGGACAAGCCCGCGGGCCTCACCTCCACCGCCGTCGTGAACAAGGTGAAATGGGCGCTCGATGCGAAGAAGGCAGGCCATGCCGGCACGCTCGACCCCGAGGCCACCGGCGTTCTGGCCATCGCGCTCGGCGAGGCGACCAAGACCGTCCCCTACATCACCGACGCGCTCAAGGCCTATCGTTTTACCGTGCGATTCGGGCAGGCCACCGATACCGACGACGCCGAGGGCCGCGTCATTGCCGAGAGCGCGGCGCGCCCCACCGATGACGCGATCAAGGCCGCGCTCGGGGCCTTTGTGGGCGAGATCATGCAGGTGCCGCCGCGCTTTTCGGCGGTCAAGATCGACGGCGAGCGCGCCTATGTCCGTGCCCGCGGCGGCGAGGATTTCGAGGTCGCCCCCCGCCCGCTCTGGGTCGAGGAATTGCTGCTCGTGGATCGGCCCGATCCTGACATCGCCGTGCTGGAAATGGTCTGCGGCAAGGGCGGCTATGTGCGCGCCATCGCCCGCGATCTGGGTCAGGCGCTTGGCTGTCTCGGGCATGTGGTGTCGCTGCGCCGCCTCTGGTCGGGGCCATTCGACGCGGCCGAAGGCATCGACATGGCCACGATCGAGCGCCTCGCCCGCAGCCCCGATCTCGACGCCTGTCTGCGCCCGCTCGAGGAGGGGCTGACCGATCTGCCCATGGTCACGGCCATGCCCGAGGGCGCGGCGCGGCTGCGCAATGGCAATCCCGGCATGGTGATCGCCTCGGGCGTGGACTATGGCGAGGAATGCTGGGCCGCCCTGGACGGGCGCGCGGTGGCGGTCGGGCGCTACAAGGCGGGGGAATTGCACCCCTCGCGCGTCTTCAACCAATGACCTCCGCGCCCGAAGACCGGCACGATCCCGGTGGCCGCGTTCGGCTGCGCCTGCCCGAGGGGGTGACCGGCACGGCCACATTCTCGGCCTGCGGGCGCTATCGCCAGAGCCTCGGGCGCGACTGGACGCCCGAGGGGCACGCGCCCCGCACCGTGCTCTTTGTCGGGATGAACCCGTCGGTGGCGGATGCTGCGGCCTCCGATCCGACCTGCCACCGCGAGCTGACCTTTGCCCGCGACTGGGGCTTTACCCGCTATCTCAAGGGCAATGTGCTCGACTGGCGCGCCACCTCGCCGCGCGATCTGCCCGCCCCGGATCTCGCGGCGAGCCCGGCCAACATTCCCGCGCTCGTCGCCATGGCCGAAGAGTCGGCGCTCATCGTCATGGCCCATGGCAGGCTGCACGCGCGCTACAGTGCGATCGTGGCCGCCACGACCGCCGCGCTCGTGGCCACGGGCCGGCCATTGCGATGTTTCGGGCGCAACAAGGACGGCTCTCCCAGGCATCCGCTCTACCTGCGCAGGGATGCCGTGCTCCATCCCTTTCCCTGACCCTTTCCCTGAACGCGAAAGGCCCCCGCGGTCCTGCGGGGGCCTCTGGGGCCTCGGGCGGGTCTGATGCGCCCGATGGCCCCGTTACTCCGCGATGCCGAGCGCCACGAAACGCGGATCGCCCGCGCGCCGCACCAGCAGCAGGATCGAGCGCCGCCCCGCCTCGCGCGCCTCGGCGATCCGCGCCTCCAACTCGGCGATGCTCGCGATCTTCTGCTGGCCGGCCTCGGTGATCACGTCGCCGGCGCGCAGCCCCTTCTCGAAGGCCTCGGACATCTCGTCAACATTGGTCACGACAAGCCCGCTCACCCCGCTGTCAAGCTCGAGCTGCGCGCGCAGCGCGTCGTCGAGCGGCTGCACCGTGACGCCAAGCAGGGATTTCTCCTCCGGCGGCGTGGCCTGACCGCCGGGCTGCGTGATCTGGGCCGTGCCCTCGGCCTCTTCGCGCCGCCCGAGCGTCACCCGAAGCGTCTGGGTCTTGCCCTCCCGGAACACCACCACGCGCACGGTCTTGCCGACCTCGGTATTGCCGACCTGCCGCACGAGGGCGCGCGTATCGGCCACGTCCTTGCCGTCGAACGAGATGATCACATCCCCCGCGAGCATCCCGGCCGCCGCCGCCGGCCCCTCGGGCACATCGGTGACAAGCGCGCCGGCGGCCTTCTCGAGCCCCATCGCCTCGGCCACGTCGGGGGTCACGTCCTGGATACGCACACCGAGCCAGCCGCGCCGCGTCTCGCCGAATTCCTGCAACTGCGCGACCACCTGCCTGACCACGTTCGACGCCATGGAAAAGCCGATCCCGATGGAGCCGCCCGTGGGGCTGAGGATGGCGGTATTGACGCCCACCACCTCGCCGTCGAGGTTGAACAGCGGCCCGCCCGAATTGCCCCGGTTGATCGCGGCATCGGTCTGGATATAGTCGTCATAGGTGCCGCTCAGCGCGCGATTGCGCGCCGACACGATCCCCGCCGAGGCCGAAAATCCCTGCCCCAGCGGGTTGCCCATGGCCAGAACCCAGTCGCCGACGCGCGCGGTGTCGCTATCGCCGAACCGGACGAAGGGCAGCGGCGTGTCGCTCTCGACCTTCAGCAGCGCGATATCGGTCTTGGGGTCGGTCCCGACCACCCTGGCCGCGAGGATCCGGCCGGAGAAGAGCTCGACGCTGATCTCGTCGGCGCCGTCGATCACATGGTTGTTGGTGACCACGAAACCGTCCTCGGAAATGACAAAGCCCGAGCCGAGCGCCGAGGACCGGCGGGGCTGGGTGCCCTCGCCCTGCCGGTTGCGGAACCGGTCGAAGAATTCCTCGAAGGGCGAGCCTTCCGGCAGCATCGGAAACGGCGCGGCATTGCCCTCGACCATGGTTGCGGTGGTAATATTGACGACCGAGGGGCTGACCTTCTCGGCAAGGTCGGCAAAGCTCTCGGGGCGTGCCTGTGCCGTGATCGCCTGCGCCAGCAGCAGCGCGATGCCGAGCGCCATGAACCACAGGGCGCGCATGGCTCCCTGCCCGGGCCGCATCGCGGTTGTGAATGCCTGGGTCATTCCGATGTCTCCTTCTGATCCGTCCTGCCTGACCTGTCCTGTCCGAATTCGGGTCCTGCGGGCCCATAGGCCATGAGATAGGCCCAAGGTGCCCCGCCGCAAACCCCTGCCCGATCCGCCATCCGCATGTGGCGCCTGTCGCTGCGCGAAATCAAGCGCCAAGCGTCCTGGCCGCCCAGACGAAGGCCAGCCCGATCACCAGCGCCAGCAGCCCCAGGAGGCGCCGCGCCTCCGGCGGCATCGCCGCCAGCGCCACGAGCATCTGCTCCACAAGCGAAGGGGCCAGCGCATAGGCCAGCCCCTCCACGATCAGCACCAGCCCAAGGGCAAGAAGCGCGGTCTCGATCATTGCCGCCCGCTGCCCGAGCGGAAATAATCGAAGAACTCGCTGTCCGGCGTCATCACCATCATCGAATTCTCGCCGCGCAGGGATTTCTCGTAGGCTTCGAGCGAGCGATAGAAGGCAAAGAATTCCGGGTCCGCCCCGAAGGCTGCGGCAAAGATCGCGTTGCGTTCGGCATCGGCCTCGCCGCGGATCACCCGCGCCTGGCGCTCGGCATCCGAAAGCGTCTCGGTCACGGTCCGGTCGGCCAGCGCGCGCACCCGCTGCGCCGCCTCGTTCCCGCGCGCGATCTCGTCGGCGGCCTCGCGCTCGCGCTCGGCGCGCATCCGCGCAAAGGTGGCATCGAGGTTCTGCTCCGGCAGGTTGGTCTGCTTGAGGCGCACGTCCACCACATCGAGCCCGAGCGCCGCCGCGTTGCGCTGAGCGCCGTCGCGGATGCGGCGCATCAGGTCGCGCCGCTCCTCCGACAGGATCGTGTCCGATGTCACCTGATCGGCCCCCAGAACCTCGCGGATCTGCGCATTGAGGATCGACGAGAGCCGGTCCTCGGCCGCGCGCAGCCCGCCCACGCCGACCGCCTGCCGGAACCGCACCACATCGGCGATCCGGTAGCGCGCAAAGGCATCGACCACAAGGCGGCGGTCATCCGAAGGCGTCACCTCGATCGTATCGGAATCGAAGGACAGGATCCGGTCGTCATAGCGCACCACCTCCTGGATGAAGGGGATCTTGAAGTTGAGCCCCGGCTCTTCCTTGACCGCCTTGATCTGGCCGAATTGCAGGACCAGCGCCTTCTCGCGCTCGTCCACGACAAAGATCGACGACAGGCCGAGAAAGATCGCCACGACGAGGATCGGCAGCAGGAACTTGCCCTTGCCCATGATCAGTTCCCCCCTTCACCGGTGGAGCGGCGCAGCTCGTTGAGCGGCAGATAGGGCACCACGCCGTTGCCGCCCCCCTCCGCGCCGACAACCGCATTGTCGAGAATGGTCTTGTCGATGTCGCCCAGAACCCGCTCCATCGTCTCGATATAGAGGCGGCGGCGGGTGACGTCCGGGGCCTTGACATATTCGGCCAGAACCGCGGTGAAGCGGCTGGCGTCACCCTGGGCCTCGTTGACCACGCGCGCGCGATAGCCTTCGGATTGTTCGAGGATCTGCGCGGCCTGGCCACGGGCCTCGGCCAGCACCCGGTTGGCATAGGCGTCGGCCTGGCGTTGCAGGCGGTCGCGCTCCTGCTCGGCGGCCTGCACCTCGCGGAAGGCGTCGATCACCTCGCGCGGGGGGTCGGCCTTGTCGAGGTTGACCCGGACGATGCGGATGCCGCTGTCATATTGGTCCATGGTCTCCTGGATATTGGCCAGCGCCGTGTCGGCGATGATGCCGCGGTCGCGGTTGAGGATCGGCGCGAGGTTCGAGGCGGCGATGATCTCGCGCATCACCGATTCGGAGACCGCCTGAACCGTCAGCTGCGGATCGCGGATGTTGAACAGGAGCTTGGCCGGATCGGAAATGTTCCACACCACCTGAAAGTCGATATCGACGATATTGGCGTCGGTGGTGAGCATCAGCCCCTCCTCGCGCCCGCCGACCCGGCGCCCGATATTCTCGGTGCGCTCGGAGGTGACGTTGAGGATCTCGGCGCTGACCAGCGGCCATGGGGCAAAGTTCAGGCCGGGATTGCCGGTCTTGTAATAGGTGCCGAGAAACAGCTCGACGGACTGTTCCTCGGGCTTGACGGTGTAGAGGCTCGAAAACAGCCAGAGCGCCACCGCGCCGAGCGCCGCCAGCCCGATCGTGCCCTTGCCGAATTGCGGGCCCTGGCCGCCGCCGCCCGAACCGCGCCCGCCGCCGCCGCCGCGTCCGCCCATCAGCACGCGCAGCTGGTCCTGACCCTTGCGCACCAGCTCGTCGATCTCGGGGAGTTGCGGCCCGCCCTCGGGCGGACGCCTGCCACCACCGGGCGGGCGACGATCGTCACCGCCACCGCGATTGCCGCCTCCCCCCCATGGGCCACCATTGTTTCCAGCCATGAACCTCTTCCCTTGTTGTATCATCCGCCCGGCGGCGGGCCTGTGCCTAACCTGTGCAGGCCGCCCGGGAAATCAAGCGTGCCTCACCGGGGTTTTCATCGTCACGATCTCTTCGGCCATGGTCGGATGCACCGCGACAGTGCGATCGAAATCCTCCTTGGTCGCGCCCATCCTGACCGCGATTCCCGCAAGCTGGATCATCTCGCCCGCGCCGGGGGCGACGATATGACAGCCGAGCACGCGGCGCGTCGTCGCGCAGACCACCAGCTTCATCAGCACCCGCGTGGCGCGCCCGGCAAAGCCCTCGCGCATCGGCTTGAATGTGGTGGCATAGACCTCGACCGGCCCGCGCGCGCGCGCCTCCTCCTCCGACAGGCCCACGGTGCCCATCTCGGGCCGGGTAAAGATCGCGGTGGGGATCAGCTCGTGATCCACCGGCGTCGGATTGCCGTTGAAGACGGTCTCGACAAAGGCCATGCCCTCGCGGATCGCCACCGGCGTGAGGTTCACCCGGTCGGTCACGTCGCCGATGGCATAGACCGAGGGCACGTTGGTCTGGCTATAGGCATCGACCACGATCTCGCCCTTGCGCCCGACCGCGACGCCGGCGGCCTCCAGCCCCAGATCGCGGGTATTGGGCGCGCGGCCCGTGGCGAAGAGCACCTGCTCGTAAACCGCCTCCTGCCCGTCCGTGGCGCGGACGCGGTAGCCGCCTGCGACCTTCTCCATCGCGGTGATGTTGGTCTCGAGGCGCAGGTCGATGCCGGCGCCGGTCATCTCCTCCGACACAAGGCCCCGCGCCTCGTCGTCGAAGCCCCGCAGCACCTGCGCGCCGCGATAGAATTGCGTGACCTGCACACCCAGCCCGTTGAGGATGCAGGCGAATTCGCAGGCGATATAGCCGCCGCCGATGATCAGGATGGATTCCGGCAGCCGCTCCATGAGAAACAGATCGTCGCTCACCAGCCCATGCGCGGCCCCGGGCAGGTCGGGCCTGACCGGCCGCCCGCCGGTGGCGATCAGGATATGCCGCGCGCTCAGGCGTGTGCCGTCGGCCAGTTCCACCCTATGCGGATCGACGAGCCGCGCGCGCATGTCGAAGGTCTCGACGCCGTTGCCCTTCAGGATCCCGCGATAGACCCCTTCGAGCCGGTCCAGCTCGGCATGGAGCTTGGCGCGGAACGCGCCCCAGTCAAAGGCCCCTTGCGTCACTTCCCAGCCATAGGCGCGCGCCTCGGCGATGGTGTCGGGAAATTCGGACGCAAAGACCATGAGCTTTTTCGGCACGCAGCCCCGGATCACGCAGGTGCCGCCATAGCGGCTCTCTTCGGCGAGCGCGACCCTCGCGCCGCCCTGCGCCGCGACGCGCGCCGCGCGCACCCCGCCCGATCCGCCGCCGATGACGAAAAGATCGTAGTCGAATGCCATGCCACCAGCTTCCCTTGCGTGTCCCCGGTCTGACATATCGCAGGCGGGCCCCGATGTGAAACCCTCAATCGCGCCCGGACCGGCATCGCTGGCTGCTCTGACAATCCCGAAACCCGTCGCAAGGGCCGCGAGACGCGACAGGGGCCGCGCCCTGCCGGAACGCGGCCCCTGCCCGAAAGGTTTCCGGCCTCAGTGCAGCCGCTTCTCGACCTCGGCGATGCCTTCCGCGATGAGCTTGTCGCCCGTGGCGTCGGTCATCTGCCGGGCGAGCACGTCGCCCGCGGCGGCGGTGGCGATCGCGATCGCCTGGTTGCGCACGTCGCGCAGGGCGCGCTCGCGGGCGCTGGCGATCTGCTCCTCGGCGGCCTGGAGACGGCGGGCGATGGATGCCTTGATCTCCTCGCGGGCCTGCGCCGCGGATTCCTCGGCTTCGGCGCGGGCGTGCTTCACGATCCGCTCGGCCTGAGCCTGGACATCCTTTTGCTGGCGCTCGTATTGCGCCAGCAGGGCCTGCGCCTCCTCGCGCAGGCGCCGCGCCTCGTCGAGATCGGCGCGGATCGCCTCGGCCCGTTCGTCGAGCTTGCGGCCAAGGAGGCCCGGCACCTTGAAATAGACCAGCACACCGACGAAGATCAGAAAGGCGATCAGCACCACGAAATCGGTGTTGGCGAGCGAGAAGAACGGCCCGCCCGCGGCCAGCGCCGGGCTCGCGGTCAGCGTCGCGGCCAGGGTCACACTCAGCTTGCGCATCATCGGCCTCATCCTTTCATCCGGGCGTTGACCGCTGCGGTCACGCTGCGCCCGTCCGCCTTGCCGCCCATGACCGTGACCAGTTCGGCGGCCACGTCCTTGGCCACATCCCTGACCGCGTCGAGCGCGCTCGCGCGGATTTCGGCCAGCGCCTTCTCGCCCTCGGCGACGCGCTCGGCGATTTCCTGATTGGCCTTTTCGTTGGCGCGGTCGAGATCGGCCTTGATGGCGGCCTTGGTCTCGGCGACGATCTTCTGTGCCTCGGCGCGCGCGTCGGCGAGGGCCTGTCGATAGGCCTCTTCCGCCTCGACCGCCCGTGCCTTGAGGTCCTCGGCGGCGGCCAGATCGTTGGTGATGCTCCCCTGACGCTCGGCCAGAACGGCGGCGATGCGCGGCAGGGCCACGCGCGACAGGATGAAATAGATCACGACCAGCGCCACCAGCAGCCAGAAGATCTGGTTGCCGAATGTCGAGAAATCGAGCTGCGGCAGGCCCGTCGCGCTCTCAGTCGCTTGTGCTTCGCTCGCCATGTCAGTCTCCCTCGGGAATGTTCCGGTTACACCGGGAGGCGGCGCAGCGCCGCCCCCCGACCGTAAGGATCAGTGACCCGTGAGGCTCAGACGGCGAACATCAGCAGCAGCGCGACGAGGAACGAGAAGATCCCCAGCGCCTCGGCGAAGGCGATGCCGATGAACAGCGTCGCGGTCTGGCCACCGGCGGCCGACGGGTTGCGCAGGGCACCGGCGAGGAAGTTGCCCGCCACGTTGCCCACACCGACAGCAGCGCCACCCATGCCCATGCACGCGAGGCCAGCGCCGATATAAGCACCCATTTGAACGATATCGCCTTCCATAGTGATGTCTCCTTACGTTGGAATTGGCAGTGGTTCGTGGTTCGCAAGGCGGGTGACACCCGCCGTTGTTCAGTGATGCGGATGCAGCGCATCCTTGAGATAGACACAGGTCAGGATCGTGAACACATAGGCCTGGATGAAGGCCACCAGCAGTTCGAGCGCGTAGATCGTGGCAATCGCCAGGATCGACAGCGGCGTGACCAGCAGGCCGATGCCGGTGGAAATCACGATCATCGGCGCGAAGGCGGCAAACACCTTCACCACCGCGTGCCCGGCCATCATGTTGCCGGCAAGACGGATGGAATGGCTCACCGGGCGCACGAAGTAGGAAATCACCTCGATCAGCGCCAGCACGGGGCGCAGCGGCAGGGGCGCCGAGCTGACCCAGAAGAGGCTCAGGAACCCCGCGCCATGGCGCACGAAACCGACGATGGTCACGGTCAGGAACACCATCATCGCCAGCACCGCCGTCACCGCGATATGGCTCGTGGTGGTAAAGGCCATCGGCAGCAGGCCCAGCATGTTGGCAAACAGGATGAAGAGAAACAGCGTCATGATATAGGGGAAGAACTTCAGCCCGTCCTTGCCGGCCACGTCCTCCACCATCTTGCGCACGAAATCATAGGCCAGCTCGGCGATGGATTGCGTCCGGCTCGGGATCGTCGCGCGCCCCGCCGTGCCCATCACCAGCAGCGCAAAGATCGCCGCCACCGTCAGCGCCATCCACAGCGTGACATTGGTCAGCGTGAAGATCCCCACCGCGCCGTCGCCAAAGAGCGGCTTGACCATGAACTGATCCATCGGGTGAAACACCAGACCGGGCTCTGCGGCCCCATGCGCGTCAGTCGCCATCCTTCGCCCTCTCATCCCCGCCCGTTTCGGGCGTCTTCGTCCCCTGTATCTCGGCGGCGGAGCGCATCATCGTCCTGATGCCCGCCGCGAGACCCAGCAATGTGAACACGACAAGGAACACCGGCAGCGTGCCGAAGAGCCAGTCCAGCCCGTATCCCATGCCGAAGCCGATCATCAGACCGGCGACAAGCTCGATCACCATCCGCCACGCGTGCTGCGCCAGCGAATAATGCTCTTCCTGCGGGGGGCGCGGCGCGTCCTTGCCGCGCAGCCGTGCGATCCGCGCCTCGAGCTCCTTGAGCCTCTCGTCCTGGTCCGGAGCCGTCACGCCGCCCCCCTCGGGAAGTTGGCGCCTTGCTAAGGCCGCGGGGCGGATGAGTCAAGCGCGCGTCGCGGCATCGTCGCGCGGGCGTAAGGCGCGGGATTATTGAGTATTTATGGAAAGATGAAGCGGCAGGAGCCCATCCGCCACAACCGTCGGGCCCGGCGCGGGCGGTCCGGGGATATTCAACCGCGCGGTTGAGTTTTTGCCCGCCGCAGCGCCGCTGCCGTCGATGGACGATTGACGCGGCGCCTCTGCGGCGGGCTTATAAGGCATGTCCGGGGCATCCTCTCTCGATACCGTCTTTGCGGCCCTCGCCGATCCGACGCGGCGGGCGATCCTTGCCATGCTGCTCGAGGATGACATGGCGGTGACCGACGTGGCCGCCCCCTTCGCGATGAGCCTTGCCGCGATTTCCAAGCATCTGGGCATTCTGAGCCGCGCCGGTCTCATCACGCAGGAGCGGCGCGGGCGCGTGGTCTGGTGCAAGCTGGAGCCCGACGCGCTGCGCGAGGCCTCGATCTGGATGCAGGGCTTTGGTCAGTTCGAGGCGGTCAATCTCGACGCTTTCGAGCGGTTCCTCGCGCGCGAGCTGCCCGATGGGGCCTGACGCGCGCCACCTGCCGCCCGCCCGGATCGAGACCGTGGCGCGCGCGCTGGTCGTGCCGATGCGCGCGGGCAGCCATGCCTGCGGGGTGCTGGACGGGGAGGGGGCACCGGTGCCGATGGCGCGCACACTGCTTTCGGGCGGTCGCTTTACCCCTGATCCTGCGCCGCCCGAGGCCGCGCCTGTGCGTCTGGCGGGGCGGTGGCTCCTTGCCGGGGTGGGGCGGCACCATTTCGGCCATTTCCTTCTCGAGGCGACGCCGCGGCTCTGGGCGCTCGATCATCTCGACGCGGCCCCCGAGGGCATCCTGCTCCTGCCCATGGCCGGGCGCGACATCGCCGCCGTGCTGCGCCGGCGTCTCGGGCCGCTCCTCGATCTGCTCGGCCAGCGCCTGCCGGTGCGCCTCGTGCAGGAGCCGACCGAGGTCGAGGCGCTGATCGTGCCGGCGCAGGGCTTTGGCCATCTGCACTGGAGCCATGGCACGGCGGAGGCACGCGCCTACATGCGGCGCCATCTCGCGGTGATCCCGGCATCGGGGCCGGAGCGGCTCTACATATCGCGGCGCAGGCTCGACAATCCCGCCAAGCAGGTGCCCCACGAGCGACAGATCGAGCGATGGCTCGCGCGCGCGGGCTATGGCATATTCCACCCCGAGCGCCATTCGATCGTCGAACAGATCGCCGCCTACCGCGCCGCGCGGGTGCTGCTGGGGCCGGATGGGTCGGCCTTTCATCTGGCGCCTTTCGTGGCCCGTCGCGATGCGCGCATCGGCATCATCCAGCGGCGCACCCGCCAGCCGGTCCTCGACGCGCTGCTGCGCCAGATCGAGGGGTTTGCCGGGATCACGCCATGGATCACCCGCGCCCTGGTCAGCCCCGCGCCCGACGACCGCGAGAGCGCCCTGCCGCCCGAGCTCCACCGGCTGCGCGCCGATCTGCGCGACGGTGGCTTTCTCCAGCCGCCGCTCAGCCCTGCCAGTCCCCCGCCCGCGTCTTGATGAAGCGCAGGAAGGCCTGCACCTTTGTGGTGCGATGCAGGTCCATATGCGTCACCAGCCAGAGCGGCGCGGCCCAGTCCGGGCGCGGGGCCATCACCTGCCGCAGCTCGGGAAATTCGCGCGCCTGCGTCACCGACACGAAGCCGATCCCCGCCCCGGCGAGGATCGCGTTGCGCTGCGAATGAACATCGGCCGCGCGGAACACGATCGCCTCGGGGGGCACCGTCTCATGGAGCCAGCGGTGAAACGGCGCGCGCGTCTTGGGATCGTCGGCGCCCACGAAGCGATGCCGCACCAGATCGGCCTCCGCCGCCGGCGCACCGTGGCGCGCGACATAGGTTTCGGAAGCATAGAGCGCGAAATCCTGCTGAAAGAACGGCTGCACCACATTGTCGGGCTGATCGGGGGCGGCGCCCGCGCGCACCGCCACATGCGCCTCGCCATATTCCAGCCGGAACAGGCGATCCCCGGTCAGGTAGCGCACGATCAGGCCCGGATAATCCGCCTGGAAATCGGCGAGCGCCGGGGCGAGCAGGTGGCTCAGCCCGCTGATCGAGGTCACGACCAGCTCGCCGCTCACCTCCTTGCCCTGCCCGCGCAGCCGCCCGGCCAGCTGGTGAAACTGGTCATCCGTCGCCTGCGCCACGCGCAGCAGGTCCTCGCCCGCCTCGGTCGGCGTGTAGCCGCGCGCGTGCCGCTGAAAGAGCTTCACCCCCAGCCGCTCTTCCAGCACATCGATATGGCGGATGACCGTGGCGTGATGCACGCCAAGGGCCTCCGCCGCGCCGCTCACCGTGCCCACCCGCGCCACGTGATAGGCGGTGCGCACCTCGTCCCAGTTGTCCATCGCCGCACTCCGGAGAAATCAGCGCGCACTATGTGACGCCCCGCGCGCGGTTGCAATCGCTTGACTCGTCGCCCTCATGCGCGTAAATGACGCCCCAATTCCCGGAGGCACCAGGCTTCCGGTCCCTTGGGCATTGGCCCGGGATCGCCCCCCACCAGCGCGTTGCGCCCGTGGGGGCGTTCATGTTTTGACACGCGGCCCCATATCGGGCGGGATGAGGGCAACCGGCGAAGGAGCCAGAGCGATGTTTGAAAACCTCTCGGACCGCCTCTCCGGCGTTCTTGACCGGCTCACCCGGCAGGGCGCGCTCTCCGAAGACGATGTGAAAACGGCCCTGCGCGAGGTGCGCGTCGCGCTTCTGGAGGCCGATGTCTCGCTGCCCGTCGCGCGCGATTTCATCAAGCGGGTCGAGCGGGAGGCCACCGGTCAGGCGGTGACGAAATCCGTGACGCCCGGCCAGCAGGTCGTCAAGATCGTCCATGACGCCCTCATCGAGACGCTGCGCGGCGAGGGCGATCCCGGCAGCCTCAAGATCGACAACCCGCCCGCGCCGATCCTGATGGTGGGCCTGCAGGGCTCGGGCAAGACGACCACCACCGCCAAGCTCGCCAGGCGATTGAAGGACCGCGAGGGCAAGCGCGTGCTGATGGCCTCGCTCGACACCAACCGCCCGGCGGCGATGGAACAATTGGCCATTCTCGGCCGCCAGATCGGTGTCGATACGCTGCCCATCGTCAAGGGCGAGGATCCCGTCCAGATCGCCCGCCGCGCGAAAACGCAGGCGAGCCTTGGCGGCTACGATGTCTACATGCTCGACACGGCGGGGCGGCTGCATATCGACGCCGATCTCATCGCCCAGGCGGCGGCGGTGCGCGATGTGGTCCAGCCCCGCGAGACGCTGCTCGTCGTCGATGGCCTGACCGGCCAGGATGCCGTCAACGTCGCCACCGAATTCGATGACAAGATCGGCGTGACCGGCGTTGTCCTCACCCGGATGGATGGCGACGGGCGCGGCGGCGCGGCGCTGTCGATGCGTGCGATCACCGGCAAGCCGATCCGCTTCGTCGGCGTGGGCGAGAAGATGGACGCGCTCGAGACCTTCGAGCCCGAGCGAATCGCCGGCCGCATCCTCGGCATGGGCGATATCGTGGCGCTGGTCGAAAAGGCGCAGGAGACGATCGAGGCCGAACAGGCCGAAAAGATGATGCGCCGCATGGCGAAGGGTCAGTTCAACATGAACGACCTCAAGGCCCAGCTCGAACAGATGCAGAAGATGGGCGGCATGGAAGGGCTCATGGGCATGATGCCCGGCATGGGCAAGATGGCCAGACAGGTGCAGGAGGCCGGTTTCGACGACAAGGTGATCGCCCGCCAGATCGCCCTCATCCAGTCGATGACCAAGAAGGAACGCGCCAACCCCGCCCTGCTTCAGGCCAGCCGCAAGAAGCGCATCGCCGCCGGTGCCGGGCAGGAGGTGTCTGAGCTCAACAAGCTGCTGAAGATGCACCGCCAGATGGCCGACATGATGAAAAAGCTCGGGCGCAACAAGGGCGGGATGCTCAAACAGGCGATGAAGGGCATGTTCGGCAAGGGCGGAATGCCTGACATGAACGACCCCAGGGCCATGGAAGAGGCCGCCCGCGCCCTGGGCGGCAAGCTGCCCGGCGGGATGCCCGGCCTCGGCGGCGGCCTCGCGCTGCCCCCCGGCCTCTCGGGCCTCGGCAGGAAGAAATGACGCCATGACTTCATCTTTCCGGAAATACTCATGGTCCGACGGGGGGTGCTCATGAGCCTCACCTCCGCCCCGGTGCTCGATACCCCCCGCCTGATCCTGCGCGGACCTTCGCGGCGCGACATCGCGCCGACCATCGCCTTTCTGCTCGACCGGGACCGCGCCGAGGGCTTCGGCGCCGCCGCCAATCGCGGCGAGGCGTGGCGCTGGTTCGCGCTCAACGTGGGCCACTGGCATATCCACGGCTATGGCTATTTCACCATCGAGGCGAAGGACAGCGGCGCGACAGCCGGCCTGTGCGGCATCTGGAACCCCGAGGGCTGGCCCGAGCCGGAACTGGGCTGGGTCGTGTTCGACGGCTTCGAGGGGCGCGGCATCGCCCATGAGGCCGCGCGCCGCGCCCGCCAATGGGCCTATGAGGATCTGGGCCTGACCACGCTCACCTCCAACATCGTGCCCGGCAACGCGCGCTCCATCGCGCTGGCCGAGCGGCTGGGCGCCCGGTTCGAGCGCGAATACGACAATATCCACATGGGCCGCGATCTGCTCTATCGTCACCCGGGACCCGATGCCGACGGCACGTCGGGGGCCTGCGCATGATCACCCGTCCGGAGCCCCGCCATGACCTCTGACAGCCATCGCGCCGCCGCCCTCCTGCGCGAGCACCGCGAGAGCATCGACCGCCTCGACGCGATCCTCGTCTTCACCCTCGCCGAGCGGTTCAAGCACACCCAGGCGGTGGGCAGGCTCAAGGCTGCGCACGATCTTCCCCCGTCCGATCCGGCCCGCGAGGCCGCGCAGATCGCACGGCTCGAAGCGCTGGCGAAATCTGCCGATCTCGACCCGGATTTCGCCCGCGAGTTCCTCAACTTCATCATCGCCGAGGTGATCCGGCATCACCAGAAGCACCAATCGTAAGGCCGGCCAGAAACCTGCCAGACCCCTGCCATTCAAAGGAGAAACAAGATGGCCATGAAGATCCGCCTCGCTCGTGCAGGCTCCAAGAAGCGCCCGTTCTATCGCATCGTCGCGGCTGACAGCCGGATGCCGCGTGACGGTCGTTTCATCGAGAAGCTGGGCACCTACAACCCGCTCCTGCCCAAGGACAGCGAGGACCGCGTGAAGATGAATATCGAGCGCATCCAGCACTGGCTCGCGCAGGGCGCACAGCCCACCGACCGCATCAGCCGGATGCTCGAGGCCGCGGGCGTCCTGCCCAGGAAGGAACGCGCCAATCTCAAGAAGGCCGAGCCGGGCAAGAAGGCGCAGGAGCGCGCCGCCGCGAAGGCCGAGAAGGCCGCCGCCGCCGCCGAAGAGGCCGCTGCCGAGTGATCATGCAAGGCGTGGGAATGGTGAGGTTTTCAGATGAATTCCAGACCAGCCTGCGCGATCTCATGCGCTGGCGGCGCGACGTGCGCCGCTTTCGCACCGATCCGGTGGACGAGGCAATCCTGCGCGATTGCCTCGCCTCCTTTGCGCTTGCCCCCTCGGTCGGGCTGAGCGAGCCCTGGCGCATCGTCCGCGTCGAGACCCCGGTCGCGCGCGCTGCGGCGCTGGCCAGTTTCGAGGCCGCAAATGCCCGCGCGCTTGCGGGCTACGCGGGCGAAAAGGCACGTCTCTACAGCCGGCTCAAGCTCTCCGGGATGCGCGAGGCGCCGGTGCAGCTTGCCATTTTCTGCGACGAGGCGACCGGCAAGGGCGCGGGCCTCGGGGCCGCGACCATGCCCGAGACGCGGCGCTATTCCGTGGTGGCCGCGATCACGCAATTCTGGCTCGTGGCGCGGGCGCGGGGCCTTGGCCTCGGCTGGGTGTCGATCCTCGATCCGGCGCGCCTCTGCCGGGATCTTGATATTCCAAGTGACTGGGCGCTTGTCGCCTATCTCTGCCTCGGCTGGCCCGAGACCGAGACCGCCAAGCCCGAGCTCGAGCTTGCGGGATGGGAACGGCGGCGTCAAGATGTGCCGGTGGAGACACGATGATGGCGGATACCGCGAGGGAATGGACATGAGCGATACGGTCTGCCTGGGCGCGATCGCCGGGGCCTTTGGCGTCAAGGGCGAGGTGCGGCTCAAGAGCTTTACCGCCATGCCCGAGGATATCGCCGCCTATGGCCCGCTCGCCTCGGAGGATGGCGCGCGCAGCTTCGAGGTCACGCTCACCGGGGCGACCTCGGGCGCGCTGACCGCGCGGCTGTCGGGGGTCGCCACGAAGGAACAGGCCGACGCGCTGCGCGGCCTGCGGCTCCATGTGCCGCGTGACCGCCTGCCCGCGCTGCCCGAGGATGAATTCTACCATGCCGATCTGATCGGGCTCGAGGTGTTCGACACCGGCGGCGCGCGCCTCGGCCGGGTCAGGGCGGTGCTCAATCACGGGGCAGGGGACCTGCTGGAGATCGAGGCGCCGGGCCGCCGCGCGACGGTGCTGCTGCCCTTCACCCGCGAGGCGGTGCCGACCGTCGATACCGGCGCAGGCCGGATCGTGGCCGACCCGCCCGAGGGGCTGTTCTAGCCATGGCCGGCACGCCGTCCCGCTCCCATGGCCGCAAGAGCGCGCGCGCCACGCGCACCCCGCGCGACCTGATGGCCGAGGCCGCGCCGCGCCCCGGCACCTGGGGCGCGCGCGTCATCACCCTGCTGCCGCAGGCCTTTCCCGGCGTCCTGGGCGAGAGCCTGACGGGCCGTGCGCTGCGCGAGGGGCTGTGGTCGCTCGACACGATCGACCTGCGGGAATTTGGCGAGGGGCGGCATCGCAATGTCGATGACACCCCTGCGGGCGGCGGTGCGGGGATGGTGCTGCGCGCCGATGTGATGGGCCGGGCCATCGACACGGCAATGGCCGCCACCCCGCCGGACTGGCCGCTGATCTATCTCAGCCCGCGCGGCGCGCGCTTCGATCAGGCGTGCGCGCGCAGCCTGGCCGAGGGACCGGGCGTCACGCTGATCTGTGGCCGGTTCGAGGGGCTCGACGAGCGGGTGATCGCGCATTACGGGATCGCGGAAATCAGTCTGGGGGATTTCGTGATGACCGGCGGCGAGATCGCGGCACAGGCGGTGATCGACGCCACCGTGCGCCTCCTGCCCGGTGTGCTGGGCAACGAGGCCTCGACCGAGGAAGAGAGCCATTCCGCCGGCCTTCTGGAACATCCCCACTATACGCGCCCGGCCGAATGGCGCGGGCTGACCATCCCCGAGGTGCTCACCTCGGGCGATCACGGACGGGTGGCGGCGTGGCGGCGCGCGATGTCCGAGCGCCTCACGCGGGAGCGGCGCCCTGACCTCTGGCAGGCCCATCTTGCGCGCAGCAAGGACGGCTGATCTTGCGGCGCGGGGGCGGACCGGGCTAGGCAGGGCCAGCGACCAGAACAGGAGCCGCCCATGACCACCGACCCCGAGGCCCATACCGCGAAGATGAAGCGCATCAAGGCCGCCCGTGACAAGCTGATGGCGCACAAGACCGGCGAAAAGGGGCTGATCATCGTCCATACCGGCAATGGCAAGGGCAAGAGCAGCTCGGGCTTTGGCATGATCCTGCGCTGTATCGGCCACGGGATGCCCTGCGCCGTGGTGCAGTTCATCAAGGGCTCGATGCCCAGCGGCGAGCGCGACGTGCTCAAGGCGCGGTTCTCGGATATCTGCGCGTTTCACGTGATGGGCGAGGGATTCACCTGGGAGACGCAGGACCGCGAACGCGACACGGTGATGGCGCAGGCGGCGTGGCAGAAGGCCAAGGAGCTTATCCGCGACGCGCGCAACCGCATGGTGCTTCTGGACGAGATCAACATCGCGCTGCGCTATGACTATCTCGATATCGACGAGGTGGTGCGCTTTCTGGCCGAGGAAAAGCCGCCGATGACCCATGTCGTGCTGACCGGGCGCAGCGCCAGGCCCGCGCTGATCGAGATCGCCGACCTGGTCAGCGAGATGCAGGAGATCAAGCACCCGTTCCGCGAGCAGAACATCAAGGCCCAGCCTGGCGTGGAATTCTGACGGGGGGCTGCATTCGGGCAACAGGCGTGGCGTCCCGGTGCCGTCCATGGCCACGATCCCGGGCATTTCGCCACCGCGCCGATGCGTGGGCGGCAGGGCTGCCCGAGGCGGGTCATTGCGCGCGCGGCGCGGCCTTGCTAGCGTTGGGGCAAACCCATGAGGCCCGCGATGCAGCATTTCCTTGTCACCCTGAGCGCCGTTCTCGGCCTTGCCGCCTGCGTGCAGGCGGTCTCGATGCCCGAGCCGCAGGAGGGCGCGGCGATCTACGCCGCCAATTGCGCACAATGCCACGGCACAGGCGGCACGGGCAACGGGCCCTGGGCCGAGGGGATGCGCCCGCCGCCCGCCGATCTCACGCGGCTGTCGGAAAACGGCGCGTTCCCGCGCGCGCGGGTGCTCTCGGTGATCGACGGCTACGACCGGACCGGGCTTCCGGGGCAGGAGATGCCCGAATTCGGCCTGCTGCTGCGCGGCGATCTGGTGCCCGTCGATGTGGGCGACGGTGTGCTCACCCCGACGCCGCGCCCGCTCGCCGCGCTGCTGGTCTATCTGGAGAGCATCCAGGAAGGCTAGTGTCCGACATCTGACGGATGGCGCCCGATGAGAGCGTCGCATGGGATGCAGCGGGCTGCGGTGCACGAGGCGCTTCGGAATGGCCCGGGGCGCGCGGGTGCCCCGGGCCGCGCCGCGCGCCGTGTTGTGAATGCTCCGGTGCGCGCGCTCGGGTTTCGGGCGCGGGCCAGAAGGTCACCGATGATCTGCCCGATGGTCACATCGCGCGCCTTTGCCAGCCGCGCCGCCGCGCGCAACATCTCATCGGGCATCTGCATCGCGACCCGTTCCATGCCCCATCAGACCATGATTCGCCTTGCTCAGGCGTTAACCCGCGCACACCCGGCCTGCCCGCTTGCGATTTTTCGCCGCCCGCCGGACAGTGGATCCAGGTGATTTCAGGAGTGATCCATGCGCGTGCTCGCCCTCTGCCTTGTCTGCCTGCCGCTGTCGGCCCCGGCCGGAGAATTTTCCCTCCCCAGCCGCGTCGCCGCTGTCACCCTTTATCCGCAAGGGGCCAGCGTCACGCGCGAGGCGGGTTTCTCGGTGCCGGCGGGTGCGCATGATCTCATTCTTGCCGATTTGCCCGAGGGCACGCCGCTCGCTTCGGTCCGGGTGAGCGTGACCGGCGCGCGGCTGGGGGGTGTGCGCACACGCAGCGATGACGTGCCGCCGCGCCCGCGACAGGAGAGTGCGGCGCTGACCGCGGCGCGCGCCGAGGTCGCGCGGCTGGAGGCGGCGCTGCGCGAGGCGCGGGCCGGGATCGCGGATATCCGTCTCGAGGCCGAGGCCGCCCGCGCGCGGATCGCCTTTCTCGAGGGCATCGGGCAGGGCGACGGGCTGGCTGCGCTCGGGCCGGAGGCGCTGCGCGATCTGGCGGGGATGATCGGCACCGAGACGCTCGCCGCGCGCCGCGAGGGCGCCGAGGCCTCGCGCCGCGCCGAGGCGGCCGAGCGCGATCTCGAGGGGCTGATCGAGGAGCTGTCCCGCGCGCGGCAGGCGCTCGAGGCGCTGGTCCCCGAGGCGCAGGCGCGGGCCATGCTTGGCGTCGCGATCAGCGCCGAGGCGCCGGCCCAAGGACGGCTGAGCGTGACCTATACCACCCCCGATGCCGGCTGGCAGCCGCTCCATGATCTGCATCTCGCGCGCGAGAGCGGCACATTGCGCATCGAACGCGGGGCCTTTGTCTGGCAGGCGACCGGCGAGAACTGGACCGATGTCGCGCTCACCCTCTCGACGCGCCGGCCATCGGAACAGGGCGCGCCCGGCGAGATCCGGCCATGGATTCCGCGCCTTGTCGATCCCGACGAGATCCGTCCGATGCCGCGCATGAAGGCCGGGCCGGAAATGATGCCGGCCGCCCCGCTGGCCGAGGCGGCGGCCGATGTGGCGCGCCCCGATTTCGACGGACTCGCCGTGAGCTATGCCTATCCCGCGCCGGTCAGCGTTGCCAGCGGGGCTGACCGGGTGCGCCTCATGCTGCCCGCGATCGAGACCCGGGCCAGGATCGGCGCCCGCGCCGTTCCGCTGATGGACGAGACCGCCTTTCTGATGGCGCGCGCGACGATCCCCGCCAGGGAGGTGCTCCTGCCCACGCCCGAGGCGCGGTTCTATCTCGACGGGCGCTATACCGGGCAGCGCTGGTTGCCGCTGGTGGCGGGGGGCGATGAGGCGGATCTGTCCTTTGGCCCCATCGAGGGGCTGCGCCTGTCGCGCGTGGTCCGGGCGCGCATCGAGGGCGACCGTGGCCTCATCACCCGCGCCACGGAGGCGCGCGAGGAGGTGGAGATCGCGGTCGAGAACCTGACCGGCACCGCCTGGCCGATCCATCTGCTCGACCGCGCGCCCGTCTCGGAGCAGACCGATCTGCGCATCACATGGGAGGCCTCGCCCCCGCCCGACGAAACGGATGTCGAGGACAGGCGCGGCGTTCTCGGCTGGCGGTTCGATCTGCCCGCCGGGGAACGGCGCAGCATCACGCTGAACACGCGGATGACCTGGCCGGAGGGCAAGCTGCTTCAATAGCGCCTATTTGCAGCGTTTCTCGGCCTCTTCCACCGCTGCCGTATAGCCCAGCAGCGAGAACGTATCGCGCGTCTGGGTGCCGCGAGCCGAGCGTGCCGTCAGCACCGCGTCCACCCCGCGCTTCATCGCGGCGAGAATCTTGCCATCGTCCTCGTCGCTCGCGGCCCAGGCCCATTCGCCCTCGGTGAACATCTCGTAGCTCTCGGCGCCCACGCGCATGTTCACGGTCGAGCCGGGGGCGAAAGGATAGCCGCCGGTATAGGTCACCTGGCCCTGCACGCCCGCGCCGGGGCGAAAGAAGGTCATCAGCAGGATATCGCCGCGCCGCACCGCCACCACGCGCCCGTCGCGGGTATTGACCGTCTCGGTCGGGGCCGAGACCGCCCAGCATTCGCGCGGATCGCTCTCCTCGAACACGCTCCACGCGGTGCTGGTCGCCACCTGGTTGGTGCTCGTGCCCTGTGCCGCCACGCCTGTTGCCATCGCCCCCGCCAGAGCGATGCCTGCCGCAATCCGTGCCATCATTATCCAGCCTCCAAGCCGTCCGTGCCTCGATTTTCGCGGTCGCCCTCGCCCTTTACGGGGTCGTTGTTTTGTGCGACCTCTTGCAACTCGACGATGCTACATTAGCGCGAAACAGGCGAGAAGTGAAAGGCGCAATGGGCGGAAATTCGCCCTGCGCGTCCCATGCTCCGGAGTGGTCCCATGACGCAGGCGGTTCCCCTTGCCGAGATCTGGCGCGGTCCGCGCCCCGAGAGCGTGCATCTCGGCCATGCCGTGATCTGCGATGCCTCGGGTGGCATCGTCGAGGCCTGGGGCAACGCGCAGGAGGTGGTGCTGCCGCGCTCTTCGGCCAAGATGATCCAGGCGCTGCCGCTCGTGACATCGGGGGCCGCCGATGCCGCCGGGCTCACCACCGAGCAACTGGCGCTGGCCTGCGCCTCGCATAGCGGGGCCGCGATCCATACCGACCGGGTCAACCGCTGGCTGGGGGATCTCGGTCTCGTCGATGCCGATTTCCGCTGCGGTGCGCATATGCCCTCGGACCGGGCGGCGATGAAGGCGCTCTTGTGCTCGGACACGTCGCCCTGCCAGGTGCATAACAACTGCTCGGGCAAGCATGCGGGATTCCTCACGCTCAACCGGCATCTCGGCGGTGATCCCGACTATATCGCGCCCGACCACCCGGTGCAGCGCGCCGTGGTGGAGGCGTTCGAGAGCGTGACCGGCGCGCCGTCGCCATGGTTCGCCATAGACGGCTGTTCCGCCCCCAACCCGGCCACCACCCTGCACGGCATGGCCCGCGCCATGGCCTGGTTTGCAGGCGCGGGCGAGGATCGGGCCGAAGAGCGCGCCGCGCGCCGTCTGTGGCAGGCGATGGTGGCCCATCCCGATCTCGTCGCCGGTGAGGGGCGCGCCTGCACCGAATTGATGCGCGCCACCACCGAGCCGGTCGCGCTCAAGACCGGGGCCGAAGGCTTCTTCATCGCCATCCTGCCCGCGCGGGGGCTTGGCGTCGCGCTCAAGATCATCGACGGGGGAACGCGCGGCGCGGAATGTGCCATCGCCGCGATTCTCGTGCGGCTGGGCGTGCTCGACCCGGCGCATCCGGCGGCGCGAAAGTTCCGCGATGCGCCCATCACCAACTGGCGCGGGATCGAGACCGGCGCGATTCGCCCCGCCGCCGCCCTCGCCTGATCTCCCCCCGGCAAGGATCCATCGCGCGCGCACGCCGGGCAAGGCCCGGATCGGTGAGACAAGCGGCGAGAAGCCCCGCCAGATCGGCCCGCCGCCCCACCTCCCGCAAGAGCGTCAGACCGGCCGCGCGCGGGGCGCGCGCCATGTGCCAGCGGGCTCAGCCGCCGCGTGGCGGCGTGCACATGGCCTTGAGCGCGACGGCGTGATCGCGGCTCGCCATGAGGGAGGCGGCGCAGAGCGCGCGCGCCTCGTCGAGCAATGTCTCGCGCGCCACAGCGCGGTCGAAAAGCCCCCAGGCAAGCGCCTCCTCGGTCGAGACCTTCGCCCCCGCGAGCAGGATCATCCGCGTGCGCGCCGGCCCGACAAGCGCAGCGAGGCGGGCCGGGTCGCTCGGTTGCGGGCGAAAGCCGAGGCGCATGACCGGGTAGAACGCGCCCGCCCCCAGGGCGGCGAGGCGCAGATCACAGGCGAGCACCATCCCCGTCGCGCCGCCCGCCACCGTGCCGTTGAGCGCTGCAACGGTGAGGCAGGGCAGCGCCGCGATCGCCCCCGACAGCCGCTCCCAGAGCGGGCTCGTGGCGAGCCCCGCGCGCACCGCCTCGAGATCGGCCCCGGCGGAGAATACCGTGCCGCTGCCCGTCAGGATCAGCGCGCGCGCCTCCTCATGCGCCGCCTCGGCGATTTCCGCGAGCTCGCGCAGCATCGCCTCGGTGAGCGCGTTGGCCTTTTCGGGCCGGTCCAGCGTGACGATCCAGAGCCCGCCTTCCTCGCGTGCCAGCCTGATCATGCGAGGCCCACCCGCGCCCGCATCGCCGGGTCGCGCAGCGATATTTCCTGGCCCGCAAACGCATCCGCCTCGGGGCCGCACATCCACAGGAGCGCCTTCGCCGGCCAGTCGGGCGGGATATGCTCGGACCAGTCGAGGCGGCTCACCGGGTTGACACCGCTGGCCTTGATCTCGCGCTGCATGTCGGTGGCCACCGTGCCGGGCGAGAGGCCCATGACCCGCACGCCCGCCTCCCGCGCCTCCAGATCGGCGCTGCGGGTGAGCATCGCCGCGCCCGCCTTGGAGGTGCAATAGGCGCTCCAGCCTTCCAGCGGGTTATGCGCGGCCCCCGAACTCACCGTCAGGATGGTGCCCGCGCCGCGCGCGATCATCCCCGGCAGGACGGCGCGCATCCCGTTGAACACGCCCTTGAGGTTCACGTCGATGGTGTGGCCCCACGCCTCGGGGTCGGCCTCGGCAAGGGGGGCGATGGGGGCGATCACCCCGGCATTGTTGATCAGCACATCGAGCGCGCCGAACGCCGCCTCGCAGGTCTCGACCGCCGCCGCCATGTCGGCGAAGCGGCTCACGTCGCAGGGGATGGCGATGGCGCGCGGTCCGATCTCGTCGGCGAGCGCGGCGATGGCCTCGCCCGAGCGCGCGACAAGCGCCACATTCGCGCCCGCGGCGGCAAGGACGCGCGCGGCCGCGGCCCCGATGCCCTTGCTCGCGCCGGTGATGAGAACGGATTTGCCGGTCATGCTCATGGGGTGCCTCCCTGTCCCTGTTCCTCTCCTACCCGCCGCCATGGGCGAATTCCAGCCGTATCCTGCCTTGACCCCGGCCCGGACAGGCCCGAAACATGGGGAGAGGTTTTCATGGTGAGGGGTTTCCCGATGCGCCGTTTCTCCGCTGTCATTCTCGGGTTCGGCCTGATCGCCGGGGGTGCCCATGCCGATATCACCGCCGAGGATGTCTGGCGCGACTGGCAGGCCTATCTTGCCGGTTTCGGCTACGAGGTGACGGGCGCGCCCGAGCGCGGGGCGGCCGGCATGGTCATTGCCGATCTGGGGCTGGTGCAGGAACTGCCCGAGGAGGGTGGGCGCATCGCGGTGCGGATGGGGCGGATCGAGCTGGCCGAGCGTGGCGATGGCACGGTCGCGGT
Organism: Roseovarius sp.; assembly: GCA_014359765.1. Lineage (GTDB taxonomy): Bacteria > Pseudomonadota > Alphaproteobacteria > Rhodobacterales > Rhodobacteraceae > Roseovarius. The sequence goes on from JACIYT010000003.1 coordinate 155,099, forward strand.
GATCTATCCCGAGAGCCTGCCGATGGCGATCGCCGTCACCCCGAGCGAGAGCGAGGCGGTGACGGGCGTTCTCACGCTGACGCATACCGCGCTTGAAATCATCGTCTCGGGCACGCCCGACGCGATGCGTTATGACTACACCGCCGACGCGCTGGGCATGGTGCTGGGCGAGGTGGTCGTGGATGGCACCCCCCTCGGGAGCCTCGAGGCAAGGGCCGATCTCGCCGACATCGCGGGGACGAGCGTCATGCAGCCGGGCAACGGGGCGCGACAGATGGCACAGACGCTCGCTTCGGGGCCGGTGAGCTATGCGTTGCGCTTCGAGGTTCCCGAAGAGGCGATCGGGCTCGATTATTTCGGCACGACCGCCTCGATGACGCTCGAGTCGCGGATGACGATCCCCGACGGCACCGACATGGCGCAGATGGGCGCGGCGCTGGCCGCGGGGCTCGACATGGAGGTGGCGCTGGGCTTTGGCGCGGGCGAGGGGCGCCATACCGTGACCGAGGCGGGCGAGACAACGCGCGTCACCTCGCGCAATGCGCGCGGCAGGTTCGATTTCGCGCTTTCGGATGAGGGCGTGCGCTATGGCGGCGCGGTTGAGGAGGTGCGGGCCGAGGTAGAGCTGCCGGCGCTGCCGATGCCGCTCGCCTATGAGGCGGCGCGGATGGGCGGGCGGCTTGCCATGCCGCTCACGCCGGGCGCGGAGCCGCGCGATTTCGCGCTGGCTCTGGAGCTTGACGCGCTGCGCCTGTCCGAATCGACCTGGTCCCTCTTCGATCCCGGGGCCCTGCTGCCGCGCGATCCGATCGACCTGGGGCTGGACCTGTCGGGCAAGGGGCGGCTGACGGTCGATCTCTTCGATCCCGCGCAGCTGGCCGGGGTCGAGGCCAGCGGCGCCGCCCCGGTCGAGATCGAGCGGCTCGACCTGAACCGCCTCCTCATATCGCTGGCCGCCGCGCGGCTCACCGGCGCGGGCGGCGTCGATGTCACGCCCGGCGGGGGCAGCGGGATACCCCCTGCCGAGGGCGCTTTCGATCTGCGGCTGGAGGGTGGCACGGCACTTCTGGAAAGGCTCGTGGCGCTCGGCGTCGTGTCGGAGGATCAGGCGCTGATGGTGGGCATGATGGCCGGCATGTTCGCGCAGCCGGTCGAGGGCGAGGATACGCTCACCTCGCGGATCGAGCTGACAGGGGACGGCACGATCACGGTGAACGGGCAGAAGCTCCGCTGAGACCTTGCGCGCGGGGGCGGCGCGGACTACCTGCGGGGCGCGATAATCTGGAGGGGCCGATGCCGCAACCGCTCGAAGAGCTGACCGCCGCGCTTCTCGCCGCCGCGCGCCGCGCCGGGGCCGAGGCTGCCGATGCCATGGCGGTGCGGGGCCGGTCGGTCGTGGTGGACATGCGCGGCGGCGCACTGGAACAGGCCGAGCGCGCCGAGGCCACCGATATCGGGCTGCGGGTGCTGATCGGCGGGCGGCAGGCCAATGTCTCGGCCTCCGACACCTCCCCCGAGACCATCGCCACGCTGGCCGAACGCGCTGTTGCCATGGCGCGCGAGGCCCCCGAGGATCCCCATGCCGGGCTTGCCGATCCGGCGCAGCTCGCGCGCAGCTGGGATCTCGCGGCGCTCGAGCTTGACGATCCGGCGCCTGAGCCCGCGCCCGAGACGCTGATGGCGATGGCAGGACGCGCCGAGGCGGCGGCGCGCGCGGTTGCCGGGGTGACCCAGGTGCAATCGGCCTCGGCCTTTCATTCCCGTCGCAGGCTGCATCTCGCGGCGACGAACGGCTTTGCCGGGGGCTATGCGCGCTCGGATACGGGGATTTCCTGCGTGGCCATCGCCGGGACCGGCACCGGGATGGAGCGCGACCACGATGGCGATGCCCGCACCTTTGCCGCCGATCTGCGCAGCCCCGAGGAGATCGGCCAGCGCGCGGGCGCGCGCGCGGTGGAGCGGCTCGGCGCGCGCAAGCCGCCGACCGGGGCCTTTCCGGTGCTCTTCGACGAAAGGGTGGCGGCCTCGCTCATCGGGCATCTGCTGGCGGCGGCCTCGGGCAGCGCGGTGGCGCGCGGGGCCTCCTGGCTGCGCGGCAAGCTGGGCGAGACGGTCCTGCCCGAGACGCTCGACCTGCGCGAGGATCCGCACCGCCCCCGCATCCCCGGCTCGCGCCCCTTCGACGCCGAGGGCCTGCCGACGGCAAAGCGCCTGATCGTGGAGCGCGGCGCGCTCAAGGGCTACACGCTCGATCTCGCCTCGGCGCGCAAGCTGGGGATGACCCCCACGGGCAATGCCGCGCGCAGTGTGTCGGGCACGCCGTCGCCGTCGGCCTGGAACGTGGCGCTGACCCAAGGGACGCAGAGCCGCGACGACTTGCTGCAAGAGATGGGCACGGGGCTGCTGGTGACCTCGCTCATCGGGGCCACGATCAACCCCAATACCGGCGATTATTCGCGCGGCGCGGCGGGGTTCTGGGTCGAGCGCGGCGAGATCGCCTATCCGGTCAACGAATGCACCATCGCGGGCCACCTGCCCGAAATGCTGCGCCGGATCACCCCCGCCAATGACGCGCGCCCCTATCTGAGCCGGGTGGTGCCGTCGCTGCTGGTCGAGGGGCTGATGCTTGCCGGGGCGTGATCTCGAACTTCTGATCAAGGCGGCGCGCGAGGCGGGCGAGGTGGCGCGGGCGATGCTCGCCCACCCGCTCGACGCGCAGGACAAGCCCGGCGGCGCGGGGCCGGTGACGGCGGTCGATCTGGCGGTGAACGCGCATCTTGCGGCGCGGCTGCGGGGGGCGCGCCCCGATTACGGCTGGCTCTCGGAAGAGACCGAGGACGACGCCGCGCGGCTGGGGGCGGCGCGCGTCTTCATCGTCGATCCGATCGACGGCACGCGCAGCCTGATCGAGGGCACCGATCTCTGGGCGCACGCGCTCGCCGTGGCCGAGCGCGGCGTGGTGACGGCGGCGGTGGTCTATCTGCCGCTGCGCGACAAGCTCTATGCCGCCGCCGCCGGGCAGGGCGCGACGCTCAACGCCCAGCCCATCCGCGCCAGCACACGCCCCGCGCTCGCAGGTGCCACCCTGCTCGCGGCCAGCCCCGCGCTCGATCCCGCGCATTGGCGCGAGGGGCACGTGCCGCTGATGCGACGCGGCTTTCGCCCCTCGCTCGCCTATCGGCTGAGCCTGGTGGCCGAGGGGCGCTATGACGCGATGCTGACGCTGCGCCCGACCTGGGAATGGGACGTGGCGGCGGGCGATCTCATCCTGCGCGAGGCCGGCGCCGCGACCTCCGACCGGCAGGGCGGCGCACTGATCTTCAACAACCCTCACCCGCAGGTGGCGGGCGTGCTCGCCGCCAACCCGGTGCTGCACGGGGCGATGCGCGCGGCGCTGGCCGACTGATCGCGCTTGTCATTTCATCTTTCCCTAAATACTCCGGGGGTGTGGGGGCAGAGCCCCCACCTTGTCCCGCCTTCACCCTTGCGCTTCGGTCCTCCCATGCCCCGTTCCGACAATCTCACCGGCGCGCTCCTGATGATGGGGTCGATGGCGGCCTTTACCTTCAACGATGCGATGATGAAGGGCCTCTCGGGCAGCCTGCCGGTGTTTCAGGCGATGTTCCTGCGCGGTATCCTGACGACCCTCATGGTGGCGCTCATGGCCTGGGCCATGGGGGCGCTGGCGCAGAGCCTGCCGCGCGCCGACTGGAAGCCGGTCTTCTGGCGGATCGTGGGCGAGGTCGGCTCGGCCTATTTCTTCGTCACCGCCCTTTATCACATGCCGATCGCCAATATCAGCGCGATCATGCAGGCGCTGCCGCTCACGATCACGCTTGCCGCGGCGCTCTTCTTCCGCGAGCCGCTGGGCTGGCGGCGGATGGTGGCGATCCTCGTGGGGTTCATCGGCGTCATGCTGATCGTGCGCCCGGGCACGGAGGGGTTCAACATCTACTCGGTCTATGGCCTCGCCGCCGTCGCCTTCGTCACGTTGCGCGATCTGGCCACCCGCAGGCTGTCGCGCGATGTGCCCTCGATGCTGGTGACGCTGATCACCTCGGCCTCGATCATGGTGGCCTTCGGCCTTGCCAGCCTGACCGAACCCTGGGTGCCGGTGGACGGGCGCGCGGCGGCCCTGACCCTCGGCGCGGCGGTGATGATCATCGGCGGTTATCTCTGTTCCATCATGGTGATGCGCGTGGGCGAGATCTCCTTCGTCGCGCCGTTCCGCTACACGAGCCTCGTCTGGGCGCTGATCCTCGGCTGGGTGGTGTTCGGCGATTGGCCGCGGACCGTCACGCTCATCGGCGCGGGGATCGTCGTGGCCTCGGGCGTCTTCACCCTCTACCGCGAGGCGCAGGTCAACCGGCGCGCAAGAGCGGCGCGGCAAAGAGAGCTTTCACTCGGTCCTCGTCCACGTTGAAATCGCGCAAGAGGCGCGCGCGCAGCGTCGCGTCGATGGGGCGCAGGCCCCTGGGCATCTGCGCCGTGCCGGTGTCGTTGTCATCGTGATGGGCGCGCAGATACATCGGCGGGGCGGGGTTGATGAGCGTCGGCATCTCGTGGTGGAGCTTGTGATGACCGAAATTCATCACCGTGCGCGGATCGCCGGGGCGAAACAGCATGGCCAGCCCGCAGGCCCAGAAATGGCTGATCACCTCCTCGGCTTCGATCCCCGCCGCCGAGAGGCGCACCGAATAGCCGCGATTGTAGTCGAAGGCCACATAGCGCCACTTGCGCCGCATCTTCGCGGTGGCCCGCGCGAACCAGCGCAATCCCTGCACAAAGCCGAGGCCCACCGCGTCATCGTCATCGAGCCGGAATTGCAGCGACTCGGTCTCGTCCGCGCCGAGCGCGTCCTTGATCGCCGCCTGCATCGCGCTGCGGTGGCGCATCGGCGGGCAGGGCAGGATGCGCACCTGCGGCACGGCGGCGGTGATGTCGTGCAGCCGCTCGCGCCAGGGCGCGGGCAGGCTCTCGCCGGTGACGATGAGAAAGGTGAAATCGCCATCGCTCTGCGCCGCGATCGAGGGCAGGGTCAGCGCCTCGAAATGACGAAAGCGCAGCTCCATCCGCGCGGGATCATAAAGATAGGCCTCGCGCGCCTCGATCGTGTCGTGCATACGCTTGAACCCGCCGAGGGCAGGGTAGGAAAAGCGGCAAATTCCGATCACGCGCATGGGCAGTCCCCGGCCTTTCGCCGATCAGTCATCGCACCTGCCGGGCCTGTTGACAAGGCGCGCGACTCTGCCTATACGCGCCGCATCCATGGCCGGGGTCCGTCCCCGCCTGATCCAGAACTTGAGTGGTCAAGATCCGGGCCCCGGGCCCCGATCCTCTGGAAACCCGCCGCGTCGCACCCGGAAACAGGGGGTGCGGGTGCGGCATTTGCGTATTGCGGACGCGCGATTCGCTTTTCGATGAACCGCAGGGCTTGTCCTGCTGACACATGTGTTGAGAGACGGGGAAGAACCGGAATGCCAACGATCCAACAGCTGATCCGCAAGCCGCGGCAGCCGAAAGTCCGCACCACGAAGTCGCAGCACCTCCAGGGCTGCCCGCAGAAACGTGGCGTGTGCACGCGCGTCTATACCACGACGCCGAAGAAGCCGAACTCGGCCATGCGCAAGGTCGCCAAGGTGCGCCTGACCAACGGTTTCGAGGTGATCAGCTACATCCCCGGCGAGAGCCACAACCTCCAGGAACACTCGGTGGTCCTGATCCGTGGCGGCCGGGTCAAGGACCTTCCCGGCGTGCGCTACCACATCCTGCGCGGCGTTCTCGACACCCAGGGCGTCAAGAACCGCAAGCAGCGCCGCTCGAAATACGGTGCCAAGCGTCCCAAGTGACGCCCTTCGGCGTCCTCGTCGCGCAAGGCGGGGAACGCACTGGTCTGATGTCCGAGGGTGCGCCCCGAGGATGGCAAGAGGAAAGAGAAACAGATGTCCCGTCGTCACGCCGCAGAAAAACGCGAAGTTCTCCCCGACGCCAAATATGGCGACCGGGTGCTGACGAAATTCATGAACAACCTGATGGTCGATGGCAAGAAATCCGTCGCCGAGACCATCGTCTATAACGCGCTCGAGCGGATCGAGTCCAAGATCAAGCGCGCGCCGGTCGAGGTCTTTCACGAGGCACTCGACAACATCAAGCCCTCGGTCGAGGTTCGCTCGCGCCGGGTCGGCGGGGCCACCTATCAGGTGCCCGTCGAGGTCCGCGTCGAGCGCCGCGAGGCGCTGGCGATCCGCTGGCTCATCGACGCCAGCCGCAAGCGCAACGAAAAGACCATGGAAGAGCGTCTGGCGGGCGAGCTGCTCGACGCCGTCCAGAGCCGCGGCTCGGCCGTGAAGAAACGCGAAGACACCCACAAGATGGCCGACGCCAACAAGGCGTTCAGCCATTACCGCTGGTAACCCGGGAAAGGCATTTCATCATGGCACGCGATTATCCGCTTGAGCGCTACCGCAACTTCGGGATCATGGCCCATATCGACGCGGGCAAGACCACGACGACCGAGCGCATCCTGTTCTACACCGGCAAGTCCCACAAGATCGGCGAAGTCCATGACGGCGCCGCCACGATGGACTGGATGGAGCAGGAGCAGGAGCGCGGGATCACCATCACCTCGGCCGCGACCACGACCTTCTGGCAGCGCCAGGAAGACCCGAGCGCCGAGGGCACGTCGGACACCAAGTTCCGTTTCAACATCATCGACACGCCCGGCCACGTCGATTTCACCATCGAGGTCGAGCGTTCGCTCGCCGTGCTCGACGGTGCGATCTGCCTGCTCGACGGCAATGCCGGCGTCGAGCCGCAGACCGAGACGGTGTGGCGTCAGGCCGACCGCTACAAGGTGCCGCGCCTCGTCTTCGTCAACAAGATGGACAAGATCGGCGCCGATTTCTTCAACTGCGTCAGGATGATCAAGGATCGCACCGGGGCCACCCCCGCGCCCGTCGCCCTGCCGATCGGTGCCGAGGACAAGCTCGAGGGCATCATCGACCTGATCAAGATGGAAGAATGGGTCTGGAAGGGTGAGGATCTGGGCGCCTCCTGGGTGCGCCAGCCGATCCGCGACGATCTCAAGGATCTCGCCGACGAATGGCGCGCCAACCTGATCGAGGTCGCCGTCGAGATGGACGACGCCGCGATGGAGGCCTATCTCGAGGGCGAAGAGCCCGACGAGGCGACGCTGCGCTCGCTCATTCGCAAGGGCACGCTGTCGCTCAGCTTCGTGCCGGTGCTTGCCGGTTCGTCCTTCAAGAACAAGGGTGTGCAGCCGCTCCTCAACGCGGTGATCGACTTTCTGCCGTCGCCGCTCGACGTGCCGCCCTATATGGGCTTTGCCCCCGATGACGAGACCGAGACCCGCAACATCGCGCGCCATGCCGATGACGCAGAGCCCTTCTCGGCGCTCGCCTTCAAGATCATGAACGACCCGTTCGTCGGCTCGCTCACCTTCACGCGCATCTATTCGGGCACGCTCAAGAAGGGTGACTCGATGCTCAACGCCACCAAGGGCAAGAAAGAGCGCGTCGGTCGCATGATGATGATGCATTCCAACAACCGCGAGGAAATCGACGAGGCCTTCGCAGGCGACATCATCGCGCTGGCCGGCCTCAAGGAGACGACGACCGGCGACACGCTCTGCGACCCGGCCAAGCCCGTCGTCCTCGAGACGATGACCTTCCCCGATCCGGTGATCGAGATCGCGGTCGAGCCCAAGACCAAGAACGACCAGGAAAAGATGGCCGCCGCGCTGGCGCGGCTCGCCGCCGAGGATCCGTCCTTCCGCGTCGAGACCGACCTCGAATCGGGTCAGACCATCATGAAGGGCATGGGCGAATTGCACCTCGATATCCTCGTGGACCGGATGCGGCGCGAGTTCAAGGTCGAGGCCAATATCGGTGCGCCGCAGGTGGCCTATCGCGAGACGATCAGCCACGAGGTCGAGCACACCTATACCCACAAGAAACAGTCGGGTGGCTCGGGGCAGTTCGCCGAGGTCAAGCTGGTGATCACGCCCACCGAACCGGGCGAGGGCTTCTCCTTCGAGAGCCGCATCGTCGGCGGTTCCGTGCCCAAGGAATACATTCCGGGCGTGGAAAAGGGCATCCGCTCGGTGATGGACAGCGGCCCGCTCGCGGGCTTCCCGGTGATCGACTTCAAGGTGGCGCTGATCGACGGCAAGTTCCACGATGTGGACTCCTCCGTCATGGCCTTCGAGATCGCCGCGCGCATGTGTATGCGCGAGGGTCTGCGCAAGGCCGGCGCCAAACTGCTCGAGCCGATCATGAAGGTCGAGGTGGTGACGCCGGAGGAATATACCGGCTCCATCATCGGCGATCTGACCTCGCGTCGCGGGCAGGTCTCGGGGCAGGACACGCGCGGCAATGCCATCGCGATCAACGCGAACGTGCCGCTCGCCAACATGTTCGGCTATATCAACACGCTTCGCTCGATGTCCTCGGGGCGCGCCCAGTTCACGATGCAGTTCTCGCATTACGAGCCGGTGCCGCAGAACATCTCCGAGGAAATCCAGAAGAAATTCGCCTGACGGGATGGCGGGGAGGACCCCGCCCTACCCACCGACCGTAGGGCGGGGATCACCCCGCCACCCATGCAAGAAGAGGAGCCAGGACCATGGCAAAGGAAAAGTTCGACCGCACGAAGCCGCATGTGAACATCGGCACGATCGGTCACGTTGACCACGGCAAGACGACGCTGACGGCGGCGATCACGAAGTATTTCGGCGAGTTCCGCGCCT
>JACIYT010000030.1 GCA_014359765.1 Roseovarius sp.
CGTGCCGCGCCTTGATTCCGCGCATTTGGCGCAAGACCTGAACGCCCGCACCGGGCCATTCCGAAGCGCCTCATGCACCGCAGCCCGCTGCATCCCATGCGACGCCCTCATTGGGCACCATCCGTGAGGTGTCGAACACTAGCTTGCAGGAATGGCTTGCCAGCACCGGCCCGAGCCTGTCTTATCGCGGCAAAACGGGGACAGGCATGGCAGAAATCTCGCAGCGCAAGCGCATCTGGGGCTGGTATTTCTTCGACTGGGCAAGCCAGCCCTATCACACCCTGCTCGTCACCTTCATCTTCGGGCCCTATTTCGCCTCGGTCGCCTCGGATTATTTCCTCGGCACCGGCCTCGGGCCGGAGGCGGCGGCGGCGCGGGCGCAAACCATGTGGTCGCAGGCGCTCACCATCTCGGGGCTGATCATCGGCTTCGGCGCGCCGGTCATGGGGGCCTTTGCCGACCGCACCGGGCGGCGCAGGCCGTGGATCGCGGTCTTTTCGGTGATGTATGTGGTGGGCGCAGCGGCGATCTGGTGGATGCTGCCCGACGGGTCGAACCTGTGGTGGGGGCTGATGGCCTTTGCCTTCGGCTTCATCGGGGCGGAATACGCGCTCATCTTCATCAACGCGCAACTGCCCTCGCTCGGCACCGAGGAAGAGGTGGGGGCGATCTCGGGCTCGGGGTTCGCCTTTGGCTATGCGGGGGGGGTCACGTCGCTCTTTCTCATGCTGCTGCTCTTTGTCGAACAGCCCTCGGGCAAGACGCTGATCGGGCTTGATCCGCTCTTCGGTCTCGATGCGGGCGCGCGCGAGGGCACGCGGCTGGTGGGGCCGTTCACCGCGCTCTGGTATGCGGTGTTCATGATCCCCTATTTCCTCTGGGTGCGCGAGAGCGGCCCGGCCACGCGCGGCGCGCGGGTTCCCGAGGCGCTCGGCTCGCTCTGGCGCACGGTCAAGGGGCTGCGCCACCGGCTCAGCCTCAGCGCCTATCTCGGCTCGTCGATGTTCTACCGCGACGCGCTCAACGGGCTCTATGGCTTTGGTGGCACCTATGCGGTGCTGGTGCTCAAGTGGTCGATCGTCTCGGTCGGGATCTTCGGCATCATCGGCGCGATTTCCGCCGCGCTGTTCAGCTGGGCGGGCGGCAGGCTCGATGCGCGGTTCGGCCCCAAGCCGGTGATCACCGCGGCAATCTGGGGGCTGATCGCGGTCTGCATCACGGTGGTGAGCATGGATCGCACGCAGATCTTCGGGCTGCCGCTGGCCGAGGGCTCGCGCCTGCCCGATGTGATCTTTTTCGGCTGCGGCGTGCTGATCGGGGGGCTGGGCGGCACGCTCCAGGCGGCGAGCCGGACGCTCATGGTGCGCCACACCGACCCGGATCATCCGACCGAGAATTTCGGGCTCTACGGCCTCTCGGGGCGGGCGACCTCGTTTCTGGCGCCGGCGCTGATCGGGGTGGTGACGGCGCTCTCGGGCAGCGCGCGGATCGGCATCTCGCCGGTGATCGTGCTTTTCGTGATCGGGCTTTTCCTGCTAGGCTATGTCAAGGCGGAGGGAGATCGCAGGTCATGGGCCGTGTCGCGCTGATCGGTATCCTTGTGCTCGCGCTCGCGGGCTGCACGGAGAAGAAGGCGGCCAGCCCCGCCGCGGCCGCGCTCTCGTCCCGGAACATTCCCGCCGAGATGCGCGACAAGCCGGCCAGACAGCTCTTTGCCGCCCATGCCGGGGCCACGACGCAATCGCCCGCCCCCCATGGCAGCTATGCGCGCGGCTGCCTTGCGGGGGCCGTGCAACTGCCGGAGACCGGCCCCACCTGGCAGGCGATGCGCCTCAGCCGCAACCGCAACTGGGCCCACCCGAAGGCGGTGGATTTCGTGCAGGACCTGTCGCGCTTTGCCGCGACGCAGCCGGGGTGGGCGGGGCTCTATATCGGCGATATCAGCCAGCCGCGCGGGGGACCGATGTCCTCGGGGCATTCGAGCCACCAGATGGGGCTCGATATCGACATCTGGCTCAAGCCCGCGAGCGATCTGGGCCTGAGCCGGACGGCACGCGAAAACATCTCCTCGGTTTCGATGCAGCGCGCGAATGGCGCCTATACCAACGCGCAATGGACCCGCGCCCATCACGAGATCGTCAAGGCGGCGGCGAGCGATCCGCGCACCGCGCGCATCTTCATCTTTGCCGGGGCCAAGGCGCAGATGTGCCGCGACGAGAAAGGCGACCGCGCCTGGCTGCGCAAGGTTCGGCCGTGGTGGGGGCATCACTATCATTTCCACGTGCGGCTGAATTGCCCCGATGGCACGCGCGGCTGCGAGGCGCAGGAGGTGCCGCCGCCCGGCGATGGCTGCGCCGAGGCCGATCAGTGGGTGCAGAACATCCTCAAGCCGCCGCCGCCCGACCCCAATGCCCCTGCGCCGAGGCCCAGGCGAGAGCTGACCATGGCGGACCTGCCACAACAATGTGTGGCTGTCCTGCAATCCCAGTGACAGATTTTGTTTTGACTTTGGCGCAAACCGTGGCACTCTCTTTCCAACGGCAACAAAACGAAAGGAGGTGGTCCAGTGTCTATGAAGGGATTGGAGCGTGAGGTCGGAACAGTTCGGGGGGGCCGCGCCTAGAGCAGCCTCGGGGCGCGATTGCCCCATCCGGATTGGTGCGCCTGACCGGCCCACCTCCACGACTTCGGGAAGGCCGCTCCGCGAGGGGCGGCCTTTTCCATCGAAAAGGACCGCAGGGACGATGCTGAGGATCACCGACGAGATCGCCATCGAGGATTGGGAGCTGACCGAGCAGTTCATCCGCGCCTCGGGCCCCGGCGGGCAGAACGTCAACAAGGTGGCAAGCGCGGTCGAGCTGCGTTTCGAGGCCGCGCGCTCGCCGAACCTGACGGCTCCGGTCAAGACGCGGCTCAAGCGGCTCGCGGGGCGGCGCTGGACCGGGGAGGGGGCGATCGTGCTGCAATGCGACGAGACCCGCAGCCAGGCGCGCAACCGCGAGATCGTGCGCGAGCGGCTGGCCGAACTGATCCGTCAGGCGCTGGTCGCGCCCAGGCGGCGCATCCCCACGCGCCCCACGCTCGGCGCGAAAAAGCGCCGCCTCAAGGCCAAGAAGGTGCGCGGCGAGGTCAAGGCGCTGCGCGGCCGCGTCGAGGGCGAGGAGTAGGCCGCGCGCTCAGAGCGGCACGTCGTCATAGCCCCGCGAATGGCCCGACTTGACATCCTTGGCCATCTCGGTCGCCGCGCCCTGCATGATCTCGAAGAGGCGCACGGATTCCTCGGTGTATTGCTCGACAGCCTTGCGAAAGAATGCCGACTGCACCTCCACCATCTCGGTCGGGCCCTTGCAGGCGAGCATGGCCTTCTGCGTCTCGAGATCCGAGCGCAGCCGCTCCGAGGCGAAGCGCACGGCCTCGTTCACCATGTCGAGCCACATTTTCGCACCTGCGGGGTTCACGGCCATCATCGCGGCGGCCATGGCGGGCGTGTCCTGCGGCGCGCCGGCGGGCTTGCTGGCGGATCGGGTCATGATGTCCTCCCTCTGTCACGAAGTTACCGGATCGGACGTAACCCTATCACATTCTCACGCGCCATCCTTGATCTGAGTCAACTGGATCGCAGCGCGCGATTGTGTAACCCGAAAGTGCCGAAACCGCCGCAGGGCAGCTATTTCCCGGGCGCCAGACCCGGCTCAGAGGCTCGCGTCGAGCGCGGCGAGGATCGCATCGCCCATGGCCGAGGTCGAGACCGGCGTGCCGCCCTCGGGGCCCATCAGATCGGCGGTGCGCACTCCGTCCGCGAGCACCTTTTCCACCGCCCGTTCGACGCGCGCGGCCTCTTCGCCCAGATCGAAGGAATAGCGCAGCGCCATGGCAAAGCTCAGGATGCAGGCGATCGGGTTGGCCAGCGCCTTTCCCGCAATATCCGGCGCGCTGCCGTGCACCGGCTCATAGAGCGCCTTGGGCCGGCCATTGGCCATCGGTGCCCCGAGGCTGGCCGAGGGCAGCATCCCCAGAGAGCCGGTGAGCATCGCCGCCAGATCCGACAGCAGATCGCCAAAGAGGTTGTCGGTCACGATCACGTCGAACTGTTTCGGCCAGCGGGTCAGCTGCATCGCGCCGGCATCGGCATACATGTGGCTGAGCTCGACATCGGCATATTCCGCCTGATGCACCTCGGTCACCACCTCGCGCCAGAGCACGCCCGATTCCATCACATTGGCCTTTTCCATCGAGCAGACGCGATTCGACCGCTTGCGCGCCAGTTCGAAGGCCGAGCGCGCCACGCGGGCGATCTCGCTCTCGGTATAGCGCTGCGTGTTGATGCCGACGCGCTCGTTGCCCTCGCGGATGATGCCGCGCGGCTCGCCGAAATAGATGCCGGAGGTCAGTTCGCGCACGATCATGATGTCGAGCCCGGCCACCACGTCCCTTTTCAGCGACGAGAAATCGGCAAGCGCGTCAAAGCATTGCGCGGGCCGCAGGTTGGCGTAGAGGTCCATTTCCTTGCGCAGGCGCAGCAGGCCGCGCTCGGGCTTCACGGAGAAATCGAGGCTGTCATATTTCGGCCCGCCGACGGCCCCGAGCAGCACCGCATCCACCTCCTGCGCGCGCGCCATGGTGTCGTCGTGCAAGGGCGTGCCGTGCTTGTCATAGGCGCAGCCACCGACCAGGTCCTCGCTCACATCGAAGGCGATGCCGCGCCGCGCACCGAACCAGTCGATGATGCGGCGCACCTCGGCCATGACTTCGGGGCCGATCCCGTCGCCGGGCAGGATGAGAAGCGAGGGGTTGCTCATGGGTTTGTCCTCTTGGGTGGTTGCCTGTCCGATGGCCTATCCGCCACGCGCGACCGGGTCAAGAAAGCGCCGCGTCACTCGCGTGCCAGATCGACCCAGAGCATCCGATGCGGCCCGGTAAGATCGGCCTCGGACGGGTGGAGGCCCGCGCCGGTAACGGTGAGATCCGCAGAGGGCAGCAGGACGCTCACACGCAGCGGGCCGGTGCCGGGCCAGGTGGCGGTGGGCTGGCCGGGCAGGGGGTCCTGGAGGCGCGTATCGGCGAGCAGTGCGTGGATCGCGTCGCGCCGCCCGTCGCCGCGCGCGGGGTCGAGATTGGCCACCCCCGCGAGGACAAAGGGCGGCTCGGGCGCGGGGCCAAAAGCACCGTCGAGGATCAGCTGCCAGAGCCGGATCTCGTCGGCATTGCGCCGCCCGTTGCGGTCCTCCGGCCCGTCGAATACCGGCGGCGTGGCATGAAAGGCGAGGATCGTGAGCCGCCCCTCGGGCAGGATCACCGGCACCGCCCAATGCCCCGTCGTCGAGAGCCGCTGCACCGCCTGCGCCGCCTCGGACGGGAACGCGCGCCCCTCGCTCCGTGGCAGGAGCGCGCCGGGCAGGTCGCGCCACAGGACCGCGCTCCAGTCGCGGGCGGCGGCGCTGTCGAGCGGGTAGCGCGACAGGATCGCCATTCCCCCCTGCCCCGAGAACGCGCCATAGCCCTGCGCATCGCCCGCCCCCCCAGGCCGACCGTCTCCATCCATATCGAGCCCGGTGGGCCAGCCGCGATTGGGCCGCAGCGCGAAGAGATGGGGATAACGGGGCCCGTCGCGGGCAATGCGATCGCGCAGCGCGGTGAGGGTCAGCAGATCGTGGTCATGATCCACCCCCTGCACCACCAGGATATCAGGGGAAATCGCCGCGAGATGCGCGGCGATGGCGGCCAGGCGCGGGTCATCGTCGCGCCCGATGTCGCGCAGCAGAAGCCCCGGACCGTCACGCGCCAGCCCCAGATGCCAGGTCGCCACCCGCAGCGTCCCGGCATGGAGCGGCGCGGCGAGCAACGCGAGGATGAGAAGGCAGAGCGCGCCCAGGCCCGCATATCCACCAGCCCGGCATGGGCGCGGCGGCGGCTGTCCGCCACCATGGCCGCGATTCGGGCCATGGCGATGCCGCGCATCAGCAGGCTTGCGGGAAGAAAGGCCCATGCCGCTATCGCATAGGGCAGCAGCCCGCCCGCCTCCCCCGGGCCGTGTCACACCCAGGGCCGCGCCTGTGCCGCCTGCGCCTCGAAGGTGTCGATGGCCGCGGCTTTCGCCAGCGTCAGCCCGATATCGTCGAGCCCCTCTAGAAGGCAGTGCTTCTTGAACGCATCGACCTCGAAGGCAAAGACCTCGCCCTCGGAGGTCGAGACGGTCTGCGCCTCGAGATCGACCTCGATCCGCGCATTGGCGCCCTTCTCGGCCTCGCGCATCAGCACATCCACCTGCGCCTGCGGCAGGGTGATGGGCAGGATGCCGTTCTTGAAGCAGTTGTTGTAGAAGATATCGGCAAAGGACGGCGCGATGACGCAGCGGATGCCGAAATCCCGGATCGCCCAGGGCGCGTGCTCGCGCGAGGAGCCGCAGCCGAAATTCTCGCCCGCAACAAGGATCTGCGCATCGCGGTATTGCGGCTTGTTGAGCACGAAATCGGGGATTTCGTTGCCCGCATCGTCATGGCGCATCTCGTCAAAGAGATGGACCCCCAGCCCCGAGCGCTTGATCGTCTTGAGGAACTGTTTGGGGATGATCATGTCGGTATCGACATTGATCAACGGCAGAGGCGCGGCGATGCCGCTGAGTTTGGTGAATTTTTCCATCACATCATCTCCCTGACATCCGTGAGCCGCCCGGTCACCGCCGCTGCCGCCGCCATGGCGGGGCTCATCAGGTGGGTGCGGCCGCCCCGGCCCTGGCGGCCCTCGAAATTGCGGTTCGAGGTGGCCGCACACCGCTCGCCGGGGGCAAGCTGATCGGGGTTCATGGCGAGGCACATGGAACAGCCCGCCAGCCGCCATTCAAAGCCCGCCTCGCGGAAGATATCGGCCAGCCCCTCTTCTTCCGCCTGCGCGCGCACGAGGCCAGAGCCGGGCACGACCATGGCGCGTTTCACGGCGATCTTGCGGCCCTTGAGGATCTCGGCCGCGGCGCGCAGATCCTCGATTCGGCCATTGGTGCACGACCCGATGAACACCGTGTCGATTTCCACATCGCTCAGCTTCTGGCCCGGCGTCAGCCCCATGTAATCGAGCGCGCGGCGTGCCGCCTCGACCTTGCCGCCGGTGAAATCCTCGGGCGCGGGCACGCTGGCGGTGATCGGCAGCACGTCCTCGGGGCTGGTGCCCCAGGTCACGACCGGCGCGATATCCTCGCCCCTCAGCGTCACCACCTTGTCCCAGTGCGCCCCCTCGTCGGAAAAGAGCGTTTTCCACCAGGCCATCGCCGCCTCCCACTGGGCACCTTTCGGCGCGTGGGGCCGGCCCTTGATATACGCGAATGTCTTTTCGTCGGGCGCGATCAGGCCCGCGCGCGCGCCACCCTCGATCGCCATGTTGCACACCGTCATGCGGCCTTCCATCGACAGGTCGCGGATCGCCTCGCCGCAATATTCGATGACATGGCCGGTGCCGCCCGCCGTGCCGGTCGCGCCGATCACCGAGAGCGTGATGTCCTTGGCGGTGACACCGGGGCGGAGCTTGCCGGTGATCTCGACCTTCATGTTCTTCGATTTCTTCTGGATCAGCGTCTGGGTGGCGAGCACATGCTCCACCTCCGACGTGCCGATACCATGCGCCAGCGCGCCGAATGCGCCATGCGTCGCGGTATGGCTGTCGCCGCAGACCACGGTCATGCCCGGCAGGGTCCAGCCCTGTTCGGGACCGACGATATGCACGATGCCCTGGCGGATATCGCTCACCGGATAGTAATGGATGCCGAAATCGCGCGCATTGCGATCGAGCGCCTCGACCTGGATGCGGCTTTCCTCGGTCATCTGCGCGGGATCCTCGCGCCCCTCGGTGGTGGGCACGTTGTGATCGGGCACGGCGATCGTCTTGTCGGGGGCGCGCACGCTGCGCCCCGCCATGCGCAGCCCCTCGAAGGCCTGCGGGCTGGTCACCTCATGCACGAGGTGGCGGTCGATATAGAGAAGGCAGGTGCCGTCCGCGTCCTCGTGGACCACGTGGGCATCCCAGATCTTGTCATAGAGTGTCTTGGGGGACATGCGTCCTCTCCCGTTGCTGAATGGCTGCGGTCGGATGAATGGGGCGCACGGCCTCAGGGCCGCGCAAGAACAGAGCACTGCGCCCCGAAGAAGCGCCAGGGCAGGCGCGCGCGGTCGTCCATGTCGAAAACCCGTGTCATGCAATGCAGATATCGCGCGGCGTGCATCCTCGCAAGGGTCTTGGGCAAGGCGCGGCATGGCGCGCGCGGCCTCCCCCTGACGTTGCGGCAGGGCGAAACCATCGCTTGAATTATTTTCTAACATATGTTTGATTTTGATGGCGAAGCGCCAATGCGCCTGCCCGGGGAGAAAAATCATGACCGATCCTGAGGCCATCAGGGCGAATTATTCACTGACTGACGAACAGCGTCAGATCGTCGATCATGTTGATCGTGTGGCGCGCGAGGTGCTGCATCCGCTTCAGGCGCGCATGGATGCCGAGGAATGGTGGCCCGACGATCTGTTCCGGCAGATGGGGGAGCTGGGTCTTCTGGGGCTCACCGCGCCAGAGGCGCTTGGCGGTTCCGGGCAGAACGAATTCACCCAGGCGCTCGTGTCCGAGGTGATTTCCAGATGGAACCCGGCTGTGGGCCTGTCGCATGGCGCGCATGACAATCTGTGTCTCAACAACATCCTGCGCAACGGATCGGAAGAACAGGTGAGGAAATATGTCCCGGGCCTGTGCTCGGGGGCGCTTGTCGGGGCCCTGGGCCTGACAGAGCCGGGCGCGGGCTCCGATGCGCTCGGCTCCATGGCGACCACGGCGCGGCGGGACGGCGACGACTACATCATCAACGGCTCCAAGATCTACATCACCAACGGCCCGATCGCCGATGTGGTCCTGCTCTACGCCAAGACCGACAAATCGAGGGGGGCCAAGGGCATTTCCGCCTTCATCGTCGAAACCGACACCCCCGGTTTCAAGGTGGCGCAGAAGCTCGACAAGATGGGCTTTCGCGGGTCGCCCACGGGCGAGCTGGTGTTCGAGGATTGCCGCGTGCCGGCATCCGCCATGGTAGGTGAGGAAAACACCGGCGTTTCGATCGTGATGAGCGGGCTGGACCTCGAGCGCGCGATGGTCGCCACGCTCTGCGTCGGCATGGCCGAACGCGCGCTGGAACTGGGCCTGGAATACGCCCGGATTCGCGAACAGTTCGGCAAGCCGATTGCAAGTTTCCAGATGGTGCAGTCGAAACTCGCCGAGATCTACACCGAGGTCGAGACCGCGCGCGCCTTTGGCTATCGGGCGCTGGCCGCCTGCGTGGGCCTGCCAAGGGGCGGCGGCGGGCGCGGCGAGATCCACAAGCTGACCGCCGCGGCCTGCCTCTATGCGGGCGAGGCCTTCAACAAGGCGGTCACCGAGGCCTGCCATATTCATGGCGGATCGGGCTACATGCAGGACACCGAGATCAACCGGCTCTACCGCGCCAACAAGCTGCTGGAGATCGGCGCCGGCACCAGCGAAGTGCGCAAGATCATCATCGCCGAAGAATTGCTGCGCGCCTGAGGGAGGACAAGACCATGACCAGGGACCTGCGCAACGACCGGCCGCAACCGACCCATTTCCTGACCGAAGAGCAGCAGGCGCTGGCCGATCAGGCGGGCCGGTTCTTCATGGCCGAATTCCACCACCTGAACGCCGAAATGGACGACAGCGACGACCTGCCGGCCTCGGTCTTTCCGAGGCTGGGCGAGATGGGCTATCTCGGGCTCAATGTGCCGCCGGAATATGGCGGTGCGGGGCTCGATTTCACCTCGGCCTGCATCATCACCGAACAGCTGTCGCGCGCCTCGGCGGCGATCGGGCTGAGCCAGGTGGCGCATGACAATTTGTGCGTCAACAACATCTATCGCAACGCCAATGACGATCTGCGCCGCAAGTATCTGCCGGGGCTGTGCGACGGCTCGCTGATCGGCGCGCTCGGGCTGACCGAACCGGGCGCGGGGTCCGACGCGCTCGGGTCGATGCGGACCACGGCGCGGCGGGACGGCGACGACTACATCCTGAACGGCGCCAAGATCTACATCACCAACGGGCCGATCGCCGATCTGGTGCTGGTCTATGCCAAGACCTCGCCGGAAAAGGGCGCCAAGGGCATTTCCGCCTTCATCGTCGAAACCGACACGCCCGGTTTCAAGGTGGCGCAGAAGCTCGACAAGATGGGCTTTCGCGGGTCGCCCACGGGCGAGCTGGTGTTCGAGGATTGCCGCGTTCCGGCCAGGAACATGGTTGGCAAACCTGATGGCGGCGTGGCCGTGACCATGTCCGGGCTGGACCTGGAACGCGCCATCGTGTGCTTCAACGCCATGGGAATTGCGCAGCGGGCGCTGGATATTTCCATCGACTACGCCAGGACACGGCAGCAATTCGGCAAGCCGATCGCCCATTTCCAGATGGTGCAGGCGATGCTGGCCGAGATGTACACGCAGATCGAGGCGGCGCGCAGCCTGTCCTTGCGCACCGCGGCCATGTGCGAGGGGCTCGAAGAGGGCGAAGGCGGGCGTGGCGAGATCCACAAGCTGACGGCGGCCGCGATCTTCAAGGCGGCCGCGGCGACATCCTTCGTGCTGGACAAGGCGGTGCAGATCCACGGTGGCGCGGGCTACATGCGCGACACCGAAGTGAACCGCCTCTACCGCACCGGCCGGGTGCTCGAGGTCGGCGCCGGCACGCAGGAAGTGCGCAAGCTGATCATCTCGGGTGAATTGCTGAGAAACTGAGGAGGAGTGATGAGCGAGAACATGGCACGGCGCTTCGCGCCGGATCTCATGGCCGGGCAGGTGGCCCTCGTGACCGGGTCAGGCTCGGGCATGGGGCGCGCGACGGCGCTGGAAATGGCCTCCTGCGGGGCGAAACTGGCGCTGTTCGCGCGCCGCGAGGCGCCGCTCGAGGAAACCGCCGCAATGATCCGCGCCGCCGGCGGCGAGGCCTTCGTCGTGCCCGGCGATACCCGCGACGAGGACAGCATCGCCGCCGCGATGCACCGCATCAAGGACCATTACGGGCAACTCGACATCCTGGTGAACAATGCCGGCGGCCAGTATATCGCCGCCGCCCGCGACATCACCAACAAGGGGTTCGAGGCGGTGATCCGCAACAACCTGATCGGATCGTGGCAGATGACCCGCGCCGCCGCCGATCACTTCATGTTCGAGAATGGCGGCTCCATCGTCTTCGTGACGGCAATTTCGGCCCGCACCGCCCTCACCGGATTTGCCCATACCGTGGCGGCCCGTGCCGGGGTGACCGGCATGATGAAGACGCTGGCCGCCGAATGGGGCGAATACGGCATCCGGCTGAACTGTGTCGCGCCGGGCACGATCAAGACCGAGGCGCTCGGCCGCTATCCGATCCCCCCGGAGCGCTGGCAGCAACTGAACCGCTCGGTTCTCAACCGCATGGGCGCCGCCGAGGACATCGCCGGCACCATCATCTTTCTCGCCTCGAAACTCGGGGGTTTCATCACCGGCGAGGACGTGTATGTGGATGGGGGCGAGACGCTGCACCTGGGTCATGACGCCCGTGACATGATCAACCCTGAAATGTTCGAGCAACGCAAACGTGGAGACGGCAGAAATGACTAGGCAACTCGCCCTTCTGGAAGTATCCGACAGGATCGCCACGGTGACGATCAACGATCCCGAGCGCCGCAATCCCATCTCCGGCAACGACATGATCGCCGCGCTTCTCGATGTGTTCGCCCGGGTGCAGGCCGATCCCGAGGTCAGCGTCATGATCCTGACCGGCGCCGGGACGGCCTTTTGCGCGGGCGGCGACATCAAGGAAATGAGCGATCCGGACAGCATCTTTCGCAAGGAGCCGCTGACCGCCGCGCAAAGCTATGTCGATGGCATCCAGCGCCTGCCGCAGGCTCTCTACAACCTCGATGTGCCGACCATCGCCGCGGTCAACGGTCCCGCCGTCGGCGCCGGCTGTGACCTGACCATGATGTGCGACATGCGCGTTGCCTCGGAGAATGCCAGATTCGGCGAGGTGTTCCTCAATCTCGGCATCATCCCGGGCGATGCCGGAAGCTGGTTCCTGTTGCGGCGGCTCGGCCATCAGCGGGCTGCCGAACTGACCTTCTCGGGGCGCATGGTCGATGCGCAGGAGGCGCTGGAAATGGGCATGGTCCTCGAGGTGGTGCCGCCTGAGGCGCTGATGGAGCGGGCGCGCGAGCGCGCCGCGGTCATCGCCGCCAAATCACCGCGCGCGGTGCGTGTCGCCAAGCGTCTGATGCGCAATGCCGAGCGCATGGACCTGCCCGATTTCCTCAACGCCGCCGCAGCCTACCAGGCCCTGATGCATCAGACCGAGGACCATCATGAGGCCATCAATGCCTTCATCGAGAAGCGCAAACCGACGTTCACGGGCCGCTGAGGGACGCAACGCATGGCTGGAATGACGCAGGCCCAGATGAACGAGATCGCGCAGGTATGGAACCGGCGCGGCAAGGGATTGATCACCGATATGGCGCTCCGGATCGAGGAGATCTCGGCCGAGGCGGTGCAGGTGCGGATGCCTTTCAACCCGGATTTCTGCGTCGATGCCGACCAGACCCTGTTGCATGGCGGCGTCCTGACGGCGCTTCTCGACAGCGTGTTCGGGCTTGCGAATTTCGTCGCCATCGAGGGGGTCAGCACCATGGCCACCCTCGATCTCAGGGTGGATTACCTGCGGCCGGCGCAATCGCGCGCGGATGTCATCGTGCGCGCCCATTGCTACCGCCAGACCCGCCATATCGCGTTCAACTCCGGCAGTATCTGGTTCGACGGCCACGCAAACGATGAAATCGCGCGCGGAACGGCCAGCTTTGCCCTGACGCGGGGCGAAAACAGCCTCTACAGCCAGATCATGAAGGAACCCGCGTGAGATGACCATCGACGCCATCAATGCGAACGTCTCGCGCGTTCCCTTCTTCCGGTTCCTCAACTTCGAGGTGCGCGACATCGGCGAACGACATGCCGAGGCCGAAATGACCTTTGCGACGCGCCATATCGGCAATCCCGTCACGGAATATTACCATGGCGGGATCATCGCGAGCTTCATGGAGGCGACGGCCGCCATCGCGGTGCGGCCCGACTTCGTGAAAATGCCGGCCAAGCCGATCAACCTGACCGTTGATTACCTCCGGCCGGGGGTCAAGGGACCGCTCCACGCGCGGGCCGACATCACGCGAAAAGGCCGGCGCATCGCCAGCGTCAGCGTCCTTGCCTGGCAATCGGCCCCCGACACGCCGGTGGCCGAGGGGCTCTATCACTTCCTGCTCGTCTGAGCGGCCCGGCGTTCAGCTCAAGAGCTTGCGGAACCAGCCTTTTTTGCCTGCCTCTCCCGGTGCGCCCTCTTCCCCTGCGTCCGGGGCGGTCTCGGGCTGTTGCGGGCCTTCGATCACCTCTTCGAGCCGGGCAAAGAACTGATCGGCCATCTTCCGCGCGAAACCATCGACGATGCGGCTGCCCAGCTGCGCAAGCTTGCCGCCGACGCTGGCCTCCACCTCGTAATGCAGCCTGGTGCCGCCCTCGATCTCCTCGAGCCGCACATTGGCGCCACCCTTGGCGAAACCGGCCGCGCCCCCCTTGCCCTCGCCGCCGAGCGTCAGGCTCTCGGGCTCGATCATGTTGGAAAGCGTCACCGCACCCCG
Organism: Roseovarius sp.; assembly: GCA_014359765.1. Lineage (GTDB taxonomy): Bacteria > Pseudomonadota > Alphaproteobacteria > Rhodobacterales > Rhodobacteraceae > Roseovarius. Next base: position 13,685 of record JACIYT010000030.1, read on the forward strand.
GAAGGTCGCCTTGACCGGGCCGACCTTCTGGACCACGACGGCCTCGAACCCCTCTTCGGGTGTGCCGGTCACCTCCTGCGCCCCCGGCACGCATTGCCGGAGAACCTCCGGATCGAGCAATGCCGCCCAGACCGTTGCGCGGTCGGCCTTGATATCGCGGCTGTCGGACATTTTCATCGTCGGGATCCTCCTCTGGTTCGCGCCGCACCCTATCGCAGCGGCCCGACCGGGAAAAGCCGCTTTGCGCCCGGCGCACGCCTCAATCCACCCGGCGCACGAGGAGCTGATTGCCCGGCCCCGATTTCGTCTCGAAAACCTTGAGGTCCTTGACCAGATCGCTCAGCTTCTTCTTGCCATAGCTGCGCGTGTCGAAATCGGGCTTGTCGGCCTGGATCTGCTGGCCGATCCGGCCCAGCGGATACCATTCGTCCTCGTTGTCGATCTTTTCCATCGCGTCGAAGATGAGCCGCCGCGCCTCGGCGATGTGTGCGCTGTCGAGCCGCGCCCTGGGGGCGCTGGCGGGGGCGGTTTCGGCATCCTCGTAGATGTTCTCGATGGCGACGAAGCGGTTGCAGGCGTTCTTGAGCGCGTCGGGCGCCTTGGCCTCGCCGATGCCGATGACGGTGAGGCCCTGTTCGCGGATGCGCGACGCCAGCCGGGTGAAATCGCTGTCGGAGGAGACCAGCACGAAGCCGTCGAAATGGCCCGCGTGCAGGATGTCCATGGCGTCGATGACAAGGCCGATATCGCTGGCGTTCTTGCCCTTGGTGTTGGCCGTCTGCTGATGCTGGACCAGCCCCAGCTTCTGCGCGGTCCGGGTCCAGCCGGAAAGCTGCTGGCTCGACCAGTCGCCATAGACCCGGCGCAGCCCAGGCTCGCCATGGCTGGTGATCTCGCGCAGGATTGCATCGGCATATTTGGCGGGCACGTTGTCGGCGTCGATCAGGACGGCGAGAAGGGGGGTGTCGCGTCTGGGCATGAGGGGCTCCTTTGCCCCTTCATGCCCGATCGCGTGCGCGGGCGAAAGGGCTTGGCAGGGTGCTGAAATAGGACTCAGGTCGGCCCTTGGTAGGAAAATTGTTCCCGCCCCGTGCCCGGAACCTGGCGTCGAGGGCCGCGCCCGAGCCTGGGAGGGCGCTTCGGCGCGGCTGGGGATATGGCGGTTTATGTCAGCCAAGCCCCTCAAACAGAACGGCTATTTGCAAGGTCGCCATGCGCCCTCCCGGGGGGAGGGTCGGGCGCGGCCCGGGCTGGACGCCCGTGCCCGGGCCTCATGGGCGCGCGGCGCGGGACAGTTTCCCGATTTGCTGGTGGAACCGGTCGCGCGTGGGGCTTTTCAGCAGCCTGTCAGGCGCCCTCGCCGATCCTGTCCTGGGTCCTGGTCTCGAAATCCCGTGCCGAGTGGCGCTCGTGGAGTTGCAGATGCGGCTCGCCGAAAGTCCGGTTCACCATGCGCCCGCGCTGCACCGGGGGGCGAGCGTCGATCTTCTCGGCCCAGGCCATGACATGCCGGTAGCTGGCCACGTCGAGAAAGGTCGCCGCATCGTAGAGCCGCCCGAGACAGAGCTGCCCATACCACGGCCAGATCGCGATATCGGCGATGGAATAGTCATCCCCGGCGATGAACGGCCTGTGCGCGAGCTCGCGGTCCAGCACATCGAGCTGACGCTTGACCTCCATGGTGAAACGGTCGATCGGATATTGCCATTTCTCGGGCGCATAGGCGTAGAAATGGCCGAAGCCGCCGCCGAGATAGGGCGCGCTGCCCATCTGCCAGAACAGCCAGTTGAGCACCTCGGTGCGCGCCGGGCCGGTCCTGGGCAGGAAGGCGCCGAATTTCTCGGCCAGGTGCAGCAGGATCGCGCCGCTCTCGAACACGCGCACGGGCTCGGGCCCGCTATGGTCCATGAGCGCGGGGATCTTGGAATTGGGGTTCACCTTGACAAAGCCGGAACCGAACTGATCGCCCGCGCGAATGTCGATCAGCCAGGCATCGTATTCGGCAGCGTGGCCGGCGGCGAGAAGCTCCTCGAACATCACCGTCACCTTGACGCCATTGGGCGTGGCCAGCGAATAGAGCTGAAAGGGATGCTCGCCGACGGGCAATTCCCGCTCATGGGTCGGCCCGGCGACGGGGCGGTTGATCGCCGCGAACTGACCGCCCGAGGGCTGCTCCCAGGTCCAGACCTCGGGGGGCGTGTAGGTGTCATCACTCATGCTGTCGGTCCTCTGATTGCCTGCCGGCATGGTATATGCGCCAGCGCGCCCTGCAAGGGCGCGCTCGCACATGGGGCTGTGCAGGCCAGGGGAATCGCATTTGAGAAATAGCGCTGGCGCGGCGGGGTGATGTGGATTCTTCTGGGGGTTGCCTGGATGGAGGAATCCGATGCCGTCGCTGATCACGATCTTTCGCGAGATACCCGACCCG
>JACIYT010000031.1 GCA_014359765.1 Roseovarius sp.
CGGCGACAACCTGAAGTTCACCGTCGAACTGATCGCCCCCATCGCCATGGAAGACGGCCTGCGCTTCGCCATCCGCGAAGGCGGCCGCACCGTCGGCGCCGGCGTGGTCTCCAAGATCCTCGCCTGATCCCGGGCAGAGACCGTTCCGACACCAGACAGACCCGGCCGCTCCGGTCGGGTCTGTTCTGTTTCGCACGTCCATGAGATTGGCGTTGTCGCCAAATTCCGGCGCCCCCCGGGGACACCCATCATGAATCGAGGCCGGCATTCGGGATCCCGCCATGCGCGTTTTCGGGATCGGGCATCCCGCGCCATTTGACGGATCGCGCGCAGTCTGACTCTTCCGATCCTGTATGGTTTCGACGCGGGAGGGTGGACAATCCGGGCGCGGGGCCTTTCACGTCATGCCGTTTGCCGCAGCACCCTCGGCACCTTGAAGGCGACGGATTCCTTCGCGGCCTCCACCTCGTGCACCGTCACCTCATAGCGCGCGCGAAAGGCGTCGATCACCTCTTCCACCAGCACTTCGGGGGCGGAGGCCCCGGCGGTGATCCCGATGGAGGCGATGCCCTCGAGCGCGCGCCAGTCGATCTCGGTGGCGCGCTGCACGAGCTGGGCATAGGCGCAGCCCGCGCGCGCCCCGACCTCCACCAGGCGCCGCGAATTCGACGAGTTCGGCGCGCCGACCACCAGCATCGCCTCGACCTTCGAGGCCATCGCCTTGACCGCGGCCTGCCGGTTGGTGGTGGCGTAACAGATGTCTTCCTTGTGCGGGCCGACAATGGCAGGAAAGCGTGCGGTGAGCGCCGCGACGATCCCGGCAGTATCATCGACCGAGAGCGTCGTCTGCGTGACATAGGCGAGCCGCGCGGGATCGCGCACCACCAGCCCCGCCACATCCCCGGGCGTCTCGACCAGCAGCACCTCGCCCTCGGGCAGCTGTCCCATGGTGCCGATGGTCTCGGGGTGGCCGGCATGGCCGATCATCACGATCTGGAGCCCGTTCGCATGGTGGCGCCCGGCCTCGTTATGGACCTTGGAGACCAGCGGACAGGTGGCATCGACATGGAGCATCCCGCGCCGCATGGCCTCTGCCGGGACGGATTTCGGCACGCCATGGGCGGAAAAGATCACCGGGCGGTCGGCAGGAACCTCGTCCAGGTCCTCGACGAAGATCGCGCCCCGGGCCGCGAGATCGTCCACGACATATCTGTTATGCACGATCTCGTGGCGCACATAGACCGGCGCGCCCCATTTCTCGAGCGCCATTTCCACGATCTTGATGGCACGGTCCACGCCGGCGCAAAAGCCGCGGGGCGCGGCGAGCCAGAGGGCAAGGGGGGGCTTGGTCATGGCACTCTCCTGATGCCTGTCAGAGGTAGGCCAGCGCGCGCGCCGCGTAAAGGGCCGTGGCCTGCGGCGATGCCTGATCTCCCGGCGCGGAAAGACGACGGTGATGCGATATCCGATACAGCTGGCGGTGGCGCTGGTGATCGGGGTCGCGGCGGGGGATCACGCCCCCACCTGCGCGGTGATCCAGGCGAGCACCATGTAACGCCCGGTCTTGGCGATGGCCACGAGCGCGACAAAGAGCCAGACCGGCGTGCGCATGATCCCTGCCACCACCGTGAACCCGTCGCCCAGCGGCGCCCAGCTCAAAAGCAGCGTCCAGACGCCCCAGCGAGCATACCAGCCCCGCGCGCGCGATAGCTGTGCCTCGCTCACCGGGAACCAGCGGCTGTGGCGGAAATGCTCGATCCCGCGGCCCATCACGTAATTGACCACCGAGCCGAGCGTATTGCCCACCGAGGCCACGACCAGCAGCGCCCCGAGCGACACCGTGCCCGCAAGTTGCAGCCCGACGAACACGACCTCGGACTGGAACGGCAGGAGCGTCGCCGCGCCAAAGGCAGCGGCGAACAGCCCGGCGAGCTGGGCGATCTGGCCGGGATCGGCGATCATTCGAGACGGCAGGGACGGCGACGCATGGCCGGACCCTATGCCGGATACCGCGCCTTTCCAAGGCCGCAGGCACCCCGCCCGCCGCACCCATCCGAGGCCATGTCACTTTTGCCCCCCTGCCCGTGCGATCCCCCGATGACATCCCCCCCCAAAGCCGCTAAGAACGCCCCGAAGGCCCCGTGGCTCAACTGGATAGAGCAGCCCCCTCCTAAGGGGCAGGTTGCAGGTTCGAATCCTGCCGGGGTCACCATTGCTCCATTCCTTTCGCTTGTTTGCGGGGGCCTTTTGCCCAACCGCTCCGGAAGATTGCACAGGGTTTTCGCATGGACGAGGGCCAATCCGGCCTCGGCCATCATCTTGGGATTTGCGTCTCTGATCCAGGTCAGCGCCTTGCATGTGCTCTTGTGTGCGAGGAATGACATGATCTGCCGCTCGTTGGCGCCGTGCCCGGCCATCCGAAAACGCCTTGTTTCAATAGCCCCCACCACCCTCACCGAATCTTCATGGATGATCCGGGTCAGATCGCGAGGTCGTCGCGGTGGATGAGCGGGCCGCGCGGGGGATAGCCGAGCGCCACCTCGATCTCGTCCGAGCGCAGGCGCAGGATGCGCGCGGCATCGCCCGCGTCATAGCGGGTAAGGCCCTGGCCGAGCACGCGCCCCCCTTCCTCGACCACCTCGACCGGATCGCCGCGCCCGAAGCGGCCCGAGACCGCGCTCACCCCTGCCGCGAGCAGGCTGCTGCCACGCGCCAGCGCGCGCGCGGCGCCGGCATCCACCACCACCCGGCCGCGCGGCTTCATCGCGGCGATCCAGGCCTTGCGTTTCTGCTGCGGGTCGCCCTGCGCCGCGAACCAGGTCGCGCGGGCACCTTCGGCCAGGGCGCGCACCGGGTTGCGCACGTCGCCGCGCGTGATCGCCATGGCGCAGCCGCCCGCCGTCGCGGTGCGCGCCGCCATCACCTTGGTTTTCATGCCCCCCTTGGAGAGGCCCGAGCCCGCATCGCCCGCCATCGCCTCGATCTCGGGCGTGATCTCGGCCACCTGCGGCAGATGCCGCGCGCCCGGATCGGTCTGCGGGTTGGCGGTATAGAGCCCGTCCACATCCGACAGCAGGATGAGCAGGTCCGCCCCCGCCGTCACCGCCACCTGCGCGGCCAGCCGGTCATTGTCGCCATAGCGGATCTCGTCTGTGGCCACGGTGTCGTTCTCGTTGACGATCGGCACCGTGCCGAGGCGCAGAAGCTGTTCCAGCGTGGCGCGGGAATTGAGATAGCGGCGGCGGTCCTCGCTATCCTCCAGCGTCACCAGAACCTGCGCCGCCTGAAGCCCGTGGCGCGAAAGCGCGGCCTCGTAGGCACCGGCGAGCTTGATCTGCCCGACCGCCGCCGCCGCCTGGCTCTGCTCGAGGCTGAGCGCGGTGGCGGGCAGGCCGAGCACCCCGCGCCCGAGCGCGATCGAGCCCGAGGAGACGAGGATCACATCGGCGCCGCGCGTGCGCAGCCCCGCCACATCCTCGGCCAGCGAGGCGAGCCATTCGGCGCGCAGCGCGCCGGTCGCGCGGTCCACCAGCAGGGCCGAGCCGATCTTGATGACCACGCGGCGCGCGTCGTTCAGGGCTGCCACGGGGTCTCCTCCTCCGGGGTGGCGCGTTCGCGCAGGCGGCCCGCGTCGATATGGCCGCGGAGCGCGCGCAGCACCTCGTTCACCCCCTCGCCCGACACCGCCGACATGAGCATCACCGGCCCGCCGCTGGCGGCCTCGAGCTCCTCGCGCAGGAAGGCGCGTTCCTCGGCATCGAGCGTGTCGATCTTGTTCAGCACGGTGACGCGCGGCTTGTCCGAGAGCCCCGCGCCATAGGCCGCGATCTCGTCCACGATGGTCTCGTAATCGGCCACCGGATCGCCCGAGGAGCCATCGACGAGATGCAAGAGCACCGCGCACCGTTCCACATGGCCGAGAAAGAGATCGCCGAGGCCGCGCCCCTCGGAGGCCCCCTCGATCAGGCCGGGAATATCGGCCACGACGAATTCCACATTGTCCACGCCCACCACGCCGAGATTGGGATGCAGCGTGGTGAACGGGTAATCGGCGATCTTGGGGCGCGCGTTGGAGGTGGCCGCGAGAAAGGTCGATTTCCCGGCATTGGGCAGGCCCAGAAGCCCCACATCGGCAATGAGCTTCAGCCGCAGCCAGATCGTGCGCTCGACCCCCTCCTGGCCCGGATTGGCGCGGCGCGGGGCCTGGTTGGTCGAGGTCTTGAACCGCAGGTTGCCCCAGCCGCCATTGCCGCCGCGCGCCAGCTCGACGCGCTGGCCCACCTCGGTCATGTCGGCGATCACCGTCTCTTCGTCCTCGTCGAGGATCTCGGTGCCCACCGGCACGCGCAGCACGATATCGGACCCGCTGGCGCCGGTTTTCTGGCGGCCCATGCCGGGACGCCCGTTATCGGCGAAGAAATGCTGCTGATAGCGAAAGTCGATGAGCGTGTTGAGCCCGTCCACCGCCTCGGCCCAGACCGAGCCGCCATCGCCACCATCGCCGCCATCGGGGCCGCCGAACTCGATATATTTCTCGCGGCGAAAGCTGACACAGCCCGCCCCGCCGCTGCCCGAGCGGATATATACCTTGGCGAGGTCGAGGAATTTCATCGTCCGTCCTTCCGGCGCGCGGCCCCGCGCGGGGCCTCAGCGCATCTTGCGGGTATAGGTCCAGGTGGGCACCGTCGCGCCGCGCGCCACCGAGAACGTCTCGGCATCCCCAAGATACCGAAAGCCGCAATTCGTCAAGACCCGCGCCGAGGCGGGATTGTCCTGAAATACGCTGGCGAAGATGGTGCGCACCTCCTGCGGATTGGCCGCAAGCAGCGCCTCCACCGCCGCCGAGGCAACCCCCGCATTCCAGAAGGCCGGGGCCACCCAATAGGCGATCTCGGACTGGCCTGTGTCCACGCGGGCAAGGCCGATGAGGCCCATGAGCTCCGCCCCGCCGGATTTCGTGGCGTCGATGGCCCAGATATCCTCGGTCCGGTCCTCGGCGCGGGCGCGCGCGATGAGCGCCTCGGCGGCGCCAGGCGGATAGGGATGCGGAATGGTCGCGGTGGCCCGCGCCACCCGGATATCGCCCGCGTTGAGCGCGATCAGCCCCGCATCCGAGGCGCGCAACGGGCGCAGGTCGAACCGCTCGGCCGCGATCACAGGCTGGGTGGTGATGGTCTCGTATTTCATGCGCTCCTCCTTCGCATGAGGGATGCCGTCAAGATGGGGCCTGCCGCCCCGGTCGCAACCGCGTATCGCGCAGGAAACACGGCAACGTGACGCGAATTTTCCCGATCGGCGGAAAACGAAGAAGGGGACCGGCCCGCGCCGATCCCCTCTCTCGTGTCGAAACCTTCGAGGTCGGCTTACTCGGCGGCCTCCGCGACCGGGAGGACCGAAATGAAGGTGCGGCCCTTGAGCCCCTTGTGGAAGGTCACGGCGCCCGTGGTCACGGCAAAGAGGGTGTGATCCTTGCCCTGCCCGACGCCCGCGCCCGGCCAGAACTTGTTGCCGCGCTGGCGCACGATGATATTGCCGGGAATCACGGCCTCGCCGCCGAATTTCTTGACGCCGAGGCGCCGGCCCGCAGAGTCGCGACCGTTGCGGGACGAACCGCCTGCTTTCTTGTGTGCCATCTCGTCTCTCCTTAGCCCTGGGCCAGATCTTTGGCCTGTGCGATCCAGCCCTCACGCTCGATCCGGCCCTTGAAGTTCAGCTTCTCGTCGAAGGCCGCCACATCCTCGGGCGTCCAGGCGGCGATCTGCGCAAAGCTGGTCACGCCGGCCTCGTGCAGCTTCTTCTCGAGCGCCGGGCCCACGCCCGACAGCCGCTTGAGATCGTCGCCCCCGGCGGCGGCTTCGGCCGGTTTGGCAGGTTTGGCCGGTTTGGGCGCGGCGCTGGCCAGCGCGGCCCCGCTCACTGATCCGGTGCCGATCGCAGCCTTGACGCCGGTCGCATCGGCACCCGAGGCGAGGATCTCGGTCACGCGCACCAGCGTGAGCTTCTGGCGGTGGCCACGGGTGCGCTGCGAGCCGTGCTTGCGGCGGCGCTTGACGAAGTTGATGACCTTCTCGCCCTTGATCTGGTCGATCACCTCGGCCTGAACGGCCGCGCCCGCCACCAGGGGCGAACCGATCACGGTGCTGTCGCCACCCAGCATCAGAATCTCGTTGAACTGCACCGTCTCACCGGCATCGGCCGCAAGCCGTTCCACCCGGAGCATGTCGCCCGACTGGACCTTGTATTGCTTGCCGCCGGTCTTGAGGACCGCAAACATGGGTTCTTCCTTTTGCTTCCGCGTCCTGTGGCCCCCGCGCCTGCGGGCGTTCGCGGTCCCTCGGACCACCTCGGACAGCGCACCCCGCGGGGTGTCATCCATACAGAAAACCGGCGGAGATTCCCGCCGGTCTGCGGCATATGCGTCAGGACGCGCGCGGAGTCAAGCCGTTCTGCCGTGGCGCGCGCTCACAATTCCTGCGCGCGCGGCACCTTGCCCAGCCGCAGCGCCAGCGCCTCCAGCCGTTCGGCCATGATCTCGTATTGCACCGCGTTCATGAGCTCATAGACCCGCGCCATCACCGGATGCCCGAGCGCCTCGGCATAGGCGCGCAGATCAGCGGTCGGGATGTCGCGGTAGGTCTGCGCGGCATTGGCCAGCGCGGCGGCGCGCATGTCGGCGCGCATCGCTTCGGCCTCCCGCGCGAGCATCCGCCGCAGCATGTCGGCATCCGGCACCTCCTCGGTCAGCCCCGACGCCGCGGCCGCCATGAGAAAGCGGAACCGGATTTCCTGCGCCGCCAGAAGCGACTGGCCCGAGGCGTCGATCGCGTCGTTCATCGCCTCGAGCGCGGCCCGCCGTCCGGGGTCCATCCGGGCGAGCAGCGCCTCGCCCGCGCCATGGCTGTCATCGGCCCGCATATGGGCCGCGTTTTCCACCGCGACGAGACGCCGGCCGAGATCGGAGGCGTAGAATTCGGTGGCATGGTCCAGCATTTCTTCGTCGAGCGCCTCGGCCAGGATGTCCATCGCGCTTTCCCGCATCGCGCCCTTGTCGAACAGCTCGGCCACGATCCGCTCCCAGGCCGGCCCGAAATCCGAGGGCGCAAGACCGACCATGGCCGGCGCATCGCGCGCGCTCAGCACAATGCTGTCGAGCGCGACACCAAAACCCGTCACCTCGAGAAACGCCGCGATCCGGTCGCGCCCGGTGGCCTGTGCGGCAACGGAGCCGAGCACCAGCCCCCAGGCAAGGACAATCGCGGCCAGTCGCAGGACGGATGACGGAACGGACATGGGCGAACCTCGCGGGTGAGTTTCCGTGAACCTAGACATTTTCGCCGAACAAACAATCCACAACCCCCTTGCCCCCCCCGCCAAAGCCAAGTAAACGCGCTCACCAGACCCCCGCGGAGAGGTGCCGGAGTGGTCGAACGGGGCGGTCTCGAAAACCGTTGTGGGCGCAAGTCCACCCAGGGTTCGAATCCCTGTCTCTCCGCCATCATCCCTGTTGCGAACACGGACAGGCGCCTATCGTGGCGCGGAAATAGTCGTGTTTTCAAAGGGCTTTGCCTCCCCCATGCGAACCGCTGAGACTGCACGCTAGGTGCGTTCCGGGCTCTGAACGGCGCTCCGTCTCTGTTCGGGCGAACCTCACCGATTTCGGTTCGGTCGGATTTTTCCACGCTTTTCCAATGACCTGAGTTTCAACCCCGCCAAAACTTCGGGCCTTGTGTCAATCGCCTTCAAGGCGAACAGAGCCGCAACACGCGAGAGGCGCAACCGCTGGGGGCGCTGGCCGAATGGCGCGTAGAGGTGGCGGCGTCGCGCGTCGGATTTGGCTTGATGCCGCCTGCGAGGTGCACTGTATGTTGCGCGCGACATCTATACGATGAGCGGCTATCGTCTCAGCACCATGGTGATGCCGTTTGATGATGCAGATCATATTTTCAAATGTGCGAAGCGGCTCAAGAAGCCGCTCCGATGGGAGTCGATCCCAAAGAACAATAGTGCGAGCGAGCACTGCCGGCGCCTGGAGTGTCGGGTCGAAAGTGATGGTGGAATTCGGCGGGGCGTCTTCTTCAGGATCATCGTCTATCCGGGATCACTGACGCGGCTGACATTCCAGCTTGAAACTGAGCAGGCCAACGGGCGCTCGCGAGCCACACTTTATCGCTTTGAACTCAATCCGCCGCGTCCACACACAAACAAGCTATACGGGCCGAACGACGTGAACGGACTCTTCATTGACGCGGGCGTGCCGCATGAGCACGTTTTCTACGACAGCCTGAATTCCGACGGGTCTCTTCGAAAGAGATGCGATGAACAAGGGCGCATCGTCGATAATCCGCCGGCAGATTTCGCTACCGCTCTTGTCTATGTCTGTCGTAGAATCAACATGATAAACGGTTCGGATGTCCCGAGCCCTGGAGACCAAGGCCTGTTGCTGTGAGGATCAACCTCGACGATCGCGAAGCCACTGAAAGGGTGAGAGAAGCTCTCTCACGCATCGCGTCCGTCCGCGGTCTTGACGGGCGAATCGTCGTCGACGTGCCGGTCATGTACCCGAGCGGAGCAACGGCCGTGGTCGAGGTTGAGCGGAACGCTGACAGGTATTGGGTCTCGGACATGGGTCACGGACGCATCGAGACCGAGTTTGTCGCGGCTCAGGAATACTTCTCAGCGGCTGCTCGTCGTGCGGCCAGCGAATACGGCGTTGAGTTCGATGGGAACGCGATCTTTGCGCTTTGGGTGCCGTCCGCTCGACTTGAAGCAGCCATCATATGTGTTGCGAATGCCTCCAATCGCGCGTGTTCTGATGCAATCCGGGTGGCTTCGGAGGCCAAGGGGCGCCGAGAGAACGATCGGATTTTTCAGCGCATTCAGAAGGTATTTGGTCCAAAGCATGTGACTCGTTCGATTGATGTTGCTGGGCGGCATGCACACTGGGAAGCACATAACGTCGTAGTTTTCCCAGACAGAAGGAGAGCTGTCTTTGAGGCAATGACTTCGCACTCGAACTCCGTCTCAAGCAGATTTCTTATGTTCTCCGATATCAAGTCAGCGGACGAGGATATTTCCCTGAATGCAGTTGTCCGCGATCTGAGCAGCCTCGATGAGAAGGCCCAGATCATTGGCAATGTGGCAAACATTGTTGGCTTCGATGCGACCGATGAAGATCTGATGCGCTTCGCAAAAGCATCGTAAATGCTGCCTGTCAGTCGAACACGCGCCCCGGCTGCTCGTCCCACGGCAGAGATGCCACGAAGCACAGATCGTAGATGCTGATCGCGCAGGGTTCGCGGCGCACAACCAGCCGCTCGAGGACGTCCGGCGCCAGCCATGCGAGGCGCAGGAGTCGGCTGACGTAGCGGTCGGAGAGGCCCTCGTCGGCGGCGAGGTCGGCGAGGGTCGTGACGTCCCCGCACTCCAGCCGCTGCCGCCAGCCCCATGCGCGGCCGATGGCGCGCAAGAGGTGGGGATCTTGTCCGCGGTCCATGGCGGCCTCGACATGCTTCGGCGGCAGGATCCGGGGACGACCACCGCGACGGCGGAGTTCGAGCGGGATGTGGACGCGCAGGGTGTCGGGCGCGGGCATCAGGCGACCTCCTTCTTCGGCGGGGCCATCAGCGCGGCGATGGCGCCGAGGCCATCATGGCGCAGGTCGATGGCGAGGCCCGCCTCGCTTACCGTGATGCGCGCGACCAGCAGTTGGACGATGCGCGCCTGCTCGGCCGGGATGAGCGCCTTCCACAGCTCGTCGAACTGCGCCAGCGCGGCGACAACGGTGGTCTCATCGAGATCGGGGCGGTCATTCCGCACCGCCCGCGCGGTGCGCGCCGCGACTTCGGGCGTGCGCAGCATCCGGCGGATTTCGCCGATGACGGCCTCCTCGACCATGGCACCCGGCAGCCGCTGCGGCCCGCGTAGCTCAGCTGCAGGACGTTTCCGGATCACGTCCATAGAGGTGTAGTAGCAGTAGCGCTTGCCCTTCCGCTTGGTGTGGTGGGGCGTCATTGCGGCGCCAGTCTCGGTGAAGATCAGCCCGCGCAGGAGCGCCGGTTGCGCCGTTCGCGCCACCGCCGCCCGTGCGACGCGGTTGTTGGCGATGACCGCGTGGACCTCATCCCACAGCTTCTGGTCGATGATCGCCTTGTGCTCGCCGGGATGGACCTCGTCCTTGTGCACGGCGAGGCCGAGATAGACCTTGTTGTGCAGGAATTTCAGCAGGTAGCCCCGGTCGAACACCGCGCCGCGCTTGGTGCGGATCCCACGGGCGTGCAATTCCTTCAGCACCTGTGCGGTGGAACTGGAGCGGGCGTAGAGGCGGAAGATCGTGCGGACCTGTTCGGCTTCGGCGGGCTCGATCACCAGCTTGCGGTCCTTCACCACGTATCCGAGCGGCACCGGCCCGCCCATCCACATCCCCTTCCGGCGCGAGGCCGCAAACTTGTCGCGGATGCGCTCGCCGATTACCTCGCGCTCGAACTGGGCGAAGCTGAGCAGGATGTTCAGCGTCAGCCGGCCCATGGACGTCGTGGTGTTGAAGGACTGGGTGACCGAGACGAAGGTGACGCCGTGGCGGTCGAAGATCTCCACCAGCTTCGAGAAATCCATCAGCGCGCGGCTCAGGCGGTCGATCTTGTAGACCACGACCACGTCGATCAGCCCCGCCTCGATGTCGGCGATCAGCTGCGCCAGCGCGGGCCGCTCCAGCGTCCCGCCGGAGAAACCGCCATCGTCATAGCGGTCGCGCAGCGCCACCCAGCCTTCGGCCTTCTGGCTGGCGATGTAGGCCTCGCAGGCCTCACGCTGGGCGTCGAGGCTGTTGAACTCCATGTCGAGCCCTTCTTCGCTCGATTTGCGGGTGTAGATCGCGCAGCGCAGGCGGCGGACGGGTTCGGGCTTGGTGCGGCTCATGAGCGGGCCTCCGCACCATGGGCCAGCCCGAAGAACTTCCAGCCGTTCCAGTGACTGCCGGTGATCGCCCGCACCGCGGCCGAGAGCGACTTGAAGCGCCGACCCTGCCATTCGAAGCCTTCGGTCAGCACCGTGACGACATGCTCCTCGCCCTGCCACTCGCGCACCAGCTTGGTGCCGGGAATCGGGCGGCGCGGATCGGCGATCAGCGGACCCGGCGCGCCGGATGCGACCTCGGCCGCCAGCGCGTCCAGCGTGCGGCGCGTGGCGGGCTTGATGCCACCATGGGCGAGTTCCTGGATGCGGTAGCCGATCCGCAGCTCCAGATTCCCGCGGCTGGCGTTCGGCGCGGGCTCGCCGAACATGACCCGCCACTTGCCCTGCAACTCGGGCACCGTCATTGCCTTCAGCGCCGCCAGTTCGGCAAGGACGTCGATCCCCTCGGCCTGGCCCGCAAGCGCGGCCTTCGCGCCTGATTTCCTTGTGTTTTTCCTCATGCATCGTCTCCAACTCGGTTTTGCACCTGTCTCCGACGACGGCGTCTGAGGGCGAGAATGTCCAGCGAACTGTCTCCGTCGAGCGGAGAATTCTCATTCATTTCCCGTGGGTTGGTGCGCGCGATGGCGCTGGCGAGGATGGCAGCCAGCTCCGCGAGCCGCTCATCGGTGGTGAGCGTCTCGACCGGCGGCGCGAAGGCGATGTCGTCTTGCATGGGGAGCGAACCTCCTGAGGCGGTTTGCTCTGTGTTCGCCGCGTGTGGCGGCAAAATTCAAGTTAAAACAGGTGGTTGGCGTAAATGCGAGAAACTCCGCGTAGGCGAAAGGGTTCGAGGGCTTCAGGCACTGAAGGTTTCAGTCAATTGAGACATTCGAGAATAAATCTTCGACTTGACCAATCGGTCGATTCGCGCTCGGAGGAACCCGTTCTGAGATGCTCACGGAAGATATATTAGGAGTCCGCTAGAGCCTCCTGAACAAACTTGATAGCAAGATCGGGGAACTCTCGAGCCATACACATACCATAGGACACCCCAGCTTTTTCAGCCAACATGCCTGGATGCAGCGTATACATGGAACCATCAAGGCTCAAAACCCCTGACTTCACCATGTGATTCAAGACCGCTCTCCCTGAACCCTTGGTCATTCTTTCATGATCAAGTTTTGCGGCGTATCTCTTTAGGCTGCCCTTGGAGTGAGAGCGAAATGATATTACGAATTTTCTGAAGCGACGAAGAGCTTCACTGGTTCGTGGATCATCAGCGTCCTTTGGGGTGGTAGCATAGCTGGTCCAGGGGAATATGCTTGCGCCGTTCCAAGCAACTGTAAGCATGGCTCCACCATTCACGATTGGGGGCGAGACCACCTCGCTCGTGTCTGCTTCATCCGCCTCAAGGAAAACAGTAGCGTTAGAATCATTTGACTGCCCCTCGACAACCAAACGAGGCGTAGCCATTACAATCCGCTCACACTGGATGCTTATTGGCGCGACAAGCACTGTCTCCTGCGCACCGCCAATCTCGACACGCGCATGTGGGGCGACAACCTCTACATCTTCTATACGCGCGCCCAACTTAATCGGACCTGCCTGGTCACTCTGGAAATTGAGAATTCTTGGTTGATCCATATCGGATCGCGCAACACTGATCTCAATTTCGGCGCGAAGACGTTCAAGCTCATCGCCCTCCTCAGCACCTTCAATTGCCAGGCTGGCACTGTCTCCCAACGACAAGCGTGACCGGATCGATGCATAAACAACGCCAATGTGTTCCGGTGGGATCTGCCCATCCTTGATGCTGTCTATATAGAACTCTGACAAGAAAGGATTGGCGGAGACCTCCGAAATGGCTTTGTTCAGAGCCGCTGCTGAAGTGTTTCTGAATCTCAGAGCGGCCGATGTAACTACTGCGCCGAAAACCGCTGAAGCTGTGTTGGCTCCTCCGTCCAGAAATGGGTGTTCTGGAACCCAAGTCTTCAACGCATTCGTGTAAATCTTAGAATCTGCCGCGCTCATTGCAACCATGCCTGGTGGGGGCGAGCGATACACATGCGCAGCCAATCGCTGGAGCTGTTCCTCCGGACTATAGAGTCTATGGGCGAGCGAGGGGTCCTCGAAAGTCAGCTGAGAGAGCTTGCCTTGTTCACGAGAAAGAATTGCAGCCACAATTGTCTGTAGGGTGACTGGTTGATCGCCCTTCTCGATTTTCGCAATTAGGGCGCCTCTATTCGGATCAGAAGCCACGCGATTAGCGACTGCTTGCAATACTGGCGCGTATCCAGAGAATCTGTCCCCATCGCTACTTGTATCCGCTCTGAGGCCATCAATAAGAAGCCGAATAGCCTCTCTCCCAACGTCTCTGTGCTGGTCACCCTTCGAGGCGATTTCAAAGTGTGTAACGGCGAAATCCAATGCGTCAGGCGGGGCATAGTAACCAATTTCAAGTACGCTTACTGGGACCCTTTCAGAAAGAAACAGCCATGCGTCTTCCACAGCACCGCTTCGTCCAAATAAGACGGTCGGAACCGTACGGCCCATCGAGATATCAGCGAC
>JACIYT010000032.1 GCA_014359765.1 Roseovarius sp.
CGCCGAGCGCTTGAGCAAATCGACGGCTCCGCGCCCGGCGCGCTTGCCCAAACCGAAACCGAAGACTATCAAACCCAAACCCGCAGACTCTCATTATGAATGAGGGACCAGCGGGGGGCAGGTCAGAACACACCTTCCTTTGGCTCCGATCTTTTACAGTACGGAATCCGAACTGTCACTCAGATGTCATCCAACGGGCATATGCAGCGCGGGAAATCCGGGGGGGCGACATGCTGAAGATAGATGGATTGAGCAAGAGGTTCGGCGACAAGATCGCGGTCGATCGGGTCACCGTTGCGGTCGACAAGCCGGCAATGATCGGGATCATCGGGCGATCGGGCGCCGGAAAATCGACGCTGCTGCGCATGATCAACCGTCTCACCGACGCCACCGAGGGGGCAATCATCTTCGAAGGCGAGGACATCACCGCCCTGCGGGGCGCGGCCAGGCGGGCCTGGCAATCGCGCTGTGCGATGATTTTCCAGCAGTTCAACCTGGTGCCGCGGATGGATGTCGTCTCGAACGTCCTGCACGGCACGCTGAACCGCCGCTCGACGCTGGCCACGATGTTCAACCTCTACCCGCAAGAGGACATCCATCGCGCCATCGAGATCCTCGACCGGCTCGGCATCGCCGAACAGGCGGCGAAGCGCACCGAGGCGCTCTCGGGCGGGCAGCAGCAGCGCGTGGCGATCGCGCGGGCGCTGATGCAGAACCCCCGGCTCATCCTCGCCGACGAACCCATCGCCTCGCTGGACCCGATGAATGCGCAGATCGTGATGGACTCGCTGCGGCGGATTCACGAGGAGGACGGCCTGCTTGTGATCTGCAACCTGCACACGCTCGACACCGCCCGGCGCTACTGCGATCGGGTGATCGGGATGCGCGACGGCCGCGTGGTCTTTGACGGCGCGCCCGAAATGCTGACCACGGCCACGGCGCGCGAGATCTACGGCGCCGGAGAGGATTTCTCCGAAGCGGCCACCTCGACCGAGATCGAGACACTGGACGGTGCCGAGGAGATTCGCCTCGCCGAAGCCTGTGTCTGAACCGGCATCCTGCGCGAGGCCCGCGCAGGCCCCTTTCACAAATCCAACGGAGGAAAACATGAAAAAGACCCTTGCCCTGGCGCTTGCCGCCACCACAGCCCTGGCCTCGGGCGCATTTGCCGAGGAAATCACCGAGTTCCGCATCGGCATTCTCGGCGGCGAGAACGCCCAGGACCGGCTCAACTCCTACCAGTGCCTTGCGGACTATACCGAAGAGGCGCTTGGCGTGCCGGTCAAGCTCTTTGCCCCGGCCGATTACAACGGCGTTATCCAGGGGCTCCTGGGCGGCACGATCGATATGGCCTGGCTGGGCGCTTCGTCCTATGCCGCGACCTATCTGCAGGATCCGGAGGCGGTCGAACCCGTCCTGATCAAGGTCAACGTGGACGGCTCCATCGGCTATCATTCCATCGGCTTCGCCCGCAAGGACCGCGGCATCGCGAACATCTACCCCGACATGAAGGGCAAGGTGTTCGGCTTTGGCGATCCGAACTCCACCTCGGGCTACCTCATCCCGTCGATCGAGATCCCGCAGATCAATGACGAGATCACCATGGTGCCGGGCGAGTACTTCGCCGACGTCGTTTTCACCGGCGGCCATGAGCAGACGATCGTGGCCGTCTACAACGGCGACATCGACGCCGGCGTGACCTGGGCCGACGGCCAGGGCAACTGGGAAGACGGCTACAACTCCGGCGCGCTGCGCAAGGCCGTGGATGCGGGGCTCGTCGACATGAACGAGCTGGTCCAGATCTGGAAATCGAATGTGATCCCGGAACTCCCGATCGTGCTGCGCCGCGCGCTGCCCGACGACGTGAAGGCCACGATGACCGAACTCATGGACAAGCTGCACGAGCGTGACCCGGACTGCGCCTATGGCGTGGCGGCGGGCGACACGCTGGGCTTCCAGCCGGTGACCCACAAGACATACGAATCCATCATCGAAGCCCGCAAGGCGAAGATGGGCGGCTGAGCCGCAGGAAACCTGCCGCCGCGGCCCGGTCCCCGGGCCGCGGCGCTCCTTCCATGTCGGGGGTGATCTTAATGGACATCGCGACCATGCACGCGCACGGCGAGATCGGACGCATCCAGGCGTCATACATGGCGGAGGTCAGACGCAAACGGCTCTATGGCGGTCTGACCCTGCTGTTGTTCACCGTGCTGATGGTTGCCGGTTTCGTCATCGTCGACGAGCGCAGCGCCGGGGGGTTCTGGGACGGCCTGCACCGGCTGGACGACTACATGAGCGAGGTCGTGGCGGAAGCCTGGCAGCGGCGCGCCGAGCTCCCCGGCCTGATCGCGAAATATTTTCCGGCGCTGGTCGAGACCGTCAACATCGCGGCGGTGTCCACGCTCCTTGGCGTTCTGGGCGGTCTGGTGCTTTCACTTCTGAGCACGCGACGGCTGGCGCGCTGGCCGCGGCTGATCCCCCTGTTCCGGCGCCTGTCGGACATCATGCGGGCGCTTCCCGAGATCGTGATCGCGCTGATGCTGATCTTCGTGATGGGGGGCGGGCCGGTGCCGGCGGTGATCGCCATCGCGATCCACACCGCCGGGGCGCTCGGCAAGCTGTTTTCCGAGGTGGCCGAGAATGCCGATCTGAAGCCGGTCGAAGGGCTGGCCTCGACCGGGGCAAACTGGTCGCAGCAGATGATCCTGGGCGTGCTGTCGCAGGTCGCGCCGAACTACATCAGCTATGGGCTCCTGCGTTTCGAGATCAATGTGCGCGCCTCGGCCATCCTCGGCTTCGTCGGCGCCGGCGGCATCGGCTACGAGCTGCGCAACGCCATGTCCTGGGGGCCGGGGCGGTTTGCCGAGGCGGCCGCGATCTTCGTTCTGCTGTTCGGCACGATCGTATTCTTCGACCAGCTCTCGAGCCGGATGCGCAACCGATTGACCGAGGGAGAGGGGCAATGACCGACATGACCGTCGATCCGGCCAAGGCGGAAGCAGACCGGCTGTTCCGGCGCAAGCGCCTCGTCTCCTTCGGGATCCCGGCCGTGATCCTGGCCTACCTCACCTATATCTTCTTCGCCTTCGACCTGCCGGGCCTGGTGCAGCGGGCGAACTGGGGCAATGCGGTGACGCTGGCCTCGGACATCTGGTCGCACAAGGTCCATGTGACCCGCAACAACCGATCGGGCGAGATCGCTTTCGCCATCGAGGGAGAGCGCAAGGGCGCCTATCCCGAAGGCCGCCGGCCCGAGTGGGTATCGGGCTCCGAGGACAAGGGGCTGACGGTCGATCTGGGCGAGGGGCGCAAGGTGCGCCTCTTGCCCGGCAAGCGCACCGAGATCGTCCTCCCCGGCTTCCAGACCATCGAGGTGGCGGCACAGGGCCGCAGCCTCGACAGCAACCTGCCCGAGGAACTGCCCAAGTGGATCTCGGCCTCGAACCGGCGGATCGCCGTCACCCTGCCCGGCGCGCGCGTCACCCTCACCGGGGCGCGGACAGAGGTGTTCCGCTACTTCACCGGCTGGGAGCTGTTCTGGTTCACGCTCGACAGCCCCTATCACGGGCATTCACTCGGCGAGATCCTGTTCGGCGACCGGATCGACCCCGAACGCGGCAACATCGCGGGCGCCCTGTCGGATTGGTGGAACAACCCCATGTGGCGGCACAAGGATGTGGCCTGGGCGATTGGCGAAACGGTGCTCATGGCCTTCCTCGGCACCTTCGGCGCCGCCATCCTGGCGCTGCCGCTGGCCTTCCTCGCCGCCCGCCGCTTTTCGCCGCTCATGCTCGTGCGGGCGGCAACGCGCCGGGTCTTCGATTTCCTGCGCGGGGTCGATGCGCTGATCTGGACGGTCGTCCTGTCGCGCGCCTTCGGGCCCGGGCCGCTGACCGGATCGCTGGCGATCCTGCTCACCGATACCGGCACCTTTGGCAAGCTCTTCTCGGAGGCGCTCGAGAACCTGGACGGCAAGCAGATCGAGGGCGTCGCCTCGACCGGCGCAAAGCCGGTCCAGACCTACCGCTTCGGCGTGATCCCGCAGGTGATGCCGATCCTTCTGGCGCAGGTGCTCTACTGGCTGGAATCCAACACCCGTTCGGCCACCATCATCGGCGCGATCACCGGGGGCGGCATCGGGCTGATGCTGACACAGGCGATCCAGACCCAGAAGGACTGGGAAGAGGTCGCCTATTACGTTGTCCTCATCGTGCTGATGGTCATGCTGATGGACTGGCTCTCGGGCTGGCTGCGCGGAAAGTTGATCGGAGGGCGGGCGTGATGGCCCGCCTCCGGGCCGAGGCGCCCTTCATCCACCCCGATTGCGAGATCACCGACAGCCGCTTCGGTGCCTTTGTCGAGATCGGCCGGGGCAGCCGCATCGCCCATTCCCGCATCGGCGATTACAGCTATTGCGACCGCTACGCCGATATCGCCAATGCCGAGATCGGAAAGTTCGCCAACATCGCCGCCTTTTCGCGGATCGGGGCGACGGACCACCCGCTCGAGACCGCCTCGCTGCACCATTTCCTCTACCGCTCGCACGACTACTGGGACGACGCCGAACGCGACGAGGCGTTCTTTGCCCGTCGCCGCGCGCGCATAGCCCGTATCGGCCATGACACCTGGATCGGCGCAGGCGCGATGGTCAAGCCCGAGGTGACGCTCGGCCATGGCGCGGTGGTCGCCGCCGGCGCGGTGGTGACGCGCGACGTGGCCCCCTACACGATCGTCGCGGGCACGCCGGCGAAGAAGCTGCGCGACCGCCAGCCCCCGCAGATCGCCGAGCGCCTGATGGCGCTCGCCTGGTGGGACTGGGACCACGCCCGCCTGCGCGCCGCGCTCGAGGATTTCCGGTCGCTCAAGGCCGAGGCGTTTCTCGAGAAATACGAAGGCTAGCCGCTTTCCAGCGTCAGCGTCACCCGGTCGCCGGCAAACCAGGTGCGGCCGAACTCGACCGGCACGCCGGTTTCATCCACATTGACCGCTGACGATTTCAGAAGCGGGGCGCCTTCGGGCAACTGGAGGTGGAGCGCTTGGGTCGCCGTGGCCCGCACCGCGGTCAGGCGGGTCGAGGCGCGGGTATAGTCGCAGACGCCGACCATGCGCAGCGCCTCGGTCACGCTGCCGGTCTGGCTGAAGGCCCGGGCGATGCCGGACAGGCGCCCGGCGGGAAACAGGCTTTCGAAAACGGCAATCGGCTGACCATCGGCGAGCGAAAGGCCGTGATAGGCGCATAGCGGATCGCCCGGGGCAATCCGCAATGCCCGGGCCTCGCCCGTGGTTGCCGATCGCTCTTCGATCTGGAGCACGCGCTTTTCGGGGCGCCTTCCTGCCGCGATCAGGTTTTCGTGGAAGCGCACCCGCGTCCCGATGGGATAGTCCGTCGGCGTTGCCGCGACAAAGGCGCCAGAGCCGCGACGGGTGCGGATCAGCCCCTCTTCGACCAGGGCCGCGATGCCCCGGCGGACCGTATGCCGGTTGACGCCGAAACGCTCGGCCAGTGCCGCCTCTGTAGGCAGTTTGTCCCCGGGCGCGTATTTGCCCTCGGCCAGATCGCTGCGCAGCGCATCCGCGATGGCCCGCCATATGGGTGTCTTGCCCGAATTGTCATGCAAATTTCACAAATCTCCTCTGTCATTCAGGGGTGAATCTGCTATGATGTGTCTAGTTGTATAGTATCAACATGAAGTTGTCGAGATGGATGACAGCAGCAACGAAAATGAACCGCGCCGGGCGTGGATGAGCCTTCTGGCCAAGGCGCCCGCGGGCCGTGTTGCCGCCTTGCTGGACGCGGCCATGGCGCGCCCGGAATTCACATGGCTGCGGGCGCCCGAGATTGGCAGCGTGATGGTGCGCGGGCGTGCCGGCGCAACCGGGCAGCCGTTCAATCTGGGCGAAATGACGGTGACCCGCTGCGCGCTCCGGCTTTGCGGCGGCGAGGTGGGCCATGCCTATGTCCAGGGCCGCCGCAAGGCCGACGCCGAGGCCGCCGCACTGGTCGATGCATTGATGCAGTCGCCTGCGGCCGACGCGGTGCGCCGGCATGTGCTGGAACCGCTGGAGGCAGAAGCGAGAGCGGCCCAGGCCGCCCGCGCGGCAAAGGCGGCGGCCACGAAGGTGGAATTCTTCACCATGGCGAGGGGAGAGGATTGATGCACAGCGAGGCTCTCTCGGGCGGTTTTGCCGACCCGCCCATCCAGTCGGCCCAAGCCTTCCGCAAGGTGATGGAGGCGATGGCACGGCCGGGCACGATCCACGAGATCTCCGGCGCCGAGCCGCCGGTACCCCTGTCGCAAGCGGCGGGGAGCGTTCTCCTGACGCTGTGCGATGGCGACACGCCAATCCATCTTGCCGGCGGGCACGATACCGAAGCCATCCGCGACTGGCTTGCCTTTCACACCGGCGCGCCGCTGGCGGCGGCCTCGGAATGCATGTTCGCCCTCGGCCGGTGGGAAGCGCTCAAGCCGCTCTCGGCCTATCCGTTGGGCACGCCGGAATACCCGGACCGATCGGCCACGCTGATCGTGGAATGCGACGAGCTGGCGGCGGAAGGCGTCGAGCTGAGCGGACCCGGAATCGAGGCGCGCGCCGCCCTCTCGCTTCCCGAGGTGGCGGCCTTCAGGGCCAACAACGCCCTGTTTCCGCTTGGGCTCGATTTCATCTTCACCTGCGGCAGCCGGCTGGCGGCGCTGCCGCGCACGACCCGAATTCACGCTCCGGAGGCTTGCTGATGTATGTGGCGGTGAAAGGCGGCGAACGCGCCATCGAGAATGCCCACGCCTGGCTCGCCGAAGAACGCCGGGGCGACAGGGATATCGCGGAGCTGAGCATCGCGCAAATCCGCGAACAGCTGAAACTGGCCGTTGATCGCGTGATGGCCGAAGGCTCGCTTTATGATCCCGACCTGGCCGCGCTCGCGATCAAGCAGGCCCGCGGCGATCTGATCGAGGCGATCTTCCTGATCCGGGCCTATCGCACCACCCTGCCCCGCTTCGGTGCCTCACGGCCGGTGAGCACGGGCGCCATGGCCTGTGATCGCCGCATCTCGGCCACCTTCAAGGATCTGCCGGGCGGGCAGGTTCTGGGGCCGACCTTCGATTACACGCACCGGCTCCTCGATTTCAAGCTCGCCGCCGACGGTGAAGTGCCGGAAGCGCCCCGCGCGGCCAAGGCGCAGCCTGCCGAAATGCCGCATGTGACCGGTTTCCTGAACCGCGAGGGGCTGATCGAGGAAGCGCCGGCCGAGGACACGACCCCGCCTGACCTGACCCGCGAGCCGCTCGAGATTCCGGCAGGCCGCGCGCTGCGTCTGCAGGCGCTGGCACGCGCCGACGAGGGCTTCACGCTGGGCCTGGCCTATTCCACCCAGCGCGGCTACGCGCGCAACCACGCTTTTGTGGGCGAGCTGCGCATCGGCACCGTGGCGGTGGAGATGGATATCCCCGAGCTGGGCTTTGCCATCGAGATCGGCGAGCTGACGCTGACCGAATGCGAAACCGTGAACCAGTTCAAGGGATCGAAGACCGAACCGCCCCAGTTCACCCGCGGCTACGGCCTTGTCTTCGGCCAGTCCGAGCGCAAGGCGATCTCGATGGCGCTGGTGGACCGGGCGCTGCGCTGGGAGGAGCTGGGCGAGGACTTCATCGGCGCCCCCGCGCAGGACGCCGAATTCGTCCTCTACCACGCCGACAACATTCAGGCGACCGGCTTTCTCGAGCACATCAAGCTGCCCCATTACGTGGATTTCCAGGCCGAGCTGGAGCTGGTGCGCAAGATGCGGTCCGAGGTGACGGACGCGAACCCTGCAAGGGAGGCCGCGGAATGAACGACTACAATTTCGCCTATCTCGACGAACAGACCAAGCGGATGATCCGCCGCGCGATCCTCAAGGGTCTGGCGATCCCCGGCTACCAGGTGCCCTTTGCCAGCCGCGAGATGCCCATGCCCTATGGCTGGGGCACCGGCGGCGTGCAGGTTTCGGCGGCGATCCTCACCCCCGGCGACACCTTCAAGGTGATCGACCAGGGCGCCGATGACACCACCAACGCGGTCTCGATCAGAAAGTTCTTCGAGCGGACGGCAGGCGTCGCCACCACCGAGCACACGGGTGAGGCCACGGTCATCCAGACCCGCCACCGCATCCCCGAAACACCGCTCACCGAGGATCAGATCCTGGTCTTTCAGGTGCCGATCCCGGAGCCCTTGCGCTTTCTGGAGCCCCGCGAGAGCGAGACCCGCAAGATGCACAGCCTCGAGGAATACGGGCTGATGCATGTCAAGCTCTACGAGGACATCAGCCGCCACGGCCATATCGCCACCTCCTACGCCTACCCGGTGCGTGTCGAGGGGCGCTACGTGATGGACCCGTCGCCGATCCCGAAATTCGACAACCCCAAGCTGGACCGCTCGCCGGCGATCCAGCTCTTCGGCGCCGGGCGCGAACAGCGCATCTACGCGATCCCGCCATATACCAGGGTGGTCAGCCTCGATTTCGAGGATCACCCCTTCGAGGCCAGCAAGGCCGATCATCCCTGCGATCTGTGCGGGGCCGAGGACAGCTATCTCGACGAGGTCATCATCGACGATGCGGGCAACCGCATGTTCGTCTGTTCCGACAGCGACTATTGCGCCAGCCGCCAGGCCCAGGGCCACCGCGGCCGGCTGAGCCCGGAGGTGGCATGATGAAGGATGACGCCCAAACCCCGCTCTTGCGCGTGCGCGGCCTGACCAAGACCTATGGCGGGCGTATCGGTTGCGCCGACATCTCCTTCGATCTGTGGCCCGGCGAGGTGCTCGGTGTGGTCGGCGAATCCGGCTCGGGCAAGTCAACCCTGCTGGGGGCGCTTGCCGGCCATCTGGCGCCGGATCGGGGCGAGGTGATCTTCGATACCCGCGCCGAGGGCCCGCGCGACACGGTCACCATGTCGGAGCCCGAACGGCGCATGCTGGCGCGCACCGACTGGGCCTTCGTGCACCAGAACCCGCGCGACGGGCTGCGCATGAACGTCTCGGCCGGCGGCAATGTCGGCGAGCGGCTGATGGCGGTGGGGGCGCGCCATTATGGCAATATCCGCGCCACCGCCACCGACTGGCTGGGCCGGGTCGAGATCGACCCCGCCCGCATCGATGATCGCCCGCAGGCCTTCTCGGGCGGCATGCAGCAGCGCCTCCAGATCGCCCGCAACCTCGTCACCGGCCCGCGGCTGGTGTTCATGGACGAACCCACCGGCGGGCTCGATGTGAGCGTGCAGGCGCGGCTGCTCGATCTCTTGCGCGGGCTGGTGCGCGACATGGGGCTCTCGGCGATCGTCGTGACCCACGACCTTGCCGTGGTGCGGCTGCTGGCCGACCGGCTGATGGTGATGAAATCGGGCCGGGTGGTCGAGGCGGGGCTGACCGACCAGGTGCTCGATGATCCGCAACATGCATATACCCAGCTGCTGGTCAGCTCGGTGCTTCAGGTCTGAACCAATGATCGAGATAGAAAACCTTTCCAAATCCTTCACGCTCCACAATCAGGGCGGCGCGGTGCTCGAGGTGATGCAGGGTGCAGGCCTCACCGTGGCGCCCGGCGAATGCGTGGCGCTGATCGGCAATTCCGGCGCCGGCAAGTCCACGCTCATGCGCATGATCTATGGCAATTATCTCGCCGAGGTCGGGCATATCCGCATCGGCGGGGTCGATGTGGTCGGCGCCGAGCCGCGCGAGATCCTGAAACTCAGGCGCGAGGTGCTGGGCTATGTCAGCCAGTTCCTGCGCGTGGTGCCCCGGGTGCCGACCCGCGAGGTCGTGGCCGAGCCGCTCCTTGCCCTGGGCCGCGAGAGGGGCGAGGCGCTGGCGCGCGCCGAAGCATTACTCGCCCGGCTCAATATTCCCGAGCGCCTGTGGGAGCTTTCGCCCACCACCTTCTCGGGCGGCGAACAGCAGCGGGTCAACATCGCGCGCGGTTTCGTCCGGGACTGGCCCGCGCTCCTGCTCGACGAGCCCACGGCCAGCCTCGATCCGACCAACCGCGAGGTGGTGCTGAAGCTGATCGAAGAGGCCAAGGCGCGCGGCGCGGCGATCATCGGCATCTTCCACGACGCCGAGGCGCGTGCCCGTGTGGCCGACCGCGAAATCGATGTCTCGGCCTTTGCCCCGGCGGCCGCGTGAGATGCCCGGCGCGCTCTTCGCCATTGTCGGCCCCTCGGGCGCGGGCAAGGACACTCTCATGCGCGCGGCCGCGCAGCGCCTGCCCGCGCTGCATCTGGTGCGGCGGGTCATCACCCGGCCGAGCGCGGCGGGCGGTGAAGACTTCGAGGGCGTGAGTGAGGCCGAGTTCGCGCGCAGGCTGGCGGCGGGGGAATTCGTATTGCACTGGCAGGCGCACGGGCTCCGCTATGGCATCCCCGCCCAGGTGCGCGAGGTGCTTGGCGAAGGCCGCCAGGCGATCTTCAACGGCTCGCGCGCGATGCTGGCAGAGGCAAGGGCGCAGTTCCCGGCGCTGCGCGTGATCCATGTGACCGCGCGCCCGGAGGTGCTGGCCGCGAGGCTTGCTGCGCGCGGACGCGAAAGCACCGAGGACATCGCCGCCCGGCTGGCACGGGCCGAGATCGGCCTGCCGGCGGGAATCGAGGCCATCGAGATCGACAACTCCGGCGCGCTTGAAGCGGCTGTCGAGGCGCTCGTCGCCGCGCTTCAGCCCGAAAGCGAGAAGCGTTCGAGCTGATGAAAGAACCCCGTATCATCTTCGCCGAACAGGCAAAGATCGCCGATGACGAAGGGCGCAGGCAAGAGCGGCGCCAGCAGCGGTGCGAGGGCCGCCTCCACCGCCTCGGCCTCGCCCGGCTGCAGCCGGCCGGTGAGGGTCATGTGAAAGCGAAATTCGTCCATCACATACGGATAACCCCAGCGCTGGAGCATCGCCTCCTGCGCGGGGCTCAGCCCGGCGGCCCGGCGGCGCGCCAGCTCGGCCTCGCTCGGGGGCGCGCGGTGATGATCGAGCGCTGCGACCGTCTCGGCCGCGAGGGCGGAGATCGCGCGCGCATCGCCCTCGGGCACCAGCGCAAGGAACCGGCCGAGCCGGGCCAGACGCAACGCCTTGCAGCGCGCCGGCGCAAGACGGTTGGCAAGCCCGGCCAGATCCGCTTCGAGCCGGGCGCGGCTGGAACCCGGCGCCAGACGAAAGGGCGGCTTGATCGTGGCATGAAACCCGTATTTGCGGGGCGTCGCGGTCAGCTCCTCCACTGGCCGGGGAAGCCCCGCGATGGTGGGGTGTTTGATCCGCCTCCCGGTTGCAGAATCCCACCCCAGCCAACGGGCTGCGAACTCGGCCAGAGCGCCATCTTGCGGCGCGAAATAGATGGCATAGCGAAGAAAATCTTTCATGCCCTCACCATTAGGAGGTCTGTGTCACGGTTCTGTGACGCAACCGCGACAAACAAGCAAGCGCCAGACCGGAGCAACCGATGAAACCCATCACGCTGACCAACGCCCGTCTCGTGCTCGAACGGGAGATCATTCACGGCAGCCTTGTCATCAGGGATGGCCGGATTGCTGCCATCGATCATGGCCCAAGCCGCGTAGCCGATGCCATCGACTGCGAAGGCGATCTGATCATCCCCGGCCTTGTCGAGCTGCATACGGACAACCTCGAGCGCCATATCGAGCCGCGCCCATCCGTCGAATGGCCCCATCGCGCGGCCATCCTCGCCCATGATGGCGAGTTTGCCTCTGTCGGCGTGACCACGCTCTTCGACGCCCTGCGCGTCGGATCCCTGACTTCGGGCAAGGCCTCTTACAGGCCCTATGCCCGCGCCCTTGCCAGCGAAATCGCCGAGCTGCGCGCCCAGGGTGCCTTGCGGATCAGCCATTTCGTGCATCTGCGCGCCGAAGTTTCATCCGAGACACTGGCCGAAGAACTCGCGACCTTCACGCCCGAAGACCGCGTCGGGCTCATTTCGCTCATGGATCATACGCCCGGGCAGAGGCAGTTTCGCGATCTGAGCTATCTGCGCACCTATCTGCAAAAGAAACGCAGCTTCACCGATGCCGAATTCGAAGCCCATGTGACATACCTCAAGGAACTGCGCGCAAGACATGGCGAGCGTCATGAGCGCGCGGCGGTCGAGGCGGCCGCAACACTTGGGGCGGTACTGGCCAGCCACGATGACACCACCGCCGAACATGTCGCGCAATCGGCCGAGCGCGGGATCCGGCTGGCCGAATTTCCAACCACGCTCGAGGCCGCGCGCGCCTGCCATGAACACGGGATCAAGGTGATCATGGGCGCGCCCAACCTGATCCGCGGCGGGTCGCATTCGGGCAATGTGGCTGCCCACGCGCTTGCCCGCGAAGGCCTGCTCGACATCCTTTCATCGGACTACGTGCCCTCTTCCCTCATGACGGCCGCCTTCCAGCTGGCCGATCTCTGGGGGGACCTGCCACGGGCCATTGCCACGGTCACCGACACGCCGGCGCGGGCCGCTGGTCTTGATGATCGCGGTCGCATGGCCCCCGGCCTGAGGGCCGATCTCGTTCGCGTTCACCGGCTCGGCGACCTGCCTGTTGTGCGCGCGGTCTGGTCGCATGGTCACCGCGTGGGCTGAGATCACAGCGATCCAGAGGCAGGCAAGCAAGGCGCAGGCCGTAGCTGCGCGGCCTTCATGAACACGATCCGCTGCGTCGGATCGCCGGGCGACAGCCGGTCCATGATCTCGCCCATGCAGGGCTTGCGGGCGGTGCGATATCGCCCCGGTTCGGCCGAGGCGCGGCCCGAGAGCATCCGGTGCCGATCCACCCATACCGACACGGTCAAGTCCGGATCCGGTTTGAGGCCTTCGCCCCAGGCGCGCAGCACTTCCACCGCGCCATCGAAATCTCCAATCCGTTCGCCTACCGCTTCGCTACTTGAGGCGTGCGCATCACCGGAGATCGGGTTTGACCTCGGCAAGTTCCTTGAGCTGGGCACGGACATGTTTCTCCAGGACTTTCTGCATGGCTGCAGGCTCCACCCCCAAATCGGCCGCCATCAGCGCCACCGCGCGCGCGGGCCAGTTGACCCAGACGTCGCGCTCCTCGCGCGCCAGCCGGAACACGAGCGTCTCTGCTCGGGCCCGGTCGATCAATTCGCCCTTCAGCTTTTGCAGCCGGATGCGCCGCTCCTGCGCCTTCAGCACTTCGTTCGCCGTCTTCGCCTGCAGGAAAGTGGTACCGCTGCCGACCGGCGTAATCGACGAGGTATGGCGGATCGGTCGCGAACAGCACGGCGCGCTCGCCGTTCATCAGGCGGCGGACGTCCTCATGGTTCGTGCTGTCCCCGCAGAGCAGCCGGTGATCGCCGAGGATCCAC
>JACIYT010000033.1 GCA_014359765.1 Roseovarius sp.
GCGCAGCGCCCGACCGCCCCCCGGGCGGGCGCTTTTGCAAGGTCAACGCGGGCTCAATCGTTGCAGTATCTGGCACCATAAATCGAGGACCACGCGCGTTCTTGCGCCCACCCGCGGTCGGGCGCTGCGCGGCATGCTGACCGGCGTGCCGAGTGGCAGCGCGCGGCCACGACAGGTGAACGTGCAGAGGCAGGGACGTTGTGTCAGGTGTCGAACACTAGTCCTGCATCGGGGGCCAGGGGCGCGTGTCCTCCGCGGCAATCCAGGCCTGCACCCAGCCCGGCATCGGCGGCGGCGTGGCCTGCGCCTGCCCGAGCGCCGCGAGCACCTCGGCGGTCGGCACGATCCCCGCCCGCCCCGTCACCGCGCCGCGATAGAGGATATGGCTCGTGCACTCGCCGCGCCTGTTCCACATCGACTGTTCGAGATAGAGAAACCGCGCATCCCAGCCGATCAGCCGCGAGCGCATCTCGACCCGCTCGAAGGCACGCACCCGGCGGCGATAGCGCACGCACGCCCCCGCCATGGCAAGGCCCCAACGCTCGCGCCGCAGCGCCCCGATGAGGCCCACGCGCCGCGCCAGCGGAATCCGCCCCAGATCGTAAAGCGTGAGCGTGCGCCCGTTGTTGAGCTCGCGCCACATGTCGATATCCCAGGGCAGGCAGTAATGATGCGACACATGCGTGCCGGTGAGCGGCAGGGGCTGTGCCTTTCGGTGCAGGTAAAGCTGCCAGAACATGCGGGCAAAGGGATACATGGGCGGTCTCCGGCGATGGCTGCGGATGCTTTGCGCCGCTGCAATGCCCGCCCGCCCGCGCCCCGTCAACCGCAACCGCGCGTCAGGCTTGCACTCGGGGCATGGCCCGAATAGGTCTGGGGCGACCCGGACCAGAGGACGCGCGCCCCATGCAATCGCTTTTCCAGATCCTGATGCTGCTGCTCGATGTGGTGTGGTTCTTCATCATCGCGCATGTGATCATGTCCTGGCTGATCAGTTTTCAGGTGCTCAACACGCGCCAGCAGCTCGTCGCGCAGATCTGGTATGGGCTGAACCGGCTGCTCGAACCTGTCTATGCCCCCGTGCGGCGCATCCTGCCGCCCATGTCCGGCATCGACCTCGCACCGCTTGCGGTGCTGATCGGGGTCTATGCGCTGCGGATCGTGCTGATGAACAACGCCGGGGCGTTCTACTGAGCCGGGGACTTGCCCCCCAAATCCTGGTATGAAACACTGGCGCCTGGTCCAGATATAGCCAGATCCTCCGGGGAACCCATGTCCGCCGCTGCCACGCTCTTGCGCGATGTCTTTGGATTCGACGCCTTCCGCCCCGGTCAGGAAGAAATCGTCCACACCGTCGCCTCGGGGTGCAACACGCTGGCGATCATGCCGACGGGCGGCGGCAAGTCGCTCTGTTTCCAGCTGCCCGCGCTGATGCGCGACGGCGTGACGGTGGTCATCTCGCCGCTCATCGCGCTGATGCGCGATCAGGTGCGCGCGCTGCGCGCGGCGGGGGTGGCGGCGGGCGCGCTCACCTCCGGCAATACCGAGGAAGAGACCGCCGAGGTCTGGGCCGCGCTCGACGAAGGGCGGCTCAAGCTGCTCTATCTCGCGCCCGAACGCCTTGCCGCCACCGGCACGATGGCGATGCTGTGGCGCGTCGGCGTGTCGCTCATCGCCGTGGACGAGGCCCATTGCGTGAGCCAGTGGGGCCATGATTTCCGTCCCGATTACCTGCGCATCGGCGCGTTGCGCCGCGCGCTCAAGGTGCCGCTCGCCGCCTTCACCGCCACCGCCGATGCCGAGACCCGCGCCGAGATCGTCGAAAAGCTCTTTGACGGTATCGCGCCGCAGAGCTTTCTTCACGGCTTCGACCGGCCCAATATCCACCTCGCCTTTGCCCCCAAGGACACGCCGCGGCGCCAGATCCTCGATTTCGCCGCCGCCCGGCGCGGGCAATCGGGGATCGTCTATTGCGGCACCCGCGCCAGGACCGAGACGCTGGCCAAGGCGCTCCTTGATGCCGGGCACGCCGCCTGCGCCTATCACGGCGGGATGGAGGCCGAGGCGCGGCGCGCGGTGGAGGAGCGGTTCAACAGCGAGGACGGGCTGATCGTCGTGGCAACCGTCGCCTTTGGCATGGGCGTGGACAAGCCCGATATCCGCTGGGTCGCCCATGCCGACCTGCCCAAGTCGATCGAGAGCTACTATCAGGAAATCGGCCGCGCGGGCCGCGATGGCGCACCTGCCGAGACGCTGACGCTCTATGGCCCTGACGATATCCGCCTGCGGCGCGCGCAGATCGACGAGGGGCTCGCCCCGCCCGAGCGCCGGAATGCCGATCACGGGCGATTGAACGCGCTTCTGGGGCTGGCCGAGGCGCTGGAATGCCGCCGGATGAGCCTCTTGCGCTATTTCGGCGAGGAGGCGGGCGCTTGCGGCAATTGCGACCTGTGCGATGCCCCGCCCGAGAGCTTTGACGGCACCGAGGCGGTGCGCATGGCGCTCTCGGCGATGCTGCGCACGGGCGAGAGCTTTGGCGCGGGGCATCTCATCGACATCCTGACCGGGACCTTGACGGACAAGGTGCGCGCGCGCGGGCATGACGCGCTGCCGACCTTCGGGGTGGGGCGCGGCCATGACAAGCGGCTCTGGCAGGGGATTTTCCGGCAGATGATGGGGCATGACCTGGTGCGCCCCGACCCCGAGCGCCACGGCGCGCTGGTGATGCAGGAGGGCGCGCGCCCGATCCTGCGCGGCGAGGCCACCATCCGGCTCCGGCGCGACACGCTGCGCGCTGCCGCGCGGCCCGCGCCGCGCGCGCTGGTCTCGGACGAGGACGCGCCGCTCTTGTCCGCTCTCAAGGCGAAGCGCCGCGCGCTGGCCGAGGCGGCGGGGGTGCCCGCCTATATCGTCTTTACCGACCGGACGCTGATCGAGATGGCCGAGACGCGGCCCGCCACGCTCGACGCGATGGCGCGGATCGGCGGCGTGGGCGCGACCAAGCTCGACCGCTACGGCGCGGATTTTCTGGAGGTGATCACCGGCGCGGCGGAGGTCATGCATCCCACCCGGCGCAGGCTGGCCGGTCGGCCCGAGGGCGCGCTTTATGACCGGCTGATGGAGGCGCAACGCGTCCTCGCGCGCGGGGAATGCGGGACGCTGCGGCCGCTGTCCTGCACCCATTCGACCCTGCGCCAGATCGCCGAGCGGCGACCTGCCACGCTTGATGCGCTCGAACGGATGCCGGGCATGGGACCACAGAAGACCGAACGCTTTGGCGCGGCCTTTCTGGACGTTCTGCGCAGCGCGGGCTAGATCCGGGGCAGTCTGCCGGAGAAAACACAATGCTGGTCGTCGTCTCGCCCGCCAAGAAACTCGACATGACACCCGTGGAAGGGATCGCCACGACGCGCCCCGCCTTTGCCGCCGAGGCGCGCGAACTGGCGCAGGTGGCGCGCGGGCTGGATGCGGGGGGGCTTGAACGGCTCATGAAGATCTCGCCCGCGCTTGCACGCCTCAATGCCGAGCGATTCGCAGCCTTCGGCACGATGGATGCGAAACCCGCCGCACTCGCCTTTGCGGGCGATACCTATCAGGGGCTGGAGGCCGGATCGCTCGACGCCGACGAGATGGCCTGGGCACAGGATCACCTGCGCATCCTGTCGGGGCTTTACGGGGTGTTGCGCCCGCTCGACGCGATCGAGCCCTACCGGCTCGAGATGGGCAGCCGGTTGGCCACGGAGCGGGGCCGCACGCTCTATGATTACTGGGGCGACAGGATCGCGCGGGCGCTGAAGGATCAGGCGGCAACGGTCGGGGCCGACACGCTCGTGAACTGCGCCAGCCAGGAATATTTCGGCGCGGTGGACCTCTCGGCGCTCGGGCTGCGGGTGATCACCCCGGTCTTCATGGAAGAGCGCGGCGGCGCGCCGAAGGTGGTGAGCTTTTACGCCAAGCGGGCGCGCGGCGCGATGGCGCGCTTCATCATCCAGCGCCGCCTGACCGATCCCCAGGGCCTGCACGATTTCGACACCGGCGGCTATGCCCATGCGCCGGATCTCTCCAGCCCCGACCGGCCGGTATTCCTGCGCGCTCAGCCCGTGTCCTGAACCATGGCGGCGGGCGGGCGGGCATCGGGCGGCGCGGCCTCGGCGATGCGTGCCACGATATCCGCCCGGCGGAGCGGCTTGGCCAGGTAGTGATCGAGCCCGGCAGCGAGGATCTCGGCATCGTCTCCCGCCATGGCATGGGCGGTCATGGCGATGATCGGCACATGGCCGCCCTCGCGCGCCTCGATGGCGCGGATCGCGCGGGTCGCCTCCTTGCCGTCCATCTCGGGCATGGAAATGTCCATGAACACGATATCGGGGGCAAGGCTCTGGAACAGCGCCACTGCCTCGCGCCCGTTCTCGGCGAAACTCAGCTCGATATCGAGGGCCTGCACCATCTTGGCAAATACCAGCCGGTTGGTCTTGTTGTCCTCGGCGGCGAGCACGCGCATGGCGCGTGGCGGGGCCTCGGGCGGGGCCTCGGGCGGGGCCGGGACCAGCGCGGCAAGAGCTGCAATCAGCTCACGCCGCGCCACCGGCTTTTGCAACACCGCCTGCACGAGTGCGCGCGAGGGATGCTGCGCAAGGCTCCCGGGGTTCACAGCCAGGAGCACGATCGGCATGGTGTGACCGGCCGCGCGCAGCGCCTGCGCCAGCGCGAACCCGTCCGTCGCGTTCATCGCGTGATCCGCCACCACCAGATCCACCCCGGCGGCCATCTCGGAGGCGCGCGCGCCGTCGCGGCAGGCCGTCACCGCCAGCCCGAGCGCGCCGAGCTGCCGTTCGAGCAGCGCACGGCTCGCATCGTTCGGCTCCAGCACGAGCACCCTCTTCAGCCCTTCGGCCAGCGGCAGCAGCTCGGGCGCGG
Organism: Roseovarius sp.; assembly: GCA_014359765.1. Taxonomy (GTDB): domain Bacteria; phylum Pseudomonadota; class Alphaproteobacteria; order Rhodobacterales; family Rhodobacteraceae; genus Roseovarius. Next base: position 4,918 of record JACIYT010000033.1, read on the forward strand.
GCGCCTCGGCCACCGGCAGCGGCAACGACAGGCCGAAAGTCGAGCCGCGACCCGGCTCCGATTCCACCCAGATATCGCCCCCCATTTGCCGCACCAGCCGCTGCGTGATCGCAAGGCCGAGGCCCGTGCCCTCGAACTTGCGGCTCTGCGCATCGTCCACCTGGTTGAACTCGCCGAAGATGTCGCCGACCTTGTCCGCGGGGATGCCGATGCCGGTATCCTCGATGCTGATGCGGATATCGGCCTCCTGCCCCTCCTCCGCCTGAACGCCGGTGACGCGGATGAGCACATGGCCCGCTTCGGTGAACTTCACGGCATTGCCCAGAAGATTGGTCAGGATCTGCCGGATCCGCCCCTGATCGCCGATCAGGCGCGTCGGCAGGAACAGGTCGTAATCCACCAGCAGATCGATTCCCTTGTCGCGGGCATGGGCCTGCATCAGCGTGACAAGCTCGTGAATGCAGCGCTCCAGATCGAAGGGCTCGGGATGGAGCACGATCCGGTCCGCCTCGATCTTGGAATAATCCAGCACATCGTTGATGATCACCAGAAGCGCCTCGGCGGAATGCCTGATCGTGGAGACATAAAGGCGCTGATCCTCGTCGAGCGCGCTTTCCATCAGCAACTCGGCCATGCCCAGCACCCCGTTCATCGGCGTGCGGATCTCGTGGCTCATGTTGGCGAGAAAGGCGGATTTGGCGCGGTTGGCGGCCTCGGCGCGGCGGCGCGCCTCCTTCAGCTCCTTTTCGTAGCGGATCGTGGCGGTGATGTTATGCGCGAGGCTCACCATGTCCCCGCCGGCACCGGGCTGGTCGATGAGGCGGATATACTCGCCATTCCAGAGGCGCATCACCTCGGGCTCGGGCGCGTCGGCCTGCCAGCGGTCGAGCATGTGCTCGCGCCACTGCTGCGGCGTGCGCTCGCCGGTATTCACGATCCCCTCCTCGGTGAGGATCTGGAGGATCTCCGCATAGCGGATCCCCGGCCTTACCTCCTCCAGCCCGTCGAAAACGGCAAGCCAGGCCCGGTTCGCGGCGATCATCCGGCTGTCGGCATCGAAGAAGGCGAAACCGTCGCGGATCGTCTGGATCGAGTGCCAGAGCCGGCGCTCGGCAATCTCGACCTTCTGATGGGCGACGGTGAGATCGGATTTCACGCGCCGGTTCTCGTCGCGCACCACGGCCACCTCGGCACGGGTCTCGTGGATCTCGTGGCTGAGTGCGCGCGCGTGCAGGTCGAGCTTGCGGTTGGCGGCCCGCAGCTCGGCCTGTTTCTGTTCCAGCAGTCGCTCGGCGGCCAGTCTTGCGCGCCGCTCCTCTGCCAGTTTGTCGGCCAGGCTCATGCCCCTCCCCCGCGGTGCCGGATGGTATTGCTGCCAACATCGGGCATCGCGGTGAAGATTGGCTTAACGTGGCCCCGGCATCACAGCGCCTCGATGGCCAGCGCGATTCCCTGCCCGCCACCGATGCACATGGTGATGATCGCGCGCTTGCCGCCCGTGCGCTCCAGCTCGTAAAGCGCCTTGACCGTCAGGAGCGCGCCAGTCGCCCCCACCGGATGGCCGAGCGCGATCGCCCCGCCATTGGGATTGACGCGGGCCGGGTCGAGGCCGAGCGCCCGGTTGACGGCAATCGCCTGCGCGGCGAAGGCCTCGTTCGATTCGATCACGTCGAAATCCGAGGCCGACAGCCCGGTGCGCGCCAGGAGCTTCTCCACCGCCGGCACGGGGCCGATCCCCATCACCTCGGGGCGCACCCCGGCATGCGCATAGCCGAGCACCCGCGCGCGCGGCTTCAGCCCCGCCTTCCGTGCCGCATCGGCGCGCGCCAGCACCAGCGCCGCAGCCCCGTCATTGATGCCGCTCGCGTTGCCCGCGGTCACGGTGCCGTCCTTCTGGAACACGGGCTTGAGCCCGGCCAATGCCTCGGCGCTGGTCGCCTTGGGGTGCTCATCGGTGTCAAACGCCACGGTGTCGCGCTTGACGCGGACCTCGACCGGCACGATCTGCGACTTGAAGCGCCCCTCGGAAATCGCCCGCGCGGCGCGCTGCTGGCTCTCGAGGGCAAAGGCGTCCTGATCGGCGCGGCTGATATCGTGCTCGGCGGCGACATTCTCGGCAGTCACGCCCATATGGCCGGTGCCAAAGGGGCAGTTGAGCGCGCCCAGCATCATGTCGAGCGCCTTGGCATCGCCCATCTTCGCGCCCCAGCGCATATCGGGGATGATGAAGGGCGAACGGCTCATGTTTTCCGCCCCCCCGGCAAGGCCGAAATCGGCATCGCCCAGAGCCAGCGACTGGATCACCGAGACGATGGCCTGCGCGCCCGACCCGCAGAGCCGGTTGACATTCATCGCCGGCGTGGTGTCGGGAATACCCGCCTCGATGGCGGCGACGCGGCTGAGATACATGTCGCGCGGCTCGGTGTTGATGACATGGCCATAGACGACATGGCCGATCTGCCCCGCCTCGACGCCTGCGCGCGCCAGCGCCTCCTTCGCGACGATCGCCCCCAGCTTGCCGGGCGGCGTCCCCGCCAATGCGCCGCCAAAGGTGCCGATCGCCGTGCGGCAGCCGTCCAGAATCACGATATCGTCCATGGTGTCCTCCAGTCTCCAGATCTGCGGCAACCTTGGCTTTGCGGCTGCGGCATTGCAAGGGCGATCAATGGTCGCAGCGGCGCGACCGCCTCCGGTCAACCAAGAAACCGCGCCGCCGCCTCGCCAGCCAGATAGCTCACGCGCCCGCCGGCGATCACCGCCTCGATGCGGCGCGTGGCCGCCGCGATCACCACCAGATCGGCGCGCATCCCCTCCACCAGCGCGCCGCGATCCGTCAGCCCCATGATCCGCGCCGGCCCGGACGATACCAGCGCCCAGGCCGTCGGCAGATCCCGGATCCCCTCATCGACAAGGCAGAAGGCCGCGCGCGCGAGCGAGGGCACGTGATAGTCGGAGGCGAGCGCATCGACGAGGCCCATGGCCACCATCTCGCGCGCGTCGGCATTGCCCTTGTGCGAGCCGCCGCGCACGATGTTGGGCGCGCCCATGACCACGGCATCGCCCATGGCGCGGGCGGCCTCGGCCGCCGCGATGCTCTCGGGGAACTCGGCGATACGCGCCCCGAGCGCATGGGCGGCGGCGCGGTCGGCGGCGCCGTGATCGTCATGGCTGCCAAGGCGCACACCCGCCGCAGCCAGCCGCGCGGCGAGGGGACCGAGACGCGCCGGAACCTCGGGCATTCGCGCGTGGAGCCCCTGCAACAGCGCCAGATGCGCCTCGGGGCTGCGCCCGGCCTTGAGTGCCTGCCCGGTCAGGCGCGGCGGGTGGCGGCCCCGTGCCAGCGCCGCGTGCGGCAGGTGATCGTTGAAGACCACATAGCCCACCCCGTGCCGCGCCACCATCGCCGCGAGCGCCGGGTAATCCTCGAACCCGCTCACCTCGAGGCGCAGCTGCGCGCGCAGGTCGGTCGCCACCGTGTCGCGCACCGCGTCGAGAGCCATGAGCATCCGCGCGGCAAAACCCGCGCCGCGCATCCCCCCCTCCCAGCTTAGAAACTGCGCCAGATACGCCGTGGTGATGCCATGCGCGGCAAGCTCGGCCTCGGCGCTGACCAGCCCTGCGGCCAGATCGTCGAGCGCCCCGCGCCGCGGCGCGAGGTGATGCTCGAACCCGTCGCCATGCAGGTCGATCAGGCCGGGCAGCACCAGAAACCCCGTGAGATCCACCACCCGCCCGCGCGCGCCCGCCCCGATCCTGCCCCCGGCAACCGTCAGATCGCCGGGTCCGACCCCCTCGGGCCAGAGCACCTCGGCCCCGCGCAGGGTGAGCGACAGCGCGCTCATTCGAGCAACCGTTCCAGGGCCAAGCCATAGGTCAGATCGTGATCGAATCGGCCATGGGCGATAAATTCGAGCACCTGCGCGATGACCAGCGGATTGTTCATGATGAAGGTATGGGTCACCGGCAGGGTGATGTGATCGGCCATGCCCGCGACCCGCGTCGAGGCGACCGAAACCTTGCCGTCGTCGGGCCCCTCGATCAGACTCGAATAGACGGGGTTGAGCGAGCGGTTTCCGGCGATCACGCCCAGGTCGAAATCCACCGGCGGCAGGCTCTCGACCAGGCTCCCCGGCCCGGTCTCGAGCTGCTGCCCAGCCGGGCCGTTGATCCACTCGAACAGCGCCAGCCCGCCCAGCTCATCCACCAGTTCGCTGCCGTGATTGGGCGGGGCAAGCATGACCACCCGCCCCAGATTCTCCGGTCGGTTGTCGCGCAGCCAGTAACGCAGCAGGATGCCGCCCATCGAATGGGTGACGAAATGCACCGTGGTCTCGCCGCAGACCCGCATTGCATAGGGCAGGGTCTCGCGCGCAAGCTGGTCGATCTCGGCCCCGGTGGAGCGGTAGCCGGGGCTGAACACGTCATGCCCCTTCGCCTCCAGAACTTCCTGCATCAGGAGAAAGGACGCCTCCGAACGCGCAAGCCCGTGCAACAGCACCACGCAATCGGCGCGGGCCGGCAGGGGGCAGAGCAGCAGCAACAGGGCAAAAAGGCGCTTCATGGCCACCAGATAGGCGCAAAGCCGCGCCCCGAACAGGGGCCGCCACCACAAGCGCCCCGCCAAAAGCGCGACAAACCCGGCCAGGGCGGCCGGGTTTGCCAGGGAAACATGCGGCGACCCTCGGCTCAGAGCCCGGTCGTCACGTCGATCGTGTTGCCCTCTTCGAGGGTCACATAGGCCTTTTTCACGTCCTTGCGACGGCCCAGCATCCCGCGAAACCGCTTCTGCTTGCCCTTGGTGATGGTGGTGTTGACCGCCTTCACCTTGACGCCGAAAAGCGTTTCCACCGCTTCCTTGATCTGCGGCTTGTTGGCCGCGATATCGACCTCGAAGACGATGGCGCCACTCTCGGAAACCATGGTCGCCTTTTCGGTGATCACCGGCTTGCGGATCACGTCGTAATGTTCGGGTTTGGTGCTCATTTCAGACGCGCCTCCAGGGCTTCGACACCCGCCTTGGTGAGCACGAGCGTGTCACGCTTGAGGATGTCATAGACATTCGCGCCCATCGACGGCAGCACATCGAGACCCTCGATATTGGCTGCGGCGCGGGCGAACGCGGCATTGACCTCGGCCCCGTCGATGACGAGCGCGCGCTTCCAGCCGAGATCCTTGACCAGCTTGGCAAGCGTCTTGGTCTTGCCATCGGTCTCGGCATTCTCGATCACAACGAGCTCGCCCGCGCGGGCCTTGGCCGAGAGCGCGTGCTTGAGGCCGAGCGCGCGCACCTTCTTGGGAAGGTCATGCGCATGGCTGCGGGGCGTCGGGCCCTTGTAGATGCCACCCTTGCGGAAGATCGGCGCGTTGCGGTCGCCGTGGCGGGCGCCACCGGTGCCCTTCTGGCGGTAGATCTTCTTGGTCGAATAGCTGGTCTCGGAACGGGTCTTGACCTTGTGGGTGCCGGCCATCGCCTTGTTGCGCTGCCAGCGGACGACACGGTGCAGAATGTCGGCGCGCGGTTCCAGGCCGAAGATGTCTTCGCCCAGATCGACCGAGCCGGCCTTGCCGCCGTCCAGTGTGATCACGTCGAGTTTCATTCCTCGCCTTCCTTCTGCTCGGCCACATCAGCGGCCTGGTCGGCCATGTCGGCGGCGGATTTCAGCGCCGCGGGCAGGATCGCGTTCGCGGGGAACGGTTTCTTGACCGCATCCTTGATCGTGACCCAGCCGCCCTTGGAGCCGGGAACGGCCCCCTTGACCATGATCAGGCCCCGCTCTGCATCGGTGCGCACGACCTGGAGATTCTGCGTGGTGACACGCACGGCCCCCATGTGGCCGGCCATCTTCTTGCCCTTGAACACGCGGCCCGGGTCCTGACACTGACCGGTGGAGCCGTGCGAGCGGTGGCTGATCGACACGCCGTGCGAGGCGCGCAGACCGCCGAAATTGTGCCGCTTCATCGCCCCGGCAAAGCCCTTGCCGATCGAGGTGCCCGACACATCGACGAACTGACCCTCGAAATAATGGTCGGCGGTGATCTCCTCGCCCACGGCGATGAGGTTCTCCGGCGCCACGCGGAATTCCGCGATCTTGCGCTTGGGCTCGACCTGTGCAGCGGCGAAATGGCCGCGCATGGCCTGGCTCGTGCGCTTGGCCTTGGCGGTGCCGGCGCCCAGTTGCACGGCCGAGTAGCCGTCTTTCTCAGGGGTGCGCTGCGCCACCACCTGAAGCTTGTCCAGTTGCAGGACGGTCACGGGAACCTGTTTGCCGTCCTCCAGGAAGAGGCGGGTCATCCCGACCTTCTTTGCGATCACACCAGAGCGCAACATGTCCTTGCCCTCCTCAAACCGAAATCTGCACGTCCACGCCGGCGGCGAGGTCGAGCTTCATCAGCGCGTCCACCGTCTGCGGGGTCGGATCGACGATGTCCAGAAGCCGCTTGTGGGTGCGGATCTCGAACTGGTCGCGGGATTTCTTGTCCACGTGCGGGCCACGCAGGACGGTGTATTTCTCGATCTTGTTCGGCAGCGGGATCGGTCCGCGCACCTGCGCGCCGGTCCGCTTCGCGGTGTTGACGATTTCCTGCGTGCTGGCATCCAGAACGCGGTAGTCGAACGCCTTGAGCCGGATGCGAATAATCTGGCTTTGCATTGATATGGCCTTTCGCGGCGTTGGAGTTGATAGGAGGAGAGCCGGACCACCCGGCCCCCCTCGTCGAACCCTGCCCCGGCCTTCGCCGGGGCCTGATGAGACTTAGGCGAGGATCTTGGAGACCACGCCGGCGCCGACGGTGCGGCCGCCTTCGCGGATGGCGAAGCGCAGGCCGTCTTCCATGGCGATGGGGGCGATCAGTTCGACGGTGAACTTCAGGTTGTCGCCG
>JACIYT010000034.1 GCA_014359765.1 Roseovarius sp.
GCGGGTGGTCGCCCCGGCCCGGAGGCCGGGGCGTGCGGGCGATCAGTCCATCGCCTTGAAGTTGAATTCGCCGCCTTCCTTGATGCCGGAGGGCCAGCGCTCGGTCACGGTCTTGGTGCGGGTGTAGAAGCGGAACGCGTCCGGCCCGTGCTGGTTGAGGTCGCCAAAGGCCGATTTCTTCCAGCCGCCGAAGGTGTGATAGGCGAGCGGCACCGGGATCGGCACGTTGATGCCGACCATGCCGATATTGATCCGATGGGCAAAGTCGCGCGCCGCATCCCCGTCACGGGTGAAGATGGCCGTGCCGTTGCCATATTCGTGGTCCATCGCCAGCTTGAGCGCCTCCTCGTAGCTGCCCGCGCGCACCGTCGTGAGAACCGGGCCGAAGATTTCCTGGCGGTAGATGTCCATCTCGGGCGTCACGCGGTCAAAGAGATGGGGACCGACGAAGAAACCGTTCTCGTAACCCTGCAATTTGAAGTCGCGCCCATCGACCACCAGTTCGGCGCCCTGCGCGATGCCGCTCTCCACCAGCCCGAGGATTCTTTGCTTGGCCTCGGCCGTCACGACGGGGCCGTAATCCACGTCGTCGCCGGCGGTGTAGGGGCCGACCTTCAGCTTCTCGATGCGCGGCACCAGCTTCTCGATGAGGCGGTCGGCGGTTTCCTCGCCCACGGGAACGGCGACCGAGATCGCCATGCAGCGCTCGCCCGCGGCGCCATAGCCCGCGCCGATCAGCGCATCGGCGGCCTGGTCGAGATCGGCATCGGGCATGACGATCATGTGGTTCTTGGCCCCGCCAAAGCACTGAACGCGCTTGCCGTTCGAGCAGCCGCGCCCGTAGATATATTCGGCAATGGGCGTGGAGCCGACGAAGCCGATCGACTGGATCACCGGGTGATCGAGGATCGCATCCACGGCCACCTTGTCACCGTTGACGACCTGCAACAGCCCCTTGGGCAGCCCTGCCTCTTCCATCAGTTCGGCGAGCATGAGCGGCACCGAGGGGTCGCGCTCCGACGGCTTCAGGATAAAGGCGTTGCCGCAGGCCAGCGCGGGCGCGAACATCCACATCGGGATCATCGCCGGAAAGTTGAACGGCGTGATCCCCGCGCAGACGCCGAGCGGCTGGCGCATGGAATACATGTCGATGCCGGGGCCGGCGCTGTCGGTGAACTCGCCCTTGAGCATCTGCGGCGCGCCGATGCAGTATTCGACCACTTCGAGCCCGCGCTGCACGTCGCCCTTGGCGTCGGGAAAGGTCTTGCCATGCTCGCGCGAGAGCGCCTCGGCCAGCTTGTCCATGTCGCGGTTGAGAAGGCGGACGAATTCCATCATCACCCGTGCGCGGCGCTGCGGGTTGGTGGCGGCCCAGGCGGGCTGCGCGGCCTGCGCGGCGGCGACCGCCTCGGCCAGTTCGTCGGTCGAGGCCAGCGGACAGCGCGCCTGCACCTCGCCGGTGGCGGGGTTGAACACGTCCGAGAAACGGCCCGATTTGCCCGCGACATGGGCGCCGTTGATGTAATGGGTCAGGTCCTGCATGGCTCTCTCCTCCTGCATTGCGCGTCGCGGGGAGCCTAGCCTTGCAAAACTCGGGCGAAAAGGGGCAAGATTCCAATATGGACCTGCATTTGTGCAAAGGGGCGGAATGATGCCGCATTGGGACGATATCCGCATTTTCCTCGCCGTGGCGCGCGAGGAGACCCTGTCACGCGCGGGGCGGGTGCTGCGGATCGACCCGGCCACCGTGGGCCGCCGCATCGCCCGGCTCGAGGAGGATCTCGGCGCGCCGCTCTTTGCCAAATCCCCCACCGGCTATGCCCTCTCGGAGGCGGGGGCGCGGCTCATGGCCCACGCGATCCGCGCCGAACAGGCGATGGAGGCGGCGGTGACCGAACTGGGCGGACAGGCGGGCGGCCTCTCGGGGCAGATCCGCATCGGCGCGCCCGATGGCTGCGCCAACTACCTCCTGCCCCAGGTCTGCGCCGCGATCGGCGCCGCGAACCCGGACCTCGAAATCCAGATCGTCGCGCTGCCGCGGGTCTTCAATCTGACCCGGCGCGAGGCCGACATGGTCATCGCCGTCAGCCCGCCGACGGCGGGCCGCCTCACGGTGCAGAAGATCACCGATTACCGGCTGCACCTCGCCGCCGCGCCTGGCTATTTGCGCGCCCATCCCCCCATCACGACGCTCGAGGATCTGCGCGAGCACCGGATCGTCGGCTATATCCAGGACATGATCTTCGATCGTGAACTCGACTATCTGAGCGCGGCGGGCATCTCGCGCGTGGCGATCGCGTCGAACTCGGTCGCGGTGCAGTTCAACCTCGTGCGGCAGGGGGCGGGGATCGGGGTGCTGCACGATTTCTCGCTGCCTTTCCTGCGTGCGGTCAAGGTGCTGCCCGAGCGGGTCTCGCTCACGCGCAGCTTCTATCTCGTGCGCCATGCCGATGATCGGCGGCTGGAACGGCAAAACCGTTTCGCCGCCGCCCTCGTCGAGGGGCTGCGCGCCGAGGTGGCGCGGCTCGAGGCGCAGGCTTGACAGAAATCTGATCGTCGATCACGCTTGTGATATCGACATTCCGCTTCGGAGGGCCGCCTGATGCTCGTTCAGCAGATTCTGAAATCCAAGGGCGACAGCGGTGTGATCACCGTCACCCCCGGGACGCGCGTCGCGGAGGCAGCGCGTATCCTCGCCGAGCGTCGCATCGGCGGCGTGGTCGTCTCCTCCGATGGCACGCGCGCCGAGGGGATCCTGTCGGAACGTGACATCGTGCGGGCGCTGGCGGTGCGGGGGGCGTCCTGTCTCGAGGAAGAGGTGCGCGAGATGATGACGCGCAACCCGGTCTGCTGCACAAGGCAGGACACATCCGACGCGGTGCTCGCGCGCATGACCGATGGCCGTTTCCGCCACATGCCGGTGGTCGAGGAGGGCCGCCTTGTGGGGATCGTGACCATCGGCGATGTGGTCAAGGCGCGGCTCGATGAACTGTCGATGGAAAAAACCGCGCTCGAGGGGATGATCATGGGTCATTGAGGGGCTTGCATCGGCGGGCGCAATATTGTTGCGTGCGAGGCGAATCCCAGAACGGAGCCGCCCGATGCGCATCGCCCTCTACCCCGGCACTTTCGACCCGATCACCCTCGGCCATATCGACATCATCCGGCGTGCCGCGATGCTGGTGGACCGGCTGGTGATCGGCGTGGCGATCAACCGCGACAAGGGGCCGCTTTTCTCGCTCGAGGAGCGGGTGGCGATGATCGAGGCGGAATGCGTCGCCCTGTCGCGCAAGACCGGAACCGAGATCGTCGCCCACCCGTTCGAGAATCTGCTGATCGACTGCGCCCATGACGTGGGGGCGCAGATCATCGTGCGCGGGCTGCGCGCGGTGGCGGATTTCGAATACGAATTCCAGATGGTCGGGATGAACCGTGCGCTCGACAACACGGTGGAGACGGTATTTCTCATGGCCGATGCCGGGCATCAGGCGATCGCCTCCAAGCTGGTCAAGGAGATCGCGCGACTGGGCGGGGATGTGACGAAATTCGTCACCCCCCCGGTCAAGGCGGCGCTGACGGCGAAACTGGGCTGAACGCGCAGCGCGCCCGCGCCACCTGCGTCTCACGGGCGTCTGGCCGTTCGCGAACCGGTGTCGCCCCCGATCCGCCCGAAACCGTCGATGGTGCGGGTCGTGGGCATGGCACGCGCATTCGTGTGTCGGAGTCTTCCGGACGACATCGAAAGCGATCAGCGCCAGAAGGCAAGGTATTCGATCAGGTCCATGAACTTCTTCGCGACAAGGAGCGTCCCGGCCATGTCGTTTCGCAGCGCGTCGAGGCCGAGCGCCAGCACGATCAATGCGCCAAGACAGAGCGCGATGCGGGTGGTCATGGTCGGCCTCTGGGCAGGTTCGCCCCCTCAATGCCCGAGCGCGGGCGCGCGCGCAAGTCCAAGGGGCCGGCCCTTGCGGACCGGCCCCCGAATTGCCCTGTCTCGCCGTGGCGAGCGTTGCTATTCCTGCTGGCCCATGAACATCAGCAGGAACTGGAACATGTTGAGGAAGCTGATGTAGAGGCTCAGCGCGCCGTCATAGGCGGCCTTGTCCAGCCATTCCTGGTCGCCATGCGCGGCATGGGCGATATAGGTGTTCTTGATCTCCTGCGTGTAGAAGGCCGTGAGCCCGGCAAAGATCAGCAGGCCGATGGCCGAAATCGCGAACATCATCGCCGGCGATTGCAGGAAGATATTGATGATCATCGCCACGATGAGGCCGATCACCCCCATGATGAGGAAGGCCCCCCAGCCCGAGATGTCCTTCCTGGTGGTGTAGCCCCAGAGCGACAGGCCGGCGAAGGCGATCGCCGTCACGATGAAGGTCTGCGCGATCGAGAAGCTGGTGAACACCAGAAAGATCGAGCTGAGCGAGATGCCGATCAGCGCCGCGAAGGCGAAAAAGCCAAGCTGCACCCCCGCCGCCGAGGCCCGGCGCAGAAGCGCGCCCCAGCCGAGGAAGATGAAGGCCAGCGGCGCGAACATCACCACCCATTTGAGCGGCGACAGATAGAGCGCCGCGCCCAGCCCCGAGAGCAGCTTGCCATTGGGCAGTTGCGCCGCGGCTGCGGAGGGATCCGTCGTCACCGCAAGCCCCGCGATCGCCCAGGCCGCCAGCGCGGTGATGAGCATCCCCACGGACATGGTGCCGTAGACCTTGTTCATATGCGCGCGCAGACCCGCGTCAATCGCGGACGCGCGCGCGCCCGTTTTTGCCCGGACCGTGTTGAGTTCTGCCATGGATACCTCCAGCTGCATGACTGCCCCGGGGCGGGGCTTTGGGCACAATATCGGCAAGCCGGGCGGACGTTTCAAGTATTTCCGACGGTTTTCCGCATGTTTTCGCGCAACGCGCCGGGTGCGTGCGCTCAGGCGGGCAGATCCCGCAACGGGGGACGCGGCCCGATCGGGGCCGGCAGGACATCAGCCGCGATCTCGTGACGCGCGGAGGCGGTTGCACGAGCGGCGCGAGGGCTATCGCGCGTCCCGGTCGGCGTCCATCGTGACCACCACCTTGCCGGTGGACTTGCGCCCGCGCAGCAGCGCGAGCGCCTCGGCGGTGCGCGCGAGCGGCAGGACATGGCTGACATGCGGACGCAGCTTGCCCTCTGTGTGCCAGGCAAGGAGCCGGCGCAGGCTGTCGGTGACGATCTCGGGCCGAAAGGACAGGTAGCCGCCCCAGTAGAGGCCCATCACGCTCAGATTCTTGACCAGCAGGTGATTGGCGGGGATCTGCGGCACCTCGCCGCTGGCGAAACCGATGGCGAGCAGCCGCGCCTCGGGCCGACAGGCGCGCATCGCCGCCCTGAACTGATCGCCGCCCACCGGGTCATAGACCACATCGACGCCGCCCCGGGCGCGACAGGCCTCGCGGATGTCGTCGGTGGCGGCGTCGATCAGGTGATCGGCCCCCGCCCGCCGCGCCACGGCGAGCTTGTCGGCGCCGCGCGCACAGGCGATGACACGCGCGCCCATCAGCTTGCCGATCTCCACGGCGCTGAGCCCCACGCCCCCCGCCGCGCCGAGCACCAGCAGCGTCTCGCCCGGTTGCAGCCGCGCCCGATGTGCAAGCGCCACATGGCTCGTGCCATAGGCGACCTGAAAGGCGGCGGCCTCGACGAGGCTCATGGAGTCGGGCAGCCGGACGGCGCGCGCGGCCGGAAAGACGCCGAATTCCGCGAGGCCACCCTGCCCGCCGAACACCGCCACCCGGTCGCCGGGGCGCAGCCCCTCGACCCCGGGGCCGAGCGTCTCGACGGTGCCCGCCACCTCCATGCCGAGGGTAAAGGGCGCCGCGGGCGTGTCCTGATAGCGCCCCTCGATCATGAGCAGATCGGCGAAATTCAGCCCGCAGGCGGCGATGCGCAGGCCGATCTCGCCCGGACCCGGCACCGGGCGGGCGATCTCGGCGAGGGCGGGGGCCTCCCCCTGGCGGGCGATGCGATAGGCGCGCATGAAGGGTCTCCCGTATTGGTCGCCATCCTGGGTATGCGCGCCCGGGACGCCTGTCCACCTGATTCGCGGTCCCGGCGCGCGGAGGCGTGGCCTTACGTAACGGTGACGTTACGTAAACGTCATGCCGCACCGCGGCAGAACCGCTTAAATTGTGGATGAATGGCGCCACTCCCCCCGGGCGGGCGGCAAATCTCTTGTAGTTTCAGGTGATACTGATAAGTTGCGGGCATCGCTGCTGGGATGCGTGGCGTTGTTTTTTGCAGGCACGGGGACGTGATGTCGCGTGCATTTCATCGGTGTGATTTACAAGAGAGGTATGAGCATGCCGCACCCCGTGGACGTTCATGTTGGCAAGCAGATCCGCCACCGGCGCTGGCTGATGGGGATGACCCAGCAGCAACTCGCCGAGGCGGTGGGGATCAAGTTCCAGCAGATCCAGAAATACGAGACCGGCGCCAACCGTGTCAGCGCCTCCCGCCTGTGGGACATCGCCGAGGCGCTCGGGGTGGAGGTGTCGTTCTTTTTCGAAGGTCTGGACAAGGACGACGAGGGTGGCACATCGCTGCCGCCCGATCTCATCGGTGGCAAGGAGGCGCTCGATCTGGTGCGGTCCTATTACGCGATCCCGGAGAACCAGCGCCGCCGGCTGTTCGATCTCGCCCGCGTGCTGAGCGAGGTGGGTTGAGGCCATCCGCGCCCCGCGATAAGGCAGCACCATGGCCGCTGGCGGGGTAGGGGATGGATCCGGACGACATCAGGAACACGGCGCACGCGCTCGCGGATGCTGCGCGGGATGTGATCCTGCCCTATTTTCGGGGTGACGCCCTCGAAACCGAGAACAAGCACAGGGGCGGCGGGTTCGATCCCGTCACCGCGGCCGACCGCGCCGCCGAGCGCGCGATGCGCGCCGTGCTGGCCGAGCGGCGCCCCGAGGATGGCATCCTCGGCGAGGAATTCGGCGCGCAGCCGGGCCGAAGCGGCCTGACCTGGGTGCTCGATCCGATCGACGGCACCCGTGCCTTCATGGCGGGGGCGCCGACCTGGGGGGTGCTCGTCGCGGTATCGGATGCGGGCGGGCCGATCTACGGGTTGATCGACCAGCCCTATATCGGCGAGCGTTTCGAGGGCGGGCTTGGCTGTGCGCGCATGACCGGGCCGCTCGGCGCGCGGGCGTTGCGGGCGCGGGGGGATCGTCCGCTCTGCGAGGCGCTGCTCTTTTCCACCTTTCCCGAGATCGGCGATGCCGGTGAGAGCGCGCGGTTTCACGCGCTGGCGCGCGAGGTGCGGCTCACGCGCTACGGGCTCGATTGCTACGCCTACGCGCTGATCGCTTCCGGGCAGATCGACCTGGTGGTGGAGGCCGGGCTTTCGGCCTATGACATCCAGGCCCCGATGGCGGTGATCCGGGCGGCCGGCGGCATCGTCACCGACTGGGAGGGCGGCCCCGTGCATCAGGGCGGGCGCGTTCTGGCGGCGGCGGGGCGCGCGCAACACGAAGCGGCGCTCGCGATCCTCTCGGGGCTGGGCTGAGCCGTATCGACAAGGCGCGGATGCCGGGGACAAATCTCGGTGCGCGCGATTGTTTTCGGCGCGTGCACTCCTTATTCAGACCCGAGGAAGCATTCAGACCCGCGGATGCCGCGCCCGCGCGAAAGGGGAGACCATGGCCGAGCCCGACGACGACCTGACCCCCGATCCGGCCCCCGAGGTCGAGGACGACCAGCCGCTCAGCCGCGCGCGGATCGCGCGCATCATGTATGCGCTCGACACGACCGACCGCGACCTGCTGATCGCGGAGATGGAGCCGCTCCACGCTGCCGATATCGCCGACCTTCTCGAACAGATCAACGCCTATGACCGGCGGCGGCTGATCACGCTCTACGGGCGGGAATTCGACGGCGAGATCCTGTCCGAACTCGACGACTCGATCCGCGAGGAGGTCATCGGCCTGCTGCCTCCGGAGATTCTGGCCGAGGCGGTGCGCGAGCTCGATTCCGACGACGTGGTGGACCTCGTCGAGGACCTGGAGGACGACCAGCAGGCCGCGATCCTCGACATTCTGGAAGACAGCGACCGCGTCGCCGTCGAGCAGTCGCTGACCTATCCGGAATATTCCGCCGGCCGCCTGATGCAGCGCGAGGTCGTGATGGCCCCCGAGCACTGGAGCGTCGGCGAGGCAATCGACTTTCTGCGCAACGCCGAGGACCTGCCCGAACAGTTCTATCACGTCACCCTGGTCGATCCGCGCCTGCACCCGGTGGGCAATGTCACGCTCGGCCGGATCATGGCCGCGCGCCGCGCGGTGCCGCTGCGCGACCTGGTGGAAGAGACCTTTCACGTCTTCAAGGTGACTGACGAGGAGGCCGATGTCGCCTATGCGTTCAACCAGTATCACCTGATCTCGGCGCCGGTGGTGGACGAGGACGGGCGGCTTGTCGGGGTCATCACCATCGACGACGCGATGACCGTGCTCGACGAGGAGCACGAGGAGGACATCCTGCGCCTGGCCGGTGTGGGCGAGGAGGGGGGCTTTTCCGGGCCGCTGCTGGTGACGATCCGCA
The DNA here is from genome assembly GCA_014359765.1 of Roseovarius sp. Lineage (GTDB taxonomy): Bacteria > Pseudomonadota > Alphaproteobacteria > Rhodobacterales > Rhodobacteraceae > Roseovarius. Next base: position 8,569 of record JACIYT010000034.1, read on the forward strand.
ACCGGGCGCTGTGGCTCTTCGTCAACCTGCTGACGGCGATCCTCGCCTCGCTGGTGATCGACCGTTTCGCCGAGACCATCGACCAGATGGTGGCGCTGGCCGTGCTCATGCCGATCGTCGCCTCGATGGGCGGCAATGCCGGCACACAGACCATGACCGTGGCGGTGCGGTCGCTGGCCACGCGCGACCTGACGGCGCGCAATGCGCTGCGGATGATCGGGCGCGAGATCACCGTCGGCGCGGCCAATGGCGCGGTGTTCGGCGTGGTGATGGCGGGGGTGGCGGGGGTGTGGTTCGGGGTGCCGGTGCTGGCGGCGGTGATCGCGGTGGCGATGCTGCTCACGCTGGTCGCGGCGGCGCTGGGCGGGATTGCCATTCCCATGGCGCTCGAGCGGGCGGGCATCGACCCGGCGCTTGCCTCGGGCCCGTTCGTCACCACGATCACCGATGTGGTGGGCTTCCTGGCCTTTCTCGGTCTCGCCTCGCTGGTGCTGCTGTGAGCGGCGCGCTTGCTGCCGCGAAGGCCGCGGCGCGCGCGGCGGCGCTGGCCCGGCGTGATGCGGCGCATCGTGCCGCCGCGCCCGGGGCGGCGGGGCTCCTGTCCTCGGTGCTCGCGGGGTATCGCGGCGTGCCGCTGGCGGGATATCTGCCGATCCGCTCCGAGATCGACCCGGTCCCCGCCATGGCCGAGGCCGCGGCCCATGGTCCGGTGGCGGTGCCGGTGATCGCGGGGGCGGGCCTGCCCCTGCGGTTCGCGCGCTGGACTCCGGGCTGCGCGCTGCGCGACGGCCCCTTCGGGACGCGCGCGCCGGTTGAGGCGGATTTCCTCGTGCCCGGGATCGTCATCGTGCCGCTGCTGGCCTTTGACCGCAAGGGCGGGCGGCTGGGCTATGGCGGGGGGTTCTATGACCGCACGCTGGCCGCGCTGCGCGCCTTGCCGCGCCCCGTTCTGGCCATCGGTTTCGCCTATGCCGCGCAGGAGGCGGCGGATCTGCCGCTCGGGCCGACCGACCAGCCGCTCGACATGATCGTGACCGAGACCGAGGCGATCGAGGTCGCGCCGCGGCGCTGAGGGCGGCCCGCCCGGTCAGCCCCGGGCGGCGAGACGGGCGCGCAGCTCGGCCATGAAATCCTCGCCGCGCTTCTCGAAATTGTCATATTGATCAAAGCTCGCGGCGGCGGGGGCGAGGAGGATCACCTCGCCGGGCTGCGCCTCGGCCATCGCGCGTTCGACGGCGCGGGCCATGGTGGTGCAGATCTCGGCTTCGACCGCGCCCAGCCCCATGGCAAAGCGCGCCGCCTCGCGCCCGATCACATAGGCCTTGACGACATGGGGCAGGGCCGGGGCGAGCGCAGCGAGCCCCCCCTCCTTTTCCAGCCCGCCGCAGATCCAGCGGATGCGCTCGAAGGCCATGAGCGCCTTGAGCGCGCTGTCCACATTGGTGGCCTTGCTGTCATTGACGAAACGCACGCCGTCCGCCTCGGCCACGAGCTGCGAGCGGTGCGGCAGCCCCGCAAAGCTGCCCATGCCCGCCTCGATCGCGCGGGGAGACAGCCCCAGGCACCGGCAGGCGGCATAGGCGGCGCAGGCGTTCTGGTGGTTATGCGCACCGGGCAGGTTGGCCAGCGCGCGCAGGTCGATGGCCGCCACCTGCCGGCCCTTGCGCGTCTCGGCGAGAAAGCCCCTGCGCGCAAAGACCGCCCATCCCTGCGCGGCAGGTTTGCCCCCCGAGGAAATGCGGATCACCCGGTCGTCGCCGGGGCCCTCTGCCAGTTGCCCGGCGAGAAAGCGCCCCTCGGGCTCGTCCACGCCGATCACCGCGCGATCGGGTCCGCCCTCGGCAAAGAGCCGCCGCTTGGCCGCGAAATACCCCCCCGGACCGCCGTGCCGGTCGAGGTGATCGGCGGAGAAATTGGTAAACACCGCGATATCGGGGGTGAGCGCGCGCGCGAGCTCGGTCTGGTAGCTCGACAGTTCGAGCACCAAGACGCCCCCCTCGCCCGGCGGATCGAGATCGAGCACGCCGCGCCCGATATTGCCGGCAAGCTGCGCGGGATGGCCCGCCTCGGTCAGGATATGGTGGATGAGCGCGGAGGTGGTCGATTTGCCGTTGCTGCCCGTCACCGCGATGACCCGGGGCGCGCTGTCGAACCCGTCCCAGGCGGGCGTGGCGAGCGAACGGAAAAAGAGGCCGATGTCGTTATCCACGGGCACGCCTGCCGCCTGCGCACGGGCGATGGCGGGATGCGGCGCAGGGTAGAGATGCGGGATGCCGGGGCTGGTGATCAGCCCCGCGATGCCGTCAAGGGCTCCCTCTCGGGTGAGATCGGCGAGGACGAGGCCCTCGGCCTCGGCGCGGGCGCGGCTCTCGGGGTTGTCGTCCCAGGCCAGCACCTGTGCACCGCCCGCGCGCAGCGCGCGCGCCGCCGACAGCCCCGAGCGCCCCAGCCCCAGCACCGCCATGCGCGCACCCTCAACGCCCCTGACAGGGATCATCCGCCTCGCCCCCCCCATTCGTCCAGCGGCGCGAGAGTGCCCCGGCGGCGCGGCGCGCGCAAGCGGGATGGTGGGGGCGGGCAGGGCAGAGCCTGCATGTGTTCGAGGCAATGGGGCAAGGTCGCAACAACGCGCGCAATCAAGGCGTGCCTGCACGCCGCCGCGCGGTCGCCCACCCGCGGTCGCGTGCGCGGCGGGGTATCGGATGGCTTCAGGCCTGCCCAGCCTCG
>JACIYT010000035.1 GCA_014359765.1 Roseovarius sp.
GCGAGGTGCGCTGATAGCCTCTGCACCGCCATCGCATCCGCCCTGACCGACTTCACCCCACAAGAATGCGCGAGATATCTCCGGCACGCAGGGTATGCGTCAACTTGATCGCCAATGACTCTAGTGTTCGACGTCTGACAGGGCGTGCCCGCTTCTGCACGGTCAACCGTCGTGGCGGCGCGCTGCCGTCCGGCGGGCGTGGCAGGTGGCCGCTGCTTGCGGCCATGATGGCGGACTGTGCGGGCATGAATCGTCCCGGCCGCGGCGCTCAGCCCCGGTGTTCGAGATCGGATTCGCTCTCGGCCAGGCCTTCGCGCGACAGGAGCACCGCGACCGCGCGCAGCCCCGGCACATGGCTGCACACGATCATCAGCCCCACCATGATCGGCACCGCGAGAAACATCCCCGGAATGCCCCAGACCGCCCCCCAGAAGGTGAGGCTGATCATGATCCCGAAGGAGGACACCCGCAGCGCGCGGCCCATCAGCATCGGGTCGATGATGTTGCCGTTGAGAAACTGGATCGCGCCGGTGATCGCAAGGATGGCGAGGGTGAGCGACCCGTCGGCCAGCTGCACGAAGGCCACCAGCGCCACCAGCACCGTCGCGATGATCGAGCCGATCGCGGGGATGTAATTGAGCACGAAGGTCAGGATCCCCAGCGGTCCCGCGAGATCGAGACCAAAGCCGCGCGCCACCCCGTAGACCATGAGCCCGGTGATCGCGCTGACCGCGGTCTTGACCAGCAGGTAATAGTTTACCCGGTGGATGATCGAGGAAATGATGCGGCCGGCGCGCGCGGCCTGGGCCTGGTCGCCCAGCAGGCTCTCGAGCTTGGTATCGAACCAGATCCGTTCGGCAAAGAGAAAACCCACGAAGAGGATCACCAGCACCGCCCCCTGCATCAGGCTGCCCGCCTGCCCCGCCAGCGCGCGCAGATAGCCGGCCACGTCAAAGGTCGCCACCGCGGCGCGCACCGCCATTTCGGCATCGGGCCCGAGCCAGGCGACCATCGCCGCAAGCGCCTCGGGAGCGCGGTCGATATAGGCCAGCGTGGTGGAAAGCACGGTATTGGCCTGCAACAGGATGACCGTCGAGACGCTCAGCAGCGCGGTCGAGATCAGCAGCAGCGCGGTGATGCTCGCCAGCCAGTTGGGGATATGCGCAGGGCCGATGCGCACCCGCGCGATGAAGGTGATCGCGTCCGAGGTGAGGCTGAACAGGATGATCGCCGTGGCGAGCGAAATCAGCATGAAACGCGCTTGCACCAGCAGGAAGAGCACCACCGCGAAGGCGATGATGAGCTGCGCAACGGTGCGCGTGCGCCGGAAATCGGGCGCGGGCTCTGCCGTGGGCGCGGGGGCGTCCGCGATGGGCTCGGGGCGTGTCATGCGCCCAATATCGAGGAATTCCCGCCGAATTCAATCGCCCTTTGCGGGCGTCAGCAGGAGTTGCAGCGTTTCGGGCGCGTGGCTGATCGTGAGGCTGGCACCGCCGGCGGCGAGGCCGCGCGCGAGGAGTGCGAACTCGATCCGCCGGGGATCGGGCGCGGGCAGGGGGCGATCGCCGGCGAGCCCTTCCCAGAGCACGGGGTCGGCGGCGATGGTGCCGCGGGCGGTGAGGCAGAGCGCCGCCGCGCCCCGGGCGGCCACGCGCAATGTGCCGCCGCGCGGCAGCGCGTGGAGCATGCAGAGCAGCGCCAGCGTCAGGTGCCGCGCGTCGCGCCGGGGCAGGGCGGTCTCGAGCGCCCATTCGAGCGTGAGGCGCGGCCGCGCGGCAAGCGCCGCGGCGAGGATGCGGCCCAGCTCGTCGGCCGCCATGTCCGCGCCCTCGCCTGCCCGCCCGAAGGCAAGGCGCATGAGATCGAGGCTCGCACGGGCGCCGGCAAGGCTCTCGCGCATGAGCGTCAGTTCGGGCGAGGGCGGGCCGGTCATCTCCAGCAGGTCGAGCCCGGCCATGAGCGCGCCCAGCGGGCTTGCCAGATCGTGACAGATGCGCGAGCCTGTCAGCGATGCGAGCTCGGCGGGATCATCGGTCATGGCGGGACCGGGGGCGCGGCAGGCGGGTGGACGGGGGCAGGGGCATGAGCCGGGGCATGAGCATGAGTGAAGCGAACGCCTTTCTGGAGCCGGGGATGCTGGTCATCAATCCCGCGCGCCCCGATTGGGGGGTGGGGCAGGTGCAATCGAATATCGCCGGGCGCATCACGGTGAACTTTCGCGAGGAGGGCAAGCTGGTCATCGACGCAACCCGGGTGGAGCTTCTTCCCTGTCCTGATGCCTGAAACTGATTAGCAGGAGGTTAACACGCGCCCGCCTCCGCGCCAATGCCGCGTTGCGCGCCGGCTTGTGGATGCGCTACACCCTGCCAGCAACCGAAAGCCGAGGCCGATGAGCACAGCCCCCCGATTCTGCGTGGAACTCGCCCGCGACGAGGCCGACGTGATCGCCGCGCAGCGCCTGCGCTATGAGGTTTTCGTCGAGGAGCTGGGTGGCGACGGCGAGATGGTCGATCACGCCGCGCGGCTCGAACGCGACCGCTTTGACCCGTTTTTCGATCACCTGCTGCTGCGCGACGCGGCAGCGGGCGGCGCGGTGGTGGGGGTTTACCGCCTGCTGCGGGAGGAGGCGGCGGCGCGCGCGGGGCAGTTCTATTCCGAGGACGAATACGACCTCTCCCCGCTCCGGGCGAGCGGGCGGCCCCTGCTCGAGCTGGGCCGGTCCTGCGTGGCGCGCAGCTATCGCGGGGGGGAGGGGCTCTATCATCTGTGGCAGGGGCTGGCGCGCTATGTCACCGAGCATGGCATCGAGCTGCTGTTCGGCGTGGCGAGCTTTCACGGCACCGATGCGCGGGCGCTCGCGCAGCCGCTCGCGCTGCTGCATCACCGCCACCTTGCGCCGCCCGAGCTGCGTGTGCGCGCGCGCGCGGCGCATTTCCAGCGGATGGACCTGATCGCGCAGGAGGCGATCGACCGCCCGGCGGCCATGCGCGCCATGCCCGCGCTGATCAAGGCCTATCTGCGGCTCGGGGGCTGTGTGGGGGAGGGGGCCTTTGTCGATCACGCCTTCAACACGATCGACGTCTGCCTGGTGATGGATACCGCGCGGATGAGCGCCCGGCAGAAGGCCCTCTATACCGGCGAGGCCGCGCGATGAGCATCACCTGGCGGTCCGACGCGCCGCCGCCCGTCGTGGCGCGGACGCGCGGTCACTGGGCGCGTATCCTCTGGCGGGGCGGACGCATCGCGCTGGTGATCGGCGCGGGCGTGGTGGCGACGCTCCTGTTGCGCGGGCCGGAGCGCGCCATTCACGGGGCCGGGCGGCCCTGGACGCAGCCGGTCACGGTTTTCGTGATGGGACGGATCGTCGCGATCCTCGGGCTCACGCTCGAGGTGGAGGGCACGCCCATGGCGGGCCCCGGCGCGGTGGTGTCGAACCATGTGTCCTGGCTGGACATCTTCGTTCTCAACGCGCGCAAGCGGGTGTATTTCGTGTCCAAGGCCGAGGTGGCGGGATGGCCCGGCATCGGGTTTCTGGCGCGGCTCATCGGCACGGTGTTCATCCGGCGCGAGGCGCGGGAGGCGCGCGCGCAGACCGAGGCGCTCGCGGCGCGGCTGGCGGCGGGGCATCGGCTGCTGTTCTTTCCCGAAGGCAGCAGCACCGACGGGCTGCGCGTCCTGCCGTTCCGCTCGACGCTGTTCGAGGCGCTGCGCGGTCTCGGCGCGGGGGTCATGGTGCAGCCCGTGACGCTGATCTACGAGGCGCCCGAAGGGGCGGATGCGCGGTTCTATGGCTGGTGGGGCGACATGGCGCTCGGGCCGCATCTGGCGCAGGTTCTGGGGGCGCCGCGCCAGGGGCGGGTGCGGATGATCTGCCACGCGCCGCTCGCGGTGACGGACTTCCCCGACCGCAAGACGCTCGCGGCGGCGTGCGAGCGCGCGGTGCGGGCGGCAATGCCGCCCGAAGCCGCCGGCAGGGCATAGGCGCAGGATGTGGCGACAGGCGGCGCGGCGGCGGGCGCCGTCACGCCAGCCCCTGCGCCACCAGATCGCGTGCCACCGCGCGGAATGCGCTGGCCTGTGCGCTGTCGGGTTTCGCGACGACGACCGGGGTGCCATCATCGGCGGCGAGGCGGATATCGAGATGCAGCGGGATTTCGGCCAGCAGCGGCACCCCGAGCCGCCGCGCCTCGGCACCGACCCCGCCATGGCCGAAGATATGCTCTTCATGCCCGCAGTTCGAGCAGACATGCGTGCTCATGTTCTCGATCAGCCCCAGCACCGGCACGTTGAGCTTGTCGAACATGTCGATCCCCTTGCGCGCATCCAGCAGCGCCACGTCCTGCGGGGTCGAGACCACGATCGCTCCGGTCAGGGCGGCCTTTTGCGACAGCGTGAGCTGCACGTCGCCGGTGCCCGGCGGCAGATCGACGATGAGCACGTCGAGCCCGCCCCATTCCACCTGCATCAGCATCTGTTGCAGCGCGCCCATGAGCATCGGGCCGCGCCAGATCACCGCCTGCCCCTCCGCCACCATCAGGCCAATGGACATCATGGTGACGCCGTGATTGCGCAGCGGCAGGATGGTCTTGCCATCGGGGCTGGCAGGGCGGTCCGCGATGCCGAGCATCCGCGGCTGCGAGGGGCCATAGACATCGGCATCGAGCAGGCCCACGCGGCGGCCCTCGGCGGCGAGCGCGCAGGCGAGATTGGCCGCGACGGTGGACTTGCCCACCCCGCCCTTGCCCGAGGCGATGGCGATGATGCGATCGACGCCTGGCACCTTTTGCGGGCCTTCGCGCGCGGGCTTGCGCGCGGGCTTGAGGTCGGGCGGGGCCTTGTCCGAATGGGCGGTCAGCACCGCCGAGACCGAGGCCGCGCCCGCCGCGCGCGCCGCGGCTTCGGCGGCGTCGCGCACCGGCGCATAGCTCTCGGCCCGGGTCGGGTCGATCTCGAGCACGAAGCGCGCGCTGCCGCCCTCGACATCGAGCGCGCGCACGATCCCCGCCGTGACGATATCCTGGCCGCTGGCCGGGTCGGTGATGGTCCTGAGCGCCGCGAGGACGCCTTCGCGAGTTGCTGTCACGTCAATCCTGTCCCTCGTTCATGCGGCTCATGGCCGGGCGCCGCCTGTCTGCATGAGCCTGCCTGCCCCGGCGCCCCCCGGCCTTTTCCCAGATCCTGCGCGATTTTTCCAGTGGCCGCGTCGCGGCGGGGCCCCTGGCGGCGGGGAGCCATGTTCCCGGGGATGGGCCGCCTTGCGTCCGGGCGCATGGCGGGGGCGGCAGGGCGGACTCGACAGTCGTACCGTGCCGTGACTTGATGTCGCCATGTCCGCGAAATCCCCCGCCCCGCCCGCGCCACAATCGAGCCCCCTTCGCGGGGTTCTCTGGATGGTGCTGACCAGTGTGCTCTTTGTCGCCGTCACCGCGCTGGTCAAGATTCTGGGCACGCGCGTGCCCGCGCCGCAGGCGGCGTTCCTGCGCTATCTCATGGGGCTGGTGTTCCTGTTGCCGGTTCTGTGGACCCTGGGCCACCTGCGGCTCGGGGCGGGGACATGGGGGCTCATCGGGGTGCGCGGGGTCATGCATGCGCTGGGGGTGGCGCTCTGGTTTCATGCGATGACGCGGATCCCGATCGCCGATGTGACGGCGATGAACTATCTCACGCCGGTTTATGTCACGCTCGGCGCGGCGCTCTTTCTGGGCGAGCGGCTGGCGGCGCGGCGGATCCTTGCGGTGATCGCCGCGCTCTGCGGCGCGCTCATCATCCTGCGCCCCGGATTTCGCGAGGTGGGGGAGGGACATCTGGCGATGCTGGTCGCGGCGGTGGTTTTCGGCGGCTCATATCTCATCGCCAAGGTGCTGCTGTCGCGGGTGAGCGCGGGTGTGCTGGTGGCGATGCTGTCGCTCGCGGTCGCGATCGGGCTGGCCCCCGTGGCGATCGCCGTCTGGGTGCCGCCGACCCCGCGCGAGCTGGCGATCCTGCTGGCGGTGGCCTGTGTCGCCACCGCAGGGCATTATACCATGGCGCTCGCCTTTCGGGCGGCGCCGCTGGCGGTGACGCAGCCGGTCAACTTCCTGCAACTCGTCTGGGCGGTGCTCCTGGGGGCGCTGGTCTTTGGCGAGGGGGTGGATGTCTTCGTGATCCTGGGGGGTGCGCTGATCGTCGCGTCGATCAGCGTCATCGCCTGGCGCGAGGCGGTGCTCAGGCGGCGTATTCCTCCGCCGGTCCCGGGCGCCGGGGTCTGACGCGCGCTTGACCTCGGCCCCGCCGCCCCCGTAGATGCGCCCCGACACGGACGACACCAGAGAGGCAGGCCGATGGGGTTCAGGATGGGTATCGTGGGGCTTCCCAATGTGGGCAAGTCCACGCTCTTCAACGCGCTCACGCGCACCGCCGCCGCGCAGGCGGCGAATTTCCCCTTCTGCACGATCGAGCCCAATGTGGGCGATGTGGCGGTGCCCGATGCGCGGCTCGAGCGGCTGGCGGAGATCGCCGGGTCGAAGCAGATCATCCCCGCGCGCATGACCTTCGTCGATATCGCCGGGCTGGTGAAGGGCGCCAGCAAGGGCGAGGGGCTGGGCAACCAGTTCCTTGCCAATATCCGCGAGGTCGATGCCATCGCTCATGTGCTGCGCTGCTTCGAGGATGAGGACGTGACCCATGTGGAGGGGCGCGTCGATCCGATTGCCGATGCCGAGGTGATCGAGACCGAGCTGATGCTCGCCGATCTCGAATCGGTGGAAAAGCGCCGCGCGGGGCTGGTGCGCAAGCTCAAGGGCGGCGACAAGGAGGCCGCGCAGGCCGACCGGCTGCTCGGCCTCGCGCAGGCGGCGCTCGAGGCGGGGCGCCCCGCCCGCACCGTGGCCGTCGATGCCGAGGATGCGCGCGCCTGGCGGCTCTTGCAACTGCTCACCGCCAAGCCGGTGCTCTATGTCTGCAATGTCGATGAGGCAAGCGCGGCCAGCGGCAATGCCCATTCCGAAGCGGTGGCGGCCATGGCGGCAGAGCAGGGCGCGGCCTCGGTGGTGATCTCGGCGCAGATCGAGGAGGAAATCTCGAAGCTCGAACCCGAGGAAGCCGCGATGTTCCTCGCCGAGATGGGCCTTGAAGAGGCGGGGCTCGACCGGCTGATCCGCGCGGGCTACGAGCTTTTGCAGCTCGAGACCTATTTCACCGTCGGCCCCAAGGAGGCGCGCGCCTGGACCATCCCCCGCGGGACCCTCGCGCCGCGCGCGGCCGGCGTCATCCATGGCGATTTCGAGCGCGGTTTCATCCGCGCCGAGACGATTTCCTACGAGGATTACGTTTCCCTTGGCGGCGAGCAGGGCGCAAGGGAGGCCGGCCGGATGCGCGCCGAGGGCAAGGGCTATGTGGTGCAGGATGGCGACGTGCTGCATTTCCTGTTCAACACCTGAACGCGGCGGCGTGGCGCTGCCCGGCTTTGCGATTGCGCGGCGCGGGGCAATCGTCTAACCCCGCCTGCGACAAGCGAGAGGACCGCGCCATGAGCGAGACGAGGACCAGCATCACCTATACGGAGGCGGGCGTCGATATCGACGCGGGCAACGCGCTCGTGGAGCGGATCAAGCCCGCCGCCGCCGCCACCCGCCGCCCCGGCGTGATGTCGGGGCTGGGCGGGTTTGGCGGGCTGTTCGACCTGCGGGCCGCCGGGTTCTCCGATCCGGTCCTGGTGGCGGCGACCGACGGGGTGGGCACCAAGCTGCGCATCGCCATCGACACCGGGATCGTGGACTCGGTCGGCGTCGATCTCGTGGCGATGTGCGTCAACGACCTGATCTGCCAGGGGGCGGAGCCGCTCTTCTTTCTCGACTATTTCGCCACCGGCAAGCTCGACGTAGATCAGGCCGCGCGCATCGTCGAGGGCATCGCGCGCGGCTGTGCGGCCTCGGGTTGTGCGCTCATCGGGGGCGAGACGGCGGAAATGCCGGGCATGTATCCGGCGGGCGATTTCGACCTTGCGGGTTTTGCCGTAGGCGCGATGGAGCGGGGCGCGGATCTGCCGCGGGACGTGGCCGAGGGCGATGTGCTGCTGGGCCTCGCCTCGGACGGGGTGCATTCCAACGGCTACAGCCTCGTGCGGCGGATCGTCGAGCTGTCGGGCCTTGGCTGGGCGGATGCCTGCCCGTGGGAGGCGGGCACGCTCGGCGCGGCGCTGCTTGCGCCGACGCGGCTCTATGTGACGCCGGTGCTGGCGGCGATCCGGGCGGGCGGGGTGCGCGGCCTGGCGCATATCACCGGCGGCGGGCTCACCGAGAACGTGCCGCGGGTTTTGCCCGAGGGGCTCGGGGCGAGGATCGACCTGTCGGCCTGGACGCTGCCGGGGGTGTTTCGGTGGCTGGCCGAAACCGGCGGCATCGCCGAGGGCGAACTGCTCAAGACCTTCAATTCCGGCATCGGCATGGTCGTGGTGGTCGATCCCGCGCGCGCCGGCGAGATCGAGACCGCCCTGGCAGGGGCGGGCGAGCGCGTGGCACGCATCGGGCGCGTGGAGGCGGGGCAGGGCGTGGCCTATGAGGGCCGGCTGCTGTGACGCGGCGCGTGGCGATTTTCCTCTCCGGGGGCGGGTCGAACATGCGCGCGCTGGTGGCCTCGATGACCGGCGATCATCCCGCGCGGCCCGCGCTCGTCTTCTCGAATGAGCCGGCGGCGGGGGGCATCGCCTGGGCGCGGGCGCAGGGCCTGGCCACCGAGGTGGTCGATCACCGCCCCTATCGCGGGGATCGTGCGGCCTTCGAGGCCGAGATCGCCGCGCGGCTGGCACCGCACATGATCGACCTGATCTGCCTCGCGGGCTTCATGCGGGTGCTCACGCCCTGGTTCGTCGGCCTCTGGGCGGGGCGGATGATCAACATCCACCCCTCGCTCCTGCCGAAATATCGCGGCCTCGACACCCATGCCCGCGCGATCGCGGCGGGCGAAACGGAGGCGGGCTGCACCGTCCACGAGGTGACGCCCGCGCTCGACGACGGGCCGATCCTGGGGCAGGCGCGGGTGCCGGTGCTGCCGGGCGACACGCCCGGGACGCTGGCCGCGCGGGTGCTTGAGCAGGAGCATATCCTCTATCCCATGGTGCTGCGCCGCTTTGCCGCGGGCGACCGCCGGCCGGTCTTTCTGCCCTGAGCGGGCGGCGCGCGCAGGCTTGACTTCGCGCGCGCGCACCGCCATATGCGGGTCAACCGACATTTCCTGCCGCGTGAGCAGCCCGGCCCGCATGTGCCGTTCAGGATGAAATGTCGCGGACCTGTTCCCAGGATCACGCGTGGGGCCAGACACCGGCCGGAGGGTGTGGGCAATCGGCCCCGCCCTGCCCATGGTGCAACCACGAGACCGGGTGCGCGGGCAGGGGCCCGGCGCCTGAAAGGACATGATTTGACGCTTTTCGACACGATGGGCCTGCCCGAGGGGCTGACCCGCAAGCTGAATGCGCTCGGCATCGCCGAGCCCACCCCGATCCAGAGCCGCGCGATTCCTCATGCGCTCGACGGGGATGACGTTCTGGGGCTGGCGCAGACCGGCACCGGCAAGACGCTGGCCTTTGGCCTGCCGCTGGTGGCGGGGCTGATGCAGCTGCGCGAGAAACCGGCGCCGCGCTCGGTGCGCAGCCTCATCCTCGCGCCGACGCGCGAACTGGCGGCGCAGATCCGCGACGCCCTTCTGCCGCTGGTCAAGGACAGCCCGATCCGCATCAACCTCGTTGTTGGCGGGGCCTCGATCAACGCGCAGGTGAACCGGATGGAGCGCGGCTGTGATATCCTGGTGGCGACGCCGGGGCGCTTGCTCGACCTCATCGACCGGCGCGCGCTCCGGCTCGATTCGGCGGCGTTCCTCGTGCTCGACGAGGCCGATCAGATGCTCGATCTGGGCTTCATCCATGCGCTGCGGCGGATTGCCGGGCTCTTGCCCGCCGAGCGGCAGACGATGCTCTTTTCGGCCACCATGCCCAGGCAGATGGAAGAGATCGCCGCGAGCTATCTGCGCAATCCGCGCCGCGTGCAGGTGAGCCCCCCGGGCAAGGCCGCCGACAAGGTCACGCAGGAGGTGCATTTCATCGCCAAGGCGGCGAAGGCCGATCTGCTGATCGAATTGCTCGACAAGCACCGCGACGAATTGGCGCTGGTCTTTGGCCGGACCAAGCACGGCGCGGACAAGCTGGCGCGCAGGCTGGAGGATGCGGGCTATGCCGTGGCCGCGATCCACGGCAACAAGAGCCAGGGCCAGCGCGAGCGGGCGCTGCGCGCCTTCCGCGAGGGCCAGGTCAAGGTGCTGGTGGCGACCGATGTCGCGGCGCGCGGGCTCGACATTCCGGACGTGAAACACGTCTATAATTTCGAGCTTCCGAACGTGCCCGACAACTATGTGCACCGCATCGGGCGCACCGCGCGCGCGGGCCGCGACGGGGCGGCGATCGCCTTTTGCGCGCCCGACGAGATGGGCGAATTGAAGGACATCCAGAAGGTTCTGGGCACGACGATCCCGGTGGCCTCGGGCGCGCCCTGGGAGGTGCTGCCCGATCCCAAGGCCAAGCCCGCAGGCCGGGGCGGCCCGCGCCGGGGCGGCGGGGCCAAGCCGGGCGCGGCCAAGCCGGGCGCGCCGCGTCGCCGCCGCAGCCGCCGCGCGGCCTGAACGGTCGCCGGAGACAGCGCGCCCTTGCCGATATCTCCTGCCCGGCGGTCACGCCGGGCAGCGCCTGCCTGCCCCCCGGCAGGCGCTTCAGGCGTTGCAAAGTTTTGATTCGAAGTGATTTTCTTGAAGGCTCGCAGATGGCGCTTTCACGCTAGAGTCGACCACGACCAGGTTGAATCTTTGGGATTCACACGCGGCTTGATTTCTGATTCATGCTGATTGCCGTGAAAGGGGGTCGGCATGGATGGGGAAACCGTATTCTTCTGATTTACG
>JACIYT010000036.1 GCA_014359765.1 Roseovarius sp.
ATCCTGAAACAGCGAGAGGAGATCAAACGCAAAACCATGCTCAAGCGGCGCTTGCGCCACCAAACTGAAAACGCATAAACTCAATCAAGGATGAGCCAGAGCCTCCAAACGGAAAAACGCTCTACCGTCCCAAATTATCTGACGACGGACAGTCGCGCACCTTGGGGTCCAGCGCATGCATCCCCTCGCGCAGGGAGACGGCGACCATGGCGGTCTTGTTCAGCGCCACCGCCGTGATCGCGGCCACCTCGTTAAGGCCGATCCAGAGATAGCACAGAACGATCACCACCAGCGCCGGGATGTTCAACAGCAGCACGATCCAGACCGACAGCCATCGGTTGACCCGGGCACTGGCCCCCATCGCAATCCCGAGCACGACCCCGACGCCCATGGCCAGCAGAAACGCCGCCGCCACACGCAGAAGGGTGGCGACGAAGTGATGAGGCAGGGCACCGGACGCGGCCTCATTCAGGAAGATGCGCCAGACCTCGGCCGGGCCCGGCAGCACGGCGGGATCATCGCCAAGCCAGGCGGCCAGCCACCACAGGGCGGCAAAGCCGGCCAGCGACAGGGTCACGGCCTTGATATCGGATGGCGTGCGGTTCATTCCGGCTGTCAGCCTTGCATGACGCCGCGCAGACCGCACAGCGATATTGCGCGGGTTCCGACCAAGGTCGCATAGGGCTGGCCGGTGGCCCGGCTTAGGCTGCGGGGGATGAAGGTCCTGGGAAAGATGGCCGCGGCGCTGCTGGCGGGGTTCTTGTGGTGTGCGGGCATCGCTGCCGCGCAGGATAGCCCGCTGCCGCGCGACATTCTGGAGACCTACATCGGACCGCCCATGAGCCTGGGCGAGAAGATCAACGACAAGGGTGTGTGGCAATTGCTGAACTCGGGCGGTGCCGAGGCGGGATATGTCTTCGAGACCGAGCCGATGGCGCCGCTGCCGGGCTTTTCCGGGGCCTCGATCAACATGCTTGTCGTGCTCGATCTCGATGGCCGGTTTCTCGACGTCCAGCTGATTTCGCACAACGAGCCGATCTTTGTCTCGGGCCTGCCGGAGAAGCTGTTTCATGACTTCTTCAAGCAATACCGCGGTCATTCGATTTCCGAAACGCTGGTTGTGGGATCACCCTATGGCGGCGCTGCCGATGGTTCGGCGCTGGTCTATCTCGACGGTGTGACCAAGGGCACGGCCTCGGTGAGGATCGCGCATGAGAGTATTCTGGCCGCGACATTGCAGGTGGCACGCGAGAAGATGAGCGGGATATCCGCCGGCCCGCCGCCCTACCCCGACCGCGACTACCAGGAGGCACTGACCTGGGATGATCTGGTCGATCAGGGGATCGTGACCCGCAAGATCGTCAGCAATGCAGAGATCGACGCGGCCTTTCGCGGCACGCTTTGGGAAGACGACGACCCGGAGGCGAAGGATTTCCCCGATGCGCCGTATCTCGACCTTTGGGTGGTCGATATCGGCCCGCCTTCGATTGCGCGGGCGGTGCTGAGCGACAGCGCCTTTGAGGAACTGCAGAATTTCATGGAGATCGCGGACAATGATGAACCGGTGCTGCTGATCGATGCCGCGCGGCATGGGCTGGTGACCGAGGAATTCGTGCGCAACACCTCGCCCGATCTGATCAGTGCCGAACAGGGCGGTTTCCCCATCGCCTTTCGGGACAGCGACATTTACATCGAACTGAACGATGACCTGCCCGAAGCCCTGCACGATGGTGCCGCGCTGATCCTGCGCACCGACCGGCGGCTGGGGTTCGATCCGACCGCTGAATGGACGCTCAAGATCGACGCCCTGCGCAAACACGGCAGCTTCCACCCCGAGATCGGTTCGGTCACCTTGACCAGCACGCATATCACGCCGGAGCGATTCTACGCCCGTCCCGAGGCGGTCAGGCCCGTGCCGCCCTGGGTCGAGGCGCTGCGCAACCGTGCGACGGATCTGATCGTGCTGGCGGTATTCCTGACGGGTCTGGTGGCGGTGCTGCTGTTCGGCATGAACCGGTTGGCCGGGCACCGGTTGTTCACACCGATCCGTCTGGGTCTGCTGGCGGCGGTGCTTGGTTTCGTCGGCTGGTGGGGACAGGGGCAGTTGTCCATTGCCACGCCTTTGGCGGTAGCGCGGACCGCGCTGGATGGCGGCAGCTTTGCATTCCTGCTTTATGATCCGTTCTCATTGGTGATCTGGGCGGTGACGATCCTGGGGTTCGTGCTGTGGGGCCGGGGGCTGTTTTGCGGCTGGTTGTGCCCGTTCGGGGCCATGCAGGAATTCGCCCATCACCTGGGCCGGTTGCTGCGCCTGCCGGTGATCCGGCCGCGGGGCGTTTGGGACGCGCGGCTGAAGCTTTTGAAATATGCGGTGCTGGCCGGGTTGGTGGCGCTCCTGTTGGGCGCGCCTGCCGCGCTTGACAAGGCGATTGAGGTGGAACCATTCAAGACCGCGATAACCACCTTTTTCATCCGCGAATGGTATTATGTGGCTTATGCGGTGGCGCTGCTGCTGTTTTCCATGGTGCTGTTCAAGGGTTTCTGCCGCTACCTGTGCCCGCTGGGAGCGGTGATGGCGATCGGTGGGCTGATCCGTGGCCGGGACTGGATCGCGCGGCGGGCCGACTGTGGTTCGCCCTGCCAGTTGTGCCGGGTCAAATGCAATTACGGGGCGATCAGGAAGACCGGGGAAATCCAGTATTCCGAGTGTTTCCAGTGTCTCGATTGCGTGGCCATTCATGATGACCCAGCCCGTTGCGTGCCGCTGGTGCTGGCCGCCAGGGGGCGCAGGCGGGAGTTGGCTGCGCAATGAGCATGAACCGAAGGCGTTTCCTGACCGTTTCCGCAGCCTTCGCGGCGACACCGGCGCTGGCGCAATCGCATGGCTGGCAGGGTCGCGCGTTCGGGGCCGAGGTCGCGATCAGGTTGTCGGGGCCAGATCAGGCGGCGCAACCGGCGCTGCATCAGGCGCGGCGGATCATCAGCCAGATCGAGCAGCGCTTTTCCCTGTTCCGGCCTGACTCGGAACTGGTCCGGCTGAACCGGCACGGGCACCTGCGGCCATCGGCGCCTTTCCGGGCGCTTTTTGGTCTGGCCGATGCTGCGTACAGGATCACCGGGGGGCTGTTCGACCCGACGGTGCAGCCGCTGTGGCAGGCGCTGGTGGCGGGCGATGATCCGGCGGGCGCGTCGGTCCTGGTCGGTTGGGACCGGCTGAGCTGTGACGATAAAACGATCCGCCTGGCCCCCGGGCAGGCGCTGACCTTCAACGGGATCGCGCAGGGCTTTGCCACCGATGCCGTGGCCGAGGCGCTGGCCGATGCAGGATTCGGGAACGCATTGGTCAACATCGGTGAATACCGCGCCACCGGCGGCAACTGGCGGCTGGGCGTGGAAGACCCGCAGCATGGCCTTCTGGCGACCCGGCGGCTGGGCCGGGGGGCCATCGCCACGTCAAGCGCAATGGCCACGCCCCTGGGCGGTGGCGGTCATATCCTGCACCCCACGCAGCAGCCGCGCTGGTCCACGGTTTCGGTCGAGGCGGAAAGTGCCGCAATGGCTGATGCCCTGTCCACAGGGCTGGTGCTGGCCGATCCTGAACTGGTGCGAAAGGTGCGCCGCACCCCGGGTGTGCATCGGATTACTCTGGTTGATGGGGCGGGCGATCTCACCACGCTGTAAACGCTCTACCTGATTTTCTGTATCCGGCGTGATATCCGGCGTGATTTCGAGCCCGGCGACAACAACCGATCCGCAACAACCTGCCCCGGACCCGCCTGGCCGCCACCCGCCGCGCAGCCGCCGCGCAAACCGGAACGGACCCGGTTTTGCACCGCCCCATGGCCCGGTTTTACTCCGCCGTTGACAGATCGGAATGTCATGAGGATGGATAATGACGTTCATCGTAACGCTCCGGCGTGGGCCGTCTGTCCTGAGCCTCCTGCCCTCGGTCCCGCTGGGCGCCCCCGCCACCGTCGGCAACCGCGAGGCGCGCTCGATGCGCAGCTTCGCGCTGCCGTGGATCCCGCATGACGACGTCATCCTGCCCGCCGACATTCAGGGCATGCCCGCGCTGGGCGTCTCGGACGCCGCCGATCCGCTGGTCGAGGTGATGAACCGCAAGCTGACGCTGATGCGCCGCAAACATGCCCAGACCCGCGAATACATGGAGATGAACGCGCTGCGCGGCATCGTGAAGGACGGGGCGGGCACCACGCTCTACAACTACTTCACCGAGTTCGGGCTCGACCAGATCTCGGTCGATTTCGTCTTCGGGACGGCGGGCACGAATGTGCAGGGCAAGGTGCGCACCACCTTGCGCGCCATCGAGGACAACCTGCTGGGCGAGACCATGACCACCGCGCATGCGCTGGTCACTTCCGAGTTCTTCGACAAGCTGATCAGCCACCCCAAGACCGAGGACGCCTACAAGTTCTTCTCGGCCACCGGCGGCCAGCCCCTGCGCGAGGACATGCGCCGCGCCTTCCCCTTCGCGGGGATCCTGTTCGAGGAATACAACGGCTCGGTGACGCTCTCGAACGGCACCTCGGAACGGCTGATCCCCACCGGCGAGGGCATCGCCTTCCCGCTCGGGACCTTCGACACCTTCACCACCTATGGCGGCCCGGCGAACCTGCTGGAAACCGCCAACACGGTCGGTCTGCCGCTCTATGCCCGCCAGATGATGGACGCCAAGGGCCGCTGGATCGACCTGATGACCGAGGCCTCGATCCTGCCGGTGAACAAGCGCCCGCGCCTCGCGATCCGCCTGCACAGCTCGAACTGAGTACTGGCGACTCGCTTATCTCGCGCGTGTGGATGATCGAGATAGATTTTGCTGCTCAGAGGATGACTTCATACCGGGCGCGCAACTCTTCGACATGCCGGGCCAACCAGTCTTGTTGCCCGGCATCACTCCAGACCGACCACAGTTCAGGATAGCTCATCGCCTTGAATATGGGCATCGACCCGGCAACCCGCTCGGCAAACGCCGCAATCTCTCGCCTGTGATCTGCGAAGACCGGGCTCGCTGACGGGTTGGCTGGCTCCCAGAACAGATAGAGGAGCGTTACCGGCCCCTCACCGAAGGTTGCAGCAAGGCCGAAGGCATGCTTGATCAGCTGCGCGGCATCCAGCAAACGATAGCTGTCAGGTTCGTCCAGCAGCCGAAGCATCTCGCGAAAGTAGCCCTGCTCGCGCCGTGCGTCCCGGATTTCCTCTTCATAGGCCGACGAAAACCGGGGGTGGTGCGTCGTGAGGTATTCGGTCAGTTTCGACTCGATCCCGACGACACCACCAACTCTGGACAAAAGCACGTCGAGGTTGGGTGGCGTGCCCCGGCGAAGGCCGGTTGGGCACTTCTGCTCGAAGGCAAGCGACTGGAACCCACTAAGGTCCGGTAGCGCAAGTTCGCCAATGCGCTGCCTGAACGGTGCAAAGGCATTCACCGCCAGCGCAGATGATGAATGCACCGCGCGAAACTTGGTCTGCAATTCGTTTCCACTGCCGGCGCCAAGATCAGCCTCGAAATCATCCGCTGACACCCTCGGCAGAAGAACGTCCCGGAAATCAGCCGCGTAGCCTTTGCCATCCAGCACCACCGCGGGGTGAAGGCGGGAAAAGGCGTCTTGAAGAGCCGTGAGCGCCCGGTTTCGGATCGGGCCGTCCGAAATGGATTTGTGATTCATGAAAGCAGTATAGCCGTGACCCGCATATTTGCATCCGCCATCGACAACCTCTTTAATGACCCGAACATCGCCCGCGATGCGACATACATCGCGGACGGTGGAGCACGGCGTTGTTGCAGAACTCTGACCGTGAAGGATTCACATTACGAATCCATGCGGTTAGACGGGTGGCATGAGCAAGCCCATGCCCGCCCGCTACCGTACCACCAACTGGTCCGCCTACAATTCTGCGCTCCGCAAGCGTGGGTCGTTGCTGATCTGGCTGGACAAGGAGATGGCCTGGCACGGGCCGCATGAGGGACGCCCAGGGCGTCCGCCCGTCTTTTCGGACGCCGCGATTCAGTTCTGCCTGTCGATCAAGGGTGAAGGGCGCCCGGAAATTCGTCCAGTGGACGAATTTCAGCCCTGAACGGGCGAAGCCCCGGGCCATTCAAGTTGCCGCTCAGGCAGACCGCCGGGATGGTCTCAAGCCTGCTGCGGCTGGCGGGGCTGGACTGGCCCGTGCCGGACTACTCGACGCTGTGCCGCAGGCAGAAGACCCTCGCTGTGCAGATCCCCTATCGCCGTGCCGACGGGCCGCTGAACCTGCTCGTGGACAGCACCGGCATCAAGTTTCTCGGCGACGGCGAGTGGCAGGCCCGCAAGCATGGTGTGCAAGGCCGTCGCCAATGGCGCAAGGTCCATCTGGCCATGGACCCAGCCACATCCGACATTCGCGCCGTGGAATTCACCCCCAGCCGCGACGGCGACAGCCCCGTGCTACCGGACCTGCTGGACCAGATCCCTGCGGACGAGCAAATCGGCACGGTCACCGCCGACGGGGCCTATGACACGCGACGCTGCCACACCGCCATCATCGCGCGTGATGCTGTGCCGATCATCCCGATACGCAGGAATGGGCGGCCCTGGAAAGAAGACTGCCCGGCGGCCAAGGTCCGCAATGAGACCTTGCGCGCCACCCGCCACTACGGCCGGGCGTTCTGGAAGCGCTGGACCGGATATCACGCTCGCAGCCGGATCGAAGCGAAGATGCGCTGCCTCAAGTCCTTCGGCGAGCGCATCATGGCAAGAGACCCCGACCGCCAGACCGCCGAAATCGAGGTGAGCTCCGCATCGCCCTCATGAACCGCTTCAACGCCCTCGGCACCGCCGAGATCGTCCGCATGGCATGACGTCAGTGGGGCAAGGGGAAATCACGCCTCAAGCCGGAGTTCTGCAACAATGCATCGTGGGTGCCACCGAAAAGATCTCCACTCAGACAACCACCTGCACCTGCGCGGCGTTCATCGCTGCAATCGCTGCCTCGACCTCCCATAGCAAACGCCTCCCCAATGGGGCCGGCGCGCTTGAATGATCCGGCGTGCTGGATTAGGTGGTGCGTAGCCGGGATGAAAGCCGAGAGATCACCATGACCTATGTCGTCACCGACAACTGTATCGCCTGCAAATACACCGATTGCGTCGAGGTCTGCCCGGTGGACTGTTTCTACGAAGGCGAGAACATGCTCGTGATCCACCCCGACGAGTGCATCGATTGCGGCGTGTGCGAGCCCGAATGCCCGGCCGACGCGATCCGCCCCGATACCGAGCCGGACATGGAGCGCTGGGTGGAATTCAACCGGAAATATTCCGAGCTCTGGCCGGTCATCGTCACCCGAAAGGATCCGCTGCCGGAGGCAGAAGAGCACGACGGCGAGCAAGGCAAGCTGGAGAAGTATTTCTCGGAGGCCCCGGGCGAGGGCGGCTGAACCCGGCGCGCGCCGATTCGCGGCGCGATCCTGCCGGGCAAACACCGTTGTGACAGGGCAAGGGCCGGAAATGGCTGTGTGAATCGGGCGAGTGACATGCCCGCCCTTTCGCGGGGGCTATTTTTGTGTTACAATCTCAAGGCTGAGAACAGAAACGCGCCAGACCGGATCGCCCCTGCATGTTATGGGGGTGTTGAAACATTGCAGGACGCCGCATATCTCCCGATCCTCAGGGATCGAGAAATGTGGGTCTTTGTGTGTCAAGGGATCCCGTGTCGAGAGGCGTGATGCGCGCAAGGTATCGCGAGGAAAGTATCGAATGTCGAAAACCAGGAAGCCCGAGTTTCGCCCCGACGATTATGTTGTCTATCCGGCGCATGGGGTGGGTCAGATCATCTCGATCGAGGAACAGGAGGTCGCGGGCTTTCGCCTCGAGATGTTCGTGATCTCCTTCGAGAAGGACAAGATGACGCTGCGCGTGCCCACCGACAAGGCGCTGGAAATCGGGATGCGCGGCCTGTCGAGCCCGGACGTGATCTCCAGGGCGATGAGCACGCTCCGCGGCAAGGCGCGCGTCAAGCGGGCGATGTGGTCGCGCCGCGCGCAGGAATACGAGCAGAAGATCAATTCCGGCGATCTGATCGCGATTGCCGAGGTGGTGCGCGACCTGCATCGCCAGGATGACCAGCGCGAGCAGAGCTATTCCGAGCGCCAGCTCTACGAGGCCGCGCTGGAGCGGCTGACGCGCGAGGTGGCCGCCGCCTCCGGCTCGGACGAGGTTCAGGCCGCCCGGCAGGTGGACGAGGTCCTTCTGTCCCGCGCTGCCTGACCCGGAACACCACGCCCGGACATGACACAGGCCGTGCCCTCGCGGGCGCGGCCTGTGGCGTTCGGGATCCGGGCGTTATTGGGCTGCCACCGCCTGCGGATCGGCGAGCGCCACGATATCCATCATGATGGTGTTCAGCTCGAAATCCTTGGGCGTATAGACCCGCGCCACGCCCATTTCGCGCATCCTGCGGGCGTCCTCCTCGGGGATGATGCCGCCCACGATCACCGGCACATCGGCCAGACCGGCGGCGCGCATCCGCTCCATCAGCTCCTCGACCAGCGGCATGTGCGATCCCGACAGGATCGAGAGACCGACGACATGCGCCGCGTCCTCGCGGGCTGCGGCGACGATCTGCTCGGGCGTGAGCCGGATGCCCTCATAGCGGATATCCATGCCGCAATCGCGGGCGCGGCAGGCGATCTGCTCGGCGCCGTTGGAATGGCCGTCAAGCCCCGGCTTGCCGACCAGGAAGCGGAGCCTGCGGCCAAGCCGCCCCGACACCGCATCCACCGCCGCACGCAGATCGTCGAGCCCTTCGGTGCGGTTCGACGGGCTGGCCGACACACCCGTCGGCCCGCGATATTCGCCATGCACGGCGCGAATCTCGGCGGCCCATTCGCCGGTGGTCACGCCCGCGCGCGCGCAGGCGATGGAGGCGGGCATGATGTTGGTCCCGGCCTGCGCGGCGGCGCGCAGATCGGCCAGCGCCGCCTTGACCGCGCCCGCGTCGCGCGCGCGCCGCCACTCTTCCAGCCGGCCGATCTGTTCGGCCTCCACGCTTGGATCGACCACCAGGATCCCGCCATCCCCGGTCTGGAGCGGCGAGGGCTCGCCCTCCTGCCAGCGATTGACGCCGACGACGACGGTCTCGCCCGCCTCGATCCGGGCCAGCCGCTCGGAATTGCTCTCGACCAGGCGGGATTTCATGTAGTCGATCGCGGCGACCGCGCCGCCCATGCTCTCGATATTGGCCAGCTCATGCCGCGCGCCGTCCTTGAGCGCCGTCACCTTGGCATCGACCGCCGGGTTGCCGTCAAAGAGATCGTCGAATTCCAGCAGGTCGGTCTCGTAGGCGAGGATCTGCTGCATCCGCATCGACCATTGCTGATCCCAGGGGCGCGGCAGGCCGAGCGCCTCGTTCCAGGCCGGCAGTTGCACGGCGCGCGCGCGGGCCTTTTTCGAGAGCGTCACCGCCAGCATCTCGATCAGGATGCGATAGACGTTGTTTTCCGGCTGCTGCTCGGTCAGGCCCAGCGAATTGACCTGCACACCATAGCGAAAGCGGCGGAATTTGGCATCCTCCACCCCATAGCGATCGCGCAGGATCTCGTCCCAGAGATCCATGAAGGCGCGCATCTTGCACATTTCGGTCACGAACCGGATGCCGGCATTGACGAAAAACGAAATCCGCGCGGCCAGTGCCGGGAAATCGCTCTCGGGCACGCGCGGCTTCAGCTCATCCAGCACCGCGACAGCGGTGGCCAGCGCAAAGGCGAGCTCCTGCTCGGGCGTCGCCCCCGCCTCCTGAAGGTGGTAGGAACAGACGTTCATCGGGTTCCATTTCGGGATGTGCCGATAGCAATATTCGGCCACGTCGCCGATCATCCCGAGGCTCGGTTTCGGCGGGAAGATATAGGTCCCGCGCGAGAGATATTCCTTGATCAGGTCGTTCTGCACCGTGCCCTGAAGGGCCGAGACATCCGCGCCCTGTTCCTCGGCCACCGCGATATAGAGCGCGAGCAGCCAGGGCGCGGTGGCGTTGATCGTCATCGAGGTGTTCATCTGCTCGAGCGGAATGCCCTCGAAGAGGGTGCGCATGTCGCCCAGATGACAGATGGGCACGCCGACCTTGCCCACCTCGCCACGGCTGAGCACATGATCGCTGTCATAGCCCGTCTGCGTCGGCAGGTCGAAGGCCACCGAAAGGCCGGTCTGCCCCCGGGCGAGATTGGCGCGGTAGAGTTCGTTCGACTTCGACGCCGTGGAATGGCCCGCATAGGTGCGGATGAGCCATGGACGATCAACTTGCCGATCGGACTTGCCCGGCGATGGGACTTTCTGCGTCTGCGACATGGGCGGGCCTCGTGAATCAGGGTGCGCAATTTTCTTACGTCCGCCGCACATTACAGGCAACAAACCGACAGTGTCAATTCGCTGCATCGCGGCATATGTGCTGTCCGTCGTCAGATAATTTGGGACGGTAGAGCGTTTTTCCGTTTGGAGGCTCTGGCTCATCCTTGATTGAGTTTATGCGTTTTCAGTTTGGTGGCGCAAGCGCCGCTTGAGCATGGTTTTGCGTTTGATCTCCTCTCGCTGTTTCAGGAT
>JACIYT010000037.1 GCA_014359765.1 Roseovarius sp.
ACGGATACAAAACACCCACTCAGATCAGGGCTGAGCAAAAAGGCCTTGAAACCGACGCTGCCACGGTGATCATGATGGCAGCCTAACCAGCGCAAAGCACTGTCTCATAACCGTGCCCCAGTACACGCGGTCCAGTCGGGCGAAACCATCGGGCGTGACGGACAGGTGCTGCTCGGCGCCGCCGGGCTGGCAGGGGCGGGTGATGACACGCCGCGCGAGCATGATCTCGTCCTCGGGCTGGATTCTGGCCGCCAGCCCCGCGAGCACGCTATCCTTGCCCGCCCCCGAAGGACCGACAACCAGCCAGATGCGCCCGGTCATTGCGCCGCCACCGCGAGCGACTGCGCGGAGCCGAAGCCATAGACCTGCCGCCCGGCGACCCAGGTCGCTGCCGCCGACAGGCCGCTCCCCGCGCCCTGCACGCGGATCAGATCGGCACGCTTGCTCGTCGCGATGACCCCGCGATCGGTCAGGCCGGTGGCGCGCGCCGGGGCGCCGGCGACCAGATCGAGCGCACGCGGCCAGTCGAGGCCCATCTCGCCCGTCAACACCCCGAGCGCGGGCAGCATGGCCTGTGGGGCATAGTCGGAACAGAGCGCCCCCGCGACCCCTTCGCCAATGGCCTCGCGCGCCGAAAGCGCGCCCGATTGCGACCGTCCGCGCAGCACGTTGGGCGCGCCGAAGAGTGTCACCAGCCCCGCCTCACGCGCCGCCTGCGCGGTGGCCAGATCGAGGGGAAACTCGCTGATCGTGGCACCGATGCGCGCCATGAATTCCACGCGCTCGGCGCCTTCGTCGTCATGCCCTGCGAGCGCCACGCCATGCGGGCGGGCATGGGCCGCCAGCCGTTCGACCCGGGCCACGACATTGCCGGCCTCGGCCTGTTTCGCGCTGATCCGGTCGAGGATCTCGCCCTCCTCCTTGGCATAGACGCGGCTCAGATAGGCGCCATAGGTCGCCGCGTCCTTGAACTGCCCCTGTCCCGGCGTGTGATCCATGAAGGACAGAAGCGAGGCCACGCCTTCGTCGATGAGCCGCGTCACGCGGGCCTCGGACCCGGCATCGGTCAGCTCGTAGCGGATATGGACGCGGTGATCGACCGCACCCGCAAACCCATGCAGCGCGCGGGCGAGCGTCTCGGCGAAATCCACATCGCGCACGCCCAATTCGCCCTCGGCAAAGCTGATGCCGTGAAAGGCAGTGGTCACGCCCGCAGCCGCCATGCGCCGGTCGATGGCCCCCATCGCCACCGGCAGCGGGAAGAAGGCGTTGGGGCGCGGCTCGACCTCCTTCTCGATCGCGTCGCCATGCAGGTCGATCAGCCCCGGCAGCAGCAGATCGCCGCCAAGATCGAGCACGGTCCCCCGCGCGGGCGCATCCAGCGCGGCGATGCGCCCGTTCTCAACGGTCAGGCTGCCATGGTGCAGACCCTCGGGCGTGACGATGCGGGCATTGGTCAGGGTCAGGGTCATTCTGCCGCCTCCTCGAATGCGGCGCGCTGCACGTCGATACGGTGATCGGCCAGACGTCCGACCAGCGCCGTGTCGTGAAAGATCGCGACCATCCCGGTGCCCTCGGCCTTTGCGCCCTCGATCATCGCGCAGACGTTTTCGCGGCTTGCCGGGTCAAGCGACGCGGTGGGTTCATCGAGCAGCATCAGCCGCCCGCCCTGCGCGAAGCTGCGCGCGATGTTGACGCGCTGGCGTTCGCCGCCCGAGAATGTGGCGGGCGTGGCATCCCAGAGCTGTTCGGGGATGGCCAGTGCTGCCAGCATTTGCGCGGCCCTGTCATGCGCCGCCGCGCGCGCGATGCCCTGTTGCAAGAGCGGCCGCGCCACCACATCGAGCGTGGAGAGCCGCGGCAGGCAATGCAGGAACTGGGTGACAAAGCCGATCTCGGCCCGGCGCAGCGCGGTGATCTGCGTCTCGGGCGCGCGGACCAGGTCCACCACCTCACCCGCTGCCGTGGTGTAATTCACCACACCCTCGGTCGGCACATAGCTGCGATAGATCGCCTTCAGGAGCGAGGATTTCCCCGCCCCCGACGGCCCGACCAGCGCGGCCAGTTCCCCCGGTTTCAGATCGAACGACACGCCCATCGCCGCCGGGATATGCTTGGCCCGGTCATGGATATAGAAGCCCTTGCCAAGGCCGCGCACGGAAAGAATGGTATCGGTCATGGCATCCTCACAAGGCGCTGGAGACGAGTTGTTGCGTATAGGCGGCCTGCGGATCCTCGAGGATCTGATCGGTCAGCCCGGATTCAATGATGCGGCCGTATTTCATCACGATGGTGCGGGTGGTCAGGTGACGCACCACGCCCAGATCATGCGTGACAACCAGCATCGAGACGCCCGTGACCTCCTGCAACTCCATGATCAGATCGAGGATGCGCGCCTGCACCGACAGATCGAGGCCGGTCGTCACCTCGTCGAGGAACAGCAGCGGCGCGCCGGTGGACAGCGCGCGCGCGATCTGCACCCGCTGCTGCATCCCGCCCGAGAAGTTGCGCGGCAATTCGTCCATCCGCGCGGGCGGCACCTCGGTCCGCGCCAGCAGCGCGGTCGCCTTTTCGCGGATCACGCGATAGCTCAGCTCGTCCGACATCAGCAGCCGCTCGGCGATGTTGCCGCCGGCGGAAATGTCGAAGTTCAGCCCCAGCGACGGGTTCTGATAGACCATCCCCATCCGCGTGTCGCGCAGGCGCAATTGCTGCGCCTCGTTGAGGGAAAACAGATCATGCTCAGCTCCTTCGTCATGGAATATGGCGCGGCCAGAGGTGGGCCTGTCATCGAAATAAAGCATCTTCACGAGGCTCGACTTGCCCGAGCCGCTTTCGCCCATGATGCCCAGCACCTCCCCCTTGTGCAGGGGGAAGGACGCGCCTGCGACCGCCACGACCGATCCGCAATGGCGGCAGATATTGGTGTCGTGGTCCGGCCCGGTCACATCCAGACAGGCCGGGCAAGCGGGGCCGTGGATGCGGGTCAGGTTTTCAACGTCAAGGATCGGTTTCATTCGGCGGCCTCCTGCCGTTCGAGCCGCATGTCGCAATACGCGGCATCCGAGCATTGGAAGACACGCGCGCCCGCGTCGTCGAGGAATTCGTCTAGGAAACTGTCACCCGCGCCACATCGGCGGCAGCAATGGCGGCGGCCAGTCTTGCGGTCGGTGAAATCCTCGACCCGGAAGGGCACATCGTTGAAGGTGATGGGCACCGCATCGGTATGGGGCGGCACCGCATAGATGCGTTTCTCGCGCCCTGCGCCGAACAGATAAAGGCACTCCGCCTGATGCAGCTTCGGCACGTCCCAGCGCGGGATGGGCGAGGGGTCGATGATGTAATGCCCGTTGATCCTTGTGGGGTAGCGGTGGGAAATGGTGATCTCGTCAAAGGCCACCATGTCCTCGTAGAGCTTCACCCAGAGCCGCGCGTAATCGGCGCGCCCGTGCATCCGGCGGCGCGTGGCGGCATTGGGTTCGACCACCACCAGAGGGTCGGGATAGGGCACCTGAAAGACAAGGATCTGATCGGCCCGCAGGGGCAGTTCGGGGATGCGGTGGCGGGTCTGGATCACGCTTGCCTCCTCGGTGCGCAGCGTGCCGGTGACGCCGGGGCAGGTCAGCGCGAAGAAATTGCGGATATTGGCGGCGTTCACGCTGTCATCGGCGCCCTGGTCGATCACCTTGCAGGTGTCGTCGGGGCCGAGCAGCGCCAGCGTCAACTGCATGCCCCCGGTGCCGAAGCCGCGCGCAATTGGCATTTCGCGGCTGGCATAGGGCACCTGATGGCCCGGAATGCAGACCGCCTTGAAGATCGTGCGCCTGAGCTCGCGCTTGGCGTCCTCGTCGAGAAAGCCAAAGCC
Source organism: Roseovarius sp. (assembly GCA_014359765.1). Classification (GTDB taxonomy): domain Bacteria; phylum Pseudomonadota; class Alphaproteobacteria; order Rhodobacterales; family Rhodobacteraceae; genus Roseovarius. The sequence goes on from JACIYT010000037.1 coordinate 3,866, forward strand.
GTATTCCGCGCCGTCGCGGCTCTGGCCCATGGTGTCAGCGGGGTGCATCGGTGACCTCCTCGGCTTTGCCTTGCGCGGCGCGCAGGCGGTCCATGTCGGACTGGAAGGTGACGTAGTGGGGCATCTTGTAATGGGTGCAAAAGCCCATGCTCTCGATCCCGTCCACGTGCAGCAGCACGAACTCGGGGTCTTCCGAGGGGTTGGCGATGCGGCCCTTGTCCCGGGCCACGCTGATCGCGCGGTCCAGAACAGCCATGGCAATCGCCTTGACCTCGTTATGGCCGAAACAGGCGCCGTAGCCCAGGGTAAAGACCGGCGCGCCGTCGCCCGTTTTCTCGAACATGGCGACGATCTCGCATTCGGTGACCAGAACCTCGCCCGCCTCCATCGGCCTGCCCGTCACCGGATGCGGCACCATCACCGGCACATAGCCCACGCGCAATTCGCCCACCGTGGGGTGAACGTCGCCGTAGCCGCGCATGTTGGAATAGGCCAGCGCCAGCAATCCGCCGGTTTCGCCGCGCGCCATGGTGGCAAGCTGCGCCGAGCGCGGCACCGGGAAGATGAGCGGCGCGCGGGTGATGTCGAAAGGGGCATCGTCGCTCTCGACCAGGGGCGGCAGCAGCCCCTCCTCGCGCAAGGAATCCAGCACCTTGGGGAAGGTCAGGGGCGTGTCGGTCGCCGCGCGATTGCCCAGCCAGTCGCGGGCGATTTCGTCAAAACGCTCTGCGCCCTCGTCCATCAGTTCGAACCGGAACAGGCGGTGCAGGTAGTCGGGCGTCGCCCCCAGCATCTGCCCGCCGGGGATATCCTTGAAGGCGGCGGACACCCGGCGGATCACCCGCATGGCGCGGGTGTCATGCGGGGCGGTTTCCCCAAGGCGCGGCTTGGTGGAGCGGTAGGCACGCAGGAAGAACGCCGCCTCCAGGCTGTCGCCCAGCGATTGTTTCAGCGCCAGCGAGGCGAGGCGCGGATGATACAGGCTGCCCTCAGACAGCACCCTGGAATGCAGAAGCGGCATCTGGCGTTCGATCTGGTCCAGCTCCAGCGGGGCGGCATCGCCCATGGCGCGCAGCGCGTCCATGAGGCGCGCCGAGCCCTTGATCGCGTCGGCACCGCCGCGAATGGCAACATAGGCCATGGCTCAGGCTCCTTCGATTTGGGTTGTGCGGGGCAGGACGGTCAGGCGCGTGGCGTCCGTCAGGATCATGTCCACCCCCATCGGGAAATCGGCGCACCAGCGCGCGCGGGCCGCCAGCCAGCCGGGGGCAAGGCCCTGTGGCGCGAGCGTGCCTGTTCCCTTGATCCCCGGCCCGCGCAGGGTCAGTTCCGGGCCATCCGACAGGCTGTCCACCAGGACCACCAGCGTGGCCCCGCCTTCGGGCGCATCGAGCGTGCCGAGACGCGGCGCGAGGTCGGGCGGCTCGGCACCGCTCGCGAGGATGAAGCCGGCGGCATCCGGCGCGGCGCGGCCTACATCCAGAAAGGCCAGGTCGGTCCGGGTCAGCGTGCCGGTGAGGTCCGCGAGCGTCTGGGTGTTGTCGCAGAACGTGGCGAGTGCGGCGAGCGCGGCGGGGCGGCCATCCAAAAGGTCCGACAGATCGGCAATCCGGCCCGGCCGCGCGGCCACGTCGAGGATGCGGCGAAACAGCGCCTGATGGGTCGCGGGCCGCCAGAGGCGGGGCAGGTCAAGCACGCTCATGCGTCATCCTCCGACAGAAGCTGGAAATCGACGCGGGTGCGGTCCAGCGCCAGAGCGCGCTGCGCACGGGTCTCGACGCGCACGGCCATGCCTTCGGCCAGCAGCGCCTCGATCTCGGGCGCCTCGGGCAGGTCAGCCACCAGGGCGGCGTCCAGAATGGCCAGCCGCGTGACCAGCGCCAGATCGTCGCTCATCAGCGCGGCGCCCCCTTCGGCCACACCTTCGGGGGCGGTCAGGCGCAGATGCACGCGCGCCATCGGGATCTCGCCCAGATGAAAGGCGGCGCCTGCCACGCTGTCGCGCAACTGCATCAGCATCAGCCCTTCGCGCGGGGGGGCGAGCGGCTCGACCGTCGCGCGGGCGCGGATGCGGTCGGCAAGGGCCGCGACCCGGCCTTTATCGGCGGCGGCAAGGGCCGCTGCCCAGTCTTCTCTGTCCGGTCTCATGGTCTTTTCCTATCCAATCAGCCGGGCACGCAGCCGGGCCGAAACCTGATCGAGCACGAAAACGGTGAGGAAGATCACCAGCAGGATCGTGCCGACATGGCCGTATTCAAACGTGTCGTAGCGGCCCTTGAGCTCCTGCCCGATACCGCCCGCGCCGACGAGGCCGATGACGGCCGCCATGCGCACGTTGCGGTCGAGGATGTAGAGCGTGTAGGCCACGTAGGACGGCGCCACCTGCGGCAGCACGGCGGCGCGCAACACCCGCAGCTTGCCCGCGCCGAGCGCGGTCAGCGCCTCTTGCGGCTTGCGGTCGGCGGCCTCGATATCCTCGGCATAGAATTTTCCCAGAAACCCCGCGCCATGCAGGCCGAGCGCGAGGTAGCCCGCAATCGCGCCGAACCCGAAGCCCAGCACCAGGAACATGGCGATGATCAGCTCCGGCATCGCGCGCAGGAAGCTGACCACGCCGCGGCTGACGGAATAGGTGAAACGGTTGGGCGTGTAGTTGCGCGCCCCCATGATCGCCAGCGGGATCGACAGCAGGACCGAGATGATCGTGGCCCATATGGCGATCTCGAAGGTTTCCACCATCTTGGCTGTCTGACGTCAGCGCCTATGGGACAGATTTGAGGTTTTCGTAACGGAGGATTTCTGGTTCATCGCAGCCACCAAGGAGCGAAGATGAACAAGAAATCCGGAACATCGAAGGACGCGGCTGACAA
>JACIYT010000038.1 GCA_014359765.1 Roseovarius sp.
GCGCGTCGTCGGGGCCGCGGCCTCCGTAGCGCCTGTCATCTCGTTCGTTCTGTCAGTCATGTTCTACTCCCGTTCCTGTCGGAAATAGCGCTCGCGACTGTCTCAGAAAACCGTGCCCAAACCCAGGGCCTCGACCGCCCGGAAAGCGCATGTGAGGTTTTTGAATGATCAGAATTGCCGCCGCCCTCGCCCTGATGGCCCCGGCCGCCCTGGCGGGCGAAATCTGGGTGACCAACGAAAAGGACAATACGATCTCGGTGATATCGACCGAGACGCTGGAGGTGATCCAGACCTACGAAACCGGCGAACGCCCGCGCGGAATCATCTTTTCCAGGGATTATTCCCGCGTCTACATCTGCGCGTCGGACAGCAATGCGGTGCAGGTGATGGACCCCGAAACCGGGAAGATCCTCCACGACCTGCCCTCGGGTGATGATCCCGAGCAATTCGTGCTGCATCCCAATGATCGCCACCTCTACATCGCCAACGAGGATGATGCGATCACCACGGTCGTCGATACCGAGACCCGCAAGGTGATTGCCCAGATCGACGTGGGCGTGGAGCCCGAAGGCATGGCGGTGTCGCCCGATGGCAAGATCGTCATCACAACCTCCGAAACCACCAACATGGCGCATTGGATCGACACGGAGACGCAGGAGCTTTTTGCCAACACGCTGGTTGACAGCCGCCCGCGCCATGCGGAATTCGTCAAGGACGGGACCGAGATGTGGGTCAGTTCCGAAATCGGCGGCACGATCACCGTCTTCGATGTGGCCGACCAGTCCGAGAAGGCCAAGATCGCGTTCGAGGTTCAGGGCGTGCACCCTGACCGCGTTCAGCCGGTCGGGTTCGAGTTCACCGCCGGCGACAGCCATGCCTTTGTGGCGCTGGGGCCGTCAAACCACGTTGCGGTGGTCAATGCCGAGACCTATGAGGTCGAGGACTACATCCTTGTCGGTCGCCGTGTCTGGCACATGGACTTCAACGCGGATCGCTCGCTGCTGTTTACCACCAACGGGGTGTCCGGCGATGTGACCGTGATCGACGTGGCCGCGCGCAAGGCCATCAAATCCATCAAGGTGGGCCGCTTCCCCTGGGGGGCCGCGTTCCGACCAACAAACTGATATGAGAGGACATTTTCATGCGCTCCATTGCCCTGATCACCGCTCTTTCCCTGGCCTTGCCAAGCTCTGCGCTGGCTCATGACGGCGATGACAAGCCCAGCTTTGGCGCGGCGGGCCTCCTGTCGGGCAGAAACAAGGAACACCTGCCGCCGATCATCCTGTCGGCCGGCGAGCCGATCGCGCCCGAGGGACCCTGGGTGCTGCAATCCGGCACCTACTACGAGTTCGAAATCCAGGGCGATGGCAGTCAGGAACTGGCGCTTGTCGGGCCTGAGTTCTTCCGCGCGATCTGGATCGACGAGATCGTGGTGGAGGGGCTGGAAATTCGACCCCTTGGCCTCGACAGTATAGAATTCGACAAGGCCGGCGAGATGGAAATCGGATTTGTCGCGATCAAGCCGGGCACGTATTACATCAAGATCCCCGGCACCACAGGAGAGACCCAGCGGCTCGACATCACCATCAAATGACCGGGCTCAGGGCCAGTAACCTCAGTTTCTCCTATGGCGAAAAACCGGCGCTCGAGGATGTTTCCCTTGAAGTCGGGGCAGGCCGGTTCTGCGCGCTGCTCGGGCCGAACGGTGCGGGAAAGTCAACATTGTTCGGCCTGCTGACGCGGCTTCTTGTGGCGCCCTCTGGTATGATCGAGATCGCGGGCCATGACCTCGCCCGCGCGCCGCGCGCGGCATTGGCCAGGTTGGGGATCGTGTTTCAGCAAAGCACGCTGGACCTCGACCTGACCGTCCGCCAGAACCTGAGCTATTTTGCGGCCCTGCACGGGCTGTCCGGGCGCAGGGCCACCACCCGCATCGACGCGGCACTGGACCGGATGGAGATGCGGGAACGGGCCGGTGAAAAGGTCCGCGCGCTCAACGGCGGGCACCGGCGGCGCACCGAACTGGCACGCGCTCTGTTGCATGACCCGTCGGTGCTCTTGCTGGATGAACCCACCGTCGGACTCGACGCGGCGGCCCGCGCCGCGATCACCGCCCATGCGCATGCCCTGGCCGAGGCGGGCAAGACGATCCTCTGGGCCACGCATCTGACCGACGAGGTGCAGCCCGGCGATGATCTGATCATCCTGCACCGTGCCAGGGTTCTGGCACGCGGCACCGCGCAGGACATCGCCGGAGGAGACCGGACCCTTCAGGAACGCTTTCTGTCCATGACGGGGACGGCGGCGTGAACGCCTGGGTGACCTCGCTGCGGGCCATCGTGCTGCGCGAGGCGCTGCGCTTCATCCATCAGCGCGAACGGCTCATCGCGGCACTGGTGCGCCCGATGGTCTGGCTGTTGGTCTTTGCCGCCGGATTCCGCGCGGCCCTCGGCCTCAGCATCATCCCGCCCTACCAGACCTATATCACCTACGAGACCTATATCGTGCCGGGGCTGTGCGGGATGATCCTGTTGTTCAACGGGATGCAATCCTCGCTGAGCCTGGTCTATGACCGCGAGATGGGCTCGATGAAGCTGCTGCTGACATCGCCCCTGCCACGCGGCTGGCTGCTGTTCTGCAAGCTGGTGGGTTCGACCATGATCTCGGTCCTGCAGGTCTATGCCTTTCTGGCCATCGCGGCAGGTTTTGGCATCACCATGCCGGGCTGGGGGTATGTGACCGTGCTGCCCGCGCTGCTGGTCGCCGGGCTGATGCTGGGGGCGCTGGGGCTGGTCCTGTCGAGCCTGGTCAAACAGCTGGAAAATTTCGCCGGGGTGATGAATTTTGTCATCTTCCCGATGTTTTTCCTGTCGTCGGCGCTTTACCCGCTGTGGAAGATGGCGGAGAGCTCGGAATTGCTGCATGACATATGCGCGGTGAACCCGTTCACCCATGCGGTCGAACTGATCCGCTTTGCGCTCTATCTCCAGTTCAATGGAGCGGCCCTGGGGTGGACCTGCCTTGCCGCAGCGATCTTCACCGGTGCGGCGCTGCTGGGCTATGACCCGGCGCGCACCCGTATGGGACGAAAGACATGATTGCAAACGGCGCGCGGATATGGTATGATGACAACATGAAACATCTGATCCCTGCCACGATTCTCTGTGCCATTACCGCCAGCACGGGTCTGGCCGACAGCCTTGGCACGCTCAATCCCGATGAAATGACATGGCAACACATGCTGGAGCGCGCCGAGAATGGCGAGACCGGCATGGTGATCTGTTCGATGGGTTATGCGCTGACGAAATCGGGGGATCATGCCTCGGCCCGGACACTGTTCCGCAACTGCGCGAATGACGGCTACACCGGGGCCATGACCTGGATGAGCCAGCTGGACAATAACGGTCTGGGCGGACCCTATGACCCCGATGCCGCCGCCGAATGGGACCGCCGCGCCGCAGAGGCGGGCGATCCGGTGGGCAAGTTCAACTATGGCATCGCGCTGATGCGCGGGCATGGGGTGGCACGGGACGAGGCGCTGGGGCGCGGGCTGGTGGACGAGGCGGCCCGCGAAGGGCTGGAGGTGGCGCGGCGGTTGCAGAACGCGGATTATGACCTGGATGAGGTCACGCCGGATGCGGACAACTGGAAGTACGCGCCACTGTTCTGAACATCGCTGACCAGTCGCGCGGGGCTGCCACCGAGGGTCACGATCCGGCTGGCCAGTCTGCGGGCCTCATCCTCGACATGGGTAATCAGGATCGTGCTGAGCCCGTGATCCGCCCTGATCCGCACAAAAAGCTGCATCATCTCTTCTGCCAGGTCCGGATCGAGCGAGACAAAGGGTTCATCGAGCAGCAACAGGTCCGGCCTGACCGCAAAGGCGCGGGCAAGCGCAAGGCGGCGTTGCTGGCCCAGCGACAGCTGATCGGGGAAATCCTGTTCCCGGCCCGCCAGTCCGACCTCTGCCAGTGCCCTGCGCGCCGCTTCCGCAGATTCCCCCGTGGTCACACAGATGTTGTGCAGCACATCGAGCCAGGGCAGCAGCCTTGGTTCCTGAAACACCACCGCACAGGTGCCGCGCAGGTGGCAATGCCCGTCGAAATCGGGGCTCAGCCCGGCGATCACCCGCAGAAGCGTGGTTTTGCCGATCCCCGAAGGCCCGACCAGCGCCAGCGTTTCACCCTCGTGTAGCTGCAGGTGGATGTCTTGCAGAACGGGCTGCCCCCGCAACGCAAGCGCGGTCAGCTTCAGGTCCAGCAGGGGGGTGGCCGAAGGTTCCAACCGGATTACCCGCGTGTTTCCGGGTCGAGGAAAGTTCCGTCCGGCAGGGTGCTGGCCTGACCCAGAAGGTCCGCGCCTCCGAGGCGATACATCAGTTCCAGCATCCGCGCGGCCGCGTCCCGGTCCACGGTCCGTGAAGCGGGAATGCCGGCGCGGAACCCGGCCTTGAGGGCCTTGAATTCCGCATCGGATTTGGCGTTCATGCGGTCGCGCAGCCGGTCCCATTCGGCATCGTCACGGGCCAGCACATCGCTGGCCGCGCGCGAGGCCCGGGCAAGACCATGCACCAGATCGGGACTTTCGCGCAGCAGATCACCCTTGACGACATAGCCCAGCAGCGGCGTTTCCGGGTCGAGGCCCAGATCGCGGGCGGCGTCGGATATGTCGATCAGCCTGCGCATCCCCGCCGTCTGCATCCTGGCCATGAAATGCCAGAAATTGATCGCGCCGGAAAGGTCACCGTCCAGCGCCGCCTTGAAGATCAGGGGCGGCGCGCCAAAGACCTGTTCGGTTTCGGCCTTCAGGTCGAACCCGAGATTCTTTTCCGCATAGGCCCGCAGGATCAGCCAGCTCTTGTCCAGCGGTCCGCCCGCGATGCCGACCTTGCCGCCCTTCAGGTCGGCCAGGCCTTGCACCTTGCTGCCCTCGGGCACCAGCAGGCCACCCACGGCCTTTGAATAGGGGATGAATACAAGGTCCCTTCCCGCCGCGCGTTGCCGCGCCACCCAGAGCCAGTCCGACACGATCACATCCGCCTGTCCGCCCTGAAAGGCGATCTGGGCGGCTGAGCTGCTGGCGACCCCCTGAACCTCAAGCGCAAACCCCTGGGCGGTGTCGAGCCGGTGGTGTCTGATCGTGTCCAGTTGCCAGTTGACAGTGCCGAACTTGAGCACGGCAACCCGCAGCGTCGGGGTGTCGGCAAGGGCAGCGCCCAGCGTGGTGATCAGGACCAGAAGCCCGGCAAGGAACCGTGGAATCATGATACGGGTCGCCTCTGTCCGGTGGCGGGGCAAGGAAGTCTCATCTCTCACGCTCCCTGGGGTCTCAGGATAGTCGGAAAGCCGGGGCCGTGCTGCGCGACTTAAGTCGGGGGCCGGACATACGACCATTGTGCAATACCTGTCCGCGTCTTTTCCGCGAATAGTATTGGCAGGGGAGTCTGCCCCGCAATTGCGGTGCTCTCTGCGAACGATGCCCATGGACGGGCTCTTGGGAGGAGAAGATATGAACAGATTCATGATCGCAGCCGTTGCCGGCCTGCTGGCGACATCCGCATCCGCGGATGGGCATGGCTCCGGCGTCACCGAAGAAATGCTGGCGAATGACGCTGCATCGACGGGCGACGTGCTGACCAACGGCATGGGCCGTCACCTGCAGCGCCATTCTCCGCTCGCCACACTGAACAGGGACAACATCAAGAACCTGGTCCCGGCCTGGGCGTTTTCGCTGGGTGGTGAAAAGCAGCGCGGGCAGGAAACCCAGCCGCTTGTGCATGACGGCATCATGTATATCACCGGTGGGTTTGGGCACGGTTTTCTGAGACAGTCGCGAGCGCTATTTCCGACAGGAACGGGAGTAGAACATGACTGACAGAACGAACGAGATGACAGGCGCTACGGAGGCCGCGGCCCCGACGACGC
>JACIYT010000039.1 GCA_014359765.1 Roseovarius sp.
ACTCCGAAACGGTCCTGAAGACCCAGGCCTCCTCGATCCAACCGCCGCCACTGCCCGCCATGAATGGCGTGGCGGGCAGTGGCTCCCTTCTACTCCGGGAACCCGCGAAATTCATAAGACAAGGCCTCTGCATTCGCGCGGTCGAGGTCACCCCCCAGCCGGATCGAAATCAGGATACGGGCCTCAAATCCTTCGGCGAGCGCATCGCCGCCAGAGACCCCGACAGACAGACCGCCGAAATCCATGTCCGCGTGGCCTGAACCTGAAGGGAAAGGGGAAATCACGCCTCGGGCTGCTGATTTGCAACAATGCCATATGCAGGTCATCAGCGCTCTGGCGCGCTGTGGGTCAGGCCGTGGCGTTCATAGATCGCGGCAATACGCCCGTCCTGCAAGGCGGCATGGATCGCATCGTCCACCGCATAGGCCAGCGGGCGGTAGCGAAAGTTGACAGCCACGCCGAGCGTCCAGCGGCTGACCGAAAAACCGGCCAGCGGCGGCTGATGGACGGCCGTCTTTTCTGTCAGCCCGTGCTCCAGCTCGGCCAGCGGCCCCATCACCGCCTTGACCTCTCCCGCGTCGAGCGCCTGCATCGCGGCACCGGTGGACGGATAGCGGCGGATGTTGGCGCGCAGCTGGCCCCCGGCAAGGCCCGAGAGGTAGAAGTCAGAGATCGAGTCGTTCTCGACCCCGACCAGATCGAAACGGAAATAGGCCGGGACGGGCTTGTCCTCCGGGTAGTCGGCCCTTGAATAGGCAATGGCGATGCTTTCGCCCGCGTATTGGCCGGTAAACACCACCTGTTCGACCCGACACCTGAAGGCGCTGTCATAGGGAATGCGCATCATCACATTGGCGATACGCCCGCCGATCAGCGCGCCTTTCCAGATGTTGTTGCGCAGATCCGCATCCAGATTCTCGCCCGCGCCGACAAAGGCAAAGCGCGCCTCCACACCGATATCCTCGGCGATGAGGCGGGCAATCTCCACGTCCACGCCCCGCGGTGTGCCACCCTCCTCCCATGAATAGGGGGGATAATCCTCATAGACCGCAAAGAGCATATGACCCTGCTCGACGATCTGATCGAGTTCCTGACCGACGATGTCGCGCCCGGTGTTCTGCGGCCTGGGTTGCGGTATGTGATCCGCACAGGGATCATCGGCCCGGGCCTGCCCCGTCACGAGCAGACCCAGAACCAGCAGGGAGAACAGCAGAACGCGTGTGGTCATGGATGCGGTCATGGATGCGGTCATGGATCTAGTGTGCCGCAGACAGGCCGATCGTCAATGCCTCTTCGGCGGCCCTGTAGCCCTCGGCGGAGCCGTCGATCAGGTTGGCGGCCCGAAATGCGATGCTGTCGGCAACCGGCGCACCAGAGGCGGTTTTGATCCCGGCGGCAATGTCGCGCAGCCGGGCGATCAGAGCCTCGTGATCCGCGCTGCCGGGATCGGTGGCATATTGCCCGATCTGGTCGCGCAGGGCCTTGAGTTCGTCCGCGTAATCATCCAGCGCGCCTTCATCCGGGCGGGCCTCGATATAGGTGCGGATCGCCCAGGCGGCTTCCTGGCCCAGCAGTTCGCCAAAGGCTGGCATCTTGGTGATTCCGTTCTGGGTATAGCCTTCGCGGAAACGCTCGACAAACCATTCGTCACCGAATTCCTCGGCCTCGAGAAACCGCAGGTCGGGTGCAAGCCCGCCCGAGACCACCTCGAGCCCATGACAGCGCGCGCAGTTCTGGTTGTATCCCGATGCGCCGATCTCGATCGCGCGCCGCCAGATTTCATCGCCCGCCTTGTCCGCCCGATAGGGGTTTTCGGTCAGCCATTCCTCACCCAGTTCCGGCAGCCCGGTCGTATCGACCGCCTGCGGGGTCACGTCGCCATGGGCCAGAACCAGAGTGGCGGCAGCGGCGATGGCCGTGCCCAGAGCAAATGATTTCCCGAATGCGCCTGTCATGTCGCGTTTCCCCCCCTCATATCTGTCGCCACACTCCTACGGCACGGCCGGCCAGGGCGATATTGGACTTTGGTTGTGTTTCGAGCAGGGCCCGACCATCGTCGTATTTCCTGATCCCGGGGGCATGGATAGCCTCGTTCCATGGTCATGTCGAAGCTCTTTCGTCAGATGGTTGTCGCGGCGGTCGCCTTGCTGGTGCCGGGCGCGCTCTGGGCTGAGACCGGCCTGACGGCTGGCTATCTGAAGGTCGCACAGCCTGGCCCGCCAACCCTGTCGAACCTCGATCCGATCCCCGAGGACAGCGGCCTCGCAGGCGCGCGGACCGGGTTGCAGGACAATCGGACCACTGGCAGGTTCCTGGGCCATACCTATGAACTGATCACCGCTGCGGTGGCCGAGGGCGACGACCCGGTCGCGGCGGCACGCGCGATGCTGGCGACGACGCCCTATCTGCTGATCGACGCGAGCGCGTCGGATTTGCTGGCCATTGCGGATCTGCCCGAAGCCAGCGCTGCGCTGCTGTTCAATGTCTCCGCCGGCGCGCCCGATCTGCGCAGTGGAAATTGTCGTGCCAACCTGCTGCACACCGCCGCCTCGGACGCCATGCGCACCGATGCACTGGCGCAGGTGCTGGTCAAGAAGCGCTGGGATGATCTGGTGATGATCACCGGCACACATGCCGCCGACCAGAGCTATGCCAGGGCGATGCGCCGTTCGCTGACCAAGTTCGGGCTGAAGCTGCAGGGCGAAAAACAATGGGCCTTTGACGCCGACATGCGGCGCAACGCGGCAGAGGAGGTGCCGCTGTTCACCCAGGATTTCGGGGATTACGACGCGCTGATCCTGGCCGACGAGGTGCATGATTTCGGGCGTTACGTTCTATATAATACATGGGCGGCACGGCCTGTTGTCGGATCTGAAGGGCTGAGCGCAGTGGCCTGGTCGCCGGTGATCGAACAATGGGGGGCCGCGCAGCTGCAATTGCGGTTTGCACGACAGAACGGCCGGAAGATGAACGCGCAGGACTATGCCGCCTGGGCCGCCCTGCGCACCCTGGGAGAGGCGGTAACGCGCACCAGTGCCAGCGATGTGGAGACCCTGCGCGGCTATATCCTGTCGGACGCCTTTGAACTGGATGGTTTCAAGGGCCGCCCGCTGAGCTATCGCAACTGGAACGGCCAGCTGCGCCAGCCCATTGCCGTCGTCCACCCTCGCGCGCTGGTGGCGCAGGCCCCGCTGGAAGGGTTTCTGCATCAGGTCAATGAAATGGACAGTCTGGGCCTCGACCGCCCTGTACTGGGGCACGGTTATGAGACAGTGCTTTGCGCTGGTTAGGCTGCCATCATGATCACCGTGGCAGCGTCGGTTTCAAGGCCTTTTTGCTCAGCCCTGATCTGAGTGGGTGTTTTGTATCCGT
>JACIYT010000004.1 GCA_014359765.1 Roseovarius sp.
GCGCGTCGTCGGGGCCGCGGCCTCCGTAGCGCCTGTCATCTCGTTCGTTCTGTCAGTCATGTTCTACTCCCGTTCCTGTCGGAAATAGCGCTCGCGACTGTCTCAGAAAACCGTGCCCAAACCCAGGCAATGCGAATATGGCCGCGCCCAGGAGCAGGAAGCCACGTCCGAACGCACGTCGAACTGTAGGGGCAAACGCCGCCAATAGCGTAACTACGAAGAAGACGACGTAGAATCCTGCTGTTCCTTTGCCGTCATGAAAGGCTGCAAATAGCGGAGATAGCGCCAAGCCCGCGGCAATGGCGAAGACTACTCCGATTATGATTTGAAAGATAATCCGAAGAATTTTCATTGGCTGCTGGGCTCCAGGTTCTCGACGGATTCAATGCTCAGACGAATGTTGCTACCACGAATTTCAACCGAACCGCTCCCGGTGATCGAACATAGTTCGTCTGTGTCAACCAAGATGCTGTCGTTGCGGCATTCGTCTTCGATTCGCTCCCGAATTTCGCGGCCGGCATCCATCGTAGCGGTGAAAAATTGACCGGAAGTGCTGTAAAAGCGGAAGTTACTGTCGTTGATGCTTCTGTCGTTGTAGAAAATCTTGCCGTTGAACGCGACCGGCTTCCTGTCCATAGATGCTAGGTATTCTTCAAACGTTTCGGCCGTGGCACTTCCTGCACCTGTCAAGCAAGCGCCGCACAGCGTAGCAATCAACAAATGCCTCTTTAGCATAATATCTCCCGACAACTTGAGCGCGCCCTAGCCAAACAGTGCAGCACTTTACGTCATATGTCACGCGCGAAGACGCGGTCGCGTCGGATAGAAAAATAGCGACACGGGCCGGTCGGCTCGCGACATGCGGTCAGGTCTCCATGAGTTCTCGCAGGGACGCTGGGTGCCGTTCTTCGATTTTCAACATTAAAGGCACCGCTTGAGAAAAGGCCCAAGTGCTGAAGTCCCATCAGCAAACACGGTCACTTGCAGGATGAAGTGGCAGCCCGTAGGGGAATCGAACCCCTCTTTCCAGGTTGAAAACCTGGCGTCCTAACCGATAGACGAACGGGCCACGCTTGGCGTGGGGCGTGATTATGAAAATCCGCATGGGGACGCAAGAGGAATTTTTCGCAATCTTGCGGCAATGGTGATGCGGGGGGCGGATCGGGGCGGGGCGGGGGCGGTGGGGCCCCCTTTTCGTGCCGCGGGCGATCGGCTAGAGGAAGGCGCACAAGAAGCATGAAGGCCCGCCATGAGACCTGTCCGCCTGCTTACCGGGATCCTCACCGTCAGCGGCTGGACGCTCCTGAGCCGGCTCTTCGGCTTTGGCCGCGATGTCATGCTGGCAAGCCTCGTTGGCCCCGGCGTGCTGATGGATGCCTTTGTCGCGGCGTTCCGCCTGCCCAACATGTTCCGCCGCTTCTTTGCCGAGGGCGCGTTCAACGCGGCCTTCGTGCCGATGTTTGCCAAGCGGCTGGAGGGCGACGGCGACGCGATCGGTTTTGCCAGCCGGGCGCTGTCGGGGCTGGGCTTTGTCCTTCTGATCCTGACCGGGCTGGGCATGGTGTTCATGCCGGGGCTGGTGTGGCTGACGGCGGAAGGGTTTTCGGGCGATGCGCGCTTCGGGTTGACTGTCGATTACGGGCGCGTGGCCTTTCCCTATATCTTCTTCATCTCGCTGGTGGCGCTGTTTTCGGGGGTGCTCAACGCCGCGGGGCGGTTTGCCGCCGCCGCCGCCGCGCCGGTCCTTCTCAACACGATCATGATGGGCGCGATGGCGCTGGCGGCCTGGCGCGGGGGCGCGGTGGTCGAGGCGCTGGTCTGGTCGGTGCCGCTGGCGGGGCTGGCGCAGCTTGCCCTTGTGTGGATCGCGGCGCGGCGGGCGGGGCTGGGCCTGCACCTGGTGCGCCCGCGCTGGACGCCCGAGATGCGCCAGCTGGTGCGCATCGCCATTCCGGCGGCGCTCGCGGGGGGCGTGGTGCAGGTCAATCTTGTCGTCGGGCAGGTCGTCGCCTCGAATTACGACAAGGCGGTGAGCTGGCTCTATTCCGCCGACCGGCTCTATCAATTGCCGCTCGGCGTGGTGGGGATCGCGGTGGGGATCGTTCTCCTGCCCGATCTCGCGCGGCGGCTCAAGACCGGGGACGATGGCGGCGCGCGCATGGCGCTGTCGCGCGCGGGCGAGGTGGCGCTGGCGCTGACCGTGCCTTGCGCGGTGGCGCTGGTGGTGATCCCGCTGCCGCTGGTCGCGGTGCTGTTCGAGCGGGGCGCGTTTGGTGCCGATGACACGGCGGCGACGGCGCTTGCCGTGGCGATCTACGGGCTGGGACTGCCGGCCTTTGTCATGCAGAAGATCCTCCAGCCCGTCTATTTCGCGCGCGAGGACACGCGCAGCCCGTTCCGCTATGCGCTGGTGGCGATGGTGGTCAACGCGGTGCTGGCCTTTGGCCTTGCCGGGGTGATGGGCTGGATCGCGGCGGCGCTGGCGACGACGGTGGCGGGCTGGGTGATGGTGGTGCAGCTCATCCTCGGCGCGCGCGGCTATGGTGAGGTGGTGCGCTTTGACGCGCAGTTCCACCGGCGGCTGTGGCGCATCGTGCTGGCCTCGGGCGTGATGGGGGCGGTGCTCTGGGGGACCTGGGTGGCGCTCGGGCCGCTGCTTGCGCTTGGCGGCTGGCGGTGGCTGGGGCTGCTGGGGCTGATCGGCGCGGGGGCGGTGAGTTACGGGATCGCGGGGCAGGCCGTGGGGGCGTTCAGCATGGCCGAGATTCGCGGGCGGATGCGGCGCTGAGGGGGCCGGCGCGCGCCGGTTTCGCCAAAATGCCACAATCGCGCGGCCAAGCGCCTCGTAATGCTGGACCCGGGGGCGCTGCCTGGGGTAGATTCCCCTCAACGGGGCGCAAATGACCCCGAGCCCGAGGCAGCAAGGCAGAAACCAGATGTTCCCCGAGCGGTTCTCGAACCTACCGGCCTATGCGTTCCCGCGTCTGCGCGCGCTGCTCGATTCGCACGCGCCGGGGGGCGAGGTGGTGCACATGACGATCGGCGAGCCGACGCATCCCTTTCCGGCATGGGTCAGCGATGTCATCGCCGCGAATGCGGAGGGATTCGGGCGCTATCCGGTGAACGAGGGGATGCCCGCGCTCTTGTCGGCGATCAGCGATTGGGTGGGCCGCCGCTATGGCGTGACGCTCGATCCCGGCTCCCGCGTGATGGCGCTCAATGGCACGCGCGAGGGGCTCTATAACGCGATGATGGCGCTCTGTCCCGAGGCAAAGCGCGGCGCGCGGCCCGTGGTGCTGCTTCCGAACCCGTTCTATCAGGTCTATCTGGTCGCGGCGCTGAGCGTGGGGGCGGAGCCGGTTTTCCTCAACGCCACGCGGGAGACGGGCTATCTGCCCGATTTCAGGTCCCTTGCGCCCGATCTGCTCGACCGGGTGGGGGTGGCCTATCTGTGTTCGCCCTCCAATCCGCAGGGCGCGGTGGCCTCGCGCGATTACTGGGCGGACCTCATCGCGCTGGCCGAGCGCCACGATTTCCGCATCTTCGCCGATGAATGCTATGCCGAGATCTACCGCGACGCGCCCCCGGTGGGTGTCTTGCAGGTGGCCCATGAGATGGGCGCGGACCCCGAACGCATCGTGGCTTTTCACAGCCTGTCGAAACGGTCGAACCTGCCCGGTCTGCGCTCGGGCTTTGTCGTGGCGGGGCCGCAGAGCATCAAGGCGCTGAAGCAGTTGCGAAACTACGCGGGCAGCCCGCTGCCGATGCCGCTGCAACATGCCGCCGCGCGGGTCTGGGCGGATGAGGCGCATGTGGTGGAGAACCGCCGCCTCTATGCGCGCAAATATGCCCGCGCCGACGAGATCCTGGGCGATGTGCCCGGCTACCTGAGCCCAGAGGCGGGGTTTTTCCTCTGGCTGCCGGTGGCCGATGGCGAGGCGGCGGCGCTCAGGCTCTGGCAGGAGACCGGCGTGCGGGTGCTGCCCGGGGCCTATCTGGGACGGGAAGCAGGGGGCGAGAACCCCGGCCAGGGCTATATCCGGGTGGCGATGGTGGCCCCCGAGGAAGAGATGGCGCAAGGGCTCATCCGCCTGCGCGACTGTCTCCATGGTTGAGCGAGGGTGAGCAGGAAAATGGCATATCAGACACGCGGGCGCGAGCCGCTCTTTGACAGCACCACCGCCGAGGCGATCGAGAAGCGCGGCAAGGAATTGCTGGGTCTGGCGTTGCTTGGCCTGGCGTTCGTGGCGGGCGGGGCGATCCTGTCCTACAGCCCCACGGACCCGAGCTGGATGGCCGCGACGGATGCGCCTGTGCGCAACTGGCTCGGGATGACGGGGGCGGGGATTGTCGCGCCGCTCTTCATGGTGATCGGCTGGGGGGGCTTGGGCCTTGCGCTGGTGCCGGGGGCGTGGGGGCTGCGGCTGATGCTGCACCGGGGCGAGGAACGGGCCGCGGGGCGGCTCATCTTCGCGCCGGTCTGGATCGCGGTGCTGTCGCTCCATGCCGCGACGCTCGCGCCGGGCGCGGAATGGGCGGCGCATCACAGCTTCGGGCTGGGCGGGCTCTTTGGCGATACGATCCTCGGTTCGTTGCTGGGGCTGATGCCGCTTGACGCGGGTCCTGGCCTGCGGCTGGCCTCGGTCGGGCTGGGCGCGGGTGTGCTGGGGGTCGGGGCCTTCGTGCTCGGCTTCAGCGGGGCCGAACTGCGCCGGATCGGGCGCTTCCTGGTGCTGGGCGTGATCCTGGGCTATGCCGCGCTGCGAGCGGGGCTCGGGCGGGGCGCGGGCGGGCTGGCGCGCGCGGGGCAGGGGGCACAGGCGCGCATGGCGGCACGCCGCGCGGCGGCGACGGCCACCACCCCGAAGGATCACCCCGCAGCCGCCCGCGCCGAGCCGGCGCTGACCGGCGCGCGCGTGCGCCGCCCCGATGCGATGCCGGCCGAGGCCGCCCCGGCACCCATGGCCGAGAGGGCCGACAGGGCCGGCGGGCTGCTCGCGCGGATGCCCTCGCTCCTGCGCAAGCCCGAGGCGATGCCTGTGCCCGAACTGGTGGAGCAGGAGGCCCTCGACGCCGAGGCCCCCTCTGACGCGCGCGTTCGCGCGCGCATCTCCGACGCGATCCGCAGCCGCGCGAGGCAGAACCCGGCGCTGCGCACCGACAGCATCGCCCCCCTCACCAGGGGGCGCGGGCGTGGCCCCGATCCGCTCATCTTCAAGCCCGAGCCGCCGCTGACCGCGCGACAGGTCCCGCTGCCGCTTTCGCAGATGCCCGAGGCCATTGACGAGCCGATGATCGAAGCGGATTTCGAGGCGGCCGACCCCGGCCTTGCGCCTGCTTCTGCGCCGGCCCCCGCTGCCGCTGCCCCTGCCGCTTCTGCCCCGCGCATCCCCGTCCCCGAGCCGCGCAAGGTGGTGCAGCACATGCCGCAGAAGCCGATCGCGCCGTCGGCGCGCGCGCGTGCCGAGGCGCAGCCCGCGCTGACCTTTGCCGCCGAGCCGCCGGCCTGCGAGCTGCCGCCGCTCTCGCTGCTGTCGGATCCGGCGCAGATCACCCGCCACCATCTGAGCGACGAGGCGCTGGAGGAAAACGCCCGGATGCTGGAGAATGTTCTCGACGATTACGGCGTCAAGGGCGAGATCGTGAGTGTGCGCCCCGGCCCGGTGGTGACGATGTATGAGCTGGAGCCCGCGCCGGGCCTCAAGGCGAGCCGCGTGATCGGCCTCTCCGACGATATCGCGCGGTCGATGAGCGCGCTGAGCGCGCGCGTCTCGACGGTGCCGGGGCGATCGGTCATCGGGATCGAACTGCCCAATGACAACCGCGAGATGGTCAGCTTTCGCGAGATCCTCTCGAGCCGCGCCTATGGCGATGGCAACCAGAAGCTGCCGCTCGCGCTCGGCAAGGATATCGGCGGCGAGCCGATGGTGGCGAATCTCGCCAGGATGCCGCACCTGCTGATTGCCGGGACCACCGGTTCGGGCAAGTCGGTGGCGATCAACACCATGATCCTGAGCCTGCTCTACAAGCTGACGCCGGAGGACTGCCGCCTCATCATGATCGACCCGAAGATGCTGGAACTGAGCGTCTATGACGGCATCCCGCATCTCCTCAGCCCCGTCGTGACCGACCCGAAAAAGGCGGTGGTCGCGCTCAAATGGGTGGTGGCCGAGATGGAGGACCGCTATCGCAAGATGTCCAAGATGGGCGTGCGCAATATCGACGGCTACAATGGCCGCGTGGCCGAGGCGCTCAGGAAGGGCGAGATGTTCTCGCGCACGGTGCAGACCGGATTTGACGACGAGACCGGCGAGCCGGTGTTCGAGACCGAGGAATTCGCGCCCGAGAAGATGCCCTATATCGTGGTGATCGTCGATGAGATGGCCGATCTGATGATGGTCGCGGGCAAGGAGATCGAGGCCTGCATCCAGCGCCTTGCGCAGATGGCGCGGGCCTCGGGCATCCACCTCATCATGGCGACACAGCGCCCCTCGGTCGATGTCATCACCGGCACGATCAAGGCCAACTTTCCGACGCGGATCAGCTTTCAGGTCACGTCCAAGATCGACAGCCGCACGATCCTGGGCGAGCAGGGGGCCGAGCAACTCCTGGGAATGGGCGACATGCTCTACATGGCGGGGGGGGGCAGGATCACCCGCTGCCACGCGCCCTTTGTCAGCGACGAGGAGGTGGAGGAGGTCGTCAACCATCTCAAGGCCTTCGGGCCGCCTGACTATGTGGGCACCGTGCTCCAGGGCCCTGACGAGGAGCGCGCCGAGAGCATCGACGCGGTGCTCGGCCTCGGCACTGGCGGCAATACCGATGGCGACGACGCGCTCTACGATCAGGCGGTGGCGATCGTGGCGAAGGATCGCAAATGCTCCACCTCCTATATCCAGCGCAAGCTGGCCATCGGCTATAACAAGGCCGCGCGCCTCGTGGAGCAGATGGAGGATGAGGGCGTGGTCAGCCCCGCCAACCACGTCGGCAAGCGCGAGGTTCTGGTGCCCGAGCCGCAATAGGGGTGGCTCAGGCCGCCACCGCCTTGCGCACCATGTCCCAATAGAGCGCCTCGACCTGCGCGAGGCTCAGCCGCCCGCGCGCGCGGAACCAGGTATTGACGCCGGTCAGCATGGAAATGAGCGCCATCGCGGCGATGCGCGGCTCGGCCACGGCAAACGCCCCCTCGGCCACGCCATGCCGCAAGATCGCCTCGAGCCGCGTCTCGTAGTCGCGGCGCAGCCCCTCGATCACCGCGAAATTCGCAGGCTCGAGGCTGCGCAACTCCATGTAGGAGACGAACACCGCTTCGGCCCGCCGGGTATTGAAGCGGATGTGAAACCGGGTGAACGCCTCGAGTGCCGCGCGCGCATCGCCGGCGGGCAGGCGGCCCGCCTCGGCCTCCCAGGCGGCCAGCAGATCCTCCAGATGCGTGCGCATGAGATCGAAGAGCAGGCTCTGCTTGTCGCGGGTGTAATTGTAGAGCGCGCCCGCCTGCACCCCTACCTCCGCGGCGATCTGGCGCATCGAGACGGCCGCATAGCCATGCCGCGCGAACAGTCGCAGCGCCGCCTCGCGCACACGCGGGCCGGTGATGTCGGAATGTGAACCCTGGGTCCGTGCCATGATCCCGGTTTAACTGAACGCGCGTTCAGATCAAAGCCCCCGCTTGCCCCGCGCCGCGCAGGGTGGCAAGAAGAACCCGTCCCGCGCCGCCAGGGGTCCGATCATGCGCCGTGCCTTCGTCCTCGTCAGCCTCTGCCTGCTCGCGGGTTGCACCGATCCCTATCCGCGCGCCGATCCGGATGCCGTGGACAAGGCCGCGCCCTATCCCGAACTGGTCCCCGCTGAGGCCATCCGCGCCGGCGTGCCGGCGCCCCGCGCCACGCCCGAGGCCGAGGAGGCGCTGGCCGCCCGCGCCGAAAGGCTGCACGCCCGCGCCGGCGCCCTGCGCCGCCCGGTGATCGAACCCGCAGATCGCGCCCGGATGGAAGCGGGTGTCGCCGACTGAAGCCGCGCGCCCGGCCAAGCCGCGTTGCATGGCCCCCGCGAACCCGTTACATCGCGCCGCAAGCGACGGATGAACGAGGATCGGAGCAGCCCCATGACCACCCCCTTGCGCCTTGGCATTGCCGGGCTTGGCACTGTTGGCACCGGCGTGGTGCGCATCGTGCGGCAGAAGGCGGCGCTGATCGCGGCGCGGGCGGGCCGGGAGGTGACGATCACCGCCGTATCGGCGCGCAACCGCGACAGGGATCGCGGCGTGAGCCTCGCCGGCTATGCCTGGGAGGACGATCCCGTGGCGCTCGCCCGGCGCGACGATGTGGATGTGTTCGTGGAACTGATGGGCGGCTCGGACGGCCCGGCCAAGGCCGCGACCGAGGCCGCGATCGCCGCCGGCAAGGACGTGGTGACGGCCAACAAGGCCATGCTCGCCCATCACGGGCAGGCGCTGGCGCTGGCCGCCGAGGCCGCAGGCCGCGTGATCCGCTTCGAGGCGGCCGTCGCAGGCGGCATCCCGGTGGTCAAGACGCTGACCGAGGGGCTGGCCGGCAACGAGATCACCCGCGTGATGGGCGTGATGAACGGCACCTGCAACTACATCCTGACGCGGATGCAGGCCACCGGACAGGGCTATGATGCGCTTTTCGAGGAGGCGGACCGGCTCGGCTATCTGGAGGCCGACCCCAATCTCGACGTGGGCGGCATCGACGCGGGTCACAAGCTCGCGCTGCTCGCGGCCATCGCCTTTGGCTGCCAGGTGGATTTCGACGGCGTGGCGCTCGAGGGGATCCAGTCGATCACCCTCGATGATATCCGCCGCGCTGCCGACATGGGCTATCGGATCAAGCTGCTGGGCGTGGCGCAGATGACGGGGCGCGGGC
This sequence comes from Roseovarius sp., assembly GCA_014359765.1. Lineage (GTDB taxonomy): Bacteria > Pseudomonadota > Alphaproteobacteria > Rhodobacterales > Rhodobacteraceae > Roseovarius. The sequence continues at coordinate 8,886 of JACIYT010000004.1, forward strand.
TCGAACAGCGCATGTCGCCCTGTCTCGTGCCCGCCAGCAGCCCGCTGGGGCAGCTCGAGGGCGGCACCAACATGGTCGTGCTCGAGGGCGATCAGGTCGAACAGATCGTGCTGCGCGGCCCCGGCGCGGGCATGGGGCCGACCGCGAGCGCGGTCATGGCCGATGTCATCGACATCGCGCGCGGCACCCGCCTCTCGACCTTTGGTCAGCCCGCCGCGTCCCTCTCGCGCTGCGCCCGCGCCACGAGCGCGACGCCCGCGCGCTACTATCTGCGCATGGCGCTGGTGGACAAGCCCGGCGCGCTGGCCAAGGTCGCCACCTGCCTCGGCGAGGCGGGCGTCTCGATCGACCGGATGCGCCAATATCGCCACGACGATGCAGCCGCCCCCGTGCTCATCGTCACCCACAAGACCAATCGCGACGCGCTCGACACCGCGCTTGCCGCCATCGGCCGGCTCGACGTGCTGGCCGAGGCGCCTGTCGCGCTCCGGATCGAGCAGGTCTGAGGCGCGGCTTGTGCGCGCCCCCGGGCCTGTCTAACCTGCCGAAATTCCAGTCCATCGAGGATCGTCCCATGAGTTCCGAAATTGCCTTCAACGACCGTATGCTGTCGCTCGGCCTCGCCCGCGTCGCCGAACAGGCCGCACTCGCCTGTGCCGACCTGATCGGCCGCGGCGACGAGAAGGCCGCCGACCAGGCCGCCGTCAACGCCATGCGCGAACAGCTCAACATGCTGGCAATCCGGGGCGTGGTGGTGATCGGCGAGGGCGAGCGCGACGAGGCGCCGATGCTCTATATCGGCGAGGAGGTGGGCACAGGCGACGGCCCCGGCGTCGATATCGCGCTCGACCCGCTCGAGGGCACGACGCTGACCGCCAAGGCGATGCCCAATGCGCTGACCGTGATTGCCATGGCCCCGCGCGGCACGCTGTTGCACGCGCCCGACACCTATATGGACAAGCTCGCCATCGGTCCCGGCTATCCCGGGGGCGTCGTCTCGCTGGCGATGAGCCCGCGCGAGCGGGTCGAGGCGCTGGCCCGCGCGCGCGGCTGCCGCCCGTCCGAGATCACCGTCTGTGTGCTCGAACGCCCCCGCCACGAGGCGATGATCGCCGAGCTGCGCGCGACCGGTGCGGCGGTCTATCTCATCACCGATGGCGATGTGGCCGGCGTGATCCATTGCGCCGAATCGCATCGCACCGGCATCGACATGTATATGGGCACGGGCGGCGCGCCCGAGGGGGTTCTGGCGGCCTCGGCGCTCAAATGCATGGGCGGGCAGATGTGGGGGCGGCTGGTGTTTCGCAACGATGACGAACGCGCCCGCGCCGAAAAGGCCGGGATCACCGATTTCGACCGGGTCTATGCCCGCGACGACATGGTGACGGGGGACGTGATATTCGCCGCAACCGGCGTCACCGACGGCTCGATCCTGAAGGGTGTGCATCGCCGCCCCGGCTTCGTCGAGACCGAGACGGTGCTCATGCGCTCGCGCACGGGATCGGTGCGGCGCATGATCTACCGCAGCCGGCGTGACTGAGGGCGGGACTGTTTGAGTATTTATGGAAAGATGAAGCGGGGGGCGCGGTGAGCGCCTATCTGGGCGTGGAGCGCTCGCTTGGCGGGCGGCGCTGGAGCGGGCCGGGGATCGAGATCGAGCGGCGCGCCGAGGCGATGGCGCAGGCGACCGGGCTGGCGCGTGTGCTCTGTCAGGTTCTGGCGCGGCTCGGCGTGGCGGCGGAGGCGGTCGAGTCCTATCTGGCCCCGACCTTGCGCGAATTGCTGCCCGATCCGCGCGCATTGCGCGACATGGAGGCGGCGGCGGAAAGGGTGCTGCGCGCCGTTGCGCGGCGCGAGAGGATCGCGGTCTTTGCCGATTACGATGTCGATGGCGGGGCCTCGGCGGCACTGCTGATCGACTGGCTGCGGCAGATGGGGGCGGGGCGGCCGACGCTCTATATTCCCGACCGGATCGACGAGGGCTATGGCCCCAACGCGCCCGCGATGCGCGATCTGGCCGCAGGCCATGACCTGATTATCTGCGTCGATTGCGGCACGCTGAGCTTTGATGCCCTGGCCGCCGCAACGGGCGCGGATGTGGTGGTGCTCGATCATCATCTGGGCGGCGAGGTGTTGCCGCCCGCGCTGGCCGTGGTCAACCCCAACCGGCAGGACGAGAGCGGCGAGCTGGGGCATCTGTGTGCCGCGGGCGTGGTGTTCCTGATGCTGGTCGAGGCGGGGCGGCAATTGCGCGCGGCGGGGCGCGCGGGGCCGGACCTGATGGCGATGCTCGATCTGGTGGCGCTGGCGACGGTGGCCGATGTGGCGCCCCTCATCGGCGTCAACCGCGCCTTCGTGCGGCAAGGGCTGACGGTGATGGCGCGGCGCGCGCGCCCCGGTCTGGTGGCGCTTGCCGATGTGGCGCGGCTCGACCGGCCGCCGGCGGCCTATCACCTGGGCTTTGTGCTGGGGCCGCGCGTGAATGCGGGTGGGCGGATCGGGCAGGCGGATCTCGGCGCGCGCCTTCTGGCGAGCGACGATGCGCGCGAGGCGCGCGCGCTGGCCGAGCGGCTCGAGGCGCTCAACGAGGAGCGGCGCGCGATCGAGGCGGAGGTGCGCGCAAGCGCGCTGGCGCAGGCCGAGGCGCGGGGGTTTGACGCGCCGCTGGTCTGGGCGGCGGGCGAGGGCTGGCATCCGGGCGTGGTGGGCATCGTCGCAAGCCGCCTCAAGGAGGTGGCGAACCGCCCTGCCGTGGTGATCGGGCTCGAGGGGGCCGAGGGCAAGGGGTCGGGGCGGTCGGTCGCGGGGGTCGATCTGGGCCACGCGGTGCAGCGGCTGGCGCGCGAAGGGCTGCTCATCAAGGGCGGCGGGCATCGCATGGCGGCGGGGCTGACGGTGGCGCGCGAGCGGCTGGAGGAGGCAATGGCGCGGCTGTCGGAGCTGCTGGCGCGGCAAGGCGCGGGGGCGGGCGGGCCCGCCGATCTTCGGCTCGATGGCGTGCTGATGCCCGGCGCCGCGACGGTCGATCTCGTCGAGCAGATCGAGGCGGCGGGGCCCTTCGGGGCGGGAGCGCCGGCGCCGAGGCTGGTCTTTCCCGATTGCCGGATCGGCTTTGCCCGTGTGCTGGGGGCGGCGCATCTCAAGCTGCGCGTCGATGACGGGATGGGGGCGTCGCTCGATGCGATCGGCTTCGGGATGGCCGAGGGTCCGCTTGGCGCGGCGCTTCTGGCGCATGGCGGCGCGCGCTTTCACCTCGCGGGGCGGCTCGAGATCAACCATTGGGGCGGGCGGCAGGCGGTGCAGCTGCGCCTCGAGGATGCCGCGCCGGCCGGGGCGGGCTGATCGCGTCGGGTGGTGCCGGGCGATCTGCGCGCTTGAACGTGGCGGCGGGTTTGGCTACCTGTCTGGAACCTGTCGCAACCGGATTGCCTGCCCGTGTCCGCCAATGACCGCCATCCGCTGACCCTGCGCGACGTCTCCGAGGCGGCGGGCGTGTCGGAAATGACGGTGAGCCGGGTGCTGCGCAACAAGCGCGACGTGTCCGAGGCGACGCGCGCGCGCGTCCTCGAGGCGGCGCGGCGGCTGGGCTATGTGCCCAACAGGATCGCCGGGGCGCTGGCCAGCCAGCGGGTCAACCTGGTGGCCGTGATCATCCCGTCGATGTCCAACATGGTCTTTCCCGAGGTCATGACCGGGATCAGCCAGGAGCTTGACGAAACCGGGCTGCAACCGGTGGTGGGGCTGACCGGCTATCGCCCGGAAAAGGAAGAGCGGGTCCTCTACGAGATGCTGTCATGGCGGCCCACGGGGGTGATCATCGCGGGGCTCGAGCATTCGGAGGCGAGCCGGGCGATGCTCGCGGCTGCGGGGATTCCGGTGGTCGAGATCATGGATGTGGACGGCACGCCGGTCGATTCGGTGGTGGGGATCTCGCACCGGCGGGCCGGGCAGCAGATGGCGCAGGCGATCATCCGGGCGGGCTATCGGCGGATCGGCTTCATGGGCACCAAGATGCCGCTCGATCACCGGGCGCGCAAACGGTTCGAGGGATTCACCGAGGCGCTCGCGAAGGCCGGGATCGAGGTGGCGGATCGGGAATTCTATTCCGGGGGATCGGCGCTGGCCAAGGGGCGCGAAATGACGGCCGATATGCTCGCGCGCACGCCGGACCTGGATTTCCTGTATTATTCCAATGATATGATCGGGGCGGGCGGGCTTCTTTACCTGCTTGAGCAGGGCGCGGACATTCCCGGGCAGATCGGGCTTGCGGGGTTCAACGGGGTGGATCTTCTCGAGGGGCTGCCGCGACGTCTGGCCACCATGGATGCCTGCCGGCTCGAGATCGGGCGGCGCGCCGCCCGGATCATCGCCGCCCATGCCGCCGACCCCGAGGCCCCGCGCGCGCCGCAGCGCATCGCGCTCGAGCCACGGCTGAGCTTCGGCGATACGCTGCGCCAGCCCTGAGGCCGGGGATCGCCGGTCGGTGGGGGTGGGCCAGAGGGCTGCGGCGGGCTCCGGCGCCTCGCGGGGACAGAGACGCCGAAACCCGGCCGCGGGTTATTGCAGGCGGCCCATGGCGACGGCCACATCCGCCATGCGGCACGAAAAGCCCCATTCGTTGTCATACCAGGCCAGCACCCGCACCAGCCGCTTGCCGGTGACCTTGGTCTGGTCGGGGGCGAAGATCGCGCTTTCCTCGGTATGGTTGAAATCGACCGAGACCTTGGGTTCGGGATCGTAGCCGAGAATGCCCTTCAGCGCGCCCGCTGCCGCCTCGGCCACCACCTCGTTGACATCGGCGCGGGTCACGTCGCGCGCGGCGACAAAGGTCAGGTCCACCGCCGAGACATTGGGCGTGGGCACGCGGATGGCCGAGCCGTCGAGCCGCCCCGCCAGTTCGGGCAGCACCTCGCCGAGCGCCTTGGCCGCGCCGGTGGAGGTGGGGATCATCGACATCGCCGCCGCGCGCGCGCGGTAGAGATCGTTGTGGCGGCGGTCGAGCGTCGGCTGATCGCCGGTATAGGCGTGGATCGTGGTCATGATGCCGCTCTCGATGCCGATGGCCTCGTGGAGCACCTTGGCCACGGGGGCGAGGCAATTGGTGGTGCAGGAGCCGTTCGAGATCATCCGCTCACCCGATTGCAGCAGCGCGTCGTTGACCCCGAAGACCACGGTGCGATCCACGTTTTTCGCAGGCGCCGAGATCAGCACCTTGCGCGCGCCGCGTTCCAGATGCGCCTTTGCCTTGGCGCCGTCGTTGAACTTGCCGGTGCATTCGAGGACCACATCGACGCCTTCCCAGTCGAGCGCGCCGAGATCGTAGGTGGACATGACCTCGATCGGCCCGCGCCCCAGATCGAGCGTATTGCCCGCCACGGTGATCGGGTGACCAAAGCGGCCATGCACGCTGTCATAGCGCATCAGATGCGCGGCGGTCTCGATCGGGCCGGTGGCGTTGATCCGGACCACCTTGATATCGTTGCGCTGGCTCTCGGAAATATGGGCCAGCGTGCAGCGACCGATGCGGCCGAACCCGTTGATGCCGACGGTAATGGTCATGGGGTGTCTCCTGTTCGGAAAATCACGCGCCGTATAGACCGGAGGCGCGCGCGGGAAAAGGCGCAAAGCGGCGATTTCTGGCTGATTTTCACCGATTTTCAGTATGTTAGCGATAACCGTCGCCGCCAGGCTCGCGTTGCTGCGAGCGGTGGCGCTAACGGCGGGTCAGCCCGCGGCGGCGATCTCCCGCGCCACGAGCCCCGGCACGGCGGGCGCGCAGCCGATGGGTGGCAGGCGCAGCCCGGCAAAGCCCGCCGCGTCGAGCGCCTCGGGAATGTCATCGGTGACATGCCCGCCCCCGGCGGCGAAGAAGGGCAGGCAGAGGCTCTGCTCGCCCAGCCCGCGCGCGGCCTCGGCCAGAAAGGGGGCCTCTTCGACAAAGCCCACGCGAATCCCGGCCACCGGCAGGCGCGCGCCGAGGGCCCTGGCAAAGGCGCGGGTGTCGCGCGCCGAATTGGGGCTGCGGCCCGATCCGTGCGCGGCGACGAAAACCTCCACTTCGGCTTCTTGCCAGCCGGCGCGGGTGATCTCCTGTCCGAGCCAGTCGGCGGCGAGCGCGGGCAGGGCGGGCGAGACACCCAGCGGGCGCAGCACCTCGGCAGGCGCATCCCCGAGCCGCTTGCGCAGCGCCTCGCCGGTGAACCAGCCCTCGGTCATGAAGAGCGGATAGATGCGCGGGGCGGGGCCTGCCGCCTCCAATGCCGCCTCGAGCGCGCCGGGCCTGGCCAGCGTGGCCGATCCCACATGCCAGCCGGGGAGCGCCTCGGCCACGCGCGCGGCAAAGCGGGCGAGCGCCGCCTCCGCCGGGTCCGGGTCGGAGGGCTGTCCGTGGCTCACGATGATGGCGGATCGGGTCATGGGGACTCCTGTCGCGGTGCTATCCCGCCGCACAGGAAATGCAGCGCGTGAGCGCGGGGTCAAGCGCGAGCCGCGCCTCGGCGATGGCCTCGCCGCAATCCTCGCAATACCCGAACTCGCCCTCGTCGAGCCGCGCGAGAGCCGCGCGCAGGCGCTGCCGCTCGATCTCGCGCCGGGCCTGGGTGGCGCGCGCCATGGCCTGCGATTGCAGCGCGTCCTGACGGCTCAGCCGACCGATGGCCTGCTGATCGAGCGTCACCGTGGCCTGTCCCGCGCGTCCGCGCGCATCCTCGGCGTCGAGCTCGGCCAGCCGTTCGACGATCCGCGCGCGAAAGACGGTTTGCCTCTTGTGATCCATCGCCCTACATCCCCGCGACCGGAGTGGATTTTCTCGCCGCCGCGCCTCTGGTATAGTGAAGCCCCGATAAGGAGACCAGCCCGTGCCTCATATCAAGACCAAACTGGCCGAATTCGATCCCGTCTGGGTCCAGATCGCGCAGGAGGCGCGCGCGGCCATTGCCGAAGAGCCGCTCCTGGGCGGGCTGATCCATTCCAGCGTGCTGCACCATGGCAGCTTCGAATCGGCGCTGGCCTACCGGATTTCGCTCAAGCTCGCCTCACCGGAGATGCCCGAGCAGATCCTGCGCGAGATCTGCGACAAGGCGCTCGCCTCCGACAGTTGCATCGGCCTCGCGGCGCGGGCCGATATCGTCGCCGTGCGCGACCGCGACCCGGCCTGCGACCGGTTCCTGCTGCCGCTTCTGTTCTTCAAGGGCTATCAGGCGGTGCAGGCCTATCGGATCGCGCACTGGCTCTGGCGCGAGGGGCGGCGCGATCTGGCGCGGTTCTTCCAGATGCGCTCGTCCGAGGTGTTCGGCGTGGATATCCACCCCGCCGCCCGGATCGGGCAGGGCATCATGATCGACCACGCCCATTCCATCGTCATCGGCGAGACGGCGGTGGTGGGTGACAATGTGTCGATGCTGCATTCGGTGACGCTTGGCGGGACCGGCAAGGAGGAAGAGGACCGCCACCCCAAGATCGGCGATGGCGTGCTGATCGGGGCAGGGGCCAAGGTGCTCGGCAATATCCGCGTGGGCCGGTGCAGTCGCATCGCCGCGGGTTCGGTCGTTCTCCAGGATGTGCCGTGCTGCAAGACGGTGGCGGGCGTCCCGGCAAGGATCGTGGGCGAGGCGGGCTGCGATCAGCCGGCTGTCAGCATGGATCAGCTGCTGGGCGTGCGCGGCTCGGACGCGGAGCCGGCCGCCTCCGCGTGATGCCCCCCGCCGGGATGACGGGGGCGGTGCGGGCGGCGGCGCTCAGGCCAGCATCACCATCGGGTTTTCGAGGTTTTCGACGATCTGTTGGAGCAGTTCCGCCCCGAGCGCGCCGTCGATCACCCGGTGATCGACCGAGAGCGTCACCGACATGACCGTGGCCACCGTCAATTCGCCGTCGCGGCCGACCACCGGCTTTTTCAGCCCCGCACCCACGGCGAGGATCGCGCCATGCGGCGGGTTGATCACCGCGTCGAAATTCTCGATCCCGAACATGCCGAGATTGGAAATGGCGAAGGTGCCGCCCTGATATTCATGGGGTGCCAGCTTGCGGTCGCGGGCGCGTTTGGCCAGGTCCTTCATCTCCGACGACAGCGCCGAGAGCGATTTCATCTCGGCATCCTTCAGGACGGGGGTAAAGAGCCCGCCCTCGATCGCCACCGCCACGGCCACATCCGACGGCTTCAGTTTCAGCACCTTGTCGCCCGCCCAGACGGCATTGGCATCCGGCACCGCCTGAAGCGCCAGCGCGCAGGCCTTGATGATGAAATCGTTGACCGAGAGCTTCACGCCGCGCGGCTCCAACTGCTTGTTCAGCTCGCCCCGGAATTTCATCAGCGCATCGAGGCGGATCTCGCGGCGCAGGTAGAAATGCGGCACGGTCTGCTTGGCCTCGGTCAGACGCGCGGCGATGGTCTTGCGCATCCCGTCGAGCTTGACCTCCTGATACGCGCGGCCCTGATACATCGCGGCGATGGCATCGCCCGAGGGGCCCGAGGGGGCCGAGGGGGCCGGTGCCGGGGCAGGGGCCTTCTCCGCCGCTTTGGCGGGGGCGGCTGCGGCGGGTTTCGCGCCCTCAACATCGGCCTTGACGATGCGGCCATGCGGGCCGGAGCCCTTGATTGCGCGCAGGTCGAGCCCCTTCTCGGCGGCGATCCGCCGCGCCAGCGGCGAGGCAAAGACGCGGCCCCCATCGGCCGCTTTTGGCGCGGCGGGGGCAGGGGTGGCCGCCTCTTTGGGCGCGCTCTCCGCGGCGGCGGCGGGGGCCGGGGCCTCCGCCTTGGGCGCGGGGGCGCTGCCAATATCCGACGCGCTTTCGCCCTCCTCCAGCAGCACGGCGATGGGGGTGTTGACCTTGACCCCCTCGCTGCCTTCGGGCACGAGGATCTTGCCGATGGTGCCCTCGTCCACGGCCTCGAATTCCATCGTCGCCTTGTCGGTCTCGATCTCGGCCAGCAGATCGCCCGCCGCGACCGTATCGCCCTCCCCGACGAGCCATTTCGCCAGCGTGCCCTCTTCCATCGTGGGCGAGAGGGCGGGCATGAGAATTTCGGTCGGCATGGCGCTCTCCTTACCGGTAGGTCACTTGGCGCACGGCGTCGATCACCTCGTCGGTCGAGGTCAGCGCCAGCTTTTCGAGATTGGCGGCATAGGGCATCGGCACGTCCTTGCCGGTGCAGTTGATCACCGGCGCGTCGAGATAATCGAACGCCTGTTGCATCAGCACCGCCGAGATATGGTTGCCGATGGACGCCACCGGCCAGCCCTCTTCCACCGTCACGCAACGGTTGGTCTTCATCACCGAACGGATCACCGTGTCGGTATCCATCGGGCGCAGCGTGCGCAGGTCGATCACCTCGGCGCTGATCCCGTCCCCGGCCAGCTTTTCGGCGGCCTCGAGCGCATAGGTCATGCCGATGCCGAAGCTCACGATGGTCACATCCGTGCCCTCGCGCCACACCTTCGCCTTGCCGAAGGGAATGGTGAAATCATCGAGTTTCGGCACCTCGAAGCTGCGGCCATAGAGGATCTCGTTTTCCAGGAACACGACCGGGTTCGGGTCGCGGATCGCGGATTTCAGCAGGCCCTTGGCGCAGGCCGCCGAATAGGGCTGCACCACGCGAAGCCCGGGCACATGCGCATACCACGCGGCGTAATCCTGGCTGTGCTGGGCCGCCACGCGCGCCGCCGCCCCGTTCGGGCCGCGAAACACGATCGGGCTGCCCATCTGCCCGCCCGACATATAGAGGGTCTTGGCCGCCGAGTTGATGATCTGGTCAATCGCCTGCATGGCGAAATTCCAGGTCATGAATTCGACGATGGGCCGCAAGCCCCCCCAGGAGGCGCCGACGCCGATCCCGGCAAAGCCCTGCTCGGTGATGGGCGTGTCGATCACCCGCTTGGCGCCGAATTCCTCGAGCAGGTTCTGGGTGATCTTGTAGGCGCCCTGATATTCGGCCACCTCCTCGCCCATGACGAACACCGTCTCGTCGCGGCGCATTTCCTCGGCCATGGCGGCATTCAATGCCTCGCGCACGGTCATTTTCTGCGTCTCGGTGCCCTCGGGCCAGTCGGGGCTCGTGTCGGTCTTCGGGGCCTCGGGGGCCTTGGCCGCTGCCGGGGCCTTGGCCGGTGTGGCCTGCTGTTCGGGCGCGGGCGCGCTCGGCGCGGCCTCGGCCGCCGAGGCGTCCTCGCCCTCTTCCAGCAGCACCGCGATGGGCGTGTTGACCTTTACCCCTTCGGTGCCCTCGGCCACGAGGATGCGCCCCACGGTGCCCTCGTCCACCGCCTCGAATTCCATCGTCGCCTTGTCGGTCTCGATCTCGGCGAGGATATCGCCTGCCTTGACGGTATCGCCCTCCTTGACCAGCCATTTGGCGAGCGTGCCTTCCTCCATCGTGGGGGAGAGGGCGGGCATGAGAATTTCGGTTGCCATTGTCGTCTCTCCTCCTCAGGCGTTCTGCGGCGCCACTTCGGCGATGATGTCGGTCCAGAGTTCCTCGGGCGCGGGCTCGGGGCTGGTCTTGGCGAATTCGGCGGCCTTGTTCACGATGTCCTTGATTTCCTTGTCGATCGCCTTGAGGTCGTCCTCGGTGGCGTGGCCGCCGGACAGGAGCAGGTCGCGCACATGCTCGATGGCGTCCTTTTCCTCGCGCATCTTCTGGACCTCCTCGCGGGTGCGGTATTTCGCCGGGTCCGACATGGAATGGCCGCGATAGCGATAGGTCTTGATCTCGAGGATATACGGCCCCTTGCCGGCGCGGCAATGCGCCACCGCCTTTTCGCCCGCGGCCCTGACAGCGAGAACGTCCATCCCGTCCACCGCCTCGCCGGGGATGCCGAAGGCCTCCCCGCGGGTGTAGATGTCGGGCGTCGAGGTGGAGCGTTTCTGCGCCGTGCCCATGGCATACTGGTTGTTCTCGATGACGAAGATCACCGGCAGCGCCCAGAGTGCGGCCATGTTGAACGTCTCGTAAACCTGCCCCTGGTTGGCCGCGCCGTCGCCGAAATAGGTGAAGGTCACGTTGTCATTGCCGAGATACTTGTCGGCGAACGCAAGCCCCGCGCCGAGCGGCACATTGGCCCCCACGATGCCATGCCCGCCATAGAACCGCTTCTCGGTCGAGAACATGTGCATCGAGCCGCCCTTGCCCCGGCTGTAGCCGCCTTCGCGCCCGGTCAGTTCCGCCATCACGCCGTCGGGATCCATCCCGCAGGCCAGCATATGGCCGTGGTCGCGATAGGTGGTGATCCGGCGGTCGCCCTCCCGGGCGGCGGCCTCGAGCCCGACCACAACCGCCTCCTGCCCGATATAGAGATGGCAGAACCCGCCGATCAGCCCCATGCCGTAGAGCTGCCCGGCCTTCTCCTCGAATCGGCGGATCAGCAGCATGTCGCGGTAATACTGCTTGAGTTCGTCGGCGGAAACATCCGGTTTCGCGGCGCTTTTACGGGGGGGCATGGGGCGCTCCTCGTGCTGGAAAAAATGGTTTAATACTAAACCATTTCCTACACCAATCCCGCCCCAGTGGCGAGGGAGAATTTGCCGCGTGGCGACAGGCCGGCGTCAGCGGATCACGATTTCATCCGCGCGCAGCAGGCCGAGCACGTCGCGGGCCTGCTCGTCGAGAAGGTCGAGATCGAGGAAATCGTCCGAAAGCCGCCGCGTCAGGATCTCCATGCGCGCGACATCGGCTTCGATCTGCGCGAGCCGCTGGCGCAAATCGGCGCTCTGCGCCTCGATCTCGGCGCGGCGGAACAGGCCGTAATCGCCCTGAATGGCGGCATAGGTGAAATAGGCCCCGAGAAAAAAGGCCAGCGAGATCACCGCAAGGCTCCCCCAGACGGAGCTGTTCCTTCGCATCCTGCCCTCGTTCTGCTCGTGTGCTGCTCGTGTGGCGTGGCCTGCGCCTCTTCGGGGGCGCCATGGTGAGACCATGGCATATGGGGGGCGATTTGTGAATCCCCTTTCGCCCGGTGCCGCATCGCCCTAGCATCGCCCTGGCATCGCCCTGGCATCGCACCCGGAGGAGTGACCCCATGTCCCAGAGCCCCGGCCATGACCGCCTGAGCACCCATGAGGTGACCAACCAGCCCGCCCCGCGCGGCGATCTCGACCTGTGGGCCGGGGATCCCGCGCTTGTTGATCATGCGGCGGCGGCGGGGGCGGACGCGGCGCGGCTCGCGGATTTCGGGGCGCTGATCGGCACGGCCGAGATGCGCGCGCTCGGCCGGGACGCCAACCGCCACCCGCCCGAGGCGGTGCTTTTTGATGCGGGCGGGCGCAGGCTCGACGAGGTGCGCTTTCACCCCGCCTATCACCGGCTGATGGCGGCGGGGATCGGCGCGGGCTATGCCGCGATCCCCTGGGAGGGGGCGGCGGGGGGACATGCCACCCATGCGGCCATGGTCTATCTCATGAGCCAGGTGGAACCCGGCGTGTGCTGTCCGATGACGATGACCTATGCCGCGATCCCCGCGCTCAAGGCCGACCGGGCGCTCCTGGCAGAGTGGGTGCCCAAGCTCACCGCCCGGCTCTACGATCCCGCCGCCCGCCCGCTCGCGCGCAAGGGCGGCGCGACGATGGGCATGGCGATGACCGAGAAACAGGGCGGCTCGGACATCCGCGCCAACAGCACCCGCGCCGAGCCCGAGGGCGATCATTACCGCCTCACCGGGCACAAATGGTTCTGCTCCGCGCCGATGTCCGACGGGTTTCTGACGCTGGCGCAGGCGGCGGGGGGGCTCACCTGCTTTGTGGTGCCACGTTGGCTGGACGGGGGGCGCAACACCCTCCATATCCAGCGCCTCAAGGACAAGCTCGGCAACCGCGCCAATGCCTCGGCGGAGATCGAGTATCACGGCGCGCTGGCGCACCGGCTGGGCGAGGAGGGCGAGGGCGTGCGCACCATCATCGAGATGGTGCATCACACGCGGCTCGATACCGCGCTGGCCCCCGCCGGCCTCATGCGCGCGGCGCTGTCGGAGGCGCATCACTGGGCGCGCCACCGCTCGGCCTTTCAGAAGCGGCTCATCGACCAGCCGCTGATGCGCGCGGTGCTGGCCGATCTGGCGCTCGACTGGGAGGGCACGCTCGCGCTCGGGCTGCATGTGGCGCGCGCCTTCGACGAACAGGGCGCGGCGGCGCGCGCATTCGCGCGCCTCGGCGTGGCGCTGGCCAAGTTCCTCGGCAACAAGCTCTGCCCGGGGCTGGTCTGTGAGGCGATGGAGTGTCTCGGCGGCATGGGCTATGTGGAGGACACGCCGCTGCCGCTTCTCTACCGCGAGGCGCCGCTCAACGCGATCTGGGAGGGCTCGGGCAACGTGATCTGCCTCGACATCCTGCGCACGCTGCGCCGCGAGCCGCTGGCAGGCGAGGTGCTCAGCGCCGAGCTGGCGACGGTGGCGGGCCAGGACCGGCGCTTCGACGCGGCGCTGAAGGCGCATATGCAGACCTTTCCGACCCTGCCCGAGGAGGGGCAGGCGCGGTTCTACGTCGAGAGCCTCGCCACGCTGCTCACGGCGTCGGTGCTCTTGCGGCAGGCGCCGGGGGCGGTGGCAGGGGCCTATGTCGCCACGCGCCTGAGCGAGCCGCGCGGCCGGGTGGCGGGCGCGGTGACGGGCATCGACACGGCCGCGGTGCTCGCGCGGCTCGGCGGCGAGGCGGGCTGAGGCGGGCTGAGGCGGGCTGGTGCCGCCGTCCCGGGGCGCGCGGGGGGGGCGCGCGGGCCCAGATTCCGGTTTCCCCCCGCCCCTCCCCCGGCTATACCGGCGCGCGCAATCCGCACCTGCCGAGAGGATCATCATGGCCAATGTCGTCGTCGTGGGCGCCCAGTGGGGCGATGAGGGAAAGGGCAAGATCGTCGATTGGCTGAGCGAGCGCGCCGATGTGATCGCGCGCTTTCAGGGCGGGCATAACGCCGGCCATACCCTCGTGATCGACGGCAATATCTACAAGCTCAACGCGCTGCCCTCGGGCGTGGTGCGGGGCGGCAAGCTCTCGGTGATCGGCAATGGCGTGGTGCTCGACCCGTGGCACCTCGTGCAGGAGATTGCTTCGATCCGCGAAAAGGGGGTGGACATCACCCCCGAGACGCTGATGATCGCCGAGAACACGCCCCTGATCCTGCCCATCCATGGCGAGCTTGACCGTGCGCGTGAAGAGGCGGCGAGCAAGGGCACCAAGATCGGCACCACCGGGCGCGGCATCGGCCCGGCCTACGAGGACAAGGTGGGCCGCCGCGCGGTGCGCGTGGCCGATCTCGCCGACGAGGCGACGCTGATCGCGCGGGTGGACCGGGCGTTGCAGCATCACGATCCGCTGCGGCGCGGCCTTGGCATCGCGCCGGTGGACCGCGACGCGCTGATCGCGCAACTGAAGGCGATCGCGCCGCAGATCCTGCCCTATGCGGGGCCGGTCTGGAAGGTGCTGAACGAAGAGCGCCGCGCCGGCCGCCGCATCCTCTTCGAGGGGGCGCAGGGCGCGCTTCTCGACATTGATTTCGGCACCTATCCCTTTGTCACCTCGTCGAATGTGATCGCCGGTCAGGCGGCGACGGGCGTGGGCCTCGGGCCGGGCGCGATCGACTATGTGCTGGGCATCGTCAAGGCCTATACCACCCGCGTCGGCGAAGGCCCGTTCCCGACCGAGCTCGACGATGCCGATGGCGAGCGGCTTGGCACGCGCGGGCATGAATTCGGCACCGTCACGGGGCGCAAGCGGCGCTGCGGCTGGTTCGACGCCTGCCTCGTGCGCCAGACCTGCGCCACCTCGGGCATGAACGGCATCGCGCTGACCAAGCTCGACGTGCTCGACGGGTTCGAGACGCTGAAAATCTGCGTGGGCTACGATCTCGACGGCACGCGGCTCGATCACCTGCCGATGGCCGCCGAGGCGCAGGCGCGCTGCGTGCCCGTCTATGAGGAGCTTCCCGGCTGGTCGCAATCCACCGAAGGCGCGCGAAGCTGGGCCGACCTGCCCGCCGAGGCCATCAAGTATGTGCGCCGTGTGGAGGAACTGATCGGCTGCCCGGTCGCGCTCCTGTCCACCTCGCCCGAGCGCGAGGACACGATCCTCGTCACCGATCCCTTCGCCGATTGAGGAGGCAGGCATGGCCCTCGGATACAAGGCGCGCAAGCGATGGTCGCTGGTGGTTCTGCTGGTGGCGCTGCCGCTCTGGATCGTTGCCTCTGTGACCCTCACCGACTGGCTGCGCGCGCGTCATGAGGGGCTTTCGTGGTTCGTGGATCTTGTGGTCTTCGTCGTGCTGGGCGTGGTCTGGATCCTGCCGCTCAGGCGGCTCTTTCTCGGGGTGGGCCAGCCCGACCCCGATACGCGCCGGGACTGACGCGGTTCTTCATCTTTCTGCAAATACTCGGAGGATCACGCCGCCCGCGGGCGCAGCGCCAGCCAGATGAGCGCCCCGCCCGCCAGCGTCAGGAACGGGATCATCGCGAGGTTCACCGCGGTCCAGCCCGCCTCCGGCGTGCCGCCCGAGCAATTCATCAGCCCGCCCGAGGACAGCGAGGCGAGGGTCACGCCGCCGAACACGATGAAATCGTTCATCCCCTGCACGCGCCCGCGCTCATGCGGCTCGTGCTCGCTCGCGAGCATCGTGGTCGCCCCGATGAAGCCGAAATTCCACCCCAGCCCCAGGAGCATCAGCGCGATGAAGAAATTCTCCAGCGCCACCCCCGAGAGGGCCACCGCCCCCGCCCCGGCGAGGATCACGAGCCCCGCCGCCACGATCCGCTCCACCCCGAAGCGCGCGATCAGGTGGCCGGTGAAGAAGGACGGCAGATACATCGCCAGCACATGCCCCGACACGATATCGGCGGCATCTGACGGGGTATAGCCGCAGCCCACCACCGCGAGCGGCGTCGAGGTCATCACCAGGTTCATCAGCGCATAGGAGACCGTGGCACAGATCACCGCCACGGCAATGCGCGGCGTGCGCAGCAATTCGCGCCGGGATCGCCCGCGCGGCGCATCCTGGTCGGGCACGGGGGGTCTGGGAATGTCGAGCAGCAGAAAGAGCAGCGCGCCCAGCAGGTTGACCCCGATCACCGCGAGATAGGTGCCCAGAAACGGAATCACCATCGCCTGCGAGGTGAGCTTCACCAGTTGCGGGCCGACGATCGCGCTCAGCAGTCCCCCCGCCATGACATAGGAAATGGCCTTGGGGCGAAAGGCGGCGCTGGCCGTGTCGGCGGCGGCAAAGCGGTAGAATCCCTGCGCCGACATGTAGGTGCCGGTCAGGAAACTGCCCATGAGGAAGATCGGAAAGGACGCCTCATAAAGCCCCCAGGCCCCGACCGCGCCGCCCATGGCCCCGAACAGCGCCCCGATGAAGAACCCCGCGCGCCGCCCGAACCGCTGCATCACATGCGACATCGGCGTGGCCGACAGCATCGAGCCCATCACGATGAGCGAGATCGGCAGCGTCGCGAAACAGACATTGGCGGCCAGCGATTGCCCCGCGAGCCCGCCGACCACGAAGATCATCGGCATCTGCGCGCCGAGGATCGCCTGCGCGCCCACGAGCACCGCCACGTTGCGGCGCGCGCGTCGGTCCTCGGCATGGGGGAGGGTGGTCTCGGTCATGCCGGCATTGCTAGACCTGCTCCGTGGCCGGCGCAAGGGGCGTCAGTCCTCGTGAGGATGCAGCCGGTGATAGCCGCCACCGAGATAGGTGAGCGGCTTTCGACCGGCCAGGCGCAGCCCGACCACCGTCCCGATACAGATCGCATGGGTGGCGTGGTGCACATGATCGGCGAGCGTGCAGGCAAGGCTCGTCGCGCCGGGCAGGCGCGGCCCGTGGCAATCGTCCTCGATGGCAAGGCCCTCGAAACGCCGGGCGGGATCCTCCGGCGAGGGGCCGGCAAAGGCGCGCGCCACCTCGACCGCCTCCTCGGGCAGGATGTTGACGCAGAACACCCCGTTTGCCAGCACCGCCCGCGCGATCCGGCTGTCGGCGCGCAGGCACACGATCACCGAGGGCGGATCGGCCGAGAGCGAGGCGAAGGCGCTCACCGTGGCCCCGACCCGGCCCGCCGGGCCGTCGGTCGTCACCACCGTCACGGTCGCCGCCACCTGCCGCATGGCAGCGAGAAACGCATCGCGGCTGACGGGGGGGCATTGAGTCTTCACGCGCGGCTCCTCTGGCGGGCGGGTCCACGGGCGGACCGGACCCGTGGGTAACGGGCAATCGCGCCGGGGTAAAGGCGGGTATGGGCGCGACCGCGCCCACGCCAGATAGGGCCGCGAAACGGCGGGTAAAGGGGCCGCGGGCGCGGGGGGCGCTGGCGCGGGCTCAGCCCGTCGTCCCCGGCGCGTCCTGCACCACGAAGCGCCAGTCGTTGCGCATGGCAAAATCCACCGCGCTGTCGCGATCGGCAAAACGCATTCGGATCGGGCGGAAGCTGTCCTTGCCCGAGATCCAGCCCATCAGCGGCTCGCGCGTGGGGGCGCACCAGGGCTCGAATTCCAGCACCCAGTGGCGCGGCCGCGGTGCGCACGCGCCGGGCGCGCGGGCAGGGCGGTAGATGCGCGCTGTCGGCACCGCCTCCGACCGCAGGTCGGTGCCCGGGATACGGGGCCGGAAGGCAGGGCCGTTGTGCCCTCGGATCGTCGTGTGATCCTGTCTCACGCTCATGTTCACCTCCTTGGACGCAGTTGGTTGTCCTTCTGCCCGGGAGGTGGGCGCGCGCGTGCCGGGCGTCAACGGCAGGGCCGGGCGCCGCGCGGGTTGCGGGCATCGGGCGTTGTCCGATCGCCCGGGGCCGATTACATCTCGACCGGGTTTGCCCGTTCCGGCGATTCGGGGCGCGCCGCACGGGGGCGGGCATCCATCCGGTTTTGCAGCTTCAGGATGGCATGGACATGGACATGAACAAGAAACATCAGCTCAACATCTGGTATTGGATATGGGCGTTCCTGATCCTCATGCTGTTCCAGTCCTGGTGGCAGGGGGTATCGGTCACCGAGCGCATCCCCTATTCGCGCTTCATCGAGTTGCTCGAACAGGACCGGATCGCGGCGGTGCAGGTCCAGACCGAGCGCGTGATCGGGCGCTACCGCGAGCCGATCGACGGGCGGACGAATTTCGTCACCAACATCGTCCCCGAGGATCTGACGCGGCGCCTCGAACAGTCGAGCGCCGAATATGATGGCACGGTGACCAATACCTTCCTGACCCAGATCCTGTCCTGGGTGGTGCCGATCCTTCTGATCTTCGGGCTGTGGATGTTCGTGTTCCGCAAGATCGCCGAGAAACAGGGCTTTGGCGGCATGATGACGGTCGGCAAGTCCAAGGCCAAGGTCTATGTCGAGAAGGACACGGGCGTCACCTTCGACGATGTGGCCGGCATCGACGAGGCCAGACAGGAGCTGGAGGAGATCGTCAGCTTTCTCAAGGAGCCCGACAGATATGGCCGCCTCGGCGCGCGCATTCCCAAGGGCATCCTGCTGGTCGGTCCGCCGGGCACGGGCAAGACGCTGGTCGCCCGCGCGGTGGCCGGCGAAGCGGGGGTGCCGTTCTTCTCGATCTCGGGTTCGGAATTCGTCGAGATGTTCGTGGGCGTGGGGGCGGCGCGGGTGCGCGACCTGTTCGAGCAGGCCCGCAAGGCCGTGCCCTGCATCATCTTCATCGACGAGCTCGACGCGCTGGGCAAGAAGCGCGGCATCGGGGCCTTCGGCGGCGGGCATGACGAGAAGGAGCAGACGCTCAACCAGCTCCTGACCGAGCTCGACGGGTTCGACCCGCGCGAGGGGATCGTGCTTCTGGCGGCGACCAACCGGCCCGAGATCCTCGACCCGGCGCTGTTGCGCGCGGGCCGCTTCGACCGGCAGGTGGTGGTGGACCGCCCCGACAAGCGAGGGCGCGCCGCGATCCTGCGCGTGCATCTCAGGAAGGTGCAGCATCGCGGGCTCGATGTTGATCAGATCGCGGGGCTGACGCCGGGTTTCTCGGGGGCGGAGCTGGCCAATCTCGTCAACGAGGCCGCCATCCAGGCCACCCGTCGCGGCGCCGAGGCGGTGGAGATGGAGGATGTGACCGCCGCCATCGAGCGGATCGTCGCCGGGCTCGAACGCAAGGGCCGGCTGCTCAACCCGAAGGAGCGCGAGGCCGTCGCCTGGCACGAGATGGGCCATGCGCTCGCCGCCGCGAGCCTGCCGGGCGCCGATCCCGTGCACAAGGTCTCGATCATCCCGCGCACGATCGGGGCGCTGGGCTACACGATGCAGCGCCCGACCGAGGATCGTTTCCTGATCACCCGCTCCGATCTCGAAAACCGCATGGTGGTGCTGCTGGCCGGGCGCGCGGCCGAGGATCTGGTGCTGGGCGAGATCTCCACCGGGGCCGCCGACGACCTTGCCCGTGTCACCGACATCGCCCGCCAGATCGTCACCCGCTTCGGGATGCATCCCGATCTCGGGCAGGCGGTGCTCGAGGCGCAGCGGCCGAGCTTTCTGGGTGAGGACGGCGCCCCCTCGCTGAGCCCGCGCGACTATTCCGAGGCGACCGCGCGTGAGGTCGATCTGGCCGTGCGCGACCTGATCGCGCGCGCCTATGAGCGGGCCAGGCAGGTGCTGACCGAGCGCCGCGCCGATCTCGAGGCGGGCACCCGGCTGCTGCTGGAGCGCGAGACGATCACCCCCGAGGATTTCCCGGCGCTCAGGCCCGTCGCGCAGGCGGCGCAATAGCCGGGCCGGCGGTGTCCATACATGCAGGAAAAATACATGTTTCTAATGGCCTGGAAGGGTCTTGAAACAGCCCGCGGTGGCCCCTTTATCAGTCGCGAACGCCCGAACGGGGTTCACGAGATCTGACGGGTCTGGCCGATGCGGCAGGCCATCTCGGGGGCGCGATGAGGCCCTCTGGGGTGACGGCCGGTTCGATATGTCATGCGCTGCCGGCGCATCCGTCCGCTTCTTCGTGGCCCGTGTTCGCGCGCCAATCGAAGGAGGTGACCATGCTTTACCGGACTGCTCTCTACCCCGCGGATCCCTTTGCGCTGATGCGCCGCCTGTCCGGGGATCCGGACGGGTTCGGCTTTGGTGCCGCGCGCGCGTTTCCCGCGCTGAACATCTGGCAGAATGACGAGGCGGCCGCGATCACCGCCGAACTGCCCGGCGTCGATCCCGCAGACATCGACATCCAGGTCAAGGACAACCTGCTGACGCTCTCGGGCGAACGCAAGGCGCCGGAACTGCCCGAAGGGGCCACCTGGCACCGGCGCGAGCGCGCCTTCGGCCGCTTTACCCGCTCGATCCAGCTGCCCTTCCGCGTCGATCCCGAGAAGGTCGAGGCGCGCTTTGCCGATGGTGTGCTGCGCATTGCCGTGGGCCGCCCGGACGAGGACAAACCCCGCCGCATCGCCATCAAGGCCGCTTGAGAGAGGAGGATCGTATCATGTCGAACAAGGAAGTGAGCCAAGCCCCCGACCAGACCCCGGCCGAAGCCACGGCAGAGCCCTCGCGCGCCCGTCGCGTCTGGCGGCCGCTGACGGATATCGTCGAGACGAAGGACGGTGTGGTGCTGATGATGGAACTGCCCGGCGTGGCCGCCGGGGATATCGACATTGCGCTGGAAAAGCGGGTGCTGAGCATTCGCGCGCGCTCGGGTTCGGCGGCGCTCGATTCGCTGCAACTCGTCCATGCCGAATACGAGCCGGGCGATTACGAACGCGCCTTCACCCTGTCCGAGGATTTCGACAGTGACAGGATCGAGGCCGAACTGAAGAACGGCGTGCTGACCCTGCGCCTGCCGCGGGCGGATGAGGCCCAGCCCCGCACGATCCGCGTCAAGGCCGCCTGAGCGGCTGTTGACCTGTTCACAAGGAGGAATGCCATGAAGATCAAGGACCTGATTCCCTGGGCGCGCAAGGATGACGCGATCCGCCCCGACCATGACCAGGAAAACCCCATCGCCGCGCTGCAACGCGAGATGAACCAGGCCTTCGAGGGGTTCTGGAACCGCTTCGGCAAGAATTTCGGTGATCTCGACTGGCCCTGGGGTCATTCGGAGGCGAAGGCCGATGTGGTGCAGACCGATGATGCCGTGGAAATCTCGGTCGAACTGCCGGGCATGACGATGGACGACATCGAGGTGAGCGTCACCGACGACATGCTGACGGTGAAGGGCGAGAAGAAGATCGAGCGCCAGGAAGACAAGAAGGGCTATTACCTGTCGGAGCGCAGCTATGGCGCGATCTGGCGGACCATCCCGCTGCCGCCGGGGGTGGATGGCGAAAAGGCCGAGGCCAGCTTTCGCAATGGCGTGCTGACCGTGCGCCTGCCGCAGACGCCGGAGGCGCAGGCCCGCGTCAGGCATATCGAGGTCAAGGCCGGCTGAGGCCCGCAGTCGCAGCCGTCGGGGCGCCCGCGCGGGCGCCCCGTTTTCTGACGGAGGAGCACCATGAGATCCCGATTCGCCAGGATATGCAGCGCCGGGCTTGTCGCGGCGATGCTCGTTGCGGCCCGGGCGGGCCTGCCGGCCGCCGGGGCATGGGCCGGACCCGCGGTCCCGGCCCATGCCGATGATCGTGGCATCCCAACCCTCGCCCCGGTGGTCGAACAGGTGGCGGAGGCCGTCGTCAATATCTCCGTGCTCTCGGAGCGGCCCACGCCGATGAGCCCGCTGTTTCGCGATCCGTTCCTTGCGCCCTTCCTGCCGCCGCTGCTGCCCGAGGGCCCCGTCCAGCGCCAGATGAGCGCGGGTTCGGGGGTGATCGTCGATGCGTCGCGCGGCCATGTGCTCACCAACAACCACGTCATCGCCGATGCGACGGAGATCCGCGTCTCGCTGCGCGACGGGCGCAGCTTCCGGGCGGAGCTGGTCGGCACCGACCCGGCCACCGATATAGCCGTTCTGCGGATCGCCGCCGATCGGCTGACCGCCATCGAGACCGGCAATTCCGATGCCCTGCTGGTGGGCGATTACGTGGTGGCGATCGGCAATCCCTTCGGGCTGGGGCAGACGGTGACGCTGGGGATCATCTCGGCGCTGGGCCGCTCGGGGATCAACCCGCAGGGATACGAGGATTTCATCCAGACCGATGCCTCCATCAACCCGGGCAATTCGGGCGGGGCGCTGGTCACGCTCGACGGGCGGCTGGTGGGGATCAACACCGCGATCATCGCGCCGGGGGGCGGCGGCAACGTGGGCGTGGGCTTTGCTGTGCCGGTGAACATGGCGATGGCGGTGATGGCCCAGCTGGTCGAGCACGGCACGGTCGCCCGCGGTCGGCTGGGCGTGATGATCCAGGATCTGGGTCCTGACCTGGCCGAGGCGATGGGCCTCGAGGTGCCCGGGGGTGCGGTCGTCAGCTCGGTCGAGCCGGGCAGCGCCGCCGACCGGGCCGGGCTGCGCCCCGGCGATGCGATCACCGCCATTGACGGCCACGCGCTGCGCGGCTCGGCGGAGCTGCGCGGGCGCGTCGGGATGCGCCGCCCCGGCGAGACGGTGGTTCTCGAGATCCGGCGAGGGGATGAGCGGCTGGCGCTGCGGGTCACGCTCGATCCGCTCGAGGAGGCGGGCGCGCCGGGCGGCGTCGTGACCGAACTTGCCGGTCTCGGGCTGCGGCCGCTTGCCCCCGGTATGCCCGGCCATGGCCTCGTCGAGGGGCTGGCGATCGTCTCGGTCGCGCCCCGCAGCCCCGCCGAGCGCGCCGGGCTGCAACAGGGTGATGTGATCCTCGCGATCAACCGCCGCCCGGTCACCACCCTTGCCGAGCTGCGCGCGGCGCTGGAGCGGGCGCGCGGCAATGCGCTCGGCCTGCTGGTCTGGCGCGAGGGGCGCGAATTCTTCGTCGTCCTGCCGCGCTGAGACGGGCCCGGCCCGGCGTGCCGCCACGTCGGGCCGCGATCCGCCTTGTCCGTGGTGCCCCGACATGGCATCCCCGTCCTGCCCCAATCCGGAATGCGCGATGTCTCCCGATCTCGTCCATCGCCTGATGAACCTGCTCCAGACCGCGCTGATCCTCGCGGGGATGGCGGTCATCGCCTGGCTGGTGGTGGGGCTGGTCGCCGGGCCCGAGGCGACGCTCGGCATCGTCGCCGCCGCCATCGCCGGGCTGATGCTGGCGCCTTCGGTGTCGCGCGGGCTGTTGCTGCGGGGCTACCGGGCGCGGCCGCTGCGTGTGCAGGACTGGCCGGAGGGGCACCGCCTGCTGGAGGACCTGTCCCGTCGCGCCGGGCTGCCGCGCCCGCCCGAGCTGTGGTATGTGCCCAGCCGGATCCCCAATGCCTTTGCCATGGGCCGGCCCGAGGACAGCGTGATCTGCCTGACCGACGGGCTGATCCGGCTCCTGAGCCTGCGGGAAATGGCCGGGGTCATGGCGCATGAGATTGCCCATGTCGCGCATCGCGACCTGTGGCTGATGGGGCTGGCCGACGCGATGTCGCGCGCCGTCTCCCTGGCCAGCTGGCTCGGGCAGATGCTGTTGCTCATCAACCTGCCGCTGCTGCTGGCGGGGGCTGCGACGATCCCCTGGATCGCGCCGCTGTTGCTCGTGCTGGCGCCAACGATCATGGCGCTTTTGCAACTGGCGCTGTCGCGGCGGCGCGAATACGAGGCCGACCGCGCCGCGGCGCAGCTGACGGGCGATCCCGCGGGGCTGGCCTCGGCGCTGGCGCGGCTCGAGCGGCGCACCGGGCGCTTCTGGGAGGAGATGTTCCTGCCCGGACGGCGCATCCCCGAGCCCTCGCTGTTGCGCACGCATCCGCCAACCGAGGAGCGCATCGCGCGCCTGCGCGCGCTGGGGTCCTGGCCCCGCGAGCCCTGGCCCCGCGCCCGAGAGATCGCGCGCGCCCTGCCGTTCGCGCCGCTGCACGACGCCCGACCGCGCGCGCCGCGCTTTCATCGCTCGGGGCTTTGGTTCTGATTTCGCAAAAAGGAATATCTTGCGCGATTATCTGGCTTGCCAGATAAAGCGGGCCGCCTATCTGACAGTCGGGAAAGGCATCGCCAGCAGGAGAGCAGCAGGATGACGCATCAGGGCATGGCAGCGGCGACATCGCCGGAGGCGCAGCCGTCCGAGGGCGATCCCCTGTGCCTCGATCGCCAGCTCTGCTTTGCGCTTTACGCCGCCTCCAATCTGATGGTGCGCGCCTATCGGCCCTTGCTCGCGCCGCTGGGGCTCACCTATGCGCAGTATCTGGTGATGCTCGTGCTCTGGCGCGAGGGCGCGATCGGCGTGGGCGATCTGTGCCGGCGGCTGTTTCTCGACAGCGGGACGGTCACGCCGTTGCTCAAGCGCATGGAAAAGGCCGGCCTCGTGCAGCGCCGGCGCGACGATCGCGACGAACGGCGCGTCGTGGTGACGCCCACCCCGCACGGCATGGCGCTGCGCGACCGTGCGACAACGATTCCCGACACGCTGGCCCGCCGCCTTGCCGGTCACCTGACGGTGGCCGAGGCGGAGGGATTGCGCACGACCATGCGCCGGCTTGTCGCGGTTCTGGCCGACGGGGTCTCCGGCCCCGCGGCGCCCGGGGCGAAGGCCCCGGAGGTTCCCGACCCATTTCCACCAACCCCCTGACATGAAGGATGCAGGAATGACCGATACGACCCTCTACGGCTTTGATGGATCGACCTATGTGCGCACGATCCGGTGCCTCCTGGCGCGCAAGGGCATCGCCTATGACCAGGTTCCGGTGAATGTTCTGGCCGGCGAGACGCGCCAGCCCGAGCATCTCGCGCGCCATCCCTTCGGCAAGGTGCCCGTGCTCGACATCGACGGGATGCGCCTGCGCGAGACCGACGCGATCGCCCGCTACCTCGAGGCGCGCAATCCCGATCCGGCGATGTGGCCCGCAGACCCCAAGCGCCGCGCCAAGACCGACGAGAACGCCGCGCTGATCAACAATTACGGCTATGGCGCGATCATCGGTTTTGTCGCCTATCACCTGTTCCCCGATCTTGTCGGCGGCAAGAACGAGGAGGCCCGCCAGCAGAGCCTCGAGACCGCCCGCAGCGTTGCGGCCCTGCTGATCGAGAACAAGGGCGATGCGCCCTGGCTCTCGGGCGAGAGCTGCGGCTATGCCGATTACCTGCTCGGGCCGCTGGTGGCCTATGCGGCGATGACCGAGGATGGCGAGACGCTGCTGGCGGTGCCGGGTCTTGGCGACTGGTGGGCGCGGCTGAGCGCGGATGAGACCTTTGTGGCAACCGCCCCGAACCTGGGCTGAACACGAAGCGAGGTTGACGATGATCACACTGACAATCAACGGCGAGCGGCGGGAGGTTCCCGCCGCCCCTGACACGCCGCTTCTGTGGGTGCTGCGCGACGATCTGGGCCTGACCGGCACGAAATTCGGCTGCGGCGTCGCCTCCTGCGGGGCCTGCACCGTGCATCTGGACGGGGTGCCCGCGCGCTCCTGTCAGAGCTTCGTGGGCGATCTGGAGGGGGTGGAGATCACCACCATCGAGGGCGCGGCGGATGCCGCCGCACAGGCCATCCGCGCCGCCTGGGCCGAACTGGAGGTGCCGCAATGCGGCTATTGCCAGTCGGGCCAGATCATGTCGGCGAGCGCGCTTCTGGCCGAGACGCCGCGCCCCACCGATGCCGATATCGACGCGGCGATGGAGGGCAACCTCTGCCGCTGCGCGAGCTACGCGCGGATCCGCAAGGCGATCCACCGCGCCGCCGAGATCATGGAGGGCTGATCATGCTGGACCGGATCATTGCACGGGCCATTCCCGCCGCGCCGCTGTCGCGCCGGGGTTTTCTGAAACTTTCCGCCGGGGCCGCGGGCGGGCTGATGCTGGGCGCGGCGCTGCCTGTGTCGCGCGCGGCTGCCGAAGCTGCCGCTGACGGGCTTGCCATGCCCTTTGTCCATATCCGCCCCGACAACAGCGTTGTCGTCATCGTCAAGCATCTCGACAAGGGACAGGGCGCGGCGACCGGGCTGGCGACGCTGGTGGCCGAGGAGCTCGACGCCGATGCCGCGCAGGTGACGACCGAATTCGCCCCGGCCAATACCGCGCTCTATGCCAATTCGCTGCTGGGCGTGCAGGGCACGGGCGGCTCGACCGCCATGGCCAATTCCTGGCAGCAATATCGCGAGGCGGGCGCGACCGCGCGCGCCATGCTGGTGGCCGCCGCGGCCGAGACCTGGGGCGTCGATCCCGCCGCCGTCACCGTGTCGGGCGGCATGGTCCGCGCCGAGGGGCACAGCGCCAGCTTCGGCGCGCTGGCCGAGGCCGCGGCGCGCCAGGACGTGCCCGGCGAGGTGACGCTCAAATCGCCCGATCAATGGGTTTACATCGGCAAATCCTTCCCCCGGGTCGATGTGCAACGCAAGACCGAGGGCGGTGTCGGCATGTTCGGCATGGATATGCGGATGGAGGGCATGGTCCATGCCGTCAGCCTGCGCAGCCCGCGCTTTGGCGGCACACTTGCCACGCTCGATGACAGCGCCGCGCGCGCCATGGCCGGCGTAATCGACGTGATCCGCCTGCCGGACCGCGCCACGGTGATCGCGGAAACGACCTGGCAGGCGATTCAGGCGCGCGACGCGCTGGTGGCGGAGTGGGATTTCGCGCAGGCCGAGAACCGCGGCACCGCGGAATTGCGCGCCGAATTCGCCGCCCTTCTCGACCGCGAGGGAATGCCCTTTCACATGGCGCCAGCCAGCGGCGAGGCGGCGGCAAGGGTGATCGAGGCGGATTACGTCTTTCCCTATCTCGCCCATGCCCCGATGGAGCCGATCGACGTGACGGTGCTCTTTGACGGGGAGCGGGCGGTTTTCTGGACCGGCTCGCAGATCCAGACGCTCGACCAGACGATCGGCGCGCAGGTGCTGGGCATCCCGCCCGAGGCGGTGACGATCAACACGCTCTGGGGCGGGGGATCCTTCGGGCGGCGGGCCATCTACGACAGCCATTATGTCGCCGAGGCGGCGATGGTGGCGAGGGCCTGGCGCGATGCGCATGGAGAGGCCCGCCCGATCAAGCTGGTCTGGACGCGCGAGGATGACATCCGCGGCGGCTATTACCGGCCCATGCACATGCACCGGGTGCGCGCGGGGCTCGACGCCGAGGGCAGGATCGCCTTCTGGCAGCACCGCGTCGTGGGGCAGGGTATCATGCTCGGAACGGCCTTCGAGCCGTTCGCCGTGAAGAACGGGGTGGACAGTTCCTCGGTCGAGGGGCTGGGCGAGAGCTCGCCCTACGAGATCCCGGGCTGGGTGGTGGACGTGCATCACCCGCGCGTCGGCGTGCCGGTTCTGTGGTGGCGCTCGGTCGGGCATACCCACACCGCCTATGTGGTCGAGACGATGATGGACGAGCTGGCCGAGGCGGCGGGCGTCGATCCGGTCGAATTCCGCCTGCGCTACCTCACCGATCCGCGCGCGCGCAATGTGCTGGAGCTTGCCGCCGACAGGGCGGGCGCGGTGCCCGAGGGGCTGACGCGCGGCATCGCGGTGCACAAGAGCTTTGGCTCCTATGTGGCCGAGGTGGCCGATGTGCGGATGCGCGAGGATGGCACGGTCAAGGTCGAGCGCGTCACCTGCGCGGTCGATTGTGGCGTGCCGGTCAACCCCTCGAATATCCGCGCCCAGATCGAGGGCGGGCTGGGCTATGGCCTCTCGGCGATCCTGCGCGAGGAAATCACCCTGACCGAGGGCGAGGTGGACCAGTCGAATTTCTACGACTACACGCCGCTGCTCATCACCGACATGCCCGAGGTCGAGGTCCATATCGTGCCCTCCACCGAGGCCCCCACCGGCATCGGTGAGCCCGGCACGCCACCGATCGGCCCTGCCGTGGCCAATGCCGTGCGCCGGGCGACCGGGCAGGCGGTGCGCGAGCTTCCCTTCGCGCGGCACGGGCTGGCCTGACCAGAGCCTTATCGCTCAGGAGCCTCGGGCGCACCAACACCAGGTGCGCCCTCCCGTCACTGATACTTCAAGGATGCAAATCATGCAGATCAACACCGATTTCACCCGCCCGGTGATCGTCCATGGCGGGCAGCTCGACTGGGTGCCGAGCCCGGCCGCGGGGGTCGAGCGCAAGATGCTCTACCGCGACGGCGCCGAGGTCGCCCGCGCCACCTCGATCGTGCGCTATGCGCCGGGCAGCGCCTTTCCCGAGCACGTCCATTCCGGGGGCGAGGAAATCCTCGTTCTCAGCGGCACCTTTCAGGACGAGCACGGCGATTACCCCGCCGGCAGCTATTTCCGCAATCCGCCGGGCACCAGCCACAGCCCCGCCGCTGCCGAGGGCTGCGAGATCTTCGTGCGGCTCTGGCAGTTCCGAGAGGGCGACACGGTGCAGATCGCCGTTCCGCCCGAGAGCGCGGAGGGCGTGCTCTTCGATGACGGGTTCGAGCGGGTGAGCATCGAGGACTGGCAGGGCCGGATCAGCCGCGACAACGCGCGCGGGCTGGAACTCCTGGTGCTGTCGGGCAGATTGCGCGTCGAGGGCGCGGATCTGGGCGCGCAGGGCTGGCTGCGCCTGCCTGCGGGGCACGCGCTCGTGGCCGAGGCCGAGGGCGCGCGCGTCTGGATCAAGGATGCGCCGCTGCAACATGGCGATGTCCTGCCCTTGCCGGGTGCGGCGTGAGCGCGGAGCGTGTCGCCATCGTGGGCGCGGGGCTGGCCGGGCTGAACGCGGCGCGGCTTCTGTTGCAGGCGGGGGTGGATGTGCGGCTCTTCGAGGCGCGGCCGCGCCTGGGCGGGCGCATCCTCACGATCGGGGCGGATGGCGCGCCGGGCCCCGGTTTCGATCTGGGGCCGTCCTGGTTCTGGCCCGACATGCAGCCCGAGATCGCCGCGCTGGTGGCAGAGCTCGGGCTGGCCTGTCACAGGCAGGACGATGCGGGGCAGATGCTCTTCGAGCGCAGCCCGCACGAGGCGCCCCTGCGCGTGCCCCATCCCGGCGGCGTCGTGTCGTGGCGGCTGGCGGGCGGCACGGGGGCGCTGGTGCAGGTGCTGGCGGCTCGGATCGGGGCCGAGCGTATCCGCCTCGGCACGCCGGTGCGGCGGCTGACGCGGGCGGGGCGCGAGATCACCCTGACCCTGCCCGATGGCGAGGCGCGCGCGGATCACGTCATCCTGGCGCTGCCGCCCCGGCTGATCGACCATGCGCTTGCCCTCGACCCGGCCCCGCCGCAGGCTGTGCGCGACCTCTGGCGCCGGACGCCGACCTGGATGGCCCCCCATGCCAAGATCGTGGCGGCCTATCGCCGCCGCTTCTGGCGCGAGGCGGGCCTCTCGGGCGGCGCGCAGAGCCTCATCGGCCCGATGGTCGAGATCCACGACGCCACCAGCAGCACGGGCGATCCGGCGCTCTTCGGCTTCATCGGGCTGCCCGCGGCCGAGCGTCGGCGGATCGGCGAGGCGGGCGTGATCGCGGCCTGCACCGCGCAATTCACGCGCCTGTTCGGGCCGACGGCCTCCGAGCCGGTGGCGCTGCGGCTCAAGGACTGGGCGGCGGATCGCTTCACCGCGGCGCCGCGCGATCTGACGGCCCCCGGCCATCCCGAACCCGCCGCCTTCGGCCTGCCTGCACCATGGTCGGACAGCCTGACGCTTGCCGGGAGCGAGGCCGCCCCCCGCGATCCCGGCTATCTCAACGGCGCGGTCATCGCCTCGGAGGCCGCGGCACGGACGGTTCTGGCGCGCGCCCGGGTCTGATCCCCCGCGCCGCCGCCGGTGACCGATCCGCGGCGCGCGGCGCCTGACCCATCGGCGCCGCGCCCCCTGCTGCGCCCTCCTCAAGCGGCCCGCGTTATTCTTTCTGGCACCAGAATTGATACATGCCCGCAAAGGTCATGGGATGATCCGTCTCGAAAGCGTGCCACAGGTCGAGATCAAGGAGCGCGTCGCCCTGCGGATGACGGGCCCGGAACGCCGCGAGGCTGTGCTGCCCCGCCATCTCGAAGCCGCAGAAGGCGAGGCCGAGCCGGTCCAGCGCGCTTGCGATCGAGGGGATGGTAAAGCGGTGTTCCTGCACATGAAAAACCAGGTCCCGAAAGGCGCTCAGGCTGTAGAAATCGCTCGATCGGGCAAAGACGCTGTCGGCAAGATCGGGCATCGCCATGAGGCGCGCGCGGAAATCGCGCATCGCATCCGGAGAGGCGCCGATCCCTGCCTCGGCGATTTCCGCGCGCAGTCGGACGATATCCTGTCGGGCGATCTCGCTGTAGAGCGCGATCTTCATCAGCCCGTTCGGGCGCAAGCGCCGACAGAGCGCCCGCCATCCCTCCTCGGGATCGGCCATGTGATGCAGCACCCCGGTCGAGATCACGATGTCGAATTGCCGGTCGAGCGCGTCCAGATCGAGAATATCGCCATGCAGACAGGTGATGTTCGAGATGCCGAGTTCCTCGGCCTTGCGCCAGGCATAGGCAAGGCTGGCGCGGCTGAGGTCGATCGCGGTGACGCGGGCGCCGGCATAGTCGCCTTGTCGAGGCAGGCGATCGCGGCCTGGTGGTTGCCCTGCCCGGCATGGGCGCCCGCGATGAGGCTGTGCAGCGCGCGCGCGCGGGGATAGCTCAGCTGCAACCGTGCGCAGGCGGCGAGCAACTCGCCGAATTTCTGCTGCCGATACAGCACCAGAAGCGGCCGGAGCATTTCGGGCGGGGGATCGGCAGGCTGGTCAGCCATCGAGCCGCTCGGAGAGCCGCCCCAGCATGTCGAGGCAGTTTTGCAGCTGGTCGAGCGCCACGAATTCGTCGGGCTTGTGGGCCTGCTCGATCGAGCCCGGCCCGCAGACCACCGCCGACATGCCGTATTTCTGAAACAGCCCCGCCTCGGTGCCGAAGGGGACCAGATCGGCGCCGTTCGCGCCGGTGAGTTCGAGCATGATGTCGCGCGCCTCGTTCACGGTCGTGGGTTCCAGCCCGTCCACCTCGCCGATCACCTCGGTGGCGATCTCCGCGTCGGGACAGACGGCGCGCATCCGCGGCAGGAGCATTTCCTCGACATAGCGTTTCAGGTCCTCCTTGACGAAGGCGGCGTCGCTGGCCTGCACCGGGCGCATTTCCCATTCGATACTGGCATTGGAGGCGATGACGTTATGGGCGACCCCGCCCTTGAGCGCGCCGGTGTTGATCGTCGTCCAGGGCGGCACGAACCGGCTGCCTTCGGGCGCGCGCGCGCGCAGCGCCTCGGCCAGTTCCAGCAGGCGGTTGACATAGCGCACGGCATATTCGACCGCGTTCACGCCCCGCTCCGGGGCCGAGCCATGCCCGGCCTGGCCGTGAAACCGGGTGGTGTATTCGTAACAGCCCTTGTGGCCTTCGATCACGCGCATCATCGTCGGCTCGCCGATGATCGCCACGCCGGGGCGGATGCCGCGCGCGCGCAGGCTCTCGACCAGGGCTTGCGCGCCGAAACAGCCCACCTCCTCGTCATAGGTGAAGGCGAAATGTATGGGGCGCTCGCGCACCTTCTCGGCAAAGACCGGGGCCATGGCACAGGCGGCGGCGATGAAGCCCTTCATGTCGCAGGTGCCGCGCCCGAAGAGCCGCCCGTCCTCCTCGGCCAGCTCGAACGGATTGGTGGCCCAGTCCTGTTCGGCCACCGGCACCACGTCGGAATGGCCCGAGAGCACGATGCCGCCATCCGCCTCGGGGCCGATTGTGGCAAACAGGTTGGCCTTGTGGCCGATCTCGTCATGGAAGATGTCCACCCGCGCGCCGCAGCCCTCGAGCCGGTGGGCGAGATAGGCGATCATGTCGAGATTGCTCACCTCCGAGACGGTCGGAAAGGCGATCAGATCGCGCAGGAGCGAAACGGTATCGGCGAGATGCGTGCGCATGGGGCCTCCTGATCCGGACAGGGGCAGAGTGGAAAGCGCGCCGCGCCGCGTCAAGGGGGCGTGGCGGGATCGCCTTCTCGCGGGCCGGTTTTGCGGCTATGACGGGCGGAGAGGACAGGAGGCGGGCGTGCGGGCAGCGGCTGAGGCAGAGGGCAGGCGATGACCGGGGTGCGGCGGCGGCATGTCTTCTACATCCCCGGCTACGATCCGATTCCGCCGCGCCGCTACCGTGAGCTCTACCGCCGCGAGGCGGCGGCGCAGGCGGCGGTCTCGGGGCACGAGATTTCGCTCAGGCCGATGCGCGGCGGCGCGCGGTTCGGCTGGGAGGTGGCGGCGCGGATCGAGGGGCAGGCCGTCGAGGCGCGAATCGAGGTGCTGGTCTGGTCCGACATCGTCAAGGGCAGCATGGCGCAGGGGATCCTCGCCACCTATGGCCAGCTTGTGCGCACGGCGGCGGTCTATATCGGCTCGGGCGCGCTTTTCCGGCTGATGCGGCTGAGGAAGGGGCCGGTGATCGCGGCGCTCTATCCGGTGGCGGTCCTGCTGGGGCAACTGGCGCTGGCGCTGCTGGCGGCCTGGGGGCTGGGGCGGGGCCTTGCGCTCTGGCATCCGTGGGCCGCCTGGGCGGGGATTGCGGTGGTGCCGCTGGTGCTCGAGGGGTTCCGGCGGCTCGATGGCCGGTTCTTTGCTTATTATCTCATGCATGATTATGCCTTTTCGGCGCGGTATCTGGGGGCCAATCCGCCCGAGCTCGAGGCGCGGCTGGCCGCGTTTGGCGAGGCGATTGCCGGGGCGCTCAAGGATGACGTGGACGAGGTGCTGGTGGTCGGCCATTCCTCGGGGGCGCATCTGGCGGTGTCGGTGCTGGCCGATCTGATCGCCGCGGGCCGCGTGCCCGAGGGGGGGCCGGCGCTGGGATTTCTGAGCCTGGGGCAGGTGGTGCCGATGGTGTCGTTTCTGCCGCGCGCGGGGCGGCTCCGGGGCGATCTCGCCTATCTGAGCGCGCGGGAGGAGCTCTTCTGGCTCGACGTGACGGCGCCGGGGGATGGCTGCGCCTTCGCGCTTTGCGATCCGGTGGCGGTGAGCGGGGTGGCGCCCGAGGGCAGGCGCTGGCCGCTGGTCATTTCGGCGGCCTTCACGCAGACGCTGAGCCCCGCGCGCTGGCGCGCCCTGCGCTGGCGGTTCTTCCGGCTGCATTTCCAGTATCTCTGCGCCTTCGACCGGCCGGGCGATTACGATTATTTCGCCATCACGGCGGGGCCGAAGACGCTCGCCGCGCGATTCGCGGGCCGCGCGCCCTCGCCCGCGCGGATCGAGCGGGCGGTGTCGGGCTATCGGAGCGTGGCGCGATGATCCCGCCCAAGCCGCCCGCGCGGGCCGAGCGTGTCTCGCTCTGGCGGTATCTGCGGCTGTTCCGGGCCGATATCCTCTCGGCGCAGCCTGCGCGGCTCTATCGGGCGTGGATGGCGGAATTTCGCACGCCGTTCTTCCGGTCGTTTCTGTGCAACGATCCGGCGCTGGTCGATCTGGTGCTGCGCGAGCGGCCCGGGGATTTCCCCAAATCGGGCCGGGTGAGCGAGGGGCTGCGGCCGCTCCTGGGGCAGTCGGTTTTCGTGACCAATGGCGAGACCTGGAAGCGGCAGCGGCGGATCATCGACCCGGCCTTCGAGGGGGGGCGGCTGCGTGACACCTTCCCGGCGATGGTCGCGGCGGGGCAGGGGGCGGCGGCGCGGCTCGGCGCGCTGGCGGATGGCGCGCCGGTGGAGATCGAGTATCACACCAGCCACGCGGCGGCGGATGTGATCTTTCGCACGCTCTTTTCGTTGCCGATCGAGGATGCGACGGCGGCGCGGGTGTTCGAGGAATTCAAGGCCCATCAGCGCACGCAGCCGGTGCTCAACCTCGCGGCCTTCGTGCCGCTGCCGCGCTGGTTTCCGCGGTTTCACCGGCGCGAGACGCGGGCCACGGCGCGGCGTATCCGGGCGCTCATCGAGGGGCTGACGGCGCGGCGCATGGCCGAGATCGCGGCGGGCACCGCGCCCGACGATCTGGCGACCAAGATCATGACGACACCCGATCCCGAGACGGGGGAGCGGTTCACGACCGCCGAGATGGTCGATCAGGTGGCGATCTTTTTCCTGGCAGGGCACGAGACGAGCGCCTCGGCGCTCGCATGGGCGCTCTACCTCCTGGCGCTTTATCCCGACTGGCAGGAGAAGGTGGCGGCGGAGGCCCGCGCGGTGCTGGGCGATCGCGCGCCGGAATTCGCCGATATGGGGCGGCTGCGATGCGCGCGCGACGTGTTCCGCGAGACGCTGCGCCTCTATCCGCCGGTGCCGATGATGGTGCGCGAGGCGGCCCGCGCCGAGCGGTTCCGGGGCCGCGATCTGGCCCCCGGCGCGCAGGTCGTGCTCAGCCCCTGGCACCTGCACCGGCACGAGCGGCTCTGGGAGCGGCCCGACGAATTCGACCCCGGCCGCTATGAGGGCGAGAACGGGCGCGAGGGGCTGCGGCGGGCCTATATGCCGTTTTCGGCGGGGCCGCGCGTCTGCACCGGGGCGGGGTTTGCCATGATCGAGGGGCCGCTTCTGCTGGCGATGCTGGTGCGGGCCTGTCGATTCGAGGTGGTCGAGGGCCGCCCGGCCATGCCGGTGGCGCATCTCACGGTGCGCGGGCGCGACGGCATATGGCTCAGGGTGCTGCCGCGCGGCTGAATTGGTGCGCCTTCCCCCTTTGCAAAGCCGCGCGCAGCCCCTATATTCACCCTGTTCCCGGCAACGGGGACTATGGGCATAAACGCGCTCGTAATAAGCGGATCGGACCCGGGGGCGGTACCCGGCGGCTCCACCAGAATCCTGTCGTTGGGGATCGAGGGGCCGAAACAGGATCGACGAACGTGTAAAGGAGTGGCTTTGTCCCGGTGAGATACCACCGTTATCGGTTCACAAAGCATAATTGCCAACGACAATCGTGCTCCGGTGGCCGTTGCCGCGTAAGCGGTAACCAAACCGAAACCTTGAAGCCCTTGTCTCTAGCAAGGCAAGGCGGGGTTCGCAGGCACCTGGCAACAGAAGCCTGCACTTCATTCCCAGACCTGTGCAGCCCTCGCGCATCTGCCGTGAACCCGGCGGGGTGCGTGCGGGGTGGCCGGGCGGGCAGCGGCTGAGGATCGGGGGCGACATGGGATCGGAGCGGCAGGCACGCAGGTCCGGGATCGGCGGGGCAGGGGGGACGACCGAGGGCGGCATTCCAGCCATGAGCGCGATGATCCCCGCCTGGCGGGATGGCGCGCTGGTGGCGGTGGACAAGCTCGAGGCGCATCGGCGCGGGTTACGCCACAAGGCGGTGTCGGTCTTTGTGCTCCATGGCGACGAGATCCTCCTCCAGCGCCGGGCGGCGGGGAAATATCACACGCCGGGGCTCTGGGCGAACAGCTGCTGCACGCATCCGCGCTGGGGGGAGGCGGGGGCCGATTGCGCGCGCCGCAGGCTGGCCGAGGAGCTGGGCATCGAGGGGCTGACGCTGCTGCCGCGCGGACAGGTGGAATATCGCGCCGATGTCGGGCGCGGCATGATCGAGCACGAGCTGGTCGAGATCTTCGTGGCGCAGGTGGCGCGGCGCATCGCCACGCGCCCCGATCCCGCCGAGGTCATGGCCGTCGATTGGGTGCCGCGCGCGGCGCTCATGGCGCGGATCGCGGCGGATCCCGCGGCCTTCACGCCCTGGCTGCGCATCTATCTCGCGCAACACGGCGCGCAGATCCTCGGCGCGTGACCCGCGCCCCGGTCACGGACACGGTCACGGATCGCGCCTCTGCGACGGGGCGCGCCCGGGCGCGGGCCTCTGGCGCGGGGGCCGCGCGAGAGGCGCTCCGGCGCCAGAGCGTGTCGCGTTCATCCGCTTCCCGCTTTTGAGCAACATGCTCTATTGCCCGTTGCTCTGCGCCATCACCGCGAGGCCGCGCAGGATATCGACCGCATAGGCGAGCTGATAGTCCTCCTCGCGCAGCCGGGCGACCTCTTCGGCGCGCTTGCGCTCTTCCTCGATCTGCTTGATCTCGTCCTCGCTGAGGCTGTCATTGCTGAGCCGCCCGCGCAGATCGGCCTCCGAGCGCATGGGGCGATCGTTCTCCGATGCCGCCTCGGCCTGTGCCGCGCGGCGGGGCTGTTCCACGAGGATGTCGGGGCTGACCCCGAGCGCCTGGATCGACCGGCCCGAGGGCGTGTAGTAGCGCGAGGTCGTCAGGCGGATCGCGCCGTCGCCGCGCAGCGGCATGACCGTCTGCACCGAGCCCTTGCCAAAGCTCCGGGTGCCGACCACGATCGCCCGGTTGTGGTCCTGGAGTGCGCCGGCCACGATCTCGGAGGCCGAGGCCGAGCCGCCGTTGATCAGCACGACGATCGGCTTGCCTTCGGCCAGATCGCCCGGCGTGGCGTTGAACCGCTCGCCGTCCTGCGGATTGCGACCGCGGGTCGAGACGATCTCGCCCTTGTCGAGGAAGGCGTCGGAAACCTTGATCGCCTGGGTCAGAAGCCCGCCGGGATTGTTGCGCAGGTCGAGCACGATGCCGCTCACCTTGTCCATGCCGCCCAGCTCCGCGACCTTCTCGCGCAGGCTCGATTCGAGGTTCGGGTAGGTCTGGTCGTTGAAGGTGGTCAGCCGCAGCACCACCACATCGCGCTCGGTGCGCGCGCGCACGGCGGTCAGCTTGATCGTGTCGCGGATGATCGACACGTCGAAGGGCTCGGTGCGGCCCTCGCGCACCACGGTGATGACGATCTCGCTGCCCACGGGCCCGCGCATCCGGTCCACCGCCTCGTTGAGGGTGAGGCCGAGCACACTCTCGCCGTCCACATGGGTGATGATGTCGCCCGCCTCGATGCCCGCGAGGTCCGCGGGGGTGCCGTCCATCGGCGCAACCACCTTGATGAAGCCATCCTCCTGCGTGACCTCGATGCCGAGCCCGCCGAATTCGCCGCGCGTCTGCACCTGCATGTTCTCGGCATCGTCGGGCGAGAGATAGCTCGAATGCGGGTCAAGCGAGGTGAGCATCCCGTTGATCGCCGCCTCGATCAGCTTGCGGGTATCGACCTCCTCGACATATTGCGCGCGCACCCGCTCGAAGATGTCGCCGAAGAGGTCGAGCTGTTCATAGACCGAGCTGGGCCGGCTCTCCTGCGCCAGAAGGGGCGCGGCCACCTGGGTCGTCACCACCGTCCCGGTCAGGATGCCGGCGGCGGTGGCCATCAGGAGTCTGTTCATCTCTCAATCTTCCTTGTCGCTTGTGGCGCATCCCGCGCGGGGGTCCGGTCGCATTGTCGCATGAGGACCGATATAGAGCGTATCGCGCCGCGTGGCACCCCCCGTTTGCGTTCCCGCGCCGGAGCCAGGGCGCGCCTCATGCCAGCAGGCTGCGCCCGGTCATCTCCTCGGGCGGTGCGAGCCCCATCAGGCCGAGCACCGTAGGCGCCAGATCGGCGAGCCGTCCGCCGTCGCGCAGCCGCGCCCCTTCGGGGCCGCCCACGAGGATCACCGGCACCGGATTGAGCGTATGCGCGGTATGCGGCCCGCCGGTCTCGGGATCGACCATCACCTCGCAATTGCCGTGGTCCGCCGTCACGATCATCGCGCCCCCCGCCCGTTCCAGCGCATCCACCGCCCGCCCGAGCCCCGCATCCACCGCCTCGCAGGCGGCGATGGCCGCCTTGAGGTCGCCGGTATGGCCGACCATGTCGGGATTGGCATAGTTCACCACGATCAGGTCATAGCCTTCGGCGATCGCGTTGCAGAGCCGGTCGGTGACTTCGCCTGCCGACATCTCCGGCTGAAGGTCATAGGTTGCCACCCTGGGCGAGGGGGCCATGTAGCGATCCTCGCCGCGCTCGGGCTCCTCGCGCCCGCCGTTGAGGAAAAAGGTCACATGGGGGTATTTCTCGGTCTCGGCGATGTGGAATTGCCGCAGGCCCGCGCGGCTCACCCATTCGGCCAGCGTGTTGACGATGACACGGGGCGGAAACACCGTCTCGAAAAGCGCGTTGAGCGCCTCGGAATATTCCACCATGCCAAGGCGCGCGGCCCATTCGGGCGGCGCCCCTCGGGCAAAGCCGTCAAAGGCGGGATCGGCCAGCGCGGTGAGGATCTCGCGCGCCCGGTCGGCGCGGAAATTGAGACAGAAGAGCCCGTCGCCGGGGGCCAGGCCGGCATAATCGCCGATGACCGTGGCGGTGATGAACTCGTCCGTTTCGCCGCGCGCATAGGCATTGGTGACGGCCATGCGCGGATCGCGCGCGCGCTCTCCCCTGGCGTTGACGATGGCGCGATAGGCCTCCTCGATGCGTTCCCAGCGATTGTCGCGGTCCATGGCAAAGTAGCGCCCGGTGACGGTGGCGATGCGCACACCCTCGGGCAGCATCTCGCCCAGCCGCTCGAGATGGGTGCGCGCCGATTTCGGCGCGACATCGCGCCCGTCGGTCATCGCATGGAGCACCACCGGCACGCCGGCGTCATGAATGGCCCGCGCCGCGGCGGCGATATGGGTGATATGCCCGTGCACGCCCCCATCCGAGACAAGGCCCAGCAGATGCGCGCGCCCGCCGGTCTCCTTCAGCCGCGCGATGAAGCCCTGCAATGCCTCCATGCGACCAAAGCTGCCATCCTCGATCGCGAGATCGATCTGGCCGAGATCCATCGCCACCACCCGACCCGCGCCGATATTGGTGTGACCCACTTCGGAATTGCCCATCTGCCCGGTGGGCAGGCCGACATCGGGCCCGTGTGCGATCAGCGTGGCATGGGGGCAGGTGGCCATGAGCCGGTCCATGGTGGGCGTCGCGGCGAGACGGGGCGCATTGGCCTCCCTGGCCTCGCGCACCCCCCATCCGTCGAGAATGCACAGCACAACAGGTCTGGTCATGGGGACTCCTGACTTGATCCTGCGCCCTTCTAGCGCGGCCCGCGCGCGGGGGAAAGCGGTTAGGGCGCGCCCCGGTCCGTCCGCGCGTCGAGCCAGCGCCGGCAACCCGCATCGACAGCGCGATGCAGCAGGAGGGTGAGCACCGCCAGCACGATGAGCGCGGCGAACATGAGATCGGTCTTCGCGCGGCCATTGGCCAGAAGCATGAGGTAGCCGAGCCCCTTCGAGGCCCCCACCCATTCGCCGATGATCGCCCCGATCGGCGCATAGACCGCCGCCAGCCGCAGCCCCGAGGCCAGCCCCGGCAGCGCCGCGGGCACCCGGACATGCCACATCAGCCGCAGCCCCCCCGCCCCCATCACCCGCCCGAGATCGAGGAGCGGCTGCGGCGTGCGCATCAGCGCGTCGAAGAAGGCCGAGGTGACGGGGAAATAGATGATCAGGAGCGCCATGGCGATCTTGGAGGCGAGGCCATAGCCGAGCCAGAGCGTCAGGATCGGCGCGAGGGCAAAGACCGGGATCGCCTGGCTGAAGACCATCATCGGCCGGATCAGGCGGCGCGCCAGCGGCGAGGCGGCAAGCGCGATCGCCGAAACCCCGCCGAGCACCGCCCCGAGCGTCAGCCCGATCAGAACCTCGGCCCCGGTGATCGCGGCATGTCGGGCGATGAGCGCGCGGCTCGACCAGAGGGCCTCGGCCACGCGCAGGGGTCCCGGCAGGATGAAGGGCGGCAGCGCCGCGAGCACCACGAGCGCCTGCCAGAGCCCGAGCGCGAGCACCGCCGAGGCGACGAGGGCACGCGCCCGGCTCATGGCATTGCCTCGCGCCCGCGCAGCCGCGCCAGCAGCCGCCCCTGCACGGCGAGCGTTCCGGGATCGTCCACCGCGCGCGGCACCGGGGCGGCCGGCGGCGCGACCGTCGCGAGCCCGGATTCGCTCAGGATGTGAATGGCATGGCCCATCCGTGCCGCCTCGCCCGGATCATGGGTCACCATCAGCACGGTGCGCCCGGCAAGATGCGCGGCGGCAAGTTCCTGCATCCGCGCGCGCGTGCCCGCATCGAGCGCCGAAAAGGGCTCGTCGAGCAGCACCACGGGCCGATCCTCCATCAGGGTGCGCGCCAGCGCCACGCGCTGTCGCTGCCCCCCCGAGAGGGCGTGGGGGCGCTTGCGGGCGTGCTGTGCGAGGCCCATCCGCCCGAGAATCGCGCGCGCCCGCGCCATGTCGGGGGCCTCACCGCGCAGCCGCGCGCCGAGCGTGACATTGCCCAGCACGTCGCGCCACGGCAGCAGGTCCGCGCCCTGCGCCATCAGCGCGATTCGCCCGGCCAGCGGCCGCGCGTCGGAGGCCGCGATCCGCCCCTCGAACCGCGTCACCTCGTCGAGCCCCGCGACGAGCCGCAGAAGCGTGGTCTTGCCCACCCCCGAAGGCCCGAGCAGGCAGGTGATGCGCCCCCCCGCAACCCCGAGCCGCAGCGGGCCGAAGAGCCGCTGCGCGCCGATCCGGGCGGTGCCTTCGATCAGAAGCGCGGGCGCGGTGCACATGGGCGGTCCTCGGGCAGGGCACAGGGGGGCACGCAGGCGGTAGCGCCGCGTCGCGCGGCGCTGGCAGTCACCCAACAGATGACGGGGCTAGCATCGCGGGCGCGGCGAGGCAAGTTTTCCGGACGGTGTTCAGGCTTTGTTAAAGAATGGCTGCCAATGTGCCCTTATCGGTATGGAGGGAACATGAACGGGCTGATCAATCGCGCCCTCGAATGGTTTGTGCGCGACACTTTCGGTGAGGCGCTCTGGCGCGAGATCGTCGCGGGGCTGGCACTGGGCGAGGCGGCATTCGAGCCGCTCATGTCCTGCGGTCCGGAGGTGACCGACCGGCTGCTGGCCGGGGTCGCCGCGCGGATCGGACGCGCGCCCGAGGATCTTCTGGAGGATCTGGGCACCTACCTCGTCTCGCAGCCGCGCACGGAGGCGGTGCGCCGGCTCCTGCGGTTCGGCGGCGTGGATTTCATCGATTTTCTCCACTCGCTCGAGGATCTGCCCGATCGCGCGCGGCTGGCACTGCCGGAATTCGCCTTGCCGGATCTGCGGCTGCTCTCCGAGGGGGCGGGGCTATACCGGATCGAGCTGGGCATCTTTCCGCAGGCCGGCCTCCGGTTCGGGCCGGTTCTGGTGGGGGTGCTGCGGGCGATGGCCGATGATTATGGTGCGCTGGTGCTGATCGGGTTGCGCCGGGCCGACGCGCGCCACGAGGTGATCGAGGTGCGGCTGCTGGACGCGGCCTTTTCCAACGGGCGCTCCTTTGAACTCGGCGCGGGACCGGTGGTCCGATGAGCGCGGTGGAGGCGCTTGGCGCGATGCTCGCGCGGCTCTGCCCGATGTTCGCGCTGGTCGGGCCGAGCGGGCATGTTCTGGCGGCAGGGCCGACCCTGGCGCGGATCGTCGCGCCGCGCCCGCTTGTGGGCAGCCGGTTTCTCGAACTGTTCGAGATTCTCCGGCCCGGTCCGGTCGCGGATATGGCCGGGCTGGCCGCTCTCGATGGGGCGCGGCTGCGGCTGCGGTTGCGTGAGGGGGGGGCGCATGTGCTCAAGGGGGTGGTCTCCCGCTTGCCCGATGACGGTGCGATCGGGCCCCCGGGCGGGGTCGTGGTCAACCTCGCCTTCGGCATTTCGGTGGTCGAGGCGGTGCGCGATTACGCCCTCACGGGGACGGATTTCGCGGCGACCGATCCGACCACGGAGATGCTGTATCTCCTCGAGGCCAAGAGCGTCGCCATGGAGGAATCGCGCCGCCTCAACCGTCGGCTCGAGGGGGCGCGCCTCGCCGCGCAGGAACAGGCGCTGACCGATCCGTTGACCGGGCTGCGCAATCGCCGCGCCTTCGATCGCGTCCTGGCGCGGTTTTGCGACGCGGATGCGCCGTTTGCCCTGCTGCATCTCGATCTCGACCATTTCAAGCAGATCAACGATACCCATGGCCATGCCGCCGGTGACCAGGTGCTGCGCATGGTGGCGCGCAGGATGCTCTCGGTGGTGCGCGTCGATGATATCGTCACGCGGGTGGGGGGGGATGAATTCGTCCTGCTCCTGCCG
This sequence comes from Roseovarius sp., assembly GCA_014359765.1. Classification (GTDB taxonomy): domain Bacteria; phylum Pseudomonadota; class Alphaproteobacteria; order Rhodobacterales; family Rhodobacteraceae; genus Roseovarius. Next base: position 50,633 of record JACIYT010000004.1, read on the forward strand.
GGGATCGAGGACGGGGTGACGTTGCAGCTCGTCGCGGAGCGCCTGCTATCGGCCATCATGGCACCGGTGAGCGACGGCGCGCAAAGCTACCGTATCTCGGCCAGCATCGGCGGGATCCTGCGTCCGGCCTGCACGGCCGCTGATGCAGAGGCGCTGATGGCCATGGCGGACCGCGCCCTCTACGTCGCCAAGCAGGCCGGGCGCGGCCGTCATGTCATCGAGATCCCGCCGCCGGTCGCAGCCTTGCCAGGGGGGACATCGGCGCGGGCGGGTCGGGCGGACTGATCCCGATCGCAGACATGCTCCGGGGCAGCGCGCGGTCGCCCCGCGCGCCGATCCGCCCGGGCGCTCAGGCCGCCCGGATCCGGCCCAGCATCTCGGCGGTGTCGCGGCTGAGACCGGGGGTGGCGAGGATGCGGTCCAGCTCTGCCGCGATGAGCGCCTGCCGCGTGCCGTCGTAGCGGCGCCAGGTCTCGAAGGCCGCGCATGTCCGCGCCGCGGTCTGCGGGTTGAGCGGATCGAGAGCGATGAGCATATCGGCCATGAGACGGTAGCCGCGCCCCGAGATATGGTGAAACCCGGCCGGAGAGGACGCGAGCGATCCCAGAACGGCGCGAAAACGGTTGGGATTGCGCAGGGTGAAATCGGGATGCCGGGTGAGCGCCTCGGCGGTCGCGGCGGTGTCTTCGGGACGCGCCTCGAGGATTTGCAGGCCGAACCACTTGTCCATCACCAGCCGGTCGTCGCGCCATTGCCGGTAGAAGGCATCGAGGGCCGCCGCGCCCCGTCCCGCGCGCAGGAGGCAGCCGAGCGCGGCAAGCTGCTGGGTCATGTTGTCGGCCGTCGCATACTGCGCCTCGGCCCGCGCGCCGCCGTCGCGCCGCGTGAGCAGCCCGAGCACGGCATTGGCCAGCGCCCGCGCGCCGACCTGTTCGGGATCGGGGCGGTAGGGTTCGGTGACCTGGTGGCGGGAATGAAGATCGGCGAGGGTGGACGCCATTGCCTCGGCGCGGGCGTCCTCGAGCGTCTCGCGCGCCTGCCAGATCGCCTGCGGGTCGGGGATTTCGCCCGCACCGTGGAGGCTCTGGGCGAGGTCGTCCTCGCTCGGCAGGGTGAGGGCGAGCGCACGAAAGGCCGGATCGAGCGTCTCGTCGCGCACCATGCGGTGCAGCGCGTCGAGATAGGCCGGATCGGGCGCCTGTCCCCCGCGAATCATCGCAAGAAGCGTCGCGCGCGCGAGGGCGTTCCCGGCTTCCCAGCGGTTGAAAGGGTCGGTGTCATGGGCGAGGAGAAAGGCGAGCCCGGCGCTGTCGGTGGCGTGTTCGAGGATCACCGGGGCGGAGAAATCGCGCAGGATCGAGGGAACGGGCCGCGAGGCGAGCCCCTCGAAGGCAAAGCTCTGGCGCGGCTCGGTCATCTCGAGGACGGTCGTCGCGCGCAGCTCGTCGCCATTGGGGCCGAGCAGCCCGACCGCGATCGGGATCACGCGGGGGCGTTTCCGGGGCTGGCCGGGGGTGGGCGGCGTTTCCTGTTCGAAATGAAGGGTATAGGTGCCCTCCTCGAAGGTGTCGGTGACGCGCAGGCGCGGCGTTCCAGCCTCCTCGTACCAGATCCTGAACTGCGACAGATCGCGCCCGGTGACATCCTCGAAGACCCGGAGCCAGTCCTCGATGGTGCAGGCCTGCCCGTCATGGCGGTCAAAATAGAGATCGAGCGCGCGGGCATAGGCTGCGTCGCCCACCAGCCGCTTGAGCATCCCGATCACCTCGGCGCCCTTTTCATAGACGGTCGCGGTGTAGAAATTGTTGATCTCGACAAAGCTTTCGGGCCGCACCGGATGGGCGAGCGGCCCGGCATCCTCGCGGAACTGGCGGCTGCGCAGCGCGATCACGTCCTGGATACGCTTGACCGGCGCGGAACGCATGGCGGCGGTGAACTGCGCGTCGCGGAACACGGTCAGCCCCTCCTTGAGGCAGAGCTGAAACCAGTCGCGGCAGGTGATGCGGTTGCCGGTCCAGTTGTGAAAATATTCATGGGCGATGATCGCCTCGATCCGTTCGAAATTGGCATCCGTGGAGGTTCGCTCGGACGCCAGCACGCAGCTTGCGTTGAAGATGTTGAGGCCCTTGTTCTCCATCGCCCCCATGTTGAAATCGTCCACCGCGACGATATTGAAGATGTCGAGATCGTATTCGCGGCCATAGACATCCTCATCCCATCGCATCGCCTTTCCGAGCGCCTCCATGCCGAAGGCGCATTTGTCCTCGTCGCCGGGGCGCACCCAGATATTGAGCGCGACATCGCGTCCCGATCGGGTGGTGAAGCGGTCCCGATGCGCCACAAGATCGCCGGCGACCAGGGCAAACAGATAGGCGGGCTTGGGCCAGGGATCGTGCCATTCGGCAAAGCCCTCGCCGGCGGCCACCGGATTGCCGTTCGACAGCAGCACGGGAAGCGCGCTCTCGATGCGGACATGGAACACGGCCATCACGTCGGGGCGGTCGGGATAATAGGTGATCTTGCGGAAACCTTCGGCCTCGCATTGCGTGCAATACATGCCGTTCGACATGTAAAGCCCTTCGAGCGCGGTATTTCGTGCCGGCGCGATCTCGACCTCGGCCTCCCAGAGAAAGGGTGCGTCGGGCACCCGCGCGGTGAGGCCCTGCGCGGTCACCTCGGGGTGCACCGGGGTGCCGTCGATGCGCGCGGAGACGAGGCGCAGCCCCTCGCCATGCAGGAAGAACGCGCGCGACGCCGCCGCGGGGTTCGGCCGGAAACGGATGCGGCTCAGCACACGCGTGGCCTCCGGGTCCAGGCGGAAGGTCAGCCGCACCTCGTCCACGAGCCAGGCGGGGGGCGTGTAATCCTTGAGATGGACGGGCTGCGGGGCGGCATCCTTCATCGGGCTCTCTCCTGTCGTTGCGGGTGCGAGCCTAGGCCCGGCGCGCGCGGGCTGCAACGGCTGGCGATCAGGAGACAAGGCCGCAGCGAGGGGCGGCGCCCGCGAGGGGTGTGGACGACAGCGCCGCCGCCGGCCGGGATGCAGATGGCCGGTGAGGCAGGCGCCGCCGCCCACGGGAATGATCATCGCGCATGGACATTACCGAAAGGTGGACAAAATCCGCGAAAGCGCAGGGTATCCTGTGCGTCAGATGCCCTTTTATTGTTTCATTTTTCGATATATGCGTCACATGGTTGCACCCGCAGAGCGAGGATCCCAGGACCATGACCCGCCCGGTCGTCGGCATCATCGGCAACCAGCACCAGATCGACAATCGCTATCCCACCCATGCGGGCGGGACCATGAATTCCGCCGCGGTGGCCGAGGTGGCGGGCTGTCTGCCGCTGATCATTCCCGCCGATCCGCGCTTTGTCTCGGTGGCCGAGCTGATGGAGGTGTGCGACGGGTTCCTGCTCACCGGCGGGCGGCCCAATATCCACCCCGAGGAATATGGCGAGCCCCCGACCGAGGCGCATGGCACCTTCGACCGGGCGCGCGATGCGATCACCCTGCCGCTGGTGCGTGCCTGTGTCGCGCGCGGGCAGCCGTTCTTCGGGATTTGCCGGGGGTTTCAGGAGGTGAACGTGGCGCTTGGCGGCTCGCTGCATCCCGAGATCCGCGATTTGCCGGGGCGCGACAACCACCGGATGCCGCCCGACGCCACGATCGAGGAGCAGTTCGCGCTGCGCCACAAGGTCCGGTTCACGCGCGGCAGCGTGTTTCACCGGCTGCTCGGCGCCGAGGAGGTGATGACCAACACGCTGCACGGGCAGGGCGTGATGCGGCCCGGCGACAGGGTGGTGATCGACGGCTGGGCGCCGGACGGCACGCCCGAGGCGCTTCATGTCGCGGGGGCGCCCGGTTTTGCCCTTGCGGTGCAGTGGCACCCGGAATGGAATGCCGCCAACGATCCGGTCAGCCGCCCGCTCTTTGTCGCCTTTGGCGATGCGGTGCGGGACTGGGCGGCGCGCCGGCGGGGCGGCGCGCCGGATGCGTCACGCGACCCAGGCGCCGGGGCGGTCGCGCAGTAGCGCCGCCTCATATGCCTTCAGGCAGGTGCGCGCGGTGTCGCGGTGATGGCCCGGGGCGGTGCGCAGTTCGGGGAAGATCGCAAAGAGTTCCTCGCGCGCGGGATCGTCCACCGCGGCGAGCGCGCTATCCCCGGCAAAGAAGCTCTCGGTCGCGATGCCATCGGCATATATCACCTCGTGCCGGTCGAACATGATGTGGATATAGGTGACCTCGGCGCGGGGGCTGACACGGACATCCTGCCCGTTGACCAGATGCCGCGCCGCGACCAGCACCTCGCTCTCGCCAAAGAGCAGTTCCGCCGTATAGCCGGTAAAGAGCACCCGGTGCTGCGGCGAGACGAGCAGGCCGCCACCGCCCATCACCGAGGGCGCGATCTCCACCGGGGCGAAACGCCCGGTGCCGGGCACGGTCCGCTGCCCGGTCCAGCGGACCGGCTGGGGTCCGTGATCGCGGGTGATGACCAGATCGCCGGGGCGCAGCGTCTCGATGGGCCGCTCGCCGCGCGGCGTGAGGATGCGCGCGCCGGGGGTGAAACAGACGATGTTCTCGATCCCGGTGAAGGTGACCAGCGTGCCGTCGGGCGTTAAGAAGGTGCCCGAGAGCCCACCCTCGCCATCGTTCTCATTGGTGAAGGTGATGTCGTCCCTGGTGACGCCTGGCGTGAGCTGGAGCGTATCGCCATTCGTCTCGCCGCCCTCGCCGCCGGTGATGAAGATTTCGTCTCCCGGGAGCGGGGTGCCCGTATAATCCTGGAGGATGAACCGGTCGTCGCCATCACCGCCCAGGAGCGTGTCGCCGCGATTGACCATGATCGTGTCATTGCCGCCGCCGCCGAACACGAGGTCATTGCCGGCCCCGCCGTCGAGGGAATCATCGCCCGGTGCCCCTTCGGCCCCGAGGATCAGCGGGCTGGTGTCCAGGGGCAGGAGGGTGCCGCCGGGCTGCGCGATCGTCCCCTGGAGGGTCTGCTGGCCGGTATTCTGCCAATACCGCACCTCGATCGTGTAGGTCTGATTGGCCTCGAGCTGAACGGTGCCGCTGTTGGAATTTACGGGGTTAAAAAGTCCGGAATGGTCGTCATTGTCGAGAAATTCGAGCGGGCCGCCATTCGCGTTATTGATCGTGAGCGGATTGCCCGATTCATCCAGGATGCGGATGGTCGAGCCGTCCCTCGAACTGAGCGAGAGAGTGTAGGCGCCATCCACGGGCGCGTAGAGCGTCGAGGTATAGATCACCCCGTAATCGGTGGGGGTGCCTGTCTGCCCGGTGGCGGCCTGACCGAGGGCGACGTAGCTGCTGCTGATCCCGTCCACGAAGCCCGAGCCCGCAAGCGTGCCGTCCTCGATGGTAAAGGCCTGCCCGTTGGCGGTGCTGAAGTTCTTGGTATAGACCTGATAGGCCCAGCGGGCCTCGACATCGCCCAGCAGCAGATCGTTGCCGTCCCCACCCAGCAGGCTGTCATTGCCCGCGCCGCCGCGGAGCACGTCATTGCCGGTGCCGCCGTCCAGCGTGTCATTGCCCGTCCTGCCGACCAGCGTGTCGTTGCCCTCCTCGCCCAGAAGGCTGTCATCGCCTTCGACGCCGCCGAAAATCAGGTCATTGCCAGCACCGCCGAACACGGTGTCATCGCCCAGCCCGGCGCGCACCGTATCATTGCCGGCCCCGGCGAGGATCAGATCGTCATTGCTGCCGTCGAGGGCATCGTTGCCATCCACCCGGTCCGAGCCGGATGTGACCGGCTCGATATAATTCGCGTCGATCAGGTCGTTGCCGTCAGTGCCCTGCACGATGCCGTCGTCAAAGCCGATATCGGCGCGATCGGCGCTGAAGTTACCCTCATCGGCGGTTGCGTCGGCCAGGCTGTTGAGGGTGATCGATTCGATCGGGCGCGCCGTAAGGGCGGCGACGAAGGCGGCATTGTCGCCGGTGGCGTTGGGAGGTGGCGCAAGGAAAAGCTCGCCGGTCGTGGATTGCACCACGACCACCGAAATCGTCGTGGAGGTGCCGTTGGTATAGGTGAGCGTGGCGGAGAACACCGCCCCCCCGTCATAGGTGAATGTCTGCGTCCCGGCACCGATATCGGTGGTGAACTGGTCGTTCGATACGTTGTTGTTGGTGTCGAGAACCCCCGCCACACCACCGTTGTTGATGGTGGTGGCGCGCGTGACGTGCTGATAGAGCGGGTCGGTTCCCGATCCGTAGGTCTGCCCGACGAAGAGATTGGCACCTTCGGAGATGGCGTTGCCCTCGGTCGGATCGAGGGTCCTGGTGGTGTCTTTGCCAAGATAGATCCAGTTGAATGTCGTCGGCATTTTCGCGTTCCATGAATTCTGCGCGGGGCGCGTGATACGTTGCAATAGCGGCACGCGGGGCAAATCCCGTGCCTGTCCTTGTTCAAAACGGGTTATCCCTCAGGGATGGATAAGGGGTGAATGCGGCGGCATTTCATTAAAATTGCGGCAAATTTGAGGCAGGCGGCCTCAAGCCATTTGCTGCGGCGCCGGTCGCGAGGCGCGACCGGGCGGGGGCGTCAGATCTGCCCGCCCGCGATCTCGATGGCCTGGCCGTTCACGCTCTGCGATCCGGGGCCGCAGAGCCAGAGCACCGCCTGCGCCACCTCATCGGGGGCGATCAGCCGCTTGTGGCGGTTGGTCTCGACCATGATCGCGCGGGCCTGCGCCTCGCTCACGCCGGCGCGTTCGGCGATGGCGCTGGTGTTGCGGGTGACCACATCGGTATCGACATAGCCGGGGCAGATCGCGTTGAAGGTCAGGCCGGTGCCGAGGTAATCCTCGCTCAGGCTGCGGATCATCCCGATCATCCCGTGCTTGGAGGCGGTATAGGCCACCGCCCCGCGCAGCCCCCGCAGCCCGGCCATCGAGGAAATGACGATGGTGCGGCCCCAGCCGGTCTCGCGCATCCCGGCCAGCGATTCGCGCACGGTATAGAACGCCCCGTCGAGATTCGTGGCCATGATGTGCCGCCAGAACGCGGCGTCGGTCTTGTGCACCGCGCGGCCCTCGGCGATGCCGGCATTGGGAATGCAGATCTGCACCGGGCCGCGTTCGGCCACCGCCGCCGCGACGCCCGCGACGACCTGTGCCTCGTCGGTCACGTCCATCACCAGCGGGAAAAGCCCGTCGCCCGCCGCCGCCGCGAGCACGTCGCCGCGCCGCCCGGTGATCGTGACCTCGGCCCCCGCATCCGCCAGCGCGCGCGCGATCGCCAGCCCGATGCCCGTGCCGCCCCCGGTCACAAGCGCATGTTTTCCCTCGAGTGTCATCATGGTCGGCCTCCGGTCCTCCGGGGCAGGGTAGCGGTCCGGGGACGGGTGGGAAAGGGGGAAACGCAGCCGGGTGCGCGCGGCTCTTCGCTTTGACATCCCGGCGGGGGCGTGCATCCTGCGCCTGGTCCCGCCTGCGAGGAGCGCGCTCATGCTGAAATGGATCGACACGCCGCCTGTGTGGCTGATGGGGTTTCTGGCGCTGGCCTTCGTGCAGGCCACGCGGTTTCCGATGGGGCTGCGCCTCGGCGGGGGCTGGGCGGATTTCGCCGGCGGGCTGCTGGTGGGCGGGGGGGTGCTGCTGATCGTGCTGGCGGCGCTGGAATTTCGCCGCCACAAGACCACCATCGTGCCGCATGAGACGCCTGCGCGGCTGATTACCTCGGGCGTCTTCCGGCGCACGCGCAATCCGATCTACCTGGGCGACGCGCTTATCCTCGCGGGGCTGATCCTGCGCTGGGAGGCGGTGCTGGCGCTGCCGCTGATCCCGATATTCGTCTGGGTGATCGAGAAACGCTTTGTCATTCCCGAAGAGGACCGGATGCGCCGCACCTTCCGTGCCGATTTTGCACGCTATTGCGAAAAAACCCGGCGCTGGGTGTGAATCCTGCGTCAATCTTGATATCGCCAGCCGGGAAAGAGTGTGAAATAACCGCTTTCGGACAACCATCGGCCCCGCCTGCGCGGGGCCTTGTGCACATGATCTGCCAGAGGGGGACATGACAGGTGAAGATCGGAACGCCTAAGGAGGTGCTGGAGGGCGAGAACCGGGTGGCGATGACACCCGAATCGGCGCTCCAGCTTCAGAAGCTGGGCCATAGCTGCGCCATCGAGACGGGGGCCGGCGCGCGCGCGGGGTTCACCGACGCCGCCTATGAGGAAGCCGGGGTCGAGGTGATCAAGACCGCCGCCGCGCTCTGGAAGGAGTGCGACATCATAGCCAAGGTCCGCCCGCCGACCGAGACCGAGCTCAAGCGCCTGCGCGAGGGCCAGACGCTGATCAGCTTCTTCAACCCGGCGGGCAATGCCGAGGGGCTGGAGACGGCGGCCAAGAAGGGCGCCACGGTCATCGCCATGGAAATGGTGCCGCGCATCTCCCGCGCACAGAAGATGGACGCGCTCTCGTCCATGGCCAATATCGCGGGCTATCGCGCGGTGATCGAGGCGGGCAACAATTTCGGCCGCTTCTTCACCGGCCAGATCACGGCGGCGGGCAAGGTGCCGCCGGCCAAGGTGCTGGTGATCGGCGCGGGCGTGGCGGGGCTGGCGGCGATCGGCACGGCGACCTCGCTCGGCGCGATCACCTATGCCTTCGACGTGCGCCCCGAAGTGGCCGAGCAGGTCGAATCGATGGGGGCCGAATTCGTCTATCTCGATTTCGAGGATGCGAGCCAGGACGGCGCCGCCACCGGCGGCTATGCCGCGGTCTCCTCGCCCGAATTCCACGCCGCGCAGCTTGCCAAGTTCCGCGAACTGGCGCCCGAGATGGATATCGTCATCACCACCGCCCTCATCCCCAACCGCGAGGCGCCCGAGCTCTGGACCGAGGACATGGTGAAATCCATGAAGCGCGGTTCGGTCATCGTCGATCTGGCGGCGGAACGGGGCGGCAACTGCAAGCTGACGGTGAAGGACGAGAAGATCGTCACCGAGAACGGCGTGACGATCATCGGCTATACCGATTTCCCCAGCCGCATGGCCGCGCAGGCCAGCACGCTTTATGCCACCAACATCCGCCACATGATTTCCGATCTCACGCCGAACAAGGACGGCGTGATCGTGCACGACATGGAGGATGACGTGATCCGCGGGGCCACGGTCACCCACAAGGGCGAGATCACCTGGCCGCCGCCACCGCCCAAGGTGGCCGCAATCGCCGCCGCCAAGCCCCGGGAAAAGCCGAAGGAACTGACCCCGGAGGAGAAGCGCGCGCAGGAAATCGCGGCCTTCAAGGCGCAGACCAGGCAACAGGTCACGCTTCTGGCCATTGGCGCGGCGCTGGTGCTGGGCGTGGGGACGGTGGCGCCTGCAAGCTTCATGCAGCATTTCATCGTGTTCCTTCTCTCGGTCTTCGTGGGCTTCTCGGTGATCTGGAACGTGAGCCACAGCCTGCACACACCGCTCATGGCGATCACCAATGCGATCTCGTCGATCATCATTCTCGGCGCGCTGGTGCAGATCGGATCGAGCTCGGTATTGATCACGATCCTTGCCGCGCTGGCGGTGTTCATGGCCGCCATCAATATCTTCGGCGGCTTCCTCGTGACGCGGCGCATGCTCGCCATGTTCCAGAAATCCTGAGGCGGAGGGCGAGATGGATTACGGATTCACGATTGCGGCCTATGCGGTCGCGGCGGTTCTCTTCATCCTCAGCCTCGGCGGTCTGAGCGGACAGGAGAGCGCCAAGCGCGCCATCTGGTATGGCATTGTCGGCATGGCCATCGCGGTGCTCGCCACGCTGGCGGGGCCGGGGCAGGGGCTGTGGCTGCTGTCGCTGGTGCTGATCGCCTGCGGCGCGGCGGTGGGCTATCAGCTCGCCACGCGGGTGCAGATGACGCAGATGCCCGAGCTTGTGGCGATCATGCACAGCCTTGTGGGCCTTGCGGCGGTCTTTGTCGGCTTCAACGCCGATATCGAGCTGGGCCGGGTGGCGGCGGCCTTTGCCGGGGCGAACCTGCCCTTCCCGCAGCCCGAGGCGGCGACCGCCGAAGGCGCGGCCTTCGCCAGGACCTTCTCGGGCTTTGCCGCCATCGTCGCCAAGAAGACGGCGGTGGAGGTGAATATCCTGCGGGTGGAGCTTGTGCTCGGCATCTGGATCGGGGCGGTGACGTTCACCGGCTCGGTGATCGCCTATGGCAAGCTGGCGGGCAAGGTGAACTCGGCGGCCAGAAAGTTGCCGGGCGGGCACATGCTCAATGCGGCTGCGGCGGCGCTCTCGCTGGTGCTGGCGCTGATGTATCTGGGCGGTGCCGGAAGCTGGACACTGGTGCTGCTGACGCTCGCCGCGCTCTTCATCGGCTATCACCTGATCATGGGCATCGGCGGGGCCGACATGCCGGTGGTCGTCTCGATGCTCAACAGCTATTCGGGCTGGGCGGCGGCGGCGATCGGTTTCTCGCTCGGCAACGATCTGCTGATCGTGGTCGGCGCGCTGGTGGGCTCTTCGGGTGCGATCCTGAGCTACATCATGTGCAAGGCGATGAACCGGCAATTCGTGAGCGTCATCCTCGGCGGCTTTGGCGGGGCCTCGGGGCCTGCGGCGGAGATCGAGGGCGAGCAGGTCGCCATCGACGCCGACGGCGTGGCGAGCGCGCTCAACGAGGCCGACAGCGTCATCATCGTGCCGGGCTATGGCATGGCGGTGGCGCAGGCGCAGGGCGCGGTGGCCGAACTCACCGCCAAGCTGCGCGCCAAGGGCAAGAACGTTCGCTTCGCCATCCACCCGGTCGCGGGCCGTCTGCCGGGGCACATGAACGTGCTGCTGGCCGAGGCGAAGGTGCCTTATGACATCGTGCTGGAGATGGACGAGATCAACGAGGATTTCCCCTCGACCGACGTGGTGATCGTCATCGGCTCCAACGACATCGTGAACCCGGCGGCGCAGGACGATCCCAATTCGCCCATCGCCGGGATGCCGGTGCTCGAGGTGTGGAAGGCCAAGCAGGTCTTTGTATGCAAGCGTGGCCAGGGCACGGGCTATTCGGGGATCGAGAACCCGCTCTTCTACAAGGAAAACACGCGGATGTTCTATGGCGATGCCAAGGAGAGCATCTCGAGCCTGCTGTCCAGGATCGAGTGATCCGGGCAGCGGCCGGAAACCGGGGAGGGCGCGGCCTGCGGGCTGCGCCCTTTTCATGCGGCGACGCGCGTATTGCGCGCCGGCATGCGGCGAAATGCCGGTATTGCCGTGAAAACCCACCCCGGGGCATGGTCATGGCGGGGCATGTCACCGACGGACAGGGAGAGAGGCCATGGCACCTATCGCGGATCACCCATTGCGCGACATGCTCGCCAACGAGCTGCACGCGCGCCCCTTTCCCACGCTCCGCGCGCCCTGTTCCGCCGTCTTTCTGGCGATCAAGCAGCCCGATGATGCGGCCAAGCGCGACCGGGCGGCGGATATGGCGCATCTCGTGGCGCTGCTCGATCGCCACGGTGCCAGCCATCCAGAGCCCGGCGCCACGCATTACTCGGGCGAGATCGGGCGGCATATCCTCAAATGGGAGAGCCATACCGAGATGGTGACCTACACCGTCTTTACCGAAGGGGTGAGCGCGCGGCCCTTCGATCCGGCGGATTTCGACGTGTTTCCCGCCGACTGGCTCGATGCCGCGCCGGGGGTGCGGATCACCTCGGCGATGATCCGCGTGGTGCCGTGTGTCAGCCGGGAGGCGACGCGCGCCGAGATCGACAGCTGGTTCGTGGCCGAGAGCGTGGCGGCGGCGCGGGTGCTCGACGATGCGGGCGTGATCGCGGGGGATTTCCGGATCGATCCGGCCGGGCATCTGCGGTTTTCGCTGCATGTCGCGCCCACCACCGGCGTGCGGCGGATCGGGCGCATCGTGCAGCGGCTCTGCGAGATCGAGACCTACAAGGCGATGTCGATGCTCGGCTTTGCCCGCGCGCGCAGCATGGCCGGGCAGATGGGCGAAACCGAGACGCGGCTGAGCCGCCTGGTCCAGGCCATGACCGAGGGCGCGCAGCCTGCCGAGGCGACGCTCGGGGAGCTCCTGCATGTCGCGGCCGAGCTCGAGGCACTGGTGGCGCAATCCTCGTTCCGCTTTGGTGCGACGGCCGCCTATGAGAAGATCGTGCACCAGCGCATCGCCGCGTTGCGCGAGGAACGGTTCGAGGGCCGCCAGACATTTTCCGAGTTCATGATGCGCCGCTACGATCCTGCGATGCGCACCGTCGCCGCCACCAAGGAGCGGCTGCTGGCGATGGCGGACCGGGCGATGCGGGCGGGCGATCTCTTGCGCACGCGGGTCGATGTGGAGCGCAGCGCGCAGAACCAGGCGCTGCTCGCGAGCATGGACCGCCGCGCCGATCTGCAACTGCGCCTCCAGCGGACGGTGGAGGGGCTGTCGGTGGTGGCGATCAGCTATTACGCCGTGTCGCTGGCGGGCTACCTGCTCTATCCGCTGGCCGAGGCGCTGGGGCTGAGCAAGGGAATGATCATGGCGGCGGCGACGCTGCCGGTCATCGCGCTGGTGTGGTGGATGGTGCAGCGCATCCACAAGAAGCTGCACTGAGCCGCGCTCTGCATGCCGGGTGTGACGCGGCGGAGTGCCCGCGGAAAATGCGGGCCGCTCTGCTCTGGCCATTGCCGGGCGGCTGCGCTATCCGGGCGGGGCATGAAGACGGGGGGCGCGATGACCGACAGAGCCGCATTCGAGACGCCGGGGCCGGTGGAGGCCGATCTGCGCGATGCGATCGCGCCGATCGAGGAAATCATCGAGGAGGCGCGCCGGGGCCGGATGTTCATCCTGGTCGATCACGAGGACCGCGAGAACGAGGGCGATCTGGTGATCGCGGCCGAATTTGCCACGCCGGAGGCGATCAACTTCATGGCCACCCACGGGCGCGGCCTCATTTGCCTGCCGATGACGGCGGAGCGGATCGACCGGCTCGGCCTGCCGATGATGGCGGTCAACAATTCCTCGCGCCACGAGACCGCATTCACCGTCTCGATCGAGGCGCGCGAGGGCGTCTCGACCGGCATCTCGGCCCATGACCGGGCGCTGACCGTGGCCACGGCGATCAACGAGCGGAACACGATGGCAAGCCTGGCCACGCCGGGCCATGTCTTTCCGCTGCGCGCGCGCAGGGGCGGCGTGCTGGTGCGCGCGGGCCATACCGAGGCCGCGGTCGATATCGCGCGGCTCGCGGGGCTGAACCCGTCGGGCGTGATCTGCGAGATCATGAACGAGGATGGCACCATGGCGCGGCTGCCGGACCTGATCGGCTTTGCCGCGCGCCACGGGCTGAAGATCGGCACGATTTCGGACCTCATCGCCTATCGCCACAAGCACGACAACCTGGTGATCGAGACCGGGCGCGAGCGCGTGACCTCCTGCCATGGCGGCGACTGGGAGATGCGTATCTTTGCCGACCAGATCACCGGCACCGAGCATGTCGTGCTCATCAAGGGCGATATCACCGACGGCCGCCCGGTGCTCATCCGTGCCCATGCTCTCAACGCGCTGGAGGATGTGCTGGGAATCGGCGCGAGGCCCGCGCACGGCCCCGCCGGCAAGCTGCCGCGCGCCATGGAGATCATCGCCCGCGAGGGGCGCGGCGCGGTGTTCCTGTTCCGTCAGCCCCGGCCCCGGCTGGCCGGCGAGATGGAGGATGACGGTGGCCCGCGCATCATCAAGCAGACCGGGCTTGGCGCGCAGATCATGGCGGTTCTGGGGATCCATGAGCTGATCCTTCTGACCGACAGCCCCGGCTCGCGCTATCCCGGGCTCGAGCCTTACGGGCTGCGCATCGTGGGCACGCGGCCCCTGAAGGAAGAGGTGTGAGATGGCCGAACATGAATACATCCTGCCGCGCGCGGCGTTCGACCGCCCGGTGAAGCTCCTGATCGTGGTCGCGCCCTTCTACCGCGACATCGCCGACAACCTCATCAAGGGCGCCGTGGCCGAGATCGCGGCGACGGGTGCCTCTTGCGAGATCGTCGAGGTGCCCGGCGCGCTGGAGATCCCCGCCGCCATCGCCATCGCCGAACGCATGTCGAATTTCGACGGCTACGTGGCGCTTGGCTGCGTGATCCGCGGCGAGACCACGCATTACGAGACGGTGTGCAATGACAGCTCGCGCGGGCTCATGCTGCTGGGCTTGCAGGGGGTGTGCATCGGCAACGGCATCCTGACGGTGGAAAACCGCGCCCAGGCCGAGCGGCGCGCCGATCCGGGCGCGATGAACAAGGGCGCGGGGGCGGCGGCGGCGGCCTTGCATCTGGTGGCGCTCGCCCGTAAATGGGGCGGCCCGCGCAAGGAGGTGGGGTTCGTCCCCGCCGCCGAGGAATATCAGATCGCGGGCGGACCCAAGGATACCCCCACCGCATGAGCGACACGCGCGCCCCCCATAACCGCCACGCCCTGAAATCCGCCGCCCGGCTCTATGCCGTGCAGGCGCTCTATCAGATGGAGCAATCAGGCCAGACCGTCGAGGCGGTGCGGCGCGAGTTTCTCGATTTCCGCTTCGGCGAGGAGGTCGAGGAAGGGGTGGAGATGGCCGAGGGCGACGCCACGCTCTTCGCCACGCTGCTCGACGCGGCGGTGAACTGGCAGGCCAGCATCGACCAGATGACCGACCGGGCGCTGGTGGCGAAATGGCCCATTGCGCGGATTGACCCGGTTTTGCGCGCGCTCTTTCGCGCCGCCGGTGCCGAGCTGAGCCAGACCGCGACGCCGCCCAGGGTGGTGATCATGGAATTCGTCGATGTGGCCAAGGCCTTCTATCCCGAGGGCCGCGAGCCGCAATTCGTCAATGCCGTGCTCGACCACATGGCCCGCGAGGCGCGCCCCGAGGCGTTCTGAGGCGACGTCCCGGCGCCGCGCCCGTGCGCGCGCGCGCCCCTCATCGCCGGACCGCCCTCATGCGGCCCGGCGATCCGGTGGCGTCCCGGCCCGGTTCAGCCGCGCCCGGTCAGCCCCTTTGCCATGCGCAGGATCTTCTTGCCGGTATGGGTGCCGAGCCGCGACAGGCGCTGCGCCTGAAGCGCGATAGGGTCCGAGCGCACCCAGTTGACCTGCACCATGCGCCGCTCGCCGTCGAATCGCTTGTAGCCGTGATAGCTGTTGTCGGAGCGTTTGAACGCCAGCAGCGTGCCGCCCAGCGGCGTCACCTCGGCCACGTAATCCTCGATGTCGTCCTTGCCGCGCAGCATCCGCAGCTTGCCGCCCTCCTGTGTCCATTCGGGGTTGAAGTAGAGCAGCACGGTCATGATCTTCGACCAGTGGTCGGTGTGGATATTGCCGTCGCTCGGCTCCGAGAGCTTGCGCACGGTGATGCTCTTGGTGGTCTGGCTCAGGTCGATGTCGAACTTGCGCGAGATCATCCGCTCGAATTCGGGACTGTCGAGATCCTCGAGGATCTGCGCGAAAAGCGGGCCGTATTGCAGGTTCTCGGGCTTGAAGTTGGCGGGCACGTCGATCTGCGGGTAATCCGCATTCACCCGCTCCAGCATGTCGGCCGGGATCACGTCCGTGGCGACCATGAAGCTGAACGGATCGGTGGTGAGCGGCGCCTTTTCGACGGCGCCAAAATCGAGAATTCTGGTCATCGTGGTTGTCATGGCTGCATCTTTCCTGCGGCTTGGGAAACGGGATCAGGGGCGGGGTCCGCCCCGGCATGGCGCGTGAGCACAAGATAGTCATCGACCGAGTCAACGTCCACCGAGGCATGGGCATAGGGCAGCACGACCACGCCGACGCGCAGCCCCGTCTTGCGCGACAGAAGCGCCAGCGCCCGCTCGAGCGTGAGCCAGCCCAGCCGGTAGCGCAGCACCGCCCACAGGCCCAGCATCCGGATCACCGCGCGCGGCTTCTTGCGCTCGCGCTCCACCTCGCGCCAGCGATCGGCCATGCGGCGGCCCTCGGGCGTGAGAAAGGCAAAGAGGTTGCAGCCGCAGAACGCGCCGTCGCGGAACCGCAGCACGGTCTTCTTCAGGTCCGGATAGGCCCCGCGCACCAGATCATGGGGCGCGAGCCCCACCACCATGTCACAGCCCGAGCGCGCGGCGTCGCGGCAGAAGTGATCGACGATCTCGCTGCTCAGCAACGGATGATCGGCGGTGGTGAGCATCACCTTGCGGTCGTCGGGGAACCCGGTGAGCACCTCATAGGCGCTGGTCGAAGGGCTGGCCCCCGGCGGCGACCAGGTCACGCGGCCCGCCTCGATCAGCCCCGAGAGCACCTCCGAGGACCGCACGACCGCCTCCGCCGGGCCGCTCAGATGCACCGATCCCACCTGTTCCGCGCCTTCCAGCGCCGCGATCACCCGCGCGATCATCGGCCTTCCCGCGATCTCGATCAGCGCCTTGCTCGCCACGCCCGCGTGATCGCGCAGCGCGTCGCGCGCATCGCGCTCGCCGGCAAGGATGACGGCGGCGAAATCGGGCGGCGGGGTTTTGGGACGGGTCATCGGCGGGCCTCAGAGCGGTTTTTCATAAACGCGGTAGCGCTTGTAGATGGTGCTGCCGATTTCCTCGATGATGTGGCGCATCCCGTCGTTATCCTCGAGGATCCAGCCCATCTCCACCCGGCTCACCCCGCGCGCGATCATCGCCTTGCGCACCGCGTCGATGACGAGAAAGGCCAGCGTCGGCCCGAGGCGCGAATTCTGGTGCGCCTTGCGCACCCCCATGAGCGCCACGCGCGTGCTGCGCGCGCCCTGCATCTTCAGCCGCCACAGAAGTTTCGCCCAGCCGAAGGGAAAGAGCCGCCCACGCAGATCGTGGATCATCTCGTTGAGATTGGGGAAGGCGGTGATGAAGGCCACCGGCTTGCCCTCGATCTCGGCGAACTGGATATAGTCGTCGGGCAGAAGCATCAGCAGCGCCTTGGCGGTCTCGGCGAATTCTTCCTCGGTGAAGGGCACGAACCCCCAGTTATCCGCCCAGGCATCGTTGAAGATGTCGCGCATCGCGGCGATGTCGGCGGCCTTGGTCTTGCGGTTGAAGGGGCGGATCGTCACCCGGCGGCTGGCGCGTTCGGCGAGCTTGGTCATCACCGGCGGTGCCACGAAATCGGGCTGGACCATATAGGTCAGCAGGTCCTTGACCCCGGCCAGCCCCTGCTCCTCGAGGCGCGGCCCGTAATAGCGCGGCGCATGGCCCATCATGATATAGGGGGGATCGTCGAAATTCTCGACCAGCAGGCCGATTTCCTCGTTGATCGAGAGGTTGTAGGGCCCGCGCATCCGCGCCGCGCCGCGCGCGCGCAGCCAGTCCTCCGCCACCTTGACAAGCGCCGCGAAGACCGCCGGATCGTCCACCGCCTCGATCATCCCGAAATAACCGAGGCGGCCGCCCTCCACCTCGGGCTGGAGCCTGTCCATCTGCGCGGTGATGCGGCCCACCGGCTCGGCCCCGCGCCAGGCGACCCAGCGGGCCACCTCGCAATGCGCAAATAGCGGGTGGTTCTGATAGACGCGCTGTTTCTGCTCCAGCAGCAGCGGCGGGACATAGGCCGGATCGCCGGCATATATCCGCTCGGGCAGGTGCAGGAAATCGCGCATGGCCGCCCCCTTTTCCGCCGGGCGGACCTCTATCGGGGCGCTTGCGGGAGCGGTGACTGCCATCTTGTGCCTTTCGTTCTGCGGGACCGTCTTGCCGCGCCCTTCGTTGCCGGGAGCGGCGCGCGTTGCGGCCGTGCCGGGCCGCGATGAGCCTTGCCGCATCCGGGCGGGGCAGGGCAAGCCCCCCGCGCGCGCAAGCCGGGCAATCCGGTAAGATTGTTACAGCCCTGTGCGCCCGGACGGCGGCCCCTTGCCACATGCCGCTTGCAGTTCCCGGGCCGAAGCCCGATGAACCGCGCACCGACCACGCAGCACCGGAAAGCGCGCCCCTTGGCCAAGTTCATCCTCGGAAGCCATCTTCGCCACAAGGCGCTCGAAAGCCGCGCGGCCAGCAATGTGCTCTGGGCCGTCGATCTGGCCTTTGTCGGTGCCCTGACGGGGATGTTCCGGGTTTTGCCGCTGCCATGGGCCTCGGCCACAGGCACGCGCCTCGGGCGGCTCATGGGCCGCGTCTTCAGGAACCGCACGCGCCATGTGCGCGCCAACCTGACGCTGGCGCTGCCGGACCGCCCGTCCGAGGAGATCGACCGGCTGGCCGGCGAGGTCTGGGGCAATGCGGGCGCGGTCCTTGCCGAATATCCGCACCTGGGCAAGTTCACCGATCCCGCGCGCGGCCTGCTCGATATCGAGACGGTCGAGGACGATCCCGCCTGGTGCCGCCCCGGAACGCCGGTGGTGTTCGTGGCCGCCCATCTCGCCAACTGGGAGGTGGCCTGCGCCGCGTTGACGCAGATGGGCATCCGGTCTCACGCGCTCTATGCGCCGCTGTCGAACCCGTGGCTCGATCGCATCCTGCTGCGCCATCGCGCGCGGCTGGGCTGCGAAACGATCTCGCGCGATGCCGGGCTGCGGGCCTTTCTCCTCGCGCTCAAGAAGGGGGAGGCCCCGGCCATGATCATCGACCGCCGCGTGCAGGGCGGCAAGCCCGTGCCCTTCTTCGGCGCGGAAAAGCCGAGTTCGACCCTGCCTGCGGGGCTTGCGCTGCGCTTTGGCGCGCCGCTCGTGCCGGTGCAGGTCGAGCGTCACCCCGGCGCGCGCTTTACCGTGCGCTTTCACGCGCCGCTCACCCCGCGCAACCCCGAGGCCGACATGGATGCGCAGGCGCTCGACCTTACCCGCCAGATCCACGAGCATTTCGAGGCATGGATCACCGCGCGGCCCGGCGAATGGCTCTGCACCAGCAAAATCTGGCATGGTTCTGTTCTTCGGGCGCGAACCGGCATATATGATCAGGTCTAATCAGGCCTGACAACGCGCACCCATTCAGGAGGCTGCCCATGTCCGATCATCAACCCAGCCGTCGCTATCGCGTGGACGAGTCCGTTCGACTGTTCAGGAACCCGCTGATGGAAAGGCTGAGCCATGTGCACCCGATCGTGCCGCTGCTGGTCTGGGGGCCGGTGGCGGGCTGGCTGATCTGGCGGGCGGTGGCGCTGCATGGCATCGGCCTTTGGGGCCTCGCGCTCATCGGGCTGGCGGGGCTGGTGACGTGGACGCTGGCGGAATACCTGCTGCACCGCTACCTGTTCCATTTCGAGCCGAAGACCGATCTGGGGCGGCGGTTCATCTATCTCTTTCACGGGGTTCACCACGATACGCCGCAGGACAAGACGCGCCTTCTCATGCCGCCCGCGGGCGCGCTGCCGATCATCGCGGTGCTCTACCTGATGTTCTGGCTGATCCTGCCCTACCCCTGGGCCGAGCCCTTCACCGGCTTCTTCATCATCGGCTACCTGATCTACGACTATATCCACTATGCGACGCATCACTTCCCGATGCGCCACCCGATCGGGCAGTTCCTCAAGCATTACCACATGAGCCACCATTTCTCGAACGATGCCGGTCGCTACGGGGTCAGCTCGCCGCTCTGGGACTGGGTGTTCGGCACCTGGCCTGCAAAGCCGGGGCGCGCGCAACGTCGCTGAGGCGGGGCGCGGTCGCGCACTGGTTTCGCCCCGTTGGGGGCCGGGAAAGACATATGGCGAAATACTACCTTCTGCCCAAGGCGATGATGGACCGCCTGCCGGCGCTCAAGCATCCGGTCTGGCTGCTGGAGGCGGCGGTCTTTTACCTGCTCTACGGGGCCGCGCGGCTGATGCCGCTGGGCATGGCCAACCGGGTCTTTGGCGCGCTTCTGGGCACGCTCGGCGCGCGCAACCCCAACAAGCAGCGCCCGGTGCAGCGCAATCTCGCCGTGGTCATGCCCGATGCCGACGAGGCCACCCGCGACCGGGTGGCGCGCGAGATCTTCCGCAACACCGGGCTGGCGGCGGTGGAGCTGTTCCTGCTCGACCGGATCTGGCGCGGGCGCGACCGCTACATTGAATACTCCCTCCACCCCGAGGCCGAGGCCGTCATCCGCCGCAAGGAGGCCATCGTCTTTGCCACCGCCCATGTCGGCGCCTGGCAGGTCACCAACCTGCTCGGCCGCGACTACGATCTGTCCGTTTCCGTGCTCTACGCGCCCGACCGCAACCCGTGGATGAACCGGTTTTTCCTCGCCCGGCGGCGGCATTTCGGTGGCTCGCTTGTGCCGACAGCGGGCGGCGCGCGCGACATGATCCGCGAACTGGCCGCAGGCCGGACGATCGGCGCGGCGTTCGATACGCGCATCGACGAGGGCGAGATGGTGCCGTTTTTCGGCACTCCGGCGCCAACCAATACGCTGCCCGCGCTGCTCAGCTTGCGCGGCTATCCGCTGATCCCGATCCGGGCGGTGCGCCTGCCGGGCCCGCGCTACCGGATCGAGGTCTCAGCCCCGCTCAAGCCCTCGGATCCGGACGCCCCGCGCAAGGATCAGGTGCTCGACCTCACCACACAGCTCAACGCCGTGTTCGAGGGCTGGATCCGCGAGGATCCCGGTCAATGGCTCTGCCTCAAGCGCCGCTGGCCGAAACACCGCCCGCCGCAATCCACCGATGGCTGAGCCGCGCGTCTGGGTGCTCGACGCCTATCGCGCGGGCGAGCGCACGCAATTGCGCGCGCTGGCCACGGCGCTCGGCTGGCCGTTCGAGATCAAGCGGCTCGGCTATCGCCGGTTCGGGCTGGCAAGCGCGCTCTTGCTGCGCAATGATCTGAAGGGCATCGACCCGGCCGCCTCCGATCCGCTTGGCCCCCCCTGGCCCGATCTCGTGCTCTCGGTGGGCATGCGCAACGAGCCGGTGGCGCGCTGGATCCGCGACCGGTCGGGCGGGCGCACGAAGCTCGTGTTTCTCGGGCGGCAATGGGCCGATCCGCGCCATTTCGACCTGATCATAACAACACCACAATACCCGGTGCCCGACCGGCCCAACGTGTTGCGCAATGCGCTGCCGCTCCATGGGGTGACACGGGCACGGCTGGATGAGGCCGCCGCCCTCTGGGCTCCGCGCCTCGCGCATCTGCCGCGCCCTTACCTCACGCTCAATATCGGCGGCACCAGCGGGCCCTATGCCTTTGGCCCCCATGCCGCGCGACGCCTGCTGCGCGATACGCTGGCGCTGGCGCGCGCGCGCGGTGGCTCGCTTCTGGTCAGTTCCAGCGCGCGCACGCCGAGTGATGCGCTCGATGCCTTCGCCGCGCAAACCGAGGTGCCGATGCAGCTCTATCGCTGGCGGCGGGACGATCCCGACAATCCCTATCTGGGGTTTCTGGCGCTGGCCGATGAGGTGATCGTGACCGCCGACAGCATCTCGATGCTGGCCGAGGCCGCAAGCACGGGCAAGCCGCTCCATATGTTCGACATCTCGGCGGGGCGGCACGCCATGCGCCACGACATGCACCTTGCCGCGGGTGATCGCGCGGCGGCGCGCGCGCTTGTGCGCAACGATCCCGACCGCCCCGACCACGGCCCCGGTGCCCTGGCCTATCGCGCGCTCATGCGCTGGGGCTGGTCCTATCTGAGCCGCGACATAAGCCGGTTGCATCTGGCGCTCATTCGCTCGGGGCGCGCGCGCTGGCTGGGCGATCCCGCGCCGCCCGTTCAGGACGGCACAGCGCCCGACGACATGGCCCGCGCCCTGGACGCGATCCGCGCGCTTATCCCGCGCGGCTGAGCGTGCCGCCCACCTCGAGCCGGTGCACCACATCGGCGGCCTGCGCCAGCGCCTCGTTATGGGTGATGGCGAGGATCGTCAGATCACGCCGGAGCGACCGAAGCGTGGCGATGATCGCGGCCTCGCTCTCGGGGTCGAGCGCGCTCGTCGCCTCGTCGAGGATCAAGAGCTGCGGCGCGTTGATCAGCGCGCGGGCGATGGCGATGCGCTGGCGCTGCCCCCCCGAGAGCCGCCCGCCGCGCTCGCCCACCAGCGTTTCCAGCCCCTCGGGCAGGGCCGCCACGAAATCCCACGCCCCGGCCTTTTCCAACGCCGCGCGCACCCGGGCCTCCGATATCGTCGGATCGCCCAGGGTCACATTGTGCAGCACCGTGTCGTGCAAGAGCACCGTCTCCTGCGGCACATAGCCCACCATCCGCCGCCAGGCGCGCAGGTCGATCGTCTCGAACGGCACGCCGTCGATGAATATTTCGCCCGCTTCGGGGCGCAGAAGGCCGATCACCAGGTCGATGACCGTGGTCTTGCCCGAGCCCGACGGCCCCACCAGCGTGGTGATCCGGCGAGCCGGGATCTCCAGATCGAGCCCGCCGAGCACCGAATGCCCCTCATAGGCAAAGCGCACATCTCGCAGCACGATGCCGCGTTCCAGCGTCGGGGCGACATGGCCGCCCAGATGCTCCTGCTCGGCCTTGGCGCGCGCGCTCGTCTCCTTGAGCGACCAATAGGCGCTCTCGGCCTGCGCGAGCTTCTGATACTGTTTCTGCACCTTGCCGAGAAAGGCAAAGGTCCGCCCGAGCGCCACCGCAAGGATCAGCACGGTGGCGAACTGCATCGAGAGCACCCCGATCGCCAGATAGACGCCGAAGGCGATCAGAATGACGAACATCAGGTCCTGCCCGGCATCGAGCGCGGCCCCCGCCAGCACCTGCTTGCGCAGCGCCTTGTTGAGGCGCGCGGTCTCGCCGCGCAGCATGTCGTCGGTCTGGCCCTCGCGCGCCATCGCCTTGAGCGGCTTGACCGATTGCAGCGTATCGGTCAGATGCGACATGAGCGAGGACATGAGGTCCGTCTGCCGCTTGCCCGCCCGGCGCGCCGTCCGCACCAGGTAATGCGACAGCCAGATCACCGCCGCCCCGGCCAGCAGGCCGATCAGCGTCGCCTGCCACGACACCGCCAGCGCCACCGAGCCATAGATGATCGCCTGAATGAAGAAGGTCAGCGCCGTCGTGCCGAACATGTAGGCATCCGCCGCGCGCTGCGCCTCGGTGGCCAGCGCGTTGGTCAGCCGCCCGGCAGGCTGATGGAGGAAAAAGCTCCAGCGGCTGCGCATCATGTTGCGCAACACCTCGAGGCGCAGATCGGTCGCCACCCGCGCCGCCGTATAGCCCACCTGCCGCTGCGCCGCGAGCAGCAGGATCGCCTTGAGCGTCGCCATGGCCACGATCAGGAGAAGCAGCGCGCCGAGCGTCGGCGGCACCCCCAGCCAGGCCAGCACGTCGAGCACCATCTGTTCAAGCTCGCCTGGCGGGCTCGCCGTTTCCGCCGCCTCGCCCGAGGCAAGCGCGATGTTGAGCATGGGCAGCATCGCCGAGAGGCCCAGCCCCTCGGCCAGCCCCGACAGGAAGAGCGCCAGCACCATGAGGAAACTCGGCATCGGATAGGCGCGGAAAAGGTGGATCATCAGGCGCATGGCGTGGCTCTCCGGTTCGCTCGGCGCTCTATCGCCCCGCAGCGCGGCAATGTCCACCGCCGGGGCACGTTACGGCGCGGCATGGGCGCGGGTCAGGTGATGGGTGGCCGTATGGCTTGTCTCCATGCCCTCGGGCGTGTGGCGGCGGGCGGTAAGCGTGACGCGCCAGCCACCCGTCTCAGGCGCGATCTCGTAACGGTGCCAGGCGGCGGGCTCGGGATGGGTGGCCGAGGCCGAGGGCACGCCGATCACCGGGGCCGGGCCGTCCTGGGTCTCCAACTTCTGGAAATGGCTGCGGTGGCTGTGCCCGTGCAGCACCATCTCCGCCCCCTCGCGCGCCAGAACGTCGCAGAGCGCCGGGCCATCGAGCAGCCGCTTGCGCGCGGCCACCGTGCCATCGAGCGGCGGATGATGCACCATCACCACGCGGCAGAGCCCCTCGGCCCGCGCCCCGGCCAGCAACGCCCCGAGCCGCGCAAGCTGCGCCGCGCCCACGCGGCCCGTGGCGCGCGCGGGTGGCGTGGCCACCGCGCTCGACACCCCGATCAGCGCCAGCCCCCCGCGCCGCCGCAACCACGGGAAGCCCTCGCCGTCATCGCCCTGCCAGAAGGGCCGCCAGGCCCCCGCGCCCGCCTCCCAGGCCCCGCGCACCAGCGCGTCGTGATTGCCGGGAATGACCATGACGCGGCCCGCATCGCCCAGGCCCTCGAGCCATTTGCGCGCGCGCCGATACTCATCCGGCAGCCCCAGGTTGGTCAGATCGCCCGTCACCGCGATGAGGTCGGGCGCGGCGGCCTGCATATCCGCCACCACCCGCGCCAGCACCTCGGGCCGGTGCACCAGATGCCGCTTGCGCCGCCAGGACAGCAGGCTCAGCGCGCGCTTGTTGAGCACGTCGCGCCAGTCCACGCGCGCGGGCAGCGGCAGGTGCACATCCGAGATATGCGCGAGCGTGACGCCGCGCATGATCGCGGCCACCACCGTTATTGGGCCACCGCCGTGGCCGCCCCCGCGCGCACGCGCTCGAACGCCGCCACAATGCGGTCGATCTGCTCAAAGCTGTGCCCGGCACTGAGCGAGCACCGCAGCAGCGACGCGCCCTCGGGCGCGGCAGGCGGCACCACGAGGTTGACATAAACTCCCTCATCGAGCAGCGCGTTCCACATCCGCGCGGCCTCCTCGTGCGAGGGCACCTGCACCGCGATGACCGGGCTCGGGCCAGAGGCGAGCCGGTAGCCCAGCCCCTCGAGCCCGCCATGCAGCCGCCGCGCATTGGCCCAGATGCTTTCCTTCAACTCGGGCCGCGCGCGCACCGCGCGCAGCGCGGCATGGGCGGTGGCGATGCTCGCCGGGCTGGGCGAGGCGGTAAAGATATAAGGCCGGCTGCCATAGCGCAGAAGCTGCAATTCGGGGTGGCGGCTCACGCAGAAGCCACCCAGCGAGGCGAGGCTCTTGGAAAACGTGCCGGTGATGAAATCCACCTGATCGAGGATCCCCGCCTCCTCGCACAATCCGCGCCCCGTCTCGCCATAGATGGCAAAGGAATGCGCCTCATCGACCATGAACCACGCGCCGAATTCCTTGGCCACGGCGCAGAGATCGGCAAGCGGCGCGGTATCGCCCCACATGGAATAGAGCCCCTCGGCAATGACCAGCGACCCCTCGGCAGCCGCCCCCAGACGGCGCAGCCGCTTGCGCAGGTCCTCCGCGTCATTGTGCCTGAAGGCGAAGAAATCCGCGCCGCTGATCCGGCAGCCATCATAGATGCAGGCATGGCTGTGGCTGTCGAGCACCACCTTGTCGCCCGGTTGCAGGAGCGCCATCAACAGCCCCAGATTGGTCTGATACCCGGTCGAGAACACCATCGCCGAGGGCACGCCATAGAAGCGCGCGAATTCCTCCTCGAGCGCGGCATGGCTCGAAAAGCTGCCATTGGCCATGCGCGAGCCGGTGGTGCCGCTGCCCTCGGCGCGCATCGCGGCGCAGCCCGCCTCGATCACCTCGGGGTCAAAGGTCAGGCCCAGATAGTTGTTGGTGCCCACAAGGATCGTCGGACGCCCCCCGATCATCGCCTCGGTGGGCGAGAGGAACCGCTCCATCACGATGCGGGCCGGGTCGGCCTCCAGCCCGCGCAGCCCGTCGCGGACCTGCGCCATCTCGGCGAAACGTGCGGTGATGCTCATGCGCGTTCCTCCACGAGTTCGGCAATCTTCGCGGCCAGTTCGCGGATCGTGGTGATATCGGCCATCATGTTGAGCGGCAGGCCGATATCGTAATGATCCTCGATCTCGACCAGCAATTCCATGAGGTTGACCGAATCGAGGCTCAGATCGTCGGCGAGCTTCGTGTCGGGGCCGAGCTTTCCGGCGGCCTTGGGGAACCGCGCGAGAAACCCATACAGCGTCTCGATGATCTCGTTCTCAGATGCCATGGCTCTTGCCTTTCTCGGTTTGGCGCGGCGCTTTGCCCCAGAGCGCGCGCAACCCCTGTTCCAGCGGGATTTGCGGCGCCCAGCCGGTGGCGGTGCTCAGCGCGGTGTTGTCGGCCACCCAGTCGGGGTGGCGCAACTCGCGCAGCTTGCCGGGGCTCAGCATCGGCTGATAGCCCAAAAGCCGCGCGGCGAAAAGATTGCCCGTGGCGATGGCCTGCATCAGCGGCCCCGGCAGCGGCACACGCCAGCCGCGCCCGCGCCCGGCCACCGCCTCGACGATGGTGGCGATCTCCTCCCAGCCATAGCCGCCCTCCCGCCCGTCATGGAGCTCGAACGTGCCGGGTGCGGGGCGCGCGACGAGCGCCAGAATCGCGCGCGCCAGATCCTCGACATGAATGAGCGAGGCGCGCGCGCCCCGGACGCCGGGCAGGGGCACGATGCCGCGCGCCATGGTCTCGAAGAGCGGCACCAGCTCGCGGTCGCCGGG
Source organism: Roseovarius sp. (assembly GCA_014359765.1). Lineage (GTDB taxonomy): Bacteria > Pseudomonadota > Alphaproteobacteria > Rhodobacterales > Rhodobacteraceae > Roseovarius. Next base: position 76,896 of record JACIYT010000004.1, read on the forward strand.
GCCGTAGATCGCGGGCGGGCGCAGGATGGTGTGATCGAGCGCGCTTGCCGCCAGCCGCGCCTCGCCCGCGCGCTTGCTCGCGGCGTAATGCGACAGATGCGGCGCGCGCGCGGCGAGCGAGGAAATCAGGATCATGCGCGGCGGCCTGGGCCGCGCCTCGGCCACGCGCGCCATGCGCGCCACGCCCTCGGCATTGACGGGCAGGAAATCGCCCGCATCGCGCCCGCGCACCACGCCCGCCACATGCACGATCACCTCCGCCCCCTCGATGAGCCGCGCCAGCGCCGCCTCATCCCCGAGGCCACCCGGCACGCTCTCGAGTGCGGGATGGTCGATCGTCAGCGGGCTGCGATGCACCAGCGCGCGCACGGCGTGGCCCTCGTCCAGAAGCCGCGCCACCAGCGCCTGCCCGACGAATCCCGCAGCCCCGGTGACCGCGACCGTCAGGCTCATGCAATGTAACGGACCGGCGCCTCGTCCGCGGGGGCGGGCCGTGCCGGAGCCGGGGCCGCCGTCTGCCTGCGCGCGATATGGTCGAGCCGGGCGCGCGCGCGCGACAGCTTGCCCGAGGAGGTGCGCGGCAGCGTCCGCGGCGGCACCAGCTCCACCCGGCAGTCGATGCCGAATTCGCTGCGCACCATGCCGATGATGGTCTTGACCAGACGCGCGCGCCTGATCTCGTCGCGCTCGCGGCATTGCACCACGATCACCGCCTCTTCGTGCCGCCCGTCCTCGGAGGGCACAGAGAAGGCCGCGACATCGTTATAGCCCACACCCGGGTTGCTCTTGGCCAGATCTTCGAGGTCCTGCGGCCAGATATTGCGGCCGTGGATGATGATCATGTCCTTCTTGCGGCCCGTCAGGAACAACCGCCCGCCCGCCAGATAGCCGATATCGCCGGTGTTGAGCCAGCCATCGGCGCTCAGCGCCTCGCGGCTCATCTCGGGGTCCTGGAAATAGCCGCTCATCACGCTCGGGCCGCGCAGGTGGATGATCCCCGCCTGCCGCTCGGGCAGGGGACGGCCCGATTCGTCGCGGATCTCGATCTCGAAGGTGGGCAGGAGTGTGCCGCAATCGACATAGCGCGCGACGCGCTGGCCAGAGGCCGCCTGCGCCGGGTCGAGCGGGCGCGCGATGCCGTCCCGCTGCATGGCGTCGGAATCGATATGGTCGATGCGCAGCTCCTCGTCGAGCGGCAGAAAGCTGATCGCGAGCGAACATTCCGCCATGCCGTAGCAGGGCAGGAAGGCGGATTTGCGAAAGCCCGCGGGCGCCAGCACCTCGGCAAACCGTTCCAGAGGCTCGGGGTTGATCATCTCGGCCCCCACGCAGGCCACGCGCAGCGCGCTGAGGTCGAGCCCCTCGGCATCGCGCTCGCGCACCCGCATCACCGCCAGCTCATAGGCAAAGGGCGGCGCGGAGGTGATCGTGGCGCGGTTGGCCGACATCATCTCGAGCCATTTGCGCGGGCGCATGGCGAAATCATGGGTGCCGAGGAAATCCACCGAACGCTGCGTGGCCATCGGCATGATGATGAAGGCGACCAGCCCCATGTCGTGATAGAAGGGCAGCCAGGACGAGAACCGGTCGCCCTCGTGCAGCTTCAGCCCGTTTTCGGCCATGTCGCGGATATTGGCCAGCACGGTCTTCTGGTCGATCACCACGCCGCGCGGAAAGCGCGTGCTGCCAGAGGTATACTGGATATAGGCGGTGCTCTCGGGGGTGACGCCGGGCAGATCGCCCGCCGCTTCGGGCAGCGCGTCAAAGGTCTCGGGCGTGCCGGCGCAGGCGAGATCCATATCGGCCACGGCCTCGCGCAGGAAATCCACCCATTCCGGCGTCGCCATCGCCGCCGAGGCCCCGCAATTGCGGATGAGCTGTGCAAGCTGCGCGACATAGGCCGCGTGCCCGCCGATCTGGATCGTCGCGGGCAGCGGCACCGGCACGAGGCCCGCATACTGGCACGCCCAGAAGAAGCGCACGAAATGCGGCGAGGTCTCGGCCACCAGCGCCACGCGCCCGCCGCGCTCGATCCCGAGGCCCATGAGCCGGCGCGCCAGCACCATCGCCTCGGCGCGCAACTCGGCATAGGTGGACGAGGCGTAGAGCTCGCCCCGGGCGTTGTGGAAATTCACCCCGGTCGTGCCCTGCGCGGCGTAATCGAGCGCCTCGCACAGGGTGGAGAAATCAGCCTTTCGCAAGGCAAGATCGTGCGAACTGCCGGTCGCTTGCATCGAGATGTCCTTTATCCTCGGGGCCTCGACCTGCCGATCCTCGGGCATCGGGCCGTTCTGCTCGCCACTTCTTGCGGGTGACAGGGTGGATAGATACAAGCCGCCGTTTCAAGTCAAGCGCGCGGTCCGAAAATGCCGGAAGGGGATGAAAAACATGGGCGACATCCTGCGCTTTGTGTCACGAAGGGTTTCGGTTTCGTAATATTGTGACGGCGCGCCCCGCCCCGGCCTCTGGCGCCTGGCCCCGGACCTGCGCTAGGGTCGCTCCGACCCGATCAGACGAAAGGCCCGCCCATGACCCTCGCCGCCCCGTTCCGCTCCGGCTTTCATCCTGTCGAGGAGGGCTGGATCGACTATAACGGCCACATGAACATGGGCTATTACGCGGTGCTCATGGATCGCTGCGCCGACGAGGCCTTTGCCGCGCTGGGATTTGGCCCCGATTACATCGCCACGCGCGGGCTGACCACCTTCAGCGCCGAGTTCCACATCCGCTACCTGCGCGAGGTCAGGCTGGGCGACCGGCTGTCGGGCACGTTTCACGTGCTCGATCACGACGACAAGAGCTTTCATACCTTTCAGGAGCTTCGCCACGAGGATGGCTGGATCGCCGCCACCGGCGAGGGGCTCGCGCTGCATGTCGATCCCTCCGGGCCGCGCGTCGTGCCCATGCCCGAGGATATCGCCGCGCGCGTGGCGGCCACCGCCCGCGCCCATGCGGCGCTGCCGCGCCCCGAGGGCGTGGGCAGCCGCATCGGCATCCGCCGCCGCCGCTGAGCCGCCTCCGGCAGGGCCTCAGCGCAGCCGCAGGACCGGCGCCGGCCCGATCGGCACCGGGCCGAGCCAGACCCGCCCGCCGTCAAGGACGAGCGGGACATCGAGCGTCTCGGGATTGCCGGCCATGCGCGCCATCATGCCCAGCCCCTGCTCGACGCTGCCGGCGAGGCTCTCGGGCAATACGCCCGCGGCGCGCATCAGCGTCACGATCTCGCGCCAGTTGCGCACCTTGAGCGTGATCTCGCCCTCGGGCAGGCCGTCGGGCGTCACATCGACCGTGCCTGCCGCCTGAAGGTGCAGCTCGCCCCAGCGCCCGTCGGCGAGCGCCACCTTGATCCGTCTGGGTTGCGGGCGGGCGCGCTCGATGGCGCTGCGGTCCCATGGCCTGTCGAATGTCACGCTCAGATCGGCATGAACGCCGCTGATCTGCTGCGGCAGGCGGTTCGCGGGATCGAGACGCGCGCGCCAGGGCGCGGCGAGAGTCAGCCCTTCGGCGCGCAGCCCGAGGCGATATTCCGCCCCCTCCAGCCGCTCGGCCGCCAGCGTCAGCGCCGAAAGCGCGGTCATCTCCTGCGCGCGCGCCTCGGGGGTCACGCGCAGGAACGCGGCGGTGAGCGTCATTCGCCGCGGCGCCAGCGCCCGGCCGGGCGCGATCACCAGGCTTGCGCGCATGTCGTTGCTCTCAAGGATGAATTTTTCCTGCGGTGTGGCGATGAGCTGGCGCTCGGGCCAGACCGCGATGACATGATTGGGCCTGTAGCTCAGCATGTTGACCTGGAACCGCGGCGCCTCCCAGGCGAGGCCGGTGCGCGGATCGGCCAGCGCGAGCCCGGTGAACACCGTGTCGAAACGGTTGGGAAAGCCCTGCACGCCCAGCCCGTCCGTCTCGGCCATCCAGCCCTCGGCGCGGCGCGCATCGAGCCAGCCTGCGAACCCGGCCTCGATCCTGTCCCTGCCCAGAAACCAGGCACCGCTCCACAGCAACGCGCCCAGAATCAGCACCCCAAGCAAGACGCGCATGACAAAGCCCCCTTCATGCCCCGTGGCCCCCGTGTTTATAAGGGCAGATGCCCGAGGAACAGGGGAAACGGCATGTGGGTGTTCGGCTATGGGTCGCTGGTGTGGAATCCGGGCTTCGAGACGGTCGAGCGGGTGATCGCGCGGCTGCCGGGCTATCGGCGCAGCTTCTGCATGCGCTCGATCCACCATCGCGGCACGCCCGAGGCGCCGGGTCTGGTGCTGGCGCTCGACCGGGTGGCGGGCGGTGCCTGCGAGGGGGTGGCGCTGCGCGCGGCGCCCGAGCGCGCCGAGGAGGTGCTGGCCTGTCTGCGCGAGCGCGAACTCATCTCCGCGGCCTATCTGGAGCAGCGGCTGGAGCTGGCACTGGCCGATGGCCGCCGGGTCGAGGCGGTGACCTATGTCGTCGATCCCGACCATGAGCAGTATTGCGGCGGGCTCGACCTCGAGGAACAGGCCCGGATCATCGCCCGCGCGCATGGCGGGCGGGGGCCGAATGCCGAATATCTCTTCAACACTGCCGCCCATCTCACAGCGCTCGGCCTGCATGATGGCGAGCTGGACTGGCTCGCGCGCCGGGTGCGCGATATCGCCGGATAGGCCTTGGCTTGAGCGGGCGGGCCGCGTAGGCTGCGCGCGACCAGCCACCCTTGCCGGGAGCGTCCAGATGGATCAGCCGGGCCGCGAGGCCGCGCCGCAATTCTCCTATCCGTCCCGCCAGATCGTGCTCATGCTGGTGGTGCTGGGGCTCACGGGGCTGGGCGCCTTTGTCGCAGCCCCGCGCGTCCTGCCGGTCTTCGAGGCCAATCCCTGGCTCAACGGCTTCATCTTCTTCGTCTTCGTTCTGGGCGTGATCGCCACCTTCTGGCAGGTGATCCAGCTCATCGGTTCGGCGCGCTGGATCGAGGGGTTCGCGGCCCAGGTGCCCGGCCACGAGCTGACGCGCCCGCCCGCCATGCTCCTGCCGCTGGCCACGATGCTGCGCGGGCGCGGGCGGCGGATGCAGATCGCCTCCACCTCCGCCCGCTCGATCCTCGATTCGGTGGCGCAGCGCATCGACGAGGCGCGCGAGATCACCCGCTATATCAACAGCCTGCTGATCTTTCTCGGGCTTCTGGGCACGTTCTACGGGCTGGCCACCACCGTGCCCGCCGTCGTCGATACGATCCGCAGCCTCGCCCCGCAGGAGGGCGAGGAAGGGGTGGAGATCTTCAACCGCCTGATGACCGGGCTCGAGGCACAGCTTGGCGGCATGGGCGTGGCCTTTGCCTCGTCGCTTCTGGGGCTTTCGGGCTCGCTCGTCGTGGGGCTGCTGGAGCTTTTCGCGAGCCATGGGCAGAACCGCTTCTACCGCGAGCTGGAGGAGTGGATGTCCACCATCACCCGGCTCGGCTTTGCCGAGGGCGAGGGCGAGGGTGAGGATGCGGGCAGCGCCGCCGCCCATCTCCTCGACGCCATGGCCGAACAGATGGCCGAACAGATGGATGCGCTCCGGACGCTCTTTGCACGATCCGAGGCAGGGCGCGCCGTGGTCGATGAGAAGCTCGGTGTTCTCGCCGACTCCATCGAGCGGCTGACCCATCGCATGAGCGAACAGAACCCCGTGCAGGTGGCGCTCATGCGCGTGGCCGAGGGACAGGAGCGGCTGGCCGACACGATCGCCGCGCGCGAGACCTCCGAGGGGCTCGATGCCGAGAGCCGGATGCGCCTGCGCTCGATCGACGTGCAGATGCTGCGCATCCTCGAGGAGATCAGCGCCGGGCGCCACGAGGCGATCACCGAATTGCGCAGCGACCTCGCCGCGCTCACCCGGCTTGTGGCGCAGCTCGGCGCCGTCACGCCGCGCGGCGGCGGGGAGGGCTGAGATGGCGCTCTCGCGGCGCACGGGGGCACGGTTCCAGGGCGCGATCTGGCCGGGCTTCGTCGATGCGATGACCGGGCTTTTGATGGTGCTGATGTTCGTGCTCACCATCTTCATGATCGTGCAATTCGTGCTGCGCGAGGAGATCAGCGGCCAGGCCTCGCAGCTCGATGTGCTCTCGGCGGAGGTGGCCGCGCTCTCGCGTGCGCTGGGGCTGGCCGAGGATCGCAATGCCGCGCTCGCGGATCGCGTGGGCCTGCTCACCGCGACGCTCGGCGATGCGCGCGCCCGCACCGAGGAGCAGGCGGCGCTCATCGCCTCGCTGCGCGCGCAGAGCGCCGCGCAGGCCGAGGCGCTCACCCGGGCGCAGGGGCGGATCGCTTCCTTCGAGGAACAGGTGGCGAGCCTTCTGGCCGATCGGGACCGCGCGCTGGGGCAAGTGGACGCGCTGGAGGCCGCGCGCGCGGCGCTTCAGGATGAGCAGGCCGCGCTCAACCTCGCGCTGGCTGGGCTGCGCGAAGAGGTCGATGCCCAGGCCGAGGCCGCGCGCCTCGCGGCGGCGCGCCGTGAGGCGCTCGAGGCGCTGATCGCCGATCTGCGCGCCCGCGAGGCCGAGGCCGGCGCCGCACAGGCCGCGCTCGAGGAACGGCTGAGCGAGGAAGAGGCCGCGCGGCTGGCCGAGGCGGCGGCGGCCGAGGCGCTGCGCGCCCGGCTCGAAGGGGCGCAGGCGGAATTGACGGCGATGACGCTGGCGCTGGAGGAAGAACGCCGCCGCGCCGAGGAGACGCTCACGCTGCTGGCCGCCGCCGAGGCCGCCCGGGCCGATCTCGACGGTGAGCTGGCCGAGGCGCGCGACCGCGCCCAGGAGCGCGCGGCGCTTCTCGCGCTGGCGCGCGAGCGGCTTGCCGCGCAGACCGCCGAGACCGAGGCGGCGCAGCGTGAGCGCGCGCTTCTCAATGCCCAGGTGGCGGCGTTGCGCACCCAGCTTGCCGAATTGGCGGCGCTGTTGCAGGATGCGCGCGCGCGCGAGGCCGAGGCCGAGGTGCAGCTGCAATCGCTCGGCAACGAGCTCAACACCGCGCTCGCCCGCGTCGCCGCCGAGGAACGCCGCCGCCGCGAGGCCGAGGAGGCGCGCGCCGAGCTGCTCCGGGCCGAGGCCGAGCGGCTCGCGGCGGAGAAGGCCAATCTCGAGACATACCGTTCGGAATTCTTCGGCCGGATGCGCCAGCTTCTCGGCGGGCGGGAGGGCGTGCGGATCGTCGGCGACCGCTTCGTGTTCTCCTCGGAGGTGCTCTTTGCCCCCGGCTCCGCCGATCTCTCGGAGGCGGGGCAGACGCAGATCGCCGGCATCGTCGATATCCTGCGCGGTGTCATCGACGAGATTCCCGAGGGCATCGACTGGGTGTTGCAGGTCGATGGCCATACCGACGACGTGCCGCTTCTGCCCGGCGCGCGCTTTGCCGACAACTGGGCGCTGAGCCAGGCGCGCGCGCTCTCGGTGGTGCGCTACATGGTGGAGGATCTCGGGTTTCCGCCTGCGCGGCTCTCGGCCAATGGCTATGGCGAGTTCCAGCCGCTCAACCCGGCCGACACGCCCGAGGCGCGCGCCCAGAACCGGCGGATAGAGCTGAAGCTCACCACGCGCTGAACGCCGCGCTGAACGCCGCCGCGCGGTGACGCCCGCAGCCGCGCCGGGGACCGCGGCGGGCACCGCTGGCAGCATCGCCCGCCGCCGGCCTCATTCGGCGGTGAGCAGCGGCGGCTTCTTCTTGCCGGTCAGGCGCCGGCCGGTGCCCGATCCCTCGATGTCGAGCGCGATCCTGCCGTCGCGCAGCCCGACCTTGACCACGCCACCCTTCGCGAGCTTGCCGAAGAGCAGCTCCTCGGCGAGCGGCTTCTTGATGTTTTCCTGAATGACGCGGCCCAGCGGTCGCGCGCCCATCCGGTCATCATAGCCCTTTTCGGCCAGCCATTGCGCGGCCTCCTCGCTCAGCTCGATGGTCACGTCGCGATCCATCAGCTGCGCCTCGAGCTGGAGGACGAATTTCTCGACCACCTTGAGAATGACCTCGCGCGGCAGCGCCCCGAAGGAGATCACCGCATCGAGCCGGTTGCGGAATTCGGGCGTGAAGGTGCGCTCGATCGCGGCCGTATCCTCGCCCTCGCGCCGGTCGCGGCCAAAGCCGATGGCCGATTTCGCCTGTTCCGCAGCCCCCGCGTTCGAGGTCATGATGAGCACGACATTGCGGAAATCCACCTTGCGCCCGTTATGGTCGGTGAGCGTGCCGTGATCCATCACCTGCAACAGGATGTTGAACACGTCGGGATGTGCCTTCTCGATCTCGTCGAGCAGCAGCACGCAATGGGGATGCTGATCGACCCCGTCGGTCAGAAGCCCCCCCTGGTCGAAGCCGACATAGCCCGGCGGCGCGCCGATGAGGCGGGAAACCGCGTGTTTCTCCATGTATTCCGACATGTCGAAGCGCAGCAATTCCACCCCGAGCGTGGCGGCAAGCTGCTTGGCCACCTCGGTCTTGCCCACGCCGGTGGGTCCGGCGAAGAGATAGTTGCCGATGGGTTTTTCCGGCTCGCGGAGCCCGGCGCGGGCGAGCTTGATCGCCGAGGCGAGCGCCTCGATCGCGGCATCCTGGCCGAACACCACCCGCTTGAGCGCGCCCTCGAGATCGCGCAGCACCTCCGAATCGCTCCTGGAGACATTCCTGGGCGGGATGCGGGCGATCTTGGCCACGACATCCTCGATCTCACGCACGCCGATCGACTTGCGCCGCTTGGAGGCGGCAAGCAGGTGCTGCGCCGCTCCCGCCTCGTCGATCACGTCGATCGCCTTGTCGGGCAGCTTGCGGTCGTTGATGTAGCGCGCCGAGAGGTCCACCGCCGTGCGGATCGCGTCATTGGTGTAGCGCACCGAATGGTGATCCTCGAAATAGGGCTTCAGCCCGAACAGGATCTTGACCGCGTCCTCGACCGTGGGCTCGTTCACGTCGATCTTCTGGAAGCGGCGGGCGAGCGCGCGATCCTTCTCGAAATGCTGGCGAAACTCCTTGTAGGTGGTGGAGCCCATGCAGCGCAGCTTGCCGCCCTGGAGCGCGGGCTTGAGCAGGTTGGAGGCGTCCATCGCCCCGCCCGATGTGGCGCCTGCGCCGATCACGGTGTGGATCTCGTCGATGAAGAGCACCGCGTCGGGGTGCTTTTCGAGCTCCGTCACCACGGCCTTGAGCCGCTCCTCGAAATCGCCGCGATAGCGCGTGCCCGCGAGCAGCGCGCCCATGTCGAGCGAATAGATCGTCGTCTGCGAGAGCACCTCGGGGGTTTCGCCCTTGACGATCTTGTGCGCCAGCCCCTCGGCGATGGCGGTCTTGCCCACGCCGGGATCGCCCACCAGAAGCGGGTTGTTCTTGCGGCGGCGGCAAAGCACCTGGATGCAGCGCTCGACCTCATGCGCGCGACCGATGAGCGGGTCGATATCGCCGTGCCGCGCCTTCTCGTTGAGATCGACGCAATATTTGGCAAGCGCCGAATCGCCCGCCTCGACCGCCTCGCCCTGCGTCTTGGTGCCGGTGGCATCCTCGTCCATCTCGGCGGCGCCGCTGATCGGGCGCGCCTCGCCATAGGCGGGATTCTTGGCGACGCCATGGGCGATGAAATTCACCGCGTCATAGCGCGTCATGTCCTGTTCCTGCAGGAAATAGGCGGCGTTCGATTCGCGCTCGGCAAAGATCGCCACCAGCACGTTGGCCCCCGTCACCTCGGTGCGCCCCGAGCTCTGGACATGGATCGCGGCGCGCTGGATCACGCGCTGGAACGCGGCGGTCGGCACCGCCTCGGAGCCGTCGATATCGGTGACGAGATTGGCGAGGTCATCGTCGATGAACTCCACCAGCGTGGTGCGCAAATCCTCGGTATCGACGCTGCACGCCTTCATCACGCGGGCGGCGTCGGGTTCGTCCACCAGCGCCAGCAGCAGATGTTCGAGCGTCGCGAATTCGTGCCGCCGCGCATTGGCGAGCGCGAGCGCGGCATGGATTGCCTGTTCGAGTGTCGTGGAGAATGAAGGCACGGTCGTGCTCCTTCTGATCTTGGCCCTCGGGCAGTCTGCCCGACAACCTTGGCCTCATAGTGTTAAAGTTTGGTCGATGACGGCGCGGCTTCAAGGATAAATTTGTAAAACCGCCTCACATTTCCTCATGCGTCCCGGCCCCTGTCGTAACATTGCATCAGAAACGGTCCTTGCGACGCCTGATTTCGGCAAAGACCTCCGCCTCGGGCGCGTCCGCCATCCCGAGCCGCGCGCGGATCGCGCCATCATGCGCGCGCAGGAACGGGTTGGTGGCCAGCTCCTCCCCGAGGGTTGTGGGGACGGTCGGGCGATTTTCGGCGCGCGTCTGTTCGACCTCGCGGATACGCGCGGCAAGGCGCGGATTGTCGGGGTCGATGGTGGCGGCAAAGCGCGCGTTGGCGGCGGTGTATTCATGGCCCGAGAAAACCAGCGTGTCGGGCGGCAGCGCGGCAAGCCTGGCAAGGCTTGCGTGCATCTGCTCCATGGTGCCCTCGAACACCCGCCCGCAACCAAGCGCCATCAGGCTGTCGGCGGTAAAGACCGCGCCGCTATCGGGAAAATGATAGGCCACATGGCCGAGCGTATGCCCCGGCACGGCCAGGACATGGCCGATCTCATGGCCGATGCGCAGCGTGTCGCCATCGGCCACGGCAAGATCGAGCGGCGGCAGCCGATGCGCATCCGCCGCCGCCCCGATCACCCGCGCCGGGGCCTGCGCCAGAAGCCCCTCCAGCCCCTGCACATGATCGGCATGGTGATGGGTCAGCAGCACATCCGAGAGCGTCCAGCCGCGCGCGCGCAGCGCCGCGAGAACGGGCGCGGCGTCGGGCACATCCACCACCGCGGTGGCCCCGGTCGCCGGATCATGGGCGAGATAGGCGTAATTGTCCGCAAGGCAGGGAATGGTGACGATCTGCAAGGCCATGGTCTGTTTCCCCCTCTCGTTTCCGGTGATAGCTTCAGGGTGACGCATCAGGGGCGGCACTTCAATGCATCTCGACGTGCAGGAACTGCGAAATTTCTATTACCGAAATCCGCTGGGGCGGGCGGTGCAGAAGGCCCTGCGCGCGCAAATGGCCGCGTTCTGGCCCGAGGCGCAGGGGCAGACGGTGGCGGGGTTCGGCTTTGCCGTGCCGTTCCTGCGGCCCTATCTGGCGGATGCGCGCCGGGTGATCGGGCTCATGCCCGCGCCGCAGGGCGTGATCGGCTGGCCGCAGGGGATGCCCAATGTCGCGGTGCTGTGCGAAGAAACGCTCTGGCCGCTGGAAACTGGCCATGTGGACAAGCTGCTGGTCGTGCACGGGCTCGAGACCTCGGATCGGCCCGGTGATCTGCTGGAGGAGTGCTGGCGTGTGCTCGGCCCCGGCGGATCGGCGCTGTTCGTGGTGCCGAACCGCGCCGGGCTCTGGTCGCGGTCGGATCGCACGCCGTTCGGCTTCGGCCGGCCCTATAGCCAGTCGCAGCTCGAGAACCAGTTGAAGGAACATGATTTCCTGCCCGAGCGGCACGCCATGGCGCTCTATCAGCCGCCCTCGGGCCGACGCTTCTGGCGGCGCACGGCCGGCATGTGGGAACGTGTGGGCGCGCGGTTCGCGATGGTGGCGGTGGGCGGCGTGCTGATGGTCGAGGCCACCAAGCGCGTGCAGGCCCCGAGCGGGCGGGGGCTGCGCGAAAAGGTCCGCCGCCCGCTGGGCGTGCTGGTGCCGCGCCCGGAGGCAAAGCCGGTCTAGCCGCCCGCGCTGTCGTAGCCGAACACCGGATCGAGCCGCCCCTCGACCATCGCATCCACCTGCGCGAGCTGTTCGGGCGTGAAATAGTCGCGGTAGCCGCCGACCTTGCCGCGCCGCACCTTGAAGCTGTCGGGGTTGCTCTCGTCGCCGGGCTTCATGCGCTGGCCGCTGGCGCGCATCCCCTCGTTTTTCGCCTCGCGCTTCTTCATGTTCTCATAGGCGGCATAGTCGCGCGCGGCCTCGATATGCGCGGGGTTTCCCGGTGTGCCGGTATGGGTCACGGCGCGTTGCAGCGCGCTGGCGGGGTCGGCGCGCATGTCCTCGTAGCGGATCATCAAGAGGTCATCGCCCATCATCGGCATGGCCCGTGCCCAGCCGTTGAAATAGTCCACGATGCGCGGGATGCCGCAATCGGGATTGGCGACGAAATCGAAGATCTCCACCTCCGCCCCGTGGGGGGGATAGAAATTCAGCTCCTTCTTGCCGGGCAGCATCCGGTATTTCCACTGGAAATACTGCGACACCGCCACGTCGCGCGGATCGCGCACCAGAAGCACCACGCGCTTGCCCCGGAAATGATCGAGCCGCTCCCATTCGCGCAGATAGTCGCGCATGTAGTTGTTATGGCTGAAGAGCACCTTGGGCGCGGCCGGGTTCAGGCGGTGGAAATTGTCGAATTCCAGCATGTTTTCGGTCGGCAGGGCGAAATGCAGCTGGTAGAAGCGCGAGAGCATCACGCGAAACCAGGTCCGCCCGCTCTTGCCCCAGGACATCAGAACCCAGTCGGCCTCCTGCAATTTCCGGTATTCCTCGCGCCCGCGCAGTCGGCGTTCGAGGGCGAGCCGGCGTGCCCTGGGCAGGAAGAACAGCGCGCCGAGGATCAGGTGGCGGCTGGCGAGGGCGCGGATTTCGCGGGGCGTGGTGTTGAACATGGGCGGCGTCTTTCGGACGGTCGGGGCTTCACGTTTCGCGGCCCGCGATGCATAGGGGAATGGGGCCGGACCGCGCCCCTTTGAACGCAAGCGGCGGGATGATGCAAGCGAAACTCTGGACGCTTCTGGGCCGCAAGGCGGGCGACAACACGCAGGTGAGCACGCTGGCGGCGGAACTCGGCTGGCCGGTCGAGGAAAAGCGCATCCTCGCGCGCGCGTGGGAGATCGTGCCGCATCTCCTGCTGGGCGAGACGCTCGCAGGCATCGACCGCGCGGCCTCGTCGCCGCTCGTCCCGCCCTGGCCCGATCTGGTGATCAGCGCGGGACGGCGCAACGAGCCGGTGGCGCGCTGGATCCGTGCACAGGCGGGCGGGGCGGTGAAGCTTGTCCATGTCGGGCGGCCCTGGGCGCGGCCCGAGACCTACGATCTCATCGTCACGACCCCGCAATATTTCCTGCCCGAGGGTGGCAATGTGCTGGTCAATCCGCTGCCCTTGCACAGTCTGACGCGGGAAGGCGTGGCGACGGATGCCGCGCGCCTCGCCCCCCGGCTGGCGCATCTGCCGCGCCCCTTCACCACGGTGCTGATCGGCGGTGACAGCGGCGCGTTTGTCTTTACCCCCGAGACCGGGCGGCGGCTGGCGGAGGGGGTGGGCCGGCTGGTGGCGGCGACGGGGGGCAGCGTTCTGGTGAGCGACAGCGCGCGTACGCCCGCGCCCGCGCGCAGGGCCTTTCGCGCGGCGCTCGATGTGCCCTCGGCCTGTTATTGGGCCGATGCGCGCGACGACTGGCCCGAAAACCCCTATCGCGGCTTTCTGGGGCTGGCCGATCGCTTCGTTGTCACCGGCGAGAGCATGTCGATGCTGGCCGAGGCCGCCGCCATGGGCCGGCCGCTCTATGTCTTCGATCCCGCCGAGCGGGGCGCATGGTGGGCGCGCGCGCATAATTGGGGCGTGAAGCCCCTGAGCCACCGCCTTGCCATGCGGCTTGCGCCCCGGCGGATGCGCCGCGATGTGGGGCGGATTCAGGCGGCTTTGGTGGCGGAGGGCCGGGCGCGGTGGCTGGAAGAGGCACCAGCGTTGATCGCGGCGGGCGAGGGCTGGAGCGTGGCAGCCGGGGCCGATCCGCAGGCAGGCGTGCGCCGCGCGGCAGAGCGGGTGCGGGCGCTCTTCTCGTGTCCGGTCAAGGCGTAGCCGGGCAGCGCCTGCCTGGGCGGGCGCTCTTGCGGGACGGGGCCAGTGGTGCCGGCATCTCTGAAATGCGCGCCGTTTCAATGCGTTGCAACGATAGAAGCGCCTGCCGGGGGGCAGGCAGGCGCTGCCCGGCTGCGCCGGGCGGGAAGGCTGCGCATCGCCGTGCCGGGGGGCGGCCCGGCGCTGCGCGGCGGCGCACCAGGGCGCGCCTTGATTCCGCGCATTGGTGCCCGGCATTACCGGGCGGACAGGGATACCACGTTTCCCGCCCCGACAACCTCGCGGGGCGGGGGACCGTGCGTGACCGCTCAGGCCGCCATCGCCAGATTGCCCGCGCTCAGCGGATGCGCGGGGGCCGGCGGAAGATCGGGCGTGCGCTCGAGCAGCTCGAGAGCGTCGTGGCGCACATGGTTCTGCGCCATCTCGTTGCGCAGGAACTCCTCGGAAATCTTGCCCTCGTTCACGCATTCCTTGAGCAGCCCCATGAAGAACCGTTCCTGGTTCTTGTCGGGATGCGCCTTGTAATTGCCCATCAGCCCGTATTCGCCGAAGATCTGCCGACGCAGCCGCAGCACCCATCCGGCGGGCGGGAAGGCGCGGAACCGCTCGGAGGGGCGCCAATCGACCTTGAGCCCGGTCTTCCACGGCTGCGTCTTGCGGCGCGTGGTGTGCAGCATCTTCGTCTCGGTTGTGAACTTGTCGAAATCGTTCCACTCCTTCTCGATGAAGTCGATCGTCTCGCGCGGTTCCTTGCGCAGCCCGATCCAGTCCTGATAGTCGAGATCGCCGGTGAACATGGCGCGGAACTGTTCCTCGACCTTCCAGTGGGTCAGCTTGGCGCAATCGAGCAGCATCACCGAAGAGGCCACGTTGCCGTCGATGAGGCCCTTGGGGCCGGAGCGCATCCGCGCCATGATCGCCTTGCCGTTCATCTCGCGGCTGAGCAGATCCCAGATATCGGTGCAGGCGAACACATCGGGGTCGATCACCACCGCGCGCCCCTCATAGCCCATCAGCTCGGGCGGCATCATGCGGGTGGGCGTAAAGGATTGCAGGTCGTCGTTGAGCCAGACCCGCCAGATCCCGTCGCGCAGGTATTCGCGGCCCTCATGCTCGGCGAAGAACGGATAGTTGCGGCTGTCGATGATGGTCACGTCGAACTTGTCGTTATGCGCCGAATAGCGCCGGATGGCGTGCTCGGCCACGATGGCGCCGACGATCTGCTTGTGGTTGGTCTGGATGAAGACACCGTATTTCATGGGCGAGGTCCGTCCCCTGTCTGTTTCCATTTCGTCGCGCGCAATCCTACACGAGAGCAGCGGCGGGTTCCATGACCCCCGCGCTCACGCTCAGTGAAACACGCCGCGCCGGTAGAGCGTCCAGAAAAAGCCCCACAGATGCAGGAGCGGGCGGCGGCGCACCTTGTCGGGGATCTCGATCACCTGCCCGGAATGGCGCGAGAGCTTCCATGCGACATAGTCGAGCCCGCCCTCGAAGGTGAAGAGCCCCTTGAGAAGCCGCGCCACCGAGAGCGCCTTGCCCTGCACGCGCCGCAAGCCCCAGAGAAGGGGGGCCGCGCGGCGGGCGCGGGCCGTGACATGGGCCGTGTAGCACAATGTGCCGCCCGTCTCGTGGAGCGTGAGGCGCGGGGCGAGACGGGGCAGGAGCGCGCGCGTCATCGCCTCGAAGAAATCGCGCCCGTGCCCGGCCAGTTCGGCGGCGCGGGCCTTTGATTCCGCGCGCAATTCGGTGGCATAGCTGAGCGCGAGCGCACCCTGCCAGAGTGCCTCGACGGGGCCCTCGGGCGGCAGCGCGGGCAGCGCGCGGCGCAAAAGCGTCTCGCCCGCGGTGAGAAAGGCCGCATGAAGGCGCGCGCGGGTCTCGGGGCGGTCGGTCCAGATCACGCGGACGGGCTGTGCGAAGCGGCCCCAGAGATAGGACTGGAACCAGGCCGGGCCAGTGCCGCGCTCGAACTGCGCGAGGCTGAGCACCGCATATTTGCAACGCACCCGGTCCGGGCCGAGCGGGGCCTCGAGGTAATAGACATTGGGCGGCAGCACGCGGCCCGCCAGCCGCAGCGCCGCGCGCGGCTCGGCCTCGGGCGTGGGATCGACGAGCACGTAGAGATCCACCAGCCCGTCCAGGAGATCGCCACCCCTCAGGCAGGAGCCATAGAGGATCACCGCCCGAAGCCCCGCGCCGAAGCGCGCAGCCAGCGCGCCGTGCAGCGCCTGCAAGGCGGGCGTGTCGTCGAGATCGGGGCCGGGCGGGACGGGATAGGGCATCGCGGGCCTCATCGCGGCGGGCGCAGGAAACGGATCGGGCCTTCGGCGCTCACGATAAGCGGATTTTCGCCAGCCTCGGTCACGAACATCTCGCCGTCGAGATTGATCTCGCCCGCGAGGCGCATTTCGATCCGGTCCGCGCGATAGCTCTCATAGCCGTTTTCCGGCGTGACATGGCGGTTGGGGCGGCCGCGCAACACCGACAGGATCCCACGGCCAAAGCGGCGCGCGCCGCCCTCGATCGCGGTCAGCCCGATGCGCCCGCTGCTGCGCGCCCAGAACGGGCGCATCCCCAGAAACAGCCGGTCGAGCGTGCTTGCCACGAGGATCAGCATCGGTGCTTCATCGCGGGTGACGGGGCCTTGTGCGCCATGCAGCCTGAGGGCCACATGCGTCGGCTGGTAGAACTGCGGATCCTGCCGGATCAGCCCCCAGATCGCGCGGATCAGGATGAGCCCGAGGCTCAATTCCCCGCTCAGCCCGCGCGAGTGGACGTTCTCATGGGCAAAGCGCGTGGCCTGCATGATCGCCCCGGTGCCGAGGAACATGCCATGACGCACCACCCCGTCGGCGGCGCCCTCCACCCGCATGATGTGGCGGCTGCGGATCTCGGCCCCGGCCATCGGCGCGCCCGCGTCGAGCCAGCGACAGAGCCGGCCGAGCGCGCGGCGCGGGTTCGACGAAAGCCCGATATCGCCCGCCGTCATGTTGGCGGTGCCGCCGGGCAGCAGCATGATGACGGGCAGCGCCTCGATCGGCCAATGTTTGAGCATGAGGCCGAGCGTGGCGGCAATCGTGCCGTCGCCGCCATTGATCACCACCACGTCGGGGGCGCCCGCGCGCAGCCCGGGCATGAGCGCGCGCGCCTCCTCGGGCGAGCGGGTGACGTGATGGGTCACGTTCGGATAGGCGGCAAGCCGCGCGCCGACCCGGTCGAGCCCCCTGCGGTTATGGCCGCTGGTCGCGTTGGAGAGGACGCTGATGCGGGTCATGCGCGTCCCCCGGGCAGGAGCGGCTCGATCCGCGCGAGGATGCGTGCCATGTCGGCATCGGAGTCGGCGTGCGTGCCGGCCTGTGGCCGCGCGCGCGTCTCGCCCATCCATGTCGCCATCCCCCGGTCGATCAGCGTCTGGTGAAAGCGCGGAAAATGCCGGGTCTGTGGCATGAGCCGCAGGCGAAAGAGCGCGCGCGCCAGCGCGATGCGCGCGGCCTCGCCCGCGCCGCCATGCGCCGGCGGCTGAAAGAGCCAGCTCGCCGCGAGCCTGCGCGCATGATCGAGCCGCCCCAGAATCCCGGTGGGCAGCGCGAGGATTTCCAGCGGCTTGCCAAGCCGCGCCACCTCGACCTGCATCGAGATGCTGTCGCCGGTGACGACGAAGCGATCGGCCAGTGCCAGCAGCCCGGCATAGGGGTTCCCGCCCTCGGGCGCGTGCCAGTCGAAATGCGGCACAGTGCCCGGCTGCGCCGATGTCAGCGCCGCGATCATCCCCTCGGGCGTGCGGCGCGAGCCGACCACATAGGGCGTGCCGCCCTCGGCCAGAACCGCCTCGATGCGCGCGCGCAGCCGCGCCGTCACGCCCGCGTCATAGATAAAGGGATTGGTCGGCCCGCCGATGAGAAAGGCGACAATCGGCCGGGGCAGGGGGGCAAGCCGCGCGGCCCATTCGGCGCGCCCCGCGGCAAGCCGCGCGGGATCGACGCGCATCAGCGGCAGGCCGATATTGAGGACATTGGGAAAGGGCGCCACCAGCGTCTCGGCGCTGGTCACGATGAGGTCGAACCGTTCCATCATCCCCGAGGGCTTGCCCACCAGAACGATGCGCGCGCGCCCGCCCGACTGTTCCTTGATCCAGAGCGCGGCATTGGCGGGGCGCCGCCCGCTCGTCAGGATCAGATCGGGCCAGGGAGGGGTGAGCGCGTCGGAACGCGCCATGTCGAGATGCGAGAGCGAGGCGGCGACGGGCGGCTTGCCCAGCACCCATTGCGGCTGCATCTCCAGATGGCGCAGCTCCGATCCCCAGCCGCGCGCGCGCAGCGCCTCGGCGATCATCTCGACCTGGCCGTTATCGCCGCGCTTGTCGCCCAGCACCCGCCAGATGCGCGGCCGCATTGCCCCCGCGCTCATGTCCGCCTCACGCCCTGGCGTCGGCCGGCGCGTCGATCCCGAAAAGCGCCCTCAGGCGCGGCGAGAGGTCACGCGCCACCAGCGCCTCGAGCTCGGCCGCCTGACCCTCGTCGAAATAGTCGCGGTAGCCGCCGACCTTGGCGCGGCGCACCTTGAAGCTCTCGGGATCGTTCGCGTTGCGCAGGGTCAGGCCGCCCGAGCGGAAGAAACCCTCGCTCTCGAGCTTGCGCAGATTGTCGAAGGAGCCAAAGGCGACCGCATCGGCGATCTCGGCCTCGGTAAACGCATCGCCCATCAGCGTGGTGATCTTGCGCAGCACGCCCGCGGGATCGGCGCGCAATTCCTCGTAGGAGGTCAGCAGCGTCTTCGGCAGCGCATCGAGCGCCGCATCCCAGTAATTCAGAAAGGCGATGAGCGAGGGCAGGCCGATCTCGCTCTCGCGCACGAATTCCCACATGCCGATAGCGCGCCGGTCCACCGGCGCGGAGAGGCCCGCGTTGATCAGCTCCTGCTTGTGATCGGATTGGCGCCTGGTGAACTGGAAATACCACGACACCGCGATGTCGAGCGGGTTGCGCGCGAGCAGCACCACGGGTTTCGCGGCAAGCTCGGGGTCCTGCTGGCCCGGTTGCAAGAGATCGCCCACGGCACGCTCGTAACTATACCAGCCATTGGTGGCGGCAAAGCTCGGGATCGCGGGGTTGGCATCGGCCAGCGCCGGGTAGCGCGCGAAATCGCTCTCGGGGATGGCGTGGCGCTGCGCGTGGAGCCGCGTGAGCATGACCTTGAGCCAGGTATTGCCGCTCTTGGGATGGGCGATGATGATGAGCGAGGAGCGCCGCGCGATATCCACCTCGAGCGCGCCGAGCCGCGCCTTGCGCGCGGCCACGCGCAGCCGGGCGGGCAGAACGGCGGTGCTGCCGATGATGGCGGCCTTGCGGATATTGTCGCGGCCAGGATTGCGCAGGGCGGGGATGAGGCTCATGAGATCGGTCCGGACAGGGGCTGGATTGGCCCGCGCTTTGCCGCATCCCGCGCCAGAAGTCCACCCCGCCGCCCCCGCGCCACAGGCCCCGCCCGGCCCGATCCGTCACAGTGTTTCGGCCCCGTGAGCGAAACCGGGGCAATCCCGCCCGCCCGCGGCCTGCCGTGGCGACGCGCCCGGTTGACCACGCCGGCCCCGCGCCGATATACGCTGCGCAAGATGCGTGGGCCATCCGATGCGTTCGCTTGCGCGATCCGCCACCGCGCGACGCGGCAGCCACCGGATAGCGGGCGACGGGATCGAGGATTGGAAAGACGATGACACAGACCACTTCCACAGAGACCACCACACAGACCACCGGCCAGACCGCGAACGCCAGTGACTACTGCGTGTTCATCCAGGCCAACCACAAGCAGTATGTCGGCGCTCTGATTGCCGAATACGCGATCCGGCGGAATTCGAAACACAATGACAAGTTCGATATCCGCATCATGCATTACGACGATTTCCCGATCTTCAAGGCGCATGAGGGGCGAAAGTTCCTGCGCGACGGGGAATGGCGCGAATGGGTGCGCAACGACTTGCAATCCTTCACGCCGACGCGCTTTGCGCCGCCGCAGCTCATGGGCTTCAAGGGGCGCGCCATCGTGATCGACCCGGACGTGTTCGTGATCGCTGATATCTGGGATCTGTTCACGCGCGACATGCAGGGCGCCGCGGTGATGTGCCGCCCGAAATCGGGCAACAAGGGCAAGCGCGGCGCGCTCGCCACCTCGGTGATGCTGCTCGACAATGCCAAGCTCACGCATTGGAAATTCGACGAACAATTCGCCGCCATGTTCGACGGCTCGCGCGATTACATGCCGTGGATCTCGCTCAAATACGAGGATCCCGACACGGTGGCGCTGTTCGAGAACGAATGGAACGATTTCGACCATCTCGACGCGAATACCAAGGCGCTGCACAACACGCAGCGCAAGACCCAGCCATGGAAGACCGGCCTGCCGGTGGATTACCGCGCCGCCGATTCGTTCCGCATCTTTCCGCCGCGCCACTGGTTCCGCCGCGCGCGCCGCGCGCTCTTTGGCGATTACGGGCTCGCCGGGCGCTACAAGCGCCACCCCGACCCCAAACAGGAGGCGTTCTTTTTCGGCCTCGTGCGCGAGGCACTGGAAAAGGGCGTGATCACCGAGGACATGCTGCGCGAGGAGATGCGCCAGAACCATGTCCGCCACGACGCGCTCGATCTGATCAGGACGGTGCCGCCGGTGGCCTACCCGGTCGCCGCCTGAGCAGACCCGACCGACGCGGCCTGCGGGCCGCGTCATCGCGGATGGTCAAGAAAATTCGAGAATTTTCTTGACCGTCGCGCCGCGGCGTCAGCCCGGCACCTTGTCCGATAGCCCATAGCCATAGATCGGGTCGAGCCTCTCGGCCACCATTGCGTCGATCGCCGCGATCTGGTCGTCGTCGAAATAGTCGCGATAGCCGCCCACCTTGGCGCGGCGCACCTTGTAGCTGTCGGGATTGTCCTGATCGCGCGGCGCCATGCGCCCGCCCGAGAGGCGAAAGGCGCGCTCGGCCTCTTTCTTCTTCATGTTCTCATAGGAGGCGAACTCGACCGCCTCGGCGATCTGCGCCGCATCGGCCCCGATCTCGAGAAACGCCGCCACGCGGGTCATCGCCGCCACCGGATCGGCGCGCATGTCCTCGTAGCGCAGCAGTTCCAGCGCGCGCACGCGTCCCATCTCCCGCGCCCAGAGGTTCATGAAGGCGATCACCTTGGGCAGCCCGCCGCCCTCATGCATCACGAAATCGAAAATGGGGCTCTCGTCCCCATCGGGCAGGTAATCGTTGAGCGCCTTCTTGCCGGGGCGCATCCGGTAGCGCCACTGAAAGAACTGCGACACCGCCACATCGCGCGGGTCGCGCATCAGCAGGAGCACCTTCTTGTCGTAGAAATCGGCCTTGTTGTCGGTATTGCCGGTATAGTCGCCGATATAGTTGTCATGGGTAAAGAAGATGCGCGGGATACGGGCGTCGAGATTGTGGAAATTGTCGAAGCCGATGAGGATGTCCTCGGGCAGGCCATGGACCTGCTGATAGAGCCGCGACATCATCACCCGTAGCCATGTCCGCCCGCTCTTGCCATAGGAAACGACGACGGCATCGGCGCGGCGGAGTTTCTTCGCGTCCTCATGCCCTCGCAAGCGGCGCTCTGCGCGGATCCGTTCGGCCTGATCCGCCCCGGATATCTTCAGCCTTGTCCGCAGCAGGAAACGGCGCGCCCTCTTTGCGCTGACGTGACCGAAATGGGGCAGGACCGCGCCGAGAAGTTTTGTGAGGTCTTTCATGGGCGAGTTTCTTCCTTTCACCTGTGGTGATCTGCGCACGCGTTGGCGGGGCCACGATCAACCTTCCGGGTGGCTCGCCACCTCTAGGACCGGGCGTAACCGTAAACCGGATCGAGCCGTTCGGCTATGAGCCTGTCGATGGTGGCAATCTGGGCATCGTCGAAATAGTCGCGGTAGCCGCCGACCTTGGCGCGGCGCACCTTGTAGCTGTCGGGATTGTCCTTGTCACCGGGTGCGAGACGATTGCCGCTCATGCCGAAGGCCTGGTCGGCCTCCTTCTTCTTCATGTTTTCAAACGAGGCATAGGCGACGGCTTCCCGAATTTGCTCTTCGGTGGCGGGCAGGTCCAGAAATCGCGCGACTTCGGTCAATGCCGTGGACGGGTCGGCGCGCATGTTCTCGTAAGCCAACAGCATCAGATCACGCACGTTCTCGCGGTCGCGAGCCCACAGGTTCATGAAATCGATGATCCGTGGAAGCCCGCCTTCATGCTGCACGAAGTCGAAAACGGTTTCCATGTGCTCTTGTGGAGGAAAGCCGTTCATGTCGTTTTTCCATGGGTCAGAGCGATAGCGCCTGTGAAAGAAAAGGGATACTGCCACGTCGCGCGGATCACGAACAAGCAGGATCACCTTCTTGTCATAATAGTCAGCTTTCGTCTGGAGATTGCCCGTGTATTCGCGGATGAAATCATCATGCGTGAACAGGATTTTCGGGATCCGCCGGTCCATCAGATGAAAGTTATCGAAATCCACCACCACGTCTTCGGGCAGGTTGTAAATCTGCTGAAAGAGGCGCGAGATCATCACCCTCAGCCAGGTGCGCCCGCACTTGGGGTATGAGACGATGACGGCATCGGCCTTCTGGAGGGTATCGAACCGCTCACGTCCGCGCAGCATTCGTTCGGCCTGCAAGCGCGTGTTCTGATCCGCGCCCGTGAGCTTGAGCCTCAGTCGAACGAGGGTGCGACGCGCGCGTTTCCTGACGGACCTGACCGCGTCCGGCACAACCGTTCGCAGGAGCTTCGTTTTAGCCGTCATGTGCTGCCTGACACGTTAGTCATGATGAAGACCGACCGATACGCAGTGTTCTGTTGGTCTTGCGGAACTGTTACCCGCATTCCGGCCGGGTTTCGAGTCCGAAAAGCGCGTCAGCGGAGCTCAGGCTGCAGCCTCGCGTTGCCGCGTGTCATGTCATGGCTCATGGGCATCACCATGATGCCGCGCGATCGCCCGCGCGGCGCGCAGCCATGTCATCGGCGCTGCCTTATTCGGAGAAGGTCGCGAGATAGGCGGCCACGTCCTCGGCGCCCTTGCGCAGCTTGAAGGTCATCTTCGAGCGGCTGCCGAGGAATGCGTTCGGGTCCTCGGTATAGGCGGCGAGGCTTTCCTCGGTCCAGACCTCACCGGCCTCGGCCCTGGCCTTGAGCCCGTCGGAATAGCTGAAACCTTCGACGCTGCCCATCACGCGCCCGATCACGCCATGGAGGTTGGGGCCGGTCTTGCCGCCCTTGACGATCACCTCGGAGGGAGATTCGATCATGTGGCAGGCCTTGCACTGGTTGAAGACCTTTTCGCCTTTGGCGGCATCGCCGTCGGCCAGGGCGGGCAGGGCGAGCGCCACGAGGGCGGCGGAGGTGGCAAGCAGGGTTTTCATCGCGATCTCTCTCTGTTGGTTGGCACGATCCGTGGCACCGGAGCCGCAGCGCAACCTAGCCCGCCGCGCGCGTCATGCAAGGGACAAGCGGCAGGGCGAGACGGATTGTCTCAGCCGAACGCAGCCGAACTCAGCCGAACACGGCGGCAAATCCGCGCCGGAGCGCGGCGTCGAGATCGTCCATGGTCACGGGCAGGCCCAGATCGACAAGGCTGGTCACTCCGTGCCCGGAGATGCCGCAGGGCACGATCCCGGCGAAATGTTCGAGATCCGGCTCCACGTTGATCGAGATGCCGTGAAAGCTGATCCATTTGCGCAGGCGGATGCCGATGGCGGCGATCTTGTCCTCCTGCCGCGCGCCGGTTGCGGTCAGGGGCTTGTCGTCGCGCGCCACCCAGACGCCGACACGGCCCGGGCGGATCTCGCCGCGGATGTTGAACTCGGCCAGGGTGGTGATGACCCATGTCTCGAGGTCGCGCACGAAGCATCGCACATCGCGCCCGCGCCGGCCCACATCGAGCATGACATAGACGACGCGCTGGCCGGGGCCGTGATAGGTATATTGCCCGCCGCGCCGCGCCTCGTGCACCGGAAAGCGGTCGGGCGCGAGCAGGTCGGCGGGGTTGGCGGAGGTCCCGGCGGTATAGAGCGGCGGGTGTTCGAGCAGCCAGATCGCCTCGGCGGCCGCACCGGAAGCGATTCGCGCGACCCGCGCCTCCATCGCCGCCAGCGCCGCGGCATAGTCCACGAGACCGGCGGAATGATGCCATTCGACGCCGTTTTGATCGGTTGCGAAGGGGGTTTCCAGCATCAAGGCGTGACTCGCTGACATGATCGGGCATAACTCATGCTATACTCATGCTATGCTGCGCCCGGTTACGAGGGATTTGAGTAAGGGAGACACAGGATGATTTCAAAGCGATTTGTCATGGCGGCGCTGATGGCCGGCGTTGCGGCGCTGCCCGGCACGCGGGCGGTGGCCGATTTCAAGGACGGGCTTGTCGGCGGCCTCGTCGGCGGCGCGGTGAGCGGCATCATCGTCAACGAGAGCGCCAAGGCGCGCGAGCGCAACCGCACCACCACCACGACCCGCCGGGTCTATCGCGCCCCCACCGCCTCGAGTCAGCAGGTCCGCGAGGAGCAGACCGCGCTCAACTATTTCGGCTTTCCAGCCGGCACGCCCGACGGGGTGAGCGGGCGCAACACGCGCAACGCCATCTCCGGCTACCAGGCGCATATGGGCTATCCGGTCACCGGATATCTGGCCGATTACGAGCGGCAGTTCCTGATTTCCTCCTATTACCGCGCCCAGTCTGGCGGCATGGCCACCAGCCAGCTGATTGCGCAGCGCGGGCAGGGCACGCGCGGCCTCTTGCACGCCTATCGCGACGAGGCGGCGGGCGTGTCCTCGGCCTATGCCGCGGCGCCCGCGCCCGCGCCCGTTCCGCAGGCGCAATCGCCGGTGATGGCCGCGATCCCGCTGGCCGCGCAGGTGCCCGTCCAGCCCGAGGCGCAGCCCGCCACAGCCGCGCTGCCGAATTTCATGGCCGCTGGCGGGGACGGCCCGTCGCTTGCCTCGCATTGCAACCAGGTCAGCCTCGTGACCAATTCCAACGGCGGCTTTGTCACTGTCGCCTCGATGCAGGACACGCGCTTTGCCCTCAACGAGCAGTTCTGCCTCGCGCGGACCTATGCCATCGCCGAGGGCGAGACCATGGCCGCCTCGCTCAAGGGGATCACGCCCGCCCAGCTCGAGGAGCAGTGCCGCGCCTTTGCCCCGGCGATGCGTGACCATGTTGCCGCGCTCTCGCTCCAGGACCGGGCCGAGGTCATCGAAGGCGTGCGTGGCTTCGTGCTCCAGGCCGGCCAAGCGCCCGCGCAACTGGCCGGCACCGCCAAGATCTGCCTCTCGGTGGGCTACCGGATCGACAACATGACGGTGGCGCTCGGCTCGGGGCTGGTGCTCACCGCGCTCGGCGAGGAGGCCTATGGCGAATTGATGGGCCACCACCTCAACGAGGGATTCGGCACCACGCGGCGGCCCGATCTCGCGCAGGTCTGGTATCGCGCGGCGATCGAGGCGGTGGAACGCGGTGCGACCCCGGTCTTTGCGCCGGGCGATGCCGGGCGCAACGAATTGCTGCGGCGCGCGGTCTTTGGCGGCGTGGCGGGGCAGGGGGGCACGGTTCAGCCCGCCGCCGCCGCGCTGCCCATGTTCAAGATCGACTGAGCGCGCGCGCGGCGATGAAAAAACCGGAGGGGCAATGCGATTTGCCCCTTCACAAGCCCCGGCGCATTGCTTATACGCCCCGCACTACCTGATCACGTGCGGTCGTGGCGGAATTGGTAGACGCGCAGCGTTGAGGTCGCTGTGGGGTAACTCCCGTGGAAGTTCGAGTCTTCTCGACCGCACCATCACTCCCCCCCCCCCTTATCTATCCTTGTGAAATCAGGCCGCCTCGGGGCGGCCCGCCGCCTCCCGCCTGCTGCGGCCCGCCGCGCGGTTTCGGGGCGAGGGTCTGTGCCGGAGGCGGGTTTGGCATTGACAGGCCGGACAAAAAGGGGGAATCCAGATCGTGCGGGTATTCGAACATCGTGTGTTTTCGCGAACCTCTTTGCCCGGGAGGATGACGGGGCGACCGGCGCGCCGTCAGGGAGAGGAGTGCCGGGATGGCGGGTTTGCTCGACGGGGTGCGGATCCTCGATCTGACCACCATGGGCACCGGCCCCTACGCGACGCAGATGCTGGGCGAGATGGGGGCCGGGATCATCAAGCTGGAAAGCCCCGAGGGCGATCCGATCCGAAATGTGGGCCCGGCCCGCAGTCCCGGGATGAGCGCGGTCTTTCTGGCGCTCGGGCGCGGCAAGCGCAGCATCGCGCTCGATCTGAGGCAGGCCGCCGCGCGTCCCGTTTTCGAGCGGCTGGTGGCGCGGGCCGATGTGGTCATCCACAACATGCGCGATGCGGCGGCGCGCCGGCTGGGCCTGACCTTTGCCGAGCTGCGGGCGATCAATCCGGGCATCGTGTCCTGCGCGATCCTGGGCTTCGCGCGCGGCGGACCCTATTCGGGACGCCCGGCCTATGACGATCTGATTCAGGGACTGGTGGCGCTGCCCGATCTGATGGAGCGCGCGGGCGGGCCGCCGGCCTATGTTCCCCTGGCGCTGGCCGACCGTATCACCGGCCTGTTCGCGGCGCAGGCGGTGCTCGCCGGGGTGGTCGCGCGCCAGCGCAGCGGCGAGGCGCAGAGCGTGGTCGTGCCGATGTTCGAGGCGCTGGCCGGCTTCGTGCTGGGCGATCACCTCTACGGCGCCACCTTCGTGCCGCCCGAGGCGCCGATGGGCTATGTCCGCCACCTCAACCCGTATCGTCGCCCCTTCCGGACCGCCGACGGGCAAATCGGCATCATCCCCTATACCGACCGCCAGTGGCAGGCGCTGTTCGCCGCGATCGGCCAGCCGGCCCTGGCCGGGGACCCGCGGTTTGCCGGGCTTCATGCCCGCACCCGCAATATCGCCGAGCTCTACGCGATCGTCGGCCGCCATATCGCCACAAGGACCACCGCCGAGTGGCTGGAGATCTGCGCGGGTGCCGACATTCCCGCGATGCCCACCAACACGCTGGAGGGTTTGCTCGACGATCCCCATCTCCGCGCGACCGGCCTCGCCACCGAGGTTGCGCATCCCTCGCAGGGCGCGCTCTTGCGGCTGCGCGGCGCGGTGCGGCGCGAGCAGGCGCCCGAATCGCCCCCCTGCGAGGCGCCGCGGCTTGGCGAGCACGGGGGCGAGGTGCTGCGCGAGGCGGGCCTTTCGGAGGACGAGATCGCGGCGCTGGCGGGGGCGGGGGTGCTGCACCTGCCCGGGAGCGCCGAAGGCAACGGAGGACAGGGGGCATGAGCAACACCGGGAAGGACGGGGACGGCGGCTTTGTCTGGTATCCATCCGGGGAGTTGGCCGCGGCCAGCAACCTGCGGGCCTTCATGGACGAACACGCCATCGCCGATTATCCGGCCCTGCTGGCCCGTGCCGAGGCCGAGCCCGAATGGTTCTGGGATGCAATCGCCGCGCGGCTGCATTTCCATCGCCCCTACGAGCAGGTTCTGGACCTGTCGCGCGGGGCGCCGTTCGCGCGCTGGTGCGTGGGCGGCACGACCAACGCCGTCGCGAGCTGCATCGAGCGCCATCGCGCCACCCCGACCTGGGAGCGCGAGGCAGTCGTCTGGGAGGGCGAGGGTGGCGAGGTGCGGCGGCTCAGCTATGCCGCGCTCTCGGGGCGGATCGACGCGCTGGCCGCGGCGCTGCGGCGCGAGGGCTGCGCCCCGGGCGAGGTGGTGGGCCTGTTCCTGCCCAACATCCCCGAGGCGATCATCGCCTTCTTTGCCGTGGCCAAGATCGGGGCGGTGGCGATGCCGATGTTCTCCGGCTTCGGGGTAAAGGCGCTGGCCGACCGGCTGGGCGATTCCGGGGCACGCCTTGTCATCACCGCCGACGGCACCTGGCGTCGCGGCGCGATGGTGCCGCTCAAGGCCACGCTCGACGAGGCCGCCGCCGCCCTGCCGGATCTCCACCGCGTCATCGTGGTGCGCCATGTCGGCTGCGAGGTGGTGATGGCCGCGCCCCGCGATCGCTGGCTGGACGAGGTGGCGACAGCGCCCGCGGGGCCGGTCCCGACCGCCGAGATGGATGCCGAGGCGCCGCTCATGCTGATGTATACATCGGGCACCACCGGCAAGCCCAAGGGCACCGTTCACAGCCATTGCGGATTTCCGGCCAAGATGGCGCTCGACATGGGCCTGGTGATGGACCTCAAGCCCGCCGACCGCATCCTCTGGATGAGCGACATGGGCTGGCTGGTGGGGCCGCTGCTGGCCGTGGGGACCACGCTGCACGGGGCCACCATGCTGATTGCCGAGGGCGGGCCGGACTATCCCGATGCCGGGCGCATGTGGCGCCTGGTGGACGATCACGCGATCAGCTTCCTCGGCCTCGCGCCGACCGTGGCGCGGAGCTTCATCCGCAGCGGCGGCGGCGGGATCGAGGATCATGCCCTGTCCTCGCTGCGCATCGTTGCCTCGACCGGCGAGCCCTGGACGCCCGACGCCTGGAACTGGACCTTCGAGAAGATCTGCCGCAGGCGGGTGCCGATCCTCAACTATTCGGGTGGCACCGAGATCGGCGGCGGGATCCTGTCGGGCAATGTTCTCGCCCCGATGAAGCCCTGCGCCTTCAGCGGTCCGATCCCGGGCATGGGGGCGGCGGTCGTGGATGCCGGGGGACGCCCCGTGCCCACGGGCGAGACCGGCGAGCTGGTGCTGCGTTGCGCCTCGATCGGCCTGACCCGCGGCCTGTGGAAGGACAAGGATGACGAACGCTACCTCGAGTCCTACTGGCGCACGATCCCCGGGCTCTGGCATCAGGGCGACCGTGCGCGCATCGACGCCGACGGTGCCTGGTTCGTCATCGGCCGTTCCGACGATACGCTCAAGATCGCCGGCAAGCGCACCGGCCCGTCCGAGATCGAGGCCCTGCTGACCGGCACCGGCAAGGTCGCCGAGGCCGCCGCGATCGGCCTGCCCGATGCCGTGAAGGGGCAGGCGGTCGGCTGTCTGGTAACGCTGGTGCGCGGGCAGGACTGGCACCCGGCCCTTGCGCAGGAACTGGAAAACGCGGTTGTGGCGGGCCTTGGCGTGCCGTTCCGCCCGCGCTTTATCATGCCGGTCTCGGACCTGCCCAGGACCCGCAACATGAAGATCATGCGGCGCGTCGTGCGCGCCGCATGTCTCGGCGAAGATGGGGGCGACCTGTCTTCGCTGGTCAATCCCGAGGTGGTCGAGGAGATCCGCGCCATCATGCGCGGACGGCAGGGCCGCGACTGAACACGGGGTCCCGGCGGGATGGACCGGAGAGAGGCCGGACAGGAGAGAGGCAATGGCGACATCCCACGAGGACGAGACCGCGACCGGGCGCCGCCGCGACGGCCCGATGTCCCTGTTGCGCACGCTGAATATCCTCGAACACGTCGCCGCCCAGGAGGAGGCGATGCCGCTCGCGCGCCTCAGCGAGGCGCTGGATCTGCCCAAGAGCAGCCTGCTGGGTCTGCTGCGGGCGCTCACCCGGCATCGCTATCTCGTTCAGGAGGGCGGGCGCTACGCGCTCGGGCCGTCGGCGCACAGGCTGGCGGTGGCGATCCTGCCGGGGTTCTCGCTCACGCGGCTGGCGCGCCCGGTGCTGCGCGAACTGGCCGCCCGCAGCGGCGAGACCGCGCTCCTCGGCCTGCTCGACCGCGCAACCGCCCGTATGGTTTATGTCGAGGTCTGCGACAGCGCGCGGGTGGTGCGCTACACGGTTCCGGTAGGCACCACGCGACCGCTCTACTGCACCGCGGGGGGGCGGGTGCTGCTGGCCTGGCAGCCGGCCGGCTGGTTCGAGGATTATCTGGCGCGAATGGCCGCCTCGCGCGAACCCCTCGCCCCGCCTTTCGATGCGCAGGCCGTGCGCGCTGCCGTGGCGCGGGTGCGCCGCGAGGGCGTGTCGATCACCCGGGGCGATTTCCTCTCCGAGGTGGCAGGTGTCGCCGCCCCGGTATTCGACGGCGAGGGGGCGATTGCCGGGGTGCTGATGCTGGGCCTTCCGATCGAGCGCGGCCGTGCGCGAATCGATGCGCTGGAGGCAATGGTGCGCGAGGCCGCCGCGGGCCTGTCGCGGGATCTGGGGTTTTCCGGCGGTCCCGGGTCTGTCGCCCCCAAGGCGTGATCGCGACGAAATTTTAGAATAAAACCCTGCGACAATTGGCATCATCGTTGCGCTGCGTCTGCATTATAGATAGAAGCCCGGCAAACAGGAAAGGACGCGATTCATGGCACATGACGGACAGGACAAGGCGATGACCGAGGCCGTTTCCCTGGGCGATCTGCTGGGCCTCACCGGCGCGGCGCTGGCCCCGGCCGAGGCGCTGCTGGCCGAGGCGACCGAGGCCGTGCGCGCCGTCGTCACCGTCGAGGGCCGAATCGACAGCGCGGCCATGGATGCCGCGCAAAGCGCCACGCATGGGCTTGCCTGGCTGGCGACTTGCGTTGAATCGCTGCGCCAGATGCAGGGCTGGGCCACGCGCCTCACCGAGGCGGGGCAGTTCGGCGAGGTGGAGCGCCTCATTCACCAGATCGCCTTTGGTGAATATCTCGCGCAGATCGCGGGCGGTATCGCCATGAACCAGGGCGAGATCGTGCGCCTTGCCGATCTTGGTCTTGACGAGGGCGCGCGCGCGCGGCTGCTCACGCCGGAGGTGGCGGCGCTGATCGCGGGCGGCAACACCCAGGACGCGCGGCTCGCGCTGGTGGCCCTCATGCAGGAGCGCGCCGCCGAGATCACCGTGGGGCGCACCGGGCTCGATGACGAGCTCGAGATGATCCGCGACCAGTTCCGCCGCTTTGCGGTGGAGAAGGTCGCGCCGCACGCGCATGAGTGGCACCTCAAGGATGAGCTGATCCCGATGGAAATCATCGAGGAGCTGGCGGAAATGGGGGTCTTTGGCCTGACCATCCCCGAGGAATACGGCGGGCTTGGCCTGTCCAAGGCGGCGATGGTCGTCGTCTCCGAGGAGCTGAGCCGCGGCTATATCGGCGTGGGCAGCCTCGGCACCCGCTCCGAGATCGCCGCCGAGCTGATCCTGTGCGGCGGCACCGACGCGCAGAAGGCGCAGTGGCTCCCCAGGCTGGCCAGCGGCGAGATCCTGCCGACGGCGGTCTTTACCGAGCCGAACACCGGCTCCGATCTGGGCAGCCTGCGCACCCGCGCGGTGCGCGACGAGAATGGCGACTGGCGCGTGACCGGCAACAAGACCTGGATCACCCATGCCGCGCGCACCCATGTGATGACGCTGCTCGCGCGCACCGTGCCCGACACGACCGATCACCGGGGGCTGTCGATGTTTCTCGCCGAAAAGACCCCCGGCACCGATGCCGATCCCTTCCCCACGCCCGGCATGACCGGCGGCGAGATCGAGGTGCTGGGCTATCGCGGGATGAAGGAATACGAGCTGGCCTTCGACGATTTCCGCGTCAAGGGTGAGAACCTCCTGGGCGGCGAGGAGGGAAAGGGCTTCAAGCAGCTCATGGAGACGTTCGAGAGCGCCCGCATCCAGACCGCCGCCCGCGCCATCGGCGTGGCGCAATCGGCGCTCGATCTGGGGATGCGCTATGCGCAGGACCGCAGGCAGTTCGGGCGCGCGCTCATCGAATTCCCGCGCGTGTCGGGCAAGCTCGCGATGATGGCGGTGGAGATCATGGTGGCGCGCCAGCTCACCTATTTCTCGGCCTGGGAGAAGGATCACGGGCGGCGCTGCGACCTGGAGGCGGGCATGGCCAAGCTGCTGGGCGCGCGGGTGGCCTGGGCCGCGGCCGATAACGCGCTCCAGATCCACGGCGGCAACGGTTTCGCGCTGGAATACCCGATCAGCCGCATCCTCTGCGACGCCCGCATCCTGAACATCTTCGAGGGTGCTGCGGAGATCCAGGCACAGGTGATTGCACGCAGGCTGCTCGGCTGACCGGATCGGGAAACGATCCGGGGGGGCTGTCCAAGAGCCGATGCGCCGGATTGAGCTCGTGTGTCGGCGGGTGGGGGGACCTGATCCCCGAGGACCATCCGCTGACGAGAAGGGAGCGAGGTTCTCGTGAAGAAACCGCATCGAAAACAGATGCTGCCTTTCTTCTCGAAACGGCCGCCCGGCCTGACCGCAGGCGATGACGGCGTGGCACAAACCCGAGCCGGAACTGTTCGGGAATCCGCCACGCTATCCTCCGGGATGGGACATGCTCGGGACTCCTGAGCAGTCAGCATGGCCGGGTTCTGATCAGGACGGACACTCTGGTGTTCGACACCTGACGGATGGTGCCCGATGAGGGCTTCGCACAGGATGCAGCGGGCTGCGGTGCACGAGGCGCTTCGAAAATGGCCCGGGGCGCGCGGGCGTTCAGGTCTTGCTCCAAATGCGCGGAGTCAAGGCGCGGCACGCGCCGCCGCGCAGCGCCCGACCGCCCCCCGGGCGGGCGCTTTTGCAAGGTCAACGTCCGCTCAATCGTTGCAGAATCTGGCACCATAAATCGAGGACCACGCGCGTTCTTGCGCCCACCCGCGGTCGGGCGCTGCGCGGCGTGCCGACCGGCGTGCCAAGTGGCAGCGCGCGGCCTTGACGGGTGACCGTGCAGAAGCGGGCACCTTGTGTCAGGTGTCGAACACTAGAACGCATTCAGCCCTGTCAGATTGCGCCCGATCACCAGCTTCTGGATTTCCGTCGTGCCGTCGGGGATCGGCATGACCTTGGCATTGCGGAAATGCCGCTCGACGGGGAATTCGCGGGTGATCCCGTTGCCGCCGTGGATCTGGACGGCCTTTCCGGCAATCTCGACGGCCATTTCCGTGGCATACCATTTCGCCATCGAGGTCTGCGTATCGCAGCGCACGCCAAGATCGAGCAGTTGCAGCCCGCGCTGACACAACAGCCGCGCGGCGTCGAGATGGGTTGCCATCTCGGCGAGATAGCCCTGGATCAGCTGGTGCCCGCCGATCGGCTTGCCGTGCTGTTCGCGCTCCCGTGCGTATTTCACCGCACATTCGAGCGCCGCCTGCGCGATCCCGACGCTGGTGAGGCCGACGAACACGCGCGCGCTCTCGAACAGTTTCAGCGTCTGGAACAATCCGCCACCCGAACTGCCCAGAACATGCCCGGCGGTGGTCTCGGCGCGGTCGAAGAACAATTCGCAGGTCGAAGCGCCGACAAGGCCCATCTTGCGCAGCTCGCGCGACTCGTAGCCGCCGGTGTCGCGATCGACGATCACCATGGAAATCCCGTCGTCGAGATTGCAGACGACGATGGCGAAATCCGATTGCGCGCCGTTCGAGATCCACAGTTTCTGGCCGGTGACGAAGATCCGGTCGCCATCGCGTTCGGCGCGGGTCTTGACCTCGCGCACGTTGGAGCCGACCTCCGGTTCGGAGATGCAGGTGGCGCAGATGCGCTCGCTGCGCAGCATCGGCCTGAGATAGGCCTCCTTCTGCGCCGCGTCGCCCAGAAGGTTGAGGGCAAGGACGGCATGTCCCTGAATCAGCACGGCAATCGCCAGATCGCACCAGATCCGGGCGAGTTCCTCGTAGAGAATGCCATAGGTCATCCGGTCGATTCCGGCACCGCCGTCCGCCTCGGGGATCAAGCCGCTGATCAGGCCGAATTCCTCGACCCTGGCAAACAGGCGCTTGAGGGTATCGGCATCGGGGGGGTGGCCGAGGGCCTCGTATTTCTCGGCCAGCGGGGCGAATTCGGCCTCGGCCATCTTGCGGAAGTTTTCCAGCAACATGCGCTGTTCGTCGGTATAAGTGGCCTGTGCGGCCGCAATCACGTTTTCCATTGTCCTGTCCTTGTCCTGGCGCGTGCCGGGTTCATTCGCATTCGCGCGACCCGGCCCAACGCATTGATCGTGCGTGTTCGGGATGCTCAAGGCCGGTTCCCGGCCCTGAGCGACATGTCTCAGCGTCCGAGAATGGTGATGCAGGCGGCGGCCTCCTCGACGCCATGCAGCCCGCCGCCATTTTCGGCGATGGCGTTGCGGGCGCCTTCGACCTGGCGCGCACCGGCCTCACCGCGCAGCTGGGTCACGAGCTCGTGGATCTGGCCGATCCCGGTCGCGCCGACGGGGTGGCCCTTGGATTCGAGCCCGCCGGACGGGTTCACCGGGATGCGCCCGCCGATCTTCGTCTCGCCGCGCAGGCTGGCCGGGCCGCCCTCGCCAAAGGCGACAAGGCCGAGATTCTCGATCTGGATCACCTCGCCGACGGCGGTCGCGTCATGCACCTCGGCCAGCGACATGTCCTCGGGGCCAAGCCCTGCCTGTTCATAGGCCTGGAGCGCGGCGAGCCGGGTAAGGTGGTTCTCGAAATCCTCGGCAGCGCGGTCGGTGCCCGAGCGCAGGACCGCCGCCCTGACCCTGATCGCGCGGGCCGGATCGAGCCCGAGCCGCTTCATCCCCGCTTCGGTGCACAGCACCGCCGCCGCCGCGCCGTCGGAGATCGGGGCGCACATGGGCAGGGTCAGCGGGTAGGTGATGGGCGGCGCGGCGAGAACCTGCGCGATGGTCATGCTCTCGCGATATTGGGCCAGAGGGTTATGCGCCGAATGGGCGTGGTTCTTTGCGGCGACGGCGGCAAACTGTTCCTGCGTGGTGCCAAAGGTCTTCATGTGCAGCCGCGCGAAACCGGCATAGACATCCATGAAGACGCTGTAGGGCCGGGGCGATCTGGAGCCCTCGGGCTCCGCGATGCCGGCGCCCAGATCGGCCAGCCGCTGCGCCACCTCTTCGCCATTGCTCACGTCCCAGCCGCTGTCAAAGGCCGAGAACATCCGCGCGCGATCATCGGAATACATCTTCTCGGCCCCCACGGCGAGGCAGCAATCGCCGTTGCCGGCCTTGAGAAAGTCCACCGCCAGCTTGAACGCGGTGGAGGCGCTGGCACAGGCGTTTTCGACATTGACCACCGGAATGCCCTGAATGCCCATCTCGCGCAGCGCGATTTCGCCGCGGATCATGTGCTGGCCCTCCATGTGGCCCTGCACCGCGTTGGAAAAGAACGCGCCGTCGATCCGGTCGCTCCCGAGGCCGGCATCGGCCAGCGCCTCCGTGACCGCCTCGCGCGTCATGGTCTTGAGCGACTTCTCGCGAAACTTTCCGAACGGTGTCATCCCGACGCCGACGACATGAATTTCCGTCATCCCCGATCCTCCCGGTTCAATAGCCGCGGAACTGCGGCTTGCGTTTCTCGACAAAGGCCGCCAGCCCCTCGCGCATGTCCCATGAGCGCATATGCGCCTTGAGGTTGAGCATTTCCTCGGCGAGGGCGGCCCGCTCGTCCAGATCGAGCGCGCGGTTGGCCACCGCCTTCATGCGGCGCAGCACCGCCGGGCTCTTGTCCGAGAGCCTGTCGGTGAACGCCTGCACCTCGGCCCGAAGCGCGTCATCCGGGACCACGGTATTGACCAGACCCCAGTCCATCATGACCCGCGCCGACACGTTCTCGCCCGAGAAGAGCAGGTATTTCGCCCGGTTCAAGCCGATCCGACGGGGCAGGATCGCGGCCCCGCCCGCGCCGGGAAACACACCGAAATTGGAATGCGCATCGCCCAGTTGCGCGCTTTCGGCGGCGAATACCAGGTCGCAGGCCATCACCATCTCCAGCCCCCCCGCCATGGCCAGCCCGTTCACGGCGGCGATCACCGGCTTGGGGCCATGGCGCATCAGGCCGAAGGCACGATCGACAAGGTCGAGCAGGTCGGGCTCGCCGGGTTCGTGGGTCGCGCCGGCCACCTCCTTGAGATCGGCGCCGGCACAGAACGCCCGGCCCGCGCCGGTGAGAACGATCGCGCGAACCTCCTCGTCGGCGATTGCCGCCTCCAGCGCGGCGGTCATCTCGCGCAGCATCTGCATCGACAAAGCGTTGAGCTGATCGGTCCTGCGGAAGGTGATCCACTGGGTGCGGGCGACCCGTTCGAGGGTCAGGGTCGGAACGCTGTTGGTCAAGATAACCTCCTGAATATTATCGTGAATTCATGATTTTGCTTGCCTTTTGCGCGCGGCTGGGCTGCAATGGGGCGGATCCGCCCAGGGCCGAAACCCATCAATGCCGCACGACATGAGGTTCCCGACATGAGCACCGCCCCCCTGACCGGCCTGAGAATTCTCAGCCTCGCCGAGCAATTCCCCGGACCCTATGCAACGATGCTGCTGGCGGATATGGGGGCCGAGGTCATCATGATCGAGCGGCCGGGCGTCGGCGATCCCGCCCGCCAGTTCCCGCCGCTCTTCCGGGCGCTCAACCGGGGCAAGCGGAGCGTCGCGCTCGATCTGAAATCCGCCGAGGGGCTGGAGCGGTTTCATGCGCTGGCCAAGGCGGCCGATGTCATCGTCGAAGGCTTTCGGCCCGGAAAGCTCGCGGCGCTCGGGGCCGGCTTCGAGGACATGCACAGGATCAACCCGCGCCTCGTTTACGTCTCGATTTCGGGATACGGGCAGGATGGCCCCTATCGCGACAGGGCCGGGCATGACCTGAGCTATGAGGGTGTCGGCGGGTTGCTGGCCGATCAGGCGGAGGCCGGGAAACCGGGGCCGGTCCCGTCCGTGCCGCTCGCGGATATCGGTGCGGCGCTGTTCGCGGCGATCGCGATCCTTTCGGCCACCCTGTCGAGCTGGCGGACGGGGCAGGGGCGCTATGTGGATGTCTCGATGTCGGATGCGGTGGTCTCGATGCTCACCGCCTTCCTCGTGCCCGAGGCCAACGGCACCCCCCTGGGCGAGTTCATCGCCGAGCCGGGCTATGGCGTCTTTACCTGCAAGGACGGCAAGCTCATGACCTTGTCGATCGCACATGAGGACTGGTTCTGGAAACCGTTCTGCGAGGCGATCGGCAAGCCGGAGCTTGCGGGGCTTTCGGGGCGCGCGCGTGTCGCGCAAAAGGACAGGCTGCGCGAAACGATCGCGGCGGTTCTGGTCAGCCGGACACGCGCGCAATGGGGTGTGATCCTCGATGCGGCGGGGGTTCCCTGGGGGCCGGTCAATTCCCTCGCCGAAACGCTGGAGGACCCGCATGTGCGCGCCCGCGGCTTGCTGCGCGCGGTGCTTCAGGACAACGGACAGGCCGAGACATTCCTCGTCCAGCCGCTGAAATTCGACGGTTTCGAAACCGCGATTTCCGGCGTGGTGCCCGAGATCGGCGCCGACAACCGAACCCTCCTTGCCGACGAGCCCGATTGAGGCCGAAACCGCGCCCGGCCTGTCAGCAGGCAAAGGAATAGCCCCCGTTCACCGGATAGGTCTGCCCGGTGATCCAGCTTGCGGCATCCGAGCACAGGAAGAGGATCATTCCGGCGGCGTCCTCCGGTTCGCCAAGCCTGCGGATCACATAGTTCGACAGCGCGCGTTTCTCGGTCTCGGCATCCGGGATCAGATCGGCGACCGCCGGTGTGCGCGTGCCGCCCAGGGCCACGCAATTCGCGGTGATCCCGAACCGCCCGCCCGCCTTTGCGATGGCGCGCATGAATCCCGCCGCCCCCGCCTTGGCGCCCGAATAGACCGCGAGGTGCGGCTCGCCGACGCGGCCGGCATCGGAAATGACGGTCACGATCCGCCCGTAGCGATTGCGCACCATCGCCGGCATGGCATGGCGGGTGCAGTTCAGAACCCCGTCGAAATTGGTGGCCATCCAGCGCCGCCATTCGGAGGGATCGGATTCCCAGAAGGGCACGAGATCGTCCAGCCTCGATGTCGGCCCGGCATTGCCGGCGTTGTTGACCAGGATATCGAGCCCCCCGAGGGCCGCCTGTGCCCGGTCGATGGCCGCCCCGGTCGCGTCGTGATCGGAGACATCGAAAACCAGCGGCAGCGCGCGGGCGCCGGCGGCCTCGACCTCTGCGGCCACGGCCTCGGCGCGGTCGGCGTGAAAGTCGTTGACCACGACCCCGCCCGCGCCGTGCTGCGCCAGGTAGAGCGCGACCTGCCGGCCCACGCCTTGCCCGGCACCGGTGACGAGGGCGATGCGCCCCTTGATATCCAGAAGATCGGTCATGCGGTTTCCCTTCGGTCAGCCCAGCCAGCGTTTGCGGCGGCGGTAATGCTTGATGTCGCGATAGCTCTTGCGCTCGCCCGAGGCGGAGACGCCGAGATAGAATTCCTTGACATCCTCGTTCTGCGCCAGCTTGTCCGCCGGACCGTCGAGAACGATGCGGCCGTTTTCCATCACATAGGCATGATCGGCGATCGACAGGGCGGCGGCGCTGTTCTGCTCGACAAGGAAGAAGGTCGTGCCTTCTGCCTTGAGCTGCCTGAGCACCTCGTAAACGTCGCGGATCATCATCGGCGCGAGGCCAAGGGAGGGCTCGTCGATGGCGATGATGCCGGGCGCGGCCATCACGGCCCGCCCGATCAGCAGCAATTGCTGCTCGCCGCCCGACATGAACCCGGAGGTGCGATGACGCAGATCGGCCAGCCGCGGGATCAGCGTATAGACATGGTCGAGCCGTCTCCTGAGTTCGGCGGCATCGGGCGCCATGTGGCCGCCGACGATCAGGTTCTGCTCGGAGGTCAGATGCCGCAGCACCCGCCGGCCCTCCATCACATGGACGAGACCGGCCCGGACCACCTCGGAGGCTTCGACATTCTGGATCGGCTTGCCTTCGAGCAGGATCGAGCCGGCCGAAACGGTGCCGTCCTCGGATCTGAGCGTGCCTGATATGGCCTTCAGCGTGGTGCTCTTTCCGGCGCCATTGCCCCCGAGAAGCGCCACGCATTGCCCCTTTTGCACGCGCATCGACACGCCCTTGAGGGCCAGGATCACGTCCGAATAGGTGACTTCGACGTTGTTCAGTTCCAGCATGAGGTTCGGCCCGGATGCAAGGTCAGGAACGGGCGCCGCGGCTGCGGCGCCCGGAGAGGTTCACCATTTCTTCACGTCGGGCACGTCAACACCGATCGCCTCGATGACGATCCTGCCGTCCCGGACCGTGCCCACGTTCACCTTGAGACCCTCCAGCGGGAAGGGGGCCTCGGGGGTGAAGTTCAGGGTCGGCAGGAAGCCATGCGTCGCCTCGGTGGGGATCGGGCTGGCAAACAGGGCCTCGCGCACCTTCTCCCCGGTGAGCCCCTCGGCGCCGTTTTCCGCGATGGCGTTCTCGATGACGTTGACCACGAAGAGCCCCTGGGCAATGCCCATGGCGGTCACCACGTTCCACGGGGCCTTGAGCCCGTGATCATCGACCAGGGACTGGTAGAACCGGCGGGCGGGCGTGTCTTCGTCCGCGGCGATCGCCATGCCATAGGCTTCGTAGTCGCCCTCGAGCTGGGACAACCCGCCAAGCGCGTTGCCCGATGCCGGCAGCCCGTTATGCGAGCTCATCATGATCGGCACATTGGCGCCGTTGGCCTGCAGGCCGCGCTTGGCGGCGACCACGATCGAGGTGTTGGTCTGGATGATCAGCGCCTCGGCGCCGGACCGGGCCACGCGGCGCATCTGCGCGGTCAGGTCGGTTGGCTGGACCTCGGTATAGATGACTTCGACGAGGTCGATCTCATCGGGGTGTTCCTCGGCATAGAGCTCCAGACCCCTGGCCATGTCCACATAGGCGGGCGAGGCCTCGGAGGCCATGATCGCGACCTTGATCGGCGCATCGCCGCCGCGTTTCTCGCGCAGCCAGGTCAGGAAGCCCGCGCTTTCGTGCGAATAGGTCGGGCGCGGATTGAAGATCCACGCATCGGGCCGCCATCCGAAACCATAGGAGGCCGTGGGCATGAACATCGGGATCCGGTCCTCGGGCAGCCGTTCGGTCAGGGCGGCCACATCCGGCCCGCCCAGACCGACCACGGCGATCGGCGCCAGTTCGGACTTGATGCCGGGCCAGAGACTGGCAACCTGCGCCGCATCGTAGCGGGTTTCGTAATTCTTGTAGTTCAGCCGCACGCCCAGTTCCGCACCGCGCGTGGCGTTCCACCAGTCGAAGACGTTTTCCCGGGCACCGCCCAGGACCGGCATGATATCGGCATAGGGGCCGGAGAAATCCGACAGCAGGGCGAGGTTGTAGGTCACTTCGGCCTGCGCCTTGATCGGCAGGGCCGTGGCGAGGGCGATCGCCCCTGCGGCGATCAGGCCCTTCAGGCCGCGGGGTGTGAAACGGGTCATGTCCTTGTCTTCCTCCCAGATTGAGGGCCGCCCCGATGTCAGTAGGGGAACGGCCAGATGCGATATGAGGACTTCAGTATATTCCAGCGGTGCATGAGCCCCTTGGGTTCCACGATCATGAACAGGGCAATTATCCCGCCGAGAATGACATTCATGCCGGCAAACACGATGTCGCCACCGAGGAAGGACACCGAGTCGGCGATATTGGGTCCGACCGTGGCGATGA
Source organism: Roseovarius sp. (assembly GCA_014359765.1). Taxonomy (GTDB): domain Bacteria; phylum Pseudomonadota; class Alphaproteobacteria; order Rhodobacterales; family Rhodobacteraceae; genus Roseovarius. Next base: position 117,062 of record JACIYT010000004.1, read on the forward strand.
TCTCCTGGATGATGCGGATGACAAAGACGCCGATCAACGCCCCGACGATCGATCCCATGCCGCCCACGATGATCATGGCCACGAAGAAGATCGAGTGGAACAGGGTGAACTGATCGACGGCGACAAAGCGGATCATGTAGGCCCAGAGCGCCCCGCCGACACCGGCGTAGAAGGCCCCGATCAGGAAGGCGTTTGCCTTGGTGGCGGCGACATTGATCCCCATGATGCCGGCTGCCACGTCATCATCCCGGACGGCGACGAAGGCCCGGCCAAAGCGCGATCGGATGATCCCGAAGGCCCCCGCGATCATCACCCCCGCGACGATGAGATTGAGGTAGAATTGCGAGGTTTCCGTGACGAAGCGAAACCCGAACAGCTCGGCCGGCGGAACGGTGATGCCGTTCGAGCCGCCCAGCCAGGACCCGGGCAGGTTCAGCACCGCGAAATGAAAGATGAACTGCGCCGCGATGGTCGTCAGGGCAAGATAGAAGCCCTTGATGCGCGCCGCGGTCAGCCCGAAGAGAAATCCGAACAACGCCGCCGCGACCCCCGAGAGCGGGATGGTCAGCAGGAAGGTCAGGCCGAACCTGGAGGCGAGGATCGCGGCCGTATAGGCGCCAACCCCCATGAAGGCCGCCTGCCCGAGGTTGATCTGCCCGGCATAGCCCGTGCAGATCTGCAATCCGACGGCGATCACCGCGCTGATCAGCATCAGGTTGAGCACCGCGATGATCCGCCCGCCCGCCAGATGCGGCGCGGCCAGCATCACGGCAAGGAACAGCAGCAGGGCCAGCGCCTGCCAGCGCGTGCGGACAACCCGCCGGTCGGCGCGATAGCTGGTTGGGAAAACGCCAGAGGGATCCATGTCTTACACCCGTTCGATGGTGCGCCAGCCGAACAGCCCCGTGGGACGGATCAGCAGAATGGCAAGCATGATGACATAGGGCACGACGCTCCCCAGCGAGCCGCCGACATACGGATCGAGGTAGTTGGTCGTCAGGCTCTGGATCACGCCGATGATGATCCCGGCCAGAATCAGGCCGCCGATCGATTCGAGCCCGGCCAGCAGCGCCACCGGCAGCGCGGCAAACCCGATCTCGGAGGCGAGGAAGGTCAGCGACTTGCCGCTGAGAAAGATCATCGCGCCGATCGTGGACAGGACCGCGCCGAGGATCCAGGCAAAGGCGATCGAACCCTTGACCGAAATCCCCATCGAGGAGGCGACGACGTGATCCTCGGCCACGGCGGTCATGCGCAGGCCGGACCGGGTGCGGTTGAAGAACCATGACAGGCCCACTGCCGCGACGATCGTGAGGATACCTCCGATCAGCAGGTTCATCGGGATGAGCATGTCGCCGAGAAACAGCGGCTTGAGCGGAAAGATGATCGGAAAGGGCCGGACGGCGGGGCCGAACAGCAGCAGCACCACCCCGCGCAGCAGGATCAGCAGGCCGATGGTCACCATGACCATGGAGAAGACCGACTCGCCGATCAGCCGGGTCAGGAAGATCCGTTCGATCAGATAGCCGACCACCCCGGCCAGCACGAGCGACAGCGGGATCGACAGCCACAGGTTGAGGCCAAGCTCGAGCGTGGTGAACCAGACGATGAAGCCGCCGATGATCACCAGTTCGCCCTGGGCAAAGTTGAACACCTTGCTGGCGCGGTAGATCACCACGAATCCCATGGCCACCAGCGCATAGAGCAGCCCGATCAGGGCGCCGGTGATGACGTCATTGATGAAATAAACCACTTTCCTCGACCTCCCTCACGATTTCGTCCCCGGCGGGCTTTCGACATCCGACACCCGGACCCCGGCCTTCAGCGTGCCCTGGCGGCCGTCCTGGTAGGTTACGGCGATTTCCAGATCGACCCGGTCGGCGCCGCTGTAGATCGCCTCGACGAGTTCCTTGTAGCGTTCCTCCAGAAAGGCGCGCCGCAGCTTGCGGCTGCGGGTCAGTTCGCCTTCGTCGGGGTCGAGCTCCTTCGGGAAGTTGGCAAAGCGCCTGACGCGCGAATTTTCCGGCAGCAGGGCGTTGATCCGCGCCACCTCGCCCTTGATCAGATCGAGAATCTCGGCCTTCTGCGAAAGATCGGTATAGGTCGAGAAGCTGATGTTGTGCTCTTCGGCCCATCGGGCGAGCACTTCCATGTCGATATTGATCAGCGCCCCGACAAAGGCGCGGCTCTCGTCGCCCAGCGTCATGAGATCCTTGATATAGGGGCTGTAGCGGAGCCGGGTCTCGATGAACTGCGGGGGATAGCTGTGGCCGTTGACGAGGCGGCGCATGTCCTTGACGCGATCGTAGAACACGAGCTCGCCCTCCGGCGTCACCGAGACCGCATCGCCCGTGGCATACCAGCCGTCTTCGGTCAGCGCCTCGGCGGTCTTTTCCGGCTTGCCGTAATAGCCGCCGAACCCCGACCCGCCCCGCACCTGGAGCTCGCCTTCGGGGGAAATCCGGTAGTCGAGCGGCTCTCCGTATCTGGGGCTGCTCGGCATCCAGCTGCCGCTCGTCTCGAGCCGGTAGCTGTCGCCGACATGCGCGGTCAACAGGCCGATCTCGGTCGCGCCATAGACGTTGCGCAGCTTGACCCCCATCGCGTGGAACATCCGGAACACGTCCGGCGCCATCAGCGCGCCCCCGCTCAACGCATTGCGGGCCTTGCCCAGTCCGAGATTGTCGCGCAGATGATGCAGGACCAGCGCCTCGGCAAGGGGCAGTTGCAGGCGCGCGCCAAGGCGGGGCCGGCGGCCCTCCAGCCGCTCCACATGAACCTCCCGGCCGATCTTCATGCCCCAGTCGAAGAATGCCCGCCGGATCCGGCCGGCCCCCAGCATCCGGGCCTGCACGATCGACGCGAGATTTTCCCACTGGCGCGGGCTGAACACCAGCGCATCCACGGCCAGTTCGCGAATGTTCGCCAGCACGTCCTCCGGACCCTCGGGAAAATTCACCACCATCGGCGCGATTAGCCCGATGGACAGGCCGAAGATCTGCTCGGTCACCCAGGCCGGCGAAATATAGGTCAGGTATTCGGTGCCCGGCGCGATGTCGATCGCCCCCATCACCCGGGAACAGTTGTCAAACAGGTAGCGATGCGTGATCACCACCCCCTTGGGCGATCCGGTGGTCCCCGATGTATAGGAGAGCACCGCGATATCCCCCGCGCGCCCGCGCCGGACATGGGTCTCGAAGCGGTCTGGGTCGTTTGCGTGGATCCTGCGCCCGGCCTCGCTCACGCTGTCGAAGGCGCGCAACAACGGATGCTCATAGCCCCACAGCCCGGCGCCGTCCCAATAGACGATCGCCAGGACCCCCGGGTGCCTTTCGACGACCTCGAGGCACTTGTCCACCTGTTCCTGATCCTGCGCGAAGAAGATCCGCGTATCGGAATCCTGCGCGAGATAGAGGATTTCCTCGATCGTCTGGTCGGGATAGACCGACAGGACCTTTCCGCCCAGCGACTGAACGGCATATTCGGCCCAGAAATGTTCGGGCTCGTTCTCGCCGATCATCATGACCGAATCGCCGCTCGACAGCCCCAGCGCCTCGAGCCCGAGCGCGAGCGCGCGAACCCGGTCGAGCACGTCGGCCCAGCTGAACTCGCGCCAGATCCCGAGGCGCTTGTGTCGCTGGGCGAGCGCGCCGGGCGTCGATCGGGCGCGCGCGAGGAGCACCTGCGGGAGGGTTTCGCTCTGCGTTACCTCGGGGGCCTGGAATTCCATTGCCTTGCGGTTTCTGGCCATCCCGTTACCCCAGATATGCCTTGATCACGGCCGGATCCTTCTGAATTTCGGCGGGGGTACCCTCGGCAATCACCCGTCCGAAATCCAGCACCACGATCCGGTCCGCGAGATCCATCACCACGCCCATGTCATGTTCGACGAGGACGACGGGAATCCTGCGCGCTTCGCGCACGTCGAGGATGAAGCGCGCGAGATCCTCCTTTTCCTCGGAATTCATGCCGGCCATGGGCTCGTCCATCAGCAGGATCGACGGCTCCTGCGCCAGGGCACGGCCCAGATCGACCCGCTTGCGCAAGCCGTATCCGAGGGTGCCGACGGGCTGGTTGCGAATCGCCTCGATCTCGAGAAAGTCGATGATCTCCTCGGCGACCGCACGATGCCCGGTTTCCTCGCGCATGACCGGGCCGTAATGAAAGAAAGCCTGGATCACGTTCGATTTCATCAGCATGTGGCGACCGACCATGATGTTCTCGACCACCGTCTGACCGGCAAAGAGATGGGTGCCCTGGAAGGTGCGGGCCATCCCGCGCCGGGCGATCTGATCGACGCGCAGCCCGGTGACATTCTCCCCCGAAAGCTCGATCCTGCCCGCCTGGGGACGGTAGAACCCGGCGATCACGTTCAGAAGCGAGGTCTTGCCCGCCCCGTTCGGGCCAATGATCGCGAGCAGCTCATCCGCCTTGACGGTGATCGACACATCATCGAGCGCCGTCACCCCGCCGAATTTCAGCGTCGCACCGCGCACCGCCAGCGGGAGAGGCTGATCCGCGCCCGCGCCGGTCATGGCGCCGGCCACGGCAATATGGCCTGTCCGACACCCGCGTTCGGAAGAGGATGGCACAGGGCTGCACCGTCCGGAGGAAGTCGTTGGATCATGTCTCCTCCCATGATCGTGATGCGACCCGGAATTTCTGGCGTTTCCGTGGCCTTTTCAAAAATCTAATACATGTTAGAAATTTGTGTCAACAACTCCCTCCCCTTCCGTAACGGAAGGCCATGTCGATCTGGCAGGGCGCATCCCGCTTCGGGGCGGCGTTGCACAACTCTGGCGACAGGGGATTTGCCACGCGAATCCACGCTGTTGCATGAGCCGGGTGCGCGGGCCATCTGCTGCCTGCTATCGCACGATGAGCTGGTGAGGCGTTTCGATCTGCAATGCGCCGTTGCTCAGGCGGGGGACGCGACCGGCATCAGCTTCCCCGGCGCGGGCGAAGGGCCGCCGCGCAAGCACGGCGCACGCATCGCACCCGGGAGAAGGCCAGAGCGCCGCCGCCGAAGGTCGGATCGCGCAACCCCGCGAATGTGGCTGAATCGCTGGAATTGCCGGCGGTCACGTGCCAATGCTGGCGTGTGACAGGGGCACCGCAGGAGAGGACCATGGTTTCGGTGAAGGGCTGCGAATTTCCGGCGGACCGGCTTTACGATGTCGGCAACCATGTCTGGTATCTGCCCATCGAAGATGGCCGTGTGAGGATCGGCCTGACGCAGGTGGCGGTGGCGCTCGCCTCGCGGCAGATCTTTGCGGTGACGCCGAAACGGGTGGGGCGTGCCTTTGCGGCGGGGCGCTCGGCGGCGACCATCGAGAGCAGCAAATGGGTGGGGCCGATGCGGCTCGTGTTCGACGGAACCGTGGCGGAGGTGAATGCCGCGCTCACCGAGCGACCCGGCCTGCTGGCCGAGGATGCCTATGGTGCGGGATGGGTGATCGTGGCCACGCCTGACGGGCAGGGCGATTCGCTGGCCGGGCTGACCCCCGGTGCGGAGGTGGCCAGGGCCTATCGCGCCTGGATGGACGCCAGTGATTTTCCGGGCTGTCAGTAGGTCAGCACGCGGGCGTCCGTCTCCATGATTTCGGCCATGAATGTGGCGGTGCCGACAAGGCCCGCGCACTCGGGGATCATGTCCGCCTCGGTCATGCCGTGCAGATCAAGATTGGCCGAACAGCACAGGAACCGCGCCCCGGCCTCATGGGCGTTGCGGATGAAATCGAGCACGGTTTTCGGGCTGTCGGGCTTGATCCGCAGGGTTTCGGCCACGCCCTTTTTCATCAGCGCGCCTGCGGCGGCGGTGCAGATCACATCGACATCGTAATCCATCGCGGCGGCGACGGCGGCATGATGGAGCGGCGCGCCCAGTTCTGCCCCGTGGCGCGGATCGGTATTGACCAATAGCACGATCAGGCGGCGGCGGTCGGTCATGGTCTGGCGTCCTCTTCAATCGCCTCGGCGATGATGGCGGCAAAGGCCGGAACCGGCAGCGACAGCGTGCCGGTGGGCGTGGCGGCAAGGAACGCCTCGGTGGCGGCGGCGGCCTCGGCGGCGGGCAGTCCGCGCAGATGCGCCTCGAGATCGAGGATGACGCGCGGCGGGGCGACGAAGAAATCCCCAGTGACGAGTGCTTCGCGGATGCGGCGTCCACCGGGAGGACCTTCAAGCCGCAGATCGGCGCGCAGCGTGCCGCCGGGATGGACGGCCTCTGCGGTGGCGACATCCTCGCCCATGGGCTCGGGCTCGCCCATGACGAACGCCTCGGTGCCGATTTCCTGCGCGAGTTTCGCCTCGGTCAGGGCGGTTTCCTCGGGCGTGGGCTGGGCGGGTGTGGCGGTGATGCCGAGGTGTTTGGCCAGCCCCGCGCGCACCGCCTCCTGCACGGCCTCCACCGAAGGGGCCTCTCCCAAGAGGGCCTTGAGCGTCACCAGCCGGTCGCCCGCATCGGCCGCACCATGGCGCGCCAGCTTGGCCGCCGGCACGTTCAGCAGATCGCGCACGCGGGCCGCATCCATATCGACCAGCACCGTGCCCTGATAGACCATCGTATCGCCCTGCCAGAACCCGCCCGTGCCCGAAAGCTTGCGCCCCGCCACCTCGATATCGTTGCGGGGCCGAAACCGCGCGTCGATGCCGAAGGCGTCCGACAGGCCACCCGCCACCGCCTCGCAGATGATACGTGCAATGCCGCCCAGATCGGTCTCGGGCAGGGTGGTGCGGTGAAAGACCAGCTCCCATCCCACCTGACCGGGATCGAGATAGATCGCGCCGCCGCCCGAGACGCGCCGCACGAGGCCCACCCCCTCGGCGCGGCACCGCTCCACCCGCACCTCACGCGGCATCGACTGGTGCAGGCCAATGAGCACCGTGGGCGGAAAGCGCAGGAACCGCAGCGTGTCGGGCACGCGGCCCGCCTCGTGCAATTCGGTCAGCGCCGCGTCACAGGCGATCTGGCGGCGGCCCTCGGCCACGCCGCTGTCGATCAGGCGAAAGGGGATCATTCGGTGTCCCATGCAAAGGCGGGGCCGGGATCGCGCCCCGCGAGCTGGGCGCGGATGCGCGCAAGGTCATGTGCGCCGGGCGCGAAGGGGTAGGAGGCGATGTCGCGCGGCGGGCTGTCGCCATAGGGCCGGTCGCAGGCCGAGATATCGGCGCGCACCTTGCCCGGACAGCCGGAGGTGCGAAAGGCTGTTCCTTCGGTGATGAGCGCGTCAAGCTCGGCCCTGGGCAGGCCGAAATCGGCCACCCGCCCCTCGGCATCAAAGCGCATGTGGCGCAGGCGCAGGCCCCGAAACTCGATCAGGTAGCGCGCCAGTTGCACCCGCCGCCATTGCGGGCGCGGCGTGGCGGGCAGATGATCCATGAGCGAGCCGCGCTCGGGGTAGAAACAGAACATGTGGCTCGATCCGCCCATCTCGACCAGCCGCTCCACCAGCGTCAGCGCCTCAAGCTCGGTCTCGCCCATGCCGATGATGATATGCGCGCCGAACCGACCGGGGCCAAAGATTTCGGCGGCGTCCATCAGCCGCGCCCAGTAGCCCGCCCATGTGTGGGGCGAGGCCACGCCACGCCCGCGCGTCGCGTCGAAAATCTCGGGCGTCGCGGCATCGAGCGCGACGGTGAAAATCTCGGCCCCCAGCCTGTCCAGCGTCACCACATCGTCGCGCGTCATCGTGGTGGGGTTGGAGAGGATCGACACCGGCACATGCGATGGCGCGATGCGGTCGGTCCAGGCCTTGAGCACGGCGAATGTGTCGGCCTCGGAGCGTGGATAGGTGATCATCGAGATGCACATGCGGTGAAACGGCGTGTCGGGGTCGCCCGCCACCCGGTCGATCAGGTCGGCCACCGGCAGCGAGGGCCAGTCCACCCGGATGAAATTGCGGTCGGCATAATCCGATGCCGCCTCGCGGTGGCGGGCAAGGCCGCAATAGGCGCAATTGGCGCGGCAGCCCTCGGGGTAGGTCAGCAGAAGGTTCAGACACCGCGTGCAGGAACACCCAAAGAGCGAGCCGGGGGCGAGGCCAAGCGTGATCGCCGCCGCCGTCGAGACCTGAACGTAATCGGGCGAGCGCATCAGCGGCGCGACGGGGCTTGATCGCGGCAGGTGCAGCGGGCCGGGGGCCTGTGCGGCGGCGCGCACCTGTGCCCCCATGCGCCGGTCGCCGGGCACCTTGGGCGCGGGGCGGGGGCGCATCGCCTCGGGGCGGTTCCAGTCGCCCGCGCCGGGGCGGGCGGCGGGTTCGGTGCCGCAGACCATCAGGCCGCCCTCGCGCGCAACGCGCCGAGCGCGCAGCAGGTCGGATCGGCGGTGATGGGGCGGCCAAGCGCGCGCGCCAGAGGGATCGCCCCGTCGGCGGGAAAGGCGATGGCGTCAAGCCCGGCCATGACCGCATAGGCATCGAGCTTGCGCCGCGCCGTGCCATGGGGGCGCGCGCAGCCCAGCGTGACCGGCAGACCGGGGGCGGCGTGGCGCGCGTCCAGCAGGAACCGCCCTACGGCATCGGTGTCGGGGGGCACGAAACGGCGGTCCTGCCCCGGCTGCGGCATCACCACCACCAGCACCAGCGCGGAGATGGGGTGACGCAGGCAGATTTCCAGCGCGCGGCGCTCGCCCCGGATCTCGCCGAAATGCAACCCGATGACGATATGCGGCGCGACCCGCAGCCCGGCCTCGCAGAGCGCGGCGAGCGAGGCCTGGAAATCCGCCACGGGCCGGTCGAGGTGATAGACCTCGCGCACGGTATCCTGCGCGCCGATGATGTCGATCATCGCCAGATCGACGCCCGCCCCGGCCATGGCCCGCGCACGGGGCGCGTCGATGAGGCCGGTATGCACCGCCACCTCGATCCCCGGCAGATCGCGTTTCAGCCGCGCGATGGTGGGCCAGTAGCGGGCATAGGGGATCTCGTTGCGCCGGTTCGACCCGCCCGAAAGGAGAAAGCCGCGCAAATGCCGCGTCTCGGCGATGCGCCGCACCTCGCGTTCCAGCACCGCCGGCGAGGTGGCGGGGATCATCGGGCGCAGCACCTCGGCGCGGCAATGGCCGCAATTCAGCGCGCAGGCCGGACCGGTGATCGAAAAGGTGGGAAAGGCCGCGCGCCCGCAGCCCGGGAACTCGTCGCTGTCATAGCTCAGGAACGACGGTGCCGCCCCGGCCAGCGGGTGGGGGGCGAAGGCACGCGCCATGTCGGCCAGAAGTCCGGCATCGAAATCCAGCCCGTCAAATGCCGCGATCCGGGCGATATGGTCCTGCCATGTCATGCGACCTCGATAACAGCGCGCAAAAGATGACTCAACAATTCTGGACAGTGACGGCGGAAACGCTACAATCGGTCGTGCTGACGAGCCGATGCGCCGTGCGCGCTCCGCCCCATCCCGAGGATGGCCCCCTGTCGCGGCAGCGAGGGGGTGTGGCCGGGGACCGATGGTCCCGGACCTGCCTTGTCGCCACGATCACCAGACGAACATCGCAGGGAGAATGACATGCGAGTCATCCGCAGGCTTGGCGCGTTCTGCGCCGCAATGCTGCTGGCCGGGGCGGCCAGCGCACAGACACTCTATTTTTCCGCCATCCCCGACGAGGACGAAACCGCGCTCAAGGCGCGGTTCTCGAAGGTGGCGGAATATCTGGAGGAACAATTGGGGGTCGATGTCGAATTCATCCCCGTCAAGAACTACGCGGCGGCGGTGACGGCGTTCCGCAACGATCAGGTGCAGCTTGCCTGGTTCGGCGGGCTGTCGGGGGTGCAGGCGCGCGCGCTGGTGCCGGGCGCGCGGGCGATCGCGCAGGGCGAGGAGGATCCGAATTTCCTCACCTATTTCATCGCCAACACCTCCACCGGGCTGGAGCCGGGCGAGGAATTTCCGATGGCGGCGGAAGGAATGAGCTTTACCTTCGGGTCCAAGGGCTCGACCTCGGGGCGCCTGATGCCGGAATTTTACATCCGCGAGCGCACGGGCAAGGCGCCCGAGGCGTTCTTCGGGCGTGTCGGTTTCTCGGGCGATCATTCGCAGACGCTGCGGCTGGTGGCGTCGGGCGCCTGGCAGGTCGGCGCGCTCAACTACGCCGTTTACGACAAGGCGCTGGCCGAGGGCGCGCCCGAGACCGAGACCGCCCGCGTGATCTGGCAGACCCCGCCTTATCCCGATTACAACTGGACGATCCGGGGCGATGTCGATGCGCGGTTCGGCGAAGGGTTCGCCGACCGGGTGCAGGCGGCGCTGGTGGGCATGACCGACCCGGAGCTTCTGGCGAGCTTTCCGCGCACGGCCTTCATCCCGGCGCAGAATGCCGATTTCGAGCCGATCGCCGTGACCGCCCGCGAGCTTGGCCTGCTGGAGTGACGGGGATGCTGCTGCGCCATCAGACGCTGGGCTATGGGGCCGAGCCGGTCCTCACGGGGGTGAGCTTTGCGCTTGCCCCCGGTGAGCGGGTGGCGCTCATGGGGCGCAGCGGGGCGGGCAAGACGACGCTTCTGGGGGCGCTTCATGCGGCGTTGCTGGCGGAGGGGGCGCGCGTGGCGCTGGTGCCGCAGGAGCACGGGCTGGTGCCGCAGCTCTGCGTCACGCGCAATGCGCTGATGGGGCGGCTTGACGATCACGGGGCGTTCTACAACCTGACCAACCTTGTGCGCCCGCGCGCGGCGGACCGCGCCGGGGTGGGCGAGATTCTGGAGGTGCTGGGGCTGGCCGGGCTGGCGCATCGCACGGTCGAGGGGCTGTCGGGCGGGCAGAAACAGCGCGTGGCGCTGGCGCGCGCCTTCTGGCGCGGCGGCGATGTGCTTCTGGGGGATGAGCCGGTCTCGGCCCTCGATGAACGGCAGGGCGCGGAGATCCTTGGGCAGATCGCGGCGCGGTTCGACCGCGCGGTGCTGGCGCTGCACGATGTCGAACAGGCGCTGGGATTCGCCACGCGGATCGTGGGGCTCAAGGGCGGGCGCGTGGTGATCGACGCGGCCCCTGCCGCGGTGGAGCGCGCGCGGATCGAGGCGCTTTATGCCTGAACGGCTGACCCGTCTTCAGGTCACGGGCGGGCTGCTGGTGCTGGCGCTGCTGGCGCTGCCCTTTGCCGATCTGGAACTTGCGGGCCATGACCCATGGGCGGTGCTGGGGCGCATGGCGGCGGGGTTTCTTGCGCCGGATTTCTCGGCGGTGGAGGAGATCGGCCGCGCGCTGCTGCTGACGGTGATGTTCGCGGTCGCCGGCGTGGCGGCGGGCGGCGTGGCGGGGCTGGTGCTGGCGCCGTTTTATGATCGCGCGGGCGTGCGGGCGCTGTGCATCGCGCTGCGATCGGTGCACGAGCTGTTCTGGGCGCTGCTGCTTTTGCAGGTCTTCGGCATCGGCGCGCTGACCGGGGTTCTGGCCATCGCGCTGCCCTATGCGGGCATCTTCGCCAAGGTCTTTGCCGAACATCTCGACGAGGCCGATCCGCGGCCCGCGCGCATCCTGCCGCCGGGGGTGGACGGGCTGTCGCGGTTTCTCTATGCGCGCGCGCCGCTGGCGCTGGCGCCGATGCGCATCTATGCGCTCTACCGGCTGGAATGCGGGCTGCGGTCCTCGGCGGTGCTGGGGTTCATCGGGTTGCCGACCTTGGGCTTTCAACTCGACAGTTTCTTTCGGCAAGGGGAATACGGCGCGGCCTCGGCGATCATGATCCTCTATGTGGTGCTGATTGCCTCGATCCGGCTGTGGATGCGCTGGCGGCTGGTGCCGGTCTGGATCGCGGCGGCGGTGGCGGTTCTGGCCACGGTGCAAAGCCCGCCGATGGGGCAGGGGGCGCTCTGGCGGTTCCTGAGCGAGGATATCGTGCCCGCACCATTGCGCGGTGGCTGGGACGGGGCGGGGCTGATGGATTGGCTCGGTCAGATCCTGATCAGCGAGGCGTTGCCGGGCATCATCGCCACGGTGATCTGCGCGCAGATCGCATTGGTGCTGACCGGGGCGGTGGCGTTCTTCGGCTTTGGGCTGATCGTGCCACGGGTCAGCGGGCGCGCGGGCGCGGCGCTGGGGCATCTGGGGCTGGTGATTCTGCGGTCCTTTCCAGAATACATGCTGGCCTATCTCTTCGTGCAGGTCTTTGGCCCCTCGATGCTGCCCGCGATCCTCGCGCTTGGCTTGCATAACGGGGCGATCATCGGGCATCTTCTGGGGCGGCAGGCCGAGGTGATCTGCCCGGAGTTGCGCAGTGACGCGCCGCGGGGGCTGACGCTCTGGGCGTGGGAACTGGCGCCGCGCCTTTACGGTCCCTTCCTCGCGCTCTGCCTCTATCGCTGGGAGATCATCCTGCGCGAGACGGCGGTGATGGGGTTGCTGGGGGTGATGACGCTGGGATTCTTCGTCGATAGCGCGCTTGCGGAATTGCGGACCGACCGGGCGCTGGTGCTGCTGGTGGCGGCCGGGGCGCTGACGGCGGCGGTCGATGGGCTGTCGCGCGCGCTGCGCCGGCGCATCGGCGCAGGCGCCGTGCGCCGGTTGCCCCCCCAGACCCTGATCGGAGAACGGACATGACCGATCCGCTCGACATGCGCGGCACGCTCTGCCCCGAGCCGGTGCTGGCGGCGCGCCGCGCGCTCGCCGCGCTGCCGCCGGGCGCGGTGCTGGAGATGCTGGCCGACGATCCGGTGGCCGAGCTCGACATCACGCATTTCTGCACGCGGACCGGGCACAGCCTGCTGTCGGTGACGCGCCGCGACGGCGTGTTCCGCTTTCGCATCCGCCGCGCCGCGTGATCCGCCGTCCGCCGCGCCGCGTGATCGGGCGTCGCGGGGGTGCTGCAAATCGCGCCCTCCTTCATGAGATGCTTACACAAACGAAAAACAATGCTAATGTGTGGTCATGGGCTTGCATTATGGCCTCTGGACGGATCAGGAAAGGGAGGATCATGAACATTCCAGTCACACGACGCGGTTTCCTGCGGGGCGCGGGTGGTGCCCTTGCCGGAAGCGCGATTGCCGCGATGGGATTCGGAGGCGCCGAGCAGGCGTTTGCCGCGACCGCGCGCGCATTCAAGCTCGCCGCCGCCACCGAGACCCGCAACACCTGCCCCTATTGCTCGGTCAGCTGCGGGATGCTGATCTATAGCCGCGGCGATGTCTCCAAGGGCGAGAAGGCCGAGATCTTCCATGTCGAGGGCGATGCCGACAACCCGGTGAACCGCGGCACGCTCTGCCCCAAGGGCTCGGGCGTTCTCGACATGATCAACTCGAAACAGCGCGTGACCGAGCCGCTCTATCGCAAGCCCGGATCGGACAAGTGGGAAACCGTCAGCTGGGATTTCGCCATGGAGCGGATCGCGCGGCTGATGAAGGACGACCGCGACGCCAATTTCATCGAGCGCAACGCCGACGGCACCACGGTCAACCGCTGGCTGACCACCGGGTTCCTCGCCGGCTGCGCCACCTCGAACGAGACCGGCTGGCTGACCTGGAAATCGGTGCGCGGGCTGGGCCTCATTCAGGTCGATAACCAGGCGCGTATCTGACACGCCCCCACGGTGGCCAGTCTGGCTCCGACGTTCGGGCGTGGTGCGATGACCAACAACTGGACCGACATCAAGAATGCCGATGTCGTCCTGATCATGGGCGGCAATGCCGCCGAAGCGCATCCCTGCGGTTTCAAATGGGTGACGGAGGCCAAGCATCACAACAAGGCGCGCCTTGTGGTGGTCGATCCGCGTTTCACCCGCTCGGCCGCGGTTTCCGATTATTACTGCCCGATCCGGGCAGGCACCGATACCGCCTACCTGCTGGGCGTGATCAACTACCTGCTGACAAACGAGCAGTATCACAAGGACTACGTGGCGAATTACACCAACGCCTCGTTCATCGTCCGCGGTGATTTCTCGTTCGACGAGGGTGAGGGGCTCTATTCCGGCTACAATCCCGAACGGCGGGCCTATGACCGCTCGTCCTGGGAATATGAGCTGGGCGAGGACGGGTTCGCCAGGCGCGACCTGACCCTGTCGGATCCCAACTGCGTGTTCCAGCTTCTGAAGAAGCACGTGGCGCGCTACACGCCCGAGGTCGTCTCGCGCATCACCGGCGCGCCGCAGGACAAGTTCCTGAAGGTCTGCGAATATATCGGCTCCACCGGCAACGGCGAACGGTCGATGACGATCATGTATGCGCTGGGCTGGACCCAGCACAGCCATGGGTCGCAGAACATCCGCACGGCGGCGATGATCCAGCTTCTGCTGGGCAATCAGGGCGTGCCGGGCGGGGGCGTGAACGCGCTGCGCGGGCATTCCAACGTGCAGGGCCTGACCGATATCGGTGTTCTGGCGCATCTGACGCCCGGCTATCTGGGGATGCCGCGCGACGGCGAGGGGAATTTCGACGGCCATCTGGCCGCGCGCGATTTCACCCCGCTCCTGCCGGATCAGACGAGCTATTGGCAGAACTACAAGAAGTTCTACGTGAGCCTGCTCAAGGCGATGTACGGATCGGCGGCCACCCCGGCCAATGATTTCGGCTTCGACTGGCTGCCCAAGATCGACAAGGTCTATGACACGCTGCAAATCTTCGAGCGCGTCTATCAGGGCGAGGTCAACGGCTTCATCTGCCAGGGCTTCAACCCGCTGATGTCGGTGCCCAACAAGGCCAAGATGTCGGCCGGTCTCTCGAAGCTCAAGTTCCTCGTGTCGATGGACCCGCTGATGACCGACACCGCCGAGTTCTGGAAGAACCACGGCGATGCCAACCCGGTTAATCCGGCGGATATCCAGACCGAGGTCTTTGTCCTGCCGACGAACTGTTTCGCCGAGGACGAGGGCAGCTTCACCAATTCCAGCCGCTGCCTCAACTGGCGCTGGAAGGCGGCCGAGCCGCCGGGCAATGCGCGCCACGATGCGCAGGTCATGGCCGAGCTGATGCAGCGGATCATGAGGCTCTACCGCGAGGAGGGCGGCACGGCACCCGAGCCGATCCTGAACCTCGACTGGCAATATGCGGATCCGATGTATCCGCAGCCCGACGAGCTGCTCAAGGAGCTCAACGGCAAGGCGCTCCGCACGATCCGCGACGCGTCTGACCCGACCAAGGTGCAGTACCAGGCGGGCCAGCAGCTGGCGAGTTTCGGGCATCTGCGCGACGATGGGAGCACCTCCTCGGCCTGCTGGCTCTATACCGGCGCCTTCACCGAGGCGGGCAACATCACCGCGCGGCGGGACAATTCGGACCCCTCGGGGCTCGGGGTGCATCCCAACTGGGGCTTTGCCTGGCCGGCCAACCGGCGCATCCTCTACAACCGCGCCTCGGCCGACCCGCAGGGCAGGCCGTGGAGCGAGAGGAAGGCCTATATCCAGTGGGACGGCTCCCGCTGGGTCGGTCCGGACGTGCCCGATTATGGCGCGACGGTCGATCCGGCGCGCAAGGTCGGGCCGTTCATCATGAACCCCGAAGGCGTGTCGCGGCTCTTTGCCCGGAAACTGATGGCCGAAGGGCCGTTCCCCGAGCATTACGAGCCGTTCGAGAGCCCGGTGGCCAACGTGCTGCATCCCAATCACTCCTCCAACCCCGCAGCGCGGGTGTTCAAGGGCGATCTGGAGGTGTTCGGCACGTCGGACGAGTTCCCCTATGTCGCCACCACCTACCGCCTTGTGGAGCATTTCCACTGGTGGACGAAGACCTCGAAGCTGAACGCCATCGTGCAGCCCGAGTTCTTCGTGGAGATCAACCCGGCGCTTGCCGCCGAAAAGGGGATTTCCAACGGTGACTGGGTGCGGGTGTTCTCGAACCGTGGCTCGGTCAAGGGCAAGGCGGTGATCACCAAGCGGATTCCGCAGCTCACGGTGGACGGCAAGACCGTGCACACCGTGGGGATGCCGATCCACTTCGGCTTCATCGGCGAGACCAAGACCGCCGTCGGGGTCAACGCGCTCACGCCATTCGTTGGCGATGCGAACACGAACACGCCGGAATACAAGGCGTTTCTCGTGGATATCGAGCGCGCCGATCCGCCGGCCGTGGCATAAGGGAGGGACGAGGAATGTCGTACATCAATCCGAAACTCGACCTTGTGCGTCGGTCGGCCAGTTCCGATCCGGAGCCTGCGCTGGCTCCGGGCGATCAGGTGGCCAAGCTCATCGACATCTCCAAATGCATCGGCTGCAAGGCGTGCCAGGTGGCCTGCATGGAGTGGAACGAGCTGCGCCAGGAACCCGAAGAGAATGTGGGCGTCTATGACAACCCCGCCGATCTCAACCCCGATACCTGGACGCTGATGCGCTTCACCGAGTATGAGAACACGGCCGAGGACCGTCTGGAATGGCTCATCCGCAAGGATGGCTGCATGCATTGCACCGATCCGGGCTGCCTCAAGGCATGCCCGGCCCCCGGTGCCATCGTGCAGTATTCCAACGGGATCGTCGATTTCAACTCGGAGGCCTGCATCGGCTGCGGCTATTGCGTGAAGGGGTGCCCGTTCAACATCCCGCGCATCTCCAAGGCGGACAACAAGGCGTATAAATGCACCTTGTGTTCTGACCGCGTCGCCGAAGGCATGGGCCCCGCCTGTGCCAAGGCCTGCCCGACCAAGGCGATCACCTTCGGTTCCAAGGCCGATATGGTGACGCTGGCGGCCGAGCGGGTCGAGGACCTCAAGGAGCGCGGCTATGCCAGGGCCGGGCTCTACGATCCGCCGGGCGTGAACGGGACGCATGTGATGTATGTGCTGCATCATGCCGACCAGCCCTCGCTCTATGCCGGGCTGCCGGACAATCCGCGGATCAGCCCGATCGTCGAGACCTGGAAGGGCGTCACCAAATACGCGGGCCTTCTGGCGATCGGGGCCGCGGCCGCGGTGGGGCTGGGGCATTACTTCATGGCCGGGCCGAACGAGGTGTCGGACCATGACGAGGATGCCGCGCGCAAGCTGAAGGAGGGCAGGGATGTCTGACAAGACCTATGTCAAGCGATACTCGGCCCTGGCGCGCGCCAATCACTGGGTCACGGCGATCAGCCTCGTGCTTTTGGCAATCTCGGGCATGGCGCTCTTTCATCCCAGCCTCTACTTCCTGTCGGGGCTGTTCGGGGGCGGCGCCAATGCGCGCGAGTTCCATCCCTGGATCGGGCTGGTTCTGGCGATCAGCTTTCTGGGGCTGTTCTTCCGCTTCTGGCGGCTGAACCTCTGGGAGCGGACCGACAATGTCTGGCTGTCGCGGCTGCGCTCGGTGCTGGCGGGCCGCGAAGAGGACCTGCCCGAGATCGGCAAATACAATGCCGGTCAGAAGATGGTGTTCTGGTTCATGTCCATCCTCATCGTGGTGCTGTTTCTCAGCGGCGTGGTGCTCTGGGATGACAGCCATGAATGGCTGGCCGCCAATCTCGGGCTGAGCTTTACCATCGAGCAGAGCCGGATCGCGGTTCTGGTCCATGCCATCGCGGCGGTGATCGCCATCGTGGTCTGGATCGTCCATGTCTATGCGGCGATCTGGGTCAAGGGCACGCTCTCGGCGATGATCCGGGGCAAGGTCACTGGCGGCTGGGGCTGGCGGCATCACCGCCGCTGGCTGCGCGAAGAGTTCGGCAAGGGTGCCAAGGGCACGCCCCCGGCGGAGTGATCTCGAGACGTTACACAACGCCGGGGCCATCCATGGCCCCGGCGATCTGATGTGAACCACCGCGCACCGGCCCCAATGGCCCCGCGCATGATGAAAGGACTGCCCGATGCCGCGTGCCGGCTCTCCCTCCGCCGCCCCCGAACCGATGAGCATCGGTGAGGTCGCAAGCCCGCCCCTCGCCATTCTTCCCGATCCGCAAACCGTTTTCACCACCCGCGCCCGCCGCTTTGCCGCGCTGGCGGCGAATGGCAGCGATCTGGCGCCCTATCTGCTGTTTCTCTCGGCGCTCTGCGATACGCAGGCCGCGATTCTCGCGGACCTGCCCGCCGTCGATCTGCCGCCCGAGGACGCGCGAAAGCGGTCCTCCGAGCATGGTATGCCGCAGCTGGGTCGCAGCGGTCTGGCCGGGGATGATGTTGCGCTCGCCACCTTCGATGCGCTGCTCGCGGCGCTCGACGGGACCGAGATGCCGGCGGCCACGCAAGAGGCCGTCACCCGCCTGCGCAAGGCCGATGCCGCGACCCGCGGCGGCCTTCTCGATGATGCGCTGGCCGAGGAGGTCGATCCCGGCCAGATGGCCGAAACCGTGCTCGCCGCTGCCGCGCTTCAGGTCCACATGACGCGCATGGCCGCGGGTCTCGACGTGGACACGCTCGCGAGGGTGTCGAACAGCGCCTGCCCCGCCTGCGGCGGCGCGCCGGTCGCCTCGGCCGTGGTGGGGCGCGAGGGCATGGCCAACACGCGCTTCTGCACCTGCGCGCTCTGCGCGACGGAATGGCATGTGGTGCGCGTGTTGTGCCTGAGCTGCGGAAACGAGCGCGGGCTGGTGTTCAACAGCGTCGAGGGCGGCAACGAGAACGTCAAGGCCGAGACCTGCCCGAAATGCCTCAGCTACACCAAGATCGTCTATCAGAACAAGGACAGCGCGCTCGATCCGCTGGCCGATGACGTGGGCTCGCTCGCGCTCGACATCCTGCTGACGGGCGAGGGCAAATCGCGCTTTTCGCTCAACCCGTTCCTCATCGGTTACTGATCCCATGGGGCGCGCCTTGGCAGGGCTGCCCTCGGTGGACGAGGTATTGCGCACCGATCGCGGGCGGGGTTGTGTCGCGCGGTTCGGGCACACCCAAACGGTGGCCATGGTGCGCGCGCGGCTCGATGCGCTGCGCGCGGGGCTGCGCGACGGCCCGGCCCCGGACCGCGCCGAGGCCGCCGCGCAGGTCGCTCAAGAGGCCGAAGCGGCGCTGATGGCGCGCGACGCCACGCGCATGGTGCGGGTGTTCAACCTCACCGGCACGGTGCTGCACACCAATCTGGGCCGCGCGCTCTATGCGCCGGAGGCGGTCGAGGCGGCCAACCGCGCGATGCGCTATCCGCTGGCGCTGGAATACGACCTCGAGACCGGGCGGCGCGGGCAGCGTGACGATGCGGTCTGCGCGCTGGTGGCCGAACTGACCGGGGCCGAGGATGCCTGCCTTGTCAACAACAACGCCTCGGCGGTGCTTCTGGTGCTGGCAGCCCTTGGCGCGGGGCGCGAGACGGTGGTTTCGCGCGGTGAGCTGATCGAGATCGGCGGATCGTTCCGGATGCCCGCGATCATGGAGGCGGCGGGCACGCGCCTGCGCGAGGTGGGCACCACCAACCGCACCCATCTGAAGGACTACCGCGCCGCCATCGGTCCGCAGACGGCGCTCCTGATGAAGGTGCATACGTCCAACTACCGCGTGCAGGGGTTCACCCGGGAAACCACGGTGGCGGAACTGGCGCCGCTCGCGCGCGAGGCGGGGCTGCCGCTGATCGACGATCTGGGCTCGGGCACGCTGGTGGACCTCTCGCAATGGGGGCTCGCGCGCGAGCGCACGGTGCAGGATGCGCTCGGCGAGGGGGCAGACCTTGTGACCTTCTCGGGCGACAAGCTCTTGGGTGGGCCGCAGGCGGGGTTCATCACCGGGCGGCGCGATCTGGTGCGCGCCTGTGCGTCCCATCCGATCAAGCGCGCGGTGCGGCTTGACAAGGTGCGGCTCGCGGCGCTCGAGGCGACGTTGAAGCTCTACCGCGATCCCGACCGGCTGGCCGAACGCCTGCCGACGCTGGCGGCCTTTGCCCGCCCGCTGGCCGAGTTGCGCGCGCTGGCCGGGGCGCTTGCCCCGAGGCTCGCCGAGGCACTGGGCCGCGCGGTCGAGATCGTGGACACAAGCAGCCAGATCGGATCGGGGGCGCTGCCGCTCGAAACCATCCCGTCGGTCGCGCTGCGCCTGCCTGCGCCGGGGGGCGAGGCAGACCGTCTGGCCGCCGCCTTTCGCCGCCTGCCCATCCCGGTGATCGGGCGGGTGGAGGGGGGCGCGCTGCTCTTCGATCTGCGCTGTCTGGATGATGCCGAGGCGTTTCTGGGCCAGTTGGGCGCGCTCGAGGCGGGGCCATGTTGAGGACGCTCTTTTCCGCCAAGCCCGACCCCGAGGCGCAGCTTGCAAAGGGCCTTGCCTTGCTGGACGCGGGCGCGGTCGAGGAGGCGCTCGACATCCTCGTGCCGCTGGCCAAGGCGGGCCATGCCCGCGCGCAGGCCGAGCTGGGCACCGTGCTGCTGACCGTGCCCGGCATCCCGCAGGATGACGCGGCGGCGGTGAAATGGCTGATCGCATCCGCGATGCAGGGCGACCCGGCGGGCGAGCGGATGCTGGGCTTTGCCTATCTCGACGGGCGCGGCGCGCCGGTCGATGCGGTCACGGCGCGCGACCTGCTGAAAAAGGCCGCCGCCAAGGGCGACGCGCTGGCCGCCGAACAACTGGCCGAGATGCTGGGCGATGCGGAGAGCCCGCATGCCGATCTGCCCGCCGCGCGCGCCCATGCCGAAGAGGCCGCCAAGCGCGGCCGCCCGGCGGCGATGCTGCATCTGGGGCGGATGCTTTATGACGGCGCGGGCGGCGAGGCTGACCCCGAGGGCGCGGTCTGGTGGTGGGCGCGCGCGGCCGAGGCGGGCGTGGGCGATGCGCTGGTGCTTTTGGGCGTGGCGCGGGCGCTGGGGCGGGGCTGCGCGCGCGACCCGGTCGCGGGCTGCGCGCTGGTCTGCAAGGGGCGCGATGCGGGCAGCGCGCTGGCGGGCACCTATCTGCGCGGACTGAAGGGCGGCCTGACTGACGCGCAGGCGGCCGAGGCCGAGGCGCGCGCCGCCCGCCCGCTGGCGGAGCTTCTGCCATGATTGTCGGCACGGCAGGTCATATCGACCACGGCAAAACGAGCCTCGTGCGCGCGCTGACGGGGGTGGAGACCGACCGTCTGGCGCAGGAAAAGGAACGCGGCATCACGATTGAACTCGGCTTCGCCTATTGGCCGCGCGCATATGGCACGGTCGGTTTCGTCGATGTGCCGGGGCATGAGCGGCTGGTGCATACGATGCTGGCCGGGGCCACGGGGATTGATCTCTTGCTGCTGGTGGTGGCCGCCGATGACGGCCCCATGCCGCAGACCCGCGAACATCTGGCGATTGCCGATCTGCTGGGGCTGAAACAGGGCATCGTGGCGCTGACCAAGGCCGATCTGGTCACGCCCGAGCGGCTGGAGGCCGCGCGCGCCGAAATCAAGGCCGCGCTCCGGGGAACGGGCATCGCCGATGCGCCGATCCTGCCGGTCTCGGTCGCTACGGGCATGGGCGTGGATGCGCTCGCACAGGCCCTCGATGACATCGCTCAGGCCCGCGAGGCGCGGCGCAGCGAGGGCGCGTTTCGCCTCGCCATCGACCGGGTGTTTACCATGCAGGGCACGGGCACGGTGGTGACGGGCACGATCCTGTCGGGCCGCGTGGCCGAGGGTGACCGGGTGCTGGTCTCGCCCGTGGGGATCGAGGCGCGGGTGCGGGGCCTGCGCGCGCAGAACGCCCCCGTTGCGCAGGCGGTGGCCGGGCAACGCTGCGCCGTGGCCATTGCAGGGCCGCGCGTCAGCGTCGAGGCGGTGCCGCGCGGCGCGGTGCTGCTGGACCCGGCGCTGCACGCGCCCACGCGGCGGATCGACGTGGCGTTGCGGGTGCTGCGCGGCGAGGCGAAATCGCTGTCGCAATGGGCGGCGGTGCGCATTCATCACGGCGCCGAGGAGATCACCGCGCGCCTTATCCCATTGAGCGCCGATGCGATCGCGCCGGGGCAGGAGGGCTATGCGCAGCTGGTGCTCGATGCGCCGCTGGCGGCGGCGGTGGGCGACCGGTTCGTTTTGCGCGACATCTCGGCCACGCGCACGGTGGGGGGCGGGGTGATCCTCGATCTGGCGGGGCCGGAGCGGCGGCGTCGCGCGCCCGAACGGCTGGCGGAGCTTGACGGCCTCGCGCTGGGCACGGCGGACGAGGCGTTGATGGCGGTGCTGGAGGGGCCGCGCGGCTGGGTCGATCCGGGCGTATGGCTGCGCGACCGCGCCGAACATCCCGAAAGCGCGCCGCAGTTGATCGACCGGCTGGGCCTCGTCGCCCTGCCGCGCCCCGATGGCGGGATCGCCGCGTTTTCCGCCGCCCGCTGGCAGGCGATCCGCGACGAGATCGCCGCGCGGCTCGATGCCGTCCATGCCGAGAGCCCCGATCTCCCCGGCCTCGGGCAGGAGCGGCTGCGCCTCACGCTGCGCCCGCGCCTGCCTGCGCCGGTGTTTCAGGCGGTGGTCGCGCGCCTGGCCGAAGAGGGCGTGGCGCAGCCCGACCGGTCATGGCTGCGGCGCCCGTGGTTCGAGGTAAGGCTCTCGCCCGAGGAAGAGGAGATATGGGCGCGCCTGCTGCCGCGCCTGGGCGGCGAGGAGCGGTTTCGTCCGCCGCGCGTGCGTGACATCGCCCGCGAGACCGGGCTGGACGAGGGCCTGCTGCGCCGCATCTTCAAGCTGGCGGCGCGGCGCGGTGATGTCGAGGAACTGGCGCGCGATCACTTCTTCCTCTCGGACACCGTGATCGAAATGGCCGATATCGTGCGCGATCTGGCGGCGGGCGCGGCGCCCGAGGGATTTCCCGTCGTGGCCTTCCGCGACCGGCTGGACAACGGCCGCAAGGTGGCCATACAAATTCTGGAATTCTTCGATCGTCAGGGGCTGACGATGCGGCGCGGCGATATTCGCCGGATCAACCCGCACAAGAAGGATCTGTTTTCCCGGACCGCCGCGCGCGGGCCGGGCGAGGGAGGAGAATCGTCCCCGGTGGGGCGTCCGGACTTCAAATCCGGGAGGGGCTGCGAGACAGTCCCTGGTGGGTTCGACTCCCGCCTCCTCCGCCAATCTTCCAGCAAGTGAAAGGCCCAAGATGCGCGATACCCCCGCTTTTCTGACCGAACTCGACCAATTGGCCATCGCCGCGCAGCAGGAGGAAATCCGCTTTCGCCGCTCCTTCGCCGAGGAGGTCGAAAAGCGCGAGCGGGCGCGCGTCTTTGCCTTTCGCCGCGCCGGGTTTCTGGCGCGGATGACCACGCTCTGCCGCGATGCCGAGGATGAGGCCGGTGCCTGTGCCGCGGTGCGGGCGGGATTTGCGACCGAGTTCGGCTGGCACGGCGCGAGCGCGGCGCGCGATGCCATTCTGGCGCGTTTCGAGCCCGTCACGCGCGCCATTTGCGCCTGTCTGAGAGAGGAGGCGGCAGATCCCGCCGCCGAGATGCGGGCCTTCGAGGCGTGGTATCGCGACACCACCGGCGCGGATTTCCTCGCGCTGTTCGATCAGGAACCGTTCGAGGCCCCCGTTGTCGAATTCTGAGGCCGATTTCGAGCACTGGTTGCAGGCGCGCCATGCCGCGACTGACGGGTTCACCGCGCTCATGCTGCTGGTGACCATCGGCGCGCGTGTCGAGATGACGGCCTGCGCCTACCTGCATGTGATCGGCGACGAGGTGAGCTGGGCCGAGATGAAAGGGCTGATCGACCAGAACGGCAAGCCCTGGGACGGCGTGGCGATCTTTGCCGAGAGCGACGCAGGCGGCGGGCCGGTGATCGACCTGGTGGCGCGGGCGCGGCTTCAGGACCGGATCGACGCGGTGACCGCGGATCGCATGGTGCTCAACGAGGCGGGTTTCTTCGATCCGCAGGGGCGCGCGATCCGCCTTGATCCGTTGTGACGACGCTTGCCCTTGCCTTGGGACGCCTACGATGCGCGGGGGCGTCAATCCCGTCCTGTGGCCTGTGGCGCACGAACTGGCGGCGTGCTCGCGGCCAGGAGGGTTGACAGCGCGGAAGCGGGCACGCTGTGTCGGGCGCGGCCCCCGTTTCTCAGGACCCATGGTCCGGGGCCGGGCTCAGGATGGGCCGCAGAAGGGCCAGCGGATGCGCGCGCAAACTCAGCCGCAGCGCGGCGTAATCCGCGAGCACCGCCTCGCCCGTGCTCATCGCGGGCAGGGTTGCCGCAGGCTCGGCGATCCCCTCGCCGTCGAGATCGCGCGCAAAAAGCGGCAGCGGATCGGGGCTGCGGATCGCCCGCGCCTGCCAGAGCGCGTCGCGCCGCGAGAGGCCGCAGCCGGCAAAGGCATCGGCCTCGGCCAGCCGCGCGATGAGCGCGGGCGCCAGCCCCGCGCGCCGCCACAGATCCTCGGGCCCGCGATAGCCATTGCCGCGCGCCGCCGCGATCCAGTCGGCTTCGGCGCGCGCGAGCCCCCGCACCTGCCGGAACCCCAGCCGCAGCGCCAGCCCGCCGCGCCCGTCGGGCTCCAGCGTGTTGTCCCAGCACGAGGCGTTGACGCAGACGGGCCGCACCTCCACCCCGTGTTCGCGCGCATCGCGCACGATCTGCGCGGGGGCGTAGAACCCCATCGGCTGCGCGTTGAGCAGCGCGCAGGCGAATATGCCCGGATGGTGGCACTTGATCCAGGCAGAGGCATAGACGAGCAGCGCGAAACTGGCCGCGTGGCTTTCGGGAAAGCCGTAGCTGCCGAACCCCTCGATCTGGGAAAAACAGCGCTCGGCAAACGCCATGTCATAGCCGTTCGCGCGCATCCCCCGCAGGAAGCGCGCGCGAAACGCGCTGACATGGCCGTGCCGCTTGAAGGTGGCGAGCGCGCGGCGCAGCCGGTCGGCCTCCTCGGGGGTGAACCCCGCGCCGATGATGGCAATCTGCATCGCCTGTTCCTGAAAGAGCGGCACGCCCAGCGTCTTGGCCAGCACGCGGCCCAGCTCGTCCGAGGGGAACGCGACCGGCTCCTCGCCGTTGCGCCTGCGGATATAGGGATGGACCATGTCGCCCTGAATGGGCCCCGGCCGGATGATCGCCACCTGGATCACCAGATCGTAGAAACAGCGCGGCCGCATCCGGGGCAGGAAATTCATCTGCGCGCGGCTTTCCACCTGAAACACGCCCAGGCTGTCGGCACGGCCCAGCATTTCATAGACCGCGGGATCGTCGGGCGGCAGGCTGGCCAGGTCGTGGCGCGTGCCGCGATACATCTCCAGCAGGTCGAAGGCGCGGCGCAGACAGCTCAGCATCCCGAGCGCCAGCACATCGACCTTGAGGATGCCCAGACAGTCGATATCGTCCTTGTCCCAGCAGATGACGGTGCGATCCTCCATCGCGGCGTTCTCGATCGGCACCAGCTCATCGAGCCGGTCCGCCGCGATGACGAATCCGCCGACATGCTGGCTCAGATGGCGCGGAAAGCCGATAATCTCGTCCACCAGTTCGAGCGTGAGCGCCAGGCGCCGGTCGCGCAGGTCAAGCCCGATCTCGGCGAGGCGCGCATCACCGGGGCGGCGTGGGCTGCCCGCCCCCCAGATCTGCGACGACATCGCCGCGATCAGATCCTCCGTCAGGCCCATGGCGCGGCCCACCTCGCGGATGGCGCGCCTGGCGCGGTAATGGATCACCGTGGCGCAGAGCCCCGCGCGATGCCGCCCATAGCGTTCGTAAATCCACTGGATCACCTCCTCGCGGCGTTCATGCTCGAAATCCACGTCGATATCGGGCGGCTCGTCGCGCGCCTCGGACACGAAACGCTCGAACACCATGCTGCCGATCTCTGGCGAAACGCTGGTCACGCCGAGGCAATAGCACACCACCGAATTGGCCGCCGAGCCGCGCCCCTGACACAGGATCCCGCGCGAGCGGGCGAAATCCACCACGTCGTTGACGGTCAGGAAATAGGGCTCATAGCGCAGCTTGGCGATCAGCGCCAATTCGTGCTCCATCATCGCGCGCACGCGGGCGGGCGCGCCCTGCGGATAGCGCCAGTTGAGGCCCGCCTCGGCCAGCCGTCGCAGGCGCGCGGGCGGGCTCTCGCCGGTCTCGGCCTCGCTCGGGTAATCGTGGCGCAACGCGTCCAGCGAAAAGGTGAGCCGCGCCGCGAGCGCCGCGGCGCGATTGACCGCGCCTTCGTGCCCCTGAAAGAGGCGGCGCATCTCCGCCTCCGAGCGCAGCCGCGCCTCGGCATTGGCCAGCGCCGCGCGCCCCAGCCGGTCCACCGTGGTGCCGAGCCGGATCGCGCTCAGCACATCCGCCAGACGGCGGCGGTGCGCGCGGTGCATCAGCGGACAGGCGGCGGCCACCGTGGCCAGGCCGAGCCGCGCCGCGACCCGCGCCAGCCGGTCAAACCGCGCCGTATCGCGCCCGTCATAGCGTGGATACAACAGCAGGTGCAGCCGCGCGCCGAACCGCTCGGCCAGCCGCCGTGCCTGATCCTGCCAGCCGGGCGCGCTCTCGGGATGGAGCAGCAGATGCAGCCCCGCCGCCCCCTCCAGCAGATCGGACAGGTCCAGCTCGCACCCCCCCTTGGCCGCGCGCCGCCGCCCCAGCGTCAAGAGCCGGCAAAGCCGCGCCCAGCCCTCCCGGTCCTCGGGCAGCGCGGTGAGCGTGAGGCCATCGCGCAGCACCAGCCGGGCGGCCGGGATGAGGCGCGGTGTGCAGGCCCAATCCGGGCGCCTCGGCTGCGGAGCGGGCGGCCCGTGCAACCCCTGCCGCGCCTCCAGCGCCTGCCGCTCGCGCACCTGGCGCGCGATCTCGCGCGCGCTCGCATGGGCGCGCACGATCCCGGCCACCGAATTCACATCGGCAATCGCCACGCCCGACAGGCCAAGTGCGGCGGCGCGTTCGATATATTCCTCGGGATGCGCGGCCCCGGTGAGAAAGGTGAAATTCGAGAGGGCGGAAAGCTCGGCGAACATGGGAGATCGGGTGGCGATTCGGTCGTGTTCCCCATCATATTCCCGTTTTGTTCCATATTCGAGGCCGATCCGGGGCAGGCTGGTTGATGCCGGGCCGCTGTACTGGTACTTATCATTCTGCACTGGCACCAATGAAACTGCACTGAGGCGGCCGGGATTATCTTGGACGTGGTGGCATCTGGTGGGACTGGATGCCGTTTTCGAACGCCGGTTACAGGCCGTTTAACTGCCGGTTGAGGGTGCGTTTCAGATCGCCGATCCGGTGCGCATAGCGGTGCAGGCTACTGCGGCTTGGGGCCTTGTCACCGAAGCGCATGCGGCATTCTTCGGCCAGCGCGCTGAAGGTCATCGTGCCGATGCGTGCATTGACGAATGCCAGAACCTCCGCATTCCGCATTGCCATGGGCATTGCTCCGCCCTTCCGGGGGAGGCTGACCAGCGTGGCGCGGATGCGATCTTCGCCCCAGGCATCGGAACCGAAGCGCGCCGCGCATTCCTTGGCGATCTCAGCATGGGAAAGGCCAGCGGGCTGAACGATCAGCCAACTGGCAATCTCCATGTCCTTCGCGCCCAAGGTGGGCATGTCAGCCGCCTTCGCGCTGAAGCGTCTTGCGGAACGCCTCTTGCGACACGCCCAGGCGCGACAGGATTTCCTGTTCATCACCCGTCCCGCCGCTGGTCATGAGGGCCAGCTCTTGCCGGTCACGAGGTAGACCGCGCCCCGCGATCTGACTGCCGGGGGTCAGAACCGGCACCATCTGGCGGGCGAACTCGTCAAACCGTTCCGGGTTTTCACGGCAAAGGGCGAGGCCCCATTCGCGCAGGTAAGGCGGCAACTTGCCCGAGGTGATTGCACCATCCACGGCGGCGAGTGCCTTGCCTTCGGCTTCGCGCGCCCGCGCCCGGTTCAGCTCAAGCGCCAGCTCCATCGTCCCTCCATCCGCCTCCTGACGTTGCTGCGACGGCTCCGACGCAGGCTCGCTTTCACGATTAATCAGGGCTGACACCGCTTGCAGCAACGCGTCATCCTCGATGTCTTCCGGCAAGGCCAGCATCTGGATGAGCTGCCCGCGCAGATCAGCCGCCGCCAGTTCGGGCGGATCAGCCGGTGGGTTCTCCTGACTGGCGAGCGCAGTGAGGTGAAGGTTGGGGTTGTTCGTCAACGCGGCGCGGTGAAGGCGCATGATTTCTCCTGTGGCCTTGTGGAACGTGAAGACAGGGCTGAGGAACCGGTATTCCTTGCTGGCCAGATGCTGGCGGGCCTTGTCGGTCCATTCGACACGTCCCCAGATGCCCTGGGCATCGGCCTTCAGTTCCTTGATCCAGCCCGCCGCCGGAGCGGGCTGGCCGTTCTTGGTGGCGTGGTCGATCTGGTGTTCATAATCGACGGGCAAATCCATGCCGAGCTTGCGGGTCGCGGCGATGATGTCGGCGGCATCGCGCACCATGTAAGGGCCGCGCCCATCGCGCCCGTTGAAGGTGCCGAGAGGCAGAAGGTGAACCCAGTCTTGCGCCTGGCCGGATGTGGCCAGCTCGACAGACCAGGCGGACTGGTGAATGGAAGTCATCGGCGAAGCCCTTCTGTGATGTGGTCGTTGACGATGCGCCCGATTTCCTGCCGGTTTTCCTCGTTCAATCCGAGGAAGGGACGCGCGGGAATTGTGACCTGACGGCCCCGGCCCGCTTGTCCGCCCATCTGGTGAATGCGCGCATAGGCGCGGTTCGTCCCGACCGCGACTTGCGAATGCGAGGCGCTGTAGCTCAGCGAGCCGTAGAGGTGGCCACGGTCGCGCAACTTCTTTGCCCCGGCACCGCGCCGCAAAAGGGTGGCGGTGGAATGGCCCGCCCATCCGGTTCCATCCGGGGCGGTTTCGCTCTCGAAATTGCTTTCGACCTCAGACTGAAGATAGCTGCCGATTTCCTGGAACACCGACTGCATGTTGGAGCCGCGTTCCGCAAGGCGTTGCAGCGCGGCCATGAAGCCGTCTTCATCGACCACCTGGATATTCATCTGAAGGCCGCCCTGGGCGATGCGCCCCAGTTCGACCAAGCCGCCCGCAACATCGCCCATGCTCCGGGAAATGCGGGTCTGCCGTTCAACGGCGGCGCGACCGGCGCGGCGTGCACCACCCCGCGCCGCGCGGCCTGCCATGGCCCGCAGAACGACACCCAATATCGGCCATGCCATGGCGTACCCCCCCTTATGCCGCCAGATGCGACGTGACGATCAGCTTGGCGCTGTCTGCCCATTCGTTGGTCACAGCAACATGCTGCCCGCCCACCTCGACGATGGTAGAGCCGTTCTTCAGAAGCCGAAGCGCCGCACCTTCCAGTTCCGGCGGAACAACCAGGGCCGTGGGGCGCACGTTCAGAAGCTGGCCATGGTCCCCGCGCAGGGTCATCATCGCCGCGCGGGCCGCTGATCGTGCCCCCGTTTCACCGGACAGTCAGGCGGTTGCGGTTTGAGCTGCGATGAACTCGCGGGGCGAGCGCATCTTCAGCCCTGAATGCGGGTGGTTTTCATTGTAGTCCTCGATCCACCCGG
>JACIYT010000040.1 GCA_014359765.1 Roseovarius sp.
ACGGATACAAAACACCCACTCAGATCAGGGCTGAGCAAAAAGGCCTTGAAACCGACGCTGCCACGGTGATCATGATGGCAGCCTAACCAGCGCAAAGCACTGTCTCATAACCGTGCCCCAGTACAGCCATATCCGCGAGGTGACGGGGCGGCCCGTCGGTTTCAAGACGGTGATCGGCTCGTCCGAGGCCTGGGAGCCGTTCTTCGAGCGGATCGTCGCGCGCGGGGCCGATTGCGCGCCCGATTTCATCACCATCGACGGCGGCGAGGGCGGCACTGGCGCGGCGCCCATGCCGCTCATGGATCTGGTGGGGATGCCGCTTCGCGACGCGCTGCCGCGCATGGTCGATCTGCGCGACCGGCACGGCCTCAAGGAGCGTATCCGCATGATCGCCAGCGGCAAGCTGATCAATCCGGGCGATGTGGCCTGGGCGATCTGCGCAGGCGCGGATTTCGTCACATCGGCGCGCGGCTTCATGTTCGCGCTCGGCTGTATCCAGGCGCTGAAATGCAACCGCAACACCTGTCCCACCGGGATCACCACCCATGACGCGCATCTGCAACGCGGGCTGGTGGTGGAGGACAAGTATGTGAGGGTGGCCAATTACGCGAAGTCGATCATCAAGGAGGTGGAGACCATCGCCCATTCCGTCGGCGTGGCCGAGCCACGGCTGATGCGGCGGCGGCATGTGCGGCTGGTGCAGGCGGATGGCACCTCGATCGCGTTCAACAGGATCAGGCCAAGCTGGCAGCCACCCGAAGCGGCGGGCTGAGGGGCTGGCGAAGGGCCGGGGGCGCGCTATCTGTCGGGAGAGGAGGCAGGCCATGGCCCATCGTTGGACAAACCGGCTCACGGCGCGGGATGTGACGCCCGAGGCTCTCTGGCTCGGTCGCCGCGCGGTTCTGGGCGGGCTGGCGGGGCTGGGCCTTGTGGGGGCGGGCGGCGCGCGCGCGGACACGCCCGAGCCGAACGCCTGGGAGGACATCACCCGCTACAACAATTACTACGAGTTCGGCACCGACAAGGGCGATCCGGCGCGCCACGCCGGGAGGCTGACCACATCGCCCTGGAGCGTGCGGATCGACGGGCTGGTGGACCGCCCCGGCGATTACGATTTCGCCGCGATCATGGCGAAGATGACCATCGAGGAGCGCATCTACCGTTTCCGCTGTGTCGAGGCCTGGTCGATGGTGGTGCCGTGGAACGGGTTCGAGCTGGCCGATCTGCTCGACATGGCGGGGGTGCAGGCGGGGGCGCGCTACGTGGCCTTCGAGACCGTGTTGCGCCCCGAGGAGATGCCGGGCGTGCGCTATCCCGTGCTCGACTGGCCCTATGTCGAGGGGCTGCGCCTCGACGAGGCGCTGCACCCGCTCACGATCATGGCGACGGGAATCTATGGGCGTGACATCCCCAATCAGAACGGCGCGCCGCTGCGCCTCGTGTGCCCGTGGAAATACGGGTTCAAGTCGATCAAGTCGGTGGTCCGCATCACCCTGACCGAGGCCGAGCCGCCGACAAGCTGGAACAAGGCCAATCCGCGCGAATACGGGTTCTACTCCAACGTGAACCCGGAGGTGGATCATCCGCGCTGGAGCCAGGCCACCGAGCGGCGTATCGGCGGCGGGATCTTCGCGCGGCGCGAGCCGACGCTGATCTTCAATGGCTATGCGGACGAGGTGGCGGCGCTTTATGCAGGCATGGACCTGAAGACGAATTACTAGGGTGTGCGACCGGATCAACAGCTTGGCGCGGCGTGTGCCGGTCTGGGCGGTGTGGCTCGGGATTGGCTGGATGGCGCCGTGGCTGGTCTGGCAGGGGGCGACCGGGGGGCTTGGCGCGGAGCCGATCAAGGCCCTGGAGCAGAAGCTGGGCAAGATCGCGCTTCAACTTCTCGTGCTGGGCCTGTGCCTCAGCCCGCTGCGCCGTTATCTGGGCGTGAACCTCCTGCGGTTTCGCCGCGCCATCGGCCTCCTCGCGTTTTGCTATGTCTGCCTGCATCTTGCGGTGTGGCTGTTTCTCGATCTGCGCGATGCGGGCCGTATCTGGGCCGATATCGTCAAGCGTCCCTACGTGACGGTGGGCATGACGGCATTTGCCCTGATGATTCCGCTGGCGGCGACCTCCAACAACCGGTCGGTGCGCTGGCTGGGGCCGCGCTGGCGGATGGTGCACCGGCTCACCTATGCGGTGGCGGTGTTGGGGGCTGTTCATTTCATCTGGCTCTCCAAGGGCTTTCGGATCGAGCCGCTGGCCTGGCTGGCGGTGATTCTGGTGCTTCTGGCGCTGCGATGGCGCTCCATGCCTCGCCAGCGCAGTGCTTGAGTCGGGTCTTGTCAGGGGGCATGGGCGGCTCGCTTGGGGGTAAGTCTGTGGGTAACGCAAGATGTGGTTTCAGCGCCGGCAGCCGGGACGCAAGATACTTGCGCGCCTCATGCCTCCAGCAAAGGTATTGTTGCTCTAACTCGTTAATTTTCCGTGAAAATGTGCCTGCATGAAGAAAAAATGACGAAAGCTGAAAAAAGGGGTTGCGGGCTCTGCGCGCTGACCGTAAATAGCGCTTCACCGGCGGCGCTGAAGCGGTGCTGGGGGTTCCGGGGTCGGGCTGGAAGGCTGGGTTTCGGGGTTGATATTGAGGCAGGGTTGGCGGGGCGCGCCGCAAGTCAGGGCGCACTCTGTTGGTTTTGTCTCTTGCTCTTTGACATGACTGGTATCTGAAGAGATATGCGGGCGGTTTGGTCTTTATCGACCGGAGACGTCTGTATG
>JACIYT010000041.1 GCA_014359765.1 Roseovarius sp.
TGCCGGAAAACCCGCAAAGGTCGCCATCGTCGCCGTCATGCGCAAGCTCTTGGAGACCGCCAACGCGCTGGTCAAAGCTGACCGCCTCTGGGTCGATAAAACCCCTTGCGCATGACGGATACTCCAGGATGAAATGGCAGACGATCAACGGGCCAAACCGTCTGCCCGTGGTGCGATCACTCGCTCCTGTGCGTTGACTTGGCCGACGTCTCATCGGCCAGGAGCGCGCGCAGTTCGGCCAGGCGGGTGTCAAAGGCTTCGGCGTCGCCGAAATCCATGAAACCGGAATATCGGTCATGGTGATCCCGGGTGCGCCGAGCGTGTTTGATCGGGCACCAGTATTGTTCGGTGCGGGCCGCGATCTCGCGGGTGTAGGCGATGATCCCGTTGCAGTAGCCGCAATAGATGCAGTTCAGCTTTTGAAGCCCGTTGAGATAGGCGAGGCGATGGCGGTCCATGACGATGTAATCACCGCGCCGCACTTTTCCGATGCCATAGACCGGAAAGCATATCGCCTGATAGAGGCTGACGCACAGATCAAGCAACAGGAACGGCACGATGAGCGCGTAGATCACCGGCGCGGTCAGCAGCACCAGCGGCCGGGTGCGCGCCAGAAATCGCAGTAGCGGCACGCGCGCGGCGCGGTGGCGGGCCTGCACCTCCTTCTCGAAAACCGCCCGGCCACGTTCCAGCCGATAGTGAAAGCGCGCGCGACGGCGGGCTATCTCGTCGTCGATTTCCTGGCGCAGTTCGGCAATACGGTCGCGCAACTCCTCCAGCCGTGATGTCATGGCGCTCTCCTTGTGTGCGGGGGGCCGGCCGCGTTGCCCGCCCTGGTGCGTGAGAAAGATGAAATCATCTTGTGTGCTCCGGCTCCGGTTGCGGCGATCACAGCCCGGGCAGATCGACCACAAGCGCGGCGTGATCGGAGGCATGGGGCCGGTGTTCGCCAACGCCGGGCAGGCGCTGGCCCTGGTGGCGTGCGACCTCGCGGCCCATGCCGTCGCGCAGGATCTCGGGCTGTGCATCCGGCCAGCGCCGCGCAAGCGCGGGCGAGGCCAGCATCGCGTCGGGCCGAGAGTAGATCGGCGCCTCGGGCAGCAGGTAGGACCAACGCGCCGCAGTCGGCAGCCGCGCCATCAGATCGACGCTGAACGGGGCGAGAAGCGGTGCGATCGCGCGGTTGCCCGTGGGCTCGGTCAGGGGCTCGTTCAGATCCCCCAGGATCAGCCACAGATGATCCGCTGGCGCGGGGGCATAGCGTTGCTCGATCAGGCGGCGCACGGCCTCCGCCTCCATCCGGCGCACATTCCACGCGGCCTCCGGATCGGGGTAGGGGGCCTTGAAATGGCACAGGAACAGAGTGACCGGGCCAAGGCGCAGAAGCAGACAGTCGCGCCGGAAGAGCGGGGTTTCGGGGCACTGTCCGCGCGGCAAGGCAAGCCCCAGATCAGCGGGGCGCAGATGGGCGTGGCTTTGCACCTCGTCCAGCGGGCGGCGGCTGAGCACCGCAAGGTCGCGCCCGCGCCCGTCATTGCCCGGCAGGCAGACACGGTAGGGCCAGGGCGCAGGCGCGACGGGGCGCAGGAATTCGTCGTGAAAGTGATCCAGCGTGGCGCGGTCGAATACCTCCTGCAGGCAGATCACATCGGCATCGGCGCGGGCGATCACCTGCGCGGTCAGGCGCCGGTCGGCGGCATCGAGGGCGCGCGCGCCGGGGCCGGCATCTTCGGGGATGTCGCCGTCGCGCGCCCCGTCGAGGCGCGCGCGCGTCTCATCGCCTGCCCCGATATGGCGCAGCCGCAGGTTCTGGACATTGAAGCTGGCGATGCGCATCGGCGGCCCTCCACCCGGCAGCCTAGCCGATTATGGCCCCGCGCCAAGGGGGCGGTGTGCGGCAAGGCGAGAAACACGCCCTGCCTGCGGTCTTCTTCCGACATTCGCCGAGGTGGCGATCCACCTGAAGCCAGGATCGCCTGAGTTTGCGACGGCACAGCCCGGCAATCCTCTCCTTGCCGCGCAGGCCCGCCGGCACGATCCTGATCTTCTCCTCCGTCGGATACTGCTTGCGCAACTTGTGCGTGATCCCTTGGAGCTGCTTGTCAGCCGCGTCCGTCGATGTTCCGGATTTCCTGTTCATCCTCGCTCCATTGTGGCTGCGATGAACCGGAAATCCTCCGTTGCGAAAACCTCAAATCTGCCCCATCGGCGCTGACGTCGGACAATTGCCCCCTGTATTGGGGTAATGGCTCTGATGATGTGACCGCCCCCGACGGGGCATTGTTGCAGAACTCCGGCTTGAGGCGTGACTACCCCTTTCCCCTTCAGGTTCAGGCGACGCGGACGATCTCGGCGGTGCCGAGGGCGTTGAAGCGGTTCATGAGGGCATGTCCGTCGTCAGATAATTTGGGACGGTAGAGCGTTTTTCCGTTTGGAGGCTCTGGCTCATCCTTGATTGAGTTTATGCGTTTTCAGTTTGGTGGCGCAAGCGCCGCTTGAGCATGGTTTTGCGT
>JACIYT010000005.1 GCA_014359765.1 Roseovarius sp.
GCGCGTCGTCGGGGCCGCGGCCTCCGTAGCGCCTGTCATCTCGTTCGTTCTGTCAGTCATGTTCTACTCCCGTTCCTGTCGGAAATAGCGCTCGCGACTGTCTCAGAAAACCGTGCCCAAACCCAGCATCGGTGCAAAGGTCCTCGTCGATGCGCATGCATGGGTCTCCTCATCGGCGGGGTCCCAGGCCAGGGCACAAATTCAGAATAGCCCTGTCGGGG
Organism: Roseovarius sp.; assembly: GCA_014359765.1. Classification (GTDB taxonomy): domain Bacteria; phylum Pseudomonadota; class Alphaproteobacteria; order Rhodobacterales; family Rhodobacteraceae; genus Roseovarius. The sequence continues at coordinate 222 of JACIYT010000005.1, forward strand.
CGGTTTCCCCGGGGCGCGCATATCGGCTATATGAAGGTCAACCAGCTCACCAAAAGTGTGCAGGCGCGCCCATTGCCGGGCGTCGTCACGGCGCAGGAACGTCTCGTGCAGCAAGGCGGCCCTTCCGTCTGACCTGGACCGGGCAAGCACCGGAGGGAAGCCTGGTGATCGAGGCCATTTTCGTGCGCACCATGTGGGCAATGAGACGTCGAAACGGGGGATATTCGGGGCTATCAGGGCGTAGTCTGGCGTGGGCGCCATTCAAGCGAACGGGTTGAAGATGCAGAAAATGGCCGAAAAGCACTCACATAGGCTATCGGTGGCGCCGATGATGGACTGGACCGACAGGCATTGCCGGTATCTGCATCGCCTGCTCAGCCGCCACACGCTCCTTTATACGGAGATGGTCACGGCGCCTGCGCTGGTGCGGGGTGGGGCGCTGCATCTGCTCGAGCACAGCCCCGAGGAGCATCCCGTGGCGCTGCAACTGGGCGGGTCGGACCCTGATGAGCTGGCGCAGGCGGCGCGGCTGGGGGCGGCCGCGGGCTATGGCGAGATCAACCTCAATTGTGGTTGTCCCTCGGACCGGGTGCAGTCGGGCACATTCGGGGCGGTGCTGATGCGCGATCCGGGGCTGGTGGCGCAATGTGTGGGCGCGATGCGGGCGGCGGTCGATGTCGATGTGACGGTGAAATGCCGCATCGGTGTCGATGAGCAGGATCCCGAGGAGGTGCTGCCGGAGTTCCTGGCGCATATCGTGGCGGCGGGGGTCACGCACGTCATCATCCACGCGCGCAAGGCATGGCTTCAGGGGCTCAGCCCCAGGGACAACCGCGAGATACCGCCGCTCGATCACGATCTGGTGCTGCGGATGAAGGGGCTCTTTCCCAATCTGCAGATCTCGATCAATGGCGGCATTACTTCGCTCGATCAGGCCGAGGCGCTGCTCGCCGCGGGGCTCGACGGGGTGATGGTGGGGCGCGCGGCCTACCATCGGCCTGCCGACATCCTGTGCGCCGCCGACCGGCGGATCCATGGCGCGCCGGGGCCGGACAGCACGCCCGAGGGCGCGGTGCGCGCCATGCTGCCCTATATCGAGGCGCATCTGGCGGCCGGCGGGCGGCTCCATCAGGTCACGCGGCACATGCTGGACCTCTTCGCGGGGCGCCCCGGGGCGCGTGGCTGGCGGCGGGTGCTCTCGGAAGGGGCGGTGCGCCCCGGCGCGGGGCCGGAGCTTGTCGAGGCGGCGCTGGCCGGGCTGGGCGCGCCCGCGGCCTGAGCGCGGCCGCGGGATGCGGCGTCAGGGGGTGACGACCTGCCAGCCGCCGCCCGGAAGGCGGCGCGCGCAGCTCGTGGGGCCGAGCGGCGGCTGCGCGCTGTCGGGATCGGGCGCCGGGGTATCGGGCGCGCAGGCGGGCAGGCGCACCGGGCGAAACCCGGCCTCGGCCATGCATTGATCGACCACGCGCGCGCGCAATTCGGCATTGGCGTCGTAGCTCTCGGTGCGGCCCGGCTCGATCAGCACGAAGCCGCGGTGATAATGGCCATACGGCCCGTGGTAATAATGCGGCATGTAGCGCGGCGGAATATAGGTGGTGCGGATGTCGCGCGGCACCTCGCGCAGCGCCGCCACCTCGCAGCTCGTGCGCAGCGCCGTGACCTGCCCGGGCGCCGCGCCCGCCTTGTGATAGAGGGGCGGGGGCGCGCAGGCGGCGAGCGCCGCAAGGCACACAAGGGGCGCGAGGCGTTTCATGGGCGCATCATATCAGGGCGCGTGGCCGGGGACAAAGCGATTGACCGGTTTCGGGGCTTCTGTCATGCAGCGGCGAGGTCAGGACGAGGCAATCGGCATGAAGGTCATCATCTGCGGGGCCGGTCAGGTGGGCTGGCAGATCGCGCGCCATCTCTCGGGCGAGATGAACGATGTGACGGTCGTGGACAGCAATCCCGACCTGGTGCGCCGCGCGACGGATACGCTCGATGTGCAGGGGGTCATCGGCTTTGCCTCCTATCCCGATGTTCTCGATCAGGCGGGCGCGCGCGATGCCGAGATGATCATCGCCGCCACCTATTCCGACGAGGTGAACATGGTCACCTGCCAGGTGGCGCATTCGGTCTTCGGCATCAGGCGCAAGATCGCGCGGCTGCGCAGCCAGACCTATCTCGATCCGGCCTATGCCGATCTCTACCGGCGCGATCACATGCCGATCGACGTGATGATCAGCCCCGAGCGCGAGGTGGCGCAGGCGGCGCTGCGGCGGCTCTCGGTGCCGGCGGCCTTCGACGCGGAGCTGTTCATGGATGGCGCGGCGCAGCTCCTGGGGCTGCGGCTCGATGCGGATTGCCCGGTGCTCAACACGCCGCTGCGCCAGCTCAGCGATCTCTTCTCGACGTTGCGGGTGGTGGTGCTCGCGGTGCGGCGCGAGGGGCGGCTGTTTGCCCCGGAGCCGAGCGATCAGCTCTTCGAGGGGGATGATGCCTATCTGTTTGCGCCCGTCGAGGATGTGGCGCGCACGCTCGAGGTGTTCGGCAAGTCGCAGAAGAAGCAGGAGCGCGCGGTCATCATCGGCGGCGGCAATATCGGGCTGAGCGTGGCGCAATCGCTCGAACAGGGGCAGGGCGGGCGCGTCCGCGCCAAGGTCATCGAGATCAACCGCGCCCGCGCCGAGCGCGCCGCCGATGCGCTCGAGCGGACCATCGTGCTCAACGGTGACGGGCTCAATGCGGCGATTCTCGCCGAGGCGGGGATCGCGCAGGCCGATGCGGTTCTCGCGGTGACCGATGACGACAAGACCAACATGCTCGCCGCCGTGCGCGCCAAGTCCGAGGGCTGTCCCTTTGCCATCGCGCTGGTCAACGATCCGACGCTGGTGCCGCTGCTCGAGCCGCTGGGGATCGACGCCTATATCAACCCGCGCGCGACCACCGTCAGTTCCATCCTGCGCCACATCCGGCACGGGCGGGTGCGCGGTGTCTATTCGATCGGCGATGCCGAGGGCGAGGTGCTGGAGGCCGAGGTTCTCTCGACCTCCTCGATCGCCGGGGCGGCGCTGCGCGATATCGACTTTCCCGAGGGGGTGCTGGTCGGCGGGGTGCGCAGGGGCGCGCAGATCCACAAGCCCTCGGGCGGGCTGCGGATCGAGGCGGGCGACGTGGTGGTGATCTTTGCGCTGGCGGCGGATGTGGCGGCGGTCGAGCGGCTGTTGCAGGTCTCGGTCGAATATTTCTGACGCCATGGCTGCGCGGATCCTCCGATTTCCCCTGATCCTGATCGTCGCGGGGCTGGCGGCGGCGATGATGTTCCTGCCCGCCATCGACGCGGCGATGCGGGGCAACAGCCAGGTCGGGCGGGCGTTCTTCTATTGCGGGGGGCTGGGGCTGGCGGCGGTGGTCTGCCTGGGGCTGGCGATCGCGAACCGGGTGGCCTCGCGCGCGCCGAGCGATGTGCGCAACCTCGCCTCGCTGCTGCTCGCCTATCTGATTCTGCCGTTCTTTCTGGCGCTGCCGTTCTACCTCGGGGTGCGCAACACGACCTTTCTCAATGCCTGGCTGGAGATGGTTTCGAGCCTGACCACCACCGGCGCGAGCATGTTCGACACGCCGGGCCGGATCAAGGAGAGCCTGCATCTGTGGCGGGCCCTGGTGGGGTGGGGCGGCGGGCTGCTGATCTGGATTTCGGCCTCGGCGGTGCTGGCACCGATGAGCCTCGGAGGGTTCGAGGTGACGGCCCGCGCCGAGCCGGGGCAGGATGGTGCGGCGCCGGGCCGGTTTGCGCGCGCGCGCCCGGAGCGGCGGCTGGCGATCGCCACGCGCACCCTCGCGCCGGTCTATGCCGGGCTGACGCTGGTGCTGTGGATCGCGCTCATGATGGCGGGCGAGCGGTCCTTCGTGGCGCTGATCCATGCCATGTCCACCCTCGCGACCAGCGGGATTTCCGCGACAGGCGGGTTCCACAACGGCGCGGCGGGGTTCTGGGGCGAGGCGGCGGTGTTCGTCTTCTTCATCTTCGCGCTGTCGCGGCTCACCTTTTCGTCGGACACGGTGGCGACGACGCGGCCGGGGCTCGTGAACGATCCCGAATTCCGGCTCGGGCTGCTGATCGCGGCGGTGGTGCCGCTGATCCTGTTTCTGCGCCACTGGATCGGCGTGATCGACCTCGACGGCGGGGCGAGCCCGGGGGAGGCGCTGCACGCGCTGTGGGGGGCGGTGTTCACGGTGCTCTCCTTCCTTTCGACCACCGGCTTCGAGAGCGCGGACTGGCAGTCGGCGCGCGCCTGGTCGGGGCTTGGCACGCCGGGGCTGATCCTCATCGGGCTGGTGATGGTCGGCGGCGGGGTGGCGACGACCGCGGGCGGGGTCAAGCTCCTGCGGGTGTTCGCGCTCTACCTTCATGCGCGACGCGAGATCGAGCGGCTGGTGCATCCCTCCTCGGTCGGGCGGGCGTCGGCCGGGGGGGGGCGCATCCGGCGGCAGGGGGCCTATGTGGCGTGGATCTTCTTCATGCTCTTCGCGCTCTCGCTGTGTGCGCTGACGGTGGCGCTGTCGCTGGCGGGGCTCAATTTCGAGACCGCGCTCATCGTCGCGCTCTCGGGGTTGTCATCCACCGGGCCGCTCATCCTGAGCGCCGCCGAAGTGCCGATCCGTCTCGTCGAACTGGGGCCGGGGGCCAAGATCATCTATGGCGGGGCGATGGTGCTGGGCCGGGTCGAGACGCTGGCGATCCTCGCATTGCTGAGCCCGGCGGCCTGGCGCGTGTGAGGGCGCCCGAATTTCGGGCTGGAAACCCGCCCCATTGCGCGACATACTCCCCCCGATGAACGAATTCCGCGCCGACAGGCGGCGCGTGCAAGAACAAGGGCAGGGGGCGCAATGGCTTCGGATCGTCAGAATTTGCAGGACGCTTTTCTCAACCACGTGCGCAAGGCCAAGATCCCGGTCACGATCTTCCTGATCAACGGGGTCAAGTTGCAGGGCGTCATCACATGGTTCGACAATTTCTGCATCCTCTTGCGCCGCGACGGGCAATCGCAGCTTGTCTACAAGCATGCGGTCTCGACGATCATGCCGTCGCAGCCGATCTCGCTCTATGAGGGTGACGGCGAGAATTGAGAGAACACGCGCGCCCGATCACGCGGGCCTTTGTCATTCATCCCGAAATTGCCGGGGCCGAGCGGGGCCGCGATCCCGGCCTTGCGCTGGAAGAGGCGGTATCGCTGGCGCGCGCGCTGCCCGATCTGGAGGTGGTGGGGGCCGAGCATGTCCGCCTGCGCAAGCCCGATGCCGGCCGGCTCTTTGGCAAGGGCAAGCAGGAAGAGCTGCGCGCGGCGATCGCGGCGGCCGAGGCCGAGCTGGTGCTGGTCGATGGGCCGCTCAGCCCGGTGCAGCAGCGCAATCTCGAAAAGCTCTGGGATGTGAAGATCCTCGACCGGACGGGCCTCATCCTGGAGATCTTCAGCGACCGGGCGGCGACGCGCGAGGGGGTGTTGCAGGTGGAGATGGCCGCCCTCTCCTATCAGCGCACGCGGCTGGTGCGGGCCTGGACCCATCTGGAGCGGCAGCGCGGCGGGCTCGGTTTCGTGGGCGGCCCCGGCGAGACGCAGATCGAGGCCGACCGGCGCGCCATCGACGAACAGCTCGTGCGGCTGCGCCGGCAACTCGACAAGGTGGCGCGCACGCGCAGCCTGCACCGCGCCGCGCGCGCCAGGGTGCCGTTTCCGGTGGTGGCGCTGGTGGGCTACACCAACGCGGGCAAATCGACGCTCTTCAACCGGCTGACCGGGGCCGATGTGATGGCCCGGGACATGCTCTTTGCCACGCTCGATCCGACGATGCGGCGCGTGGCCCTGCCCGAAGGCGGGCCCGAGGTGATCCTGTCGGATACGGTGGGGTTCATCAGCGACCTGCCGACCGAGCTGGTGGCGGCGTTTCGCGCCACGCTCGAGGAGGTGCTTTCCGCCGATCTCATCGTGCATGTGCGCGACATCTCGCATCCCGAAACGGAGGCACAGGCCGCCGATGTCGCGGCGATTCTCGACAGTCTCGGGGTGGGCGCGGAGGTGCCGCGCCTCGAGGTCTGGAACAAGATCGACCGGCTCGATGACGAGCGGCGCGCGGCGCTTCTGACGCAGGCGGCGCGGCGCGAGGGGGTGCTCGCCCTGTCGGCGGTGACGGGCGAGGGGCTGGGCGCGCTGGTGGCAGCGATCGGGAACACGCTTTCGGAGGTCACGCATGTGAGCGAGCTTCACCTGGGCTTTGACGAGGGGCGCAAGCGCGCCTGGCTCTTCGAGAAGGATCTCGTGGAAGAAGAGCGCCAGGGCGAGGACGGCTTTGATCTCACCGTGCGCTGGAGCGCGCGCGACGAGGCGCGGTTTCGTGCGCTCTGAGAGAGGGGGGCGGACGGAAAATGCGCAAATGCCGCGTGCGGTGCTTGACGGGGGCGCGGGGGGCGCTTAGAAGCGCGACACGCCCGAGGGATCGGGCGGGCAGCGAGCGGTTGTAGCTCAGTTGGTTAGAGTACCGGCCTGTCACGCCGGGGGTCGCGGGTTCGAGCCCCGTCAACCGCGCCACCGCTGCCCCGATCCGGTCCTCCCGTCGCGTTGCGCGGTTGTAGCTCAGTTGGTTAGAGTACCGGCCTGTCACGCCGGGGGTCGCGGGTTCGAGCCCCGTCAACCGCGCCATTTCCTCCCCGGATTTCCTGCCGCGCGGCGCCGGTCGGGTCACGCCGCTCAGATCACCAGAACCGGCACTTCGGAGAGGCCCGTCACCTTGTGCGATACGCTGCCCAGAAGGTAGCCCTCCATCGAGCCCATGCCGCGGCTGCCGATCACGATCAGGTCGTTTTCGTGATCCCTGGCGAATTTGACGATGGTGCGCGCCGTGGGGCCGGATTTGACGAAGGCGCGGACCTGGGTGAAACCCGCCGCGAGGGCGTGCTTCTTGGCGTAATCGGCCACTTCCCTGGCATGGGCCGACATGACGTCGTCAAGATTGCCCGGATCGGAGGGCCGCACCATCGACAGCGACGCCTCGAGCATCGAGTGATGGCGATAGACCGTCAGGATGGTCAGCGTCCCGCCGGTGAGGCGGGCCAGTTCGATCGCCGCATCGAGCGCCCTTTTCGCATTGGGCGAGCCGTCGAAAGGCACGAGAATCGATTGGAACATGAGTGTCCTCCCCGGGGTTATCTGAAGGCCAGATCGCGCAGGAAGAGGGCGATCTGCGGGAAGTAGATCAGCGCCACGGCGACCGAAAGCAGGATGAAGATGAAGGGAGGCGTGCCGCGAATGACCTCCCAGTAGGGCCGCTTGAAGACGGCGATGGCGGTGAAGATGTCACAGCCAAAGGGCGGCGTGGCCGAGCCGATGGCGACCTGCAGCGTGATGATCGTGCCCACCAGAACCGGATCGAGCCCGACGGCGTTCACCACCGGCGCGAAGATCGGGACCATGACGAGGATCACCACGATGGGATCGACGAACATGCAGCCGATGAAGAACGCGATGGAGATGACGAAGAGCACCCCGACCTGCCCCATCTGGTCGATCCCGATGGCGCCGAGGATTTCCTGCGGGATCTGGGCAAAGGAAATCACCCAGGAAAATGCCGCGCCGACGCCCACGAGGATGAACACTACCGCGGTGATCAGCCCGGTGGATTTCGCCGTGTCATAGACCCCCGCCAGGTCGAGCGAGCGGAATACCAGCACCTCGAGGATGAGCGCGTAGAGCACGCAGGCCGCCGCTGCCTCGGTGGGGGAGAAGATGCCGCCATAGATGCCGCCGATGATGATCGCCGGGAACCCGAGCGGCCAGAGCGCCTGACGAAGCGCGCGGGCGCGGTCGGGCCAGCTGGTTTTCGCCTCGGTGGGGACATTGTTGCGCACCGCGTAGATCCAGGAATAGATCGAGAAGAGCAGCAGGATCAGCAGCCCCGGCCCGATCCCCGCGATGAAGAGTTCGGCAATCGAGGTGTTGGACACGACGCCATAGATGATCATCCCGATGGAGGGCGGGATCAGGAAGGCGATGTCGGAGGAGTTCACGATCAGCGCAAGGATGAAGCTGTCGTTATATCCGGCCTTCTGCATCCGCGGCCGCAGAGGGGAGCCGATCGCCACCACCGTGGCCTGCGTGGAGCCCGAGACCGCGCCGAACATCGTGCAGGCCGCCGCGGTCGAGACCGCGAGGCCGCCCTTGAGATGGCCCACGAAGGCCATCACCAGGTCGATGAGCCGCCCCGCCGATTGCCCGCGCGTCATGATGTCGGCGGCAAAGATGAACATCGGCACGGCGATGAGAGAGGCGGGGCGGATGCCCGCCATGATCTGCTGGATCATCGTCTCGAGCTGACCGAAACCGCCGAAAAGCGTGTAGAAGCCCACAAAGGCCCCCACGATCAGCGGGATCATCATTGGAAAGCCCAGAAGCAGCAGGACGATCATGATCGAGAAAATCGTTGCGGCCATGGCTCAGACCTCCATTTCGTCGTCTTCATATCCCTCAAGCACGGCAGTCGAGAGGTAGATATCCCGCGACAGGATGTTCTTGATGGCCGTGAGCAGGTATTGCAGCCCGGTCATGAAGAAGCCCACCGGCACCCAGACAAGGGTGACCCAGACCGGGATCTGAAGCGACGGCAGGACGCGCCCGCGCCCGGCCTGCGTCAGGATATACTGGAAAGAGTAATAGCACAGCCCGAGCATGAACGCCGCCGTGACCAGCGCGATCACGATCATCATGTATTTGCGCATCCTGGGGGGCATTGCGTCGTAGATTGCCGACATGCGGATATGGCGGCCCTGCCGGGCGGCATAGCTGATGCCGGCGAAGGTGATCAGGATGATCAGGATGCGGTTGAGCTCTTCGGAAAAGAAGATGCTGTTCTGAAAGACGAACCGGCCCACCACATTGGCGACGGTATTGGCGGCCATCAGGAGCACACCGGCGGCAAGCATCACGGCCTCGATGCGGGCGATCAGCGTGTCGAGTGTTCCGAGAAATCCGGGCAGGGTGGAAACATAGGCGTCCCGAGCGGGCGTGTTTCGTGCATTCTGTTGCGGCGGTGATGCTCGGTCCGGTTCCGGCTTGTCGTTCACGGCTGACCCTTCCCTTGAAAATCATCGGTCGAAAATCATCGGTCGATTCCGGGTGCGGGGGCGGCGGGATATGTGCCGCCCCCGATCTGGTGCCGGCGTTACTCGGTCACGGCCGCGAGGTCGGCCTTCATCTGTTCGAGGATCGCCTTGCCGCTGTCGCCGGTCATCTCGATGAACCGGGCTTCGACCTTCGCGCCGGCCTCGATGAACGGCTGACGCTGTTCTTCGGTCAGCACGTTGATCTGGATTTCGGGCTTGGCCGCCTTGATCTTTGCGATGCTCTCCTCGTGGAGGCCCTTCTGGTAGTCGATGATATGATCGAAGGCCACGTCGATGGCGTTCTGCACGACCTGTTTCTCTTCGTCCGAGAGCCCGTCATGAAAATCCTTGTTGGCCATCACGGCGGTGGTGAAATTGCTGTGGCCAAGGCAGGTGATGACGTTGGACACCTCGTACATCTTGGCGGACCAGTTCCAGAACATCGGGTTTTCCTGGCCCTGGATGATGCCGGTCTGGAGCGCGCCATAGACCTCGCCCCATGGCAGCGGCGTGGGGGTGGCCCCGAAGGCGCGGTAGCTTTCGACCAGCAGCGGATTGGTCATCACGCGCACCTTGACCTCGTTGAGGTCGGCCGGTTCGGTCACCGGCTTTTGCGTGGTCACGCAGACCTCGCCTTCGGGGAACATGGTCAGCAGCTCGAGCCCCTGTTCGGCATAGAGCTTCGGGAACATCTCGTTGACCGCCTTCGAGGTGCGGAAGAACTCGCCAAGCGCCTCGGTATCCTGCGGCAGAAGATAGGGGACGAAGAACACCTGCGCCTCGGGGATGAGCGAGCCGGTGAAGCCCGGGCTCTGATCGACGAATTGCAGGATGCCGGCCTGTGCCTGTTCCATCGTATCGGCGGATTCCCCGAGCGTGCCATAGGGGAAGAGCTGCACCGTGTGATCGGTATTGGCCTCGACCTCGGCCTTGAACTTCTGGGCAAAGACGCCCTGCACGTCGTCAAGCGCCTCCTCGAAGGCGTAGCGCCATGTATCGGCGGTCGCGGCGGTCGCGCCGAGGGCCAGAATGCTGGTGGCGGCAAGCGCCGCAAAGCTGCGTCTGACGAATGTGGTCATGGGTATCTCCCTCTGGTCAATGATCCCTGCAAGCGTGTCGCGAACTGACCCGTATGTCAAATCGCGCGTGGCATGAGGTATTGAAAATATGGGATCATGCCGGGCTGGGGGCCTGCCCGGCATGTCGTTTCCTGCACATTCCTGTGCGTTTCAGCCGAGCGCCTCGCGCAGCGCGGCGCAGGTGTCCGACGGGTTGGTATCGGGAAAGAAATGCCCGCCAGAGATCGCCCTGGCCTCGATATGGTGGCATTTCGGGACCCAGGTGGCGGGCACGTCGTAATGTCTGGCCATGGCGCCGGAGGCCCCGTAGAGGATCAGCGTGGGGCACGCGATCCGCGCGCCTGCATCGGCGCTGTCATCGGCCATGTCGAGCGCGAGCGTGGCGCGATAATCGTTGCACATGCCGCGAATCGTGTCGGGATCGCGCCAGGCGGCGCGATACTGCGCCAGTTGGCCTGCGTCGAAATCCGACAGTTGCGCGCCGCCCCAGCCGAGCAGGCAGGACTGGAAATAGCTGTCGGGGTCTGCGGCGATCATGCGGTCGGGGAAGGGCGCGGGCTGGGCGAGGAAGAACCAGTGGTAATAGGCGCGCGCCACCTGCCAGCGCAGGTCCGACAGCAGTGTGTGGGTGGGGATGATGTCGAGGAGCGCGAGGCGCGTCACGCGGTCGGGGGCATCGAGGGCGAGGCGGTGCGCCACCCGGGCGCCCCGGTCATGGCCGACAAGATCAAAGGCTGCGTGGCCGAGATGGTCCATCAGCGTGCAGATTTCCCGGGCCATGGCGCGAAAGCTGTAGGCGGCAAGGTCCTGTGGCTTGTCCGAGGCGCCATAGCCGGGCAGGTCGGGGCAGATCACGGTGTGGGTCCGGGCCAGCGCGGGGGCGATATGCGCCCACATGGCACGGGTCTGCGGAAAGCCGTGCAGCAGCAGAAGCGGCGGACCCTCGCCGCCGGTGCTATAGGCGAGGGGGCCGGTGGTGTGATCGGTGAATCCGGGGATCATGGGCATCTCAGTGGGCTGTGTGGCCGGGCGGGGGATATTGGAGAGGGGGCTGCGTTATCCAGGGGTCTTTGATCCCGCCAGCGCGTCCAGCACCCGCGCCCAGCTTCGGATGCCCTTGTGGAAGCTCTCGACATTGTATTTCTCGTTGGGTGAGTGGATCGCGTCATCCTCCTGCGCAAAGCCGATCAGCATCGCATCCAGCCCGAGGATTTCCTTGAAGAACCCGGCGATGGGGATCGAGCCGCCCATGCCGACAAATACCGCCTCGCGTCCCCATTCGTCGGAAAGCGCGCGGCGCGCGGCCTCGAATTCGGGGCGATTGGTGTTCATCACGGCGGCGGGCGAGCCGTCAAGGTTCTGATCCCAGGCGATCTTTGCGTCCGGCGACAGCCGGTCCTCGACATGTTTGCGGATACGCGCGCGCAGCTTGTCAGGGTCCATGTCGCCCACCAGCCGGCAGGTGAACTTGCAATGCGCCTGGCTCGGGATCACCGTCTTGGTGCCCGCGCCCTGATAGCCGCCCCAGAGGCCGTTGATTTCCAGCGTCGGCCGCGCCCATTGCTGCACCAGCGTGGAATAGCCCGCCTCGCCATGGGCCTGCGTCATGCCCACGGAGGAGAGGTATTCGTGCTCGTCAAAGCCGCAGTTTTCCCATTGGCGCAGGAGATCCTCGGGCACCTCGTGCACGCCCTCGTAAAACCCCTCGACGGCGACGCGGCCGGTCTCGTCATGGAAAGAGGCGATGAGGCGGGCGATCTCGCGCAAGGGGTTGAGCGCGGGGCCGCCGTAATGGCCGGAATGCAGGTCGATGGTCGGGCCGGTAATGGTGAATTCGTCCTTGAGCATCCCGCGCAGTTGCGAGGCGATGGAGGGGACGCCGGGGGCGACCATCGAGGTATCGCAGATGAGCGCCAGATCGGCGGTGAGTTCGGCGGCGTTCGCCTTCATGAAGGGGATGAGCGAGGGCGAGCCCGATTCCTCCTCGCCCTCGAAGAAGAAGGTGATCCGGCAGGGCAGGGCGCCATGCACCGATTTCCACGCGCGGCAGGCCTCGATGAAGGTCATCAGCTGGCCCTTGTCGTCGGAGGCGCCGCGCGCGCGGATCACCTGCCCGTGGGGTGTGTCCTGAATCTCGGGCGCGAAAGGATCGGTGTGCCACAGATCGAGCGGATCGACCGGCTGCACGTCGTAATGGCCATAGAAGAGCAGGTGCGGCCCCTCTCCCTCGACATGGCCCACGACCATCGGGCGGCCCGGCGTGGCGCGCTTTTCCGCCTTCGCGCCAAGGCTCTGGAGGTCGGCCACGAGCCAGTCGGCGGCGGCCTCGCAATCGGCGGCATGGGCCGGGTCGGTGGAGATCGACGGGATGCGCAAGAGCCCCATGAGCCGGTCGAGCGCCTGAGGCAAGCTGTCGTCGATACGGGAGAGCGTGGCGGGAAGAGACATGACTGGCCTTTGCGCTTGGGGTATGGTTTGAATGAGGGTATCAGGCGCGGTGATGCTGTCCAGTCGCTTGACCGAGGTCAAGGCAGGGGGGGCGGCAATTTGTAATCTGGCGTCACGCGGCGGGCGCAATAGGGTGACGCCACGAATAAAAAAGGGTGGCCGGAGGTGCCACAGCGCCGGGTATGCCCGCGCCAAGGGGAAGGAAGACGTCAGTGAACTACGCGGCAAGGCTCGATCAGGCCCTCAATCGTCTGCATGAGGAGGGGCGTTATCGCACCTTCATCGACATCGCGCGCGTGCGCGGCAATTTTCCCCACGCGCTCTGGCGCAAGCCCGACGGCACCGAGCAGCCGATCACCGTCTGGTGCGGCAACGATTACCTCGGCATGGGCCAGCATCCCGAGGTGCTCGCGGCGATGCACGAGGCGATCGACGCCACCGGCGCAGGATCGGGCGGCACGCGCAACATCTCCGGCACCACGATCTGGCACAAGGCGCTGGAAACCGAGCTTGCCGATCTGCATGGCAAGGAGGCGGCGCTGCTGTTCACCTCGGCCTATATCGCCAATGATGCGACGCTCTCGACCCTGCCCAGGCTCTTTCCGGGGCTGATCATCTATTCGGACGAACTGAACCATGCCAGCATGATCGAGGGTGTGCGGCGCAATGGCGGGGCCAAGCGCATTTTCCGCCATAACGACGTGGATCACCTGCGCGAATTGCTCGCCGCCGACGAGCCGGGCGCGCCCAGGCTCATCGCCTTCGAGAGCGTCTATTCGATGGATGGCGATTTCGGACCCATCGAGGCGATCTGCGATCTGGCCGACGAATTCGGCGCGCTGACCTATATCGACGAGGTGCATGCCGTCGGCATGTATGGCGCGCGCGGCGCGGGGATTTGTGAGCGCGACCGGCTGATGCACCGCATCGACATCATCAACGGCACATTGGCCAAGGCCTATGGCGTGATGGGCGGCTATATCGCGGCGAGCGCGAAGATGTGTGACGCGGTGCGGTCCTACGCGCCGGGCTTCATCTTCTCGACCTCGCTTGCGCCGGCGCTCGCGGCGGGGGCCGCGGCCTCGGTGGCGTTCCTCAAGACCGCCCGGGGCGCGGAGCTGCGCGAGAAGCACCAGACGCAGGCGAAGATCCTCAAGACCCGGCTCAAGGGGCTGGGCCTGCCGCTCATCGACCATGGCAGTCATATCGTCCCGGTGATCGTGGGCGATCCGGTCCACACCAAGAAGTTGAGCGACATGCTGCTGGAGCGCTATGGCATCTACGTGCAGCCGATCAATTTCCCGACCGTGCCACGCGGCACCGAGCGGCTGCGTTTCACCCCGTCGCCGGTGCACGGGCCCGACGAAATGGACCGGCTGGTGCAGGCGATGGACGCGCTCTGGTCACATTGCGCGCTGAACCGCTCGGAACTGGCGGGATAACGCCGGCGCAGGTGCAATCGTGCTTGCCGTGTGTTAGACTCTCATGAAGAAAAACGGAGGGCGCGAATCACGAATTCGCGACCGTTCAGGGGGACATGTGAGAGGCACCTGAGAGCATGATCGGCCGGTGGAAAGCACCCGAGGCGGAGATCGAGGAGGTCGATATCCGCGGCTTTGACGCATATGAATTGCGCCTCGGCGACCTCATGCGCGGCGAGCGGGCGACGCTCGGGAAATCCCTGCTCGATGTCGAGCGCGATCTGCGCATCAAGGCGAGTTACATTGCCGCGATCGAGAACGCGGACCCGTCGGTATTTGACACTCCCGGCTTCATTCCCGGTTATGTGCGGTCCTATGCGCGCTATCTGGGCATGGACCCGGACCAGGCCTTTGCCTCCTTTTGCGCCGAATCGGGTTTTTCCATCGCGCACGGCATGTCGCAACAGGCCTCGTCGCGTGACAGGCAGGAGCGGGCCGCGGCCGCGCGGGCGCGGATCGAGGATCCGGTGCTCGGGGGGAGCACGCCCTTTCTGCCGGCCTCCGAGGGGATCCTGTCGCGGATCGAGCCGGCGGCGGTTGGCTCGGCGCTGGTGCTGATCGCGCTGATCGGGGGCATCGGCTATGGCGGCTGGAGCGTGCTGCGGCAAGTGCAGCAGGTGCAACTGGCGCCGGTGGAGAACACGCCGGTGGTGCTTGCCGATATCGACCCGCTGAGCAGCGCGGCAGGCGGGGTGGCGGGCAGCGAGGCGGCGGGAATGTTCAAGCCGCCGCAGGAGGATCGGCTGAGCCGCCTCTACCGGCCTCGCGCGCTCGATGTGCCGGTGATGGTCGCGCGCGACGCCCCGATCGCGATGCTCGATCCGCGCGAGGTGGGCACGCTCAGCCCCGCCACGCCGCTGACCGATCGCGAAAGCGCCATCGCGCTGGCACTGCGCGAGGCGCAGGATGAGGACGTGCCCGCCGCGGCGCCGCGCGTGGTCGCCGAGGAGCGCCCCGGCGTCCAGCTCGTCGCGGTGCGTCCGGCCTGGGTGCGGGTGAGCGGGGCCGGCGGCTCGGTGCTGTTCGAGGGGATCCTGAATGCGGGTGATACCTATGACGTGCCCGCCACCGAGGAGCCGCCCGTCGCGCGCGTGGGCGAATCGGGGGCGGTCTATTTCCGCGTGAACGGTGAGCATCATGGCCCGGTGGGGCAGCGTGGCGCCGTCACCTCGAACGTGGTGCTGTCGGCCGACGAGGTGACGACGCGCTTTGCCGTGGCCGATCCGGGGGCCGACCGCGACCTCCAGCGTCACGTGGCGGAGGTTTTGCAGGTGGCGCAGGACTGAGCGCGATTGCTGCGCGGGGCATGGCGCGCTATCTCTGGCGTGAAGAATCCCAGTGAGAATCCCAGTCGAGCGGGGCCGAGCCATGTCGCATAATCCGATCCGCCCGTGGCGCGATATCGCGCGCCGCAAGTCGCGTCAGATCATGGTGGGGCCGGTCCCCGTGGGGGGCGGCGCGCCGATCAGCGTGCAGACCATGACCAACACCCCCACCACCGATGTGGCCGCGACCGTGGCGCAGGTGCAGGCCGCCGCCGAGGCGGGGGCCGATATCGTGCGGGTCTCGGTGCCGGACGAAGCCTCCGCGCGCGCGCTGCGCGAGATCGTGCGCGAGAGCCCGGTGCCGATTGTGGCGGATATTCATTTTCATTACCGTCGCGGCATCGAGGCGGCGGAGGCGGGGGCGGCCTGTCTGCGAATCAATCCCGGAAATATCGGGAGTCCCGAACGGGTGCGCGAGGTGATCGCGGCGGCGCGCGATCACGGCTGTTCGATGCGGATCGGGGTAAATGCCGGAAGTCTCGAAAAACATCTCCTCGAGAAATACGGCGAGCCCTGCCCCGAGGCGATGGTCGAATCCGGCCTTGGTCATATCCGGATTCTCGAAGAGAATGATTTCCACGAATTCAAGATCAGCGTAAAGGCTTCGGACGTGTTTCTCGCCGCGGCCGCATATCAGCAACTGGCCGATGCGACCGACGCGCCCATTCATCTCGGCATCACCGAGGCGGGCGGTCTGACGAGCGGCACGATCAAGAGCGCGATCGGGTTGGGCAATCTGCTGTGGTCGGGGATCGGCGACACGATCCGGGTGAGTCTCTCGGCCGATCCGGTCGAGGAGGTGAAGGTCGGCAACGAGATCCTCAAGGCGCTCGGACTGCGGCATCGGGGCGTGAACATCATTTCCTGCCCGAGCTGCGCGCGGCAGGGTTTCGACGTGATCCGCACGGTGGAGATCCTCGAGGCGCGGCTTGCGCATATCAGGACGCCGATGAGCCTCTCGATCATCGGCTGCGTGGTCAACGGCCCCGGCGAGGCGCTGATGACCGATGTGGGCTTTACCGGCGGGGGCGCGGGGGCGGGCATGGTCTATCTGGCCGGCAGGCAGAGTCACCGGCTCGATAACGACCGGATGATCGCGCATATCGTCGAACTGGTGGAGGCCCGCGCCGCCGAGATCGAGGCGCAGGGCGCGAAAGCGGCGCAAATGGAAACGGCGGTGCAAGATTAGGCCACGGTAGCGGCGGGATAGTCTCGCTGCGGGCGGAGTAAAATCCTGCCACTTTTCCCTTCTTGCAGCGGCAGGGAGGGTGGGGAGATCTATACCGTGGAACTTTACAAGAAGGTTCGCTTGGCGTGTGCCTAGGGCATGAGCAAGCGCGCAGCAGCGAAGCATTTCAACATTTCGCGCGGGACGGTTGAGAAGATGTTGGCCTTTTCGGTGCCGCCTGGTTACCGCGGGACAAGCCGATCAGGCGGCCGAAGCTGGACGGGTTCACCGAGTTCATTGACGCCTGGCTTGAGGCCGACAAGACCGTGCATCGCAAGCAGCGTCATACGGCCAAGCGGATATGGGAACGGCTTCAGGCTGAGCATGGCTTCACCGGCGGCTATACGATCGTCAAGGATTACGTGCGTGAGCATGAGCGGCGGACGTTCTGCGCACGTCCCCGCGCATCGCCGGGCCGCCCCCCGGCCCGTCGCTGCGCGCCCCGAAGCTGCCTCAGAAATGCGCCCTGGGCTCGTCCGGCTTGCCCGCCGCCACCGCCAGCAGCCCGGCCAGCGCCGTCATGCCGATGGGAAACATCGTGAACACGCCGAAACCGAAGGCATAATACATCAGCCCCGCCGCTACCAGCATCAACACCCCGCCCCAGAGCGCGCGCATCCTTGCCATGGCCCCTCCCGCGATGGCCAGAAGCGGCGCGAGAAAGCTCGCCGTGCGGATGAGCGCCGGATCGTTGACCTGCTGCAACAGGCCCTCGACCTCACCGAAACGGTTGACCACCTCGGTATAGCCGTAGCTGAAAAACCCCACGATCACCGCCAGACACCCGCCGATCACCCCCAGAACCATCGCCGCGCTGCGCATCTCAGACCTCGCCCAGCAGGGCCGCCTGCACATCCTTGCCCCAGCCGAGCCAGAGCCGCGTGCCGTCGTCGATCAGGGGCCGCTTCATCACCGCAGGATACGCGGCAATGAGCGCGAGCGGATCGCGCGCCCTCTCCGCCTCGCTCAGGCCGCGCCAGGTGGCCGATTGCCGGTTCACCAGCGCGGCACCGAACCGCTCATGCGCGGCGCGTGCCACATCTTCGGGCAGACCCTCGGCGCGGATATCGCGAAATTCGGCATGACCAAGTGATTTCAGCGCCTTGCGGCAGGTGTCGCAGGTTTTCAACCCATACAGGATCATCCGTTCCCTCCCGTTTCGGCCCCCCTCTTACCGCGCCGCGCCCGGACGGTCACGGAGTTTCGCTTGATTTTTACATGGACAGTGCAATCATCGCGCCATGGGTCGCGGTTGCGGCGCATATGGCCCGGCATAATTCCGGGGACGCGAAGACGAAGGAGAACGGAATGCCGACAGGCACCGTGAAATGGTTCAACACCACCAAGGGTTACGGCTTTATCGCGCCCGATGACGGCGGAAAGGACGTGTTCGTGCATATCTCGGCGGTCGAGCGCTCGGGCCTCACCGGCCTCGCCGACAACCAGAAGATCGGCTACGAGCTCAGGGATGGCCGCGACGGGCGGCAGATGGCCTCGGATCTCAAGCTGCTCTGAACCGACGGGCCGGGACGGCGGGCGCGGCGCGCCCCCGCTCCCGGCAGCGGCGAGCCCCTGTGCTGCCCGCGTCCCTCAGGGCCGCGCGGCGAAGCGCACCGCCTGCCACATCGTGCGCGCGGCGCGCGTCTCGGCCACGTCATGCACACGCAGGATCTGCACGCCCTGCGCCATGGCCATGACGGCCACCGCGAGCGATCCCGCCACCCGGTCCGCGGCCCGCGGCGTGTCCGTCAGATCGCCGATGAACCGCTTGCGCGACGCGCCAAGCAGGATCGGGCAGCCCAGCGAATGAAACAGCGACAGGTTCTGCAACAGCCGCAGGTTGTGCGCGGTCGTCTTGCCAAAGCCGATGCCGGGATCGACGGCGATGCGCGCGCGCGCGATGCCGAGCGCCTCGAGCGCGGCCACCCGCGCCGCCAGCCAGTCATGGACATCGAACAGCACATCCGCGTAGCGCGGATCGTTCTGCATCGTCTCGGGTGTGCCCTGCGCGTGCATCACGCAGACCGGCAGCGCGTATTCGGCGGCAAGGGGGGCAAGGTCGGGATCATGGGTGAAACCTGCCACGTCGTTGATCAGCGTCGCCCCCGCCCGCACCGCTTCGCGCGCCACCGGCGCCTTGCGGGTGTCGATCGAGATGGGCAGCCCGGTGGCGGCGTGGATGGCGGCGATCACCGGCGCGGTGCGGGCGATCTCCTTGTCCTCGGGGACCGTCCGGGCGCCCGGGCGGGTCGATTCGCCGCCCACGTCGATGATCTCGGCGCCGCTCGCGGCCATGGCGCGGGCATGGGCCAGCGCCTGCGCCGGATCGACATGCTGCCCGCCGTCGGAAAAGCTGTCGGGAGTGACGTTGAGGATGCCCATGATCCGCGGCGCGCCCATGTCGAGCCCGGCAAGCGGGGCGCGCGGCGCGGTGAGCGGTGCGAGCGCCTCGGGCGGCACCTCCGAGACAGGCAGCAGGCGCGGCGGCGCATCGCGCGACAGCACCTCCACCCGGTCGAACCAGCACCACCCGCCGGCGAGCGGCAGGGCATCGCCGCTGCGCGCGGCATCAACGCGGGGGATCGGCCGGTAATAGTGCATCACAGCCCCGCGCGCGCGATGTCCTGCACGATCACCGGCACGGCGCAGGTGGCGGGCGGGGATGTGCCGATCAGGAGAAGGTCCGACGCCTCGACATGCCCCGCGAACCACGCGGCGAGATCGACCGGGTTCCCGGCACCGGCGGGCGGCCCGTCCACCGCGTCGAGCACGATCTTGGAGGGGGCCCAGACGCTGATCTGGCCATGGCGCATCGCCCAGTCGAGCTCGGTCCGGGTGGCCACCACCACGCAGCGCGCATCGCGCGCGGCCAGCACCCAGGCATTCTGCTCGAGCGCGAGCAGATCCACCCGGCGCTGCGTCATCCGGTGCCCGGTGCGGGGGGCGGGCGTGTCGGGATGGCCCACGCAGAGGATCACGGGCTCGGCGCGCGCCTCGAGCTGGTCGAGCCAGCGCGAGAGATTGCCCGAGGCGATGGCGGGATTGGTCAGGAAGACCACATGCGGATGCGGCGCGGTATCGGGCAGCGGCGTGGCGCGGGTCGCCAGATCGGCCACCGAGCGGACGATCTCGACGCCAAGCGCGCCGGGCCCCCGGTCCAGCTTTTCGATGCGCACGAAACAGCGCACGGCCTGCGGCTCGCGCAGGATACGCCCGGCGATGCGCTCGGCCAGGGTCTCGAGCAGGTTCAGCCGCTCCTCGGCCAGCGCGGCGGCGATGGCCTCGGTCACCCGGTCATAGGACAGGATGCGGTCCACGTCGTCCGAGAGCGGCGCCTCGGGCGGGCGCACCTCGACGACAATGTTGAAACAGACCCGTTGCGTGGTGCCGCGCTCGGCCTGAAAGGCGCCGATCTCCACCGCGACGACATGATCGCGCAGGGAAATGCGATCGAGCGGCCCATCGGGCGCGGTGGCACGGGCGCGGGCGGCGGGATGCGCGAAGGCGAGGCGGATTTCGTGACTCATCGTGGCGGTCCTGACCGGGGGCTGCGCGCATGGCTAGCACGGGACGGGCAGGGTGGGAAACCGCGAAAGCGACCGGGGGACGATGCGAAAGGCCCCGGACGGATGTCCGGGGCCCCTTGTCATTCCTGTCTGCCCGGGCTCAGTGCGCGGGCTGCTTGTCCCAGTCCTCGCGCTTGGGGAGCGTCTCGAAGGTGTGCTCCGGCGGCGGCGAGGGCAGGGTCCATTCCAGCGTGTCGGCATATTCGTTCCACGGGTTGGGCCGCGTCTCGCGCGCGCCGCGCAGGAGCGCGTGGATCACCACCCCGAAGAAGAACACGAAGCTCGCAAAGGAGATGAACGCACCCACCGACGACCACCAGTTCCAGGTGGCAAAGGCCTCCGGGTAGTCGATATAGCGGCGCGGCATGCCCTGACGCCCGAGAAAGTGCTGCGGGAAGAAGGTCAGGTTGGCGCCGATGAACATGGCCCAGAAATGCAGCTTGCCGGCCCATTCGGGGATCTGCCGCCCGGTCATCTTGGGGAAGTAGAAATAGATCCCCGCGAAGATGGCGAACACGGCCCCAAGGCTCATCACGTAGTGGAAATGCGCCACGACATAATAGGTGTCGTGATAGGCGCGGTCCACGGCGGCCTGGCTGAGCACGATGCCGGTCACACCGCCCACGGTGAAGAGGAACAGGAACCCGAAGGCCCAGAGCATCGGCGTGCGGAACTCGATCGAGCCGCCCCACATGGTGGCGATCCAGCTGAACACCTTCACCCCCGTGGGCACCGCGATCACCATCGTGGCCAGCATGAAATAGCTCTGCTGGCTGAGGCTCATGCCCACGGTATACATGTGGTGCGCCCAGACGATGAAGCCGAGGAAGCCGATGGCGATCATCGCCCAGACCATCGGCAGATAGCCGAAGACCGGCTTGCGCGAGAAGGTGGCGATCACATGAGAGATGATGCCAAAGCCGGGCAGGATGATGATATACACCTCCGGGTGGCCGAAGAACCACAGGATGTGCTGGTAGAGGACCGGATCGCCGCCGCCCGCCGGATCAAAGAAGGTGGTGCCGAAATTGCGGTCCGTCAGCAGCATGGTGATGGCACCGGCCAGCACCGGCAGCGCCAGCAGGATGAGCCATGCCGTGACGAAGATCGACCACGAGAAGAGCGGCACCTTGAACAGCGTCATGCCCGGCGCGCGCATGTTGAGGAAGGTGGTGATCATGTTGATCGCGCCGAGGATCGAGCTTGCCCCCGACACATGGACGGCAAAGATCGCCAGATCCATCGACATCCCGCCCTCATTGGTCGAGAGCGGCGGATAGAGCACCCAGCCCACGCCAGAGCCGAGTTGGCCATTGCCGCCCGGCGCCAGAAGCGAGGCCACGCCCAGCGAGGTGCCCGCGACATAGAGCCAGAACGACAGGTTGTTCATCCGCGGGAACGCCATGTCCGGCGCGCCGATCTGGAGCGGCATGAAATAGTTGCCGAAACCGCCGAAGAGCGCAGGAATGACCACGAAGAACATCATCAGCACCCCGTGATAGGTGATCATGACGTTCCACAGGTGCCCGTTGGGGGTGCAGGTGGCCTCGGAGGCAATGAACCGCGCGCCTTCCATGCACATGTATTGCACGCCCGGCTCCATCAGTTCGAGCCGCATGTAAACGGTGAACATGACCGAGATGAGACCGACGAGCGCCGAGGCGATCAGGTAGAGGATGCCGATATCCTTGTGGTTCGTGGACATGAACCAGCGGGTGAAGAACCCGCGCTGATCTTCGTGTTCGTGGCCGTGAATGGCTGCGTCTGCCATTGGATGCCTCCTGATGGTGGTGTCGCGGGGCGCGCGGACGCGAGTCTCACACCCCTGTGATAATGCGGTTCTAGAAGGTCATGCGCATCGCGGCAATGCGCGAATTTGATGCAGATCAAGGAATCTTGTCGCAACCCCCCCTGCGCGCGGCGAGAATGTCCGGTCTTCGGCGTATGGCCATATGGCCAATCGGGGGCTTGCCTGCCGACAGGAGCCGGGAGAACACGGTCCTGAAGCGGGAGAAGATGGTGCCGCGTGAGGGGATCGAACCCCCGACCTTCGCTTTACAAGAGCGCTGCTCTACCAGCTGAGCTAACGCGGCACGTCGCCCCTGCTGATTAGGGCCAATCGCGGGCGTGGGCAAGCGGGCAGGCCCGACGATTGCGGTTTTCCTTCGCCGCAAAGCGCCTATAGTGCCGCGAGTTCACTTGAGGGAGGCTTGTCACGGGCATGGAGGTCGTCATTCACGCAGGCGCACATGCGACCGACGGGGACAGGCTCGTGGGCTGCCTGCGGGCGAATGCGCCGATGCTGGGCGCGCGGGGCATCTGCGTCCCGCCGCCCGAGAGCTATCGCCGCCTGATCCGCGACCTGTTCCAGAGCGCGCGGACCATCGCCCTGCCCGACGATGCCCGCGCCCGGGTTCTCGCAGCGAGCGGGGCCAGCGCGCAGACGGCGCGGCTGGTGCTCTCCAATCACGGGTTCTTCGGCACGCCCAAGATGACCGTGGGCAGCGGCCGCTTCTACGCCGCCGCCGAGATGCGGCTGGCGGAGTTTCACAAGATGTTCGCGGGCGACCGGATCGCGCTTTTCCTCGGGCTGCGCAACCCGGCGGCCTTCCTGCCGGCGATGCTGCCCGATACGCCCTTTCGGACCCTGCCCGAATTCCTGCGCGGCGACGATCCGATGGCGCTGCGATGGTCGGAGACCGTCGCGCGGCTGCGCGCGGCCTTTCCCGGGATGGGGCTCACGGTGTGGTGCAACGAGGATACGCCGCTGATCTGGGGCACGATCCTGCGCGAAATGGCGGGCGTGCCCGAGGACGTGCCACTCGAGGGCGAATTCGCGCTGCTCGACGAGATCATGACGCCGGCCGGTCTCGACCGCTTTCACGCCTTCATCGAGAGCCGTCCGGGGCTGAGCGAGGCGCATAAACGCCGCGCGGTGGCGGCCTTTCTCGACAAGTTCGCCGATCCGGCGGCGATGGAGGAGGAAATCGCCGTGCCCGGATGGGACGCGGCGCTGGTCGAACGGCTGGGCGCGCTCTATGACGCCGATGTGGCGATCATCGCGGGCATGGAGGGGGTTACCTTTCTCGCGCCGTGACCTTGCGCCGTCTCTTATCGTGACGGGGCGGCGCGCTCTTGCGTCCCGGCCCCTGCCTGCCGCAAGCGGCCTTCAGTCGCCGGTCTTCAGCCCCATCAGCGCCGCGGCAAAGGGATTGTCGGGGTCGATCTGGTCCTTCTTCTCGGGCCGTGCCGAAAAGGATTTGGGGCGCTCCTCGCGGGGCTTGCCCCGGGTCGGTTTTCCCTTGCCCGGCTTGTTGCCCTGTGGCCGCTCGCCGCGCCTGGCGTGATCGTCGCGCGCCGCGCGCCTGGGCCGCGCGCCGCGCCCGCGCGGCGCCCAGGTGAAGGTGTAGAACACCTCGATCTCCGGGGCGGCCACCTCGGGCGTCTCGCCGGGGGGGATTTCCTGCTCCGGGGCGGCGTCGATCGCGGGTGCGACCTCGGTCTCGGCGCGGGGCTCTTCGACGATCGGGGCAGCCCCGGCATCGGGGATCGCCTCGGCGGCGCCTCGGGCGGTTTCCGGGGCCGCCTCTGCCGCTGCCGCCGCATCGGCGGGGGCCTCGGCGATGGCCTGATCGACCGGCTTGACCTTGGCGCGCTCGCCCCGCTCGGCGCGATAGCCCAGCCCCTGCATGAGCCCCGCGAACTGCTCCAGCGTCATGCCGGTGATCGACAGCATGTCCGGCGTCGCCTCGAATCCGCCGCGCGTATCGGCACCGCGCAGCATGTCCGCCAACCGCTCCAGCATGTCGATGCGAATCGCCCGCTCGCCTGCCGCGCGATACCCCGCCATGGTGAAATACCCCTTCGGCGCGCCGGTCTGCGCAGGCACGGTCACAAGGCCCGGCGGCGGGGCCTCGGGGAACTCGGCCAGACCCTGCGCCAGCGACCACAGCACCAGCCGCAGCCGCGTCGGCGCGGGCTTGAGCAGAAGCGGCAGGAACACCGTGAACTGGCCAAAGCGCACGCCGTGCTTGCGCAACGCCCCGCGCGCCTCCTGATCGAGCGCCTTGACCTCCTCGGCCACCTCGCCGCGCGGGATGATCCCCAGACCCTCGACCAGCCGGAAGCCGAAGCCGCGCGCCATGCCGGTCAGCGTCTCGTCGCGGCTGATCGCGGTCAGCGGCTCGAAGAGCGTGGCGATCTTGCGGTCGATGAAATGTTGCAACCGGCGCTGCACCCTGGCGGCCACGTCCGGCCCCGCCTCGTCATCGACGAATGCCACGGCCTGCGGCTTCATCGGGTCGGTCCCGGCGATGAGCTTGCCTACCGCGTCGGTGCCCCACATGAGGCCGCCCTGTTCGGTAAAGTCGATCTCGGTATCGGGCGCATTGTAGAAGCGATCCGCCTTGAGATGGAAATGCGGTGCCAGCGCGGCAAGGCTCGCCTGCTCCAGCGTGCGCGCCTCCTGCCCGGCAGCGGCCTTGTCACGGATAAAGCGGAACCCCTCGAGACGGCCCACGAATTCGCCCTCGACGCTGACCGCGCCCTGATCGTTCACTTCGGCCACCATGGCCTCCTTCTGCTTGAGCCGGCGCAGCAGCACGGATGTGCGCCGGTCCACAAATCGCTGGGTCAGCGCCCCATGCAGCGCGTCCGACAGGCGGTCTTCTACAGCGCGCGTCGCCTCGCGCCAATGGGTTTCGTCATCGACCCAGCCCTTGCGCTGCGCGACATAGGTCCAGGTGCGGATATGCGCGAGGCGTTTCGACAGCGTGTCGATATCGCCCTCGGTCCGGTCGATGCGCCGCACCTGCGCGGCCAGCCAGTCATCGGGCACGCGGCCATGCTCGTGCAGGTCGCAGAAAATGCGCTCCAGCAGGCTTGCATGTTCGGTGGGGCTGATGCCGCGGAAATCGGGGATGCGGCAGACATCCCACAAGAGCCGCACCGAGGGCGCGTCGGTGGCGCGCGCGCGCACCTCGCCCACCTCGGCAAGGGTTTTCAGCGCGGCAAGGTCATCGGCCTCCCGCGCCCGCGCCAACAGCTCATGCTCGGGCCGCGCCTCGAGCGAGGCAATCAGCGCCTGCGGCGAACCGAAGGCCAGCCGTGCATTGCGCCATTCAAGGCGGCGGACGGGCGCGAAGCGGTGATCGGTAATCGCCTGCGCCAGTTCCGGCTCCAGCTCCGGGGCCTCGCCGGTCACGCCAAAAGTGCCGTCGCGCATCCCGCGCCCCGCGCGCCCCGCGATCTGGCCCAGCTCATGCGGGAAGAGCGGGCGCATCCGGCGCCCGTCGAATTTCGTCAGCGACGAGAAGGCCACATGGTCGATATCGAGATTGAGCCCCATGCCGATGGCATCGGTCGCCACCAGGTAATCCACATCGCCGTTCTGATAGAGCGCCACCTGCGCGTTGCGGGTGCGGGGGCTGAGCGCGCCCATGACCACCGCCGCGCCGCCCTTTTGCCGCCTTATCAACTCGGCGATGGCATAGACGTTCTCGACCGAGAACCCCACGATGGCGCTGCGCGCGGGCATCCGCGAGATCTTGCGCGGGCCGGCATAGGCAAGCTGCGACATGCGTTCGCGGCCCAGGAATTCCACCCCCGGCACAAGTGCGGCGATGGTGGGCCGCATCGTGTGGCTTCCCAGAAACTGCGTCTCGCGCAGGCCCCGCATCCGCAGCAGCCGGTCGGTAAAGACATGCCCCCGCTCGGGATCGGCGCAGAGCTGGATCTCGTCGATGGCGACGAAATCCGCGCCCATCCCCTCGGGCATCGCCTCCACCGTGCAGACCCAGTATTGCGCGCGAGCCGGCACGATGCGCTCCTCTCCGGTGACGAGCGCCACCACCGACGGCCCGCGCGCGGCCACGATCCGGTCATAGACCTCCCGCGCCAGAAGGCGCAGCGGCAACCCGATGATCCCGGTCCGGTAGCCCAGCATCCGCTCGATGGCGTAATGGGTCTTGCCGGTATTGGTCGGGCCCAGAACCGCGAGGGTTCTCGACTTCTCGGACATCGGCCGCGTTCCTCTTGATTGCCGCTCCGCTCAGAGCGTGGCGCCGCCCAGCTTGCGCGCCACCCGCTCCAGCGCCGTGCCTATCTCCGGGTGATGGGGATGTATAGCCCGGGCGCGCAGCAGCACGCCCTGCGCGAGATCGGGGCGGCCCGTCTCCTCGAAGAGAATGCCCAGCCCGTAGATCGCGTTGAAATGGCGCGGCTCATGCACGAGCACATGGGCGATGTCATCGAGCGCCAGCCCGAACCGCCCCTGACGAAAGAACGCGACCGAGCGCAGATGCCAGGCCTCGGCGAAATCCGGCGCATGGTCGATGGCCGCGCTCAGATGGTCGATGGCCATGGCGAGATCCCCCGCCTCGAGCGCATCCTCGCCCCGGCGCAGCAGCAGATCCATGGAGGCCGAGCCCGAGCGCGTCCATTCCAGCTCGATCTCGGCGGCGATGCGGCGCGCGTCGGCGGGGGCGGCATCGGCAAGCTGCGTGAAAAGCGTGTCGAGCCGCGTCTCCTGCGCCGCCGCCGGTAAGGAAAACGTGACTATCGCGGCACCTGCCGCGACGATACGGTTGAGATATCGGATACGCGCTCCCATAACGTCCGAGTGTAGCGCGGATTGGCGGGATGCAAACCCCCCGCCATCGCAAACGTGAAAGGACGACGACATGAGCGACGTGATTGCAGCCGCCGTGAAGGCGCTCAACGAGAAGATGGGCGAGGACGGCTTTGACGGGTCGGCGAAATTCGTGATCGAGGGCGCGGGCAGCATCGTGCTCGACGCCTCCGGCGCGCGTGCCGCCGAGGACGAGACCGACGTGACCCTCACCGCCGATGCCGATACGTTCGAGGCGATTCTCTCGGGCGATCTCGATCCGACGGCGGCCTTCATGTCGGGGCGCCTCTCGGTCGATGGCGACATGGGGATGGCGATGAAACTGGGCGGCGTTCTGGCCTGATGGAGCAGGCGCCGCTCTTCTCCGAGGTGGCGGACGGCCCCGGCGACGGGGCCGCGTTCTGGATGCGAACCTCGGACGGGGTGCGCATCCGCGTGGGTCTCTGGCAGGCCGAGGGCGCGCGCGGCACGGTGCTGCTCTTTCCGGGGCGCACCGAATATGTCGAGAAATACGGCCGCGCCGCCCGGTATTTTGCCGATGCGGGCCTTGCCACGCTGGTCATCGACTGGCGCGGGCAGGGGCTGGCCGACCGGCTCGGCGATGATCCGATGTCGGGCCATGTGGGGCGGTTCACCGATTATCAGCGCGACGTGGCGGCGATGGTGGCGGCGGCGGGCGCGCTCGAGCTGCCGCGCCCCTGGCATCTGCTCGCGCATTCGATGGGCGGCTGCATCGGGTTGCGCGCGGTGATGGAGGGACTCGACGTGGCGCGCGTGGTCTTTTCCGCGCCGATGTGGGGGATCCGGATGAGCGCGATGCTGCGCCCCGTCGCCTGGTCGCTGGGCTGGGGGATGCGGCATCTGGGGTTCGGGCATCTCTACGCCCCGAGCACGGCGGCCGAGCATTATGTGCTGACCGAGCCCTTCGAGACCAACAAGCTCACCAATGACCGCGAGACCTGGGATTACATGGCGCGCCAGATCCGGGCGCATCCCGAGCTTGGCATCGGCGGGCCGAGCCTTCAGTGGCTGCACGAGGCGCTGGTCGAGATGCGCACCCTCGCGCGCCGCCCTGCGCCGGGACTGCCCTGCCTCACGATCCTGGGCAGCGACGAAGAGATCGTCGATCCGCGCCGCATCCATGACCGCATGGCGCATTGGCCCGGCGGCCGGCTCGAGATCATCCCCGGCGGGCGGCACGAGACGCTGATGGACACGCCCGCGATGCAGGCGCGGGTCTTCGGGATGATCTGCGATTTCCTCGCGGGCGCGGGCGCCGAGACGGGCGCGGGCCGCGCGGCGGCGTCCTGAGCGGGGCGGCGCGCGCTGCCGCCGCGCCTACCCCTCTGCCATGACCCGCGCCCGCTGTTCGCCCAGCCCGGTGATGCGCAGCACCATCTCGTCGCCCGCCACGAGGAAGCGCGGCGGCGTCTGCCCCATGCCGACACCCGGCGGCGTGCCGGTGGCGATGATATCCCCGGGCTCGAGCGTCATGAGGGTGCTGAGATAGGCTATGATCTCGGCCACCCCGAAGACCATCCGCGCGGTATTGCCGCGCTGCATGGTCTCGCCGTTGACCTCGGTCACCAGATCGAGCGCCTGCACATCGCCCAGCGCCTCGGGTGTGACCAGCCAGGGCCCCACCGGCGCGAAGCTGTCGCAGCTCTTGCCCTTGGTCCACTGGCCCGAGCCCTCGATCTGGAGCGCCCGCTCGGAGACATCGTTGACGATCGTGTAGCCTGCCACATGGCCGGGCGCGTCGGCCACGCTCACATGTTTCGCGCGCCGCCCGATGACGACGCCCAGCTCCACCTCCCAATCGCCCTTGCGCGACCCGCGCGGCAGGATCACCGGATCGTTCGGCCCGTTGAGCGCGCTCACCGCCTTGAGAAACACCAGCGGCTCGGCGGGGGGCGTGGCACCGATCTCGGCGGCGTGGTCGCTGTAATTGAGGCCGATGCCGATGATCTTGCCGATCCCGGCCACCGGCACGCCAAGGCGTGGCGCCCCCTCCACCAGCGGCAGCGTCTCGGGATCGAGGCGCGGCAGCGCTCCCAGAACCTCACCCGCCAGATCGGGCACCACGCCCGACAGATCCCTCAGCCGCCCCTCGTCATCGAGCACCGCCGGCCGTTCCTGACCGCGCGCGCCATATCTCGCAAATCGCATCGCCTGTCCCTCCCTCTGCGCTTGTGGCACCATACCTGCCGCGGCGCCCGGCACAAGGACCGCATGGAGCGCAAGGAGCGCAGGGGCGATGCGGGGTTGAGACCCGCCGCGCCCCCGCCTATGTCTGGCCGGTATCATCCGATCAATCACCCGATCAAAAGCATGAGGCCCGCGCATGATCATCCGCCCCCTTGCCGTCCAGGACGCCAACGCCCCCGCGGGGACCAGGGATCTCGGCCCGCTGCCGGAATGGGATCTGCGCGATCTCTATTCGGCCCCCGACGCCCCCGAACTGGCGCGCGATCTCGACTGGCTGCGCGACGCCTGCGCGCGCTTTGCCGCCGATTACGAGGGCAAGCTGGCGTCGCTCGACGCCGCGGGCCTGCTCGAATGCCTGCGCCGCGACGAGGCGATCAGCCGCACGGCGGGGCGGATCATGTCCTATGCGGGGCTGCGCTATTACCAGCAGACCACCGATGGCGCGCGCGCCAAGTTCCTCTCCGACTGTCAGGAGAAGGTGACGGATTTCACCACGCCGCTCGTCTTCTTCTCGCTGGAGCTGAACCGGCTGGACGAGGGCGCGCTCGAGGCGATGTATGCCGAGAATGCGGATCTCGCGCGCTACGCCCCGGTGCTGCGCCGCATTCGCGCGATGAAGCCCTATCAGCTCTCCGACGAGCTTGAGAAATTCCTGCACGATATGGGCGTGGTGGGCGACGCCTGGGAGCGGCTTTTCGATGAGACGATCGCCGGGCTCTCCTTCACCGTGGATGGCGAGGAGTTGACCATCGAGGGCACGCTCAACCTGCTCACCGACCATGACCGCGACAGGCGCGAGGCCGCCGCGCGCGAACTGGCCCGCGTCTTTGGCGAGAATATCCGCATCTTTGCCCGCGTTCACAACACCCAGGCCAAGGAAAAGGAGGTGCTCGACCGCTGGCGCAAGATGCCCACGCCACAGACCGCGCGCCACCTCTCCAACGATGTCGAACCCGAGGTGGTCGAGGCGCTGCGCAATGCGGTTGTCGCCGCCTATCCGCGCCTCTCGCACCGCTATTACGAGTTGAAGCGCAAATGGCTCGGCCTCGAGCGGATGCAGGTCTGGGACCGCAACGCGCCCCTGCCGATGGAGGACACCCGCCTCATCGGCTGGGACGAGGCACGCGAGACGGTGATCGCCGCCTATGCCGGTTTTGCGCCCGAAATGGCCGATCTGGCAGCACCCTTTTTCGACAAGGGCTGGATCGACGCGGGCGTGAAGCCGGGCAAGGCGCCCGGCGCCTTTGCCCATCCCACCGTGACCGACGCGCACCCTTACGTGATGCTCAACTATCTGGGCAAGCCGCGCGACGTGATGACGCTCGCGCATGAGCTGGGCCATGGCGTGCATCAGCGCCTTGCCGCGCCGCAGGGCGAATTGCTGGCCTCAACGCCGCTGACACTGGCCGAAACGGCAAGTGTCTTTGGCGAGATGCTGACCTTTCGCCGCCTGCTTGCGAATGCCGGGACCCAGGCCGAGCGCAAGGTGCTGCTGGCGGGCAAGGTCGAGGACATGATCAACACCGTGGTGCGCCAGATCGCGTTCTACGATTTCGAGTGCAAGCTGCACGCCGCGCGCCGCGAGGGGGAACTCACGCCAGAGGATATCAACGCGCTCTGGATGTCGGTGCAGGCCGAGAGCCTCGGGCCGGCGTTTGACTTCATGGAAGGGTATGAGACCTTCTGGGCCTATATCCCGCATTTCGTCCACTCGCCCTTCTACGTCTATGCCTATGCCTTTGGCGATGGCCTCGTGAACGCGCTCTATGCCGCCTACGAGGCCGCGCCCGAGGGGTTCGAGGCGAAATATTTCGACATGCTGCGCGCGGGCGGCTCCAAACACCACAAGGAGCTTCTCGCCCCCTTCGGCCTCGACGCCTCGGACCCGGCCTTCTGGGACAAGGGGCTCGCGATGATCGAGGGCATGATCGACGAGCTGGAGGCGATGGAAGGCTGAGGGAAATGGCGGGCCGGGACCAGCGGCGCATGGGACCTGCGGCGCATGGGATCGGGGATCAGCCCTGTTGCGTGGTCCCGTCGCCCTGGAACATGGCGCGCAGATCGACGGTGCTCGCTTCGCCGATCCGGTCATGGCAGCAATCGAGCCAGCGGGCAGCGGTCTCGCGCCCGATATCGCGCAGCCGGGTGAGAAACGCCCATTCCACGTTCATCTTGGAGGAGGCGCCCATCGGCTTGAGCGCGGCCTCGTTCTCGATCAGGTGGATCTTGACGGGGCGGAAATGCTCGGCCGAGAGCTTGCCCTCATGGAGCAGCCGGTTCACGAAATCGATGGCGCGGAATTCCCGCAGCAGGCTCGCGTTGAAGGCAATCTCGTTCAGCCGGTTCTGGATTTCCTGCGCCGAGCGCGGCACACCCTTGCGCTCGATCGGGTTGATCTGGACCACCACGATGTCGTCGGTGCCGGTCTTGCCATAGAGCGGAAAGAGCGCCGGATTGCCCATGTAGCCGCCATCCCAATAGGGCACGCCGTCGATCTCCACCGCCTTGTAGACATGCGGCAGGCAGGCCGAGGCCATGACCATGTCGATGGTCAGTTCCTCGCGCGAAAATACCCGCACCCGCCCCGTCTCGACATTGGTGGCCGAGACGAAGAGCTCGAAGGCGGTGCAGCGGCGCACCATCTCGAAATCGATCGTCTCCGCCACCAGGTCGCGCAGCGGATTGATGTTGAGCGGGTTGAGCTGGTAGGGCGAGGCCATGCCGGTCAGCGCGTTCATGAAATGGTAGAACGGATTGTTCTCCAGCCCCCAGTTGCCGGTGATCCGGTCAATGGGGGTGCGCCGGAGCGGCGTGTGGCGGACGCTGTGGCTCATCGCGCGCCAGAAATTGTCGAGCGCCGCGCGCGCGCCCTCCGGGCCGCCGCGCGTCATGCCATCGGCGAGCGCCACCGCGTTCATCGCCCCCGCCGATGTCCCCGAAATCCCCGCAATCCGGAGCCGCCCGTCCTCGAGAAGGTAATCGAGCACCCCCCAGGTGAAGGCGCCATGCGCGCCGCCGCCTTGCAGCGCGAGATTGACGGGTTTCTGCGTGGGGGCCATGGGGCGCGCTCCTTGCTGCGATGCCACCCGCCCGGATTAGCGCGAAACGCGCATCGGGTGTAGTTCGGATCGCGACGGTCAGCGGGAAAACGCCACCGGCAGGGCAAAGCGGTGGCGATCTCCGGGCAGGCCATCGGGCTTGGCGGGCAGGCGCGCACGGCGCACCGCATCGAGCGCCGCCGCATCGAGCCGGGCATCGCCCGACGAGCGTGCGACCGTCACCGACAGGAGCCGCCCGTCGCCGCCCATGTCGAGCAGGAGATGCGCGGTGCCTTGCGCGCGGGTGCCTGACGGATAGCGTTTCTGCCGCTCGATCCGCGCCCGGATCGCCCCGCCCCACTGACCCATGAGGCCGGCGTTCCGGGCATCGTCGCGCCGTGCCGGGGCCTGCGCCTCGGCGCGGCCCGCCGAGGGCCCGGTCCTGTCCCCAAGCGCGCTCTGCGCGGGGCGCGGCGCGGGGGCGGGGGCGCGCGGGGGCGCGGCGAGACGTCGGTCGATTTGCGGCGGCGCGGACGGGCGCGGGGCCTCGGGCGGCGCTTCGGGGGGGGGCGAGAGGGCGGGCGCGCCATCGGTGGCGGGCCGGGCCGGCGGCGGGGCCTCGGGCGCGGTCAGGGGCTGCGGTGGCGCGGGGGCACTGGCCTCGACCGCGACCGGGCGCTCCCAGGCGGCGATGAGCGCGGTCATCTGCGGGCTGGCGGCGCTCATCGTCGCCATGTGGCGGCCGCCATCCCCGCCGCCGCCGCCGCCCGCGCCCGCGTCCTGGGACGCGGCGGACCAGATGCCGGCATGAACCGCCGCCGCCAGCGCCACGAAGCCCGCGAATTCCAGCCCCCGGATCATCGCGGCGCCGTCACGATCTCGACCGCGGCCACCCCGCGCGCGGCGAGTTCTTGCAGGAGCCGGGCCAGCACCCGCGCCTCGAGCGCGGCATCGGCGCGGATCCGGAGCGGTCCGTCGGGGCTGGCGCGCGCGGCGAGCAAGGCGAACACCTCATCGTCCCGCGCGGCGTTGAACGCGAGCCGCCCGGCGGCGTCGATATGGAGCGTGTCGGCGGGGGCGGCGCGCCCGGTTGCGGCGCTTTCGGGGAGGGATACCTCCAGCGGTGCGGGCGGCGCGATCCGCGCGCTCATCAGGAAGAAGATCAGCAGCAGGAACAC
This sequence comes from Roseovarius sp., assembly GCA_014359765.1. Classification (GTDB taxonomy): domain Bacteria; phylum Pseudomonadota; class Alphaproteobacteria; order Rhodobacterales; family Rhodobacteraceae; genus Roseovarius. The sequence continues at coordinate 33,534 of JACIYT010000005.1, forward strand.
CACGTTGATCATTGGCACGATCGGCTCGGGCGGGCGGCGGCGGCGGGGCGGGGCGCGGAACTCCATCGGGCTACTCCACCACCACGAGGCGGCCGATCCCGGCGGCGGCGAGCGCATCGCGCACCGCGATCAGCCGTTGCAGGCTCACACCCTCGGCGGGGCGCAGCACGACGACATCCTCCGCGCTCCCGATCAGCGGGGCGAGCGCCTCGGGCAGCGCCTCGAGCGTGACCGCCCGCCCGTTGAGCGCGAGCCCCCCGGGCGCGATGCTCACAAGGCGCGGCGGGCCGTCATAGGTAGCCGCGCCGCCGCCGGTCGCCATGGGCAGATAGGCCTCCGGCCCGAAGCGCGCGGCAAGCATGAAGAAGACCAGCAGCAGGAACACCACGTCGATCATCGGCGTGAGGCTCGGGCGGCGGCTGTGACGCGGGGGGCCGAATGTCATCATGGCGCGGCCTGTCCGCCCGGGGCGGTAAAGATGCGGGTGGCGGCGTCCTCCATGTCGGCCTGCACGCGGTCGGCCACGCTCTCGAACCAGGTGAGCGCGGCGGAGGCGGGGATCGCCACCGCCATGCCGGCGGCGGTGGTCAGCAGCGCCTCCCAGATGCCGCCCGCGAGCACGGAAGGGTCGGCGCCCGAGCCGCTCGACTGCAATGCCTGAAAGGCCGCGATCATGCCGAGCACCGTGCCCAGAAGCCCGATCAGCGGCGCGATGGTCGCGATCAGTTCGAGCGCGCGCAGCCCGCCGCGCGCCTCGGCCAGCAATGCGCGGGCAATGCGGGTGGTCTCCTCGCGCGCCGCGGCCTCGGACCAGCGCGGCGCCTCATGCGCGGCCATCGCCGCAAGCGCGAGCCGCGCGCGCAAGGACCGGCGCGGGCGCAGCAGCGCCATCGCCTCGGCGCGCTGCCCGTGCTGCCACAGCCCCACCGCGCGCTCGGTGACGGCGCCCGACCACGCGCCGGTGCGAAGAAGGCGCCACAGCTTCCACAGGATCAGCGCGAGGGTGAGCACCGAGAGCGCGGCAATCACCCAGAGCGCCGGGCCGCCCCGATCGAGAAAGCCGATGAGGGTGAGGGTGGTCTCATCCATGGGGCGCCTCCCGTGCCGCGTCGCTCCTTTGCCACAGCGCGATGCCGCGCGTCATCGCGTCGAGAACAGCGCGCCCCAGGGCCTCGCCCGGGGCAGTGTGCAGCCCGGCATGGCGGGCCGTGCCCGCGGGCGCGGCGACGGCGATGCAATCGGTGCCGGTGCCGGTGACGGGCCCGGTCGGCAGCCGCAGCCCGGAGGCGAGCAACGCGGCGGTGCGCGCCTCGGCGACGATGCTCAGCGCCTCGATCCGCGCGCCCTCGCTCAGCCCTTCGGAGAGGGTGACGGCGATGTTGATCGTGCCCCAGGCGCGCGGCGCGGCGGGCAGGCGGGTGCCGACCGATTCGGCGTTGGAGAGGCCCACGGTCGCGATCGCGCGGGCGCGGATACCGGCAACCTCGGCCACCGCCTCGCAGGCGCGCGAGAGATCGCAGGAGGTGAGGAAGCAGACCGCATCCGTCGCCCCGCGCGCCGCCAGCTGCGCGTCGAGCCAGGCCGCCGCGTCGAGATCCTCGGGCAGATCGGCATTGCGCACCTCGCGCCACAGGATGCGCCGCGCGCGCACGAGGCCGGGCCGGTTCAGCGCCCAGCTCAGCACCGGCATTTCGGCGCCCAGATCGAGGCAGAGCCAGGGCGCATCGTGGCAAAGCGCATTCATCGGATCACCTCGAGCGGCTGGAACACCGGGCCTTGCGGCGTGCGGGCGTAATGAGCGGTGACGTGAAAGACACGGGCGAGGTTTTCGGGAGTCAGCACCGTCTCGGGCGGCCCGTCGGCCGCGATCCGGCCCTCGGCAAGTAGCACCAGCCGCGTGCAATGGCGTGCGGCGAGGCCCAGATCGTGCAGCGAGGCGATGACCGCATGGCCCGCGCCCGCGCGTCGGGCAAGGATCTCCATCGTGGCAATCTGGTTCGCGGGGTCGAGGCCCGCGATTGGCTCGTCGGCCATCAGAAGGGGGGTGTCCTGCGCCAGCGCGCGGGCGATGAGCGCCATCGCCTGCTCGCCCCCCGACAGGCGCGTCGCGATGCGCTCACGCAATGGCTCGAGCCCCATGGTGGCGAGCGCCTCGTCGATCAGCGCGCGGTCCTGCGCGCCCGGCCCCTGCCAGGGCCCGCGGTAGGGCGTGCGCCCGAGCGCCACCAGCGTCTCGACGCTGACCGGCCAGGCGATATCGCGCGCCTGCGGCATCCAGGCGGCGGCGCGCCCGCGCGCCTCGGGCGACAGCGCGGCGAGGCTGCTTCGCCCGCTATGCGGCACGAGCCCGAGCGCCGCGCGCATCAAGGTGGTCTTGCCGGCGCCGTTGGGGCCGATCAGCCCCACGAACTCGCCCGCCCCCACCGCGAGCGAGACGCCGGCAAGCACCGTGCGCCCGCGCAGCCGCACCGCGAGATCGTCGATCGCCAGAAGCGTCATGCCTGCGCCCCCCGCGTCTTGTAGATGAGATGGAGAAAGAGCGGCGCACCGACCAGCGCGGTGAGCACGCCGAGCTTCAGGTCGCGCTCGGGCAGGATCAGCCGCACGGCGATATCGGCCGCCAGAAGCATCGCCGCCCCGCCCAGGGCCGCCGCCCACAAGAGCCGCGAGGGCCGCGCGCCGACCAGAGGGCGCAGCAGATGCGGCACGACAAGGCCCACGAAACCAATCGCGCCCGCCACCGCGACACCCGCCCCCACCAGCGCCGCCGTGCCCAGAACGAGGGTCAGTCGCAGCCGTGCAAGCCGCAGCCCCATGGCGGCGGCGGCATCCTCGCCCAGCGTCAGCGCATCGAGCCCGCGCCCCAGGCTCAACAGCGCCGCCGCCCCTGCCAGCATCAAGGGCAGCGCCAGCCAGACATGGCTCATCGAGCGGTCGGCGAGCGAGCCCATCATCCAGAACACGATTTCCGAGGCGGCATAGGGATTGGGCGAGAGGTTGAGCACCAGCGATGTGAGCGCGCCGGCCAGCGCCGAAATGGCGATCCCCGCCAGGATGAGCGTGATCGCGCCGCCGCGCGGCCCGGCGAGCATCAAGATGAGCAGCACCCCCGTCCCCGCCCCCGCAAGCGCCGCGAAAGGCAAGGCGAGAGGGAATGCCGCGGCAAGCCCCGTATGGATCGCCAGCACCGCGCCAAGCGCGGCGCTGCCCGAGACCCCGATCAGCCCCGGCTCGGCCAGCGGGTTGCGCAGATAGCCCTGCATCGCCGCCCCCGCAAGGCCGAGCGCGCCCCCGATCATCACCGCAAGAAGCGCGCGCGGCAGGCGGATCTCGCGCATCACGAGCGGCACCGGCCCTTCGCCGCCGGTGACGAGCGCGACCAGCCCATCGCGCGCGCCGATATCCGCCGGGCCGATGACCAGCGAGGCGACCGCGAGAGCCGCGACAAGCGCGATGAGAAGGGGCGCGAGCGGCTTCATTGCAGCGCCTCCCGCGCGGCGGCGAGTGTGGCGACCGCTCCCAGGACATGCGGCGTGCCGCAGATCCAGTCGGGCGAGGTGATGCGCAGCCCCGCGGTGGCGGCGGCGAGCCGCCCGAGCGCGGGATGCGCCATCACCGCCTCCGAGCGCGACGCACCGGGCAGCGGCGCGGCGCGGATCAGGAGGTCGGGCGCTTCCATCACCAGCCGCTCCAGCGCCAGCGTGCCGCCGCCGCGCTGGCCGAGATCGCGCGCCACATTGCCGAAGCCGCCCGCGCGCAGGATGTCATCGGCCAGCGTGTCGGCCCCCAGCGTGTAGCCATTGGGATGGTAGAGCGCCGCGCGGCCCGCGGGCGCGGGTGCTGCGAGCGCCGCGAGACGCGCGTCGAAATCCGCGACGAGCGCCGCGCCCTCCGCCTCGCGCCCCAGCACGCGGGCCATCTGCGCGATGCGCGCGCGCGTATCGGCGAGCGAATTGGCGGTATCGAACAGCTCCACCCGAATCCCGATCCGGCGCAGCATGTCCACCGTCGCGCGCGAGGAATAACGCCCCGCAAGCACCAGGTCGGGGGCGAGCAGATGGATTTCCTCTGCCCGGCCCTGATTGGCGGGAAAGGCGCGCGCCGCCTCGGCCATGGCGGAACTGTGCGGATCGCCGGCCAGCCGCGAGACCGACACAAGCTGACCGGGCGCGGCGAGCATCATCGCCAGCTGATCGGTGCACAGGTTGATCGACACGACCCGTTTCGGGGCCGGATCGGCCATGGCGGCGGTGCCCGCGATCACGAGCCCCGCCCCGAGCGATATGAGCCTAGAAAGACGCACGCAGCCCCGCATAGGCCGCCCGGCCCGAGGTGTTGAAGCCGCCCGCCGTCTCGTAATCCTCGTCCATCAGGTTCTCCACCCGCACGAAGAGATCGACCCTGTCGGTCAGCGCGTAGCGCGCGCTGGCGTGAAACAGCGTGTAATCGCCGACCTTGTTCATCGCGGGTGCAAAGGGCGAGGGCTCCACATCCGCGACATGCTGCAACGTGAACTGCGCATCGAGCCGCGGCGTGATCTGCGCAGCCAGCCCGAGCGCGAAGTCGTGGCGCGGCACGCGGGCTGCGCGCGCGCCGTTCTGCTCGGCATCGGTATAGGTATAGGCGGCATCGAGCGTGAGATGCGCGTTGATCGGCACCCGCGCCGACAGCTCGATCCCCTGGCCCTCGAAATCGCCGGTCTCGAAACAGCCAAATCCCGAGGGGCAGCGCGTCGAATTGCCGTCGAAGAAGATCTGGTTGTCGATCTCGGTATGAAACAGCGTGGCCCGCAGGAAGCCGTCGCCCTCGAGCCGCTTCTCCAGGCCGATTTCGTAGCTTGTCGAGGTCTCGGGCTGGAAGGTGGGATCGCCGAAGAACGGGTCGAGCTGCACCAGCGTCGGCGCGCGGAACCCGTCGGAGGCCGAGGCGCGCAGGATCAGGTCTTCGCGCATCCGCCAGGCGAGGGCCGCGCGCGCCGAGATCTCGGAGGAAAATTCCGAATGGTCGTCGTTGCGCACCGAGAAGGCCAGATCGAGCGTGTCGGTGGGCGCGATCAGCAATTCCGCCTGCACGCCGACGATGTCGATTTTCTGGTTGAGGTCCTTTTCCTCGGTGTAATCGGTGCCGAAATTGAGCGTCCAGATCCCGCCCGGATCATAGCTGCCGCGATATTCGGCGCGCTGGCGCTCGCCCTTGAACGGGTCGGTGACGCCGTTGGAATGGCTGGTGCGGTCGCTCTCGAACCAGCTCAGCGCGAGCTCGTGGCCGACCGCGCCGGTTTGCAGCTCGACAAAGCCGCGCAGGCCGGTGGCCTCGATCTTGTTGACCTCGTCGAAGGGGGGCGCGCCATCGCCGCCGAATTCGTCGAATTCGGCGCGGCTGTCGATATGGAGCGCCGAGAGACCGGCGGCGAGGGTATCGGTGATCTGCTGGCGGAAGTAGAGATTGGCGCGCGTCGCCTCATAGCCGTCATCCTCGGTGCCGAAGGCCGAGGCGGAAAAGCCGTCGGTCTCGGTGCGGCTGATGCTGAAGGCCAGATCGGTGCGCGCGCTGCGCGCGGTGAGGCCGAGCACGCCGCGCCGTGTGTCGAAGCTGCCGGCCTCCACCTCGGCAAAGCCGTGCACGCCGTCCTCGGTGGGCCGCAGGCTCTGGATGTTGATGACGCCGCCGACGGCATTCTGCCCGAAGCGCGCCGATTGCGAGCCCTTGAGCACCTCGATCCGGCCAAGCCCCGCATTGGTCAGCCCCCCGAAATCGAAGCCGCCGCCGCTGCTGGCCGGGTCGGTCACGTCGATGCCGTCGATGAAAACCGGCACATAGGCGCCGCCAAGGCCGCGGATGCGCACCGTCGAGGTGGTGCCGAGCGGGCCATTGGCCGACGCGCTGATCCCCGGCTGAAAGGTCAGGAAATCGCCCAGGCGCGCGCGCGGCGCGGCCTGCACCTCTTCGGCGGGGATGACCTCGACCGTGGCGCCGCTGCGCCCGAGCGCGGTCGCGGTCTGGTTGGCGGTCACGGTGATGGCGTCGAGCTCGAACGCCTCTTGCGCCAGTGCGGGGGCGGTGGCGAGGGCGCAGAGCGCGCAGGTTGCGAGATGTCTCATCGTTTCTTCTGTCCTTCCGATGCCGTCATGCGGCCTCGTTTCCGATTTGAAAGGTCGTTGGAAAGGACATCCCCTCCCGCAGACGGTGAAAGCGTCACCACTACGGAAAAGACCGTTATCCATGGCGCGCCCCGCGCCCGGATAGGGTGATCACTTCGGCAGGTCTCCTGACTTGCGGGTCACCGCTCGACCGGGCCTTCCCACGCCTGCTGGCGCAGTGGCATGTGCCGGTCTCGCTCGCCGCCTACAGTTGCGGGGGCAGTCACGGAATTGATCCGAAAGGACGGATCGCACCGTATTCCCTTTTCACCGGAAACCGAGATTTCCGGACCGAAGCGGCCCCGAGATACGCCCCGACCGGGATTCGCGCAAGCGAAAATCGCGCTTGCCGCCTCGTGCGCGCGCGCGTTATCGCGGGTCGGCGGCGGAACGGGGCGGGGCGGCAGGCATGGCATGGGCGGAATATCTGGGCGCGCTGGCGGTGTTTTTCCTCAGCCACCGCCTGCCGCTGCGGCCCGGCGTGAAAGCGGCGCTGGTGGCGCGGCTGGGGCCGCGCGGCTTTGGCCTCGGGTATTCGGTGCTCTCGCTTTGCGTGCTGGGCTGGGTGATCGCGGCGGCGGGGCGCGCGCCGCATGTGCCGCTCTGGGGCTGGGCGGACTGGCAGGTGTGGGGGACGCTGGCGGGGATGCTGGGGGCCTGCCTGATCGCGGCGCTGGCCATCGGTCGGCCCAACCCGTTTTCCTTCGGCGGGCGCGAGGGGGCGGGCTATGATCCCGCGCGCCCCGGCCTCATCCGTTACACACGCCACCCGCTTCTTCTGGCGCTCGGGCTCTGGGCGGGGGCGCATCTGCTGCCCAATGGCGACCTGGCGCATGTCGGGCTGTTCGGCCTGTTCGCGGGGTTCGCGCTTCTGGGGGGGCGTCTCGTGGATCGGCGGCGCAAGGCCGCGCTCGGGGCGGTATGGGTGCGGCTCGACGAAGCGCGCCGTGTCACGCCGCTCTGGCCACCGCGCCCGGCCTCTGTGCGGGGTGCGGCGGGGCGGCTGGGGGTCGGGCTTGTGGTCCATGCCGTGCTTCTGGTCGTGCATCCGCTGGTGGTCGGAGTCTCACCGCTTCCCTGACTGCGAGCATGAGGGCCCCTTGACCCCGTGTGCGCCACTCGCCAAGAACCGGGGCGACAGGGACGGAGGAAGACCATGGTGCGCAAGGCCGAGAACGGGGCTGATCTGCTCGATCGGGAAAAATCGCGGCGCGTCGGTGCGCTGGCCGAGCTGTGGCCGTTCCTGCGCCCCTACCGGTTGCTGCTGGCCGCCGCGATCGCCGCGCTGGTGCTGACCGCCGCCGTCGCGCTCATGCTGCCGATGGCGGTGCGCCGCGTGGTGGACAATTTCAGCGTCGAGGATGGCGCGCTTCTGGATCAGTATTTCGGCGCGGCGCTGATCATCGCGGCGCTGCTCGCGCTGGGCACGGGGGCGCGGTATCTGCTGGTCACGCGGCTGGGCGAGCGGGTGGTGGCCGATATCCGCAAGGCGGTGTTCGACCGGGTGATCGGCATGAGCCCGGCCTTCTTCGAGCGGCTGATGACCGGCGAGGTGCTGAGCCGGATCACCACCGACACGACGCTCATCCTGTCGGTGATCGGCTCGTCCATCTCGATCGCGCTGCGCAACCTGCTGCTGCTCGTGGGGGGGCTGGTGCTGATGCTGCTGACCTCGGCCAAGCTGACCGGCCTCGTGCTCCTGATCGTGCCGCTGGTGATCGTGCCGATCCTGGTGCTGGGGCGGCGGATGCGGGTGCTGAGCCGGGAAAACCAGGACTGGATCGCGCAAAGCGCGGGCAATGCGTCGGAGGCGCTCCTGTCGGTGCAGACGGTGCAGGCCTTTACCCATGAGGGGGCGAGCCGGGCGCAATTCGCCGATGTCACCGAAAAGAGCCATGACGCCGCGCGCCGCCGTGTCCATACCCGTGCGCTGATGACGGTGATCGTGATTTTCCTCGTCTTTACCGGCATCGTCGGCGTGCTCTGGGTCGGGGCGCGCGATGTGCGCGCGGGGGGCATGAGCGCGGGCAGCCTCGTGCAGTTCGTGATCTATTCGGTGATGGTGGCCGGCGCGGTCGGGGCGCTGTCGGAGATCTGGGGCGAGTTGCAGCGCGCGGCGGGCGCGACCGAGCGGCTGGTGGAGCTGTTGCGCGCCGAGGATCCGGTGACGGATCCCGCCCGCCCCGTGCCGGTGCCGCACCCGGTGCGCGGCGAGATCGGCTTCGAGGGGGTTCGCTTTGCCTATCCGGCGCGGCCCGGGACGCCGGCGCTCGACGATTTCTCGCTCAGCATCCGCCCTGGCGAGACGGTGGCGCTTGTCGGCCCCTCGGGCGCGGGCAAGACCAGCGTGATCCAGCTCATCGAGCGGTTCTACGATCCCGATGCGGGGGCGATCACGCTCGACGGCGTGGCGCTGCGGGACATGGCGCGGCACGAGTTCCGCCGCGAGATGGCGCTGGTGCCGCAGGATCCGGTGATCTTTGCCACATCGGTGCGCGAGAATATCCGTTTTGGCCGGCTCGACGCCACGGAGGCCGAGATCGAGGCGGCGGCGCGCGCGGCCCATGCGCATGACTTCATCGCCGCGCTGCCGCAGGGCTATGACACATTCGTGGGTGAGCGGGGCGTCATGCTCTCGGGCGGGCAGAAACAGCGCATCGCCATTGCCCGGGCGATCCTGCGCGATGCGGCAGTGCTGCTTCTGGATGAGGCGACATCGGCGCTCGATGCCGAGAGCGAGCGTGCGGTGCAGCGCGCGGTCGAGGCGATGGCGCGCACCCGCACCACGATCATCGTGGCGCACCGGCTCGCCACGGTGAAAAAGGCCGACCGCATCGTGGTGATGGACCGGGGCCGGATCGTGGCGCAGGGCACGCATGAGAGCCTCGTCGCCGAGAATGGCCTCTATGCCCGGCTGGCGCGGCTGCAATTCACCGATGGCGAGGCGGCCTGACAGAGCCCCTGGCGTGCCGTCCGCGCGCGGCCATTCGCCCCTTGTCGGCGGCGGGCAATTTTGGGATACCCTGTCTGACAGCCCGAGGAGAACGCCCATGTCCGCGCGCATCTACCGACCCGCCCGCACCGCCACCCAGTCCGGCACCGCCAGGACGAAGCACTGGGTCCTCGAATTCGTGCCCGACCGGGCGCGCGAGGTCGATCCGCTGATGGGCTGGACCTCGGCCACCGACACGCAGGCGCAGGTGCGGCTGCGCTTCTCGAGCAAGGAGGCGGCGCTCGAATATGCGCGCGATCATGGCATTGACGCCGTGGTGCAGGAGCCCAAGCCCCGCAAGCCCAATATCCGCCCCGGCGGCTATGGCGAGAATTTCGCCACCTCGCGGCGCCAGGTCTGGACCCACTGAGCACCGGCTGAGCGACCTTCGAGCGCGCCCGCGCCGGGGCGTTCACCCGGTCAGCGCGCGGATATGCCCGATCACCTCGTCGATCTGCGCCTCGGTCATGTCGCTGCCCGATGGCAGGCACAGCCCGGTCTCGAAGAGGCGCTCGTCCACGCCTTCGCCGTGATAGGGGGCGCCGCGATAGAGGGGCTGCATGTGCATCGGCTTCCACAGGGGGCGCGCCTCGATTCCCTGCGCCAGAAGCGCAAGACGAACCGATTCGCGATCGGTGCCCGCCTGCGCGGGGTCGATGGTGATCGCCGTCAGCCAGCGGGTCGCGCGCCGATCCCCGGGTTCGGGCATGAAGCCGATCCCGGGACCGGCGAGCGCCTCGCGGTAGCGCGCGAAGATCTGCCGCCGCCGCGCCACGCGATCGTCGAGAACCGCCATCTGGCCCAGGCCGATAGCCGCGCAGATATTGGACAGGCGATAGTTGTAGCCATAGGTGGAATGTTCGTAATGGGGCGCCGGGTCGCGCGCCTGGGTGGCGAGGAAACGCGCCTCGTCGGCCCAGTGCTCGTGCCGCGTGACCAGCATCCCGCCTCCCGAGGTGGTGATGATCTTGTTGCCGTTGAAGGACAGGATCGCGGCATCGCCCCCGGTGCCGGCCTTGCGCCCGTTGCCGAAGGTCGCGCCGAGGCTCTCGGCGCTGTCAACGATGAGGCGCACACCGTATCGGGCGGCAAGGCTTTCGAGCGTGTCGAGATCGACGGATTGCCCGTAGAGATCGGTCGGCACGATGGCCTTGGGCAGGCGGTTCTCGGCGGCCGCCTTGGCGAGTTCCCCGGACAGGCGGGCGGTGTCGATGGTCCAGCTCGCCGGGTCGAGATCGAAGAAACGAGGGCTGGCCCCGAGGTAATTCACCGGAAAGATGCCGCCCGCGAAGGTCATCGAGGAAATCCAGACCTCGTCGCCAGGGCCGACCCCGGCAATGCGCAGCGCCAGATGCAGCGCGGCAGACCCCGACGACAGGGCCACGCAATGCACATCCGCGCCGAGATAGTCGCGCATGGCGGCCTCGAAAGCGTCGAGCTGCGGCCCGAGCGGGGCCACGAAATTCGACGCAAACGCCTCGGCCACGCGCCGTTCCTCATGGCCGGACATGTGCGGGCGGGAGAGGTAGATGCGCATGGTCAGTCCTTGATCAGGGGTTTGGCCGGATGGCCGAGGACGGTGACGCCCGCAGGCATGTCGCGGGTGACGACCGCGCCCATGCTGACGATCGCGCCGGCGCCGAGGATATCCACCAATCGTTTCATGAAAACCCGCTGAATGCTGCGTGCGTGCCAAAAGGAAATCGTGAACCTCTGTGCCCGATCCTGGCGCCCGGTTCAACCTGCCGCGCATGGCCATGTCGGCAATCCCTGAAAGGAGCGTGCATGAATCCCTTTGCCAATCGTATCGGTTCGCTGTCCGGCCCGGCCACCGACGCCCTGCCGGTGACGCCCAGCGACACGACCGATCTGCCCCATGTCGCCATGGCCCTCTATGTCGAGACCGGCGGCACGATCTGCATCGACACGGTCAGGGGCGAAAATCGCAGCCTGGTGATTGCCGATTTCGCCATATTGCCCGTCGGCGTGCGCCGCGTGCGCGCGACCGGCACGACCGCAGGCGGCATCCACGCGCTGGTTCTGGCCTGAGGATCGCGCCCGGTCCCCGGGTGACATCGGGGCAGGCCGGTCAGCGCGCCGCGCCTCGATTCCGCGCGTCCGGACCCGGAGCTGAACGCGCGCGCGCGCGGGGGCATTCACAACGCCATGCGCAGCGCAGCCCGCTGCATCCTGTGCGCCGTCGTCATCGGGCAACATCCGTCAGATGTCGAATATCAGGATCCGGTGCTGCGCTGTTGCAGGGCGGTGATCTCGTCGATCACTTGCAGCCATAGCTCGGGTGGCTGACAGCCGGGCAGGGCGTGCTGGCCCGCGACGATGAAGGTGGGCACGCCGGTGATGCCCATCTTGCGGAACCGGGCGTCGCGCTCGGCGATCTCGTCGCGGTCGGCGTCGGAGGCGAGAAGGCGGCGGATCAGCGCCGCGTCGAGCGACAGGCTGTCGGCGATATCGGCCAGCACCTCGTGATCGCCGATATCGCGCCCCTCCTCGAAATAGGCCCGGAAAAGCGCCATGGCCATGCGGTCCTGGCATTCCTCGACCTCGGCCCAGTGCAGCAGGCGATGCGCATCGAGCGTGTTGGGCACGCGCGGGATGGCGGCAAAGTCGATCTCGAGCCCCGCCGCCCTCGCGCGTTCGAGCACCGGCGCATAGGCGCGCGCGGCCTCCTCGCGCCCGCCGAACTTGGCCTCCAGATACTGTTTCCGGTCCATGCCACCCTCGGGCATGTCCGGGTTGAGCTGGAAAGGCTGCCAATGGATCTCGAACGGATGGTCTGGCCGTTCGGCCAGCGCCTGATCGAGCAGCGTCCTGCCGATATAGCACCAGGGGCAGATCGGATCGGAGATGATGTCAAGCCGGACCATTGAGGGCCTCATAGATGGGCCGTAAGGCGCGGCGCAGGAGCTTTCCGTTGGGTCCCGTCGGCAGGTTCTCGACGTGAAAGAACCCGCGCGGGCATTTGTAGGATGCGAGCCGCGCCCGGGCGTGGGCATCGAGCACCGCCGGATCGAGCGGCGCAGGCGCGGTATAGAAGGCCATGATGAGGGAGGCATCCTCCTTCACCCGGATATCGGTGACGGCGACCTGCGTCACGCCGGGGCAGGTGGCCAGCACCGCCTCCACCTCGAGCGGCGAGACGCGATAGCCACCGGCGTTCATCATGTCGTCGGCGCGGCCCAGGTAGGTGATCGCGCCATCCTCGGCCATGGCGCCCAGATCGCCGGTCAGGAACCACTCGCCGTCGAATTTCGCCGCCGTCGCCTCGGGCGCGCCCATATAGCCCAGCATCAGCCCCGGATCGGAGCGATGCACGGCGATGGTGCCCTCTTTGCCGATGGCCACCGGGCCCTGTGGCCCGAGGATCGCCACGCGCCGCCCCGTCTGCGGATAGCCGAGCGTCCCGGGAGGGGCGGGATGCGCGGGGCTGCCGGAGATGAAGGTGGAACATTCCGACATGCCATAGGCCTCGTGGATGGCGGTGCCGGTGGCCGCGTGCCAATGGTCGCGGATCCCCTCGGACAGCTTTTCGCCCGCGGCCAGACCGTGGCGCAGGCAGGGCAGGAAGAGCGCGCCGTCATTCTTCAGCATCTTGCGGTAAACGCCCGGCGCGGCGGCAAAGATCGTGGCGTCGTGACGTTTGAGAAGCAGCGGTAGCTGTTCCGCGGTGACCTCGGGCGCGGGGATGAGCGCGGTCGCCCCCACGGTCCAGGGATCCATCAGCCCGGTCCCGAGCGTATAGGTCCAGTTGAACGCCCCGGCATGGCAAAGGCGGTCATCCGCGCGCAGGCCATACCAGCCGTCATGCATCATCCGCCGCGCCCAGATCGCGCGATGGGCGTGCATCACCGCGCGCGGTGTGCCCGAGGTGCCGGAGGTATAGACGATATAGGCCAGCCGGTCGGGATCGCCCATGTGGTAATCCGCAGGGGGCAGGGCGCGCATCGCCTCCAGCGCGGCCTCGTCGAGCACCGGGATATCGGTCTCGGGGCAGGCGATGCCCGCGCCGCGCAGGATCAGCCGGGGCGTGGTGGTCTCGATGATGCCCGCCACCTCGGGCGCGGTGAGCTGGCTCGAGGTCGGGATCGGCACCAGCCCCGCCGCGATCGCGCCCAGATAGGCGACGGGGAATTCCACGGTGTTGCCCAGCCGCATCAGAACCCGCTCGCCGGGCGTCAGCCCTCGCGCCAGAAGCCCCGTTGCCGTGCCGCGCACGGCGGCCTCCAGCCGGGCATAGCTCCACCGCTCCGCGCCCGAAAGCCGCAGCACTGCAAGCGCCACCTTGTCGGGTCGCTCGCCCGCGCGCGCCAGCACATGCGCCGCCATGTTGAAGGGCGCGGGGCAGGGCGGCGGCGGGCCCTGGTCGAAGATCGAAAGCGAGGTCGTGGTCATGGTCATCGTCATGGGAGAGGCTTAGACACAGGCGCCCCCGGTGACAAGCGGTTTACGGAGAGGCTTGGCATCGTTTGCCGATGGCGGGCAATCCGGCGCGCGCTGCGATGGGTCGCCGCCTCAGGCCGCCGGGACCACGCGCCAGCCCTTCATCCGGGCGCGGAACCATGTGCGCTGGCGCTTGGCGTATTGGCGGGTGGCGGTAATCGCGGCGGCGCGCGCCTCGGGCAGGGTCATCTCGCCGCGCAGATGCGCGATGAGTTCCGGCGCGCCGATAGCCTGGGCCGCGGGGCGCGCGGCGTCCCAGCCCGCCAGGTTGGCGCGCGCCTCATCGAGCGCGCCGCCCGCGAGCATCGCGTCAAAGCGGCGCGCGATCCGCGGATCGAGCCAGTCCTTCGGCGCATCCACCAGAAGCGGCGTCACCGCCTCGAGCGGCAACAGCGGCGCCGGCGTCGCGTCCTGCCATGCCGCAAGCCCGCGCCCGGTGGCGGCCTGCACCTCCCAGGCGCGCTGCACCCGGCGCGGATTGGCGGTGTCGATGCGCGCGCGCGTCGCCGGATCGAGCGCGTCCAGAAGCGCGCCAAGGCCCTGTTCGGCCAGCAGGCGTTCGGCCTCGGCGCGGATCTCGGGCGGGGTCTCGGGGATTTCGGCCAGCCCCTCGGTGAGCGCGGAAAAATAGAGCCCGGTGCCCCCCACGATCACCGGCCGCGCGCCCGTCTCCAGCAGCGCGCGCAGCTCGCGCAGCCAGTGGCCGACGGAATAATCCTGATCGGGGCCGACATGACCATAGAGCCGGTGAGGCAGCGCCGCCTCGTCGCCGGGCGTGGGCCGTGCCGAGAGCACGCGCCAGTTGGCATAGACCTGAAGCGCATCGGCATTGACGATCACGCCGCCCTGCGCGCGCACGATCTGCATGGCCAGCGCCGATTTGCCGCTGGCCGTCGGGCCTGCGATGAGCACGGGGCGGGCGGGGTCGATGTCGGTAAGCGGGCGCATGGGCGCGAACTAGCCCAAAACCCCGCCGATGGCGAGGGGCGCGCGTCTTTCTGCGATTGCACATGAGCGCGGTTTGCGACATCTTGCGCGCGATCAGCAACAGGGCGGAGACGACGCATGACCCAGAGCGATACCCATGAGCCGAGGTTCCGCCGCGTGATGCTCAAGATTTCCGGCGAGGCGCTGATGGGCGACCAGGGCTATGGGCTCCACCCGCCCACGGTCGAGCGGATCGCGCAGGAGGTCAAGTCCGTCCACGATCTCGGCGTCGAGATCTGCATGGTGATCGGCGGCGGCAACATCTTTCGCGGCCTTCAGGGAAGCGCGCAGGGGATGGAGCGGACCACCGCCGATTACATGGGGATGCTCGCCACGGTGATGAACGCGCTGGCCATGCAGTCCGCGCTCGAACGGATCGGGGTCTATTGCCGGGTGATCACCGCCATTCGCATGGACGAGGTGGCCGAGCCCTATATCCGCCGCCGCGCGGTGCGCCATCTGGAGAAAAAGCGCGTCTGCATCTTCGCCGCGGGCACCGGCAATCCCTATTTCACCACCGACACGGCGGCGACCTTGCGCGCGAATGAAATGGCGTGCGAGGCGATCTTCAAGGGAACCAAGGTGGACGGCGTCTATGACAAGGATCCCGTCAGGCACGCCGATGCGAAACGCTATGCGCGCGTGTCCTATGACGAGGTGCTCGCGCAGCATCTGGGCGTGATGGATGCCTCGGCGATCGCGCTCGCGCGCGACAACAACCTGCCGATCATCGTCTTTTCGCTCGATGAGCCGGGCGGGTTCCGCGGGGTCCTCGCCGGCGACGGCACCTATACAACGGTGCATGGCTGAGGTTAAAGAGGGGCGGCAAGCCTCGCTCAGGAAGGACACGGGGAAAGACATGGCCGACGATTTCGAAATCGACACGGATGATCTCGAGCGCCGGATGACCGGCGCCATGAACGCGCTCAAGACCGAATTCGCCTCGCTCAGGACGGGCCGCGCCTCGGCGGCGATGCTCGAGCCGGTGATGGTCGATGCCTATGGCAGCCCGACGCCGATCAACCAGGTCGGCACCGTCAACGTCCCCGAGCCGCGCATGGTCACCATCAATGTCTGGGACAAGAGCCTCGTCGGCAAGGTCGAGAAGGCGATCCGCGAGAGCGGGCTGGGCATCAACCCGCAGCTCAACGGCACGATCATCATGCTGCCCATCCCCGAGCTCAACGAGGAGCGCCGCAAGGAACTGACCAGGGTCGCCTCGCAATATGCCGAACACGCCCGCGTGGCCGTGCGCAACGTGCGCCGCGACGGCATGGACCAGATCCGCAAGGCCAGGGCCGACGGCATGTCCGAGGATGACCAGAAACTCTGGGAAAACGAGGTTCAGGCGCTCACCGATCGCTACATCAAGCTGATCGACGAGGCGCTCGAGCACAAGCAGGCGGAGATCATGCAGGTCTGATGCCGGAGGGGTCGCCCATGGCGAGCAAGGAGGCCGGGACGGCCGGGCCGCGCCATGTGGCGATCATCATGGACGGCAACGGGCGCTGGGCGCAGATGCGCGGGCGCCCGCGGCTCTTTGGCCATCACGCGGGCGCGCGGCGCGTGCGCGAGATCGTCGAGGCCTGCCCTGCCCTCGGGGTCCGGTATCTGACCATCTTCGCCTTCTCGACCGAGAACTGGAAACGCACCCAGACCGAGGTGGCCGGGCTGATGAGCCTCTTTCGCCGCTACATCATGAAGGAAATGCAGGAATTCGTGCGCGAGGATGTGCGCGTGCGCTTCATCGGCGATCGCTACCGGCTGGAGCCGCGACTGCGCGCGCTGATGGAGGAAACCGAGGCGATGACGGCGCATTGCGCGCGCCTGCATCTCACCATCGCGATCAATTACGGCGGACGCGACGAGGTGGCGCGTGCCACGCGGCGGCTGGCGCGCGATGTGGCCGAGGGGCGGCTCGATCCCGAGACGGTGGACGAGCAGACCCTGCCGCGCTATCTCGACACGCGCGTTCTGCCCGATCCCGATCTGGTGATCCGCACCTCCGGCGAGGCGCGCATCTCGAATTTCCTGCTCTGGCAATCGGCCTATTCGGAATACGAGTTCATCGACACGCTCTGGCCCGATTTCACCCGCGAGATTTTCGCCGAGGTGCTGTCGCATTTCGGCACCCGGGACCGGCGCTTTGGCGCGGTGGGCGCATGAGCGCGGCGGCGCGATGGGGCGATCTCGGGCCGCGCCTGGCCTCGGGCGTGGCGATGGCTGCGGTGGGGCTGGGCGCGATCTGGGCGGGCGGTCCGGTCTTCGCGGCGCTGGTGGTGCTTCTGTCGGGGCTGCTGATGTGGGAGGCGGCGCGCCTCTTCGGGGCGACGGATGCCTGGCGCGCGGGGGTCGTGGGCGCGGCGGCGGTGGCGCTGGGGCTGTGGCTGCCGGGGATCTTCGTGCTGCCGCTGCTGGCGGCGGCGGTGCTGGTGGCGGCGGGCAGTATCGCGCGCGCGCGCGGACCCTTCGCGGCGCTGGCGCTCTGGGCGCTCACCGGGGCCTGGGTGATGGGGGTGCTGCGCGCCGAGGCGGGGCTGATCTGGGTGCTGTGGCTGGTGGCCATTGTCGTGGTCTCCGACGTGGCGGGCTATTTCGCCGGGCGGATGCTGGGCGGGCCGAAATTCTGGCCGCGCATCAGCCCGAAAAAGACCTGGTCGGGCACGGTGGCGGGCTGGATCGGGGCGGCGATCGTCGGCGCGCTCCTTGCCGGGCCGACCGGGGCGGGGGCGCTTCTGGTGCCGCTGTCGGTGCTGGTGGGCTTTGCCGGGCAGATGGGCGACATCGCCGAAAGCGCGGCCAAGCGGATGCAGGGGGTCAAGGACAGCTCGAACCTCATCCCCGGCCATGGCGGGGTGCTCGACCGGTTCGACGCGATGCTGGGCGCGGCGCTGATGGCGGGGCTCCTGCGCGCGCTCGGTGTCCTGCCGGGGGTGGCATGAGGCGGGTCTCGATCCTCGGCGCGACCGGCTCGATCGGGCAGAGCACCATCGACCTCATCGCGCGCGCACCCGGGGAATATCGCGTGGTGGCGCTGACCGGCGGGCAGAACATCGCGCGGCTGGCGGCGGATGCGCGCGCGCTCGGGGCGGAGATTGCCGTGACCGCCGACGAGGCGCGCCTGGCCGATCTGCGCGCGGCCCTCGCAGGCTCGGGCGTCGCGGCGGCGGCGGGGCGCGCGGCGCTGATCGAGGCGGCGGCGCGGCCGGCCGATTGGGTCATGTCGGCCATTGTCGGCGCTGCGGGGCTCGCGCCGGGGCTTGCCGCGCTTGAGGCAGGGGCGACCCTGGCGCTGGCCAACAAGGAATCGCTGGTGAGTGCCGGGCCGCTGGTCATGGCCACGGCCGCGCGCCACGGCGCGCGGATCCTGCCGGTGGACAGCGAGCATTCGGCGATCTTTCAGGCGCTCGCCGGTCATGACGCGAGCGCCGCGACGCGGGTCATCATCACCGCCTCGGGCGGGGCGTTCCGCGACTGGCCGCTGGAGCGGCTGGCGGGCGCCACCGTGGCCGAGGCATCAAACCACCCCAACTGGGACATGGGCCAGCGGATCACCATCGATTCGGCCTCGATGTTCAACAAGGCGCTGGAGATGATCGAGGCGCGCGAATTCTTCGGCTTCGCGCCCGAGACCATCGAGGTGCTCATTCATCCGCAATCGCTGGTTCATGCGCTGGTGGGCTTTGCCGATGGGGGCCTCATCGCCCATGTCGGCCCGCCCGACATGCGCCATGCGATCGGCTATGCGCTCCACTGGCCCGAGCGACGCGCGCTGCCGGTGGAGGCGCTCGATCTGGCCAGCGCCGGGGCGCTCGAATTTCGTGCGCCCTGCGAGACGCGCTATCCGGCGCTGCGGCTGGCGCGCATGGTCATGGCCGAAGGCGGGCTGGCGGGCGCGATCTTCAACGCCGCCAAGGAGCGCGCGCTCGATCATTTCATCGCCGGGCGGCTCGGGTTCATGGACATGGCGCCGCTGGTGGAGGAGGTGCTGGAGGCGCTCCTGGCCCTCCCCGAGGCGCGGGGCGGCACACTGACCCTTGATCGCGTGGCCCATATGGACCATCTGGCAAGGCAATGCGCCGACGAGGCGGCACGCCGCAAGCAACAGGGATAGACCGTGGACATCACCAGCCTCCTGCCGCAATTCGGCAGTCTCTTCATGACGCTTGCCGCTTTCGTGGTGGCCCTCTCGGTGATCGTGGCGGTGCATGAATTCGGCCATTACATCGTCGGGCGCTGGTCGGGGATCAAGGCAGAGGTGTTCTCGCTCGGCTTCGGGCCGGTGCTGATGTCGCGGGTGGACCGGCATGGCACGCGCTGGCAGGTGGCGGCGCTGCCCTTCGGGGGCTATGTGAAATTCCTGGGCGATGCGGATGCGGCGAGCGGGCGGGACGGGGCGGCCATGGCCACCATGTCGCCCGAGCGGCGGCGTCAGACCATGCACGGCGCGCCGCTCTGGGCGCGCGCGGTCACGGTGGCGGCTGGGCCGGTGTTCAACTTTGCCCTGTCGATCGTGATCTTCACGGCGGTGATGATGGGCAGCGGCCGGGTCGCCGAGCCGCTGAGCGTGGGTGCCCTCGCCCCGCTGCCGGTGGAGGGCGTGACGCTGCGTCCCGGTGATGAGATCGTGACCGTCGCGGGCCTGCCCGTCCCGGACCGCGCGCGCGCGGAGGATTTCACTGCCTTCCTCGAGGCGCTGCCCGCGCAGCCATTGCTCGATTACGAGGTGCGGCGCGAGGGGCGGCTGGTGACGGCGCGCGGGCCGCAGATCATGCCGCCGCTGGTGGGCGGGGTCTCGCCGCAATCGGCGGCCTTCGATGCGGGGCTGCGGGCGGGGGATGTGATCCTCGCGGTGAATGCCGCGCCGGTCCATGCCTTTCACGAGCTGCGCGCGATCGTCGAGGGCTCTGACGGGGCGCCGCTTGCGCTGACGGTGTGGCGGGGGGGCGAGGTGCTCGCGCTGACGCTGGTGCCGCGCCGCATCGACGAGCCGCAGCCCGGCGGCGGCTTTCGCAGCGAGTGGCGCATCGGCGTGGCGGGGGCGATGGCCTTCGAGCCCGCGACCGAGCCCCTCGGGCCGCTCGAGGCGATCGGGCGGGCGGTGGCGCAGACCGGCGCGATCATCGGGAATTCGCTCTCGGGACTCTACCACATGGTCACCGGTGCGATCAGCACCTGCAACATGTCCGGCCCCATCGGCATCGCCGAGGTCTCGGGCGCGATGGCAAGCCAGGGCGCGCAGAGCTTCATCTGGTTCATCGCCGTGCTCTCGACCGCGGTCGGGCTGATCAATCTCTTTCCGGTGCCGGTGCTCGACGGCGGGCATCTGGTGTTCTATGCCTATGAGGCGGTGGCGGGCCGCCCTCCGAGCGAGGGTGCGCTGCGGGTGCTGATGGCGGTGGGGCTCGCGCTGATCCTGTCGCTGATGGCCTTCGCGGTGTTCAACGATATCTTCTGCCCCTGATCGGCGCGCCCGGGATCGCCGACACGCTCCCGGTGGACGCCCCGGAGCGGCCCGTGCGGCCCCGGTCTGTGGCGCGATTTTCGACTCGACATGTGCCCTGCTTGCCCTGACCATCGCGAGAGCGGGCAGGGCGCGTGCGCGGCCGATCCATCAATGCGGGGAAATGCAGGGAAATGCAGGGAGGAGCGGCCATGACTGCCAACAGGGAGCCGACATTTCGCGAAAGCGTCGATCTGATGTTCAACCGCGCGGTGGCGCTGATGGATCTGTCGCCGGGGCTCGAGGAAAAGATCCGCGTGTGCAACGCCACCTACACGGTGCGTTTCGGCGTGCGGTTGCGCGGGCAGATCCAGACCTTTACCGGCTACCGCAGCGTTCATTCCGAACATATGGAGCCGGTCAAGGGCGGGATCCGCTACGCCATGGCGGTCAATCAGGACGAGGTGGAGGCGCTCGCCGCGCTGATGACCTACAAATGCGCCCTGGTCGAGGTGCCGTTCGGCGGATCCAAGGGGGGCTTGCGCATCGACCCGCGCGAATGGGAGGAGCACGAGCTCGAACAGATCACGCGCCGCTTTGCCTATGAGCTGATCAAGCGCGACCTGATCCACCCGGCCCAGAACGTGCCCGCCCCCGACATGGGCACCGGCGAGCGCGAGATGGCCTGGATCGCCGACCAGTACAAGCGCATGGCCACCACCGATATCAACTATCGCGCCTGCGTGACCGGCAAGCCGGTGAATGGCGGCGGCATCCAGGGCCGGACCGAGGCCACCGGGCGCGGCGTGCAATACGCGCTCCAGGAATTTTTCCGTCACCCCGGGGATATCGCGGCGGCGGGCCTCTCGGGCACGCTCGAGGGCAAGCGCGTCGTGGTGCAGGGCCTCGGCAATGTGGGCTATCACGCGGCGAAATTCCTGTCGGAGGAGGATGGCTGCAAGATCATCGCGATCGTCGAGCGCGACGGTGCGCTGATCTCCGACGAGGGGCTTGAGGTGGAGGCGGTGCGGGGCTGGATCGCGCGCCATGGCGGGGTCAGCGGCTATCCCGAGGGGACATATGTCAGCGACGGCGCGAAGGTGCTGGAGGCGGATTGCGACATCCTGATCCCGGCCGCGCTCGAAGGGGTGATCCATCTGGGCAATGCCGCCCGGATCCGGGCGCCGCTGATCATCGAGGCGGCGAACGGGCCGGTCACGGCGGGCGCCGACGAGATCCTGCGCCAGAAGGGGACGGTGATCATTCCCGACATGTATGCGAACGCCGGCGGCGTGACGGTATCCTATTTCGAATGGGTCAAGAATCTCAGCCATATCCGATTCGGTCGTATCGGCCGGCGGCAGGAGGAGGCGCGCCACCAGCTGATCGTGAACGAGCTGGAGCGGCTCTCGGCCGATCGCGGCCTGGGCTGGACCCTGTCGCCGGGCTTCAAGGAGAAATACCTGCGCGGCGCGGGCGAGCTGGAGCTGGTGCGCTCGGGGCTCGACGACACGATGCGCACGGCCTACCAGTCCATGCGCGAGATCTGGCACGGGCGCGAGGATGTCACCGACCTGCGCACCGCCGCCTACATGGTGGCCATCTCGCGCGTCGCCGCGAGCTATCGCGCCATGGGACTGTGAGCGGCGTGCCGCCCGCGGGGGGGGCTGACAGCGCGGCCGCTTTCGCCTATTGTTCGACATCTGACGGATGGTGCCCAATGAAGGTGTCGCACAGGATGCAGCGGGCTGCGGTGCATGAGGCGCTTCGGAATGGTCCTGGGCGGGCGTTCAGGTCTTGCTCCAGATGCGCGGAGTCAAGGCGCGGCACGCGCCGCCGCGCAGCGCCCGACCGCCCCCCGGTCGGGCGCTCTTGGAGCGTTAACGCGCGCTCGATCGTTGCAGTATCTGGCACCATAAAGCGAGGACCTCGCGCGTTCTTGCGCCCACCCGCGGTCGGGCGCAGCGCGGCGTGCCGAGTGGCAGCGCGCGGCCACGACAGGCGAACGTGCAGAAGCATGCACCTTGTGTCAGGTGTCGAACATTAGATTACGCCGACCCGAGCTGGAGGCCCGTCATGCGCCCTTTCGTCATCTTCCTTCTGTCGCTCCTGCCCGTGGCCGCCGCGGCGCAGAACCCGATCTGCGCGCCGACCGGCGAGATCGTCGCCGCCGCCGTCGAGGCCCGCAAGGCGGGGCAGGGGGCCGAGGCGGCCAAGGCGGGGATTGCCGCGGGCCTCGACAGCAAGAAGGCCGGTTATGCGCCGGCGGTCCCGCATATCGTGGACTGGGTCTATACCTTGTCCGAGGCCGATCTGCAAAAGGACGTGGCCGGCTCGTGGATCATGCAATGCGAGGCCCGGTGAGCCACTGGACAGGGCGGCGCGCGGCGCCGATATACGGGCCATGAGCCTGCCCGCCGGATTCCTCGACGAATTGCAATCGCGCCTGTCGCTGTCGCAGGTGGTGGGCCGCAAGGTCCTGTGGGACAATCGCAAATCCAACCCGGCCAGGGGCGATATGTGGGCACCTTGCCCGTTCCATCAGGAAAAGACCGCCTCCTTTCACGTCGATGACCGCAAGGGGTTCTATTACTGTTTTGGCTGTCACGCCAAGGGCGATGCCATTTCCTTTGTGCGCGCGACCGAGAACGTGGATTTCATCGAGGCGGTGCGCATCCTCGCCGCCGAGGCGGGCATGGCCATGCCCGAGCGCGACCCGCAGGCACAGAAAAGAGCCGACCGGCGCGAGCAACTGACCGAGGTGATGGAGCAGGCGGTGCGCTTCTTCGGGTTGCAGCTGCGCAGCGGTGCGGGGGAGGCGGCGCGCGACTATCTCACGCGGCGCGGCCTCGGCGAGGAGATGCGCGCGCGTTTCGAGCTGGGTTTTGCTCCCGGGGGCTGGCGCGCGCTCTGGGATCACCTGACGGGAAAGGGTGTCGCGCCCGGGATGATCCTCGCCTGCGGGCTCGCGCGCGAGAGCACGAAGGGCGGCCAGCCCTATGACGTGTTCCGGGGTCGCATCATGTTCCCGATCCGCGACGCGCGCGGGCGTTGCATTGCCTTTGGCGGGCGGGCGATGGATCCGGGCGATGGTGCGAAATACCTCAACTCGCCCGAGACCGAGCTTTTCGACAAGTCGCGCACCCTCTACAATCTCGGCCCCGCGCGCGAGGCGGCAGGCAAGGGCCAGCCGCTGATCGTGGCCGAGGGCTACATGGATGTGATCGCGCTGGTGGCGAAGGGATTCGAGGCGGCGGTGGCGCCGCTCGGCACCGCCGTAACCGAGCATCAGCTGCAACGCATGTGGCGGATGGCCGATGAGCCGCTGATGGCGCTCGACGGCGACCGCGCCGGATTCAATGCTGCGCTGCGGGTGGTCGATCTGGCGCTGCCGCTGCTCGAGGCGGGCAAATCGCTGCGCTTCGTGCTGATGCCCGAGGGGCAGGATCCTGACGATCTGTTGCGCGCGGGCGGTGCCCCGGCGATGCAGGCGCTGATCGACACGGCGCTGCCCATGGTAGAGCTTTTGTGGCGGCGCGAGACCGAGGGCCGCCGTTTCGACAGCCCCGAGCGCAAGGCGGCGCTGGAACGCGCCTGCCGCGAGGCGACCGCGCGCATCCGCGACGCCACGGTGCGCGGATTCTACGAGCGCGCGCTCAAGGACCTGCGCTGGCAGCTGTTCAATCCGCGTCGCGGTGCGCCTGCGGCCGGTGCGCGCAAGGGCCGCTGGCCGCCCCCCGAGAGCGCGCGCCCGGGCACGAAATCCTCGCTTCTGGTGGCCGCCGATGCCGCCGAGGCCATGCGCCTGCGCGAGGCGGTGATCCTTGCCGCGCTCCTGTCCTGCCCGGATCAGGTCGCGGCCTTCGAGCCGCAGATCGAGCGCATGGCATGTGCCGATCCCGAACACGCGGCGCTGCGCGATGCGATCCTGCGCCACGCCCATGCCGGGGCCGGGACGCTGCGCGCGCGCATCACCGGGGAAATCGGCGAGGACCCCCTTGAAAAGCTGATGCGCCTGCCCCACGTCGCAATCTCGCCGCCGGTGCGTCACCCGGGCGATGCCGAGCGCGCGGCGCTGACGCTGGGTGAGGAATTCGCCAAGCTGACGGCCATCCAGGGCGCCGAGGCGGAGCTGCGCGAGGCGATGGAGGATATCGAGGCGCGCGCCGACGAGACGGTGACATGGCGGCTGCGGCAGGCGGCGGAGGCGCGCAACCGCGCGATCCGCAGCCAGCAGGAGGACCGGACGGAATACGAGGTGTCGGAAAATGGCGCACGGCTCAATCGCGAGGAACGGGCGGAATTTGCTGCCCTGCTCGAGAGGCTGGGCATGGGCAAGCCGACACGCTGAGGAAGTTTCGTGAGGAACACAAGGGAAAATCCGGGTAGATGGGTGTGCGAATCAGCTGATCGCGCTATTGATTCGCGCTAACCGAATCGCCCCGCCCGCAACTGCCAAGGAGATGCGCATGGCCGCCAAGGATACCGACGACCAGAAGCCCGACGACCAGGAGCCCGAAGTCTCGCTCGACATGTCGCAGGCCGCGGTCAAACGGATGATCGCCGAGGCGCGCGAGAAGGGGTTCATCACCTACGACCAGCTCAACCAGGTGCTGCCGCCCGATCAGGTCTCGTCCGAGCAGATCGAGGACGTGATGTCGATGCTCTCGGAGATGGGCATCAACATCATCGAGGAGGAAGAGGCCGAGGAGGAAGAGGGCAAATCCACCGCCATCGCCGAAATCGGCCGGCGCGGCGAGATCACGCTCGGCTCCGGCAAGGAAGAAAAGCTCGACCGCACGGACGATCCGGTGCGCATGTATCTGCGTGAGATGGGCAGCGTGGAACTGCTCAGCCGCGAGGGTGAGATCGCCATCGCCAAGCGCATCGAGGCCGGCCGCAACACGATGATCGCCGGCCTCTGCGAGAGCCCGCTCACCTTTCAGGCGATCACCATCTGGCGCGACGAATTGCGCGATGAGGATATCCTGCTGCGCGACGTGATCGACCTCGAGGCGACCTTCGGCAACCAGATGGGCGATGACGAACCCGCCGAGCCGGTGGTGGCGGCCAATGTCGGCACCCCGCCCTCGCGGCCGGCGCGCAGCAGCGCCGAGGACGATCTCGACGCCGACGGCAATCCGATCACGCGCGAGGACGACGAGGAGGATGACGAACACGCCAACATGAGCCTTGCGGCGATGGAGGCGGCGCTCAAGCCGCGCGTGCTCGAGACGCTCGACCGTATCGCCGAGGATTTCGCCCGGCTCAGCGACATGCAGGACAGCCGCATCTCCGCGACGCTGAACGAGGACGGCTCCTTTTCCCGGGCGCAGGAGGAGACCTATCAGAAACTGCGCGCCGAGATTGTCGAGCTGGTCAACTCGCTGCATCTGCACAACAACCGGATCGAGGCGCTGATCGACCAGCTCTATGGCATCAACCGCCGGATCATGCAGATCGACAGCGCCATGGTGAAGCTCGCCGATCAGGCCCGCATCAACCGCGCCGAGTTCATCGAGGCCTATCGCGGCCGCGAGCTCGATCCCGGCTGGCTCGACGACATGGCCGCCCGGCCCGGGCGCGGCTGGCAGGCATTCATGGAGCGCAGCCGCGACAAGGTTCAGGAATTGCGCGCCGACATGGCGCAGGTGGGCCAGTATGTCGGCCTCGACATCTCCGAATTCCGCCGCATCGTGAACCAGGTCCAGAAGGGTGAGAAGGAGGCGCGCCAGGCCAAGAAGGAAATGGTCGAGGCCAACCTGCGTCTGGTGATCTCCATCGCCAAGAAATACACCAACCGCGGGCTGCAATTTCTTGATCTCATTCAGGAAGGCAATATCGGCCTGATGAAGGCGGTGGACAAGTTCGAGTATCGCCGCGGCTACAAGTTCTCGACCTATGCGACATGGTGGATCCGTCAGGCGATCACCCGCTCGATCGCCGATCAGGCGCGCACCATCCGCATCCCGGTGCACATGATCGAGACGATCAACAAGCTGGTGCGCACGGGGCGCCAGATGCTCCACGAGATCGGCCGCGAGCCGACGCCGGAGGAGCTTGCCGAAAAGCTCCAGATGCCGCTCGACAAGGTGCGCAAGGTGATGAAGATCGCCAAGGAGCCGATTTCGCTGGAAACCCCCATCGGCGACGAGGAAGACAGCCAGCTGGGCGATTTCATCGAGGACAAGAACGTCATCCTGCCGCTCGACAGCGCGATCCAGGACAATCTCAAGGAGACCACCACCCGCGTGCTCGCCTCGCTCACCCCGCGCGAGGAGCGGGTGCTCAGGATGCGCTTTGGCATCGGGATGAACACCGATCACACGCTGGAGGAGGTCGGCCAGCAGTTCAGCGTGACCCGCGAACGCATCCGCCAGATCGAGGCCAAGGCGCTGCGCAAGCTGAAGCATCCGTCGCGGAGCCGGAAATTGCGGAGTTTTCTGGATCAGTAGAGGTGGGTAGTTTGTGAGTGACCTCCAGCGAGGATGAATCATGGACCTGATTTCCCGACTCGATCACCAGCGTGGCCTGTCACTGACCGCTCGTGAATGCCTGCGCGCGCTTGAGGGTGAGTTCGCGGTGCAAGGGTTCGATATGACCATCCGAAAGCGTGGTCACTTTGGCGACGTGTTGCGTTGGAGCCGGGACGGAAAGCCTTGGTTCGATGCCCTTCCAGCTCAGCATTGGGTGCTGTTCTATCTGCACAAGGTCGCATCGCGCGCGCACGGGCTCGACTATTCGACGATATGCGGGCAGCTTCCCCATGCGGTTGAGCGCCGCGACCTCGTCGTGAAAGTCCGCCTCCATGACAGGGGCCAAGCGCTTGTCATGGCGGCGCTAAGCAATGACGCCGTGGCCGGGAGTCGTCGTAGGGCACCCGTGCGTTATTCTTGATTTCCCGTACGCGATCACGTACATTGACCCCATGAAACACACAACCTCTACCGATCTGCGCAAGAGCCTCTCGGCCATGATGGACCGGGTGAACGAGGATCACGAGCCGGTCCTTGTCACCCGTGCCAAGGGCAAGCCGGTGGTGATGATCTCGCTCGAGGATTACCACGCGATGGACGAGACCGCCTATCTGCTGGCCACACCGGCCAACAGGGCGGCGCTGATGGCGGCGATCACCTCCACCGATCCGTCGCGGATGGTCGAGGTCTCGATCGATGACCTGCGGGCGCTGGAGGGAGAGTGAGGCTGGCGTTCCACGCGGAGGCATGGGCGCAATACCTGCATTGGCAGCAGACGGACAAGGCGACCTTGCGAAAGATCAACAGGCTGATCGAGGAATGCCTGCGCCATCCGTTCGAGGGCACGGGCAAGCCCGAGGCCCTGCGCGGCGACCTGTCCGGCTTCTGGTCGCGCCGCATCGACCGCGAGCATCGGCTGGTCTATCGCGTGGTGAACGATGCCCTGGAAATCGTGCAATGCCGCTATCATTACTAGTCACCCGGAACCAAATTTGCCATCATTGAAATGAGGCGAACTTTTTGGGGGGTATGGCATGCGGGGGCGGGCATCTGTTGCGATTGCACTCAGCGATGAGGAGCGCGGTTTTCTGGAAGCGCAGTTGCGCAGGCACAAGGCGGCGCGGTCACTGTCCGACAGGTGCCGGATCGTGTTGAGGTGCGCTGACGGTCTGACCAGCAAAGAGATCGCCACCGAAATCAAGCCATTGGGCGCTCGCGCGGCGGATTGACCACCAAGATCGTTGCTTTGGTCGACGCGCTCGGGAACCTGGCCAACTTCGTTCTCCTGCCCGGTCAGGCTCACGACATGAAGGGCGTCGAACCGCTCATTGATGGCGTTGCCTTCGATGCTCTCTTGGCCGACAAGGCGTTCGATGCCGATTGGCTTCTCACAGAACTCGATGCGCGCGGTGCCACCGCGATCATCCCACCGAAAGCGAACCGCAAGTTCCTGCGCGATTACGATAAACACGCCTATAAGTGGCGGCACTCGATCGAGAATTTCTTCGCAAAGATCAAAGAATTCAGAGCCATAGCGACCCGCTACGAAAAGACAGCGTCCAGCTACGCCGCCAACTGGCATCTCGCGGCTGGCATCATCGCTTCACGATGAATGTCCACAGGCCCTAATTACCTTTGTAAATTCCGCAGGTTAGGAGGATTTCGGGTGCCAAACGTCGGCTTCGTGTCGCACGGAGAAGGCGCAAACCGTTGGGAACGAACGGAAATCCTTTTTGCTGCGGCGGTCATTGCCGCTCCGGAGGCCACGGGCCCGGCGCACAGGGGCGCTCGAACCACGCCCGGTCGCGGAGGGCATCGTTGTCGACGTTTCGCCATGCACAAGGCGGCAAGAAAGGTGGGCGCCCGTCGTCGAGCTGGAGGCCGGGGCCGACCCAGCCGGTAAAGTATCCGTTGCAGCCCCCGCCGGGTCTGCTGAGGCCGCTGATGTCCATCGCATCAGAGTAGTCCACCGGCAGCCTGCTGTCGGTCCCGGCGTCGTAGAGGCCGCTGAACACGCGGTCGTATGACTGCACGAAAACGTAGCGGTCGTTGAAGCAGACGAATTCCACATCGCGCGCCAGCCGGGTCGGGCCGTTCGCCGCGAACAGATCCCAGCGGCCGTGGCGGTTCCAGTCGAACTCACGGCTCAACTGCATCCCATTTGGCAGGGTCACGGACTCCTGGGGGCTCATCGCCCACCGTGCACCGGCGACCAATGCCCAGAGGAGGAGGAGCCCGGCCAGACCGAGCAGCGCGTATCGGGCAAGCGCGCCCGGGAGGGATCGCGGCCGAGACGTCACCGCCCACCGACCCCGCCGTACTCGCTCCTCCCGGCGTCCTTCATCACCTCGGCGGAGAAACGGGCCGTCCAGTTGCCGGTGATCGGATACGGCGTGCCGCCGGCCTCGACGCCGATATCGAGCGGGTCCTCGAAAATGTCGGTGAACTCGAACGTGGTCTCGCCGGTGATCCGAAGCATCGCGCCACGGTCGTCGACGCGACCGGCCAAGCGTCCGCGAACCACACCATCACCATGCGAGAATGCGACATCGCCGAAATCATACGGAGCGCCGAAGTCGTAGCTGAGCGCGCCCGCGCCAGACGCGCGCGCTGCATCCGCGATCTGGTCCGCGAGGCGGCGGAACGCGCCCTCGGTCTCATCGCCATAGGCGTATTGCTCGGCAATCTCTCGCAGGTGTCCGATCTCCAGCAGGGTCACCGCGCGCCCGCCGCCACTATAGTAGTGGCGAACGAAATCGCGATTGTTCCACCGATCATAGCTCGACGCGAGGCTCGTGGCGACCTCGTGAAATCCGAACTCGGTCTTGCCAGCGACGAAGGGGACCGCTTTACAGCGGCAGTTGTAATCCTCGCCAGGATGCCCGGTGGCGGGCGGATCGGACCACGAGAACACGCGGCCGTCGTTCATCCGATGCGACCGGCGCACGCGCTCGTCGCGCCGGGTGCGCCAGACATATTGATCCGTGATCCCAGCCTGTTTCAGCGACAGGCGGATCGGCGTTCCCCGGCGAAGGTATTCAGCGAAGGCCGTCCGGTAGGCCTCGGTGTAGGTGATGGTCATGATGGAGGGCCTCTGCGGTCGGCCGCACGATCATCGACGATTTGACTAAAGATCGCGTTAACCGCCCGCGCGATGCCGGTCACCCCAGCAGCTTGGCCTCGACCTCGGCCATGGCGCTCTGGTGGTCGGGCGACGGGAACAGGTGGCCGTAGCGCTCCATGGTCATCTGGATCGAGGAATGGCCCGCGAAGGTCATGATCTCCTTGATCGAGAAGCCCTGCTCGATCCAGAGCGACACGGCGAAGTGGCGCAGGTCGTGCCAGCGCAGTTTCGCGCCGACCTCCTCCTGCAGTTTCCGGAACTGGGACTGCGTGTTGGTGTGCTGGAGGATCCCGCCCCGCGGCGCGGGGAACACCAGCCCGAGATCGCTTTTCGGGCAGCGGAGTTTCCAGCGGCGCAGGACGTTCAGCACCATTAGGGCCTGTGGACATTCAGGATTCCCAAGCTGGCTGAAGTCTGATTCAAGCTTCCAAAATGGAGGTTTGAATGAACGAAGAGCGGTTTGTGTTGACAGATGAGGTCTGGGTCCGTCTTGCGCCACACTTGCCTGGCAAGCAGGGCGATGCAGGTGCGACGGGCAAGGATAATCGTCTGTTTCTGGAAGCAGTTCCATGGCGTGTGCGGACTGGGTTACCGTGGCGCGACCTGCCTGCTGATTTCGGCAACTGGAACAGCGTGTTCCGACGGTTTCGCAGATGGGCTGAGAGTGGCGTATTCGAGCGAATTTTCAAGGAAAGCAGCGGCCCTCCCGATTTCGAATACGCAATGATCGACGGCACGATTGTTCAGGCTCACCAGAAGGCGAGCGGCGCAAAAGGGGGGCTCAAAATCAAGCCATTGGGCGCTCGCGCGGCGGATTGACCACCAAGATCGTTGCTTTGGTCGACGCGCTCGGGAACCTGGCCAACTTCGTTCTCCTGCCCGGTCAGGCTCACGACATGAAGGGCGTCGAACCGCTCATCGATGGCGTTGCCTTCGATGCTCTCTTGGCCGACAAGGCGTTCGATGCCGATTGGCTTCTCACAGAACTCGATGCGCGCGGTGCCACCGCGATCATCCCACCGAAAGCGAACCGCAAGTTCCTGCGCGATTACGATAAACACGCCTATAAGTGGCGGCACTCGATCGAGAATTTCTTCGCAAAGATCAAAGAATTCAGAGCCATAGCGACCCGCTACGAAAAGACAGCGTCCAGCTACGCCGCCAACTGGCATCTCGCGGCTGGCATCATCGCTTCACGATGAATGTCCACAGGCCCTAAATGTGTGCGAAATGGTGGCCGCGCGGGTAAACACCTCCGAAAATGATCCGCCCCGTCGCTTTGAGCGTAACAAACGACGTGAATGGTAATCATGGGGGAAACGGCTTATGTTTCCCCGGTGATGCGCGGACAGGGAGTTTATCGGATGAACATGCACCCCGCCGACATGGCGCCTGCCCCTGACCGGGACGAGGCCAGGGAAGCCCTGGCGCGGCTCAGGGCCTGGGCGGCCTCGGCCACCCCCGAGGAAGTGGCCGATCTCGATCCGGCCATCGCGCGGCTCCTGCCGGGGCGCGAGCTGTCGAACTACCCCGCCCTCGCGCGCGCCTATCCGCAGGATTTCACGGTGGATGCGGGCTATCGCGCGACGCTGCCCGATCTGCAGAACGGTCCGGCCTCGCTGATCCGGGGCACGAAGCAGCAGTTGCAGCATGTCGGCATTTCCAATTTCCGCCTGCCGATCCGCTATCACACCCGCGACAACGGCGATCTCACCCTCGAGACCTCCGTCACCGGCACGGTGAGCCTCGAGGCCGACCGCAAGGGCATCAACATGTCGCGGATCATGCGCAGCTTCTATCGCCATGCCGAAAAGACCTTCAGCTTCGGGGTGATGGAGGCCGCGCTCGATGACTATCTGAGCGATCTCGACACGCTCGACGCGCGGCTCCAGATGCGGCTCTCCTACCCGGCGCGGCTGCGCTCGCTGCGCTCGGGGCTCGAGGGCTATCAGTATTACGATATCGCGCTGGAAGTGGTCGAAAAGGCGGGGGTGCGGCGCAAGTTCATGCATCTCGACTATGTCTATTCCTCCACCTGCCCCTGTTCGCTGGAACTGAGCGAGCACGCGCGCGCGACGCGCGGGCAACTGGCCACGCCGCATTCGCAACGCTCGGTGGCACGGCTCTCGGTCGAGGTGGTCGAGGGCGATTGCCTGTGGTTCGAGGATCTGATCGATCTCGCGCGCCGCGCCGTGCCGACCGAAACGCAGGTCATGGTCAAGCGCGAGGACGAGCAGGCCTTTGCCGAGCTGAACGCGGCGCATCCGATCTTTGTCGAGGATGCCGCGCGGCTCTTTTGCGCGCAATTGCTGGCCGATCCGCGGATCGGCGATTTCCGCGTGGTGGCGAGCCACCAGGAGAGCCTGCACAGCCATGACGCGGTGAGCGTGCTCACCGAGGGCGAGACCTTTGCCGCCACCAGCCTCGATCCGCGCCTGTTCCAGAGCCTCGTGCACGGGGCCTGAGACCCGGAAAGGGGGCAGCTGCCCGGATTCCGGTCAGAATCGCGGTGCACCGGCGGCATTTTGCTGCATGTGCAAAATGTGATTTGACCTTGCGCGAATTTGCTGCAACGCAGCGTGAGACTTGCGTCAAGCGCCTGTCATCCGTGCGCGCCATCATGGCCGCCACCCGAGAAGGAGGATGAGAAAACATGTTGACACCCGATCTGCCCCTCCGGCTGTCTGCCGCCAGCATCAGGCTGACCGGATACATGATCGAAAGCCAGCTGCGTATCGCCCGGATCATGGCCGAGGCGGGACTGCGGGCAACGCCCCTTGGTCCGCTGTTCCAGACCGCCGAGGCCCCGGCCGCCCGCGCCGCGGCCCCTGTCCGCCCGCGCGCGCCGCGCCCCGCGGCAAAGCCCGCGCCGAAGGCCAGCCCCGCGCCCGCGCCCAAGGCCGCGACCCCGGCACCCAAGGCGACCCCCGCGCCCGCGCCCAAGGCCGCGACCCCGGCGCCCAAGGCGACCCCCGCGCCCGCGCCC
This sequence comes from Roseovarius sp., assembly GCA_014359765.1. GTDB lineage: Bacteria > Pseudomonadota > Alphaproteobacteria > Rhodobacterales > Rhodobacteraceae > Roseovarius. The sequence continues at coordinate 66,140 of JACIYT010000005.1, forward strand.
AAGGCCGCGACCCCGGCGCCCAAGGCGACCCCCGCGCCCGCGCCCAAGGCCGCGACCCCGGCACCCAAGGCGACCCCCGAACCCGCGCCCAAGGCCGCGACCCCGGCACCGAAGGCCAGCCCCGCACCTGCGCCCAAGGAAGAGGCCACCCCCGCCTCCAGGCGGACGCGCGCCCCTTCGGCACCGCCCGCGCTGCCCGAGCGCCCGGCAAAGGCCGAAACCGACTGAGGCCCTCGCTGGCCGGGTTGCGTGCCGCGCATCCCGGCCATTCGATATTGGCGCTCGTCACGTCAGCCCCTATGACCTATCTTGTCGTCAGGGAGGGAACGTATCACAATCGTGAGGTTTCCAGATGGCTTCGACCACAACCGATATCACCGCACCGCGCCAGGGATTTTGGGCGCGCTTTTGCGACTGGGCCGAACGCAGGTTTGAGCAAAGCCCCCGCGTGCAGGCCCGCCGGGCGCAAATCGCGGCGCTCGAGGCGAAATCCGACGCGGAACTTGCCCGTCTCGGGCTGCGCCGCGAGGATATTCCCTATCACGTCTTCAAGGATCTGTTCTACATCTGAACAGGACGCCGCACCGACCCCCCGCCGCGCCGATATTCCGGCCTCCGTGTTCGAGGATCTTCTGCCGGCGGGGGATTGAGGCGGCACTGCGCGCGCTTGACAGGTGCCGAAGCCCGCGCCAAGGCTGCGCCCCATGTTCGATGTGCGCCCAGTGGGAAATCTTGTCGGGCTCATGGTGCTGGCCATGGGGCTGACCATGGCCTTGCCGCTGATGGTCGATATTGCCGAGGGGCGCGGCCATTGGCCGGTCTTTCTCGAGAGCATGATCGTGACCTGCCTTTCGGGGGGACTCGTGGCGCTGGCGTGTCGCGATTCGGTGGGGCAGGGGCTCGATATCCGGCAGGCCTTCTTGCTGACCACGACGGTCTGGGTCGTCTTGCCGCTTTTCGGCGCGCTGCCGTTCATGTTCGGCGCGACGCAGCTGGCCTTCGTCGATGCCTTCTTCGAATCGATGTCGGGCATGACCACCACCGGCACCACCGTGATTGCCGGGCTCGCCACCCTGCCCAAGGGGCTGCTTTTGTGGCGCGGCATCCTGCAATGGCTGGGCGGGCTCGGCATCGTCATCGTGGCGCTGGTGTTCCTGCCCGAGATGCGGGTGGGGGGGATGCAGTTCTTTCGCTCGGAGGGGTTCGACACGCTGGGCAAGGCGCTGCCGCGCACGATCGACATCTCCAAGGGCGTGCTCAACATCTATCTCGGCCTGACGGCGGTCTGCACGCTGAGCTATATCGCGCTCGGGATGGGGGCGTTCGATGCGACGGTGCACGCGCTTACCACCGTGTCAACCGGCGGGTTTTCCACCAGCGATTCCTCCTTCGGGGCCTTTCCCGGCGCGCCGCAATATGCCTGCGTGCTGTTCATGGTGCTGGCGAGCCTGCCCTTCGTGCGGATGATGCAGGGCGTGCAGGGCAATCTGCGCCCGCTCCTGCAGGACACGCAGGTGCGCACCTATATCCGCTGGCTGTTCTACGCCTTCGCGGCGCTTGCGGCCTATGACATCCTTGCGCTGGGACAGTTCGAGGAGGCGCGGCTGCGCGAGCGGCTCTTCAACGTGGTCTCGGTCTTTTCGGGCACCGGCTATGGCGATGGCGATGTGACCGCCTATGGCCATTTCCCCTTCGCCATCCTGATCATCGTGGGCGCGATCGGCGGCTGCACCAGTTCCACCGGGTGCTCGATCAAGATCTTCCGCTACCAGATCATGCTGCGCGCGCTGGGTCAGCAGGCGCGGCGGATCTTTCACCCCTCCTCGGTGCTGGTTCTGCGTCACGAGGGGCGCCGCGTCGAGGATGAGGTGCTGCAATCGGTGATGCTGCTCTTCACCATGTATATCCTGTCGCTCGGCCTTTTCTCGGTAGCGCTGGAGCTGACCGGGCTCACGCTGATGGAATCGATCACCGGGGCCTGGACCGCGATCTTCAACATCGGCCCGGCCTTCGGCCCGAGCGTGGGGCCGACCGGCTCGGTTCAGGCCTTCCCCGAGGCGGCGAAGGCGCTGATGATCCTGGCGATGCTGATGGGGCGGCTCGAAATCATTGCGGTCATCGTGCTGCTGCTGCCGCGCTTCTGGCGGCCCTGAGCGGCCTGCGGCCCGGGCGGGCATGTGCGCGCGCCTGAGCCCCGACCCCGGCACAAGCCGCGTTGACCATGCCCCGCGCCCGGCCTAGGTAGGGGCGGCAATTTCGAGGGCCCTCCGCATGACCGACCGGATCGACAAACCGCGCAGCTTTCAGGAGATCATCCTGCGGCTTCAGGGCTACTGGGCCGCGCAGGGCTGTGCGATGTTGCAGCCCTATGACATGGAGGTGGGCGCGGGCACGTTTCATCCCGCCACCACGCTGCGCGCGCTCGGCCCCCGGCCCTGGGCCGCGGCCTATGTGCAGCCCTCGCGCCGGCCCACCGACGGGCGCTATGGCGAGAATCCCAACCGCCTCCAGCATTATTACCAGTATCAGGTGCTGATCAAACCCTCGCCGCCCGATCTTCAGGAGCTCTATCTCGGCTCGCTCGCGGCGATCGGGATCGACCTCGCGCTCCATGACGTGCGCTTTGTCGAGGATGACTGGGAGAGCCCGACGCTCGGCGCCTGGGGCCTTGGCTGGGAGGTGTGGTGCGACGGCATGGAGGTGAGCCAGTTCACCTATTTCCAGCAGGTCGGCGGACATGATTGCGCCCCCGTGCCGGGGGAGCTCACCTATGGGCTGGAACGGCTGGCGATGTATGTGCTGGGCGCGGATCACGTCATGGAGATGCCGTTCAACGATCCCGACGCGCCGATCCCGCTGCGCTATGGCGACGTGTTCCGCCAGACCGAGGAGGAATATTCGCGCTTCAACTTCGACATGGCCGATACCGCCGTGCTGCTCCGGCATTTCGAGGAGGCCGAGGCCGAATGCGCCGCCATCCTCGCCGCCCCCGCCGAGGATCCCAGGACGGGCAAGCGCATCGTCATGGCGCATCCGGCCTATGACCAATGCATCAAGGCCAGCCATATCTTCAACCTGCTCGACGCGCGCGGCGTCATTTCGGTGACCGAACGGCAGGCCTATATCGGGCGCGTGCGCGCGCTGGCGAAGATGTGCGCCGATGCCTTCGTGCAGACCGAGGCCGGGGGCTACGCGGGCTGATGGGCAAGGTTCTGAGCATCGTCATCCTGATCGCGGCGGTGATTGCCGGGGGGGCGCTCTATTACCTCCAGGTCTATCATTTCTACGACGAGGCGCGGCTCGCCTCCGAGGGCGGTGAGGTGGAGATGAGGATCACGCTCGCGGGCGGGCAGGTGATCGACCTGCCGGTGAGCGATTTCCGCGCCATCGACGCCGAGAGCTCCCCCATCCGGTTCCGCGCCTGTTTCACCGCGCATCTGCCGCAGGATGTGGGCCTCGTGCCCTATCCGGCGGCAGAGCCGCTCAACGCGCCCTCGTGGTTCGACTGTTTCGACGCCAAGGCGCTCGGGGCCGCGCTCGCCGAGGGGCGCGCGCGGGCGTATCTGGGCGAGGAAAACATCCGCTACGGCATCGACCGCATCATCGCCATCTCCGAGGATGGGCGCGGCCATGCCTGGCACCAGATCAACCGCTGCGGCGAAAAGGTCTTTGACGGCCAGCCCGCGCCCGAGGGCTGCCCCCAGCCCCCCCAAGGAAACTGACCCATGCCCGATCTGCTGATCGAACTCTTCTCCGAGGAAATCCCCGCGCGGATGCAGGCCCGCGCCGCCGAGGATCTGCGCCGGCTGATGACCGAGGCGCTGGTCGAGGCGGGGCTGAGCTATGCAGGTGCCGCGGGTTTCGCCACGCCAAGGCGGCTCGCGCTCACGGTGCAGGGCCTGTCGGCCGCCTCGCCCACGCTGCGCGAGGAACGAAAGGGCCCGCGCGTCGATGCGCCCGAGAAGGCCATCGAGGGATTTTGCCGCGGCGCGGGTGTGACCCGCGACGATCTGGAAATCCGCGACGAGAAGAAGGGGCAGGTCTATTTTGCCACGATCACCCGCCCCGGACGCCCCGCCGCCGACATCGTGGCCGAGACGCTCGAACAGGTGATCCGCAATTTCCCATGGCCCAAGTCGATGCGCTGGGGCACGGGCACGCTGCGCTGGGTTCGGCCGCTCCATTCCATCCTGTGCATCCTGACGGATGAGGCGGGCAGGGCAGAGGTGGTGCCGCTCGAGATCGACGGGCTGCGCGCCGGTGACACCACGCAGGGCCACCGTTTCATGGCGCCGGAGCGCTTTGCCGTCACCTCTTTCGAGGATTACGAGGCGCGGCTCAAATCCGCCCGCGTCATGCTGCGCCCCGACGAGCGCGCCGCGCTCATCCGTCAGGAGGCGGGCAATCTGGCCTTCGCCGCCGGGCTCGATCTGGTCGAGGATGCGGGGCTTCTGGCCGAGGTGGCGGGGCTGGTGGAATGGCCGGTGCCGCTCATGGGCGCGATCGACGCGGAGTTTCTCGGCCTGCCGCCCGAGGTCTTGCAGACCTCGATGAAGGAACATCAGAAATTCTTCAGCCTGCGCCATCCGGGCACGGGGCGGATCGAACGCTTCGTGACCGTGGCCAATGTCGAGACGCCCGACCGGGGCGCGACGATCCTCGCGGGCAATCAGAAGGTGCTCGCGGCGCGGCTCTCGGACGCGAAATTCTTCTGGGAGAACGATCTGCGCACGGTGCGGGAAAAGGGCCTTGAAGGCATGGCCGAGGGGCTGCGCGACGTCACCTTCCACAACAAGCTGGGATCGCAGGCCGACCGCGTGGCGCGCATCGCCGCGCTGGCGCGCGAGATCGCGCCGCTGGTGGGGGCCGATGCCGATCTGGCCGAGCAGGCCGCGCGCGTGGCCAAGGCCGATCTGCAATCCGAAATGGTCTATGAATTCCCTGAATTGCAGGGGCTGATGGGGCGCTATTATGCCGAAGCGGCGGGGCTGCCCGCAGAGGTGGCCGCCGCCTGCCAAGAGCATTATTCGCCGCTCGGGCCGGGCGACGCCGTGCCAAGCGCGCCCGTCTCGGTCGCCGTGGCGCTCGCCGACAAGATCGACACGCTGGCGGGCTTCTGGGCGATCGACGAGAAGCCCACCGGCTCGAAAGACCCCTACGCGCTGCGCCGGGCGGCGCTGGGGGTGATCCGGTTGGTGTTGGGGAATGGGGTTCGACTCAGTTTGCTGGAGCTTCTGGAAGCTGCCGAGGTCGGCTTAAGAATATCGATCATTCGATCAATGAACTATGAGAGTTTTGAGAGTGAAGATGAATTGGCGAAGATCCTCGAGAAGGCCGCAGGCTTGCCTCGGGAACTTGCAGAAGAAAAAGCTGGCGATCTGATGGATGAGAGAGTTAGCCGGGAAGCGGCGTTGCTCGACCTATACGAGCGCGTCGGTATGACTGATGTTGAAACTGCTCCACAAAACGCAGCGGACCTCCTCGCCTTCCTCCACGACCGCCTCAAGGTCCATCTGCGCGACGAGGGCCTCCGCCATGACGTGATCGACGCCTGCCTGGCCATGCCCGGCAATGACGACCTCACCCTGCTGGTCCACCGCGCCCGCGCGCTCGGGGAGTTCCTGAAAACCGACGATGGCGAGAACCTGGTGCAGGGGTTCAAGCGGGCCAACAACATCCTGCGCCAGGCCGAGGAGAAGGACGGCGTCGAATATTCCTTCGGCGCGGACCCAAGGCTCGCCGAGACCGAGGAAGAGCGCGCGCTCTTCGCCGCGCTCGACCGGGCCGAGCCGGAGATCACGCAGGCGCTCGCGGCCGAGGATTTCGCGCGCGCCATGGCCGCCATGGCCGCGCTGCGCGCCCCCATCGACGCCTTCTTCGAGGCGGTGCAGGTGAATGTCGATAACGCGGTTCTGCGCCGCAACCGGCTCAACCTGCTCTCGCGCATCCGCAGCATCTGTTTGCGGGCTGCCGACCTCACCCGCCTGGAGGGGTAGGGCGGCGGGTCGCTGGCAGGATCGGTCCGACGCGGTCGTTGCGGTCCTGGTGCCGGTGCGCGGAAGGGAGGTGCCGCCGGCACGGCGATTTGGCTTTCTGCTGCGCGCCGCGGACGTCCGTTGCGGATTTGGCTGCCATCAGGCGCGGCAGAACCCGCGTCGGATCGCCGCATCGCGGCCTGTCGATGCGCGGCTCATTCCACCGCCTCCGTCGGGCCAGAACCGACCTGTCCCATCCCTGTCACAATCGCGCCCTGTCATGGGGCTGTGATCCTTTCCCTTGCCATGGCCTGTGCGCGGCGTATGGTGCGGGCAATGGAGGCGCGCCGCGGTGCAGCAAGACGAGACCCATATCACCCTCATCACTCCCGACGCGCCGGTGCAGGCCCGCACCCACGGAGGCCGGGCGAAATGCCTGCAACGGCTGGTTCGGCTCGGCCTGCCGGTGCCGCGCACGCTGGCGCTGTCCTTTGTCGCGGTGCACCGGATCGCCGCGGGCGAGATGCCCGACATGGCGCGGCTTCTGGGGGCGTTCGATCCGGGCACGCTGCTTTGCGTGCGCCCCTCCTCGGAGGATCCCGACTGGGGCGGGCCGGGGGCGGTGCTCAATATCGGGATCAACGATGCGCGATTCGTCGAACTCTCCGAGCAGATCGGCAAGCGCGCCGCCTCGGAGATCTACCTGCGCTTCGTGCAGGGCTATGCGATCCACGTCGCGCGGCTCGATCCGGAGATGTTCGACGATGTGGCCGACGACCCGGTGATCGGCCTCGGGCAGGCGCTGCGCGCCTATGAGGACGAGACCGACGAGGAATTCCCGCAAGATCCGTCGGTGCAACTTGCCGAGGTGTTGCGCTCCATGGCGCGGGCCTGGGAGGGGACGACCGCGCGGCTTTTGCGACAGGCCAAGGGCGCGCCGGCCGATGCCGGGCTCGGCCTCGTGGTGCAGGAGCTCGCGCTCGGGCTTGGGCCGGGCGAGAGCGGCTCGGGCGTGATGCAGCTCGTGGACAGCCGCACCGGGGCGGCGCAGATCACCGGGCGCTACCTGAGCCAGAGCCAGGGGCGTGACGCGCTGCGCGGCGGTGCGGACGTGCTGTTTCTCACGCGCGATCCGCGCGGCCCCTCGCTCCAGGATCTGGCGCCCGCGGCCTTTGACGAGATTCTCGCCCATACCCGCCTGATGCGCGCCCGGCTGCGCGAGGAAATGCAGACCGAGTTCACCATCGAGAACGGCCGGGTCTGGATCCTCGACGGCATCCGCGTGGCGCGCAGTGCGCGGGCGGCGGTGGCCATCGCCGTGCGGCTTGCCGAGGACGGGATCATCCCGCGCGAAGAGGCGCTCATGCGGATCGAGCCGCGCGCGCTCAACGAGTTCCTGCACCGGCAGGTGGACCCCGAGGCGCCGCGCGACATCCTCGCGCGCGGCATCGCGGCCAGCCCCGGCGCGGCCTCGGGCAAGGTGGTGTTCTCGGCGGCCGAGGCGCAGGCCGCCGCCGCGCGCGGCGAGGCCTGTGTGCTGGTGCGCCGCGAAACCAGCCCCGAGGATATTCGCGGGATGCACGCCGCGCGCGCCATCCTGACCGAGCGGGGCGGCATCACCAGCCACGCCGCGGTGATCGGCCGCGGCATCGGGCTGCCCTGCGTGGTGGGCGCGTCCGAGATCCGCTTTCACCCCCGGCGCAAGATGCTCACCATGCCCGACGGGCGCGTGGTCCGGGCGGGCGAGACGATCACCATCGACGGCACCAACGGGGATGTCCTGGCCGGCGAGGCGCCGCTTCAGGAACCGGCGCGCGACGAGGCGTTCCAGACGCTGATGGCCTGGGCCGACGAGATCCGCGATATCGAGGTGCGCGCCAATGCCGACACCCCCGCCGATGCCGAACTTGCACGCAGTTTCAACGCGCGCGGCATCGGGCTGTGCCGGACCGAGCACATGTTCTTCGAGGCCGACCGCCTCACCGTCATGCGCGAGATGATCTTTGCCGACACGCCCGCCGACCGTGCCGCCGTGCTCGAGCGGCTGCTGCCGATGCAGCGCGCCGATTTCGCCGATCTCTTTCGCATCATGCAGGGCCAGCCGGTCTGTATCCGCCTTTTCGATCCGCCGTTGCACGAATTCCTGCCCGCCGACCGGGCGGGGCATCTGCAACTCGCGGAGGCGCTCGATCTGCCGGTCTCGGATGTGACGCGGCGCGTCGAGGCGCTGGGCGAATACAATCCCATGCTGGGGATGCGCGGGGTGCGCCTCGGGATCACCATGCCGGAAATCTACGACATGCAGGCGCGCGCCATCTTCGAGGCGACGCTGGAGGCCAGCCGCGAGGGCGCGGCGGTGGTGCCCGAGATCATGATCCCGCTGGTGAGCGCGCGCCGCGAGGTGGAGCTGATCAAGACGCGGGTCGATGCGGTGGCAGCAGCGGTGCGCAATGAGACGCGGCGCGATTTCACCTATCGGCTCGGCGTCATGGTCGAGACGCCGCGCGCGGCGCTGCGCGCGGGCGAAATCGCGCCGCTCGTTTCCTTCCTCAGCTTCGGGACCAATGACCTCACGCAGATGACCTATGGCCTCTCGCGCGACGATGCCGGGCGGTTCATGTCGGCCTATGTGAAACAGGGCGTCTATCCCGAGGATCCGTTTCATGTGCTCGATGTGGACGGGGTGGGGGAGCTTTTGCGCATCGGCGCCGAGCGCGGCCGCGCGGCCAATCCCGACATCACCCTGTCGATCTGCGGGGAACATGGTGGCAATCCCGAATCGATCGGCTTCTGCCGGGAGGCTGGATTCACCTATGTGAGCTGCTCGCCCTTCCGGGTGCCGGTGGCGCGGCTTGCGGCCGCACAGATTGCCGTGCGCTCCAGGATCGGGTAGCGGGGCGCGCTACACACACGATATCTGCCACGCCAAGTCCTTTTTCAGGAGGGAATGCGCCTATCGGCGAAAAATTGCCGATGGGGCAGGTGGACCTTTGGCGCCCGCTGGTCTAGGACCCGGCGATCGGACGCGCCGGGCGGCATGCCCCCGGCGCGGACACCGAAGACCAGGAGAAGACGCATGAAACGGATACTGTGGACCGTGGCGCTGGCTGCGGGGCTGACAGGGCCGGCGCTGGCGGATACCCCGGTGGCACGACTGATGGACCAGGAAACGCGCGCGCTGCGCGCCATTTCCGGCGATCGCATGGCCAGCTATGTGGCACGACCCGAGATCGGAATCGAGTATTCGCGTGACTGGCTTGCGCAGCAGCGCGTGGGCAGGCTCGATGCCGAGGCGCGCTGCCTTGCGGAGGCGCTCTATTTCGAGGCTCGCGGCGAGAGCGTGCGCGGCCAGTTCGCGGTGGCCGAGGTCATCCTCAACCGCGTGGACAGCCCGGCCTTTCCCGATACGGTCTGCGGCGTGATCCACCAGGGCACCGGGCGCAAGTTCCAGTGCCAGTTCACCTATACCTGCGACGGGCACCCCGACACCATCGCCAACCAGACCGCCTTCGAGCAGGTGAGCCGGGTGGCGCGGCTCATGCTTGCGGGGGCGCCGCGGCGCCTGACCGACGGGGCCACCCATTACCACACCCGCGCGGTCACCCCCCGCTGGTCGCGGATCTACCCGCGCACCGCCACCATCGGGGTGCACCATTTCTACCGCCAGCCGACGCAGGTCTCGCAGAAGAACTGACACCCGCGCCGAAATGCCGGTTGACTTGGACGCTGGCGCCGGTAAAAGCCGGGGCTCATGAGATATTCGCGGATGCCTGTCATCCGCCGCAGGAGATGACACATGGCGAAGCCGACCACCATCAAGATCCGCCTCAACTCGACCGCCGGCACCGGGCATTTCTACGTCACCAAGAAGAATGCCCGCACCATGACGGAGAAGATGACAGTGCGCAAATACGACCCCGTCGCGCGCAAGCATGTCGAATACAAGGAAGGCAAGATCAAGTAACGATCCGCCCCATCGCCCCATTGGCTTGCATGGATGACAGGACCGCGCCCCGGGGCGCGGTCTTTCGCTTTGGCGCGGCGCGCCCCTAGATCCACCCGCCCCGCGACATCAGGCCCAGTGCCTCGAGCTGCCGCCAGCCGGTGAAGCGGGTGGAGCGGGGGCACCACAGGTCCGGGTCGGCGGCGAGCCTGTCGTAATACGTGTCGTAAAGCGCGCTGTTGGCGAAATGCTCCTGGCGGTGCTTCTCCTCGGTGGCGCGGGCCACGGCCGTGTTCAGGAATTTCGAATGCAGCAGCACCCCGGAGGTGAGCTCGCCCCCGTCGGGATCATGGACATGGTTGAGCCGGCGGGGCAGGGCGGAATGGGTCGAGCTGACATAGGCATGGCGCCAGTGCCACTTGACCAGCGGCACCTTGCCCATGGTCGGCGCGCGGCGCGGCTCGGCGGCGAAGAACATGCGCGCGCGCGGGCCGCCCTGGATCCAGAGGTTTTCGAGGTCGGGCTTGCGGCGCATGGTGTAATTCCCGGCATCGAACCAGCACAGCGTCTCGAACGGGTCGGACTCGGGGCGCAGGGGATGCGCCGAAAGCGGCCCGCGCGGATACATGTCCAGCATCAGCGCCCCCATCGAGGCGCGGCCCTGCATCTCGAGCCAGCCGCAGAGCGCGGGCAGGGGCCGCGTGTCGTGATAGGGGTAGATCAGGCATTCGTCGGCATCGAGCGTCAGGCACCAATGCCCGTGCCCGTGGCGCATCATCAGCCAGGTGAGCCAGTCCATGCCAAAGCGCGACGCCTTGTAGCTGTGCGCGGTGTGCCAGAGCGAGACATCGGGCTGCCCGGCGAGCATCTCGCCCGTGCCATCGGTGCTGTCGTTGTCCACCACGAGGAAATGGGCGACGCCCAGGCGCCGGTGATGGGCCAGGAAATGCGGCAGGCGCATCGCCTCGTTGCGCAGGGTGGCAAAGCACAGGATATCGCCGGGGGCGATGCGCGCGCTGCGGTTGGCGACCGGGCGCAGTTGCCGGCGTTTTGCGAGCGCGCGCGCGAGCAGCCGCCGCCGCCGCTGGCGCAGCCGCCAGGCCATGGCCAGATCGCTCAGCCGCCCCATGCTCCCCCCGTTCGTGCAGGCCGCAGCCTCGGGGCTATTGCGCGTAATGTCCAGCCCGGTGCCAGCGCCATGCGTCCTCGATCATCACCTCGAGCGTCGAGCGGTCGGGCCGCCAGCCAAGCTCCTCGGTGGCGCGCACCGAACCGGAGACGAGCCGCGTGCAATCGCCGGGGCGGCGCGTGCCCTCGATCACCGGGACCGACGTGCCGGTGACCGTCTCGGCGGTCGCGATCACCTCGCGCACCGAAAACCCGTGGCCCGTGCCGAGATTGAACACGCGGCTGTCGCGCCCCTCCTCGAGCCAGCCCAGCCCCAGCATATGCGCCTCCACGAGGTCCATGACATGCACATAGTCGCGGATGCAGGTCCCGTCGGGCGTGTCGTAATCGGTGCCGAAGATGGTGAGCGCGTCGCGCCGGCCCATGGCCGCGTCGAGCACGAGCGGCACGAGATGCGTCTCGGGCTGGTGAAATTCGCCGATCTCGGCCTCGGGATCGGCACCTGCCACGTTGAAGTAACGAAAGATGACGTGGCGCAGCCCATGGGCGGCGTCGAAATCGCGCAGCATGTCCTCGATGGCGCGTTTCGACGCGCCATAGGCGTTGATCGGCTCGCGTGCGCAGCCCTCGTCGAGCAGCACGTTGTCCTGGTCGCCATAGGTCGCGCAGGTGGAGGAAAAGACGATGTCGAGACAGCCCGCCGCCACCGCCGCCTCGATCAGGCAGAGCGACCCGGCCACGTTGTTGTGCCAGTAGAGCCCCGGCGCGCGCATGCTCTCGCCCACCTGGCTGAGGGCGGCGAAATGCATCACCGCCTGCGGCTGCCAGGCGGCAAAGACCTGGTCGAGCCGCGCGCGGTCGGTCAGGCACCCCTCCTCGAAGGGGCCGAACCTCACCGCCTCCCGCCAGCCGGTGCACAGATTGTCATAGGTGACGGGGGTGTGACCGGCGCGCGCCAGCGCCTTGCAGGCATGGCTGCCGATATAGCCCGCGCCGCCGGTGACGAGAATGTTGGCCACATGCCCCTCCCTGGCGTGCTATTGCGCGGCCTTGTCGGCGTTCACCATGTCGGTGATGTAGCTCCACAGCTCGTCGCGCAGGTCGTCGCGCGCCAGCGCGAAGGCCACCGTCGCCTGGAGAAACCCCGCCTTGGAGCCGCAATCGAAGCGCTGCCCCCGGAAGCGGAAGCCATAGACCTCTTCGCCATCCTCGCGCGCGGCGTCGATCGCGTCGGTGAGCTGGATCTCGCCGCCGGCGCCGGCCTGCTTGCGGTTGAGTTTCTGGAGCACGGTGGGCGTCAGGATATAGCGCCCGATCACCGCGAGGTTCGACGGCGCGCTGTCCGGCGCCGGTTTTTCCACCAGGCCCCTTGTCGAGACCATGCGCCCCATGTCGTCCTTCACGTCGAGGATGCCATAGGCACTCGTCATCGCCGGGGGCACCTCCATGGCCGCGACCATGTTGCCGCCTACCTCCTCGAAGGCCTCGACCATCTGTTGCAGGCAGGGCGTGTCGGCGGCGATCACGTCATCGGGCAGGATGACGGCGAAGGGTTCGTTGCCGATCAGGCGCCGCGCGCACCACACCGCATGGCCGAGGCCAAGCGGCCTGTGTTGGCGCATATAGGCGATCTCGCCCGAGTCCATGTTGGTCGATCGCAGCAGTTCGAGCAGGTCATCCTTGCCCTTGCGGCGCAATTCCGCCTCGAGCTGTGGCGCGTTGTCGAAATAATCCTCGAGCGCCCCCTTGCCGCGCGAGGTGATGAAGATGAATTCCCGGATGCCCGCCGCGCGCGCCTCGTCAATCGCGTATTGCACCAGCGGGCGATCGACCAGGGTCATGATTTCCTTGGGCACCGATTTGGTCGCCGGCAGGAACCGCGTGCCGAGGCCCGCAACGGGAAAGATCGCCTTGGTGACGCGCCGGCGCATTTTCGTGTCTCCGGCTCCGGGTCTGGTCGCATTCTTCATGATCGCCTCGATATCCGAATTTCCTTAAGGAATGGCTAAAGAAAATCGTGTCTGGTCTTGTCCCGCTCGCCTCGCGCGGGACTCCCGCGTTCTGGTATCGTGGTGGCGCGGTGCGCGGCCTCAGTCCAGCCCCATTGCCCGCATCATCGCCTCGATGCGCGGCACGTCCTCGGGATTGTTCAATTCCCAGAATTGCCGCCCGCGCGCGTCCACCTCGACGCAGAGCACCGAGCGGCCATTCTCGAGAAAGCGCAGCTGTTCGAGCCCTTCCAGCCCCTCGAGCGGCCCCGCCTCCCAGCCGGGATAACCCGCCAGCGCGTCGGGACGATAGGCATAGACGCCGACATGGTGAAAGACCGGGGTCGGGGCGTCATCGGCATAGCGCCGCCCGGTATGGGGGATCACTTCCTTGGAGAAATAGAGCGCATGACCGCGCCGGTCGAACACGGCGGTGGTCCCGCCGACGCGCCCCGCCGCCCGGTCATCGAGAAAGCCGTTGAGCGCGCGCCCCTCGCAGCGCAGCACCGGGGTGGCCACCTCGGCGGTCGGATCGGCGCGCAGCCCGGCCACCAGTTCCTCGATGAACCAGGGCGGGGTGAGCGGCGCGTCGCCCTGAAGGTTGACCACGATCTCGTAGCCGCTGCCAAGGACGACATGCGCCTCGGCGCAGCGTTCGGTGCCGTTGGCGCAGCTCTCGGAGGTCATCACCACCTCGGCGCCAAACCCCTCGGCCGCGTCGCGGATGCGCGCATCGTCGGTGGCCACGACAACGCGTGCCACGCCCTCCACCGCCATCGCCGCGCGCCAGGACCGCTCGATCAGCGTTTGTGCCTGCCCGCCCGCGCCGGTGAGCGGCACCAGCGGCTTGCCGGGATAGCGGGTCGAGGCATAGCGGGCCGGGATGATGATGAGGACGGACATTCAGCCTTCCTTGAGCGCGACGCCGGGCGCGCAGGCGATGAAGAACGGGTTCTCGAAGCCGGGCTTGCCATAGGTGAGCGGCGTGAGGTCGTCAAAGCGAAGCACCCGACCGCCCGCGCCCAAAAGCACGGCATGGCCTGCGGCGGTATCCCATTCCATCGTGCGGCCAAGGCGCGGATAGAGATCGGCCTCGCCCGTCGCCACCAGGCAGAACTTGAGCGAGGAGCCCGCGCTCGTCATGTCGCGCACGGCGTAGCGCGCGATATAGTCGTCGGTCGCCTGATCGCGGTGCGATTTGGAGGCCACCACCATCAGCGCGCCATTGTCGGGCTCGGCAACCTCGATCGGGCGCGTGGCCCCCGGCGTCCCGGGATCGAACGGGCCGGTTTCCTCGACCGCGCCACCACCTGCAAGCGTGTAGAACATCCGCCCCTTGGCCGGCGCATAGACGATGCCGCGCGTGGGCTCGCCATCCTCGACCAGCGCGATATTGACCGTGAAATCGCCGCGCCGGTTGATGAATTCCTTGGTCCCGTCCAGCGGATCGACAATCAGGAAGGTGCGCACGCTCTGCCCGTGCGAGGCGGCCTGCTCCTCGGTCACCAGCGCGATATCGGGAAAGGCCGCGCGCAGACCGGCGGAAATCAGCGCATCGGCGGCCTCGTCGGCCTCGGTCACCGGGCTCGCATCGCTCTTCACCTTCACGTCGAAATCGTCCGCGTCGTAGATCTCCATGATGCGCGCTCCGGCCTCGATCGCCAGTTGCCGCATCACCTTCAAGAGCCGTTCATACTCCAAATCGCCGTTTCCCTGCCGTTTTGCCGCCATCTTGCGGTGCTATTGCATGACTCGTTCCTGCGCCCTTATGATACGGTCACGGCGCGACGGCAAGAAACTCATGGCTGCAGCATGGTCGCAGCCCCGATCCATGCCCGGAGCCCCGAACCGGGCGCGGTCCCGAAGGCGAGAGTCACGATACGATGTTCACCACGACCCGGCCCAGATCGTCGCTTCATTCCGCGGTCAGCATCTTCGAGCTGATCTATCACGACACCGTGCGCAGCATCCGCAAGGGGCACGGCAACGCCTTCATCGCGCTCGGCACGAACATCCTGACCGTGGTCATCATGGTGATGGCGTTCTATTTCCTGTTCACCGTTCTGGGGCTCAAGGCGGCCAAGCTGCGCGGCGATTTCCTGCTGTTCATGATGTCGGGGATCTTTCTCTACCTCACCCATATCAAGGCGGTGGGGGCCGTCGCAGGAGCGGACGGCCCTGCCTCGCCGATGATGCAGCACGCGCCGATGACCACTGCGATCTCGATCGCCTCGAACGCGCTTGGCGCGCTCTACATCCAGACCCTGTCGCTGATCATCGTGCTGTTCGTCTATCACGTCGCCTTCGTGCCGATCAGCATCTACCAGCCGATCCAGGCCTTTGGCCAGGTGCTGGTGGCGTGGTTCACCGGCTGCGCGGTGGGGCTCGTGCTTCTGGCGATACGGCCGTGGTTTCCGGGCTTTGTCAATATCTTCAGGATGGTCTATCAGCGCGCCAACATGATCGCCTCGGGCAAGATGTTCGTGGTCAACATGCTGCCGACATTCATGTACAACATGTTTGCCTGGAACCCGCTGTTTCACAACATCGACCAGGCGCGGGGCTTCGTGTTCATCAACTACGTCCCGCACAAGACCTCGCTCGTCTATCCGCTTCAGGTCGGCGCGGTCCTGCTGATGCTCGGGCTCATCGGCGAGTTCTACACGCGCCGCCACGCCTCGCTCTCCTGGGAGGCGCGGCGCTGAGGGCGGATCGAGGCCGGCGCAAGGGTTGACAAACGCGCCCCGACATTGTGTCAGCGTGGACAGGTCGAAATCCGCAAGACGCGCACAGGATCAGGATGAAGCGCCTTCTTTCCCGATGGCTGCCCCGGCGGCCGGCGCCCGTTGCCGAGGCGGAGATGCCCCCGCTCACCCCGGAGCGGCCCTTTGTCGCGATCGGCGATGTGCATGGCCGCGCCGATCTCCTGGCTGCGCTCGATTCCCGGATCGCGGCAGAGGCCGGGGCCGAGGGGCTGCCGGTGGTGTTCCTCGGCGATTACGTCGATCGCGGCGAGCAGAGCCGCGAGGTGCTCGGGATGCTGATGGATGCCACGACGCAGGATCGCGCGCGCATCACCTGCCTGATGGGCAATCACGAACGCATGTTGCTCGATGTGCTCGACGCGCCAGAGATCCATGCCGCGCGCTGGCTGCGCAATGGCGGGCTGCAGACGCTGATGAGTTTCGGTGTGCGCCCGCCACAGGGCCAGAGCCACGATATCGATGCGCTCTTCGACATGCGCGCGGCGCTCGCCGAGGCGATGGGGGAGGCGATGATCGACTGGCTGCGCGCGCGCCCGCTGACCTGGCAGAGCGGCAATGTCTGGGCGGTCCATGCCGGGGCCGATCCCGCGCAGCCGATGGCCGCGCAGGAGGCGGGCGTGCTGCTCTGGGGGCATTCCGAATTTCGCCGCCAGCCGCGCCCTGACGGGCAATGGGTGATCCACGGGCACAGCATCGTCGCCGCGCCGCAGGTCGCGGGCGGGCGCATCGCCGTCGATACCGGGGCCTATGCCACGGGCCGGCTGACCGCGGCCCTCGTGCGGGCGGGCGATGTGCGATTCGTGGAGACCTGAGCGAACAGGCCGGATTTGAGTCAAATCGGGGACGCTGCGCGCTTGGCGCGGGAGGCTGTTCGGGGTATGGTCCAACCGTTCGGGCCAGGATGGCCGGGGCCTTCCATACCAGAGTGAACACGTGTGGTGCGTAGGGAGCACGTGGGGTGACGGGGGGTGTCGGCGATGGCGCGGATGCCCCCCGTGTTTCAGTTGGCAGTTGGGTAGAGTTGGCAGTTGCCTGTTGGCAGTTGGGCAGTTGGGCAGTTGGCAGTTGCCAGGCGGCGGCGGTGCTCAGGGGGCGAGGCCCGCCATCTCGCAGATGATGCGCCATTCCGCCTCTGTCACAGGTTGCACCGAGAGGCGGGGATTGGTCACGAGGGCCATCTGCGCGAGGCGCGGATCGGCCTTGATCTCCGCGAGCGTGACCGGGCGCGGCGCTGGTTCGAGCGCGCGGATATCCACACAATCCCACCGCGGATCGTCCGCCGTGCTGTCGGGATGGGCTGGCGCAATCACCTCGACCGTGCCGACAATCGCCTTCTCGCGCTGCGAATGGTAGAAGAACCCGCGATCCCCCACCGCCATTTCGCGCATGACGTTGCGCGCCTGATAGTTGCGCACGCCGTCCCATTCCTCACCCGCGTCGCCGCGCGCCACCTGGTCCTCCCAGGACCAGGCAGAGGGCTCGGACTTGAACAGCCAGTAGCGCATCAGATGACCTTCTTCCACGGGATCAGCTCGACCGAGGCAAAAAGCCCGGCCCTGGCGTAGGGGTCATTCCCGGCCCAGTCGCGCGCAGCCTCCATGTCGGCCACCTCGAGGATCACCAGGGAGCCGGTCATCGCGCCCGCCTCGTCCAGCAGCGGGCCGGCCTGGCTGACCACGCCGGTTTCCCTGAGATAGGCGACATGCGCCTCGCGGTTGTCGAGACGGGTTTGCAGCGCGCCGGGCTTGTCGCGGGCGATCAGGGCGATCAGCATCATCATTCCTCCTTGAGCGGTCTCGAGAGCAGCATATCCATGGCGTCGCTCACGCGCAATTCGCCCGCCACCAGCGCCGCCACCGCCGCCGTCACCGGCAGATCGAGGCCGGACGCGCGGGCGCGCGTCAGCGCCGCGCGCGCCGTGGCCGCGCCTTCCACCGTGATTGCGGGATCGAACGGTGCGCTTTCCCCGAGGCTCTGGCCATAGCGATAGTTGCGAGACTGGGCCGAGGTGCAGGTCAGCGCCAGATCGCCCAGGCCCGACAGCCCCACCAGCGTCTCGGGCCGCGCGCCAAGGGCGTGGGCGAGGCGGTTCATCTCGGCAAATCCGCGCGTCATCAGCGCCGCGCGCGCACTCTCGCCCAGGCGCGCGCCCATCACCGCGCCACAGGCGATGGCGATGACGTTCTTGAGCGCGCCGCCCAGCTCGGCGCCCACGGGATCGGTGCTGCGATAGAGCCGCAGCGTGGGCGTGGTGAGCGCCTCTTGCAGCGCGCGGCCCGTCTGCGCGTCGGCGCAGGCCAGCGTCAGCGCCGTCGGCAGGCCCCGCGCGATATCGGCGGCAAAGCTCGGGCCGGTCAGGATCGCGGGCGTGGCGGCGCGGACGTGCTCCGCGATGAGGGCCGTGGGCCCGAGCCCGGTGGCGAGGTCCATCCCCTTGCAGCAGGCCACGAGCGGCCGCGCGAGAGCGGCGCGATGCGCGGCGAGAAACCCGCCCAGCGTCTGCATCGGCATGGCCAGCAGGCAGGGATCATCGCCCTCGGGCAGCGCGCCGGAGATGACCGTGACGCGCGCGGGCAGCACGATGCCGGGCAGGCGGCGGATATTCTCGCGCCGCGCGCACATCTCCCCGGCATGGGCCGCATCGCGCGCCCAGAGCGTGACCGGCCCGCGCTGCGCCAGCGCCACCGCCAGCGCCGTGCCGAACGCGCCCGCACCACAGATCAGCGTCATGCCTTCGCCCCCCGCTTGCCATGGCCCAGCATCGCCGGGCTTGCCGTGTCGAGCGGCCAGCGCGCGCGCGCGGCGAGCGTCATGTCATCGCGCCGCCCGAGGCGAAAGAGCGCGCCCCCCGCATGGGCGATCATCGCCGCATTGTCGGTGCACAGCGCCAGCGGCGGCGCGACGAAGCGCGCGCCATGAGCCTCGGCCACCTCGTTCAGTGCCGCCCGGATCGCGCCATTGGCCGCCACGCCGCCCGCCACGGCAAGCACCGGCGCGCCGGTCTGCGCCAGCGCGCGGCGGGTCTTTTCCGCCAGCACGTCGCGCACCGCCGCCTGGAACCCCGCGCAGAGATCGGCGCGGTCCTGCCGGGTGATCCCTCCCTTCTCGGCAATGAGCGCGTCGCGCGCGCGCAGCACCGCCGTCTTGAGCCCCGAGAACGACAGATCGCAGCCCGCCCGGTCCAGCAACGGGCGCGGCAGCCGGAACCGCGCCGGATCGCCGCCCTCTGCCGCGCGCTCCACCTCCGGGCCGCCGGGCTGCGGAAGGCCCAGAAGGCGCGCCACCTTGTCGAACGCCTCGCCCGGCGCGTCGTCGATCGTGCCGCCAAGGCGGGTAAAGCTGTCAGGCCCCGCCACGGTCAGGAACTGGCAATGCCCGCCCGAGACCAGCAGCATGAGATAGGGCCAACCCACCCTGTCGGTCAGGCGCGGCGTCAGCGCGTGCCCGGCAAGGTGGTTGACCCCGATGAGCGGCAGGCCCGCCCCCGCCGCGATCCCCTTGGCGCACATGACGCCTGCCAGCACCCCGCCGATGAGCCCCGGCCCGGCGGTGACGGCCACGGCGTCCACCTGCGCCAGCGCCACGCCCGCCTGCACCAGCGCCGCGCGCACCGCGACATCCACCTTCTCGGCATGGGCCCGCGCCGCGATCTCGGGCACCACCCCGCCATAGGCCGCGTGGAGCGCGCCCTGTCCCAGCACGACGGAGGAGAGGATTTCCGCGCCGGTCGCGCCCATGCGCAGCACCGCAGCGGCGGTGTCGTCGCAGCTGCTCTCGATTCCGAGGATGGTCAGCGTCTCGTGCATCATGGCCCGGCATTGCCTGTTGGATGCGCGGCAGGTAACACCTTGCGAGCCGTCCAACAACCGCCGAAGCCCGATGCCCGTCCTGCTCATCACCCGCCCCGAGCCCGAGGCCAGCCGCATGGCCGCGGCGATGCGCGCCGCGTATCCGGGGCTGCGGGTGGTGGTCTCGCCGCTCATGCGGATCGTCCATGGCGGCGCGCTGCCGGTGCTGACCGGGCGCGAGGTGCTGGTCTTTACCTCGCGGCACGGGGTCGCGGGGTTCTGTCGCCTGACGCCGCGGCGCGATCTGGCCGCCTATGCCGTGGGCGAGGCCACGGCGGAGGCGGCGCGCGCGCAGGGCCTTGATGCGCGGGCGGCGGGGGGCGATGCGGCCGCGCTCCTGGCGCTGATCTCGGCGGATGGTGCGCGCGGCCCCTTCCTGCACCCGCGCGGGGAGCATGTCGCCGCCGATATCGCGGGCGCGTTGCGGGCGCGCGGCCATGCCGCGGCAGAGGCCGTGGTCTATGCGCAGCAGGCGCAGCCGCTCTCGCCCGGGGCGCGCGCGGCCCTCGATGGCGATGCGCCGGTGATCGTGCCGCTGATGTCGCCGCGCAGCGGGCGGCTCTTCTTCGCGGCGGCGGGCGGCGCGATCCGCGCGCCGCTGCACATCGCGGCAATGAGCCGCAACGTGGCCGAAACCGTGCCCCCGGGCGCCGCAACCCGGCTGATCGTGGCCAAAAGCCCCGATATGGGCGCGCTGCGTGCGGCGCTGGGCGCGTTGGTGCAGGATGCCTTGCAGGTCACGGGGGGCAAGCGGGTTGAGGGGCGCGAAGGGCCGCAGTAAAGTCCCCGGACAGGTTGAGATGACAGGATTCGGGAGGCTGGCGCGCCGTGGCACGAAAAAGGACGACCCAGACCACCGCAACGGACGCGACAGCCGAGGAAGAGGCCGCGCGCGCACAGACCCCGGCCGGAACGCAGCCCCCCCCCGAAACCAGGACCCCCCCCGCCGAGCCATCGCAGGCCGAGGCCCCCCCGAGCGCCCCGCAGACGGAGAGCGCGCAGCCGGCGCCCGAGACCGGGGCAGGGGAAACCGGGGCAGAGGCCGCTCCGGGGCAGACCTCCGAGAGCGCGCCCCCCACACACCCCGCCGCCGATCCACCGGAGACAGCGGCCGGGACCGCCCCGACCGGGGTGAAAGAGGCCGCGCCCGATCAGGAGACCGAGACGCCCCCCCCGACCCCGGTGCGCACCGAGCAGGTGACGGTGCGGCAGGGCGGGTTCTGGTCGATGCTGCTGGGGGGCGTGCTCGCCGCCGGGATCGGGGTGCTGGCCGCGCCCCATCTCCAGCCGCTGCTGCCGCCGGGCTGGGGCCTCGGCCCGGAGGCGGGCGCCGATCCCGCGCAGATCGAGGTCCTCGGGGCGCGCATCGACGATCTGGAAACGCGGCTTTCGGGGCTCGACGGGCTGCGCGCGGCGCTGGACGATCTGGCCGGTCGGGTCGCCGCGATCGAGGCGCGCCCTGTGCCGCCGGCGGAATCCGCTGCCCCGGATGCGGCGCTCGGGGCGCTCGAGGAGCAGCTTGGCGCGTTGCGCGCCGAGCTCGCGGTGTTGCGCGGCGAGGCCGAGGCGCAGGAGGCGGCCGCGCGCGACAGCGCGCAGGCCCTGCTGCGCCGCGCCGCGCTTGCCCGGATCATGACCGCGCTCGACAGCGGCGAGGGTTTCGCCCCGGCGCTAGCCGATCTGCGCGACGCCGGCGTGGAGGTGCCCGCGGCCCTGGCCGCGGTGGCCGAAGCGGGCGTGCCGAGCCGCGCGGCGCTGGCCGAGAGCTTTCCCGCCTCGGCGCGCGCCGCTCTTGCCGCCGCGCGCGCCGAGGCCGGCGAGGCGGGCTCGGTCGGCGAATTCCTGCGCGCGCAGCTTGGCGTGCGCTCGCTCAGCCCGCGCGCGGGCGACGATCCGGACGCGGTGCTCTCGCGGGTCGAGGCGGCGCTTGCCGAGGGGCGGCTCGACGACGCGCTGGCCGAGATCGAAACGCTGCCCGCGCCCGCGCGCGCCGCGCTGGATGACTGGGCGGCGCAGGCCCGAAGCCGGGCCGATGCGCTCGCCGCCGCCGAGGCGCTCTCGGCGGCGCTGAATTGAATTTGGGAGGGCGTTGGCCATGCTGTGGCTGATCATCAAGGTCGCCGTGTTCATCGCGCTCGTGGGGGCTGTGACATTCGGCGCCGCCTATCTGCTGGATCTTGACGGCGGCGTGCATATCGTCATGGCCGGGCTCGAGATCAACCTCACCCCGATCAAGGCGGCGATCGCGCTGGTGCTGCTGTTGCTGGCGATCTGGCTGCTCCTGCGGCTGGCGGGGTTCCTGGTGGCGGTGCTGCGCTTCGTCAACGGGGATGACACCGCGCTGTCGCGCCATTTCAGCCGCCGCCGGCAGGAAAAGGGCTATCGCGCGCTGGGCGAGGGCGTGCTGGCGCTGGCCTCGGGCGAGACGACGCGCGCCATGGCCGAGGCCGCGAAGGCCGAGAAATACCTGCACAAGCCCGCGCTCACCGATCTGATCGTGGCGCAGGCCGCCGAGATGGCGGGCGACACGGCGCGGGCCGAGGCCGCCTTCAAGCGGCTGCTCACCAATGAAAAGACCCGGTTCGTCGGGGTGCGCGGCCTGATGCGCCAGAAGCTCGAGGCCGGCGATATCGACACCGCGCTGAAGCTCGCGCGGACCGCCTTTGCCCTCAGGCCGCGCCATGGCGAGGTGCAGGACACGCTGTTGCGGCTCCAGGCCGAAACCGGCGACTGGAAGGGCGCGCGCGCCACCCTCGGGGCCAAGCTCAAACATGGTGCGCTGCCGCGCGACGTGTATCGGCGGCGCGACGCGGTGCTCGCGCTGGCAGAGGCGCGCGACGTGCTCGACGAGGGCAAGAGCATCGAGGCGCGCGAGGCGGCGATCGAGGCCAACCGGCTGTCGCCCGATCTCATTCCCGCAGCGGTGCTGGCGGCGCGCGGCTACATGGAGGCCGGCAAGCCCGCCAAGGCCGCGCGGCTGCTGACCAAGGCCTGGCTGATGCAGCCCCATCCCGATCTCGCCGCGGCCTTTGCCGCGCTCGAACCCGACGAGACACCGCGCGCCCGGCTCAAGCGCTTCGAGAAGCTGCTCAAGCTGCATCCCGACAATCGCGAGACCCGGCTGCTGGAGGCCGAGCTGCATCTCGCCGCCGAGGATTTCCCGGCCGCGCGGCGCGCGCTCGGCGATCTGGCCGAGGTCGCGCCCGATGCGCGCGCGCTGGCGATCATGGCCGCGATCGAGCGCGGCGAGGGGTCGCCGGATGCGGTGGTCAGGGGATGGCTCGCGCGCGCGCTCGGCGCGCCGCGCGGGCCGCAATGGTGCTGCGACAATTGCCAGCATGTCCATGCCGAGTGGCGCCCGATCTGCGAGAAATGCCATTCCTTCGACACGCTGAGCTGGCGCTCGCCCGCCGAGGGGGTCGTGAGCTCGCCGACCGGCCTGGAGATGCTGCCGCTCCTCGTCGGGCCGGGGCAGGAGCCGGGCGCCGGGGATGACAGCGAAGGTGCCGAGGTGATCGAGGCGGAAGGCGCCACCGACACGCCGGAAGATGGCGAAAGCGAACAACCGGCGAGCGCGCGCTGAGCGCGAAGGGCTGGACAAGCGCGGGCGGCTGTTGTCTGCTGGCCGGTGATACGCCCCCTTGCGGCCGGGCGGGATTGCGGGCCACGACGGTGCGGGGAATCAAGAAACGACCAACAACCGGGAGAAACGAGACATGCGCAAATTCCTGAGCTACACCGCCGTGGCGGCGATCAGCCTGGCCTTCGCCGGCGAGGCGCTGGCGACCGAGTGGAACGTCTCGGTCTGGGGCAAGCGGCGCGCCTTTACCGAGAATGTCGAGAAGCTCGCGGAGCTGGTGAGCGCGAAGACCGGCGGCGAATTCACCCTCAATATCAGCTACGGGGGCCTCTCGAACGAGCGCGAGAACCTCGACGGCATTTCCATCGGCGCCTTCGAGATGGCGCAGTTCTGCGCCGGCTACCACCCCGACAAGAACCCCTCGATCACCGTTCTGGAATTGCCCTTCCTCGGCGTCGAGACGCTCGATCAGGAGGTGGCGCTGTCGATGGCCCTCTACGAGCATCCGGCGGTCAAGGCCGATCTGGCGCGCTGGAACGCGGTGCTCCTGATGCCCACGCCGATGCCGCAATACAATTTCGTCGGTACTGGCGAGCCGCCGCGCACCCTCGACGATTACCGGGGGCTGAGCGTGCGCGCGCTCGGCGGGATTGGCAAGGCGATGGAGGCGGTGGGCGCGGTCCCCACCTCGATGTCGGCCACCGAGGTGCGGCAGGCGATGGATGGCGGCGTGGTCAGGGCGGTGAGCTTTGCGCCGCACGCGCATATGTCCTTTGGCACCATCGAGAACGCCACCTGGTGGACCGAGAACCTCAACCCCGGCACGGTGAATTGCCCGGTGGTGGTCAATGCCGACGCGCTTGCCGCGCTCTCGGAGGACGAGCGCGACGCGCTCCTGGGCTCGGTCGATGAGGCGCTCGCGCATTACCTCGACTATTATCAGAACGAGACCCTCGCGGCCTGGGGGCCCGCGCTCCAGGAGCGCGGGATCGAGGTGATCACCTATGACGATGCCACGATCGCGGCCTTTGCCGAAACCGTGGCCGGACCCGCGGCCGAGGCCTGGATCAGGGAAAATGCCGCGCGCGGCCTGCCGGCGCAGGAGCTTTACGATTTCGTGACGGCCAAGCTGGCCGAGATCAAGGGCGGCTCCTGATCCGTCCGGCCCGCCGCCCCGATACGGCGGGCCGTTTTCCTTTGCGTGGATGAAGGAGGCAGCGCATGGCCGGTGCGGCAACGGTTCTTGCCGATGACAGCCCGCTGAGCCGGGCCGATCGCGCGCTCTACCGCGTGGAGACCGCGCTCGCGCTGCTGAGCGGGCTGGCGGTGTTCTCGCTGATGGTGCTGGCCGTGGTCTCGGTGGGGGGGCGCAATTTCTTCAACCAGCCATTGCGCGGCTATGTGGACTGGATCGAGCAGATCATGCCGCTGATCGCCTTCATGGCCGTGTCCTACGCGCAGCGCGACGGCGGGCATATCCGCATGGATATCGTGGTGGGGCTGCTGCGGGGGCGGGCGCTCTGGCTGGTGGAGCTGATGACCACGCTGGCGGTGCTGGCGCTGATGGTGCTCATGGTCTGGGGGAGCTGGGCGCATTTCGACCGCAGCTTCGACTGGAACGCGCCGCTGTGGAGCCGCGACAGCACGATCGACATCGGCCTGCCGGTCTGGCCTGCCAAGCTCCTCGCGCCGGTCGCCTTTTCGGTGCTGTCGCTGCGGCTGGTGTTGCAGGTCCTGGGGTTCGGGCGGGCCTTCGTCACCGGGGCAGAGCGCCCGGTGGCGGTGCCGCTCATCGAGGATGCCGCGACACAGGCGGCACGCGAGGCCGCGCATGTCGGCGGGCGCGAGGATTGAGGGGCAGGACGCATGGAACCCATTGATATCGGGATTATCGTCACCGGCCTCATGCTGGTGGTCGTGGTTCTGGGAATGCGCGTGGCCTATGCGGCGGCGCTGGCAGGGCTCGTGGGGCTCGTCTGGATCTTCTGGTCGCGCAAGGGCTATGCGGGCGACGAATTCCTCTGGGCGCTGACGGTCGCGGTCAAGACCGCAGGCCAGGTCCCCCATTCCAAGGTCAGCTCACAGGCGCTGAGCCTCATTCCCACCTTCATCCTGATCGGCTATCTCGCCTATTACGCGGGGCTCACCAAGGCGCTGTTCGAGGCGGCGAAACGCTGGGTCGCCTGGGTGCCGGGGGGGCTTGCGGTGGCCACCGTGTTCTCCAGCGCGGGCTTTGCCGCCGTCTCGGGGGCGAGCGTGGCAACGGCGGCGGTATTCGCGCGCATCGCCATCCCCGAGATGCTCCGGATCGGCTATGACAAGCGCTTCGCGGCCGGTGTCGTGGCGGCGGGGGGCACATTGGCCTCGCTCATCCCGCCCTCGGCGCTGCTGGTGATCTACGCGATCATCGTCGAGCAGGACGTGGGCAAGCTCTTGCTGGCGGGCTTTGTTCCGGGCGTCTTTTCGGCGTTTGTCTATGCGCTCCTGATCGTCGGTCTGGCGCTCACCATCAAGGGGTTCGGCCCGCCGGTGGGGGGCTTTACCTGGCGTGAACGGCTGATCGCGCTGCCACCCGCCCTGCCCATCGTCTTCGTCGTCGTGACGATCATCTTCTTCGTCTATAACCCGTTTGGCGGCGATGCCTGGGGCACGCCGACCGAGGGCGGCGCGATCGGCGCCTTCGTGGTCTTCCTGATGGCGGTCTGGCGCGGGATGCGCTGGCCGGAACTCAAGGACGCGCTCCTCGAGACGGCCAAGCTCTCGGCGATGATCTTCACGATCATCTGGGGGGTGCTGGTCTATGTGCGTTTCCTGGGCTTTGCCGACCTGCCCCATGCCTTTGCCGACTGGATCACCTCGCTCACGCTCTCGCCGATGCTGATCCTGATCTGCATCCTGCTGGCCTATGCGGTGCTGGGGATGTTCATGGACGCGATCGGGATGCTGCTGCTGACGCTGCCGGTGGTCTATCCGGCGGTGATGGCGCTCAATGGCGGCCCCCATGTGAGCGCCGCCGACGCGGCCTTTGGCATGTCGGCGCAGATGTGCGCGATCTGGTTCGGGATCCTGGTCGTGAAGATGGCCGAATTCTGCCTGATCACGCCCCCCATCGGGCTCAACTGTTTCGTGGTGGCGGGCGTGCGCCCCGATCTCAGCGTGCAGGACGTGTTTCGCGGCGTCATGCCCTTCTTCGTCGCCGATGCCGTGACCATTGCGCTGCTCGTGGCCTTTCCGGCGATCGTGCTCTGGCTGCCGGGGCTGGCGTGAAATCGTGAAAACTTGAGGTGTTAACGGCCTCTTAATCGCCCGCGTGCTAAGCCTTTCCCCGGGTGAGAAAGGTGGTGGGAATGGACGCGCGCAGCAATGCCGCGCCGGTCATCATCAAACGGAAAAAGGTCGTCGCGGGCGGCGGACATCACGGTGGGGCGTGGAAGGTCGCCTATGCCGATTTCGTGACCGCGATGATGGCGTTTTTCCTGCTGATGTGGCTTCTGGGCGCGACGACCGAAAAACAACGCAAGGGAATTGCCGATTATTTCAATCCGACGGCACCGGTGAACCGGGTCTCGGGCGGCGGCAGCGGTGCGTTCGGCGGCGATTCGGTGCTTTCCGAGCAGACCCTCTCCCAGAGCGGCAGCGGCGCCTCGAGCCTGCACAGCACCGAGAGCCGCCAGGCGCGGGGCGATCTCGGGGTGGCGGAATCCGGCGCGGCGAAGGACGAGGTGACCTTCGCCGAGCTGGAGGAGGCGCTGCGCGCGCGCAGCGGCGAGAGCCTCGCCTCGGACGGGATCCTGCGCCATATCGTGACGCGCGTGACCGACGAGGGGCTGATCATCGAGATTTCCGATCTCGCGGGGGCGGCGCTCTTCGAGGGCGAGGGGCCGGAGCCGACCGCGCTCCTGCGAGACATCGCCGCGCTGGTCGGCTCGGTGGTGGCGCTGACGCGCAACGATCTGGCGATTGCCGGCCATACCCGCGCGCGGCCGGTGATTCTCGCCGATAACCCGGTCTGGGATCTCTCCGCCGCGCGCGCCAACCGGATGCGTCTCCTGCTCGAGGAGGCGGGACTGTCTTCCGCGCGAATGCGGCGTGTCACAGGCCATGCCGACCGCTCGCCGGTCACCGCCAACCCGATGGATCCGCGCAACAATCGGCTGGAGGTGATCGTCCTGCGAACGCCCTGAAGGCGGGAATGCGGACAAGTTTAGGCATTAGCGGCCTGTTAATGGAAGGCGCGTATGACTGGCATCACAACGATTGTCGATCCAGTTGAAAGGCGCGTCCATGACGATTTCTTCCTCCCTGAACGCGAGCGTCGCGGGGCTCAATGCCAATGCCACGCGCCTCGCCGCGATTTCAGACAACATCGCCAATTCCTCGACCTTCGGCTACCGCCGGGTCGAGACCAGTTTCGATTCGATGATCCTCTCCGATGGCGGGCCGACCTATGCCGCAGGCGGGGTGCGGGCCACCACCGAACGGCTGATCGACCAGGGCGGCGCGCTGGTGACCACCGCGAACCCCACCGATCTGTCGGTGCGCGGTCGCGGGTTCATCCCCGTCGCGCTCAGCAGTGATCTCGAGGTGGCCAATGGCCAGCCGCCGCTGCTGCTGACCACGACCGGCTCCTTTCGCACCGATTCGGAGGGGCGTCTGGTCACCGCTTCGGGGCTGACGCTCATGGGCTGGCCCGCCAATCCCGACGGCTCGATTCCCGCCTTCCCGCGCGATACCGCCGAGGGGCTGGTGCCGGTGCGGGTCAATGTCAATCAGCTCACGGGCGAGCCGACCACGGCCATCAACCTCGGGGTCAACCTGCCCGCAACCGAGACCGATGCCGGCGCGACCGGCATGCCGAGGGACCTTTCGATCGAGTATTTCGACAATCTCGGTCGCTCCGAAACGGTGCTCGTCTCGTTCGCGCCTGTCGTGCCCGCGACCGGGAGCTCGAATTCCTGGACCATGACGCTCCACGATTCGGCGCAAAACGATGCCGTGATCGGTCAATACACGCTCGAATTCGACGATTCGCGCGCGGCGGGCGGCACCTTGAGCAATGTCACCACCGTGAGCGGCGGCCCCTACGATCCGGCGACGGGGCGGTTGATCGTCTCCGTCGAGGGCGGACCGATGGAGATCAATATCGGGCGCCCGGGCTCCTCGGACGGCCTGACCCAGCTTTCCGACAGCTTCGCGCCGCTCTCCATTTCCAAGGACGGATCGCCCGTGGGCAACATGGTCTCGGTCGAGGTGGATGCCAACGGCTTCGTCCATGCCACCTTTGATACCGGGGCAACGCGGACCATCTTTCAGGTGCCGCTGGTCGATCTGCCCAACCCCAACGGCTTGGTGGCCCTCGACCGGCAGACCTACCGGCCTTCGATCGAGAGCGGTTCGTTCTTCCTGTGGGATGCGGGCGACGGGCCGACCGGCGACATGGTCGCCTTCTCGCGGCAGGAATCGGCGACCGATGTGGCGCGTGAACTGACCGACATGATCCAGACGCAGCGCGCCTATTCGTCGAACGCGCGGGTGGTGCAGACCGTGAACGAGATGCTTCAGGAAACCACCAACATGATCCGCTGATCGCGCAATCCACCTGAAGGAGCCGAAACATGAGCCTCTCCTCCGCCCTCGGAAGCGCCCTGAGCGGGCTTGCGGCGAATGCCCGCAGGACCGATGTCATCGCCGGCAACCTGGCCAATGCGCTGACGCCCGGCTATGCCCCGCGCGCGCTTGGTGCGGAGGCGAGGCTCGATGGCGGGGTGCGCGTGAGCGGGATCGCGCGTCAGCTCGATCCGGTGATCCTGGGCGACCGGCGGCTGGCCGACAGCGCCTCGGCCGGGGCCGCGGCGCGCGCCGATTTCGCGGCGTCGCTCGCCCGCGCGCTGCCCTCGGCGGACGTGCCCGGCAGCCTGACGGAGCGGCTCTCGCGGTTCGAGGCGGCGCTCGTGACGGCGACGGCCCGGCCCGAGGACGATCTGCGCCTCGATGCCGTCCTGCGCGAGGCGGACGGGCTGGCGCGGGCGCTCAATGCGGCCTCCGCCGAGATCGACATCCTGCGTTCGCGCGCGGATGCGCAGATCGCACAGGCGGTCGAGCATGTGAATGGTGGCCTCGCGCGGGTCGAGGAGCTCAACGCGCGCATCGTCACGGCAAGAAGCACGGGGCAGGACACGGCCACGCTCGAGGATCTGCGCCAGTCCGAAATCGACGCGCTGGCGGAATACATGCCGCTGCGCCAGCTCGACCGTTCGGGAGGGGCGGTGGCGCTGGTGACGACGGGCGGGGCGCTTCTCCTCGATGGGCGGGCAGCGGAGATCGCGTTTGAGCCCACCCGCATCGTGACCGCCCGGATGAGCCTTTCGGACGGGCAGCTCTCCGGTCTGCGGATCGACGGGCGGGAGGTTCCCGCGACCGATGCCGGCCCGCTGGGCGGGGGGCGTCTGGGTGCGCTCTTCGACAATCGGGACCGGCTGGGCCCCGAGGCCGGGGCCGCGCTCGACGAGGTGGCGCGCGTATTGATCGAGCGGGTCGAGGCCCTCACACCGCCGCCCATACCCGGCCTTTTCACCGATGCCGGCGCGCGGCTCGACCCGACCGAAACCACCGGTCTGGCCGGGCGGATCGCGCTCACGCCGGCTGTCGATCCCGAGCGGGGCGGCGCGCTCTTCCGGTTGCGCGATGGTCTCGAGGCCGGCGCACCCGGCGGCCCGGCCGATGCGCCCTATCTGAACGCCCTGATCGCATCCCTGGCGGGGCCTGGCTCTGTCTCGGGGGCGGTTTCCGCGCTTGAGGGTGCGGTGGCCCAGACCCGCCTTGCCGCAGAGGACGCGGTGAGCTTTGCCTTCACGCGCGCGGGGGCGCTGCGCCTGATCGAACTGGAGGGCGGCGTTGACAGCGATGCGGAGCTGCAGCGGCTGCTGCTCGTCGAACAGGCCTTTGCGGCCAATGCCCGCATGATCCAGACGATCGACGACATGATGCAAACCCTCCTGAGGATATGACCATGACAGTGCAATCCATCGGCGATCTGGCACGGGATTTCGTGCAGCGCAGGCAGGCGGTTTCGCTCGCGCGCGAGATGGGCCGCCTGACGCAGGAGGTCTCGACCGGGCAGGTGGCCGATGTCGCGCGGCACCTGTCGGGCCATCTTGCGCCACTTGCGGATATCGACCGCGCGCTGGCCCTGGCCGAGGTTCGGGGCGGGGCGGCGCGACTTGCGGCGACCGATGCCGCGCTCATGCAGGCATCGCTCGGGCGCGTTCAGAGCGAGGCCCAGGGTCTGGCCGAAACGGCGTTGTCGGTATCGACCACCGGCGGGACGGTGTCGTTGCCCCTCCTCGCCGAAGAGGCGCGCGGCGCCCTCACGGCCATGATTGGCGCGCTCAATGGAAATTCGGCGGACAGGGCGCTTTTTGCGGGTGACCGGAGCGATGTGGCGCCGCTTGCAGATGCCGATACGCTGCTCGCGCAATTGCGCACGGCATTGGCTGGCGCGCCGGATCAGGCGGCGGTGAGCGCGGCGCTCGATGCGTTCTTCGATGCGCCCGGCGGGGTCTTCGAGAGCACGATCTATCGCGGCGGGGCGGGCTCTTCTGCGGGGGTTTCGCTTGGCGCGGGCGAGACGGTGGCGTTGCGCATCCGGGCCGACGATGCCGCGCTCCGCGCCCAGATCAAGAGCACCGCCATGGCGGCGCTGATCGCCGATGAGAGCCTTCCGCTGAGCGCCGCCGAGCGACAGGAGACGGCCGGGATGCTCGGTCGGGATCTCCTCGCGGGTCAGGCCGGGGTGATCGGGTTGCGCGCGCAACTCGGCAGCGCCGAGGCGCGCATCGCCGCGGCCGAGAGCCGCCTCGGCGCCGAAAGGACCAGCCTTGCCATCGCACGCAACGATCTGGTTTCGGCGGATATCTACGCCGCAGCCACGGCGCTCGAAGGGGTGCAGTTCCAGCTCGAGGCGCTTTACACGATCACCGCGCGCACGGCGCGGCTCAATCTTGCGGCCTTCCTGTCATGAGAGGGCTTGCGCGGCTCCTTCTGGTCTGCCTCGCGTTCCTGGCGCTGGCTGCGGGTGGCGCGGGCGCCGGGCCGGTCCGGATCAAGGATCTCGTCGAATTCGACGGGGTGCGCGGCAATGATCTGCTGGGGTATGGTCTTGTCGTTGGCCTCAATGGAACCGGAGACGGGCTGCGAAATTCACCGTTCACCGAGGAACTCATGTCGAATATCCTCGAACGGCTCGGGATCAACGTCACCGGCGAGCAATTTCGCCCCAGGAATGTCGCGGCTGTCCTCGTCACCGCGGAATTGCCGGCCTTTGCCCGGGCGGGCAGCCAGATCGACGTGACCGTTTCGGCCATTGGCGATGCCAAGAGCCTGCTGGGCGGCACGCTCATCATGACGCCGCTCAATGCCGCCGACGGGCAGATCTATGCCGTGGCGCAGGGCACGATCATTGCCGGCGGCGTTTCGGCGGAGGGCGCGGCAGGCGGTGTCATCCAGGGGGTGCCC
The DNA here is from genome assembly GCA_014359765.1 of Roseovarius sp. Classification (GTDB taxonomy): domain Bacteria; phylum Pseudomonadota; class Alphaproteobacteria; order Rhodobacterales; family Rhodobacteraceae; genus Roseovarius. The sequence continues at coordinate 97,881 of JACIYT010000005.1, forward strand.
ACCTCGGGGACGATCCCCTCGGGCGCCCGGATCGAGCGCGAGGTGGCGTTCGATTTCACCGGGCTGGAGATTGTCCGCCTCGCGCTGCGCGAGCCGGATTTCACCACTGCGGGACGGATCGAGCAGGCGATCAACGGCGCGGTCGGTCAGCCTGTGGCGATGATGCTCGATCCGGGCACGGTGCGGCTCGATCTTGCGCGGATGCGCGCGCGCTCGCCCGCACACGCGATCGGCCGGGTCGAGAACCTGCTGGTCGAGCCGCAGCGCCGCGCGCGCGTGGTGGTCGATCAGCGCTCGGGGACGATCGTCATGGGCCAGGATGTGCGCATTTCGCGCGTCGCGGTCTCGCAGGGAAATCTGACGCTCCGCATCCAGGAAAGGCCGCTCGTCGTGCAGCCCAACCCCTTTGCATATGGCGATACGGTGGTGGTGCCACGAACCGATGCCGCCATCGAGGAAGAGCCGGGGACCGGTCTGGCGGAGGTGCCCGAAGGGACCTCGCTCGCCGAGGTGATCTCCGGGCTCAACGCGCTCGGCGTGGCGCCACGCGACATGATCGACATTCTCAAGAGCATCAAGGCCGCGGGCGCGCTCCATGCCGAATTCGTCGTGCGATGATGCCTGTCATGTCAGACCACCACGTCGATCTCGGGCTGGGCGCCGACATCGAAAACGCGGCGATAGCGGGCGATTTCCCCTTCTGGCCCCATGGCCTTCAACGGGTTGTCCGAGAGCTTGACCGTGGGCCGCCCGTCGGCCGACACCGCCTTGCACACGAGCGAGAACGGGGCGAGCACGTCGCCCGGCGTCAGCCCGCGAAAATCGTTGGTGAGCAGCGTGCCCCAGCCAAAGGAGGTGCGCACGCGCCCGGCGAAACGCGCGTGCAGCGCAACGATGCGCTCCACGTCGAGCCCGTCGGAAAAGATCACCATCTTCTCGCGCGGATCCTCGCCATGGGCCTCCCACCAGCGGATCGCCGTCTCTGCCCCGGCTTCGGGCGCGCCGGAATCGATGCGGATTCCCGTCCAGGATGCGAGCCAGTCGGGCGCCCGCGCAAGAAAGCCTTCGGTGCCGAAGGTGTCGGGCAGGATGATGCGCAGATTTCCCTCATGCTCTTCCTGCCAGTCGGCGAGCACCTTGTAGGGCGCGCGGGCGAGTTCCTCGTCGTTGCGCGCCAGTGCGGCATAGACCATGGGCAATTCGTGGGCATTGGTGCCGATCGCCTCGAGATCGCGGTTCTTGGCGATGAGGCAGTTCGAGGTGCCGATGAAGCGCGCGCCGAGCCCCTCGTGCATGGCCTGCACGCACCAGTCCTGCCAGAGAAAGGAATGCCGGCGCCGGGTGCCGAAATCGGCGATCCGCAATCCTTCCAGCGGGCGCAGCCGCTCGACCTTTTCCCACAGCTTGGTCATCGCGCGGGCATAGAGCACCTGGAGCTCAAATTTCTTCATCGTCCCGAGCACGGCGCGCGCGCGAAGTTCCATCAGCACGGCGAGCGCGGGGACCTCCCAGAGCATCACCTCGGGCCAACTGCCCTCGAAGGTCAGCTCGTATTGCCCGTCGCGCCGCTCCAGATGGTAGGGCGGCAGGCGCAGGGCCTCGAACCAGTCCATGAATTCGGGCGTGAACATCTGCCGCTTGCCGTAGAAGGTATTGCCGCGCATCCAGGTGCTCTCGCCGCGCGACAGCGACAGGGTGCGGATATGGTCGAGCTGTTCGCGAAGCTCGCCTTCGTCCACCAGATCGGCCAGCCGGATCGCGCGGCTTCGGTTGATCAGCGAGAACGTGACCTGCGTTTCGGGCCGGTTGCGCAGGACGGACTGGCACATGAGCAGCTTGTAGAAATCCGTGTCGATCAGCGACCGCACGATCGGATCCATCTTCCAGCGGTGATTGTAGACGCGGGTGGCGATATCGACCATGGCGCGGCCTCCGGACAGGGCAATGGCGCGGTTAAACCAAAGCGCCGCCGCCGGCGCAAGGCCACCCTGTCGCGCGGCGCGGGAGGCCGGCGATTTCCGGGGGCGCTGCGCGACAGGACGGGGTTTTCCCTGTCGCTCATATCCGCTAAAGCCCGGGGAAACACGGGCTTGCAGGCGGAAACATCCCATGAAATTCACCCTCTCCTGGCTGAAGGAACATCTCGACACCGCGGCATCGGTCGATGCGATCGCCGAGGCGCTGACCGATCTGGGCCTCGAAGTCGAATCCATCACCAACCCGGCGGCCCGGCTCGGGGATTTCACCATCGGCAAGGTGCTGGTCGCCGAACAGCATCCCGATGCCGACCGGCTGAAGGTCTGCCAGGTGGCGACCGATGCGGGCGAGGTGCAGATCGTGTGCGGCGCGCCCAATGCGCGCGCGGGCATCACCGTGGTGGTGGCGCGGCCGGGAACCTATGTGCCGGGGATCGACACGACGATCGGGCTGGGCAGGATCCGCGGCGTCGAGAGCGCGGGCATGATGTGCTCGGAGCGCGAGCTGGAACTGGGCGAGGCGCATGACGGCATCATCGAGCTGCCCTCGGGCGAGGTGGGCGAGCGGTTCGCCGACTGGCTGGCCGCGAACGATCCGGCGCGTGTCGATCCGGTGATCGAGATCGCGATCACGCCCAACCGTCCCGACGCGCTCGGGGTGCGGGGGATCGCCCGGGATCTGGCGGCGCGCGGCCTCGGCACGTTGCGCCCCGCCCCGGCCGTGCATATCGAGGGGCAATTCCCCTGTCCGATCGGCGTGAGCATCGACGCGGACGCGGCCACGGGTGGCTGCGAGGTATTTGCCGGGCGGCTCATCCGCGGGGTGCGCAACGGGCCGTCGCCCGACTGGCTTCAGGCGCGGCTGCGCGCCATCGGGCTGCGGCCCATCTCGGCGCTGGTCGATATCACCAATTTCTTCACCTATGACCGCAATCGCCCGCTGCATGTGTTTGACGCCGACAAGGTGACGGGCAATCTGCGGGTGCACCGGACGGCGGGGGGCGAGACCCTGACCGGCCTCGACGAAAAGGAATATACCTTCGACCCCGGTCAGGTGGTGATCTCCGACGATCGCGGCATCGTGAGCATTGGCGGCATCATGGGGGGGCTGGCCACCGGCTGCACCGAGGCCACGGAAAACGTGTTCCTGGAGGCCGCGGTCTGGGACCGGGTGCAGATCGCCATGACCGGGCGCGCGCTTCGGATCAATTCGGACGCGCGCTATCGCAACGAGCGCGGGATCGATCCGGCCTTCAACATGGAGGCGCTCGACATGGCCACGCAGATGATCCTCGATCTGTGCGGCGGCACGCCCTCCAATCGCGTCGTGGCGGGCAAGGTGCCCGATACGGCGCGCGCCTACCGGCTCGATCCGGCGCGGGTGCAGTCGCTCGTCGGGATGGACATCCCCGAGAGCGAGCAGCGCCAGACGCTGACCGCGCTCGGCTTCCGGCTCGAGGGCAACATGGCCCATGTGCCGAGCTGGCGGCCCGATATCCTGGGCGAGGCCGACCTTGTCGAGGAGGTGGCGCGCATCGCCTCGCTCACCAAACTGGAGGGCCGGCCCATGGCGCGCGCCCTGCCGGGTGTGCCCAAGCCGATTCTCAGCCCCGCACAGAAGCGCGAGCAGATCGCGCGCCGCACGATGGCAAGCCTCGGCTACAACGAATGCGTCACCTACAGCTTCATCGACGAGGCGGCGGCGGCGCTCTTTGGCGGCGGCGATGAGGCGACCATGCTCGCCAACCCGATCAGCAGCGACCTGAGCCACATGCGCCCGGACCTGCTGCCGGGGCTGTTGCGGGCGGCGGCGCGCAATCAGGCGCGCGGGATCATGGATATGGCGGTTTTCGAGGTGGGGCACGTCTTTCACGGCGGCGAACCGGGCGAGCAGAAGGTGCAGGTGGCGGGGCTTCTGATCGGGCGGACCGGGCCGCGCGACAGCCATGGCAGCACGCGCGCCGTCGATCTCTTCGACGCCAAGGCCGATGCCGAGGCGGTGCTCGCCGCGATCGGCGCGCCGGCCAGGGTGCAGATCCTGCGCGACGGGCCGGGCTGGTTTCATCCCGGACGGCACGGGCGCATCTGTCTGGGGCCGAAGAAGGCGCTCGGCGTCTTTGGCGAGCTGCACCCGCGCGTCCTGCGCGCGCTCGACGTGAAGGGGCCCGCCATGGCCTTTGCAATCTGGCCCGAGGAGGTGCCGCTGCCGCGCAGGACGGGGGCCACGCGCGACGCGCTCCGGATCAGCGATCTTCAGGCGGTCGAGCGCGATTTCGCCTTCGTGGTGGATGCGGGTGTCGAGGCGCTCAGCCTCGTCAACGCCGCCGCCGGAGCCGACAAGGCGCTCATCGAGGAGGTGCGCGTGTTTGACGAGTTCATCGGCGGCAGCCTTGGCGAGGGCAAGAAATCGCTGGCGGTGACGGTGCGGCTCCAACCGCGCGACAAGACACTCACCGAGGCCGATATCGAGGCGGTGTCTGCGAAGATCATCGAGAAGGTCCAGAAGGCGACCGGCGGGGTGCTGCGCAGCTGAGGCGCGCGCCCCGGCCCGAAAACCCGCCGATCAGAGCCCGAGCCGCGCCGTCACAATGTCATTGACGGCCTTGGGGTTGGCCTTGCCGCCGGTGGCCTTCATCACCTGGCCCACGAACCAGCCGGCGAGCTTGGGGTTGGCCCTGGCCTTCTCGACCTGCGCGGGGTTGGCGGCGATGATCTCGTCCACGGCCGCCTCGATCGCGCCGGTGTCGGTGACCTGTTTCATGCCGCGCTCTTCCACGATCGCCTCGGGGTCGCCGCCTTCGGTCCAGACGATCTCGAAGAGGTCCTTGGCGATCTTGCCGGAAATGGCGTCGGACTTGATCAGCCGGACGATCGCGCCCAGTTGCGCGGGGCTCACGGGGCTGTCCTCGATCCCGTGCCCCTCCTTCTTCAGCCGGCCGAAAAGCTCGTTGATGATCCAGTTCGCGGCGAGCTTGCCGTCGCCTGCCGCTTCCACCACCGCCTCGAAGTAATCGGCATTGGCGCGCTCGGCGGTCAGCACCGAGGCGTCATAGTCGCTCAGCCCGAAATCGGAGACAAGTCGCGCCTTCCTGGCGTCGGGCAGTTCCGGCAGCGAGGCCGCGATCTCATCGACCCAGGCCTGTTCGATTTCCAGCGGCAGGAGGTCGGGATCGGGGAAATAGCGGTAATCATGCGCCTCCTCCTTGGAGCGCATGGAACGGGTTTCGTTCCTGTCCGGATCGTAGAGGCGGGTTTCCTGCTCCACCGCGCCGCCGCCCTCGAGAATGGCGATCTGGCGGCGGGCCTCGTATTCGATGGCCGCCTGGATAAAGCGCACGGAATTCATGTTCTTGATCTCGCAGCGCGTGCCGAGATGGCCGAAATCCTGCGTCTCCATGTATTTCTCATAGGCGCCGGGCCGGCAGACCGAGACGTTGACATCGGCGCGCAGGTTGCCGTTCTGCATGTTGCCGTCGCAGGTGCCCAGGTAGCGCAGGATCTGGCGCAGCTTGGCGATGTAGGCCGCCGCCTCCTCGGGGCCGCGAATGTCGGGGCGGCTGACGATTTCCATGAGACAGACGCCGGTGCGGTTGAGATCGACAAAGGACAGGGCCGGGTCCATGTCGTGAATCGATTTGCCCGCGTCCTGTTCCATGTGGATGCGTTCGATGCGCACGCGCCGCGCCACGCCGGGGCCCATATCGACAAGGATTTCGCCCTCACCCACCAGCGGGTGATAGAGCTGGCTGATCTGGTAGCCCTGCGGCAGGTCGGGGTAGAAATAGTTCTTGCGGTCGAAGGCCGACCACAGGTTGATCTGCGCCTTGAGGCCCAGCCCGGTGCGCACCGTCTGTTCCACGCAGAATTCGTTGATCACCGGCAGCATCCCCGGCATGGCGGCATCGACGAAGGCGACGTTGGAATTGGGTTCGGCCCCGAATTCGGTGGAGGCGCCGGAAAAGAGCTTGGCCTTCGAGGCGACCTGCGCGTGCACCTCCATGCCGATGACCAGTTCCCAATCATGCGTCGCCCCGGCGATCACCTTGGGTTTCGGCGCTTCATAGGTGAGGTCCAGCATGATCGGGCTCCGTGTCTTGGCTCGGCCCGGTTTCTACGCGGCGGGCTCTCCGGGGGCAAGAGGGCGCGCGCCCCCTCGACAAGGGCGTGACGGGTATGGTCGCGCCGTAATCCCCGCTCATTGGGCGTTCGGATCCACGGCGAGGCCCGAAACAGGCGTCGGCTCGGTGATCATCCCCGCCTCCAGCAGGAACGCCTCGAACCGCGCATAGCGCCCGTGATCGAGCGCCGCAGGCCGGGTGGCGAAACGCGGCCAGGTATCGGCCCAGGCCATTTCATTCAGCCGGTCGCGCAATTCGGGCGCGGTGGCGGCGAAGAACTCCCACGCCTCTTGCGGGTGGTTGAGGATGTATTGCACCGCGCGTTCGGTGGCGTGCAGGAACCGGCGGATCATGTCGGCGTCCATGGTTGCCGGGTTGGCCACATAAATCAGCTCGTCATAGGCGGGCACGCCCTCTTCCTCGACAAAGAAACAGCGCCCCGGCACGCCCTCGATCACCATCTGGTTCAGCTCGAAATTGCGATAGGCCCCGATCACCGCATCGACCTGCCCGGACATGAGCGCCGGTGAGAGCGACCAGTTCACGTTGACCAGCTCCACCTCCGACAGCGCAATGCCATGCCGCCCGAGAATGGCCGACAAGAGCGCCTCCTCGACGCCCGCCACCGAGAACCCGATCTTGCGGCCCTTCAGGTCGGCGGTGGATTTGATCGGGCCGTCCTCCAGCACCAGAAGGCAGTTGAGCGGCGTGGCAATCAGCGTGCCGACCCGGACGAGCGGCAGCCCCTCTTCCACCTGAAGATGCAGTTGCGGCTGATAGGCAATCGCCAGATCGGCCCGCCCCGCCGCCACCATTTTCGGCGGGTCCGAGGGATCGGCAGGGGCCACCACCTCGACCGCGAGGCCCTCATCGGCGAAATAGCCCAGTTCCTCGGCCAGGATGATCGGCCCGTGATCGGGATTCACGAACCAGTCGAGCAAGAGCGTCATGCGGTCCTGCGCCACCGCCGGGCTGGCCAGAAGCGCAAGCGCAAAGGCAAGGTATTTCATGGGGTTGCCTCCTCTTCGGGACCGCCCAGGGCGATCAATGCAATCTCTCCCTCCCAATGCGCGCGCAGCCGCGCCGCCGCCTGCCAGGCCCGCAACCCCGAGCGGCAGGCCAGCACGGCGCGCGCGCCCTCGGGCCGGATCGTGTCGAAATCGGGCACGCTGCGGCGCGTGGCGTGGGGCAGAACGGGGCCCGCCTCCCCCTCGGCGCGCAGATCCACCAGCCAGTCACCGGGGGCGATCTGCGCGGGCGCGATGAACCCGAACCCGCCCGCAGGTTCCGGCGCGCCGTCGAAGCGAAACCCGCCAAAGCGGTGTCCAGTCGCCTCGAACGTGACCAGTTGCCCCAGCGGCGAGGGCTCCATTCCCGCCAGAACCGCCAGCGCCATCTGCGCCTGAAGGCTGCCGATCACGCCCACCGATGGCCCCAGAACACCATCCTCCGCGCAACTGCCCAGCCGGTCGGGCAGGTCCGGGAAGACCGCGCGCAAGGACGGCGCCCCGCCACAGAACCCGCCGACATAGCCCGACAGCCCCACCACCGAGGCGCTGATCAGCGGCTTGCCCTGCGCAAGGCAGGTGTCCGAGAGGATATAGCTCGCCGCGAAACTGTCGGCGCAATCGAGCACCAGATCGGCGGCGGCGACGTGATCGGCTGCGTTCAGGGGATCAAGCGGCTCTGTCATGGCCAAAACCTCGCAGTCCGGGTTGAGCGCGGCCATCTGCGCGGCGGCCAACCTGGCCTTTGGCTGCCCGATATCGCCGCTCCGGAACAGCACCTGCCGGTGCAGGTTGCTCAAGGACACCCGGTCGCCATCCATCAGCGTGATCCGCCCCAGGCCCGCGCCCACCAGATAGGCCAGCACCGGCGCCGCCAGCCCCCCCGCGCCCACCACCAGCACATGCGCGCGCGCCAGCCGCGCCTGCGCCGCCTCCCCCAGAAGGGCAATCTGCCGGGCATGGCGGCTCATCGTGCCAGCTCGAGCCATTGCCGCACCCGCGCTTCGGGATCCGCGTTGAGCGTGATGTCGGTCACCGCCGAGACCACATCCGCCCCGGCGGCAAAGGCCCCCGGCGCGCGCGCCACCGACATGCCGCCAATGGCGACAAGGGGGGTATCGCCGATCAGCCGCTTCCATTCGGTGAGCCGCTCCAACCCCTGTTCGTGCCATTTCATCTTCTTGAGGATCGTCGGATAGACGGGCCCGAGCGCCACATAATCGGGCCCGTGCGAGAGCGCCCGGTCAAGTTCCGCATGGTCATGCGTGCTGAGGCCGATCTTGATCCCGGCGCGGCGCAGCGCAGGGATATCGGCAGTATCGAGATCCTCCTGCCCCAGATGCACCCAGTCGCATCCCATCTCGATCGCCGTCTGCCAGTGATCATTCACGACAAGGATCGCCCCCGCCTCCCGACAGAGGCTCTGTGCCTGCCCAATCTGCGCCTTCAGCGCCGCGCTGGTCAGATCCTTGATCCGCAACTGCACCAGTTTCACACCCAGTGGCAGCACCCGGCGCAGCCAGTCCGCGCGCTCGAAGATCGGGTAGAAGCGCGGCAGGCTCATAGCACCGGCTTGCCGAACACGGGCGTCGAGGGCGCGGCCATGTCGCGCGGCTCCATCGGGTCGGCCTCGAACGCCAGCCGCCCGGCCTCCAATGCCCGCGCAAACCCCTCGGCCATCGCCGCCGGATCGCCCGCCCGCGCCACCGCCGTGTTCAACAGCACCGCGTCATAGCCCAATTCCATCGCCTGCGCCGCCTGGCTCGGCAGGCCGAGCCCGGCGTCGATCACCAGCGGCACCTCGGGGAACTGCGCGCGCAACGACCGCAACCCGTAGATATTGTTGAGCCCCAGCCCCGTCCCGATCGGCGCGCCCCAGGGCATCAGCACCCGGCACCCCGCCTCGAGCAGCCGCTCGCAGAGCACCAGATCCTCGGTGCAATAGGGAAAGACCTCGAACCCGTCATCGCTCAGGATGCGCGCGGCCTCGACAAGGCCGAAGGGATCGGGCTGCAACGTGTCGGCATGGCCGATCACCTCCAGCTTGATCCAGTTGGTGTCAAAAAGCTCGCGCGCCATCTGCGCCGTCACCACCGCCTCGCGCACCGAATGGCACCCGGCGGTGTTGGGCAGGACATGGACGCCAAGCGCGCGGATCATCTCCCAGAACGCCTCTCCGGCGCGCGCGCCGCCCGCCTCACGCCGCACCGAGACCGTGGCGACGCCTGCGCCCGAGCGGCGGAACGCCTCCGCCAGGATCGCGGGCGAGGGGTATTGCGCCGTGCCCAGCATCAGCCGCGAGGCGATCTCGGTCTCGTAGAAAACCGGCATCTCAGCCCCCTTGCCGCGGCGTGACGATCTCGACGCGGTCGCCATCGTGGAGCGGCGTTTCGACGCGCATCCCGGCAGGCACGAAGCCCTCGTTGAGCGCCGTCGCCACCTTGGCCCCGCCATGGCCCAACTCCTCGAGCAGCGCAGCGAGCGTGCGCGCCTGCGTCTCCCGCACAGCGCCGTTAACCGTGATCTTCATGGAAAAACTCCGCTTTCTCGTTGGCCCCCGTCACCAGCCCCGCCGCCATCCGCGCCACCGCAGGCGACAGCAGGAACCCGTGCCGAAAGAGGCCGTTGACATGGAGCACCCCGCCCCTGGCAGTGAGGCGCGGCAGGTTGTCGGGAAAGGCCGGGCGCGCATCGGCCCCGATCTCCAGCAGCTCCGCCTCACCAAAGGCGGGGTGGAGCGCATAGGCCGCCGACAAAAGCTCCATCACCGAACGCGCCGAGGCACGGCCACGCTCGCCGCTCTCTATCTGCGTGGCCCCCAGCATGAAGACGCCATCTGCGCGCGGCACGATATAGAGCGGAAAGCGCGGGTGCAGCAGGCGCACGGGCCGCGAGAGCGTCACATCGGGCGCGCGCAGCACCACCATCTCGCCCTTGACGCCGCGCAGATCGGGCAGGCTGTCCTGTGCGGCAAGACCCCGACAGTCGATCACCGGGCCTTCGGGCACGGCATCCTCTGCCTCGAACCGCGCACCGCCCTCTTCCAGCCGCTTGCGCAGGTGGCCAAGCGCCGCGCGCGGGTCGATATGCGCCTCGCCCTCGAAGTAAAGCGCGCGGTCGTGGCGCTCGGCCAGATGCGGCTCCAGATCGGCCAATTCTTCGCCCGCGACGAGACGATGCCCCGTGGTGCGCCGCGCGAACTGATCGAGCTCGCGCCGGTCCCGCGCCAGCGTCACCACCAGCGAGCCGCGCCGGATCACCCCGACGCCCTGCGCTTCCCACCAGTCGGCCGCCTGCTGCCCCAGCCGCACCACCGGCTCCTCGGCGGAAAACCCCTCGCAAAAGGGCGCGAGCATCCCTCCCGCCCACCAGGAGCAGCCATGCGCGCCCGGCCCCAAGGCCGGATCGCGCAGCGTCACGGCAACGCCCCGCGCCATGAGTTCGGTGGCCACGCAGAGCCCCACCACGCCTGCGCCCCGGATCGTGACCGCGCCGCTCATGTCCAGACCTCGTGAAAATGGTGCACCGGTCCGTGGCCATGGCCGATCCCGAGCGTGTCGGCAGCGCGGATCGCGCGGTGCAGCCAGCCATGCGCCGCCGCGACCGCCTGCCCCAGCGGCAGCCCCTTCGCCAGCCCCGCCGCGATGGCCGAGGAGAGCGTGCAGCCGGTGCCATGGGTGTTGCGCGTGACAATGCGCGGCGCGTCAAGGCGCGTCACCCCGTCGGCAATCAGCCAGTCGGTGCAGGTCGCGCCCGCCCCGTGCCCGCCCTTCATCAGCACCGCGCGCGCGCCCATATCGCAGAGCCGCGCGCCCTGATCCTGCATCTCGAAATCGTCGCACGCCTCGGCACAGGACAGCAGCGCCGCCGCCTCGGGCAGGTTCGGCGTCAGCAGATCGGCACGCGGCAGCAGATGCGCGATCAGCGCCGCGCGCGCATCCTCGGGCAGGAGCCGCGCGCCGGATTTGGCCACCATCACGGGATCGAGCACCACCGGCCCGGCGTAGCCCTCAAGCGCCTCCGCCACCGTCTCGATCAGCCGCGCATCGCCCAGCATCCCGATCTTGACCGCGTCCACGCGGATATCGTCCAGAACGGCGGCGATCTGCGCCGCGACCGTGGCATCGGGCACAGGGTGCACATCCGTCACCGCGCGCGTGTTCTGCGCCGTCACGGCGGTGATGACGCTCGCGCCATAGACGCCCAGCGCCGAAAAGGTCTTGAGATCGGCCTGAATGCCCGCGCCGCCGCCGCTATCTGAGCCCGCGATCGTCAGTGCACATGCCACCATGCCCGCCTCCTCGGATCCGGGGAACGAAGTCGCGGCATGTATCCGGGCCGAGATCCGTTCCCTACGCCGGTGTCAACCGGATCAGGTTCGATGGGTTGGCGTCGGGCCTCTCGGCCCCTGCCTCTCAGCCCCTGCGGGGCACCCCAACGGACGTTCGGAGACCCTAGCAGCGGCACCGGGCCGCTGCAAGGGCAGGCGATCAGCCGATCGCGGCGGCCTTCACATCTTCGTCGATGAAGGGCAGGTATTGGGCGAAGTTGTCGGCGAACATCTCCACCAGCCTGGCCGCCTGCCGGTCATAGGCCGCGGGGTCGTCCCAGGTCCGCCGCGGGTCGAGCAGGACCTCGGGCACACCCGGCACCGAGACCGGCACCTGAAAGCCGAAATTCGCATCCTTGCGGAATTCCACCTCGCCGAGCGAGCCGTCGAGCGCCGCGGTGAGCAGCGCGCGGGTGGCCTTGATCGGCATCCGCGAGCCGGTGCCATGGGCGCCGCCGGTCCAGCCGGTATTGACCAGCCAGCAGGTTGCGCCGTGGCGGGCGATCTTTTCCTTGAGCAGGTTGCCATAGACCTCGGGGCGGCGCGGCATGAAGGGCGCGCCGAAGCAGGTGGAAAAGGTGGGCTCGGGCTCGGTCACGCCGCGCTCGGTGCCGGCCACCTTGGAGGTAAAGCCCGACAGGAAGTGATACATCGCCTGCGCCGGCGTCAGCCGCGCGATGGGCGGCAGCACCCCGAAGGCGTCGCAGGTCAGCATGATGATGTTCTTGGGATGCCCGCCAAGCCCGGTCTCCGAGGCATTGGAGATATAGTGCAGCGGGTAGGCGCAGCGCGTGTTCGCGGTCAGGCTGTCATCGGCGAAATCGATCTCGAGCGTCTCGGGATCGAACACCATGTTCTCGATCACGGTGCCGAATTTGGCGGTGGTGGCGTGGATCTCGGGCTCGGCCTCGGGATCGAGGTTGATCGTCTTGGCGTAGCAGCCGCCCTCGAAGTTGAACGTGCCGCGATCCGACCAGCCATGTTCGTCATCGCCGATCAGCGTGCGCTCGGGATCGGCCGAGAGCGTGGTCTTGCCGGTGCCCGAGAGGCCGAAGAACACGGCGGTATCCACCGGATTGCCCTCGGCATGGTTGGCCGAGCAATGCATCGGCATGACGCCCTGTTCGGGCAGCAGGTAGTTGAGCAGGGTAAAGATGGATTTCTTGTTCTCGCCGGCATAGCCGGTATTGGCCACGAGGATCAGCTTGCGGTCGAAATCGAGCACCACCACGGTGTCGCTGCGGCAGCCATGGCGCGCGGGATCGGCGCGGAAACCGGGGCAGTTGATCAGCGTGAAATCGGCGGTGAAACGGTCGAGCGCCGCGCGATCGGGACGGCGCAGCATGGTGCGGTTGAACAGGCTGTGCCAGGCCAGCTCGGTGACCATGCGCACGTTGATCGCCAGCGCCGGATCGGCGCCGCCCACGAGATCCTCGACGAAAACCTCGCGCCCCTGGAGATAATCGAGCATATCCGCGTAGAGCGTCTCGAAATGCTCCGGGCTCATCGCGCCGTTATTTTCCCACCACACGGTGTCTTCGGTGGCATCGCTCCGGACGATGAACTTGTCCTTCGGCGAGCGGCCCGTGAACTTGCCGGTCGAGACGAGGAGTGCCCCGCCGAGACCCAGCGTGCCCTCGCCACGCTTGAGCGCGGCCTCGATCAGCGCGGGCTCGAGCAGGTTGTAATGAACCTTGCCCAGCCCGGTGATACCCTGATCCTCCAGCCGGAATTCCGGATTGACCCGTCCGATTGTCATCCTGTCATGCTCCTTGCGGTCAAATCGCGCCCGTGCGCGTTTGTCGAGAAGAGGGGCCGCATGGTCCCGGTCGGGCGTAACCACCCGGCTGTGCCCGGGCTTACATGACAGTTTCACGAAATAACAGGGCAGTTTCACGCAGTTAGCGCAATCAGCGACACGTTAGCGCAATCACCCCGGCGTCGCGTCCGACCGGCTGCGCGCGGCGCCCGAAAAGCGCGGGCGTTCAGCGGATGGAAAGGAATTGCTGCTGGGATGATCATGACGGCGGGGCGCCTGATTCGCGGTTTCGGATTGCACGGGCGCCGGTTCGCGGTAGCATGGCCGCGCAAGCGACGCGGCGGCGCGCGCAGCAGAAGGATCGCGCAATGACCAGGATTGCCCTTGTGGACGATGACAGGAACATCCTGACCTCGGTCGCCATCATGCTCGAGGCAGAGGGGTTCGAGGTCGATACCTTCAACGACGGGCAGCAGGCCTTCGATGCCTTCTGCCGCAAGATGCCCGACATGGCGCTGCTCGACATCAAGATGCCCCGGATGGACGGGATGGAGCTCTTGCAGCGATTGCGGCGGAAATCCGCGGTGCCGGTGATCTTTCTCACGTCCAGGGGGGACGAGATCGACGAGGTGCTCGGCCTGCGCATGGGGGCCGACGATTTCGTGAAGAAGCCGTTTTCGTACCGGCTCCTGGTCGAGAGGATCCGCGCGGTGCTGCGCCGGCATGAGATGGCCGGCGGCGCCGCCGCGCCGGGCGCGGATGATCAGGCCGTGATCATGCGGGGCCATCTGCGGATGGACCCGCGGCGCCACACGGTCAGCTGGAAAGGGCGGGATGTCACGCTCACCGTGACCGAATTCCTGCTGTTGCAGGCGCTCGCGCAGCGGCCCGGTTTCGTCAAGAGCCGCGATCAGCTCCTCGATCTGGCCTATGACGATCAGTCCTTTGTGGATGATCGCAAGATCGACAGCCATATCAAGCGCGTCCGCAAGAAGATGCGGATGGTCGATCCCGGTTTCTCGGCGATCGAGACGCTCTACGGGATCGGCTATCGTTACAACGAGGAATGATGATCCTGGCCAGGGACATGAACATGAACACGCGCGCGCTGCCGCAGCAGAAGGATGAGGAACTCGTCCTTGGGGAGGATCCGGGCGCCCCCCGTCGCGCCGACGAGGGCGGGGCGGCGGCGCGGCGCGGCGGGCTGTCGTTGCGCCGCTCGCCGCTGACGCGCAAGATCGTGATCTTCAATCTGGTCGCGCTCGATATTCTCCTGATCGGGATCCTCTATCTCGACATCGCGCGGACCTCGTTCGTCGATCTGACCATCGAGGATCTGCGCGCGCGGGCGGTGCTGACGGCCGATCTGGTCGCCGCGCGCTGGGAGCTCGATGAGCCGCAGGCGCATGTGATCGGCGATGGCCGGGCCGCGCGCGATGCCCTCGAAGGCCTGCCGCTGCATGTGGGAACGGAGATTTTCCTGTTCGACAGCGCGGGCAATCTGGTCGCCGCGAAGACCGGCGACCGACCGCGCGCGACCTCGCCGATGCCCGCCACGCCCGTGACCGACCTGATTGCGCGGGGCTGGGCCCTGGTCTCGCACCCCTTTGCGCCCGCGCCCGCGGGAGATCCCGGCCTGGCGCTGGTCGATCGCCTGAGCGCCCTGGCGCGGGCCTCGCCGGGTGCGGGAGAGCAGGTCCGCATCGATCGCGGCGCGGATGGGCCGATCGTGGCGGCGAGTGCGCCGGTGACGCGCCCGGGCATCCCGGCGGCGGTGGTCGTTCTGGCCGATACTTCGGGAGAGCTCGCCCGCATCGCCGCGGGCGAGCGTGAGCATCTGTTGCAGATGTTTCTCATTGCCACGCTGGTTTCGGTCGGGCTGAGCCTCGTTCTGGCATCGACCCTCCTGAACCCGCTCGCCGATCTGGTCGCGGCGGCCGAGACCGGACGCGATCACACCCGCGGCAATGGCGCCGACGGGCGCATCCGCATCCCTGATTTCACCGCGCGCCCCGACGAGATCGGGCGGCTGTCGGCGGCGCTGCGCGGCCTGGTTGGCGCGCTCTACAGCCGGATCGAGAGCAATGAGCGGTTCGCGGCCGATGTGTCCCACGAGATCAAGAACCCGCTGGCGAGCCTGCGCTCCGCCGTTGACGCCCTGCGTGTCGCCCGGACCGGGGATCAGCGAGAGCGCCTGCTGAAGGTGATCGAGCACGATGTGCTGCGTCTCGACCGGCTGGTGAGTGACATCTCCCTGGCCTCGCGCCTCGACAGCGAGCTGGTGCGCGGGGCGCAGGAACGGTTCGATCTTTTGACCCTGCTCCGCAGGATCACCCGCCACATGGGCGCCGACGCCGCCAGCAGGGGGATCGAGTTCATCACCGATTTCCCGGCGGAGGCGATCGTGATGACCGGGCTCGAGGCGCGGCTCGCGCAGGTCTTTGTCAACCTGATCGACAACGCCATCAGCTTCTGCGAGGAGGGCGACGCGATCCGCGTCTGGGCGCGCCGCCGTGCCAATCGCGTGCTCGTGGTGGTCGAGGATACCGGCCCGGGCATCCCGCCTGGGGCGCTCGAGAAGGTGTTCGAGCGATTTTATTCGCAGCGGCCCGAGAAGGATTTCGGCAACAATTCGGGGCTCGGCCTCGCCATATCCAAGCAGATCGTCGAGGCGCATGAGGGCGTGATCTGGGCGGAGAACATCCGTCCGACGCCGGCCGATGCCACCTCTGAACCGCTGGGCGCGCGGTTCGTGGTCGGCCTGCCGATCTGAGCCATGCCCGACGCGCGCGCCATGACCGGGGAGGTGCATCATGCGAGCTGCGTGGCGCTGGCCGGGCGCGCCGTTCTCATCCTGGGGGCCGCCGGGGCGGGCAAGTCGTCGCTCGCGCTGCAACTCATGGCCATGGGCGCGGGGCTGGTGGCGGACGATCGCACCCGGCTCTGGCGCGAGGCCGATCGGGTGATGGCGGATGCGCCCGACACGATCCGGGGCCTGATCGAGGCGCGCGGCGTCGGTATCCTGCGTCCCGGCGCCATCGGGCCGGTGCCGCTCGCGCTGGTGGTGGATCTGGACCGGGAGGCCAGCGAACGCCTGCCGCCGCTGCGGTCGATCACGCTGGCGGGGGTGACGTTGCCCCTGTTCGCGAACCTGCCCCGGGCGCATTTCCCCGCGGCGATCGCGCTCTATCTGCGTGGGGCAGATGTCTGTTGAGGTGATGACGCGATGAACCCTGTTCTGCCCGCCGAGGGGCACCCGCATCTGCTGGTTCTGGTCACCGGCCCTTCGGGCGCGGGACGCAGCACCGCGATCAACGTGCTCGAGGATCTGGGCTTCGAGGCGATCGACAACCTGCCGCTGTCGCTCCTGGCGCGATTGCTCGAAGGGCCGGAGCCGGAGAGACCGCTGGCGCTCGGCATCGACGTGCGCAATCGCGACTTCTCGACGCAGGCGCTGATCGAGGTGATCGACAGCGGGTCGCTGGTGCGCCAGGGCGCGATGCAGGTGCTCTATCTCGATTGTCGCACGGACGTCCTGCTCAGGCGCTTTTCCGAGACCCGAAGGCGACACCCGCTTTCCCCCTTCGACAGCCCCGAGCCGGGCATCGAGCAGGAAATGGCCCTGCTCGCCCCGATCCGCGCGCGCGCGGATTTCGTGGTGGACACCTCCGCGATGTCGCCGCACGAGCTGCGCGCCGAGCTTGCACATTGGTTTGCGCCCGAAGGGGCCGGGCGGCTGGCGATCGCGGTGCAGTCCTTTTCCTACAAGCGCGGGCTGCCGCGCGGGCTCGATCTGGTGTTCGATTGCCGGTTCCTGCGCAATCCGCATTGGGTGGAGGGGCTGCGCGCCCGGGACGGGCGCAGCGCCGAGGTCCGCGCCCATGTCGAGGGCGATCCCCGTTTCGCGGAGTTCCTCGCGCGGCTCGAGGCGCTGCTCGAGCTGGTGCTGCCCGCCCACGAGGCCGAGGGCAAGGCCAGTCTTGCCATCGGGCTGGGCTGCACCGGCGGGCAGCATCGCAGCGTCACGGTGGCGGAAATCCTTGCGGCGAGGCTTGCGGAGCGGGGCTGGCCGGTGTCAATAAGGCACAGGGAAATCGAGCGGCGCGAGCCGGGGAGTGGGCGGTCATGATCGGGATCGTGATCGTGGCGCATGGCGGGCTGGCCCGCGAATATCTCAGGGCGGTCGAACATGTGGTCGGCGCGCAGGGCGGAATCCTGGCCGTCGCCGTCGAGGGCGATCACGACCGCGCGCGCAAGCAGGAGGAGATCTGCGCCGCCGCCGATGCGGTCGATACCGGGGATGGGGTGGTCATCGTCACCGACATGTTCGGCGGCTCGCCCTCGAACCTGTCGCTGCGCGCCTGTCGTCCGGAAAACCGGCGGATCCTCTTCGGGGCGAACCTGCCGATGTTGATCAAGCTGGCCAAGAGCCGCGACCTCCCGGTGCCCGACGCAGTGAGGGCGGCGCTCGAGGCGGGGCGCAAGTATATCGACAGCCACAACGTATCGGCGGAATGAGGGAACGGGTCATGGGTGAGAGCACGCGGCGAAGCCTCGAGATCGTCAACGAAAAGGGACTCCATGCGCGCGCCGCGGCCAAGTTCGTCGAGGTGGTGGAGGGGTTCGACGCGCGGGTGGAGGTGCATCACGGCGGCCAGTCGGCCTCGGGCGACAGCATCATGGGGCTTTTGATGTTGGCGGCGGCGCGGGGAAGCACTATTGACATCGACATCGCCGGGGCCGATGCCGAGCCGCTGGCCGAGGCGCTCGCCAGGCTGGTCGCCGACCGCTTCGGCGAGGACATGTAGGCCGCGCAGGCCCATGACGGGACCGAAGACGGATCGCAACAGGACGGACCGAGTGAGCATGAAGGCACAGCCACAGGCCAGAGAGGAGGCGGGGGACGAGATCGTCTTTACCCGGTATGACCGCCGCAGCCTGACCTATGCCAACAGCTTCGACAGCGCGACCGCGGCCACGGTGATCCGCGCGATGGAGTGGTTCACCGGCAAGCTGACCATCCTGCGCATGATCCGCGCCTTCGAGAAGCGCGGCGCGCCGACGGGGCAGGCCTTCTGGCGGGCGGCGCTCGACACGATGGGCATTCCGCTTCTGACCCCTGATGAGGAGGTGGCGAATATCCCGCGCGAGGGGCCGGTGGTGGTGGTGGCGAACCATCCGCATGGCCTCGTGGACGGGATGATCCTTGCCGATCTGATCGGGCGGCGGCGCACGGATTACAAGATCCTCACGCGCGCGCTGCTGACCGGCATCGACGAGGTGGCGGCCTCCTACATGATCCCGGTGCCGTTCCCGCACGATCCCGAGGCACAGCGCAAATCGGTCGAGATGCGCGCCCGCGCCATGGCGCATCTGAAGGATGGCGGCGTGATCAGCGTCTTTCCCTCGGGGGTGGTCGCCTCCTCGGACACGTTCTTCGGCCCGGTGATCGAGCGTGAATGGGCGGTCTTCACCGCGCAGATGATCCGGCGCTCGGGCGCGCAGGTGGTGCCGATCTATTTCCCGGGGGCCAATTCGCGCTGGTATCAGATGGCCAACCGCATTTCCCCGACCATGCGGCAGGGGCTGTTGCTGCATGAGGTGGTGCGCTCGTGCAACCGCCCGCAAAAGCCGGTGGTGGGTGCGCCGATCCCGCCCGAGCGCATGGCGATGCTGGACAGCGATCCGCGCGGGTTCATGCAATGGCTGCGGGCGCACACGCTCTCGCTGGGCGAGCGGTAGGGCAGGGGCCGATTGCAGGCATCGATGGGCCGCGGTGCGGCGATCCGACATGCGTTTGGTAGCGCTTTATCTCTCCAGATCCGAAGACCCTCCGAGCGGTGCGCAGGTGGCGGCCAAATCGCCGTGCCGGGGGGGCGGCCCGGCGATGCGCGGCGGCGCGTTCCGCGCATTTGTTCCGCGCTTTGGGTCCAGGCCTCAATGGCGCTGCCCGGCCCCGAACGTCCCTCAGGTAAACCGGTTGTCGCGGGGAAAGCCGCGCGGCGCCATGCGGCCTGCGCTCGCGCGCTTGCCCAGCCATTCGGAGAGGTCGCTCTCGGTGCGGGTGCGCCCGGCCGGGTCGCGCCAGCACAGCCCCTCGGCGAGGGTGAAGGTGGTGGCGTCCGACAGGCCCCCGTCCTTGTATTTCTGGAGCCGCACGCCCTTGCCGCGCCCCAGTTCGGGCAACTCGTCGAGCGCAAAGACCAGCACCTTGCGGTTCTCGCCGACGCAGGCGACATGATCCCCGGCAACCGGGCGGCAGACCTGCGCGCGCGCGGGCGGGCGCAGGTTCAGCACCTGCTTGCCGGCGCGGGTCTGGGCCAGCACCTCGTTCTCGGGCACGACAAAGCCATCGCCCGCCGATGACGCGACCAGCAGCCTGCCGCCGGGGCGGTGGATGAACAGCGTGACGATCTCGGCCTCGTTGGGCAGATCGACCATCAGGCGCAGCGGCTCGCCCATGCCGCGCCCGCCCGGCAGGTTCGCCGCCGAGAGCGTGTAGAACCGCCCGTTGGTGCCAAAGACCAGCAGCCGGTCGGTTGTCTCGGCATGAAAGATGAAGCGCGGCCCGTCGCCATCCTTGAATTTCAGCTCGCGGTTGAGGTCGATATGGCCGGTCATGGCGCGGATCCAGCCCATGCGCGAGCACACCACCGTGATCGGCTCGCGCACGGTGAGCGCCTCGAGCGGCACTTCCTCGAGGCTGCCCGCCTCGGCGAATGTGGTGCGGCGCGCGCCGATGGCATGGGTCTTGCCGAAGGTCTTCTTCACCTCGCGCAACTGGTCGGCGATGGCCCCCCATTGCAGCGCGGCATCGTCGAGCAGATCGGCGAGCCCCGCGCGCTCTTTCATGAGCGCGTCGCGCTCGCGCCTGAGCTCCATTTCTTCCAGACGGCGCAGCGAGCGCAGGCGCATGTTGAGGATCGCCTCGGCCTGCACCTCGGTGAGCCCCGCCTCGCCCGGCGGGGGCGGCACATAGTCGGCCTCGGAAGTGGCGCGCCGATGCGGCCGGCCCCAATCCTCGCGCATCAGCGCCGATTTGGGATCGTCGTCATAGCGGATGATGTCGATCACGCGGTCGAGATTGAGAAAGGCCACGATCAGCCCTTCGAGCACCTCGAGCCGGTGGTCGATCTTCTCCATCCGGTGCCGCGAGCGGCGCAAGAGCACCTCGCGGCGGAAGTCGAGAAAGGCGCGCAGCACCTCCTTGAGCGAGCAGACCCGCGGCGTCACCCCGTCGATGAGCACGTTCATGTTGAGTGAGAAGCGCACCTCGAGATCGCAGTTGCGGAACATCGCGCCCATCAGAACCTCGGGATCGACGGTGCGCGCGCGCGGCTCGAGGATGAGGCGGATATCCTCGGCGCTCTCGTCGCGGACATCGGCGAGGATCGGCACCTTGCGGGTCTGGATCAGCTCGGCGATGCGCTCGATCAGGCGCGATTTCTGGACCTGATAGGGGATTTCGGTGATGACGATCTGCCAGCCGCCACGCCCCAGATCCTCGACCTGCCAGCGCGCGCGCAACCGAAAGCTGCCGCGCCCGGTGAGATAGGCCTGCGCGATGTTCTCGCGCGGCTCGACGATCACGCCACCGGTGGGAAAATCGGGGCCGGGGATGTAATTGAGCAGCGTCTCGTCGCGCGCCTCGGGCGTCTTGATGAGGTGCAGGCAGGCATCGACCAGCTCGCCGATATTGTGCGGCGGGATGTTGGTGGCCATGCCGACCGCGATCCCCGAAGAGCCATTGGCCAGCAGGTTCGGGAAGGCGGCGGGCAGCACGGCGGGCTCGCGCAGCGTGCCGTCGTAATTGTCGCGGAAATCGACGGCATCCTCGGCCAGCCCCTCGAGCAGCGCCTCGGCAAAGACCGTCAGCCGCGCCTCGGTGTAGCGGCTGGCGGCCGGGTTGTCGCCGTCGATATTGCCGAAATTGCCCTGCCCGTCCACGAGCGGGTAGCGCACCGCGAAATCCTGCGCGAGCCGCGCCATGGCGTCATAGATCGCGGCATCGCCATGGGGGTGATAGTTGCCCATCACGTCGCCCGAGATCTTGGCCGATTTGCGAAACCCCCCGCTGCTCGTGAGCCGCAGCTCGCGCATGGCGTAGAGGATGCGGCGATGCACCGGTTTCAGCCCGTCGCGCGCATCCGGCAGCGCGCGGTGCATGATCGTCGAGAGCGCATAGGTCAGATAGCGCTCGCCAATGGCGCGGCGGAGCGGTTCGGCCAGCGCCTCGGGGCGCATGTTGGGGTCATCCAGCAAATCACTCATGGATGTTGTGATAGCGGCGCGCGGCGCGGGCGTAAAGCGCCGTCGCGGGCGCAGGCGCTTGCAACCCGCGCGCGCCCGCGTCAAGAAGACGGGCATGACAGGGCGCTCTATCCTCATCACCGGCTGTTCGTCGGGAATCGGCCTCGACGCGGCGCGGACCCTGCGCGCGCGCGGCTGGCGCGTCTTTGCCTCCTGCCGCAAGGAGGAGGATTGCGCCCGGCTGCGCGCCGAAGGCTTCGAGAGCCCGCGCCTCGATTATGCCGACGAGGCAAGCATCGCGCAGGCCGTGGCCGAGATGGCCGAGGCCACCGGCGGGCGGATCGATGCGCTCTTCAACAACGGGGCCTTTGCCTGCCCGGCGCTGGTCGAGGACCTGCCGCGTGGCGCGCTGCGCGAGATTTTCGAGGTCAATCTCTTTGGCTGGCATGATCTCACGCGGCAGGTGATCCCGCATATGCGCGCGCGCGGGCAGGGGCGGATCGTGCAATGTTCTTCGGTGCTGGGGCTGGTCGCGCTCGGCTGGCGCGGGGCCTATGTCAGCACGAAATTCGCGCTCGAGGGCCTGACCGACGCGCTGCGTATCGAGATGCGCGGCACTGGCATCCATGTCAGCCTGATCGAGCCGGGGCCGATCACGACGCGAATCCGCGAGAATGCGCGCGCGCCCTTCGAGCGCTGGATCGACTGGGAAGGGGCGGCGCGCGCCGAGGAATATCGCACGAAGCTGCGCCCCCGGCTCTATGGCGAATACCGCCGCGACCGGTTCGAGCTGCCGCCCTCGGCAGTGACCGCGCGGCTCATCCATGCGCTCGAGGCGCAGAGGCCGAAGCCGCGCTATCATGTCACCACGCCCACCTTGCTCATGGCGGTGCTGCGGCGGATTCTGCCTGTGCGTGCCCTCGACCGGGTGCTGGCCCGGGCATGAGCCTCCGGCGGCCCATGCCGCCCGGGTCCGGATTTTCCGGTTCGCTTTTCCTGCGCGCTGTCCTAGATGGAGGGGCGCGCGACGAAAACGAAGGCGAGGAGACGACATGCTCAGCGATCCGTTCTTTTTGCTGGTGGCGGCGGCCTGTCTGGTGACGGCGCTGATTCTCATCCGGGGGGTCCTGACCTTTGGCCGGGAGGGGATCGAGAATGCCCGTCGCGCGAACCGGCTGATGTGGTGGCGGATCATCGCGCAATTCGTGGCGGTGCTGATGATCCTGCTGTTTGTTCTCATGCGCCGACAGGGAGGCTGACGATGGTGGTGCTCAACAGGATCTACACGCGCACCGGCGATGCGGGCGAGACCGCGCTTGGCGATGGCGCGCGGGTCGCGAAACATTCCGCACGCGTGAGCGCCTATGGAACGGTGGACGAGCTGAACGCGACGCTGGGTCTGGCGCGGCTCCAGGCTGCGGGCGAGACCGACGCCGCGCTGGCGCGGATCCAGAACGACCTCTTCGATCTGGGGGCGGATCTGTGCCGGCCGGCGAAAGAAGACGATGCCACGGCGGAGCATCCGCCGCTGCGCATGGCGGCGGCGCAGGTGGACCGGCTCGAGGCCGAGATCGACGCGATGAACGCCCATCTCGAACCCTTGCGCAGCTTTGTCCTGCCGGGCGGCAGCGCGCTGGCCGCGCATCTGCACCTTTGCCGCACCGTGGCGCGACGCGCCGAGCGGCTGGTGGTGGACCTGGCCACGCGCGAGGAGGTCAACGCGGTCGCGATCCGCTATCTCAACCGGCTGAGCGACTGGATGTTCGTCGCCGCGCGCATGGCCAATGACGGCGGCCGCGCCGATGTGCTCTGGATTCCGGGCGCGAACCGCTGACGTGATCGGGGATCGGGAATGGCGGCATGAAACCTGGCGTCAATATCGCGGATGTATCGCGGATGTGATGAATTCGCCTTGTTTTTCCCGTGAACGTGGCGCTATCAACGCGCCGGAGAGTAACGCCGGGGGGCATTTCGCCCCTCATCACTGAAAGGGAGACCGTGCCGATGAAGGTGCTCGTGCCTGTCAAGCGCGTGATCGACTACAACGTGAAAGTCCGTGTCAAGGCGGATGGCAGCGGCGTCGATCTGGCGAATGTGAAGATGTCGATGAACCCGTTCGACGAGATTGCCGTGGAGGAGGCGATCCGCCTCAAGGAAGCAGGCAAGGCCGAAGAGGTCGTTGTCGTCTCGATCGGCGTGAAACAGGCGCAGGAGACGCTGCGCACGGCGCTGGCGATGGGGGCGGATCGCGCCATCCTCGTGGTGGCCGCCGATGACGTGCATCAGGACATCGAGCCGCTCAGCGTGGCCAGGATCCTGGCCAGGATCGTCGAGGAAGAGGCCCCCGGCCTCGTGCTCTGCGGCAAGCAGGCGATCGACAATGACATGAACGCAACGGGCCAGATGCTCGCGGCGCTCCTGGGCTGGAGCCAGGCGACCTTTGCCTCCAGCCTCGAGATCGAGGGCGACACGGCGCTCGTCACCCGCGAGGTCGATGGCGGTTTGCAGACCATCAAGGTCCAGACGCCGGCCGTCGTCACGGTCGATCTGCGCCTCAACGAGCCGCGCTATGCGAGCCTGCCGAACATCATGAAGGCCAAGAAGAAGCCGCTCGATGAAAAGACCGCGGCCGATTACGGCGTCGATGTGAGCCCGCGGCTGGAAATCGTGAAGACCACCGAGCCCGCGGCGCGCAAGGCCGGGCAGATGGTCGGCTCGGTCGATGAGCTGGTGACGAAACTCAAGGAAGCGGGGGTGGTGTGATGGCGGTTCTTCTTCTGGCCGAGGTGACCGATGGGCAGCTCAATCGCGACGCGACCGCCAAGGCGGTGACGGCGGCGGCGCAACTGGGCGATGTGACGGTGCTCTGCGCCGGGGCGAAGGCCGCCGAGGCCGGCGCCACCGCCGCCGAGATCGCCGGCGTGAAAAAGGTGCTGGTGGCGGAGGATGCCTCGCTCGGGCATCGTCTGGCAGAGCCGACGGCGGCGCTGATCGTGTCGCTTGCGGGGGATTACACGCATATCGTCGCCCCCGCCACGACCGATGCCAAGAACGTGCTGCCGCGGGTGGCGGCGCTGCTTGACGTGATGGTGATCTCGGATGTCTCGGGCATCGTCGATGCCGACACGTTCGAGCGCCCGGTCTATGCCGGCAACGCGATCCAGACGGTGAGGTCGAAGGACTCCATGAAGGTCCTCTCGGTCCGGACCACCACATTCGATGCGGCCGGCACCCAGGCGGCGGCCCCCGTCGAGACCATCGGCGCGGCGGAAAATCCCGGTCTCAGCGAATGGGTCGAGGACAAGGTCGCAGCCTCCGACCGGCCCGAGCTCACCTCGGCGGGCGTGGTCGTCTCGGGCGGGCGCGGTGTCGGCTCGAAGGAGAATTTCGCGCTGATCGAGGGCCTCGCGGACAAGCTGGGCGCCGCCGTCGGCGCCAGCCGCGCGGCGGTCGATTCGGGCTATGCGCCGAATGACTGGCAGGTGGGCCAGACCGGCAAGGTGGTCGCGCCCGAACTCTATGTCGCGGTCGGCATCTCGGGGGCGATCCAGCACCTCGCGGGGATGAAGGACAGCAAGGTGATCGTCGCGATCAACAAGGACGAGGAGGCGCCGATCTTCCAGGTTGCCGATTACGGGCTGGTGGCCGATCTCTTCACCGCCGTTCCGGAACTGACCGAGAAGCTCTGAGCCAATGGCGCGCCGGCGCGCGTGCCCGCGATGGCGGGTTCCGGGCGCCGGTCGGCCGCGCGCATGACATCGGCACGTCAGGGGAGGGCCTGCGCATCGCGCGGGCCCTTTTTTTCGTCGAGGATCCCGGCGAGAATCGGGCGCAGCGCCTGTGCCACCGCCTGATGCGCGCGCGGGCCGGGCAGGGCGGTGGCCACTGCCTGTTCCATCGGCCCCGGTGCCCGCGGGCCGGGTTCGTCAACCATCGCGGGGATGGTCGCGATCACCGTGGCCGCGGCGCGCGGCGCGATCCGGTCGAGCATGGCGCGGCTGACCGGGGCGGGATCGTCGAATGTGTCGGCGCGATCCGCGCCCTCCCCGGGCGCGCGCCGCGCGAGGCCGAGCACGATGACGGGCGGCGCGAGGCGATCGAGCAGCGCCGTCATGCGCCCGATCCAGGCCCGCATCAGCGCCGCGCGCAGCTGTTCGAAGCGCGCCGGCGCGCGACTGTGCAGGTGGTGGATCAGGTGGCGGGTGAAATGGAACTCGGTGAAATCGACCTCGGGATAGAGCCGCGCGAGCGCCGGCATGGCGCGCAGGAAGCGATCGTTGCGGCGGGGATGCACGGTATAGAACGGATTGCTCAGGTTCACCGCCGAGGGAAGCTGGAGCACCACGGCGCGCGCCCCTTGTGCCAGGGGGAGCGGGCCGCCGGGCGCAAGCCACAGGTCCGGCCCGGCATTGGGCACGCCGAGATTGAGGCAGCCGAGGCCGGTCTGTCGTTCGAGAAGCGCGGGCCAGGGCGCCTCGACGCAGCTGCCAAAGGTCTCGGCCCCGCCCATGCACGCCACATAGCCGTGCCGCAGATCCGGCGCAGGCCCGCGAAACGACAGCCGCACCCCCGGATACTGCACCGGCGCGTAGTCAACGGTCCGCCGCCCCAAGCGTTCATGCGCCATGGTGTTCCCCTTTCAGTCGCCCGGAAAGGAGCCTCGCCGATTCGTCCTAACAATCCGCTAAAGCGCGCATTCGAGACGTGTTTTCGCAAAACCCGGCCCTTGCGGGATCGCCCCGCCGGGGCCTATGCTGCGCGCGAGGGCAACGAGAGGGTGGCAGATGGATATCCGCAAGGTCGGGGTGGTCGGCGCGGGCCAGATGGGCAACGGCATCGCGCATGTGATGGCGCTGGCAGGTTATGACGTGCTGCTCAACGACATCAGCGCCGAGGCGCTCGACAAGGCGATGGCCACCATCCGCAGGAACCTCGAGCGGCAGGTGAGCGGCGGCAGGATCACCGCCGAAGAGATGGCGGCCACGCTCGGGCGCATCACCACGACGCAGGATCTCCCCGCGCTCGGCGGCTGCGACCTGATCATCGAGAGCGCGACCGAGCGCGAGGAGATCAAGCAGAAGATCTTTGACGCGCTGCTGCCGCATCTCGCGCCGCACACGATCCTGACCTCGAACACCTCCTCGATTTCGATCACCCGCCTGGCGAGCCGCACCGACCGGCCCGAGAAATTCATGGGCTTTCACTTCATGAACCCGGTGCCGGTGATGCAGCTCGTCGAGCTCATCCGCGGCATCGCCACCGACAGGGAAACCTTCGACACCTGCCTTGCCGTGGTCGAGCGCCTCGGCAAGACCGCCGCCAGCGCCGAGGATTTCCCCGCCTTCATCGTCAACCGCATCCTCATGCCGATGATCAACGAGGCGGTCTATACGCTCTACGAGGGGGTGGGGAATGTGCGCTCCATCGACCAGTCGCTGAAACTGGGGGCCAATCATCCGATGGGGCCGCTGGAACTGGCGGATTTCATCGGGCTCGATACCTGCCTTGCGATCATGAACGTGCTGCATGACGGGCTGGCGGATACGAAATACCGGCCCTGTCCGCTGCTCACGAAATATGTCGAGGCGGGCTGGCTGGGGCGCAAGACGGGGCGCGGCTTCTACGACTATCGCGGCGAGGCGCCGGTGCCGACGCGCTGAGGGTGGGCGTGGCCTGACGCGGAGGAGGCGCGACGGAATTTTGAAAAAATTCCGATCAGGAAAGTTTTGAACTTTCTTGGCGCTGACCCCGCGCAAGGGGTTTTGCGGACGCGGTGTCGAATGACCGGCATACCGGCCCGCCTCACACCGCCTCGGCCATGAGCCAGACGCCGCCCTGCGGGCGCAGCGTCAGGATCATCACCGGGTCGGGATCGCGCCCCGGCACGGGGCTGAAGCGGAAGCGCGCCAGAAGCGTGGCGAGGATGATCACCGCCTCTTGCAGCGCGAAACTCGCGCCGATGCAGATGCGCGGCCCGTCGCCAAAGGGCAGGTAGGCGTAGCGCGGGATCGCCTTGCGATCGGCGAAACGGTCGGGGTCGAAGCGGTCGGGTTCGGGCCAGAGCATGTGATGGCGGTGCAGCGCATAGATCGGCAGGATCACCGTATCGCCGGGCCGGATCTCGCGCCCGCAGAGCGTATCGGGCGCGCGCGCCGTGCGCGAGACGATCCCGGCCGGCGGGTAGAGGCGCAGCGCCTCGTCGATGATCTGCCGGATATAGGGAAGCCGCGCCACATCCGCGCCGGTGGCGGCGCGGGGGCCGAGAACGGCCTGCGCCTCGGCGCGGGCGCGGGCCTGCACGCCCTGGTCGAAGGCGCAGAGATAGAGCGACCAGCCGAGCGCGAGCGCGGTCGTCTCATGGCCCGCGACGATGAAGGTGAGCAGGTTGTCGCGCAGCTCGGGCGTGCTCATCCGGCGTTTCGTCTCGGGGTCCTCGCCCTCGAGCAGCAGGTCGAGAAGGTCAGGCGCGCCCCCGGCTCCGCGCGCGCGCCGCGCCTCTACCGCCGCATCGGCCACGCGCTTCATCTCGGCCACCGCGCCACCGGCCATGAGCCGACCCGGACGCGGCACCCAGTCGGGAATCCCGAGGATATCGAAGAGCGAGACGCGCCCGGCCTCGGCGATATAGGCGTCGATGCCGCGATGCACGCCCTCGACGTCGAACATGCCGTCGCCCGAAAAGGTCACGTCGGCGATCACGTCGAAAGTGGTGCGCACCATCTCGGCGGCCATGTCGATGGCGCGCGGCCCCGCCTCGGCCACGCGCGCGGCGCTGCGCTCGGCAGCCCCGGTCATCACGGGGGCGAGGTTCATCACGTTGCGATGCGAGAAGACCGGCGCCGCCGCACGCCGCTGCCAGCGCCAATGCGCGCCCTCGGCGATGAAGAGCGATTCGCCGATGGCCGGGCGCAGGAGGTTCCGGGTCACGGAGGATTTCGGGTAGCTGTCCAGCGCCTCCAGCAGCACCCGCCGGATCGCGCCGGGATCCATCACCATGTGCCAGCGCTTGCCGGTGCGGCCCGAGACGATCGGCTGGCGCGTGGCGATCCCGGGGATGATCGAGAGCACATTCGCGCGCGCCGCGCGCAGCGAGCCGAGGATGCCGAGGGGCCTTGTCACGAGCGGCACGCGCACCGGCGTCGGGGCGGTCTGTGTCACGGTCATGTTTCCCTTTCGGTGACTGGACCGAATATAGGGCCGGCGCGGGCACGGGGCAAATCCGTGCGGCAGGTCGTTGCGCTCTGCCCGGGCCTCGTCTATGGCACGCCGAGTTCGCGACAGGGATGTGCCGCATGATCCGTATCCTCGCCCTTCTCGGGGCCCTGGTCCTGACCGCCTGCACCGGGGCGGGTGATCTCGATCGGGACGTGCCCTACATGGGCAATTTCCAGCTCGGCCATAACATCGTGGTCGCGCCGAACCTGACCCGCGGGCCGGCCTCGCGCGCGGCCACGCAGGAAGAATGGATCGCGGCCATGACCGAGGCGATCGATGCCCGGCTGGGGCGGCACGAGGGCACGAAGCTCTATCATCTGGGGGTGAGCGTCGAGGGCTATGTGCTGGCCGTTCCCGGCGTGCCGCTCGTTGCCTCGCCCAAATCGGTGCTGATCCTGAACGTGACCGCCTGGGATGACGCGGCGGGCCGCAAGCTCAACGAGAAACCGCATATGGTCACGGTGATGGAGGCGATCACGGGCAATACGCTCCTCGGCTCGGGGCTGACGCAGGGCAAGCAGGTGCAGATGGCGAATCTCAGCCGCAACGCCGCAAGGCTGATCGAGGCATGGCTCAACCGGCAGAACGACGAATTCGGCTGGTTCGAGGATGACGGGCGGCCCGCCAGGGAAAAGATCGGGCTGATTTCGGGGCGACCCGCCCCGACCCCGGCCGCGGCGGCGCCCGAGCTGGCCCCCGAAGAGGCGCCCGGGACAGTGCCCGAAGGGGCGGTGCCCGAGACACCCGCGCGCGCCCGGCATTCCATGCAAGGCGCGTTCTGATCGCGGCCTCTGCCGCGAGAGCATGGCCCGCGGCGCGCGCGGCCATGCGCCTTGTCAGGGGAACGGTCGTCGGCGATAACCGGAGGGCGTGGGGCAGGGCGGTTGCTGCTGATCCGGCCCGCGGCATTGCTGGCAAAGGGACCATGAAAAGGGACCATGACATGAGCCTGTTCGAGCGTTGGCTGACCCTCTGGGTCGCCCTGTGCATCCTGGCCGGGGTGGTTCTGGGCAACCTTGCGCCGGGGATCTTCGGGGCGCTGGCCGCGCTCGAGCTTGCCTCGGTCAATCTCGTGGTTGCGGTCCTGATCTGGGCGATGGTCTATCCGATGATGATCGCGGTGGATTTCGGCGCGCTCAAGGACGTGGGCCAGCGCCCGAAGGGGCTCGTCATCACGCTGGTGGTCAACTGGCTGATCAAGCCCTTCACCATGGCGGCGCTCGCGGTGCTTTTCTTCGAGCATGTCTTTGCCGGGCTGATCGCGCCGGCGCGCGCGCAGGAATATATCGCCGGGCTGATCCTGCTGGGCGCCGCCCCCTGCACGGCAATGGTGTTCGTCTGGTCGCAGCTCACCCGGGGCGATCCGAACTACACGCTGGTGCAGGTCTCGGTGAACGACCTGATCATGGTGGTCGCCTTCGCGCCGATCGTGGCCTTGCTTCTGGGGGTGACCGATATCGCCGTTCCCTGGGAGACGCTGCTGCTCTCGGTGGTGCTCTATATCGTCATTCCGCTGATTGCCGGGGCGCTCACGCGGCGCGCGCTGATCCGGCGGGGCGGCGCGCCGGCGGTGAGCGCGTTCACCGCCCGGATCAAGCCGGCCTCGATGCTGGGCCTGCTGATGACCGTGGTGCTGCTCTTCGGCTTTCAGGGGCCGGTGATCCTGTCACAGCCGCTGCTGATCGCGCTGATCGCGGTGCCGATCCTCATCCAGTCCTACGGGATCTTTGCCCTCGGTTATGGCTGGGCCTGTCTGTGGGGCGTGCCCCACCGGATCGCTGCGCCCTGCGCGCTGATCGGCACGTCGAATTTCTTCGAACTGGCGGTGGCGGTGGCGATCGGGCTCTTCGGGCTGAACTCGGGGGCGGCGCTGGCGACGGTGGTCGGGGTGCTGGTCGAAGTGCCGGTGATGCTCAGCCTTGTCGCCATCGCCAACCGCACACGCGCGAAATTCGCCGGATGAGCCGGCGGCGCGGGCCTCTCACCCCCGCCTGAGAAGCGCCAGCGCCACGAAGGACGCCGCGCCGATCGCGGCGGTCAGCCAGATCGCGGCAACGCCCCAGGCCTGAAGCGCGCCGCCAAAGATCAGCGGCGCGGCCGCCTGCAGGATACGGGCCGGAGCATTGAGCCAGCCGATCCGCTGCCCGTATCCCGCCGCCCCGAACAGCGCCAGCGGCAACGTGCCCTTGGCGATGGTGAGGATGCCGTTTCCCGCCCCGTGCAGCAGCGCAAAGACATGGGCTGCGGGGCCGCCGAAGCTCAGCAGCGTCACCGCCGCGACCGGATGCGCCGCCGCGGCGAGGCGCGCCGAGACGAGCGGGCTCACCCGGCGCAGAAGCCCGAATTCCAGCACCCGCGCCGCGACCTGCGCCGGCCCGATCAGCGCCCCGGCGGCGATGGCAGTGGCGGTGCTGGCACCGGCCGCCTGCAACAGGCCGGGCAGATGCGCGGCCATGGCGGTCGCATTGAACCAGGTCGCGGCAAAGACGAAGGCCAGCAGCCCGAGCGCAAGGCGCGAGGGCGGCGCGTCCTCCGCGCTCTCGCTGTGGGCCGGGGCCTGCGTCGCGCGGCCCTCGGGCAGGCAGGCGTTGAGCGGCAGCGCCACGAAGAGGTGGATCAGCGCCCAGCCGAGGCAGGCCTCGCGCCAGCCCCAGGTTGCCAGCATCAGCCCCGAGAGCGGCCAGCCCACCGTGCTCGCGAAACCGGCGAGCAGCGTGATGCCGGTGATCGGCCCGCGCGCTGCCGCCCCGTAGATCCCTGCCAGCGTGGCGAAACCCGCCTCGTAGAGGCCGATTCCCATGCCCAGCCCGACGACCGCCCAGCCCAGGAAGAGCAGCGCCGGCGAGGGCGCGGCGGCCAGGAGGCCGAGTCCGGCGGCGAACACGAGGCTCGACAGCACCAGCACACCCCGCCCGCCCGCGCCGTCGATCCGCGCCCCGGCCCAGGGGCCGACCAGGGCCGACACCACCATCGCCATCGAGAACGCGCCGAAGACCCAGACCGGCGACAGGCCGAACTCGGCGGCCATCGGCACCGCCAGGACCGCGGGGAGGTAATAGCTCGAGGCCCAGGCCACGGTCAGCGAGGTGCCGAGCGCGATGGTGATCGGCCCGCGCCGTGCCGGGGACAGTCTCGGGATCATCGGGGGCCTTCGATCGGGGCGAAAGAGCGCGTTGCAGGAACCGTGTGGAGGCGCCCGGCATGACGCATCGGGCAGCGGCAGGTTCGATGCCCCGGGCGCCAAGGTCAAGGGGCATCGGGCCACACGGGGAGGCGCGGCGGCCCTGGGGGCGTTCCGCGCCCTTGCCCGAATAGGTTCATCGCCGGTGTTGATTTCGATCAAAGGCCCGCATCCGATTGACAGGGCATGATTATCGTTGTGCGGCGCGTCATGTGCGGGTTCTCTCGCGCCGGTTTGTTACCCACCCCGGACATTGAGAAAACAAGGAGGAGTCCAACATGCACACCGCCAGACTGGTTGGCGCCGTGGCGCTGTTTTCGGGCGCATTGCTGGTGTCATGGTTCACCCATGGCACGGGCGTCGTGCACGATGATCCCGAACGCAACATCAGCATCCCCGAGACCCTGACCGTGCCGCTTCAGGTGCAGGCGGCCTATAACGATCGGGATATCTTCTTTCGCTATCGCTGGCCCTCGGCCAGCATGGGCATTTTCCACGATGTCCTGCGGTTCGAGGACGGCAAATGGATCAGGGAGGGCAGGGACATGCCCGGCCCCAACCCGTTCGGCGCGCATGAAGACCGCGTCGCGATGATGCTCGACGACGGCAGTGTGCCGGAATTCGGGCGCTACGGGGGGTATATCACCATCGGCGCCGGTCTGGCCGGGCTGACCGACGAGGCCCCCGAGGAAGTCACGAAATACCTGCCGCTGACCCGCAACAGGCTGGGCAAATGGGATGACATGGCGCCCGACAGCGAGCTGGCGCAGCTGCGCTCGGCGGGGTATTTCCTCGACCTCTGGCACTGGCGCGCGGCACGCTCCAACCCGGTCAACGAGGCCGACGACCAGAATATCAGCACCGGGCGCGACGGGGACGAGGGATCGTCCAGCTACAGCACGAACTGGGATTCCGATGCCGGCCAGCCGCGCGTGATGTTCGACGAGGCCACCGCCGGTTACAAGGCGCTCAAATGGGACGATCTGCGCAACAGGCGCATCACGCAGGATCAGGCCTATGCCCTGGTCGCCGGTGAGGCCGTGCCCTTCGATCCCGATGCCGGCTGGCAGAACGGCGACATGCTGCCGCGCCGGATCATCCGCCCGGGCAAGGGGTCACGCGGGGATATCCGCGCCGAGGGCCGCTGGGCCGATGGCTACTGGGATGTGACGCTGGCGCGTGCGCTCGATACCGGCAACCCGATGGATGACAAGATCCTCAAGGACCACGGCACCTATGACGTGGCCTTTGCCATCCACCGCAACGCCACCGGCGGGCGCTGGCACTATGTGTCGCTGCCCTTCAGCCTCGGGCTGGCGCATGAGGCCGATATCATGGCCAACCGCTTTGCCGGTGCCACCCCGCAATGGGGCGATGTCTGGACCGATGTCACGCTGTTCTATCCCGGTCAGGTCACCTGGCCATCGCTCAACAGTTCGGTCCATGGCGGGGCGAGCGGCATTGCCGCCAAGGTTCCGGTGCGGGCGCGCCACAGCCCCGAGCAACTGGCGCATTACGGTGTCGAACATGAATTCCGGACCGAGATCCGCCGTCAGTGGCTCATGACGCTGCTGGCCGGGGTCCTGCTGATCGCCGGCTTCGGCGTGGCGCTGAACGCAACCATCGCTTCCCGGAAAGGAGCCTGATCATGGCCGCCTATCACGTCGTTCTCGTTCACTTCCCGATCGCGCTCTGGATGACCTCGGCGCTGTGCATCGTGATCCGTGCCTTCCATGACGGGGGCCTGGGTCAGGCGATGGATCGCGCCTTGCCGGTGTTTCTGGTGCTGGGCATGATTCTGGGGGCGCTTGCCTATGTCGTGGGCCTCATGGTCTGGCCATGGGAGACGATTTCCTCGACCCCGATGGGGCGCAACCACATGCTGCTCGCAAGCTGGTCGCTGGCCTATTTCACGCTGCTGGCCCTCATCCGCGGGCGCCACGGTTCGGCGATCTGGGAGGGGCTGTCGCGCTGGGTCATGTTCGTTCTGGCGGGCATCGGGGTGGTCCTCGTGGGCATCACCGGCACGCTGGGCGGGCATCTGGTGGGGAACTACACCGAGGCCAGCGCCCTTCTGCGCAAGCTCGGCTGGGAGGTCTATACCACCTATTACCTGCCTGACATGACGCTGATGATCGTCGGCGCGGTCGTGGTGATCCTCCTGGCCCTGGGCCTGACGGGGCGCAAGCGGCCCACCTCTGGCTGAGCCGCCTCGGTTCGGGCGGGGCCTGCGCGCGGGTCCCGCTCCCGGGCTCTGCCTCAGGGCAGGGCCCGCGCGCCTTTGCCATGTTGCGCGATCAGCTGCGCCGCGGCGCGGCGCAGCGTCGCCTCGCCGAGATCGGGCAGGGTGAGCGGCACGCAAGGCGCCTTGCTCATGCGTGCATAGCGCGGGTCGTAATGGGTGGTGATGAGCGCCTCCACCAGCGGCGCGAATGCCCCCGCCGCAGCCCATGCCCGCCATTGCGCCACCTGTTCGCGCCCGTGATAACGCACCAGCCGTCCCAGGAGCGCGTCGAGCCGCGCGGGATCGGCGATGAGGTCGGCGTATTCCTCGAGGATATGCCCGACCCGAGCCGCCATCGGCACATCGAGGCGCACCGCGCGCGCGCCCTTCATCGCCACCGCCAGCGCGGGCGGCAATGTGATCGCGCCGATGCGCGCGCTTTCGGCCTCCACAAAGACCGGCCGCCCGGGATCGAGCGCGGTCACCCGCTGCGCGAGCGCGCTCTCGAAGGCCTTCTGCGAGGGTTGCGCCGCGCCGATGAGCCCAAAGACCGAGCCGCGATGCCCCGCCATCGCCTCCAGGTCGAGGACCTGCGCCCCCGCCGCCGCCAGATGCCCCAGCAGCCGCGTCTTGGCCGTGCCCGTGCCGCCATCGATGAGCACCACCGGGCAGGGCAGGGGCGTGTCGTAAAGCGTGGCCACCACGAGCCGGCGATAGCTGCGATAGCCGCCCTCGATGATGTCCGCCCGCCAGCCGATCTGTTGCAGGATCGCCGCGAAGGAACCCGACCGCTGCCCGCCCCGCCAGCAATAGAGCAGTGGCCGCCAGCCCCCGCCCCGCTCCGCGAGCGGCCCCTCCAGATGTGCGGCGGCATTGCGCGCGACCAGCGCCGCGCCGATCTTGCGCGCGAGGAAACGGTCCTGCTGGACGTAGATCGTGCCCACGCGCGCCCGCTCGGCATCCGAGAGCACCGGCAGGTTGCGCGCCCCGGGCAGGTGATCCTGCGCATATTCCGAAGGCGAACGCACGTCGATCACCTCGTCAAAGGGCAGCGCGGCGAGCGCCGGAAGGCTGGAGAGACGGAGGGGCATGTGCCGGACCTTGAAGAGAAATCTCGCCCCTCCATGCCCGCCCTGCTGGCCGGGTGCAAGGGGGGAGGGGGCCGCGCGCGCCCGTCCCCCTCAGCCGCGCCGGCGGCGTGCACCCGCGCGCCCGCCCCGGCCCGCCGTCGCCTCGCCCGGTTTCGGCGGGGCCTTGTTGAAGCGGATCCAGTTGCCGCCATGGGGATCGTGATCCATCAGGAAATTGGCGGCCATGATCGCCTCCATCTCC
The DNA here is from genome assembly GCA_014359765.1 of Roseovarius sp. Lineage (GTDB taxonomy): Bacteria > Pseudomonadota > Alphaproteobacteria > Rhodobacterales > Rhodobacteraceae > Roseovarius. Next base: position 133,273 of record JACIYT010000005.1, read on the forward strand.
TTGCCCGGGCGCGCCCGGGTGGAGCCGAGACCGAAGATCCGGCAGAAACTCTCGTCATCCATACCCTCGGGCAGGACGATCCCCGCCGCCGCCACCTCGGCGCGTTTCGCCGCGATCTCGGAGGCCTTCACCGGCAGCGCGATCGGGTTCATGATCGCGCTCGTCATCCCCGCCTCGATCGCCATCGGCAGAAAGGCGTTGTTGATCCCGTGCCGGTTGGGTAGCCCGAAGGAGATATTCGACGCCCCGCAGGTGGTGTTGACGCCCAATTCGTCGCGCAGGCGGCGCACCAGCGTGAACACCTGACGCGCCGCGCTCGCCATGGCGCCCACCGGCATCACCAGCGGATCGACCACGATATCATGGGCGGGAATGCCGAAATCGGCGGCGCGCTCGACGATCTTCTTCGCCACGGCAAAGCGCATATCGGGATCCTCGGAAATGCCGGTATCGTCATTCGAGATCGCCACCACCGGCACGTTGTATTTCTTCACCAGCGGAAGGACATATTCGAGCCGCTCCTCCTCGCCGGTCACCGAATTGAGCAGCGGGCGGCCATGCGCCGCCTCGAGCCCCGCCTCGAGCGCCGCGGGCACGGACGAGTCGATGCACAGCGGCACATCCACGAGCCCCTGCACCAGCTCGATCATTTGCCGCATCAGCGGCGGCTCGGTTTCGTTGGGGTTGGGGTTGGAATTATAGACCACGCCGGCATTGACATCGAGCACCGCCGCCCCCGCCGCCACCTGCGCCAGCGCATCCGCCTCCACGCTCGAGAAATCCCCCGCCTCCAGCTCGGCGGCGAGCTTCTTGCGGCCCGTGGGGTTGATGCGCTCGCCGATCACGCAGAACGGCTCGTCAAAGCCGATGACGGCGGTGCGGGTCTTGCTCTCGATGATGGTGCGGGTCATGTCCTGTCCTTGTCTGCTGGCGGGCACACCGGAGGCGCCGCTGTTGTCGATCGCCCAACGGGCAGTGGTCTCGATCCCGCTGCGCGGGAAGATATGCACGCGCGCGGGCGGTGCGCCGGGGCGGCAGGCGCGCGTCGCCGGCACTCAGCGAGGGGCATCCTTGCCCCCATGATCGCCCCCGATGGCCGCGCGGGCCGCATTCAGGCCCATCCATCATTGGCGATCAGCGCCTTGAGGCGGTCCTGATCATACGCGGCATCGAGGCGGGCGGCCTCTGCCCGCGCCACCTCTTCGGGATCGCCCTCGACGCTGCGGGGCGCGGCCTTGCGCCACTGGGCGAGATAGGCGTCGGTCCCCGCCGCCCCGGTCCGCATCGCGGCGCGGTCGATCGCCTGTTCAAAGCGCTCGGGCAGCGGCACCCGGGCGCCGCGGCGGCCCTTGCCGACGATGACCTGCGCGGGAATGTCCCGCCAATAGACGATGGTGACCTCGACCATGGCCGTTTCCTTTGCGTGCCCCCCCGGCAATCCGCCGCGCGGCCATTCTATCTGCGCCCGGCATGCGCCGCCACGGGGCGGGATCGGAAAAATTCTCAAGATGATCATGGGCCGCGCACGCCGATGGGCGCCCTGTGCATGAAAAAACCGGGCAGGGCGCGGCCCGCCCTGTCCGGTTCGTTCCCGCTGCGGGGACGGTCTCAGGCCTCGGCGGCCTCGCCTTCGGCCTCGTCCTCATCCTCGCCCTGCGAGCGCAGCGCCGAGGGGGCGGAGATGTTGCAGATCACGAAATCGCGGTCCTTGATCACCGGCTCCGCCCCTTCGGGGAGCGCGATCTGGCTGATCGTCACGACGTCGCCGATCTTCTCGACCTTCGAGAGATCCACCGTCAGGTGATCGGGAATGTCGCCCGCCAGCACGTTGAGTTCCACCTCGGGGCGCACCACCGTCAGCACACCGCCCTTGCGCAGCGCCTTGCACTCGTCCTCGCCCACGAAATCGACATGGATGAAGAGGTTGATCCGCGTGGTGCGGCGCAGGCGCATGAAATCGACATGCGTCGGCAGGTCCTTGACGACGTCACGCTGCACGTCGCGGCAGATCACGCGCACATCCTCGTGGCCATCGACCTTGAGGTTGAAGAGCGTGGACTTGAACCGCCCCTTCTTGAGCCGCTTCAACAACTCGTTGAACGGCATCTGAATGGGCAGCGGATCGCGGTCCCCGCCATAGACAACCCCCGGAACCATGTTCGCGCGACGCGCTGCCCGAGCGGCGCCCTTGCCCGTCCCCGTGCGTTCCTGGGCGTGAAGATCAGGAATTTCTCCAGCCATGTTCTATCTCCTTGGCATGTCGCGGGATGCCTCCAAGGCTGTCACCCCGCATGAGGTCGCGCTCTTAGCCCAGACGCGCCCGCTTGGAAAGGGGCAAAATCCCCTGTCCCGGCTTCATCTTTCCACAAATACTCGAATCCGCCGCCTGCCGCCCCTCACGCCCAGTCGCCGACAAAGCCCTTCGGGATCAGCAGCACATCCCGATCCAGATCATGCACGTCGCGCCGCCCGCAAAGCCCCATCGTGGTGTCAAGCTCCCTGGCGATCACCTCCAGCGCGCGGCTCACCCCCGCCTCGCCCATCGCCCCCAGCCCATAGACGAAGGAGCGCCCGATATAGGTGCCCCTGGCACCCATCGCCAATGCCTTGAGCACGTCCTGCCCCGAGCGGATGCCACTGTCGAAATGCACCTCGATACGCTCGCCCACGGCGTCCACGATCTCGGGCAGCGCGCGAATGGCCGAGAGCGCCCCGTCGAGCTGCCGGCCGCCATGGTTCGACACGATGATCGCATCGGCGCCGACGTTGAGCGCCTCGCGCGCGTCGCGCACATCCATGATCCCCTTGATGATGAGCGGCCCGTCCCACATCCTGCGAAAGACGCGGATGCGGTCCCAGTCGAGCGCCTGATCGAACGCCTCCGCCGTCCAGGCCGAGAGCGAGGAGGGATCCGTCACCCCCTTGGCGTGCCCCACGATATTGCCGAAGAACCGCCGCTTCGTGCCCAGCATCCCAAGGCCCCACTGCACCTTGGTCATCATGTTGGCCACCGATTTCGCGGTCAGCTTGGGCGGCGCGCTGAGCCCGTTCTTGAGATCCTTGTGCCGCTGCCCCATCATTTGCAGATCGACCGTGATCATCGCCGCCGAGCATTTCGCGGCCTTCGCGCGATCAAACAGCCGCTGCATGAAATCGTCGTCTTTCAGCGTGTAGACCTGAAACCAGAACGGCTTTTGCGTATTCTCGGCCACATCCTCGATGGAACAGATCGACATCGTCGAGAGGGTGAAGGGCACGCCGAACCGCTCCGCCGCGCGCGCCGCCTTGATCTCGCCATCGGCGTGCTGCATCCCCGTCAGCCCCACCGGCGCGAGGCCCACGGGCATCGCCACCTCCTGCCCGATCATCCTGGTCGCCAGATTGCGCCCCGTCATGTCGATCGCCACGCGCTGCTTCAGGTGCAATTGCGCGAAATCGGCGGTATTCTCGCGGAAGGTCTGCTCGCTCCAGCTGCCCGATTCCGCGTAATCGTAGAACATCTTCGGCACGCGGCGGCGATAGATCTGCTTGAGATCGTCGATATTGGTGATGACGGGCATGGGCGACACTCCGCAAACTGTCCATCCGGGCTTAGCAGCGCGGGGCCGCCTGCGCAATCGCCCCGGGCCCCGCCCCAGGGCTATCGCATTTGACCGATGACGGATCTTGCGAAGGCGTCGGACCATCCGGAGCGCTTTCTTTTGCGCGAGATGGGGAGTTTCGGGCGGGCGGTTCGCAGCAGATTGAGGGTGAGGCGGCG
>JACIYT010000006.1 GCA_014359765.1 Roseovarius sp.
TCGAGAAGGTCATGGCGCTGCGCATTCCCGCAGCGCGGGTCGGGTATCTCGCGAAAGATCGTGATCAGCGACGGCATCGGATTCCTCCATCCAGGCAACCCCCAGAAGAATCCACATCACCCCGCCGCGCCAGCGCTATTTCTCAAATGCGATTCCCCTGCAGATGCCCCTTGCCGTGATGCGGGGGGCGCAATAGGTTTGCCCCATGACAGCACCGCTCATCGACCCGTTTCGGCGCGCCATCTCCTATCTGCGCGTCTCCGTCACCGACCGCTGCGATTTTCGCTGCGTCTATTGCATGTCGGAGAACATGACCTTTCTGCCCAAGCGCGAATTGCTCACGCTGGAAGAGCTCGATCGCATGTGCTCGACCTTCATCCGCCTCGGCGTGGAAAAGCTGCGCATCACCGGCGGCGAGCCGCTGGTGCGCAAGGGGATCATGACGTTCTTCAACGCCATGACCCGGCATCTGGAGGCGGGCGCGCTGAAGGAGCTGACGCTGACCACCAATGGCTCGCAGCTGGAGCGGTTTGCCGCCGATCTTCATGGGGCGGGGGTGCGGCGGGTCAATGTCTCGCTCGACACGCTCGACGAGGGCAAATTCGCCGAGATCACCCGCTGGGGTCGCCTGCCGCAGGTGCTGCGCGGCATCGACGCGGCGCAGGCGGCGGGATTGCGCGTCAAGATCAACACCGTGGCGCTCAAGGGCTTCAACGAGGATGAGCTGTTCTCGCTGGTCGAGTGGTGCCAAGGCCGCGACATGGATCTCACCTTCATCGAGGTGATGCCGATGGGCGATATCGGCAACGAGGACCGGCTGGGCCAATACTGGAAACTGTCGGACCTGCGCGCGCGGCTGGCGGAGCAATACACCCTCACCGATCTGCCTGAGCGCACCGGCGGACCCGCGCGCTATGTCCGGCTTGAGGAAACGGGGCAGAAAATCGGCTTCATCACCCCGCTCACGCATAATTTCTGCGAAAGCTGCAACCGTGTGCGGCTCACCTGCACGGGTGAGCTCTACATGTGCCTCGGACAGGAGGACATGGCCGACCTGCGCGCGCCGCTGCGCAACCATCCGCGCGACGATGCCCCGCTCGAGGCGGCGATCCGTGCGGCGATTGCGCGAAAGCCCAAGGGCCACGATTTCGACTATTCGCGCCAGTCGGTCGATGGCCGCGTCTCGCGCCACATGAGCCATACCGGCGGCTGATCGCGACCCTTCCGGATCAGAGATGCTTGCGCAGGCGTGACGGCCCCGGCTTCTTGCGGTCCTTGTAGGGGTTCTTGTCCGACTGCCCGCGCACGAACAGGCGAATCGGCGTGCCCGGCATGTCAAAGCTCTCGCGCAGCCCGTTCACGAGGTAGCGCGAATAGCTCTCGGGCAGCTTGTCGGGATGGCTGCACATCACCACGAAACCGGGCGGCCGCGTCTTGGCCTGCGTCATGTAGCGCAGCTTGACGCGGCGGCCGCCGGGGGCGGGGGGCGGGTGCGCCTCCAGCATCCCCACCAGCCAGCGGTTGAGCTGCGCCGTGCTCACGCGCCGGTTCCAGACCTCATGCGCCTTTTCCACCGCCGCGCGCAGCCGGTCGAGCCCCTTGCCGGTCTTCGCCGAGACCGTGACCAGCGGCGCGCCCCGAAGCTGCGGCAAGAGCCGCTCGAACGCCTCCTTGAGCGCGGCAAGCTTGCCCTGCCGGTCCTCCTCCACGTCCCATTTGTTGACCGCCACCACCACGGCGCGGCCCTCGCGCTCGGCCAGATCGGCGATGCGCAGGTCCTGTTGCTCGAAGGGGATCGCGGCATCGAGCAGCACGACGACCACCTCGGCGAAACGAACCGCGCGCAGCCCGTCGGCGACCGACAGCTTTTCGAGCTTGTCCTGCACACGCGCCTTCTTGCGCATCCCGGCGGTGTCGAAGATGCGCACCGGCATCCCGTCCCAGTCGAGCCGGAGCGAGATCGCGTCGCGGGTGATCCCCGCCTCGGGGCCGGTCAGCAGCCGGTCCTCGCCGAGGATCTTGTTGATGAGCGTGGATTTCCCGGCATTGGGCCGCCCCACCACCGCGATCTGGAGCGGGCGGGCAGGGGTGGGCCGCCATTCCGGCACCTCGCCCGCCTCATCGACATCGGCATCGACCAGAACATCCGTCTCCGGCGCCTCCGCCGCGGCGCGCGCGGCAAATTGGTCCGCCAGCGGCATCAACCGGGAATAGAGATCGTTCATCCCCTCGCCATGCTCGGCCGAGAGGCGAATGGGATCGCCAAGGCCCAGCCCATAGGCCTCGTAGAGCCCGGCATCGGCGGCCGCGCCCTCGGCCTTGTTGGCGGCCAGGATGACGTGGCGCGCGCGCTTGCGCAGGATATCGGCAAACAGCTCGTCGGTCGGCGTGACACCTGCGCGCGCGTCGATCACGAAAAGGCAGATATCGGCCATGTCCACCGCGCGCTCGGTCAGCCGCCGCATCCGGCCCTGTAGGCTCTCGTCGGTGGCCTCTTCCAGCCCCGCCGTGTCGATCACGGTAAAGCGCAGATCGCCCAGCCGCGCCGCCCCCTCGCGCAGGTCGCGCGTCACGCCGGGGCGGTCATCGACCAGCGCGAGGCGCTTGCCGACCAGCCGGTTGAACAGCGTGGACTTGCCCACATTGGGCCGCCCCACGATGGCGAGGGTGAAGGACATGGCTCGAGGCTCCTGTCGGGCGTCAGGCGGCGGTCATAGCCGATCGCGTGCTCAACGAAAAGCCAGAAGCTGCCCCTTTTTCGTCACCACATAGAGCGTGCCGCCCGCCACCACCGGGTTGGAACTGGCACCGCCGGGCAGATCGACGCTGCGCAGCTGCCGCCCCGAGACCGGATCGAAGAGCCGCAGCCTGCCATCGGCCGAGGCGAGGATCAGCTGCCCGCCCGCGATCACCGGCCCGTAATGGCCGACAATGCCCGCCTGACGCCTTGGCCTGCGCTCGGTAAAGAGCGGCAGCGGCTGGCCCCAGATGCGGCTTCCATCCGCGGCGGAGAGGCGCACGAGCTCGTTGCGGTCGCTCACCAGAAAGAGCGAGTCGCCCGCCGGCCAGGCCGGGTTGAGCGGGCCTTCCTCGGCGGTCCAGAGCCGCCGGCCACTGCCAAGGGTGAGAGCGACCATCCGCCCCGAATGGGTGCCGACAAAGACGCGATCGCCCACCACCACCGGATCGCCGGTGACGTCGCGCACCCGGCCGGAGGCCACGCCGCGCCGTTCGCCGGCGATCTGCGCATCCCACAGCCGCAGCCCCCCCTTGCGGAACGCGCCCTGCACCTCGCCCGCGCCGAAGGGCAGGACCACGTAGGTATCGGTGATCGCCGGGGCGGGGCCGCCCAGCACATTGTGGATATCGGGCGTGCCCGAGAGCTGCCAGCGCACGCGGCCCGTGTCCGTCTCGATCGCCCAGGCGACCTCGTCGCCCGCGACGATATAGACCAGCCCGTCATGGACCGAGGGCGCGGCGGTGGTGGGCGCGTCGAGCTTCTGACGCCAGATCACCGCGCCGCTGGCCGGGTCGAGCGCGCTCAGCTCTCCGAAATTCGTGGAGACGAAGAGCTTGCCCTCGCCAAAGGCCAGCCCGCCGCCCGAGGCGCTGCTGCTGCTCTGCCCGGCGGGCGTCAGATCGCGCGACCAGAGCACCTGCCCCGAGGTCGAGACCGCCGACACCCGCGCCCGCGCGTCGAGGGTAAAGACACGCCCGCCCGCCACCACCGGATCGGCGGTGATGCGCCCGCGCCGCCCGTCGCCCGCGCCGATATTGGCCGACCAGGCCAGCCTCGGCGCCGCCGAGAGGGCGGGATGCGCGCTGCGCCCGATCGGCGTGCCGTGGCGCTGACGCCATTCGGGATTGGCCTCGGGCGCGGGCAGCGCGAGGGGCAGGGCGCGATTGACCGGGATTTCGTCCGATTGCGCGCGCCGCTCCTCGGTCTGGAGCACCTCGCGGATATCCTCGCGCGGGCCGGGCAGGATCGGATCCTTGCTGCCGCACCCCACGAGGGTCAGGGCCGCAAGCGCCCCGATCAGAACCGTTTTCGCCGCTGTCACCGCCGCTCCCTCACTGCCGCCCCCATTGGTATCCCGTCGCGCGCCGTTCTATCGCCCCGCGGGCAGGTCCCCGGCGAGGCCCGGCATTTCGGGCGGGACTTCGCCCAGGGCCACAATCACCTGTGTCGCGCGGCGGCGCAAGGCCGCCGTCGCCTCGGCATCCACGGCGAGGGCGGCGAGGCGCGCGATCGCGGCATCGCGCGCGCCGGTCTCGATGTCGATCAGCGCCAGCTGCTCCTCGGCCAGGAGCCGCAGCAGGCCGGTGCCTGCGGCGAGCGGCGCGAGCCGCGCCCGGCGGTCCTCCACGCCGAGCCCGCTATCGGGCAGCGCCACCGCCTTGAGCGTGGCGATCTGCCGATAGACCTGCGGCACCTCCGCATTGTCGGCCACCGCCAGAAGCCGCGTCGCGGCGCCCTGGGGGTCGGTCTCGGCGCGCGTGGCGGCGGCGAGCAGGTCGCGCAGCGCGCTCCCCCCGGGGCCCGGGGCCGTGACGGTGTCGAGCGCCGCCGCCCGCGCCTCTGCCTCGGGCAGGGCGAGCGCCGCGACGAGGGCATCGCCAAAGGCCTCGGCGCGGGCCTGCGCCTGCGCCTTGCGCCATTCGTTCCAGGCGGCACCGCCGACCAGCAGCAGGATCGCCAGCACCGCGATCCAGCCATAGCGCCGCATCAGCGCATAAAGCCGGTCGCGGCGCACCTCTTCGGTGACTTCCTCGATGAAACTGTCGCTGTTGCTCACGCCGTGCCCCTTGTCGGATATTCGCCCCTCTTAGCGTGATGGCCCGGTCCTGCCAAGGGGCGCGCGCCGGCGCCGGGGCTCTGGTCCCGACGCCGGCGCTTCCGGGGGTGTTCAGCCCTCGATGATCGCGTTAAGCGTGGCGGAGGGCCGCATCACCGCGACGAGCTTCGCCGGGTCGGGGTGATAGTAGCCGCCGATATCCGCCGGCCTACCCTGCACTGCGGCCAGTTCGGCCACGATGGCCGCCTCGTTTTCGGCGAGCGCCTGCGCGAGCGGCGCGAATTCGGCGGCGAGCTCCGCATCCTCGCGCTGCGCGGCCAGTGCCTCGGCCCAGTAGCGCGCGAACCAGTAATGGCTGTCGCGGTTGTCGGGCTCGCCCACCTTGCGCGAGGGCGAGCGGTCATGGTCGAGGATGCCCTGCGTCGCCGCCTCGACCGCCTCGCCGAGGATGCGCGCGCGGGCATTGCCCTTGGCATCGGCGAGGAACTTGAGGCTCTCGCCGAGGGCGCAGAACTCGCCCAGGCTGTCCCAGCGCAGGTGGTTTTCGGCCAGCAGTTGCTGCACATGCTTGGGGGCCGAGCCGCCGGCGCCCGTCTCGAAGAGGCCGCCGCCATTCATCAGCTTGACGATCGAGAGCATCTTGGCCGAGGTGGCCAGCTCCAGGATCGGGAAGAGGTCGGTGAGATAGTCGCGCAGCACGTTGCCGGTGATGGCGATGGTGTTCTCGCCCCTGGTGATCGTCTCCAGGCTGGCGCGGGTTGCCTCGCGCGGGGCCATGATCTCGAATTTATCCGCAACGCCCGCGGCTTCGAGGATGGGCTTGACATAGGCAATCAGCTCCGCGTCATGGGCGCGCGCGGCATCGAGCCAGAAGATCGCGCGATAGCCGGTGGCCTTCTGCCGCTCGATGGCGAGGGCCACCCAGTCCTCGATCGGCGCCTTGCGCGCCGAGGCCGAGCGCCAGATATCGCCCTTCTGCACCTCATGCGCGTGCAGCACCGTGCCGTCGTCGAGGATCATCTTGGCCGTGCCGTTTTCGGGGATCTCGAAGGTGGTCGGGTGGCTGCCATATTCCTCCGCCTTCTGCGCCATGAGCCCCACGTTCTGCACCGTTCCGGCGGTGGCGGGGTCCAGCTTGCCGTGCTCCTTGAAGAAGCGGATCGTCTCGTCATAGACCGTCGCATAGGAACTGTCGGGGATGACGCAGGTGCAGTCGTGCTCCTTGCCGTCAGGGCCCCAGCCCTTGCCGCCGGCGCGGATGAGCGCGGGCATGGAGGCATCGACGATCACATCCGAGGGAACATGCAGGTTGGTGATGCCGCGGTCCGAATCGACCATGTAGAGCGGCGGGCGCTCGGCCAGGCAGGCGTCGATCGCGGCGAGGATGTCGGCGCGCTCCTTCACACGGCCCAGCAGGTCGGCCAGCCCCGAATTGGGATTGACGCCAAGCGCGGCCATGTCCTCGCCATATTGCTCGAAAACGGGTGCGAGGAAGGTGCGCACCGCGTGGCCGAAGATGATCGGGTCCGAGACCTTCATCATCGTGGCCTTGAGATGGATGGAAAAGAGCGTGCCTTCGGATCTGGTGCGCGCGATCTCATCGGCGAGAAAGGCGTCGAGGGCGCTCGCGCTCATATAGGTGGCATCGACCACGGTCCCCGCCGGGTAGCTCACCGCCTCCTTGAGCACGATCTCGCCTGTCGCCGTCTCCAGCACGATCTTCGCGGTCGCGGCGCGCGGCAGCGTGGCAGAACGCTCGTTGGCAAAGAAATCGCCTCCCGACATGGTGGCGACGCGGGTCTTGCTGTCCGGCGTCCAGTCGCCCATGCGGTGCGGGTTCTGCTGCGCGTATTTCTTGACGGCCGCAGCGGCGCGGCGGTCGGAATTGCCCTCGCGCAGGACCGGGTTCACCGCCGAGCCCTTGATCGCGTCATAGCGCGCGCGCGCCTCTTTCTCGGCCTCGGTCGCGGGGGTCTCGGGATAGTCGGGGATGGCGTAGCCCTTGGCCTGCAATTCGCGGATGGCGGCCACGAGCTGCGGCACCGAGGCCGAGATATTGGGCAGCTTGATGATGTTGGCCTCGGGTTGCCTGACCAGTTCGCCAAGCGCCGCGAGATCATCGCAGATGCGCTGCTCGTCGGTCAGGTGCTCGGGGAAGGCGGCGAGGATGCGGCCCGCGAGCGAGATGTCGCGCGTCTCGACGGTGACGCCGGCCGCGGCGGCAAAGCGGCGGATGATCGGCAGGAGCGAGGCCGAGGCGAGCTCGGGTGCTTCGTCAACCTTGGTGTAGATGATGTCGGGGGTCCTGGCCATCGGGGGGCTCCTTTGCGGTCCGGGTCGCTCTGGGGACGACTCGTCGTTGCCGTCCGTTCGCCCGCCTCATAGCGGAAAAGCCTGCTGCGCGAAAGATGGTATGCGACGGTATACACGGAAAATGCCGCGCACGGCGCGCACGATCAGAGATCGCGCGCCGAGACGTGCAGCGGTCGCAGGATCACCAGCCCCGCCAGAACCGCGCCCAGCACCCCCAGATGCGCAGGCATCGGCGTGCCGGCAAAGCTCTGGCCGATGGGAATGGCGAGCGCCACGCTGCCCAGCGTGGCCACCGCGCCGGTGACGCTCGCCGCCATGCCGGCCATGGCGCCCATCGGCGCCATGGCCAGCGCGTTGAGATTGCCCAGCGTGAATCCCGCCTGCATGAACACGCCCGTCTGCCAGATCAGGAACACCGCGAATTGCGGCCCCGGTGGCAGGCCCACGACCCAGGCGAGGATCGCCAGCACCGACAGCCCCACCTGCACACGCAGCGCCGCGCGCACCATCCGCACCATGCCCAGCCGCAGCACGAGGCGCGCGTTGATCAGGTTTCCGCCACCCGCCACCAGCGCCATGCCGAAGAACCAGAAGGGAAATTCCGCACCGCGCCCGAAGCTCTCGGCAAAGACCGGCTGCACCATCGACAGCGAGGTGAAGAGCGTGGTCATCGCCAGCATCTGCACGAGGATCGCGCGACGGGTGACGGGATGGGCCACCACCTCGCGCGCCGCCCGCACGAGCGACCGCGGGCGGAACGGGCGGCGGCGTTCCGGCGGCAGCGGCTCGGGCAGGCGCAGCATCATCCAGCTCGACAGCACCAGCGCAAACAGCACGAAGGCGGCAAAGATCGCGCGCCAGCCCGCCAGCGCGATGAGCCCCGCCCCGATCAGCGGCGCAAAGGCCGGCGTCAGGGCAAAGACCGTCATCACGAAGGACATGAGCCGCGCCATCTCGCGCCCCGATGTGAGGTCGCGAATGATGGCGAGCGAAACGATGCGAAACCCCGCCGCCCCCAGCCCCTGCAACGCGCGCGCGACCAGCAGCGCCTCGAGCGACGGGGCGAGCATGGCCAGCACCGCGCCACCGGCATAGATCGCCCCTCCCCAGAGGATCACCCGCCGGCGCCCGAAACTGTCCGAGAGCGGCCCGGCCAGCAAGGTGCCGAGGCCGAGCCCCGCCAGGAAGGCGGTGATGACGAGCTGGGCGCGGTTCGGCGCCTCGGGGCTGAGCGACGCGGCAATCTGCGGCAGGCCGGGCAGCATGGCGTCGATGGAAAAGGCCACGGTCGCGGCCATCATCGCCATCAGGGCGATGAATTCGGCGGGTCGGAGGGGCAGGGCAGGGGTGCCGGACATCGGGGCCTTTCGCACAAGTGGCGCCTCGTAACACGGGCGGCAGAGCGGGGCCAGAGGGGCCGGCGATCGCCTGCGCTTGTGACCCGTCCCCATTGACGCAACGCGCTGCGCGCGCCACAACAGCCGCATGACCGAGGTATTCAAGGGCAGTTTCACCCAGCAGGAACCGATCCCCGAGGAGGGGATCGCGGCGGCGGTGGCGGTGCTGCGCTCGGGGCGGCTGCATCGCTACAACCTTGCCGATGGCGAGACGGGCGAGGTGGCGGCTCTCGAGCGCGAATTTGCGGCCTGGACAGGCGCGCGCCATGCGCTCGCCGTCACCTCGGGCGGCTATGCGCTGGCGACGGCCTTGCGCGCCCTGGGCGTCGGGCCGGGCGATCGGGTGCTCACCAATGCCTTTACCCTCGCGCCGGTCCCGGGCGCGATTGCCAGCCTCGGCGCGGTGCCGGTCTATGTCGGCGTGACCGAGGGGCTGACCATCGACCTTGACGATCTCGCGGCCAGGGCGGGGGGCGCGCGCGTGCTGCTTCTGAGCCACATGCGCGGGCATCTGGCGGATATGGAGCGGCTGATGGCGATCTGCGACGCGGCGGGCGTGACCGTCGTGGAGGATTGCGCGCATACGATGGGGGCGGCCTGGCGCGGCGTGCCCTCGGGGCGCTGGGGCAAGGTGGGCTGCTATTCGACCCAGACCTACAAGCATGTGAATTCCGGCGAGGGCGGGTTTCTCATCACCGACGATGACGAGGTGATGGCGCGCGCCGTGATCCTGTCGGGATCCTACATGCTCTATGAGCGGCACGGCACGGTGCCGCCTGAAGAGGTGTTCGAGCGGGTGAAATACGACACGCCCAATGTCTCGGGGCGGATGGACCATCTGCGCGCGGCGATCCTGCGGCCACAACTGCGCGCGCTCGAGGCGCAATGCGGGAAATGGAACGCACGCTACCGCGTGGTCGAGGAGGGGCTGCGCGGCACGCCGGGCCTCACGCTGGTGGAGCGGCCCGAGGCGGGGCGTTTTGTCGGCTCCTCGATCCAGTTCCTGCTGCTCGACTGGCCCGCGCCGCGGATCGAGGAGGTGCTGACGCGCTGCGCCGCGCGGGGGGTGGAGCTCAAATGGTTCGGCGCAGCCGAGCCCAGGGGATTCACCAGCCGCTATGACAGCTGGCGCTATGCGCCCCATCCCGCCATGCCCGCGAGCGACCGGATCCTGCGCGCGATCCTCGACATGCGCCTGCCGCTGACCTTCAGCCTTGCGGATTGCGCGCAGATCGCGCGGATCATCCGCGCCGAGGTGGGGGCGGTGTGGCAGGCCGCTGCGCCGCATGAGGATCGCACGACAATCACTTGATATCACGGACGAAACACGGATCTCCTCGGCTCGAGCGTCAGCGCCTCGGGCCAGCCGATGAAATACTCGATCCCGGCGATTGTCAGCGCCACACCGATCACGATCAGCCAGAGCCGCACGGTGCGCGGCCCCGGCGGGCGGCGCGCCCATCGCGCCAGGCGCAGGAGCCAGGTGATGTTCATCCGGTCACGAACCGATCCCGGCCAGGCTGTGGCTGCGTCATGTCTTCCCCTTGCAAAACCGGCCCCAGTCTAGGAAAAACCGCGCGACTGTCACGCGGAAAACCGGGAAAGCGATGCCCTCACATGCCGAAACGCGGGTGCTGCCCTATACGGCGGCGCAGATGTATGGGCTGGTGGCCGACGTGGCGCGCTATCCCGAATTCCTGCCCTGGACGGCGGCGGCGCGGGTGCGCAAGGTGGTGCCGCAGGCGGATGGATCGGAGGTGATGGAGGCCGATCTGGTGATCAGCTTCAAGGTCTTCCGCGAGCGATTCGGCAGCCGCGTCGTGCTCTGGCCCGAGGCGCGCCGGATCGAGACCGAATATCTCGACGGGCCGTTCCGGCACATGCGCTCCAACTGGGTGTTTCGCGATGTGGAAGGGGGCTGCGAGGTCAGCTTTGACGTGGATTTCGCGTTCAGGAACAGGCTCTTGCAGTCGGCGGCCGAGATGTTCTTTCACGAGGCGATGAAGCGGATCGTGCGCGCCTTCGAGACGCGCGCCGCGGCGCTTTACGGCTGAGCGCCCTTCCTGAGCGCGGCGAGGAGCAGCGTCAGCGCGTGATCGCGGCTCAGGCGGCGGACCTCGGCGCGGCCCGGCGCGCCGAATTCGCGCGTCTCGGTATGGGTGGCAAAGCCCGTCCTGGCGAGGCCGAAACAGACCCGACCCTCGGGCTTGAACTCCGATCCGCCAGGCCCGGCAATGCCGGTGATGGCCACGGCAAGCTGCGCGCGGCTATGGGACAGCGCGCCCTCGGCCATCTCGCGCGCGACCTCCTCCGAGACGGCGCCATGCGCCGCAAGCGTGGCGGGGCAAACGCCGAGCATCTCGGTCTTGGCGGCGTTGGAATAGGTGACAAAGCCGCGCTCGACCACCGCCGAGGATCCCGCCACATCGGTGAGCGCAACCGCCACCATGCCGCCTGTGCAGCTCTCGGCAGTGGCGACCATTATGCCATGTTTAATTGCTATATCAAGTATCTGCGCAGCAATGCTCATGCAGGAACCCCATGCGCGAGTGCCGCCCCCAGAACCACGCAAACCGCCGCCGCAAGACCGGCGAGCAGGTCGTCGGCCATCACCCCGAAGGCACCGCCGCGCCGGTCGGCCCAGCCGATTGGCCCCGGTTTCCAGATATCGAAGAGGCGAAAGGCCGCGAAGGCCACGATCCAGCCGGGCCAGAGCGCGGTGAGCGGCGCGCCCACATGCGCCGCGCCGATCGAGACCGGCAGAAAGGCAACCCATTGCCCCGCCACCTCGTCGATCACGATCCAGGACGGGTCCTTTTCCGTTTTTCCCATGATTTCCAGATGTGTGGCCCACCATCCTGATGCGATGACCACGATCAGCCCGAGCCCGAGAAGGCCCGGCCCCCCAAGCACATGCAGCGCCCAGGCCACCGGCAACGCCGCGAGCGAGCCCCAGGTGCCGGGCGCGGGGCGCAGGTGGCCAATTCCGAAAAACGAGGCAATCAAGGTGGTTACGCGCATGTCTTCACCAAGGTCACGACGGTCTGCGCGGCGATGCCCTCTTCGCGCCCGGCAAAGCCGAGCCGCTCGGTCGTCGTCGCCTTGACCGAGATGCGCCCCAACTCCACGCCGGCAATCGCGCCAAGGCGCGCGCGCATGGCCTCCGAATGGGGGCCGATCCTCGGTCGCTCGCAGATGAGAGTGACATCCATATTGCTGATAGCAAAACCTTTTTTAGCCGCGAGCGCGACCGCATGGCGCAGGAAGACATGGCTCTCGGCCCCCTTCCATTGCGGATCGGAGGGCGGGAAATGCCGCCCGATATCGCCCTCGGCCAGCGCCCCATAGATCGCATCGGCGAGCGCGTGCAGCCCGACATCGGCGTCCGAATGCCCCTGGAGCCCGCGCCCATGCGGCACGGCCACGCCGCAGATCATGCAGTGATCCCCCGGCCCGAAGCGGTGCACGTCAAAGCCGGTGCCGGTGCGAATGTCCATATGCCCTCCGAGAATGCGCCCTGCGCGCTCGAAATCGCCGGGCGCTGTGATCTTGAGATTGTCGGGATGACCCGGTGTGATCGTGACCGCAAGCCCCGCCGCCCGCGCCACTGCCACATCGTCATCGGCCTCACCCTCATGGGCGCGATGCGCAGTGAGAATGGCCTCGAAATCAAAGCCTTGCGGCGTCTGCGCGGCAAACAGCCCGGCGCGATGCAGCGTGCCTGTGACGCGGCCATCGGCCCCGGTCCAGAGCGCATCGGTCACGGCGCATCCGGGCGCGGCGGCGGGCGCGCCAGCCTCGAGCGCGTCGAGCACGCCGCGCGTGACAGCGGCAGGCAGGGTGGCGCGGGCAGCATCGTGGATGAGCACATGGCGCGGCGCCGCGCCGTGGCGCGCGAGATGGTCGAGCCCGTTGAGCACCGAGGCGCGGCGCGTCGCGCCGCCCGCCGTGACCTCGACGCCGGCCGGCGCGCGGTCCATGTCGTCGGGATGCAGCACGAGGACCGTGCGCCTGACAAGGGGGGCAAGCGCGGCGATGCTCCAGTCGATCACGCGGCGGCCAGCGAGGGGCTGCCACTGCTTGGGCAGCGCCCCGCCCGCGCGTGTGCCCCGGCCAGCGGCAAGGATGAGTGCGGCGACGGTCATGCGCCCTGATTACGGCGCGGCGCGGGCGAGCGCAATGGCGGGGCAACTGCCCATAATTCAGGCAGATGCACCGGGGCGGGCAGCGAATTCGCCGTTGCGGCGTTGTTCGCCGGGGGGGCGCGGGGTAAAAGGGCGGGGTTGCACAAGGAATGGGCAAACCATGCTGACTTTGGGCCAGAGGCCCCTCACCCCGCCGGTCCTGCTCGCGCCGATGGCCGGAATCACCGATCTGCCGTTTCGCGAACTGGTGAGCGGGTTTGGCGCGGGGCTGGTGATGAGCGAGATGATCGCCAGCCAGGAGATGCTGAGCGCGCGCCCCGGCGTGCGCGAAAAGGCGGAGCTGGGGCTTGGCGCGGCCAATACCTCGGTGCAGATCGCGGGCTGCGAGGCGGGACCGATGGCGGAGGTGGCGCGCCGGCTTGTCGGCGAAGGCGCGCGGGTGATCGACATCAACATGGGCTGCCCGGCGAAAAAGGTGACGCGGGCGCGCGGTGCAGGCGCCGCCGGATCGGCGCTGATGCGCGACCCCGATCACGCGCTGCGGCTGATCGCGGCGGTAACCGCGGCGGTCGATGTGCCGGTGACGCTCAAGATGCGGCTGGGCTGGGATGACGCGAGCCGCAACGCGGCGCAGATCGCGGCGCGTGCCGAAGGCGCGGGCGTGGCGATGATCACGGTGCACGGGCGCACGCGCTGTCAGTTCTACAAGGGGCACGCGGACTGGGTGGCGATTCGGGCGGTCAAGGACGCGGTGCGCGTGCCGGTCATCGCCAACGGCGACATCACCGATCTCGAATCGGCGCGGCGCGCGCTGGCGCTCTCGGGGGCGGACGGCGTGATGATCGGGCGCGGCGCGCAAGGCCGGCCCTGGTTGCTGGCGGAAATCGCGGCGGCGCTATTCGGTGCGCCCGCGCCGCGCATCCCCGATGGCGCGGCGCTGGCCGATCTGGTGGCGGGGCATCACGCGGCGATGCTGTCCTTCCACGGCACGGATCTCGGCGGGCGCGTCGCGCGCAAGCATCTGGGCTGGTACATGGACCGCGCTGCCACGCCGCCCGGCCTGCGCCGCGAGGTGCTGACCGCCGCACCGGGGCAGGTGGCGCGCCTTCTGCCCGATGCCTTCGGGCTGAGGCGCGCGGCATGAGCGCGGATGAGCCGCTCTGGGCCTCCTTGCCCGTGCCCGCCCTGGTCATCGACGCAGGCGACCGGATCGTGCGGGTGAACCCTGCGGCGGAGGATTTCCTGATCGGCTCGGCGCGGGCGCTCATGGATGTGCCGCTCTGGGACCGGCTGGCGGTCGATGCGCCGCTCGAAGAGGCCTTTGCCCGCGCGAGGCAGAGCGGCGCGCCGCTCTTTGTCAACGATGTGGACGTGGGCACGGGCGCGCGCGCGCCGGTGATGTGCAACCTCCAGATTGCGCCGCTGGCGGGGGCGCCGGGGCAGATGCTGCTGCTGATCGCCCCGCGCGAGCTCGCCGGGCGGGTGGGGCAGAATTCCACCGTCCGGGCCGCCGCGCGCTCGGCCATCGGCATGGCCGAGATGCTGGCGCATGAGATCAAGAACCCCCTCGCCGGGATCACCGGCGCGGCGCAGCTTCTGTCGATGACGCTCGGACCCGAGGATCGCGAGCTGACCGATCTCATCGTGAGCGAGAGCCGCCGGATCGTGGCGCTGCTGGAGCGGGTGGAGCAATTCGGCAATATCAGCGCGCCGCACCTTGCCGCGGTCAACCTGCATGACGTGCTCGACCGGGCGCGGCGCTCGGCGATGCTGGGCTTTGCCGCGGGGATGCGCATCGTCGAGGATTACGACCCCTCGCTGCCGCCCGCGCTTGGCGATGGCGACCAGCTGTTGCAGGTGGTGCTCAACCTGCTCAGGAACGCCGCCGAGGCCGCGCCGCAGGGCCATGGCACGATCCGGCTGCGCAGCTGTTACGACGCGACGCTGCGGGTGCGGCGGAAAGGCGGCACACGCGCCCTGCCGCTGCATCTGGAGGTGATCGACGACGGGCCGGGCCTGCCGCCGGAAATCGCCGGCGAGGTGTTCGAGCCGTTCGTGTCCGGGCGCGAGAACGGCACCGGGCTCGGCCTCGCGCTGGCGGCAAAGATCGTCGCGGATCATGGCGGCTGGATCTCGGTCGAATCGGTGCCGGGGCGCACGGTGTTCCGGATTTCGCTGCAACGCGCGGACGCGCAGGAAGAGGGAGGCTGAGGCATGGATGGCACGGTTCTGGTGGCCGATGATGATCGCACGATCCGCACGGTCCTGACCCAGGCGCTGACGCGCGCGGGCTGCAAGGTCCATGCCACCTCGTCGCTCACCACGCTGATGCGCTGGGTGGCGGAGGGGCGCGGCGACGTAGTGATTTCGGATGTGATGATGCCCGATGGCAACGGGCTCGAGATGCTGCCCAGGATCGCCCAGGACCGGCCCGGCCTGCCGGTGATCGTGATCTCGGCGCAGAACACGATCATGACCGCGATCAAGGCCGCCGAGGCGGAGGCGTTCGACTATCTGCCCAAGCCGTTCGATCTGCCCGACCTGATGAAGCGCACGGCGCGGGCGCTCGCCGCGCGCGAGCGCATGGAGGGGCGGACGATCCCCGAGGAGCGGCCCGAGGACCTGCCGCTGATCGGCCGCAGCCCGGCGATGCAGGCGCTCTACAAGGTGGTGGCGCAGGTGATGCATGCCGACCTGCCGCTGATGATCTGTGGCGAATCGGGCACCGGCAAGAGCCTCGTGGCGCGCGCGATCCACGATTACTCGGACCGGCGCAGCCTGCCCTTCGTCACCGTGACCGCGGCGGATCTGCACGATCTGGAGGGGCCCGCGCAGGTCATGGCGCGGGTGCGCGGCGGCACGCTCGTGCTCGACGAGGTGAGCGACCTGCCGCCGGAGATCCAGGGCCGGGTGGTGCGGATGATGGAGGCGCCGGGCGAGAGCGTGCCGCGTTTCGTCGCGACGAGCCGGGTGGCGCCTGCGCGCGCGCTGGAGGAGGGGGGCCTGCGCGAGGATCTCTATTACCGGCTGAGCGGGGTGGTGATCGACGTGCCCGCGCTGCGCAACCGGATCGAGGACATCGCGATCCTTGCCACGCATTTCCTCGGCCGCGAGGACCGCCCCGGCGCGCCCGAGCGGCGGCTCTCGGAGGAGGCGCTGGAGCTCATGCGCGCCTATAGCTGGCCGGGCAACGTGCGCCAGCTCGAGAATGCGATGCGGCGGCTGGCGCTCACCGCGCAGGCCGAGGTGATCGGGCGGGCCGAGCTGGCCGCGGTCATCGGCGCCGAGCCCCGCGCCGAGCCGGTGATGCGTCCGGGCCGTGGCGAGACCCTCTCCGGCGCGGTCGCCGCGCATCTGCGGCGCTATTTCGACCTGCACGGCGGCGAGATGCCGCCCTCGGGGCTTCATGCGCGCCTGCTGCGCGAGGTGGAGGCGCCGCTCATCGAGATCGCGCTCGAGGCGACGGGGGGCAACCAGATCCGCTGCGCCGAGCTTCTGGGCATCAACCGCAACACGCTGCGCAAGAAGATGACCGATCTGGATATTCGCGTGACACGGCGCCGCAAGTTGATGTAAAACTGCAACAGATATGTGGCGATGATGGCATGGGCCGCGTTCGTCGCCCATATGTTGAGGGGTGGCGCGGGCCGCCCACAACCAGGGCCAGGGGGCGGCGTGGCGAAACGGACACGCGATGCGGATGGATCGGCGCGGGGCGGGCGCAGGCGCGGGCGGCTGCGCAACCTCCGGGGCTGGGGGGGCTTTGGCCTCGTGCTGCTCGGCCCGGTGATGGCGGTGCTCACCTATCTGGTGATGGGGCCGCTCGACCGGGGGAGCGGGTCGGACGTGCTGCGGCTCGTGCTGCTGACGGACATGATCTATGTGCTGGTGGTCGCGGGGCTGGTGCTGCGGCAGGTGGCGCGGATGGTGGCGGCGCGGCGCTCGCGCTCGGCGGGATCGCGGCTGCACCTGCGGCTGACCGGCGTTTTCGCGGTCATGGCGCTCTTGCCGACGGTCTCGGTCGCGCTGTTTGCCATGCTGTCGATCAACATGGGGCTGGAGGCATGGTTTTCCGACCGGGTGGGGCGCGTGGTGGACAGTTCGGTGGCCGCGGCGCAGGCCTACGAGGAGGAACACCGCCGCGATCTGGTGGCCGACGCGCAGGTTCTGGCGCGGGTGATCGACGCCACGCGGCGCGCCACGGTGTTCATGGGCGATGGCGATATCCGGCAGGTCCTCTCCTCCGGCCAGCGCGAGATCCAGCGCGGCCTCAAGGAAGCCTTCGTGATCGACGGCACCGGCGAGATCCGGGCGCGCGGCGAGCGGTCCTATCTCTTCGATTACGAGCGCCCGAGCCCCGGGCAGATCGCGCAGGCGCGCGCCGAGGGCGTGCTCGTGATCCGCGACTGGGACAATGACGAATTCCGCGCGCTGCTGCCGCTCGCGGCCTTCCCCGACCGGCTGCTTTATGTCAGCCGCGAGGTGGATGGCGCGATCCTCAACCTGCTCGACGATACGCAGGAGACCGCCGTCTTCTACAAGCAACGCGAGAGCGAGCGCGGTCGCGTGCTGTTCGAGTTCGGGCTGGTCTATCTCGGCTTTGCGGTGATCCTGATCCTCGCGGCGATCTGGCTGGGCATGTGGTTCGCCGAGCGGCTGTCGCGGCCGGTGGGGCGGCTCACCTCGGCGGCGCAGCGGGTGGGCGAGGGGGATCTCGACACGCAGGTGCGCGAGGAGGCGGGCGATGACGAGATTGCCCAGCTGAGCCGCTATTTCAACCAGATGACCCGCCAGCTCAAGCGCCAGCGCGACCGGCTGCTGGCCAATACCCGCCAGATCGAGCGGCGGCGCCGGCTGTTTGATTCGGTTCTCGGCTCGGTCTCGTCCGGGGTTGTGGGGCTCGATGCGCAGGGGCGGGTGACCTTTGTCAACCGCGCCGCCGCGCGGCTGCTCGACTGGCAGGAGGATCAGCAGTCGCTGCCGATCAGCGTCGCGGTGCCCGAGTTCGGCGCGCTCTTCGAGCGCCTCACCCAGAGCGCGGCCGGCTTCGTTCAGGAGGAAATCCGCGTCAGCCGCGGACCGCGGCAGGAGAACCTGCTGGTGCGCATGTCCACGCGCCAATCCGAGGGCGGCGCGCGCGAGGGATATGTGGTGGCCTTCGACGATGTGACCGACCTGGTGAGCGCGCAGCGCATGGCCGCCTGGGGCGACGTGGCGCGGCGCATCGCGCATGAGATCAAGAACCCGCTCACCCCGATCTCGCTGAGCGCCGAGCGAATCAAGCGCAAATTCGCCCGCCAGCTGCCCGAAGGCGAGGCGCGCCAGCTCGAGGAGCTGACCGATGTGGTGGTGCGCCAGACCAACGACCTGCGCCGCATCGTCGATGAATTCTCGCGATTCGCCCGGATGCCCGAGCCGCAGACCCGCGTCGAGAGCCTGAGCCGCGTGCTGCGCGAGGCGGTGCTGTTGCAGGAGGCCGGGCAGCCCGGGGTGCTTTTCGAGCTGGCGCTCGAGGACGGGCCGCTGCCGGCGCGGATCGACGCGGCGATGATCGGGCAGGCGCTCACCAACCTGATCAAGAATGCCGGCGAGGCGATCGAGAGCCTCCGGGAGGCGGGCGCGCCCGAGGGCCATGCACCGCAGATCCGCATCGAGAGCCGCGAAGAGGCGGGGCAGGCGGTGATCGCCATTTCCGACAACGGGATCGGCCTGCCCGAGGACCGCGCGCGGCTGTTCGAGCCCTACGTGACCACGCGCGACAAGGGCACCGGCCTCGGCCTGCCCATCGTCCGCAAGATCATCGAGGAGCACGGCGGCACGCTGGTGCTCGAGGATGCCGCGCCTTTCGCGCCCGGCGCGCGCGCGGGCGCGCGGGCGGTTGTGCGGCTGCCGCTCCTGCCGGCAAGCGAAACCAGCGAGGCGGCCCGCGCGGCCGAGTGAGGGGGACCCATGAGTGACATCCTGATCGTCGATGACGAGCGCGATATCCGCGAGCTGATCTCGGACATTCTCGAGGATGAGGGCTATGCCACGCGACGCGCGGGCAATTCCGACGAGGCAATGGCCGCGATCCGCGCCGAGCCGCCCGGCCTCCTGATCCTCGATATCTGGCTCAAGGACAGCCGGATGGACGGCATCGACATCCTCAAGACGGTCAAGCGCGATTACCCGGACGTGCCGGTGGTGATCATCTCCGGCCATGGCAATATCGAGATTGCCGTCGCCGCGATCAAGCAGGGCGCCTATGACTTCATCGAAAAGCCGTTCAACATCGACCAGCTGATGGTGGTGATCCGGCGCGGCATGGAGACGAGCCGGCTGCGCCGCGAGAACCAGGCGCTGAAACGGCGCGAGACCGCGCCCTCGGAGATGCTGGGCGATTCGCCCGCCTTTCGCGCGCTCATGGGCAAGCTCGAGAAGGTCACGCGCTCCAATGGCCGGGTGATGCTCACCGGCCCGTCCGGGTCGGGCAAGGAACTGGCCGCGCGCTACATCCATGCCAATTCGGCCCGCAGCCAGTGCCCGTTCGTCACCGTCGCCTGTGCCTCGGTCGCGGCCGAGCGCATGGAGGAGGTGCTGTTCGGGCGCGAAGACCCCGAGACGGGTATCGCGCAGGGGCTTCTGGAGGAGGCGAATGGCGGGGTGCTCTATCTCGACGAGGTGGCCGACCTGCCCGGGGGCACGCAATCCAAGCTGCTGCGCGTGCTGGTCGATCAGACCTTTTCGCGCGTGGGGGGCGCGGCGCGGCTCAAGGTCGATATGCGGGTGATTTCCTCGACCAGCCGCGACCTCGAGGCCGAGATCGCCGCCGGCCGGTTCCGGCGCGAACTCTATCACCGGCTCAACGTGGTGCCGGTGCCGGTGCCGGGGCTGGAGGAGCGGCGCGAGGATATCCCGCGCCTGGCCGAGCATTTCATCGGCCTTCTGCACGCCACGCAGGGCCTGCCCTTGCGCGCGCTCTCGGAGGAGGCGGCGGCACTGCTCCAGACGATGAACTGGCCCGGCAATGTCCGGCAGTTGCGCAACGTGATCGAGCGGGTGCTGATTCTCGGCGAGGGCAGCGGCCCGATCGCTGCCGCCGAAATCCCCGCCGAGGCCGTGACCCCTGCCGGGGAGGGGCGGATCGTGATCTCGGGATCGGTCGCCATGCTGCCGCTGCGCGAGGCGCGCGAGGCCTTCGAGCGCGAATATCTCACCACCCAGATCAACCGCTTCGGCGGCAATATCAGCCGCACCGCGGAATTCGTCGGCATGGAGCGCAGCGCGCTCCACCGCAAGCTGAAGTCGCTCGGCGTGGTGGGCAATCCGCGCGAGAGCGAGGCGGCGGAGTAAGCCGCCGCCGACCGGCCGGCCAGGCCAACGCATGAAGGCGAAACGGGCCGCGCCGCCCGGCGACCGGCGGCGGGCGATTGGCGGGCGCTAGGCCCGGCGCTTGCGGCGCAGGCGGATCACCACATCGACGCTGGCGATCTCGGCGCCCTCGGGGGCCGCGGGCAGGCGGGCAATCTCGAGCTGCTCGGCCGGCGCGTCGGTCAGCCGGTTCTCGTCCTCCCAGTAGAAATGAGGGTGGTCGTGGGTGTTGGTGTCGAAATGGCTCTTGGAGCCGTCAACGGTGATCTCCTGAAGCAGCCCCGCCTCGCAGAACGCCTTGAGCGTGTTGTAGACCGTGGCGAGCGACACGCGCTCGCCCTGCGCGCGGGCGCGGGCAAAGAGGCTCTCGGCGGTCACATGACGGTGCTGCCCGTCACCCACAAGCAACCGGGCGAGCGCCACGCGCTGCCGCGTCGGTCGCAGCCCGACCGCGCCGAGCCAGTCGGCGGCAATCCCGGTAGCGTGCGATGCGCTGGGCGTGGTCATGGCAGATCCTTCCGTCTCGTTCCCGCCATATTAAGGGGCGTGCGCGCAGGATTTCAAACGAAAACCCCACCCGCGAAAGATGGACGCAGGGGCCTCCCGGCGCTGCGACAGGGTTGCAACGGAGAATTGCGCGGTGTTACAGGGGCTGAAACAAATGCCCCCTCGTCCTGACCATGAAAGGGTCGCCTGAATGGCCGATTATCCGACCAGTTTCGACCGCGACGCCCTGCTGAAATGCGCGCGCGGAGAGCTTTTCGGGCCGGGCAACGCACAGCTGCCCGAACCGCCGATGCTGATGATGGACCGCATCACCGACATTTCCGAGGATGGCGGCGCGCACGGGCGCGGGCATGTGGTGGCCGAGTTCGACATCCACCCCGATCTGTGGTTCTTCAAGTGCCATTTCCCGGGCAACCCGATCATGCCGGGCTGTCTGGGGCTCGACGGGCTGTGGCAGCTCACCGGGTTCAATCTCGGCTGGCGCGGCTGGCAGGGGCGCGGCTATGCGCTTGGCGTGGGCGAGGTCAAGCTGACGGGCATGGTGCGCCCGGACCGCAAGATGCTGACCTATCACGTCGATTTCACCAAGGCGGTGCAGACGCGGCGCCTGACCATGGGCGTGGCCGATGGCCGCGTCGAGGCCGATGGCGAGATCATCTACCAGGTCCGGGACATGAAGGTGGCGCTCAGCGAGACCTGAGCGCAGCCGCGCCACGACCGCGCGACCCCGACCGCGCCGGTGCCCGCCGGGCCAGTGGCTGCGTGGTTCCCGCGTTGCGCGGCCGATATGCGTCACGCGGTCGTGCGCGCGGCCACGAAGGGTGGTCGTGCATAAGCGGGCACGTTGTGTCAGGTGTCGAACAACAGGTGGTCTGGTCCACCCATGTGTGGTGACGGACGCTACCCCCTCATTCGAGATCATCCGCGATCATCGCAGTCCGGAGTGTGAGACAGCGGGCGCTGTGGATATTGCATGTGGCAAACAGGTTTGAATCCTCTCACGCGCGGGATTGACGGGGGGGAGGTTGGGGGATATAAATGAACAATCGTTCAATAAACCTTTTCGGGAGGAGGGTGCGATGTTCAACGCGGTGATGACGTTCGACCTGGGCGAGGATGTGAACGCCTTGCGCGAGACGGTGCATCGCTGGGCGCAGGAGCGGGTCAAGCCGATGGCCGCGCAGATCGACCGCAGTAACGCCTTTCCGGGCGAACTCTGGCGCGAGATGGGCGAATTGGGCCTTCTGGGGATCACCGTGCCCGAGGAATACGGCGGCGCGGGAATGGGCTATCTCGCCCATGTCGTCGCGGTGGAAGAGATCGCGCGCGCCTCGGCCTCGGTCTCGCTCAGCTATGGGGCGCATTCCAACCTCTGCGTCAACCAGATCAAATTGAACGGCTCGCCTGAGCAGAAGGCGAAATACCTGCCGGGGCTCGTCTCTGGCGCGCATGTCGGCGCGCTCGCCATGTCCGAGGCAGGCGCGGGCAGCGATGTCGTCTCGATGAAGCTGCGCGCCGAGCGGCGCAACGATCACTACCGGCTCAACGGCAACAAATACTGGATCACCAACGGCCCGGATGCCGACACGCTGGTGGTCTATGCCAAGACCGACCCCGAGGCCGGATCGAAGGGGATCACCGCCTTTCTCATCGAGAAAACGATGAAGGGCTTTTCGACCTCGCCCCATTTCGACAAGCTGGGGATGCGCGGTTCCAACACCGCCGAGCTGATCTTCGAGGATGTCGAGGTGCCGTTCGAGAACGTGCTGGGCGAGGAGGGGCGCGGCGTGCGGGTGCTCATGTCCGGGCTCGATTACGAGCGGGTGGTGCTGGCGGGGATCGGCACGGGGATCATGGCGGCCTGCCTCGACGAGATCATGCCCTACATGGCCGAGCGCCGCCAGTTCGGCCAGCCGATCGGGAATTTCCAGCTCATGCAGGGCAAGATCGCCGATATGTATACGGCGATGAACTCGGCCCGCGCCTATGTCTACGAGGTGGCCAAGGCCTGCGACCGGGGCGAGGTCACGCGCCAGGACGCCGCCGCCTGCTGCCTTTATGCGTCTGAGCAGGCCATGGTGCAGGCGCATCAGGCGGTGCAGGCCATGGGCGGGGCGGGGTTCCTCAATGATGCGCCCGTCGCGCGGCTCTTCCGCGACGCGAAGCTGATGGAGATCGGGGCCGGGACGAGCGAAATCCGCCGGATGTTGGTGGGGCGCGAGTTGATGGCGGCGATGGGGTGAGGCAGGCTCTGGCAAGGCCGGACGCGGGAGGGAGAGAGGGCCGTGATGGATATGCGCCCCATATTGCCGCGCGCGTCCCATGAGGCGCTGCGCGAGGGGTTTCGCTGGGAGATCCCCGCGCGGCTCAACATGGCGGTGCAGGCCTGTGACAGCTGGGCCGAGGCCGCGCCCGGGCGGCTGGCGATCCGGGATCTGTCAGGCGATGGCCCGCGCGAGGTGAGCTATGGCGCGCTGCGGGCCATGGCGGATGCGCTGGCGCGCGCGTTGCTGGCGCGCGGCGTGGCGCGCGGCGACCGGGTGGGCGTGCTGCGCAGCCAGGGGGCGTGGTGCGCGGCGGCCCATATCGCGATCTGGAAAATCGGCGCGATTTCAATCCCCTTGTTCAAGCTCTTCAAGCATGACGCGCTCCTGAGCCGGGTGGGGGATGCGGGCGCGAATGTCGTGATCACCGATGCCGAGGGCGCGGCGATGCTGGCGGCGATGCCCGAGGTCGCGGCGCTCATCCCCGAGGCCGGGGCGCTGCCCGAGGGGCGCTTCGAGACGGTGGAGACGGGCGCGGAAGAGCCCGCGGTGCTGATCTACACCTCCGGCACCACGGGCAGCCCCAAGGGCGCGCTGCACGCGCATCGGGTGCTCACCGGCCATTTGCCGGGGGTGGAGCTGAGCCATGATTTCCTGGGGCAGGAGGGCGATTGCCTCTGGACGCCCGCCGACTGGGCCTGGATCGGCGGGCTGTTCGATGTGCTGATGCCGGGGCTGGCCATTGGCGTGCCGGTGGTGGCGGCGCGGATGGCGAAATTCGGGGTGGAAGAGTGCCTGAAGATCGTCCGGGAAGGCGCTGTCAGGAATGTGTTTTTTCCGCCTACGGCGCTGCGGATGCTGAAGGCGGAGGATGCCCGTATCGAGGGCTTGCGCAGCGTGGCGAGCGGCGGCGAGCCCCTGGGTGCCGAGATGCTCGACTGGGGGCGGCGGGCGCTTGGCGTGACGATCAACGAATTCTACGGCCAGACCGAATGCAACATGGTGGCCGCGTCCTGCGCCACGCTGTTCGACCCGGTGCCGGGCTCGATGGGTCGCGCCGTGCCGGGGCACCGCGTGGCGGTGATCGACGGCGCGGGGCGCGAGGTGTCGGGCGAAGGTGATATCGCCATTGCACGAGGGTCAGCCTCCATGATGCTGGAATACTGGAGAAAACCGCGCGAAACGGCGGCGAAGTTTCGCGGCGACTGGATGCTCACCGGCGACCGCGGCGTGATCGAGGGCGGCCATATCCGCTTTGTCGGGCGCGAGGATGACGTGATCACCTCCGCCGGCTACCGGATCGGCCCCGCCGAGATCGAGGATTGCCTGCTGACCCATCCGGCGGTGGCGACGGTGGGCGTGGTGGGCAAGCCCGACGCGCTGCGCACCGAGATCGTCAAGGCCTATGTGGTGCTGCGCGCGGGCGTGACAGGTTCCGAGGCGCTGGCACAGGAATTGCAGGCCCATGTCAGGGAACGGCTTGCAAGCTATTCCTATCCAAGGGAAATCGCCTTTCTCGACGCGCTGCCGATGACCGTGACCGGCAAGGTGATCCGCAGGGAGCTGAAGGCGCGCGCGGCGGCGGAGGCGGGCGCGTGAGGATGCGTGCAGAAAAAAGGGCCGGTGCGATCACCGGCCCCATGATCCTGATCCCGGGAGGAGGGAGATCAGAATTTCATCACATAGGCGAGGTTGAACACCCAGGGGTCGATCTTGACCTTGCCGATATCGACGCCGTCCACCTTGGTGTCGGTCTCGATGTCGATGTAGCGGACATCGACGCGCAGGGCGGAGCGTTCGTTGATCGCGTAATCGATGCCGGCATGGAGCGCGAGGCCCCAGCTGTCGTCGAGATCGACCTTGGAACCGGCGAGCGCGCCCGTGCCGTCCTCGTCGAAGAAATAGGTGTAGTTGATGCCGGCACCGATGAAGGGGGTTACGGGGCTTGTATTGACGAAGTGGTATTGCAGCGAGAGGGTGGGCGGCAGATGCTTGACCTCGGCGACCGTTCCGGCGCCCTGGAGGTTCACGTCATGCTGGAAGGGCCAGGCGGCAAGCAATTCGATGCCGATGCGGTCGGCGATGAAATATTCCACCGTGATCGTCGGGCGCAGGTTGCCATCCACGTCGATCCGGCCGGCGGCGGTATTGGATTTCTCGCTCGGATCGACATAACCGATGCCGAGACCGATCAGGAAATCGCCTTTGTCCTGCGCAAGCGCGGGCGCGGCCGTGCTGGCCATGAGAGCGGCGAGGGTGAGGGCAGTGATCTGTTTCATGGTCTTTCCACCTTGATGCTGACACGGTTCGGTATGGGGCGGAAGGCGGGGCCGCACATTGACGTGAATCAAATTCGCCGCGCGGTGCCGCGCTGCGGCAAAATTGCAACAGGCCCGGGGGAAGGGGAGCAAGCGACATGCGTCTGAAATCATCGGCCCTGCCGTCATCGGAGGCTTTTGCCGCCAATCGCGCGGCCCATCTCGAGGCGCTCGGCGAGATCGAGGCGGCGGCGGCACTGGCGGCCGAGGGCGGCGGCGAGGCGGCGCGCGCGCGCCATGTCGCGCGTGGCAAGATGCTGCCGCGCGAGCGGGTGGCGGGGCTTCTCGATCCCGGCAGCCCGTTTCTGGAGGTGGGCGCAACGGCGGCGCATGGCCTCTATGACGGGGCCGCGCCCTGCGCGGGCGTGATCGCGGGCGTGGGCCGCGTCATGGGGCGCGACGTGATGGTGGTCTGCAACGATGCCACGGTGAAGGGCGGCACCTATTACCCGATGACCGTCAAGAAACACCTGCGCGCGCAGGAGATTGCCGAGGAATGCCACCTGCCCTGCGTCTATCTCGTCGATTCGGGCGGCGCGAACCTGCCCAATCAGGACGAGGTGTTCCCCGACCGGGACCATTTCGGGCGGATTTTCTACAATCAGGCGCGGATGTCGGCCAAGGGCATCGCGCAGATCGCCGTGGTGATGGGAAGCTGCACCGCCGGGGGGGCCTATGTGCCCGCGATGTCGGATGTCACCATCATCGTGCGCGATCAGGGCACGATCTTTCTGGCCGGGCCGCCGCTGGTCAAGGCCGCCACCGGCGAGGTGGTGAGCGCCGAGGATCTGGGCGGCGGCGATGTGCATACGCGGCTGTCGGGCGTGGCGGATTATCTGGCCGAAGATGACGCACATGCCTTGGCGCTGGCACGGCGCGCGGTGGGAAGCCTCGGCCCCGCGCCCGATCCGCGCGCGGGCTGGCAGACACCCGAGGAGCCCGCCTATGACCCCGAGGAGATCCTCGGCGTGGTGCCGGCCGATCTGCGCACCCCCTACGACATCCGCGAGGTGATCGCGCGGCTGGTCGATGGATCGTATTTCGACGAGTTCAAGGCGCGCTTCGGCGAGACGCTGGTCACGGGCTTTGCCCATGTGAAGGGCTGCCCGGTCGGGATCGTCGCCAATAACGGCGTGCTGTTTTCCGAAGCGGCGTCAAAGGGCGCGCATTTCGTGGAATTATGCAGCCAGCGGCGCATCCCGCTGGTCTTCCTGCAGAACATCACCGGCTTCATGGTGGGGCGCAAATACGAGAACGAAGGCATCGCGCGGCACGGGGCCAAGATGGTGACGGCGGTGGCGACGACCTCGGTGCCCAAGATCACGATGCTGGTGGGCGGCTCTTTCGGTGCGGGCAATTACGGCATGGCGGGGCGGGCCTATTCGCCCCGGTTCCTCTGGACCTGGCCGAATTCACGCATCTCGGTCATGGGCGGCGAGCAGGCGGCGGGGGTGCTGGCCACGGTCCGGCGCGACGCGATGGAAAAGCGCGGCGAGACCTGGTCGGCGGAGGAAGAGGCCGCGTTCAAGCGCCCCACGGTGGAGATGTTCGAGCGGCAATCGCACCCGCTCTATGCCTCTGCGCGGCTCTGGGATGACGGGATCGTGGACCCGCGCAAGAGCCGGGATGTGCTGGCG
This sequence comes from Roseovarius sp., assembly GCA_014359765.1. Classification (GTDB taxonomy): domain Bacteria; phylum Pseudomonadota; class Alphaproteobacteria; order Rhodobacterales; family Rhodobacteraceae; genus Roseovarius. Next base: position 26,728 of record JACIYT010000006.1, read on the forward strand.
CTCAGCCTGCGCGCGGCGCTCAATGCGCCGGTGGAGGAGACGCGCTTTGGCGTCTTCCGGATGTGAGGGTGGCGATGTCGGGATTCGAGTATTTATGGAAAGATGAAGCGAGGGGCGCGGCCCATGTTTGAACGTATCCTGATCGCCAACCGGGGCGAGATCGCGTGTCGCGTCATGCGAACGGCGCAGGCCATGGGCGTCGAGGTGGTGGCGGTCTGGTCCGACGCCGACCGGGGGGCAGCGCATGTGGCGATGGCCGATCACGCGGTGCATATCGGCGGCGCGGCGCCCGCCGAGAGCTATCTCAGGGGCGAGGCGATCATCGCCGCGGCGCTGGAGACGGGGGCCGAGGCGATCCATCCCGGCTATGGCTTTCTCAGCGAGAACCCCGATTTCGTCGAGGCGGTGGAGGCGGCGGGACTGGTCTTTATCGGGCCGTCGGCGCGGGCGATCCGGGCGATGGGGCTCAAGGACGCGGCCAAGGCGCTCATGGAGGAGGCGGGCGTGCCGGTGGTGCCGGGCTATCACGGGGCCAACCAGGACCCCGAGCATCTGGCGGGGGCGGCCGATGCCATCGGCTATCCGGTTCTCATCAAGGCCGTGGCCGGTGGTGGCGGCAAGGGGATGCGGCTGGTGGAGGAGCCGCGCGCGTTCATGGAGGCGCTGGAAAGTGCCAGGGGGGAGGCGAAAACCGCTTTCGGCAATGCCGATGTGCTGATCGAGAAATACATCCAGAAACCCCGCCATATCGAGGTGCAGGTCTTTGGCGACGGCACGCGCGCGGTGCATCTTTTCGAGCGCGATTGCTCGCTTCAGCGCCGTCATCAGAAGGTGATCGAGGAGGCCCCCGCGCCGGGCATGACGCCCGAGATGCGCGCGGCGATGGGGCAGGCGGCGGTGCGCGCGGCGGAGGCGATCGGCTATTCGGGCGCGGGCACGGTGGAATTCATCGTTGACGGTTCCGCCGGGCTACGGCCGGACCGGTTCTGGTTCATGGAGATGAACACGCGCCTTCAGGTCGAGCATCCGGTGTCTGAGGCGATCACCGGCGTCGATCTGGTGGAATGGCAATTGCGCGTGGCCGCCGGTGAGGGGCTGCCCGTGGTTCAGGAGGATCTGGCCATCCATGGCCACGCCTTCGAGGCCCGGCTTTATGCCGAGGATGTGCCCAAGGGGTTTCTGCCCGCGACCGGGCGGCTCTCGCATCTTCGGTTCCCTGAGGGCTGCCGTGCCGATAGCGGCGTGCGCGCGGGCGACGAGATCAGCCCCTGGTATGACCCGATGATCGCCAAGGTGATCACCCATGGCCCGACGCGGGAGGTGGCGCTGCGGCGGCTCTCGGCGGCGCTCGGGGGCACGCAGGTGGCGGGGACGGTGACGAACCTTGCCTTTCTCGGCGCGCTGGCGCGGCATGAGGGATTCGGGCGCGGCGAGGTCGATACCGGGCTGATCGCGCGCGATATCGACGCGCTGGTGGTGGCGCCCGAGCCGGGGCCGCGCGAGGTGGCGCTGGCTGTGCTCGCGGGGCTGGGCCTGCTGGAGGAGGCGCGCGAGGCGGCTGGTTTCGCGCTCTGGCGGCCGCTCTGGCGGGAAGTGCGGCTGATGCGGGATGGCGAGGAGATCGCGGTGCGGCTCGGCACGCGATCGGGCGATGCGCATGACGTGGAGATTGGTGAGACCCGTGTCGAGGCGCGGCGCGTGGCGGGGCGCTGGCTGCTCGATGGCACACCGGCGGCGCCGGTGGCGGTGGCTGGGCGGCAGGTCACGGTGTTCGCGCAATACGGGCTGACCTTCGAGCTGGTCGATCCGCTCGACCGCGAGACGGCAGCGGGCGGGGATGCCGATATCGTCGAGGCGCCGATGCCGGGGCTCGTCAAGGCGGTCTTTGCCGAGGCGGGGCGGGCGGTGCACAAGGGCGACCGGCTGGCCGTGCTCGAGGCGATGAAGATGGAGCACAGCCTGCTGGCCGCGCGCGACGGGGTGGTGGCCGAGGTGCTGGCGCGCCCGGGCGATCAGGTCAGCGCGGGCGCGGCGCTGGTGCGGCTGGAGGCGGAGGAATGATCCGGCTGCATCACGTCCCGCTGGCGCGGTCCTTCCGGGTGCTCTGGCTGATGGAGGAGATGGGGCTCGATTACGAGCTGCGGTATCATTCGATCCGCGAGGGCACGATGCGCAGCCCCGAGTTCCGCGCGCTCTCGCCTGCGGGGCGGGTGCCGGTGCTGGAGCATCACGGCGCCGTCTGGTTCGAGAGCGGGGCGATCGTGCAGTTGCTGTGCGAGAGCTACCCGCAGGCCGGGCTGATGCCGCCGCCGGAGAGCCCCGAGCGCGCGCGCTGGCTGGAAATGCTGCATTATGCCGAGACGATGGGCAGCATCCTGGAGAATCTCAACCTCAACCTCGTCTTCCTGCGCCCGCCCGCGCGCCCCTCGGTGCCGGTGGTCAAGCTGCTCAAGGCGCGGCTCGGGGCGAGCCTCGCGGGGCTGGAGGCGCGGCTCGAAGGCGATCATCTGCTGCCCACGGGCTTCTCGGCGGCCGATATCATGGTCGGCTACGGGTTCGAGCTTGCGCGCTACTATGTCGATCTGGAGGACTGGCCGCGGCTTGCGGCTTATTGGCAGCGATTGCGCGCGCGTCCTGCTCATGTCCGGGCCAGGGCGCGCGACGGCGAACAGGATATCTATGCGCGGGATTTCTACCCCGTGCCGGAGGAGGGATGATGGCCGGGAGTGTCGAGATCTTCGAGGTGGGCCCGCGCGACGGGTTGCAGAACGAAAAGCGGCGGATCGCCACGCGCGACAAGATCGCGCTCGTCGATTGCCTGAGCGAAGCGGGGTTCGCGCGGATCGAGGTGGCGAGCTTCGTGAGCCCCAGATGGGTGCCGCAGATGGCCGATTCGGCGGAGGTGCTGCGCGGCATCAGGCGCGCGCCGGGTGTGCGCTATGCTGCGCTCACGCCGAACCTGCGCGGGCTGTCGGACGCGCTCGAGGCGGGGGCGGACGAGGTGTCGGTGTTCGCCTCGGCCTCGGAGGGGTTCTCGAAGGCCAATATCAACGCCACGATCGAGGAAAGCCTCGCGCGCTTTGCCCCGGTGATGGAGGCGGCGGGGGCCGAGGGGCTGCGGGTGCGCGGCTATGTCTCCTGCGTGGTCGAGTGCCCCTATGACGGGCCGGTGGATCCGGCACAGGTGGCGCGGGTGGCCGAGGCGCTGTGGGAGATGGGCTGCTATGAGGTGAGCCTTGGCGACACCATCGGGCGCGCCCGCCCCGAGGCGGTGGACGCGATGCTCGCGGCGGCCTGCGAAGCGGTGCCGGTGGCGCGGCTGGCGGGGCATTTCCACGATACGGGCGGGCGGGCGCTCGACAATATCGAGGTGGCGCTGGCGCGAGGTGTGCGGGTGTTCGATGCGGCGGTCGGCGGGCTGGGAGGGTGCCCCTATGCGCCGGGGGCGGCGGGCAACGTGGCCACCGAGGCAGTGCACGCGCGGCTCACGGCACTGGGCTGGGAGACCGGGCTCGACGCCGATGTGCTGGCGCGCGCGGCACAGATGGCTCGGGCCATGCGGAGCCCCCCTGACGGTGCCGGACAGGCCGGCTGAGACTGGCGGCGGGGGTCACAAGGGGCAGCGCGAAGTTGATCCGCGTCAAGGCAGGGCTGGGGCCCGCCCTCTAGGGTCGTGCCGACATCGATTCAAGGAGACGCACGATGACCCATACGCCCCACGAGTTGCACGAGGAATTTCCCCAGTTCGCCGACCGGATCCGGGAGTTGAGGCAGACCGACAGCCATTTCGCACGCCTCGCGGAGGAATATCACGAGGTCAACCGCCAGGTGCACCGCGCGGAATCGTTGCTCGAGCCGATGGACGAACTGGCCGAGGTGGAGCTGCGCAAGACGCGCGCCCGGCTGAAGGATGAAATCCATCGCCTCCTGAACGCCTGAGCGCGTGCGCGTCCCCCGCCCGGACCCCGGGCGGGGGCGCGGGCGATCGGCACGCCGCGCCGGTCACGGCCCTTTGCGGCATCCCATTTGCGGCATCAACGATCTTTTCATCATCGTTAACCGGATGTTAAGACTTCGTTAACCAACCGCCTCCTAGCCTCGTTTCCGCAAGAGGAAGGAGAACGGGCATGGGGATCTCCGAATTGCGGCGGGCGGGGCTGGCGGGCGATCCGCGGGCAATCGATTCGCTCGGTCGCGATCTGGTCCGGCGCGGGCTGCTCAGCCGCGCCGATGCCGCGCGCGCGGCGCTGGTGGGGCGGCAATGCGCGACCTCGCCCGACCGCATCCTTCTGGCCGAGGGGCTCGCGCGCGAGGCGGATCTTCTCGACATCCATGCGCGCCATCACAACTGCCGCAGGCTCGATTCGGACGCCGTCGCACGCGCGGAACTGATCGAGACCGGCCTCGATCCCCGCCTCCTCTTGCGCAATGGCGCGGCGCTCCTGCGCGACGAACATGGCGCGCCGCGCCTCGCCCATGACGGGGCCGGGAACCCGCAGGCGCTGCGCCGCCTGCTGCCCGACGATCTCGCGCGCGCCCGCCCGATCATCGCGCCGCGCGCGGCGGTGCAGGCGCGGGTGGCCGAAATCCACCGCGAGACCCTGCGCGACAGCGCCGCCGCGCGCACACCCGAGGCCGAGAGCTGCCGCACCTGGCAAGGGCAGGGGGCGCGGCGCATGGGGCTCACCTGTGCCGCATTGCTGGTCATCGGCGCGCTCTGCCTGGCCTTTCCGCTCGGGGTGCTCGGGGTTCTGGCAGGCTGGGCGGCGTTCACGCTGCTGATCGCCACCGGCCTCAGGATCGCGGCCTTCGTCGCGGCCATGGCGGGGCGGGACGCGCCGCAGGTCGCAACCGCGCCCGCGCCGCTGCCGCGCGTCTCGATCCTCGTGCCGCTCTTTCGCGAGACCGAGATCGCCCACGCCCTCGTCGCGCGGCTGTCGCGGCTGACCTATCCGAAATGTCTGCTCGACGTGATCCTGGTGCTGGAGGAGACCGATCATCTCACCCGCGACACGCTGGCCGGGATCGACCTGCCGCCCTGGATGCGCCCGGTGATCGTGCCCGATGGCCAGCCCCGCACCAAGCCGCGCGCGATGAATTACGCGCTCGATTTCTGCGAGGGCGAGATCATCGGCATCTTCGATGCCGAGGATGCGCCCGAGCCCGACCAGATCACCCGCGTCGCGCGCCGTTTTCTGAGCGCGCCGCGCGATCTCGCCTGCATTCAGGGGGTGCTCGATTATTACAATCCGCGGCAGAACTGGCTCGCGCGGTGCTTTACCATCGAATATGCGACCTGGTTCCGCACGCTGATGCCGGGCATGGCGCGGCTCGGCCTCGCGCTGCCGCTCGGCGGCACGACGCTCTATATCCGGCGCGACGTGCTCGAGGATCTGGGGGGGTGGGATGCGCATAACGTCACCGAGGATGCCGATCTGGGCTTTCGCCTCGCGCGCCACGGCTGGCGCACCGAGATGATCGACAGCGTGACCGAGGAAGAGGCCAATTGCCGCCCCTGGGCCTGGATCAGGCAGCGTTCGCGCTGGCTCAAGGGCTACATGACCACATGGCTGGTGCACATGCGCGCGCCGCGCCGCCTCCATGCGCAACTGGGGGCGCGGAAATTCTGGGGCTTTCAGGCGCATTTCATCGCCGCCGTCAGTCAGGTGCTGCTCGCGCCGGTGCTGTGGTCCTTCTGGCTGGTGATCCTCGGCCTGCCGCACCCTCTCGATCCGGTGGTGCCGCGCCCGCTCCTGGCGGGGCTCTGCGCGATGTTCCTGGTTGCCGAGGTCATGACCATGTGCATCCACGCGGTGACGGTCTCGGGCGCGCGCCACCGGCATCTGCTGGCCTGGGTGCCGACGATGCATTTCTACGCCCCGCTCGCCGCGTTTGCCGCCTACAAGGCGCTCTACGAGCTGGTCTTCAGGCCGTTCTTCTGGGACAAGACCACGCATGGCCTGTCGGTTGCCGCGCGCGGGCGGGCGCGCTCAGACGGCGGGGTTGACCTCGCCGGAGTCAAGCTTGAGCCGGGTCACGAAGGCGTTTGAGATGTGACTGCGCAGCGCCTGCGCCGCCGCCGCCCCGTCGCGCGCCTCGATCGCGGCGACGATCGCGGCATGTTCGGCCAGCGCATCCTCGCCGCGCCCCTCGGCCGCCAGCGATGTCGTCGCCAGCAGCGCCATGGAGCGATGCACGAGATCGAGCTGCTGCACGAGAAAGCGGTTATGCGAGGCGAGGTGGATCTGCTTGTGAAACCGCCGGTTGGCGCGCGACAGTTCCTTGGGGCGCCCGAGCAGCGTGCGATCCTTCTCCACCATGTCGCGCAGCACGCGCACCTCCTCGGGGGTGGCGTGGCGCGCGGCGAGCTGCGCGGCCAGCCCTTCGAGCTCGGCGCGCACGACGTAAAGCTCGGCCAGCTGGTTGTAATCGAGCGAGGCGACGATCAGGCTGCGCCCGTCGCGGGTCAGCATGGATTGCGTCTCGAGCCGTTGCAGCGCCTCGCGGATCGGGGTGCGCGAGACGCCGAAGCGTTCGGCCAGATCGCTTTCCACGAGGCGGTCGCCGGGCCGGAAGGTGCCGGTGTCGATCGCTTCGAGGATCAGCGCATAGGCATCCGTGCTCGGGGTCTTCATCGGCGGTTCCGTCGGTTTGCTCGGGTTCGCGGGAGATTACGCGCTTTGGGCAGGGGTGCAAGGCCGCGCGACGATGACGATGGCGGCTTGTCAGGGCGGGGCCCGGGCCTCATATCCGGGTCATGCTTCGCGTCCTGCCCATCCTGCTGGCGGTGCTCTATGCGCTGGCGCTCTATCGCCTCTCGGCCTGGCGCACGGCGCGCGAGCTCGACGCGCGTTCGAGCGCGCTGGCCGATCCGCGGCTCAAGGCCGTGACCGACCGGCTCGCCCGCGCGCTCGACCTGCCGGGCGTGCGCGTTTACATCTACGAGATCGCGCCGGTGAACGGGCTTGCCGCGCCCGACGGGCGCATCTTCATTACCCGCGGATTCTATGAGAAGTTCCAGTCCGGCGAGGTGACGGCCGAGGAAATGGCCTCGGTGATCGCCCATGAGATCGGTCATGTCGCGCTCGGCCATTCGCGGCGGCGGATGATCGACTTTTCGGGACAGAACGCGCTGCGCACCGCGCTTGCGATGGTGCTGTCGCGCCTGTTGCCGGGGGTGGGGGTGCTGATCGCCAACGGGCTGACGATGATGCTGGCGGCGCGGCTGTCGCGCAGCGACGAATTCGAGGCCGACGCCTATGCCGCGGCGCTGCTGACCAGGGCCGGCATCGGGACCGAGCCGCAGAAATCGCTCTTTGGCAAGCTCGAGGCGCTGACCGGCGGGGCAGGGGGGGCGATGCCCGCCTGGCTCCTGAGCCACCCGAAGACCGCCGCGCGCATCGCTGCCATCGAGGCGCTCGAGGCGCGCTGGCAGGGTGTCACGCGATAGCGCCATTCGCGGGCCTGACGGGCGATGAGGGTGCGAAACACGCCCCCCCCTGCATCACGATGCTTTTGATCAAATCGCGCTTGGCAAGCCCCCGGCGGCGCGTTAGGCTCGGGGATATTCCGATCAGGTGCCTTTCAGATGGATCTCACCCAGTTCCAGACCTTCCGCGTGGCCGCGTGCGATCTCAACGGCCGGATGCGCGGCAAGCGCCTGCCCGCCAGCTTTGCCGACAAGCTCGCCGACGGCACGGTGCGGATGCCGCTAAGCTCGCTCAATCTCGACATTTTCGGGGCGGATATCGAGGGATCTCCGCTGGTGTTCGAGAGCGGCGACATGGATGGCCGCCTGTTCCCGACCGAGCGCGGCGCGGTGCCGCTTCCATGGCTGGAGGAGCCGCAGGGCCTGGTGCCGATGGTCATGCATCACGAGGATGGAACGCCCTTCAGGGGCGACCCGCGCCACGCGCTCGCCGATGTGCTCGCGCGTTTCGATGCGCGCGGATGGGAGGTGTTCGCGGCGACCGAGCTGGAATTCACGCTGGTCGATCCCGATGGCAAGTCATTGAAAACCGTGCGCGATCCGCGCTCCGGGCGGCGCATGAAGGCGCCCGGCATCCTCAGCCTCGGGCAGATGGACGCCTTTGATGCCTTCATCTCGGCGCTCTATGCCGCCGGGGCGGAGATGGAAATCCCGGTGGAATCGGCCATTTCCGAGGCCGGGATCGGGCAGTTCGAGCTGACACTGCACCACCAGTCCGCGATGCGCGCCGCCGATGATACCTGGCTGTTCAAGAATTTGATCAAGGGCCTCGCGCGGCGCCATGGTTTCGTGGCCACCTTCATGGCCAAGCCCTTCCCCGACGACAGCGGCAACGGGATGCACATGCATTTCTCGGTGCTCGACCGCGAGGGTCGCAATGTCTTTGACGACGGCACGCCGCGCGGCACCGAGGTGCTGCGGCAGGCGGTGGCGGGGTGTCTTGCGGCGATGCCCGGCGCGACGCTGATCTTTGCCCCCCATGCCAACAGCTATGCGCGTCTCGTGCCGGGGGCCCATGCGCCGACCGGGGCGGGCTGGGGCTATGAGAACCGCACTACCGCGCTGCGCATCCCCGGCGGTCCCGGTGCCGCGCGGCGCATCGAGCATCGCGTGGCAGGTGGCGACATCAACCCCTATCTCACCTTCGCGGCGATCCTGGGTGCCGCCATCATCGGCATCGAGGACGCCATGACCCCGCCCGAGCCGCTCACCGGCAATGCCTATGCGGCCGATCTGCCGCAGCTTGCGCCCGACTGGGCCACGGCGATCGCCCGGTTCGAGAGCGATCCGCTGATCGCGCGCATCCTGCCCCCCGAGATCATCGCCAATCTGGTGATGACCAAGCGCCAGGAGCTGCGCCACATCTCCGGGATCGCCGCGCATGACCACTGGAAGACCTATCTCGAAACGGTGTAGGCTCACGGCAGTCCGACCCCGACCCCGACCATGATCCCGACATGGCACATCCGCGAGGCCCCATGAAGATCGGCATCCTCAAGACCGGCCATGCCCCGGATATCGTCCTGGACGAGCTCGGCGATTATGACGCGATGTTCGCGCGCCTGCTCGACGGGCGGGGGTTCGAGTTCGCGCCCTTCAACGTGGTGGACGGAGAGTTTCCCGACGGGTCGCACGCCGCCGATGGCTGGCTGGTCACCGGCTCGAGACACGGGGTCTATGAGGATCATCCCTGGATCGCCCCGCTCGAGGCGCTGATCCGTGCGATCCGCGATGCGGGGCGGCCGCTGGTCGGCGTCTGTTTCGGCCATCAGATCATCGCGCAGGCGCTCGGCGGCAAGGTGATCCGCCATCCCGGCGGCTGGCGCGTCGGCCCCACCACCTACGAGATCGACGGCCGCCCCCTCACCCTCAACGCCTGGCATCGCGATCAGGTGGTGGAGGTGCCCCCCGGCGCCGAGGTGGCGGGCCGCGCCGAGGGCTGCGAGATCGCGGCGCTGCGCTATGGCCCGAGGATCCTGACCATCCAGCCCCATCCGGAATTCGATGCCACCATGATGGACCGGCTGATCGAGCACCGCGCCGTCGGCGTCGTGCCCGATCCGCTGCGCGCGCAGGCGCGCGCGCGGCTCGACACGCCCACCGACAGCGCGGCCATGGCCGACACCATCGCCGCCACCCTCAGGAAAGACGCGCCCCATGGCTGATCTGAGCCAGCTCATCGCCGCCCTGCCGCCCGCCGCGCAGGCCTATCTCCAAGATCGCCGCCTCGACGAGGTGGAATGCGTCATCGCCGATCTGCCCGGCATCGCCCGCGGCAAGGCGGTGCCGGCGACCAAATTCGCGCGCCAGCAGTATTTCCACCTGCCCGACTCGATCTTTTACCAGACCATCACCGGCGACTGGGGGGAGGCCGCGGGCGAGGAGGGCTTCATCGAGCGCGACATGATCCTGCGCCCCGACATGAGCACCGCCACCGCCGCGCCCTGGACGGCGGACTGGACGCTTCAGGTGATCCACGATGCCTTTGACCGGGAGGGCGCGCCGATCCCGTGCAGCCCGCGCAACGTGCTGCGCCGGGTGGTCGAGATGTATCATGCGCGCGGCTGGAAACCGGTGGTCGCGCCGGAGATGGAATTCTATCTCGTCGCGCGCAATCTCGACCCGGCCAAGCCGATCGAGCCGATGATGGGCCGCTCGGGCCGTCCCGCCGCCGCGCGCCAGGCCTATTCGATGACCGCGGTGGACGAGTTCGGCCCGGTGATCGACGATATCTACGATTTCGCCGAGGCGCAGGGCTTCGAGATCGACGGCATCACCCAGGAGGGCGGCGCCGGCCAGCTCGAGATCAACCTGCGCCATGGCGATCCGGTCAGGCTCGCCGATGAGGTGTTCTATTTCAAGCGGCTGATCCGCGAGGCGGCGCTGCGCCACGATTGTTTTGCCACCTTCATGGCCAAGCCGATCGCCGACGAGCCGGGCAGCGCGATGCATATCCACCATTCGATCATGGACATGCAGACCGGGCGCAATCTCTTTGCCGGCCCGCAGGGGGGCGAGACGGATCTCTTCTTTCATTTCATTGCCGGCCTGCAGAAACACCTGCCCTCGGCGATCGCGGTGCTGGCGCCCTATGTCAATTCCTACCGCCGTTACGTCAAGGCACACGCCGCGCCGATCAACCTCGCCTGGGGGCGCGACAACCGCACCACGGGGATCCGGGTGCCGCTCTCGGGGCCTGAATCGCGGCGGATCGAGAACCGGATGGCGGGGATGGATTGCAACCCCTATCTCGGCATCGCGGTGAGCCTCGCCTGCGGGCTCCTGGGCATCCTCAAGGAGGAATGGCCCGACAAGCAGTTCAAGGGCGATGCCTATTCGGGCGAGCCGGACATTCCCAACGTGATGGGCGATGCGCTCGACCTGTTCGAGGAGGCGAGCGATCTGCACGCGATCCTCGGCACCGAATTCGCGCGCGTCTATGGTATCGTCAAGCGCACCGAATACGAGGAATTCCTGCAGGTGATCAGCCCGTGGGAGCGCGAGCACCTGCTGCTCAACGTCTGAGCAGAAGGCGCGCGGGCGATTCGAGTATTTGGGGAAAGATGAAGCGATGAACCTGCTCTACGCAAACGACCGGCCGGGCGAATATCCCCCGAGCTGGTATCGCGCGACGGTCACGCCCCTGCCGCGTCTCGCCCCGCTCGGGGGGGCGGCGCGGGCGGATGTCTGCGTGGTGGGGGCGGGTTATACCGGGCTTTCGGCGGCGCTGCACCTGGCGGGCGCGGGGCTCGATGTGGTGGTGCTCGAGGCGCAGCGGGTGGGTTTTGGCGCCTCGGGGCGCAATGGCGGGCAGCTTGGCAGCGGGCAGCGCCTCGACCAGATCACGCTCGAGCGGATGGTGGGGCGGGACGATGCCGCGCATCTGTGGCGGCTGGCCGAGGAGGCCAAGGATCTGGTCAGGGATCTCGTGGCGCGACACGCGATCGACTGCCACCTCAAGCCCGGCGTGGCCCATGCCTGTTTCACCGCCCGCGAGGTGGCGCAGGAGCACGCCCATGCCGAGCATCTGGCGGCGCGCTACGGCTATGACCGGATCGAGATGCTCGACGCCGAGGGCTTTGCCGCGCTCTGCCCCTCGCCCGCCTATCGGGGGGGCACGCTCGACATGGGGGCGGCGCATCTGCATCCGCTGGCCTATGCGCTCGGCCTGGCGCGGGCGGCGTTGGGCGCGGGGGCGCGGATCCACGAGGGATCGGAGGTGCGCGGGATCGAGCGTGGCGCGCGGCTGCGGGTGACGACCGATGCCGGCCATGTCGAGGCCGATCATGTGATTCTGGCGTGCAATGGTTATCTGGGCGGGCTCGACGCGCGGATCGCGGCGCGGGTCATGCCGATCAACAATTTCATGGTGGCGACCGCGCCGCTGGGGGCGGAGGCCGCGCGTGTGCTCACCCGCGACGTGGCGGTGGCGGATACGAAATTCGTGGTGAATTACTTTCGGCTGAGCCATGACGGGCGGCTGCTGTTCGGGGGCGGCGAGAGCTATGGTTATCGCTTTCCGCGCGACATCCGCGCCACGGTGCGCAAGCCGATGCTGAAGATCTTTCCGCACCTGGCGGATGTGCCGCTCGATCATGCCTGGGGGGGGACGCTGGCCATTACCATGCGGCGGATGCCCTGTTTCGCGCGGCCGGCGCCCGGTATCCTCTCGGCCTCGGGCTATTCGGGGCACGGGGTGGGGATGGCGACGCTTGCCGGGCGGCTGATGGCCGAGGCGGTGCGCGGTCAGGCGTCAGGCTTTGACGTGATGGCGCGGCTGCCTGTGCCCGCCTTTCCCGGCGGCGCGGCGCTGCGCGGCCCGCTGCTGGTGCTGGCGATGAGCTGGTTTGCGCTGCGCGACCGGCTGGGACTGTGACGGGCTTTGACAAAGCGTCACAAATCGGCGCTATATGTTCGGGTAAGCCGAAGGCCATTTTCAGGAAAGCCGAAGACATGACGCAGCCCCTCGATGTCCACGCCGCAGAACCCATCCCCGAAGCCGCCCGCGCCGAGATCGACCGGCTGCTCGCGAGCGGCGATCTCTTTCGCTATACCGCGCCGCAGGATGCGCCGGTGGCGCTGCTGGAGCGCGAATTCGCCGCGGCGATGGGGGCGCGCCATGCGCTGGCGGTGTCGTCCTGTTCGGCGGCGCTCTTCCTGTCGCTCAGGGCGCTCGATCTGCCGCAGGGCGCGCGCGTTCTGATCCCCGGCTTTACCTTTGCCGCCGTGCCCTCATCGGTGATCCATGCCGGGTGTGTGCCGGTGCTCTGCGAGGTGGGTGAGGATTACCGCATCGACATGGGCGATTTCGCGGCGAAGCTCGGCGATGTGGATGCGGTTCTGGTCAGCCACATGCGCGGGCATACCTCGGACATGGATGCGATCATGGCGCTCTGCGACGCACGCGGCCTGCCGGTGATCGAGGATGCCGCGCATTCGCTCGGCACGATCTGGCGCGGGCGCAGGATCGGCACGATCGGGCGGGTCGGCTGCTTCAGCTTTCAGTCCTACAAGCTGGTGAATGCGGGTGAGGGCGGGATCCTGATCACCGACGATGCCGATCTGGTGGCGCGCGCGGTGATCATGTCGGGCGCCTACGAGCATAACTGGGCCAAGCATCTGGCCGCGCCCGATCCCGCGCTCGAAGCCGCATTCGCGCGCTGGCAGAACCGGCTGCCGCTCTACAATCTGCGCCTTTCGAACCTGTCGGCGGCGATCATCCGCGCGCAACTGCCTGAAATCGCGGATCGGGTGCGGGCAGGGCGGGCCAATCATGACCGTGTGGCGGCCGCGCTCGATGCCGCGCCATGGTTCTCGGTGCCCGAGGCGCTGCCGGGCGAGGAGCGCGCGCCCGATTCGATCCAGTTCAACCTCGTCGGCATGGATGACGCCGAGACCCGCGCCTTTGCCCGCGAGGCCGCGGCGCGCGGCGTCAAGGTTCAGGTCTTCGGGATGAGCGCGGACAATGCGCGTGCCTTCTGGAACTGGCAGTTCCTGCCCGGGGAGGTGCCGGATCTGCCGCGCACGCGGGCGATGCTGATGCGGGCCTGCGACGTGCGCCTGCCCACCCGTCTCACCGGGGAGGAGTGCGACATGATCGCCGCGGCGCTGCTGGCGGCTGCCGAGGCGATCACCGATGCGCCCCGCGCCTACGGCACCTGAGGGCCGGGCACCAGGACCGAAGCAAGGACACAAAAAGGGCCGCCCGCGTGCTGCGGACGGCCCTTCATGTGCAGGGTGCGGGGCGCCGGATTACTCGGGCTTGCCAGCCTCGATCGAGATGTGCACCGCGACCTCGTCGCTGACGAAGGGCGCGAACATGTCCACGCCGAAATCGCTGCGCTTGAGCGTGGTGGTGGCGTCAAAGCCCAGCCAGGGGCGGTTGGCCATCGGGTGATCCGCCTTCTGGTTGAGCACGGTGTCGAGCACGACGGATTTCGTCACGCCGTTCATGGTCAGATCGCCGGTGATCAGCCCGGTATTCTCGCCCGTCACCTCGATCGCGGTGGAGGTGAAGGTGATGAGATCACCCTCGCTGGCGTCGAAGAAATCCCCGGACATGAAATGCGCGTCGCGCTCTTCCCAGCCGGTGAACATCGACATGAGCGGGATCGACACGCTCACCGAGGAATTCGCGGGATTTTCCTCATCGAAGGCGATCGTGCCCTCGAACCCCCCGAACATGCCCGTCGTGGTCGAGAATCCGAGGTGATCGTAGGTGAACACCACCTGGCTGTGGCTGGGGTCGAGTTCGTAGGTCTCGGGCGCGGCGAGGGCCGGAGTGACGCCGAGGGCGAGGGCAGCGGCAAGCAGGATGCGGTTCATGCGGAAATCTCCCTTGTTGGATGACGTGACGCTGTATAGCAGATTCGAAGGCGGGCGGGAAAAGCTCAGGGCCGCAGTTTCAAACAGGGGTTGTGAACTGGCGAACACCCCCGCGTCCCGGGAGGCAGCCCGCCGCGCAGGCGGCGCTTGCAGGCGGGCGCGCGGCGGGCTATACGCGCCCGACCCTTCGCAATCACGATGATCCGCGCAGACTCTCGTGGACGGGCCGCGAAGGGGCTTGCCCGTCCTATGAAATGCGCCCTGACAGAAATGGAGACGACATGCCGCTCTACGAGCATGTGATGATCGCGCGCCAGGATCTTTCCAACGCGCAGGCCGAAGGGCTGATCGAGCATTTTGGCGCCGTTCTCGCCGATAACGGGGGCAAGGTCCTCGACAGCGAGTATTGGGGCGTCAAGACGATGGCCTACAAGATCAACAAGAACCGCAAGGGCCATTACGCCTTTCTCAGGACCGACGCGCCTGCCGCCGCCGTGCAGGAAATGGAGCGCCTGATGCGGCTGCATGATGACGTGATGCGCGTGCTCACCATCAAGGTGGACGCCCACCAGGAGGGTCCCTCGGTGCAGATGCAGAAGCGTGACGAGCGCGGGGACCGTCCCGAGCGTCGCGAACGCCGCTGATCCAGGCTGTGAGAAAAGGACGATAACCCATGGCTACCAAACCGTTTTTCCGCCGCCGCAAGGTCTGCCCCTTCTCGGGTGAGAACGCGCCCGCGATCGACTACAAGGACACGCGCCTCTTGCAGCGCTACATCTCCGAGCGCGGCAAGATCGTGCCGTCGCGCATCACCGCCGTTTCGGCCAGGAAGCAGCGCGAACTGGCGCGCGCGATCAAGCGCGCGCGCTTCCTCGCGCTCCTGCCCTATGCCGTGAAATAAGGAGTGACCCGATGCAAGTGATCCTTCTGGAGCGCGTGGCCAGGCTTGGCCAGATGGGCGACGTGGTCGATGTCAAGCCGGGCTTTGCCCGCAACTTCCTGCTGCCGCAGGGCAAGGCGCTGACCGCCTCGCCGCGCAACATCGCCGATTTCGAGGCGCGCAAGGCGCAGCTCGAAGCGCAGAACCTCGAGACCCGCAAGGAGGCCGAGGCCATGGCCGAGCGGCTCGACGGGCAACAGTTCGTGGTGATTCGCCAGGCCTCCGACGGCGGCGCGCTCTACGGCTCGGTGAGCACGCGCGACGCCGCCGAAGCGGCGACCGAGAATGGCTTTGCCCTCGATCGCAAGCAGGTGACGCTGATCCGCCCGATCAAGGAGCTGGGCCTGCATGACGTGACGGTGACGCTGCACCCCGAGGTGAGCGTGACGATACAGATCAACGTCGCCCGCTCGCCCGAAGAGGCCGAGCTTCAGGCCTCGGGCAAGACCATCCAGGACGCCGCCGCCGAGGCCGAAGCAGCCGCCGAGTTCGAGATCGCGGAGCTTTTCGACGATATCGGCAGCGCCGCCTCGGAGGAGGACGTATAAGCGCCCCCTGGACGGGGCGATGACAAAATCGCCTGAACAAGGCCAGACACCGAAGAACGCACCGCGCCGTAAGTTGCGCGGTGCATTTTCGTTTCTGCGCGTTCGGCTCGACAGGCTGCGCGCTCCTGTGCTAGTTTGGCGGCTACCTTACCGGTTGTGCGGAGGGGTGCGTAATGCCAATCATGACCGGGGCAGTGACGAGAACTGTCTAGCCGCTTGGACCGCCAATCCTGGCGACGCCGCAGCGGACGTGACGAGAGAGAGCGTGTTCAATCGGTCCTTGCACCACACCGGCGCAGGCCCTTCTCGGAGGCGACAGGATGGACGAAGCGTTTGACTGGGCAGGCCTGATTAACTGCGACGCTGAGTCAGCGCAGCCCGCAGGGGCATGGTAAATGGCGCAGCAGGACGCATTCCGCCAGTTTCTCGATGACTTGCGCGACAGGTTCGAGCTCGATCATGTTGCCTATGCCGGGATTAACCCGATCAGCGGCACTTCTCACGGACACATGACCTATGGCGAGGACTGGGCGGAACATTATCTCAAGAGCAAGTTCTACGAAATCGATCCCACGCTTCTCAAGGCGCGTCACAGCATCGCACCGGTGCATTGGAGCAGACTGGAGCGCGGTGCCGAATTTCAGACCGTCTTTCGCGCGGCGCGCGAGTTCGGGATTTCGGATCGTGGTTTGACGGTTCCCATTCACGGCCCCTTCGGCGATGTCGGCAGCCTCAGCATCAACCGTGATTGTTCCGTGCGCGAGTGGGAACTGCTCGTGTCGGGGATCATCGGCGACCTCCAGGTGGCAGCCGTGCACATGCACGACATGGTGATCCGCACCGACCCCCTTACCCGGAGCCTCAATGCACCCTCTCTTTCGACCCGCGAGATCGAGATACTGCAGTGGACGGCGGCGGGAAAGTCACAGCAGGATATCGGAGATATCCTGTCGATTTCTCACCGCACGGTTGAGGTCCATCTGCGCTCCGCCCGCCAGAAACTCAACGCGCTGACCACTCCGCAGGCCATCGGTCGTGCGATCAATCTCGGCTTGATCTATCCGCGCTGACCGGTCTCGGCCTTCGATCAAATTTTTGAGGGGTTTGGCGGCTTCAACCGCCTTTCTTCGTTGTTTCAGAGGCTTCAAGCGATCGGCTACGGGATTTCCCCAATAGTTTGTCGCTCGAATGCCGCTACGCTGCGGATTGTACGAAGCACTCTCGTTACGCACCACTCGCGATGCACCACTCACGATGCGCTTTCCTAGGGAGATGGAATGATGATTCTGGTTATCGATGCCGTTAACAAGGACAGGTTCGGCCATGTGCTGGACGAGATGTTCAAACTCCGGGCGCGGGTCTTCGGGGACAGGCTCGGCTGGCAGGTCGAAGTCAAGGATGGTCGAGAACGCGACGTGTTCGACGACCTGGACCCGGCCTATGCTGTGGGGCTTGATGACGAAGGCAACGTCGTGTCCTGCGTTCGTGCCTTGCAGACCACGGGGCCGCATATGCTGGCCGATGTCTTTGCCGACATTCTCGACGGAGAACCGCCGTTGCGCAGCGCGACACTTTGGGAATCCACCCGGTTTTGCGTGGATACGCGCCGTCTTGGGCGGGGGCGCGGCCACAATTCGGTGTCCTACGCCACCTGTGAATTGATGATTGCCTCTATCGAGGCCGCAAAACGTGCCGGTGTAAGCGATATCGTGACGGTGATCGACCCGGTGATGGACCGCGTGCTCAAGCGTTCGGGTAACGCCCCTTATGATTACGTCGGAAAGACGGTCAATATGGGCAAGGTGCCGGCGCTCGCCGCGTTGATTGACTGCACCGAGGAGCGTGTCGCGCGCATCCGCGAGTTCGCGGGTATCACCGGTGATGTGTTTCTGACCGATGAAGAAGCGCTGGCGCTGCCGGCGATCGCGGGCCTCACGGCACCGAAAACCCCGCTCGATATCTATTGCGACGAGCAGATCGCCAGCGCCACTACCGCAAAGGAAAGGGTCGATGCGCTGCGCCTCAGGGCCGCGCTGGTCGGCAAGGTTCGTTCGCGCTCGGATATCGGCGCCTGATCCAGGATCGTGTGCGCCGGTCGGGTCCTGCCCGGTCCGGGCGTCCGAACGAAAAGGGCCGCCCTTTCTCTCCCCGGGGCGGCCCTTGATTTCAGCAATGCGTTCCGGCAATGCCCTGCGCGGATCAAGCCGCGTCGAGTTCCTCGATCGCCTTTTCCAGATCTTCGCGCGAGATTTCCCTCTCGGTGACCGAGGCCAGTTCGACGACGTAATCGATCACCTTGTCCTCGAAGATCGGCGCGCGCAGCTGCTGGCGCATCTGCGGGTTCTTCTGCACGAATTCGAAGAATTCCCGCTCGTGGCCCGGATATTGCCGCGCCTGGGCGATGACCGCCTGGGTCATCTCGGCGTCGGACACTTCCACCTCGGCCTTCTGGCCCAGATCCGCAAGCAGCAGGCCGAGGCGCACGCGGCGCTCGGCGAGCGTCACCTGTTCTTCGGTCGGGGTGATTTCGGGGTGATCATGGTCGTGCACATCGGGGTTTTCCTCGTGCCAGAGCTGATGCGCGATCTGTTTCGCCTCGCTCTCGACCAGGCTGGGCGGCAGTTCGAAACGCACCCGCTCGTCGAGCGCGTCGAGCACGCGGCGCTTGAGGATGGCGCGCGCGGCGCCGGCATATTCGTGCTCGAGCCGCTCGCGGATCTGCTCCCTGAGCGCGTCGAGGCTCTCGGCGCCGTATTTCTGCGCCAGATCGTCGTTGATCTCGGCGGCGACCGGCGCGCGGACGGCCTTCAGCGTGCAGTCGAACACCACCTCCTTGCCGGCCAGATGCTCTGCCTGGTAATCCTCGGGAAAGGTGACGGTGACGGATTTTTTCTCGCCTGCCTTCGCGCCGACGAGCTGTTCCTCGAATCCGGGGATGAAGCTGCCCGAGCCGAGCGTGAGCGGATAATCCTCGGCGCTGCCACCCTCGAAGGGCTCGCCGTCGAGCTTGCCGATGAAGTCGATCACCACCTGGTCGCCATCCTGCGCCGCGGCCCCTTCCTCACGGTCGCGAAAATCCTGCGCGCTCGCGGCGAGATTGCCGAGGGCCTCCTCGACGGCGGCATCATCGGCCTTGACCACCAGCCGTTCGAGGGTGATGCCCGCCAGATCGACCTCGGGGATCTCGGGCAGGGCCTCGTAGCTCATCTCGATTTCGACATCGTCGCCCTCTTTCCAGTCCTCGTTGGCCATCTTGACATCGGGCTCGAAGGCCGGACGCTCGCCCGTTTCCTCGAAATGGGCGCGCATCGCGGCATCGACGCTTTCCTGCATCGCCTCGCCGAGCATCCGCTGGCCAAACTGCTTCTTGAGCAGCGGCAGCGGCACCTTGCCCTTGCGAAAGCCCTTGATCTCGATCTCGGGCTGGGCCTCTTTCAGCTTTTCGGTGACCTTGTCATCGAGGGCCTGCGCCGTCAGGATCAGCCTGTAGCCGCGCTTGAGGCCTTCGTTGAGGGTTTCGGTGACCTGCATGTTCGTCCTTTCCTATGCATCGTCCGCGGAGGCGTCCGCGGGGGTCGCGTTCAGGCGCGTTCTAGGGGGGCGTGGACGGCATCGCAAGGGAATTCGCGGCTTTGCGCGGGTTCAGTCCCCGCGCCGGATCCAGCCGCCACCCAGCACCCGGCTGCCCCCGGTTTCATAGAAAACGCAGGCCTGTCCGGGCGATACCCCCTCTTCCGGGGTCAGCAATTCGACCATGGCCGCGCTCTCGGAGAGCGGCCGCAGGATCGCCTCGCGCGGGGGGCGGGTGGAGCGGACCTTGACCGAGATCGGCCATTCGGCGCGCGAGCTGAGCGGCGCATCGCCCAGCCAGTTGATCTCGCCCACCGGCACGGTGCGGGTGGCCAGCATCGCCTTGGGCCCGACGATCACGCGGCGCGCCTCGACATCGAGGCGCACCACATAGAGCGGCTCCTCCAGCCCGCCGATGCCAAGGCCCCGCCGCTGGCCGATCGTGTAGTGGATCACCCCCTCGTGCCGCCCGAGGATGCGCCCGTCGGCATGGACGATCTCGCCCGGATCGGCGGCGCCGGGGCGCAGCTTTTGGATGACGGAGGCATAATCGCCGTTCGGCACGAAGCAGATATCCTGGCTGTCGGGCTTGTCCGCGACGATCAGCCCGTGGCGCGCGGCCAGCGCCCGCGTCTCGGCCTTCGAGGCCAGCCCGCCGAGCGGAAAGCGCAGGAATTCGAGCTGCTCGGGCGTGGTGGAGAAGAGGAAATAGGACTGGTCGCGCGCCGGATCGGCGGCGCAATGCAGCTCCGGCCCGTTCGGCCCCGTCTCGCGGCGGATGTAATGCCCCGTCGCCATGCAATCGGCGTCGAGGTCGCGCGCGGTCTCCAGCAGATCCTTGAACTTGACGCGTTCGTTGCAGCGGATGCAGGGCACGGGCGTGGCCCCGGCGAGGTAGCTGTCGGCGAATTCGTCGATCACGGCATCGCGGAAGATGTTCTCGTAATCGAGGACATAATGCGCAAAGCCCAGGGCTTCGGCCACGCGGCGCGCATCGTGGATATCGGTCCCGGCGCAGCACGCGCCCTTTTTCGCCAGCGCCGCGCCATGATCGTAGAGCTGGAGCGTGACGCCCACCACATCATAACCCTGGCGCGCAAGCTCCGCCGCGACCACCGAGGAATCGACGCCGCCCGACATCGCCACCACCACCCGCGTCTCGGCGGGGGGCTTGGCAAAACCCAGCGAATTGAGGGGCATGGCGGGGTCGAGGGACATGGGACGCTCCGGTGGAATAGATAGAGATATAGGAAAATCCTAAACATTCTCAAGGCTTGGCTTCACCCCCTGTTAAGCGCGTTTGCGCATCCTGATGGTGCATCAGGAAAAGGGGTGAGTGCGATGTATCTCAAGAAAGTCGAAGGGCCAAGGGCGGTCACGCTGCCCGACGGGAGCGTGCTGAGCCGGGCCGACCTGCCGCCAGCCGATATTGCACGCTGGGTCGCCTCGCGCAAGCTCGCGGTCGTGAATGGAATCACCTTCGGGTTGATTTCCCGGAGCGAGGCGATGCGCACCTACGGGTTGAGCGACGAGGAGCTGGACAGCTGGATTCGTGCGGCGCGAAAGAGGGGAAAGAACGGCCTCAAGGTCACGAAATACCGCGAAAAATGATCGACAGCGCAAACACAACCGTTGCGCGAGTTTTGAAAATGTTCTCTGCTGGTAACCGTAGGTTAACCATTTCGGATCAGTGTTGTGAACAAAGCGGCACCATTGAACGGAGAAACGCCATGCGTGTATTGCTCGTCGAGGACGACCCCACCACGACCCGCAGCATCGAGATGATGCTGAGCCATGCCAATCTCAATGTCTACACGACCGACCTCGGCGAGGAGGGGATCGATCTGGCGAAACTTTACGATTACGATCTGATCCTGCTCGATCTCGGCCTGCCCGACATGAACGGCCATGAGGTGCTTCGGCAATTGCGGCTGGCGCGGGTCTCGACGCCGATCCTGATCCTCTCGGGCGCCAATGACACCGAGAACAAGCTCAAGGGCTTCGGTTTCGGGGCCGACGACTACCTCACCAAACCGTTCCATCGCGATGAGCTCGTGGCGCGCATCCACGCGATCATCCGCCGCTCCAAGGGGCATTCGCAATCGGTGATCCGCACCGGCAAGATCAACGTCAATCTCGATGCCAAGACAGTGGAGGTGGCCGGCCAGCCGGTGCATCTGACCGGCAAGGAATACCAGATGCTCGAGCTTCTGTCGCTGCGCAAGGGCACCACGCTCACCAAGGAAATGTTCCTCAACCATCTCTACGGCGGCATGGACGAGCCCGAGCTCAAGATCATCGACGTGTTCATCTGCAAGCTGCGCAAGAAGCTGGTCGAGGCCACGGGCGGCGACAACTACATCGAGACGGTCTGGGGCCGTGGCTATGTGCTGCGCGATCCCGAACCCGGCGCGCGCTCCGGCGCGCCGCTCGCCATCGGCGCCTGAGCCTGTCTGGACCTCGCCCCGCCGCCGCCCTATCACACGCAAGGACGGAACACGGAGGGGCCGATGTCCGGGGAAGAAATCGACGTCGCGCACCTGACCGAGGCGCAGGCGCGCGCAGAGCTGGCGCGGCTGGCACAGGTGCTGACGGAGGCCGATGCCGCCTATCACACCCACGACGCGCCGGTGATGTCGGATGCCGCGTATGATGCGCTCAAGGCCCGCAATGCCGCGATCGAGGCGCGTTTTCCAGCGCTCAAGCGCCCCGACAGCCCCTCCGGGCGGGTCGGCGCGCCCCCTGCCGACGGCTTTGCCAAGCTGCGCCACAAGGTGCGGATGCTCAGCCTTGCCAATGCGTTCGAGGACCGCGAGATCATCGAGTTCGACGCCCGCATCCGCCGCTATCTCGGGCTCCCGGAGACGGCCCCGCTCGTCTATACGGCCGAACCGAAGATCGACGGGCTGAGCCTCAGCCTGCGCTACGAGGCGGGCCGGCTCGTGCAGGCCGCGACGCGCGGCGACGGCGAGGTGGGGGAGAATGTCACCGCCAATGCCCGCACCATCGCCGACATCCCCGAGCGGCTCGACGGTGCGCCGGAGGTGCTGGAGATACGCGGCGAGGTCTATATGAGCCATGCCGATTTCGAGGTGCTCAACGCCCGCCAGGCGGCGCGCGGCGAGAAGAGCTTTGCCAATCCGCGCAACGCCGCCGCCGGCTCGTTGCGCCAGCTCGATCCCGCCGTCACCGCCGAACGCCCGCTGCGCTTTTTCGCCTATGGCTGGGGCGAGGTCTCGGCGCCGCTGGCCGACACCCAGATGGGCGCGATCGCGCGCCTCGCGGCGCTCGGATTCCCGACCAATCCGCTCACCACGCTCTGCGACGGCCCCGATGCGCTGCTCGCGCAGTATCGCGAGATCGAGCAGGCCCGCGCCACGCTCGGCTATGATATCGACGGCGTCGTCTACAAGGTCAACGATCTGGCGCTTCAGGCGCGGCTCGGCTTTCGCGCGACCACGCCCCGCTGGGCGATCGCGCACAAGTTCCCCGCCGAGCTCGCCTGGACGCGACTCGAGGCGATCGACATCCAGGTGGGCCGCACCGGCGCTCTCTCGCCGGTGGCGCGGCTGCGCCCGGTGACGGTCGGCGGCGTCGTGGTGCGCAGCGCAACGCTGCATAACGAGGATTACATCGCCGGGCGGTCGGCCACGGGCGAACCGATCCGTGAGGGCCGCGATATCCGCGTGGGCGACTGGGTGCAGGTCTATCGCGCGGGCGATGTGATCCCCAAGGTGGCCGATGTCGATCTTGGCAGGCGCCCCGCCGATGCCGTGCCCTTCGTCTTTCCCGACAAATGTCCCGAATGCGGCTCGGACGCGGTGCGCGAGCCGGGTGATTCGGTGCGCCGCTGCGTGGGGGGCCTCATCTGCCCTGCGCAGGCGGTGGAACGGCTCAGGCATTTCGTCTCGCGCCCCGCCTTCGATATCGAGGGGCTGGGCGCGAAGCAGATCGAGGCCTTCTACCGCGACGGCTGGATCCGGGAGCCGGCGGATATCTTCACGCTCGAGGCGCGCTTCGGCGAGGGCCTGCAACAGCTCAGGAACCGCGAGGGATGGGGTGACAAGAGCGCGAAGAACCTCTTTGAAGCCATTGACCAAAAAAGGACAATCCCCTTTGCGCGGCTGCTGTGCGCGCTCGGTATCCGCCATGTCGGCGAGCAGGCGAGCAGCCTCATCGCGCGGCATTACGGCACCTGGGAGGCATTCGTTGCCGCGATGGACGCCGCACGCGATCCCAACAGCCCCGAATGGAAGGACCTGCTCGCCATCGACGGCGTGGGCGAGGTGATGGCAACCAGCCTGGTCCGCACCATGACCGAACCGCATGAGCGCGCGAGCATCGAGCGGCTGACCGCCCATCTCACCATCCTGCCCGCCGAGCGCGCCGACACCGCCCGGAGCCCGATCGCGGGCAAGACCCTCGTCTTTACCGGCACGCTGGAGCGAATGACGCGCGCCGAGGCCAAGACCCGCGCCGAGGCGCTCGGCGCGAAGGTGGCGGGCAGCGTCAGCGCGCGCACCGATCTGGTCATCGCAGGGCCGGGGGCCGGGTCGAAGGCGAAGAAGGCCGCCGAGCTCGGCATCGAGGTGATCGACGAGGACGCCTGGCTTGCCCTCATCGGGGCGCCATGAGCACGCGGCCCCCGATCCTCTTTCCGCTTTTCGCAGGCGTCGAGACGCTCGAGGGCGTGGGGCCGAAAACCGCCCGGCACCTTGGCGCGCTCGACATCACGCGGCCGCGCGATCTGCTGTTCACGCTGCCCTGGTCCGGGGTGGACCGCCGGCGCCGTGCCACCGTGCAGGGCGCCACGATCCCCGGCGTGGTCACGGTCGAGGTGGTGGTGGGCCGCCATGACGCGCCCGCCCGCCCCTCCGGCCCCTATCGCGTCGTGGTCGAGGATGCCGCGACCAGCTTTCACCTCGTGTTCTTCCGCGCGCGGGGCGAACATCTGCGCCGCCTCCTGCCGACGGGGGCGCGGCGCGTCGTCTCGGGCAAGGCCGAGCTTTTCGATGGCGTCGTGCAGATGGTGCATCCCGATCACATCCTGCCCCTCGAGGAGGCGGGCGAGATCCCGGAATTCGAGCCGGTTTATCCGCTGACCGCCGGGCTCACGCAGCGGGTCATGGCGCGGGCCGCGCAGGCGGCGCTCCGGCGTGCGCCCGATCTGGCCGAATGGATCGATCCCGCGCAAAAGGCCCAGGCCGGCTGGCCCGACTGGCAGGAGGCGTTGCGCGCGGCCCATGGCCCGACCGGGCCGCGCGATCTGGCCCCGACCTCGCCCGCGCGCGAGCGGCTGGCCTATGACGAGCTGATGGCGCATCAGCTGACCCTCGCGCTGGCCCGCGCGAAGCTGCGCCGCGCCAAGGGACGCGCGACGGTGGGCACGGGCGCGTTGCAGGCGCGGGTGGCGGCGGCGCTTCCCTTTGCGCTCACCTCCGCGCAGACCCGCGCGCTGGCCGAGATCGCCGCCGACATGGCCTCGGGGATGCGGATGAACCGGCTGTTGCAGGGCGATGTCGGCGCAGGCAAGACGCTGGTGGCGTTCAAGGCGCTGCTGATCGCGGTCGAGGCGGGCGGGCAGGGGGTGCTGATGGCGCCGACCGAGATCCTTGCGCGTCAGCATCTTGCCGGGCTGGCACCGCTTGCCGAGGCGGCGGGCGTGCGGCTCGAGATCCTCACGGGCCGCGACAAGGGGGCGGGCCGCGCGGCCAAGCTCCGGGCGCTGGCGGCGGGCGAGACCGACATTCTCGTGGGCACGCACGCGGTGTTTCAGAAGGATGTGGATTTCGCCGATCTGCGCCTGGCCATCGTCGATGAGCAGCACCGCTTCGGCGTGCGTCAGCGGCTGGAGCTGGGGCAGAAGGGCGCGCAGGCGGACATGCTGGTGATGACCGCGACGCCGATCCCGCGCAGCCTTGCGCTGGCGCAATATGGCGACATGGATGTGAGTGTGCTCGACGAGAAGCCGCCCGGCCGCCTTCCGATCAGGACCGCGCTGGTCAACATGACGCGCATGGACGAGGTGGTGGACCATCTGCGCCGCGCCATCGCCGAGGGGCGGCAGGCCTATTGGGTCTGTCCGCTGGTGGAGGAGAGCGAGGCGGTCGATCTTTCGAGCGCGGAGGAGCGGTATCGGCGGCTGCGCGTGGCGCTCGGCGAGGGGCGGGTGGGGCTGGTGCACGGCCAGATGCCGCCCGAGGAGAAGGACGCCGCCATGGCCCGCTTTCAGCGCGGCGAGACGGCGGCTCTGGTGGCGACCACGGTGATCGAGGTGGGGGTCGATGTGCCCAATGCCTCGATCATGGTGATCGAGCGCGCCGAGAGCTTCGGCCTTGCGCAGCTGCACCAGTTGCGCGGGCGGGTCGGGCGCGGCACCGTGGCCTCGACCTGTCTGCTGATGTATCAGGCGCCGCTCTCCGAGGGCGGGCGGCGGCGGCTCGAGACGATGCGCGACACCGAGGACGGGTTTCGCATCGCCGAGGTCGATCTGGAGATGCGCGGCGCGGGCGATCTGATCGGCACGGCGCAATCG
Organism: Roseovarius sp.; assembly: GCA_014359765.1. Classification (GTDB taxonomy): domain Bacteria; phylum Pseudomonadota; class Alphaproteobacteria; order Rhodobacterales; family Rhodobacteraceae; genus Roseovarius. The sequence goes on from JACIYT010000006.1 coordinate 52,635, forward strand.
GGGCTGCCGCGGTTCCGCGTGGCCGATCTCGAGGCGCAGCCGGCGCTGATGGCGGTGGCGCAGTCCGATGCGCGCAAGCTGCTCGCCGATGATCCGGACCTGATCTCGCCGCGCGGGCGGGCGGCGCGGGTGCTGCTGTGGCTGATGGAACGCGACCAGGCGATTCGTCTGATTTCCGTAGGTTAGGTTTTGTTCGCACAAGTTCGTTAAAAGTTCTTTACCCCGGCGCCATGATGTGAGAACATTATAGCAACAAGTCGGAGGAACTCGCCATGCTGCACCAGATCAGAACCACCGCCGCCCGCGCCGGGGAGACGCTCGCCGGCGATGCGATCGGGGCCTGCGCCCTGATCGTGATGCTCATAGGCGCGCTCTTCCTGCCCGCGTTCCTCTGATCGCTTTCTGCCTGCCGGTCGCGCCCCCGCTGTCCCGCTCGGGGGCCTTGTTCCGGCCACTGACCCGCCGCCGTTTCCCGGGGAAACGCGCGGCGGTTTTTTCATCCAGCGCCCGGCGGGGCAGGCAGGGCGATCAGGCGCAGGAGGTCTGCGCCGCGATCTTCTCCATCGCCTCGGTGGCGGCCTCGAGCGTCAGCAGGATCGAGGCGTGGCGGTTCTTGTAGTTGCGCGCCGGGCGCAGCACCTCGAGCCCGTCAAAGGGCGGAGGCGGGGTCGGGCCGTCGGCGGTCAGCATCGCGCGCAGCGCGTCGCGCGCCGCGCGCACCTGCGCCAGATCGCAGCCGACGATATTGGCCCCCACCACGCTCGCCGCCGCCTGGCCGAGCGCGCAGGCCCGCACCTCGGCGGCGTATTCGCTCACCCGGCCGTCGCGCATCGACAGGTCCACCGTCACCGTCGAGCCACAGAGTGGCGCGCGGCGCGTCACGCTGGCCTGCGGCGCGGCCAGCCGCCCGTGGCGGGGGATATCCGCGGCCAGTTCGAGAATGCGCCCGGAATAGAGCTTGATCAGGTCGGTTTCGCCGCTCATGGCTTTCCCTTTCGTGATTTGCCCCATAAATAGACCCGACACGCCCCGATGCAAAAGGATTCCGCCATGGGATTCGATCCCGCGACACTGAGCTATGACGCCCGCGGCCTGATCCCCGCCATCGCGCAGGAGGCCGGGACCGGCGAGGTTCTGATGCTCGCCTGGATGAATGCCGAGGCGGTGGCGCGCACCCTCGGCAGCGGGCGCGCGACCTACTGGAGCCGCTCGCGGCAGGATTTCTGGGTCAAGGGCGAGAGCTCGGGTCATGTGCAGGAGCTGGTGGAGATGCGGCTCGATTGCGACCGCGACTGCCTGCTGCTTCTGGTGCGCCAGACCGGCCCGGCCTGTCATACCAACCGGCGCAGCTGCTTCTACACGGCGGTGCGCGAGGGCGCGGAGGCGGAGATCCTGACCCCCGAGGCGGCGGCGCAGGACATGGCGGCAGATCGGTGAAGGGCGCGACATGAACAGGCGGAGGGGGCTTCTCATCATTCTTTCGTCGCCCTCGGGCGCGGGCAAATCGACCCTGTCGCGACGGCTGCGCGACTGGGATCCGAGCCTGCGGTTCTCGGTCTCGGCCACGACGCGCGCGCCGCGCCCGGGCGAGGTGGCGGGGCAGGACTATCATTTCATGTCCGAGGAGGCGTTCAAGCAGGCCGTCGCCGGGGGCGAGATGCTCGAACACGCGCATGTCTTCGGCAATTTCTATGGCTCGCCGCGCGGGCCGGTGCAGGCGGCGATCGATGCCGGGTGCGACGTGCTGTTCGATATCGACTGGCAGGGCGCGCAGCAGATCCGCAACTCGGCGCTTGGGGCGCATACGCTGTCGATCTTTCTTTTGCCGCCTTCAATCCATGAGCTGCACCGCCGCCTGAAGGAGCGCGGGCAGGACAGCGCGGAGGTGATCGCGCGGCGGATGCAGAAGAGCTGGGACGAGATCAGCCATTGGGACAGCTATGATTTCGTGCTGGTGAACGACGATCTGGACACCACCGAGGCGCAGCTTCGCACGATCATCGAGGCGACGCGGCTGCGCCGCACCCAGCAACCCTGGCTGACCGAGCATGTGCGCGCGCTCCATGCCGAATTCGAGGAGACACGATGATGATCCATGCGCTGGACGGCCATGCGCCGCAGATCGACCCGGATACCTGGATCGCCCCCGATGCCAACGTGATCGGCAAGGTGGTGATCGAGGCGGGGGCCTCGGTCTGGTTTGGCGTGACCTTGCGGGGCGACAACGAGGTGATCCATATCGGCGCGGGCACGAATGTGCAGGAGCACAGCGTGATGCATACCGACATGGGCTTTCCGCTGGTGATCGGGCAGGGGTGCACCATCGGCCACAAGGTGATGCTGCACGGCTGCACCATCGGCGAGAATTCCCTCATCGGCATGGGGGCGGTGGTGCTCAACGGGGCGCGGATCGGGCGCGATTGCCTGATCGGGGCGGGCGCGCTGGTCACCGAGGGCAAGGTGATCCCCGATGGCAGCCTGGTGATGGGGGCGCCGGGGCGGGTGGTCCGGGCGCTCGACGCGGCGGCGATCGAGGGGCTGCGCGGCTCGGCCGCGCGCTATCAGGACAACATGCGCCGGTTTCGCGCCGGGCTCCGGACGCTCTGAGACGCGATGCAGGGCTTTGCCTCGGTCCTTGCCGGGATGCCCTTCGCGGCGCTGCTGATCGGGCCGGACGCGCGCATCCATGCCACCAATGCGGCGGCGCGCGAACTGCTGGGCGAGGGCATCGAGGGGCGGCATTTCCTCACCGCGCTGCGCCAGCCCGACGTGCTCGACGCCATCGAGGAGACCGGGCGCGACAGGCAGCCGCGGCGCACCACCATCCAGACCTCCGAGGCTGGACGCGACAGCACCTTCCAGGTGCATGTGGCGCATGTCGATGCGGGCCCCGCGGCGCGCGGCGTGCTGGTCTCCTTCGAGGATCTGACCGAGCGCGAGCAGGCCGCGCAGATGCGCCGCGATTTCGTCGCCAATGTCAGCCACGAATTGCGCACGCCGCTGACCGCGCTCATGGGCTTCATCGAGACGTTGCAGGGTCCGGCGCGCCACGATCAGGCCGCCATCGACCGCTTTCTGGCGATCATGGCGCGCGAGGCGGCGCGGATGGAGCGGCTGGTGCACGATCTGCTGTCGCTGAGCCGGGTCGAGAGCGAGGAGCGCGTGCGCCCGCGCACGCCGGTCGATCTCGCGGCGACCATCGGCACGGTGATCACCATGCTGCGCCCGCTGGCACAGGAACGCGGCTGCACCATGGATTTCGCGGGCGGCGAGGGCTTTGTCGTTCCCGGCAATGCCGACCAGTTGCAGCAGGTCTTTACCAATCTCGTGGAGAACGCGATCAAGTATGGCGGCGCCGGCAATCGTGTCGAGATCACGCTCGCGCATCATGCCCGCGACGCCACGCTGCGAATGCCCGCCATCCAGGCCAGCGTGCGCGATCATGGTCCCGGCATCGACCCGCTGCACATCCCGCGCCTGACCGAGCGCTTCTATCGCGTCGATACGCATCGCTCGCGCGAAATGGGGGGCACCGGGCTGGGCCTCGCCATCGTCAAGCATATCGTCAATCGCCATCGCGGGCGGCTGCGAATCACCTCCGAGCCGGGCGCCGGCTGCACCTTTGCGGTCATCCTGCCGCGCTGGACCGGCTGAGGCGCGGCGCGGCAGGGCAGGGCAGGGGATCCTTGCTTGCTGCCTTTCGGGCGTGGGCCGGTGACTGTGAAAACTTCCCGATCATTGTGAAAATATCGTTATTCGCCGCCGTTTCATCGGTATATGCAGTGCGCAAATCACAGGATTTCTCATGAGGAGGCCAAGATGACCGTGGAAAGACCCGCCCTGCGCGCCAAGGATGCGCCCGATCTCGACAGGTTCGAGTGGAGCGATCCGTTCCGCCTGAACGATCAGCTCTCGCAAGAGGAGCGGATGATCGCCGAGAGCGCGCGCACCTTCGCTCAGGAGGTGCTGCAACCGCGTGTCACCGACGCCTTTCGCGAAGAGCGCGTGGATGCGGAGATCTTTCGCGAGATGGGGCGCATGGGCCTGCTCGGCACCACGATTCCCGAGGAATATGGCGGGCTGGGCGCCAATTACGTGAGCTATGGCCTCGTCGCGCGCGAGATCGAGCGGGTCGATTCGGGCTATCGCTCGATGATGAGCGTGCAATCCTCGCTGGTGATGTATCCGATCTACGCCTATGGCTCCGAGGAGCAGCGGCGCAAATACCTGCCGGGGCTGGCCAGCGGGGAGTTGATCGGCTGTTTCGGCCTGACCGAACCCGATGCCGGCAGCGATCCGGCGGGCATGAAGACGCGCGCCGTGCCCATCGAGGGCGGCTATCGCCTGACCGGCAACAAGATGTGGATTTCCAACAGTCCGATCGCCGATGTCCTTGTCGTCTGGGCCAGATCGGACGCGCATGACGGCAAGATCCGCGGGTTCGTTCTGGAAAAGGGCATGAAGGGGCTGAGCGCGCCCAAGATCGGCGGCAAGCTGTCCTTGCGCGCCTCGGTGACGGGCGAGATCGTGATGGACGGGGTGGAGGTGCCGGAATCGGCGCTCCTGCCGCATGTTCAGGGGCTCAAGGGGCCGTTCGGATGTCTGAACCGGGCGCGCTACGGCATCGCCTGGGGTGTCATGGGGGCGGCGGAATTCTGCTGGCACGCGGCGCGGCAATACGGGCTCGACCGGCAGCAGTTCAACCGCCCGCTGGCACAGACGCAGCTTTTCCAGCTCAAGCTCGCCAACATGCAGACCGAGATCGCGCTCGGGCTTCAGGCCTGCCTGCGTGTCGGGCGGCTCATGGACGAGGCCCGGGCCGCGCCCGAGATGATCAGCCTCATCAAGCGCAACAATTGCGGCAAGGCGCTCGAAATCGCGCGCCACGCCCGCGACATGCATGGCGGCAACGGCATTTCCGAGGAATTCCAGGTCATCCGCCATATGGTCAACCTCGAGACGGTCAATACCTACGAGGGCACGCATGACGTGCACGCGCTGATCCTCGGGCGGGCGCAGACCGGGCTCCAGGCATTCTCCTGAGCCGAACCGCGCCGCGGCGCGACCGGGCAGGGAACGCCCCCCATAGGGGGCGTTCATGACATTTTTGCACAAGCCATGTGACAGTTCCGCAGCTTGGCGGGCTCCGACCGCGCACCTATCTGCCCGCCACACGGAATGGAGCGGCACATGGCCCTGACAGAAACCGATGCGCGGTTCACCCACGGCAACATCTTCCGGCATGTCGCGATCATGTCGCTCACCTCGAGCCTCGGGATCGCGGCCATCTTTGCCGTTGACCTGATCGACGTGCTGTTCATCTCGATGCTGGGGCAGGCGGCGCTCGTGGCGGCGGCGGGATATGCCGGGGTGGTGATGTTCTTTGCCTCGGCGATGAATATCGGGCTGTCGGTTGCGGCCGGGGCGCTGGTGGCGCGCGGGCTTGGCGCGGGCGATACGCGGCTTGCCGCCGAACACGCGACGAACGCGGCGCTGGTGGCGGCGGGATTCGGCATCCTGGTGCCGGTGCTGGTGCTGCCCAATGTGCACGTTCTGCTCGGGCTGATCGGGGCGGAGGGCACCGAGGCGGCGCTTGCGGCGCGCTATCTCTGGATCATCCTGCCGACGACGGCGGTCTCGGGGCTGTCGATGACCGCGGTGGCGGTGCTGCGGGCCCATGGCAACGCCCGCGATGCGGTGACGCCCGCGCTGCTGGGGGCGCTGGTCAACGGGGTGGCAGATCCGATCCTGATCTTCGCGCTCGGGCTCGGGCTGGACGGGGCGGCGATGGCGACGGTGCTGGCGCGCGTGACCACGGCGGCGGCGGCGCTCTGGCTGGCACAGCAACAGCATCGCGCCTTCTGCCGGCCGGGCCTTGCCTGCCTGCGCCGCGACCTCGGCGATGCGCTCGGGATCGCGCTTCCGGCGATGCTGGCCGCGGTGGCGACACCGGTCGGCACGGCCTTTGTGACGCGGGAAATGGCGCGATACGGGTCGGATGCGATGGCGGGCATGGCGGTGATCAACCGGCTCATGCCCTTTGTCTCGGCGGTCGTCCTGGCATTGTCGGGGGCGCTCGGGCCGATCATCGCGCAGAATTTCGGCGCAAGGCGGATGGACCGGGTGCTGGACACGTTTCACGAGGGGCTTCGGTTTCTGGTGATCTATGTCCTGGGGGCTGCGGCGCTGCTCTTCGTGCTGCGCGCGCCGGTGGCCGATCTTTTTGACGCGACCGGCAAGATGCGCGATCTCCTGTATCTTTTCATGGGTCCATTGGCGATTGCCATGGTGTTCAACGGCGCGATCATGGTGTGCAACGCGGCGTTCAACAATCTCGGGCATCCCGGTTATTCCACGATGCTGAACTGGGGGCGCCACACGCTCGGGACCTGGCCGTTTGCGGTGGGCTTCGGGATGATCTGGGGACCCGAGGGCGTGCTCCTGGGACAGGCGATCGGCGGGGCGGTCTTTGCGGCGATCGGGATCTGGCTGGCGCTGCGGGTGATCGCGGAACCATGTCGCGATCCGTTGATCCGGGCGCATTACACATGCCCGGATCAGCGAATGCAGGTGGTGTCGCATCGCAACTATCGCTGATGGCCCCCGGCGCCAATTCGCATAATCAGTATTATGTAACATAATGCCATGTGCGCGGCCCCTCGACAGAGGTGGCCCGCACGGTTTATCTCCCTGACAGAGGAGCATTTCGCATGGCATCCATCCTGATTCTCAACGGTCCGAACCTCAACCTGCTCGGCACGCGGCAGCCCGAGGTCTATGGCACCACCACGCTCGCGGATATCGAGGCCATGTGCCGCGCCCATGCGGCGGCGCGCGGGCTCGAGATCGGCTTCTTGCAGAGCAATCACGAAGGCGCGCTGATCGACGCGATCCATGCCGCGCGCGGATGTCACGACGGGATCATCCTCAATGCCGGCGCCTATACGCACAGTTCGGTGGCGCTGATGGATGCGATCAGCGCGGTGGCGCTGCCGGCGATCGAGCTGCACCTCTCCAACATCCACGCGCGCGAGAGCTTTCGCCATGTCTCCCATATCGCGCGGGTTGCGGTCGGGGTGATCTGCGGCTTTGGCGCGCAGGGCTATCTTCTTGCGATCGACGCGATGCGCGGCCACCTCGGGGGCGCCGGATGATCGCTGCGGCGGATGTCCTTCGGCTGCTCGATGCCACCACCATGGAGGAGCTGTGGGATATCCACACCCGCGCGATGGCGGGCTACGGCTTTGACCGGTTGCTCTATGGCTGCACACAGTTCCGGACCCCGACCTCGCTGGGCGATCCGGAGGATTTCGTCATCCTGAGCAACCACGCCCCCGGATATATCGAGGGATTCGTTCATGGCGGGCTGTTTTTCCACGCGCCGATGGTGCGTTGGTCACTGGACAACGACGGCGCGTGTTCCTGGTCCGTTCTGGCGCTGCGGGATGCGCAGGATGATTTCACCGCTGACGAGCGCGCGGTGATCGCCTTCAACCGCAAGCACGATGTCCTTGCGGGATATTCCATCAGTTTCAAGTCGCTGCGCCCGCGCATGAAGGCTGCGATCGCGCTGACCGCGCGCGCCGACATGACACAGGCCGAGGTCGATGCGCTCTGGCAATGCCATGGCGAGACGATCCAGGCGCTCAACACGATCGTGCATCGCTGCATCCAGTCCCTGCCCTACGAATCGCCCAGGCGCGCCCTGACCCCGCGTCAGCGCGAGGTGCTCGGATGGGTCGGCGACGGCAAGACGGTGCAGGATATCGCGCTGGTGATGGGGCTCACACCCGCAACGGTCGAAAAGCACCTGCGCCTTGCGCGCCACGCCCTCGGCGTGGAGACCACGGCGCAGGCCGTGCTCAAGGCGGCCTTCCAGAACCAGATCTTCGTGCTCGACCGGTGAGATTTCCGCCGCGCCGGAGAAACCGACGCAGGGTAAGGGATTCCTGACTTTTGCCGTCACGCGCAATGGCGCATCCTGTCACCGTTCCGTGAGTGGTGGCTTTGAGCTTGGAACACGGCGTCAGGCCCGAGCCCGTGTATTTCCGGGGGGTCGTGCGCCTCCGGTCCTGCCGGAGCTGGCTGTGGATCTTTATATTCGAGAGACGCAGCCGGCGCTCCTGCTTGTCGTTCACATCCCCATGTTGCGACCGGTCGGAATGGTGCGTCCTCCTCCGGGGGGCGCGCCATGCGCTTTCGGCGGGGTTTACGAGGATTGCGGCGAGGGGCCGCCCATGAAAAAGCCCCCGGCGTGACCGGGGGCTTTCCTCGCGTTCCGTCGCGCCGGGTTCAGCCCTGGGCGGCCTTGGCCACCTCGGCGGCGAAATCTTCCTGTTTCTTCTCGATCCCCTCGCCCACCTCGAAGCGCACGAAACCGGTGATCGTGGTGCCGGCCTCTTTCGCGGCGGCGGCGACCGTGAGATCGGGGTTCACCACGAAGGGCTGGCCGAGCAGCGTCGATTCGGCCATGAATTTCTTCATCCGGCCCTCGATCATCTTCTCGATCACGGCCTCGGGCTTGCCCGATTCGCGGGCGATATCGATCTGCACCTGGCGCTCCTTCTCGACCAGCGCCGGATCGAGCGCGGCCTCGTCGAGCGCCGCCGGGTTCGAGGCGGCGATATGCATGGCAACCTGGCGGGCAAAGCCCTCATCGCCGTCGAAGGCCACCAGAACGCCGATCTTGCCCATGCCATCCCCCGCGGCATTGTGGACATAGGAGACGATGCCCGGCCCCTCGATCCGCGCCATGCGGCGCAGCGACATGTTCTCGCCGATCTTGGCGATCTTGTCGGTGAGGATGTCGGCCACGCTCTTGCCGTCGATCTGCGCGGCGGCCAGCGCCTCGACATCGTCCACCTCGAGCGCGGCGCCGGCGATATCGGCCACCATGGCCTGGAATTCCGCGTTCTTGGCGACGAAATCGGTCTCGGCATTGACCTCCACGGCAACCCCGCGCGTGCCGTCCACGCGCAGCGCGACAAGCCCCTCGGCGGCGGTGCGCCCGGATTTCTTGGCGGCCTTGGCCAGCCCCTTGGTGCGCAGCCAGTCGATCGCCGCCTCCATGTCGCCGCCGGTTTCGGTCAGCGCCTTCTTTGCATCCATCATGCCTGCGCCCGTGCTGTCGCGCAGTTCCTTCACCATTGCAGCAGTGATCGCCATCTGGGATCTCCTCAAAGTCTGACAGGTCACGGGGGCGCAATAGCCCTGCCCCCGTGACGGTTTCGTGACGGTTCAGGCCTCGTCCGGCGCGGTGATCTCGGCCAGGACATCCTCGACCGGGGTATTCTCGAGCGCGCCGACATCGACGCCGGCAGCGCCGAGTTGCGCCGACATCCCGTCGAGCGCGGCGCGGCTGACCAGATCGCAATAGAGCGCGATGGCGCGCGCGGCGTCATCGTTGCCGGGGATGATGTAATCGACGCCCTCGGGCGAACAGTTGGTATCGACCACGGCCACCACCGGGATGCCGAGCTTGTTCGCCTCGGCGACGGCGAGTGCCTCCTTCTTCACGTCGATCACGAACAGAAGGTCCGGCAGGCCGCCCATCTCGCGGATGCCGCCGAGCGTCGCCTGGAGCTTGGCCTGTTCGCGTTCCATGCCCAGACGCTCCTTCTTGGTGAGCCCCTCGGCCCCCTGCGAGAGCGCCTCGTCGATCTCGCGCAGGCGCTGGATGGATTGCGACACGGTCTTCCAGTTGGTGAGCGTCCCGCCGAGCCAGCGGTGATTCATGTAGTATTGCGCGCATTTCTCGGCCGCCTCGGCGATCGGCTGCGCGGCCTGACGCTTGGTGCCGACAAAGAGAACCCGGCCGTTCCTGGCCACGGTTTCGCGAATCACATTGAGCGCCGCGTCGAGCATCGGCACGGTCTGGGTCAGGTCGATGATGTGAATGCCGTTGCGCGCGCCGTAGATGAATTCGCCCATGCGGGGATTCCAGCGCTGCGTCTGGTGGCCGAAGTGAACGCCCGCTTCCAGGAGCTGACGCAGATTGAACTCGGGAAGAGCCATTTTCGTTTCCTTTTCCGGTTTGCGCCCTGGCACGGGAAGAGAAGCGGATGCTTCAACCGGTGGACCGCCGGGGATGTCTCCCCCGGAAGGCCCGCCCGTGCCTGCGGATTTGAAGTGCCGCGCATATAGCGCCCCGCGCGGGCGGGCGCAAGCGCCCATGGCGCGGGCGCGGCGCGCGATTTCGGTCATTGTGGCGGCTGCGCATGACGCCTAGATTGGCGCGTGAGCCCGCTATGGATCCCCGATGAACGCGCCTTTCGACGATCCCCCCCCCGAACCCAAGAGGCCCTCGCGCCTCGGCGGGTTGCGCGCCAGTTTCCTCACCGGCCTCGTGGTGATCGCGCCCGTGGGTCTCACGCTCTGGCTGATCTGGACGGTGGCGGGCTGGGTGGACGGGATGGTTCTGCCGCTCATCCCGGAGCAATTCCAGCCCGAGCAATATATCGGCATCAACCTGCGCGGCCTCGGCGTCATCATCTTCCTGATCTTCACGATCATCGTCGGCTGGGTGGCCAAGGGGCTGATCGGGCGGTCGCTGATTTCCCTGGCCGAATCGCTGGTGGAGCGGATGCCGGTGGTGCGCTCGGTCTATTCGGGGGTGAAGCAGATCGCCGAGACGATCTTTGCCCAGTCCGAGCGCAGCTTCGAGACCGCCTGCCTCGTGCAATACCCGCGTGAGGGCCTCTGGGCGATCGGCTTCATCTCGACCGCGGCAAAGGGCGAGATCAGCGACAAGCTCCATCCCGGCACCGAATTGCTGAGCGTCTTTGTCCCGACCACCCCGAATCCGACCTCGGGTTTTCTGCTCTTCGTGCCGCGCTCGGAGGTGGTCGCGCTCGACATGAGCATCGAGGACGCGGCCAAGCTGGTGATTTCGGCCGGGCTGGTCTATCCCCCCGAGCGCCGGCCCACAGCCGGATCCGCGCGGCGCGGACGCGGCTGAGCCTCTTGCGTCTCCCCCCTGCCCCGTTTCTCAGGCCAGCCGCGCCAGCCGCGCCGCGCGCAGCCGCGCGAAATCCTCGCCCGCGTGATAGGAGGACCGGGTGAGCGGCGTGGCCGACACCATCAGGAATCCCTTGCCATAGGCCGCCTTTTCATAGGCGGCGAATTCGTCGGGATGCACGAAGCGCGCCACCGCGTGATGCTTGGGCGTGGGTTGCAGATATTGCCCGATGGTCAGGAAATCGACATCGGCCGCGCGCATGTCGTCCATCACCTGATGCACGCCCTGCCGGTCCTCGCCCAGGCCCACCATGATGCCCGACTTGGTAAAGATCGCAGGGTCGAGCTCCTTCACCCGCTGCAACAGGCGCAAGGAGTGGAAATAGCGCGCGCCCGGGCGCACCGTGGGATAGAGGCCGGGCACCGTCTCGAGATTGTGGTTGAACACATCGGGCCTGGCCGCGACCACGGTTTCGAGCGCACCGGGATCGCAATGCAGGAAATCGGGGGTCAGGATCTCGATCGTGGTTTCGGGCGCGCGGTGACGGATCGCGCGGATGGTCTGGGCGAAATGCGCGGCCCCGCCATCGTCGAGATCGTCACGGTCCACGCTCGTCACCACGACGTGACTGAGCCCGAGCCTGGCCACCGCATCGGCCACGCGCCCCGGCTCGAACGGATCGAGCGATTGCGGCTTGCCGGTGGCGACGTTGCAGAAGGTGCAGCCGCGCGTGCAGATCTCGCCCATGATCATCATGGTCGCGTGCCCCTGCCCCCAGCATTCCCCGGCATTGGGACAGCCCGCCTCCTCGCAGACCGTCACCAGCCTGTGCTCGCGCATGATCTTGCGGGTTTCGAAATAGCCCTTCGAGGTCGGCGCCTTGACACGGATCCAGCCGGGCTTCTTCGGCTGGGCATTGTCGGGACGGTGGACCTTTTCGGGATGACGGCCGCCGGGCAGTTTGAGATCGCGCACGCGTTTTCCCCCGCAAATGAACTGGTGAGCATGGCAAGGTATAATTCACCGCGCGCCCGGGCGCCAGCGGGCCGTGACGCATCCCCGCCATGCGCCGCGCTCAGCCGGGCCCTGTCACATCCGGGGCGCGCGGGCCATCCCGGTCGCCTCTTCGCCCGCCGCGCGCAGGATCGCGGCGAGATCGTCGAACCATTGCGCCCGCCCCGCCCCCGCCCGGCGCACCAGCACGATGCTGCGCGCAGGCTCGGGCGCGGCAAAGCGGCGCAATTCCAGCCCGGGCGCGGCGCGCGCCTCGGTCACGGCGGCGATCTCGGGCATGAGCGTCAGGCCAAAGCCCGCCGCCACCAGCCGCGACAGCGTGCCGAGCGAGGCGGCGCCGGTGTCGATCTGCGCGTGCCCCCTGCCCCGCCCGCAGATCTCGAGTGCCTGATCGGTCAGGCAATGACCATCCTCGAGCAGCAGGATCGGGCTCGTCCCGAGCGCCCCGGGATGGAGAGCCCCCGGCGCCGCGTCGAGCGCGGCGAGCCGCGCGGCATTTCCCGCCAGCAGGAACCGGTCCTCGAAGAGCGTCACCGCCTCCAGCCCCTCGCAGGGCAGCGGCAACGCCATGAGTGCCGCGTCGATGCGCCCCGCGCGCAGATCGGTGGCGAGATCGTCGGTGCGCGCCTCGCGCACCCGCACATCGAGCGCGATGTCGCGCGCCCGGAGCCGCGCCAGCGCGCCGGGCAGCAGATAGGGCGCCACCGTGGGGATGATCCCGAGCGCCAGCTCCCCCGCCAGCCCGCCGCGCCAGCGCGCGGTCTCCTCGAGCGCGCAGATCTCCGCCATCACACGTTCGGCATGGGCCAGCACCTGCCGCCCGAAGGGGGTGAGCGCGACATCGCGCGCGCGCCGCTCGACCACCGGCGCGCCGAGCGCCTCCTCCAGCGCCCGGATCTGCACCGAGAGGGCCGGCTGCGAGACGTGCACCGCCTCCGCCGCCCGCCCGAAATTCCGATGCCGGGCGAGCGCGCGGAAATAGCCCAGTTGCCGCAAGGTGATGTTCATGGCCCATGATCGGGCGCGCGCGGCCTACATGCAAGCGGGTTCACGGCTCAGCCGATCAGGTCCGCCCGCGTCCCCAGCCGCTCGTAATGGCGCTTGAGCCGGCAGAGCGCGATGCGCAGCACGATCTTCGCCGAGCGCGCCGACCAGCCCATCTTGCGCTCTGCCGTCTCCAGCCCCTGCAGATAGCAGCAGCAGCGCAGCACCACGTCGCCCAGCCCCGGGCCGAGATCGCGCAGCGCCCCGATGAGGCGCGCGCGCGCCGCCTCCGCGCCATAGCCGGTTGGCTCGGGCACGGCGCCGCCGTCATCGACATGGGTGAGAAAATGATCCCAGTTCTGCGCCATGCGCGGCGCCATCTGCGCCAGTTCGAAATCCTCGCGCAGCCGCTCGCCCGCGCGCACCAGATCGGGGGTGAGGAAGGGGGTGCCGTCCTTTTCGCGCCGCCGTGCCAGCGCGGCAAGCGGCGTGTCGCTCGGGGCAAGCCGCGCCGGGCGCGCAGCGGTCTCGTCATCGGTCAGGATCGTCGCCGGTTCGCGCAGCCCGGTGGCGGCGTTCGCCTCCTCGGCCAGAATTTCGCCGAGCGCGGCGCGCCCCCGCGCGGTCACATGATAGCGCGAGATCCGCCCCGGCGCATCGCAGGCGATCCAGGCCTTGAGCGCGAGCGCCTCGGCCACGTCGCGGTCCACGACAGCGGTGCGGGTGGTCCCGGCCTCGGTCTCGCGCACCACCACGGCCTTGTCCATCTCGGCGGCCACGGCGAGCAGCGCGCCGCGTTCGCAGAGCCGGCGCAGCACACGGCGCGCCTCCTGGCGCAGCCGCGTCTCGCTCAGCGGGATGATTCGGTCGGGGTTGGTATCGGCGGAAAGGGTCATGCGGCACTCCTTGGGTGGTGAACCGGCCGGTCTCGCCACGCTGACCGCACCGCCCAGCCGCCGCAGCGCCTCATCCACGAGAAGATCGTCGCGGCGCGTCTCGAAGGCGCGGATCTGGCGCAGCACGGTCGAGGCGTGTTTCCCCGCGCGCCGGGCAAGATCGCGGATCGACGCGCCGCTCTCGGTATGGGCGAGATAATGGCGCGCCCCTTCCGGCACCCAGGAGGGCACCATCGGCAGGGTCGGTTTGGTCGTAAGTTGCTGTTGCATCAAAGTTCCCCAGGGTTCGGCCTGCGGCGGCGCATGGCGGCCGCCTCGGTCATTCACAAGGTTGTCACCAAGGCTCACACAACTTAGGCGGGCAAAGATTACCGGTTCGTTAACTGTTTTCGGAAAATCAACCTTGGTTTACAAATCATGAACAATTCATGGTTGCAGCGCGCGCTGCGCGCCGCGGGACCGCAACGCCCCGCCTGCCCGTGCCAACCTGCCCCCGCATGACCCGGCTGGAGGCACGACAATGCATGACATCCAAACGAGGCTTGGCCAGTTGCGCCGGCCGCCGCTCATGGTCCGCGCCGCGCGGATCGGGGCCGCGGGCTATGACCGCGACCGCGATCTCGCGCGGCTTCTGGGGGTGGGGGTGGCGCCGCCGCCGATTGTGGCCCTGCGTCATCTCCTTTCGATCGAGGCCGAGGCGGAACATGCCCGACGCGCCCGCGCCGCCGGATATCGCGCCGCGCGCCATGTGGAGATCCTGATCGCGATCATGGGCGAGGCGCCTTGTCTGGCCCCTGCCCCTGCCCCTGCCTCTCTTCCTCGGCCGGAGGCGTCGGGCATCGCCGCCCTGCGCCTCGTGACATAGGCGGCGAGCACCGCACCGCCCCCCGGGCGGGCGCTCGCGCGGGCTTGCGCAGGGGCCGGGGGGGCACTATTGGGCAGGCATGAGCCAGACCATCCATGACCGCCTGTTGATCATCGACTTCGGCAGCCAGGTGACGCAGCTGATCGCGCGCCGCCTGCGCGAGCTGCATGTCTATTGCGAAATCCACCCCTGTCAGAAGGTGGACACCGCCCTTCTGGCGCGGATCCGGCCGCGCGCGGTGATCTTTTCGGGCGGACCCGACAGCGTGACGCGCGAGGGATCGCCCCGCCCGCCGCGCGCGGTCTATGATCTGGGCGTGCCGATCCTCGGGATCTGCTACGGGCAGCAGGTGATGATGCAGGATCTGGGCGGGCGCGTCGAGGCAGGCGAACAGGCCACCGCCGAGTTCGGTCGCGCCCTCGTCACGCCGACCGGGATCGGGAGCGATCTGCTTGCCGGCTGGTTCGAGGGCGGCGCGCCCGAACAGGTCTGGATGAGCCATGGCGATCACGTCGCTGAAATCGCTCCCGGTTTCGAGGCTCTCGCCACCTCGCCCGGCGCCCCCTATGCCATCACCGCCGACCGCGACCGCCGCTTTTACGCGGTGCAGTTCCACCCCGAGGTGCACCATACCCCGAACGGTGCGCGGCTGCTGGAGAATTTCGTGCGCCTTGCCGGGTTTACGGGCGACTGGACGATGGGCGCCTATCGCGAGGAGGCGATTGCCAGGATCCGCGCACAGGTCGGCGACAAGCGGGTGATCTGCGGGCTGTCGGGGGGCGTCGACAGCTCGGTCGCCGCCGTTCTGATCCACGAGGCGATCGGCGATCAGCTGACCTGCGTCTTCGTCGATCACGGGCTCTTGCGGCAGGGCGAGGCCGAAGAGGTCGTGACCATGTTCCGCGACCATTACAACATCCCGCTGATCCATGCCGATGAATCCGAGCTGTTCCTGGGTGAGCTTGACGGCGTAAGTGACCCGGAAACAAAGAGAAAGATCATCGGCCGCCTCTTCATCGACGTGTTCCAGAAATACGCGGGCGAGATCGAGGGGGCGGAGTTCCTGGCGCAGGGCACGCTCTACCCGGACGTGATCGAATCGGTCAGCTTTTCGGGCGGGCCGTCGGTCACGATCAAATCGCACCACAATGTCGGCGGCCTGCCCGAGAAGATGGGGCTGAAACTGGTCGAGCCGCTGCGCGAGCTTTTCAAGGACGAGGTGCGCGCCCTGGGGCGCGAGTTGGGCCTGCCGCAGAGCTTCATCGGGCGCCACCCCTTCCCCGGCCCCGGCCTCGCCATCCGCTGCCCCGGCGAGATCACCCGCGAAAAGCTCGAGATCCTGCGCCGCGCCGATGCCGTCTTCATCGACCAGATCCGCAAGCACGGGCTTTATGACGAGATCTGGCAGGCTTTTGTTGCCATCCTGCCGGTGCGCACCGTGGGCGTTATGGGCGACGGGCGCACCTATGATTTCGCCTGCGCGCTGCGCGCGGTCACATCCGTTGACGGGATGACGGCGGATTATTACCCCTTCACCCACGAATTCCTGGGCGAGACGGCGACGCGGATCATCAACGAGGTCAAGGGCATCAACCGCGTGACCTATGACATCACCTCCAAACCGCCGGGAACGATCGAATGGGAGTGATCCGGCTCAGCGGGCAGATGACCTGCGCGCCTCATGAGATCGACATCGCGCGTGCCGCCCCGCCCGGGCATATCCGCCTCAGCCGCGCCGAGCCGGGGTGCCTGGTGTTCGACATGGAAGAGACCGCGCCGGGCGTCTTTACCGTGACCGAAGGATGACATCCCCCCTCCCCGCCCCGCAGACCCTGCGCGCAGCCCTCTGGATGCTGGGCGCGGTGGCGTCGTTTTCGGCCATGGCCATTGCCGGGCGCGCGGTCAGTCTCGATCACGACACGTTCGAGATCATGCTCTACCGCTCCATCGTGGGCTTTCTCGTCGTGCTGATCGTGGCGCGCGCCACGGGGTATCTGGGCGAGGTGCGCGGCGACCGGCTGCGCCTTCATGTGCTGCGCAATCTCTTTCATTTCACCGGGCAGAACCTGTGGTTTCTGGCGATCACGCTCATTCCGCTGGCGCAGGTCTTTGCGCTGGAATTCACCTCGCCCTTGTGGGTGCTGGTGCTGTCGCCGCTGGTGCTGGGCGAGCGGTTGACGCGGGTGCGGGTGCTGGCGGCGGCGCTCGGCTTTGCCGGGATCCTGATGGTCACCCGGCCCTCGCCAGAGACGCTGGGGCCGGGGCAACTGGCTGCGATCGCGGCGGCGATCTGCTTTGCGGGTTCGATCCTCGCCACCAAGCGGCTCACGCGGCACGAGAGCCTGACTGCGATCCTGTTCTGGATGACGCTGATGCAGATCGGGCTGGGGCTGATCTGCGCGGGGATCGACGGCGATATCGCGCTGCCCTCGGCCGCGGCGCTGCCCTGGCTCGCGCTGATCGGGATGGCGGGGCTGTTGGCGCATCTGTGCCTGACCACGGCGCTTTCGCTGGCGCCCGCAACGGTGGTGGTGCCGGTCGATTTCCTGCGCCTGCCGCTGATCGCCCTCATCGCGCTCCTGCTCTATGGCGAGACGGTCGAGGCTTGGGTGATCATCGGCGCGGCGGTGATCTTTGGCGCGAATTATCTCAACCTGTGGTCTGAAACACGCCAGAGACGATAGCGGTTCACGAATTGCGCCTCAGGGGTGTGTCTTCCGTGCAACCCTCTGGCCGCGCTCGATTCCTGACGCGGCGTCACGGGTTGAGCGATCGTGGCGCCGCCGTAGGGTCGCGGAAAACATCGGGAGGAAAGAGGCCATGAAAGCGAAACTGCTGTCCGTCACCGCGCTGAGCCTGGGCGCAGCCACTGCCCATGCGGGCGGGCTCGACCGGACCTATACGCCGATCGACATCATTTTCGAACAGGGCAACTATGCGGAACTGTCCTTTGCCTATTCCTGGCCGGACCTGACGGGAACGGATGTGCTCGGCAATGGCATCAGCAATGTCGGGAACAATTTCGGCATGTTCGGGGCCGGGGTCAAGATCGACTTCAACGACAGGCTGTCCATGGCGCTCATCTTCGATCAGCCCTATGGCGCCGATGTCGAATATGGCGGCAACCCGGCGGCCACGATGCTCGGCGGCACGCTGGCCGAGGCCGAGACGGACGCGCTCACCGCTTTGCTGAAATATCGGGTGACGGATCGCATCTCGATCTATGGCGGGCCGCGCATCGTCAAGGCCGAGGGCAAGATCACCCTCTCGGGCCTCTCCTATGGCCCGGCCAACGGGTCGGATTTCTCGTTCTCCTCGGATACCGGCATCGGGACCGTTCTCGGGGCTGCCTACGAGATTCCCGACATCGCGCTTCGGGTCGCGCTCACCTATCATTCCTCGATCGACCTGAGCCTGCGCACGACCGAGACGATCCCGGTCGCGGCAGGCGGGCCCGGGGTGCCGGTGACCTTCGGGAACACCGATACCGAACTGCCCGAGACATGGGAGCTCTCGGTGCAGACGGGCATTGCCAGGGACACACTCGCATTTGCCAGCATCCGGCGTGCCGAATGGAGCGCGTTCACCCTCACGCCGCCGCTCTTCGGCACCAACCTGTCCGAGCTGGACGACACCACCACCTATGAGATCGGCGTTGGCCGGCGCTTCTCGGATCGCCTGTCGGGCAGCCTCGCCTTCACCTACGAGGATGCCAGCTCCAACGATCTCGTGTCCCCGCTGGCACCGACGAACGGCCTGTTCGCCGTTTCCGTCGGCGCCAAATACAAGCTCAACGAGATGGTCGATGTGTCGGGCGGTATCCGCTACACATGGCTGGGCGATGCCGATCCCGAAACCGGCACGCCGGACACGAAGCGCGCGAGTTTCCGCAACAACGACGCGATCAGCGCCGCGGTGAAGCTCGGCTTTCATTTCTGATCCCGAACGATCCCGCCACGCGAGGCCCCGCCCCTCAACCGGGCGGGGTCTTTTGTCTGCCCCTTGCCAAACGCCCTTGAAACCCGCAATCAGGGCGCGCGAATGAGGGAGCTGCCGATGATCTACCAAACCGCCCGCGACTGGCGCGAGGCCCCGCGGAAACGGGTGCTGTTCTATGGCATGTCGGGGCTGGGCAAGACCCATGTCTCGCAGATGCTGCGCGATTCGGGCGGCTGGTTTCACTACTCGATCGATTACCGCATCGGCACGCGCTACATGGGCGAATTCATCGCCGACAATGCCAAGGCCCATGCCATGCAGGTGCCGTTCCTGCGCGATCTGCTGTTGTCGGATTCGATCCATATCGGATCCAATATCAGCTTTCACAATCTCTCGCCGGTCTCGACCTACCTGGGCAAGCCGGGCAATCCCGACAAGGGGGGACTGCCGATCGAGGAATACCGCCGCCGCCAGGAACAGTTCCGCCAGGCGGAGATCCACGCGCTGATGGATACCGGCTATTTCATCGAGCGGGCCGAGCGGCTCTATGGCTATGCGCATTTCATCTGCGACACGGGCGGGTCGATCTGCGAATGGGTGGATGGCGACGATCCCGCCGATCCGATCCTGACCGAGCTTTCGCGCCACTGCCTGCTGGTCCATATCGAGGGGTCCGAGGCCCATACCGCCGAGCTGATCCGCCGCTTTGACCGCGCGCCCAAGCCGATGGCCTATCAGCCCGCATTCCTGACCCGCGTCTGGGAGGAATATCTGCGGCTCAACGATGTCTCCGGCAATGAGGTCGATCCCGATGCCTTCATCCGCTGGACCTATGCGCAGGCGCTGGCACACCGCCAGCCGCGCTATGAACGAATGGTGAAATGGGGCGTCCGGGTGAGCGCCGACGAGGTGGCGCAGGCCAGCGACGCCGAGCGCTTCGACGATCTCATCGCCGCTGCCATCGACCGCCGTCCGAGCTGAGAGAAAAGAGAGCCGAGGAGCCGCCCCCATGCCCATCAAGATGCCCGCGAACCTGCCCGCCTATGACGTGCTCCGGCGCGAGGGCGTGATGGTGATGGATCCCGACCAGGCCGCGCGCCAGGACATCCGCCCGCTGCGCATCGGCCTGCTCAACCTGATGCCGAAGAAGATCCAGACCGAAAACCAGTTCGCCAGGCTGATCGGCGCGACGCCCCTGCAGATCGAATTCGATCTCATCCGCATGACCGAGCATCAGGCGAAAAACACCGCCGCCGAGCACATGGAGAGCTTCTATCGCCCCTTCGAGGAGGTGGCGGCCTCGGGCGACAAGTATGACGGCCTCATCATCACCGGCGCCCCGATCGAGCATCTCGATTTCACCGAGGTGACCTATTGGGACGAGCTGGCCCGCGTTTTCGACTGGACCCAGAGCCATGTCCATTCCACCTTCGGCGTCTGCTGGGGCGGCATGGCGATGATCAACCATTTCCACGGCGTGAAGAAGCACATGCTCGACCACAAGGCCTTCGGCTGCTTTCGCCATCGCAACATGGCCCCCGCCTCGCCCTATCTGCGCGGCTTCTCCGATGAATGCGTGATCCCGGTCAGCCGCTGGACCGAGATGAAGCGCGCCGAGATCGCCGCCGTGCCGGGGCTCACGATCCTTCTCGATAGCGACGAGGTCGGCCCCTGCCTGGTCGAGGATCCGGGCCATCGCGCGCTCTATGTCTTCAACCATTTCGAATATGACAGCGACACGCTCAAGCAGGAATACGATCGCGACGTGGCCAATGGCACGCCGGTCAACGTGCCCTGCAACTACTATCCCGACGACGATCCCTCGCAGCCGCCGGCGAACCGCTGGCGCAGCCATGCGCATCTTCTCTACGGCAACTGGGTTTCGGAGATCTACCAGACGACACCCTTTGATCGCGAAAGGATCGGCCTGGAGAGGATCGAGCTGCGGGGCTGAGCGGCGCGCCGGATTGCGCCGGCGCCCCCGAGCCGCCATAGTCGCGCAAAACAGGATCGGAGTGGACCATGGACCTGCCCTTCGACGGTGCGATCAGCGCCTTCTTCCACAAGGACGCGCCCGAGGAGATCCGCAAGGCGATCGCGCGCGCGGACAAGGACGACCTGCTCGACCCCGGCTTTCCCTATTCCGAGAGGATGGGGCGCAAGCCCTATGAAAAGGCGATGGAGCGGCTCCAGGTCGAGCTGGTGAAGCTCCAGCACTGGGTAAAGGAAAGCGGCGCGCGGGTGGCGGTGGTGTTCGAGGGGCGCGACGCCGCCGGCAAGGGCAGCACCATCAAGCGCCTCACCGAGAACCTCAACCCGCGCGGCGCGCGTGTCGTGGCCCTGCCCAAGCCCTCGGATATCGAGGCGACGCAGTGGTATTTCCAGCGCTATATCGCCCATCTTCCGGCCGGCGGCGAGATCGTGCTCTTCGATCGCAGCTGGTATAATCGCGGCGTGGTCGAGCCGGTCTTTGGCTTCTGTTCGGATGCGCAGCGCAGGCATTTCTTTGCCCAGGTGCCCGATTTCGAGCGAATGCTGATCGAGGAGGGCATCCATCTCGTGAAATTCTGGCTCAATGTCGGGCGCGCCGAGCAGTTGCGCCGCTTTCTCGACCGCGAGCGCGACCCGCTCAAGCAATGGAAGCTGAGCTGGATCGATGTCGAGGGGCTCAGACGCTGGGACGCCTACAGCGCCGCCATCGCCGAGACGCTGAGCCTGAGCCACACGGTGCACGCGCCCTGGACGGTGGTGCGTTCGGATGACAAGCGACGCGCCCATCTGGCGGTCATGCAACACCTGCTCTCGGGGCTCGACTATGCGCGCAAGGATGGCGCGGCGGTCGATGCCCCCGACCCCCGGATCATCGGCGGCCCCGAAATCTGGAGCGCCTGACGCCCCTCACGCCGCCGCCGCGCAGATCAGCCGGTAGAGATGCCAGGTGGCATGGCCGAGGAGCGGCAGCACGACGAACAGCCCCAGAAAGCCCGGGACCAGCGCCACAAAGGTCAGCCCCGCGATCAGCCCCGCCCAGGCCAGCATCGCCACCGGGTTGTCGCGCACCACCGCGATGCTCGTCAGCATGGCGGTGACGAAATCCACCTCCCGATCCAGCAGCAGCGGCAGCGCGATCACCGTGATCGCATAGATCAGAAGCGCGAAACCGGCCCCCACCACCGTGCCCGTCACCAACATGCCCAGCCCCTCGCGCGTGAGGTAGATGTCGAAGGAGGACGAGACATTGGTCATCGTCGAGAGCCCGAGAAACAGCGCAAAGATCATATGCGCAAGGAAGAACCAGAACAGGAACACCATGATGATGATGGCGCAGATCGAGGGCAGTTGCCGCCGCCGCTGATGGGCGACCACGCCGAGGATCTCGCGCATCACCAGCGGCTCGCCCAGATCGAGCCTGCGGCTCACCTCATAGAACCCGACGGCGGCAAAGGGCCCCACCAGCGGAAAGCCGACGGCGGCAAAGACCAGCCAGTAGCTCTTGCCGGTGGCCCAGGTCACCGCCGCGATCCCGAGGCCGACCGCGACATAGACCCCGGCAAAGAGGGCCGCATATCCCGGCGCGCGGCGCATGTCCGCCCATCCCCGGCGCAGCGCCACCCCCAGCATCGCGAGGCTCACCGCGCCCATCTCGGGCACCCCTTCGGGCCGCGTTTCGGTCATGGTCGTCCTCCCGGTATTGCCCGCAGGTTACCCCGCCACACCCCCCGCGCAAGGGCCGGCTCCGGCTGCCGGGGCCGGCGGCGTCATTTCGGCGGGATCGAATAGGTCAGCGTTGCCCGCGCCACGGGCTCGGTCATGCCCTCGGAGAAGATCAGCACATCGCCGATCGCCAGCGAACGGCCGATCTTCAGCATCCGGCATTCGGCGATCAGGTCCACGCGCGCGGCGGGCTTGCGCATGAAGTCGATGGAGCAGTTCGTCGTGACGGACAGTTCCGCCGGCCCGATCATCGCCAGAAGCCCGATATAGACCGCGACATCCGCCAGCGCAAAGACCGACGGCCCCGAGACCGTGCCGCCCGGGCGCAGATGCCGGTCCTCCACGCAAAGCCGCACCCTGACGTGCCGCGGCGCGACTTCCTCGATGACGAAATCCGACGCAATCTGCGGGAACACTCGCCCCAGAAAGGCGGTGAGTTCCTCCGCCGTCATCTTCACGTCCATTCCTTTCCTCCCTTGCAATGCGCCGCTAGACTGCCCGCAGCACAGGAGGGAGACAAGATGCCAATTCTCGATCGCACGGACATGGGCGCCATCGCCCGGCTTACCCTCAACTCGCCCGCCAATCTCAACGCGCTCTCGGATGCCATGCTCGCGGCCCTCAGCGCCGAATTCGCGCGCCTGGCCGAGGATCGCGCGATCCGCGTGGTGATCCTGCGGGGCGCCGGCAAGGCATTCTGCGCCGGGCACGACCTGCGCGAAATGCAGGCCGCGCGCCAGTCCGAGGACCAAGGGCGCGGCTATTTCGCCGATCTCTTTGCCCGCTGCGCCCGGGTGATGACCGCGATTCGCGACCTGCCGCAGCCGGTGATCGCCGCGCCGCATGGGATCGCCACGGCGGCGGGTTGCCAGCTCGTCGCGAGCTGCGACATGGCGGTGGCGGCCGAGGGCACGCGCTTTGGCGTGAACGGCGTCAATATCGGGCTGTTCTGCTCGACGCCGATGGTGGCGCTGTCGCGCAATGTCCCGCGCAAGCAGGCCTTCGAGATGCTGACCACGGGCGCCTTCATCGACGCCGCGCGCGCGGCGGATCTCGGCCTCGTCAACCGCGTCGTGCCGGCCGCGGATCTCGAGCGCGAGACCATGGCGATCGCCGAGACCGTGGCGGCCAAGCTGGGGACGGCGGTGCGCATCGGCAAGCGCGCCTTCTACGAACAGCTCGAGATGGGGCTCGATGCCGCCTATGCCCATACCGGGGCGGTGATGGTCGAGAACATGCTCGAGCGCGACACCGACGAGGGTATCAGCGCCTTTCTCGACAAGCGCGCCCCCGACTGGCAGCAATGACGCCCCTTCCCAATCCCTGCCCTTTCCCCTAGATCGCGCGGCATGAGAGAGGTTCTTCATATCGTCGGCGGCGGCATGGCCGGATCGGAGGCAGCCTGGCAGGCGGCCCGCATGGGTGTGGAGGTGGTGATCCACGAAATGCGCCCGAAGGTCGCGACCTTCGCGCATCGCACCGGCCACCTGGCCGAGATGGTCTGCTCCAATTCGTTCCGCTCGGACGATGACGCGCAGAACGCCGTGGGCCTGCTGCACTGGGAGATGCGCGCCGCGGGCGGCATCATCATGGAGATGGCCGATCGCCACCGTCTGCCCGCGGGCGGCGCGCTCGCCGTGGACCGCGAGGCCTTTGCGCGCGCGGTGACCGAGCGGCTGCGCGCGCACCCGAAGATCACCTTGGAAACCACTGAAATTACATCGCTTCCCGAGAACGGCAACTGGATTTTCGCCACCGGCCCGCTGACCTCGGACGCGCTCGGACAGGCCATCGCGCGGGAGACCGGCTCCGAGGCGCTGGCCTTTTTCGACGCCATCGCCCCGATCGTGCATTTCGACAGCATCGACATGGGCCGCGCCTGGCGGCAATCGCGCTACGACAAGGGCGCGACCGAGGAAGAGCGCACCGCCTATATCAACTGCCCGATGGATCGCGATCAATACGAGGCCTTCATCGACGCGCTGCTCGCCGCCGAAAAGACCGCGTTTCACGAGGGCGAGGACGCGCCCTATTTCGACGGCTGCCTGCCCATCGAGGTCATGGCCGAGCGCGGGCGCGAGACGCTGCGCCACGGACCGATGAAGCCCGTGGGCCTCACCAACCCGCACGCGCCGGATGTGAAACCCCATGCCGTCGTGCAATTGCGCCGCGACAATGCGCTCGGCACGCTCTACAATATCGTGGGCTTTCAGACCAAGATGAAACATGGCGCGCAAACCTCTGTTTTCCGGATGATTCCAGGGCTCGAAAATGCACGGTTCGCGCGCCTTGGCGGGATCCACCGCAACACCTTTCTCAATTCACCGACGCTGCTCGACCGGCAGATGCGCCTGCGCAGCCGGCCTCACATCCGCTTTGCCGGGCAGATCACCGGGGTGGAGGGCTATGTGGAATCGGCCGCCATGGGCCTGCTCGCCGGACGGCTCGCGGCGGCCGAGATCCTCGGGCGCGCGCTGCCCGACGTGCCGCAGGACAGCGCCATGGGCGCGCTCCTTCACCACATCACCGGCGGCGCGGAGGCCAGGAGCTTTCAGCCCATGAACGTCAATTTCGGCCTCTTCCGCCCGGTCGAGGGGCTCAGGGGCGGGCGGCGCGGACGCGTCGATCGCTACCGGGCCTATACCGACCGGGCCAAGGCCGCATGGCGCGGCTGGCTCAATGCCCAGGACATGAGCTTTGCCTCGTAACCGATTGCGTTCATGTTCATAACGCGATTTGCACCCTCACCGACAGGACCGCTGCACCTGGGCCATGCCTTCTCGGCGATGCTGGCGCATGACCGGGCGCGGGCGGCCGGCGGAAGGTTTCTTCTGCGCATCGACGATCTCGACCGCAGCCGCTGTCGCGCCGAATGGGAGGCGCGGATTTTCGACGATCTGCGCTGGCTCGGCCTCGCCTGGCCCGAGCCGGTGCTGCGCCAGTCCGCCCGCCTGCCGCGCTACCGTGGCGCGCTGCGATCGCTCTGGGGGCGCGGCCTGCTCTACCCTTGCCGCTGCACCCGCGCCGATATCCGCGCCGCCGCCTCCGCCCCGCAGGAGGGCGCGCCCCTGCACGGGCCCGACGGGATCATCTACCCCG
This sequence comes from Roseovarius sp., assembly GCA_014359765.1. Taxonomy (GTDB): domain Bacteria; phylum Pseudomonadota; class Alphaproteobacteria; order Rhodobacterales; family Rhodobacteraceae; genus Roseovarius. The sequence continues at coordinate 78,103 of JACIYT010000006.1, forward strand.
GCACCTGCCGCCCGCGAACCGCGCCCACAGGCCCGATGCCGGATGGCATGGCGCTTCGCCTCGATATGGCGCGCGCCGTGCGACTTGCCGGCGAGAACCTGAAATTCCTCGATAATGGCGTGGAAATTCGCGTGCCCGATCTGGTCGAAACAGTGGGCGACGTGGTCCTCGCACGGCGGGATCTGGGCGCATCCTATCATCTCGCGGTGGTGCTCGACGATGCCGACCAGCAGATCACCGACGTGATCCGGGGCGAGGATCTGCGCGATGCCACGCGGATTCACGTTCTCCTCCAGCGGCTTCTCGGCCTTCCCGTCCCCGCCTATCACCATCACCGCCTGATCCGCGACGCGCAGGGACGCCGCCTGGCCAAGCGCGACGACGCGCGCGCCATCGCCACCTACCGCGCCGAGGGGGCGCGCCCGCAGGACATCCGCGCCATGGTCGGGCTGTGACGCGGGAGGCGGGCCGGGGTGAGGTTAACCAGATACCGCGAATTTTAGATACATCTGCCTTAAATTGTGCGAGTCTTGCCGCATCGCCCGCCCCGGCAAGCCGGCCTTGACCAGCCCGCCCCGAGGCTCGGGCGCAGGAAAGCGATCGGTAAAGGGTGGTGTCATGTGGGATGATCGACGCGACGCGAACGGCATGGGAACCCCGGGCGATGCGCGTCTCGAGGCTGAGCTGCGCGCCTTCCTCGCCCATTGGGACGCCTGCCGCAAGGGTCGCGACGTGCCCAACCGCTCCGATATCGACCCGCGCCGCATCGCGCCACTGCTGTCGAGCACCTTCATCGTCGAGCGGATTGCGCCGGGGGTGGTCCGGCTGCGCCTCGCGGGGATGGATCTCGGCGATCTGATGGGCATGGACGTGCGCGGAATGCCGCTGTGCAGCTTCATCGCGCCCGAATCGCGCGCGGAATTCGCGCGCCACCTGGTCGATCTCTTCGACGGTCCGGCAATCGCGCGCCTCGCCCTGCGCAGCCGCGCCTCGATCGGACGCCCCGCGCTCGCAGGCACGATGCTGCTTCTGCCGCTGCGCAGCGATCTCGGTGACATCTCGCGCGCGCTCGGCTGTCTCGTGACCCACGGCCCGATCGGCCGTCCGGCGCGCCGTTTCGATATCGAGAGCGTGTCCGTCCAGCCGCTATCCGCGACGACGAAGCCCGCCGCCCTCACGGTGATTGCGGGGACGGGGACGCGAACGGCAGCGACGAATGCCGCGCGGTTGCGCGGGCATCTTCGCATCGTGAGCTGAAGAACCGCGGCGCGCGCCGCGTTTCAGCCCGCCTCGATCTCGACGATCACCAGATCGCGCTCGGACGCGCCGCGCGCATGTGCGAGCGCCGCCTGGTATTCAGCACTGCGATAGCAGGCCTCCGCCGCCTCGAGCGAGGGAAACCGCGCCACCACGTTGCGCGCATGATCGCGCCCCTCGAGCTGCACATGGCGCCCGCCCCGAGCGAGGAACGTGCCGCCATGGCGGGCGATGGCGGGCCCCGCCAACGCGGCGTAGCGGCCGTAGGCCTCGGCATCGGTGACGGTCACATGGGCAATCCAGAGTGCGGGCATGAGCAGTTCCTCGATCCGGGTCAGACGCCGTCAACCGTCACCAGATCGCGCGCGCTTGGTGCGATCGCGCGCGGCCGGATGCGTTGACGGGCATCGAATTGGTCGTTCGGTTGGGAAAGGGCACGGGCCGGGTATGCCTGCGGATCGTTGACCCAGATCCACACGATGACATCGGCGCTCATACCCGCCCCCCATGGGCCGTGAGAACCTTCTCCGCCGCCGCGATCGCCGCTTCGGCACCGCCGATATCGCTTCCGCCGCCCTGCGCGAGATCGGCACGACCGCCACCGCCCTTGCCGCCGAGCGCGGGCACCGCCGCGCGCACCAGATCGACCGCCGATATGCGGTCCACGAGATCGCCGGTGACGCCCGCCGCAACCGCCACCTTGCCGCCGGTATCGGCCAGCAACAGGATCACGCCGCTGCCCACACGCTGCTTCATCTCGTCGATCAGCGGCGGAAGATCGCGCCCCTCCACACCGGCGAGAACCTGCGCGAGAAAGCGCACGCCGCCCACCTCACGCGCCTCCGGCGCCCCGGCCTGCGAGGCGCCACCCGCCATCGCCAGATCGCGGCGCAACTGCGCCACCTCATTGGCGAGCGTCCGCCGCTCCTCGATCAGCGCGCGCACACGCGCGGGCACATCCTCGGGCCGTGCCTTGATCTCGGCGGCCACGGCCCCGAGCCGCGTCGCCTGCGCGCGCAGATGCGCGACCGCCGCTGCCCCGGTGAGCGCCTCGATCCGCCGCACACCGGCGCTTGATGCGCTCTCGCCGATGATGACGAAGGTCCCGATATCGCCGGTCTGGCGCACATGGGTGCCGCCGCAAAGCTCGATCGAATAGGTCGCGCCATTGGCGCCCTTGCCCGACCCTTCGAGCGTGCCCATCGACACGACCCGCACCTCGTCGCCGTATTTCTCGCCAAAGAGCGCCTGCGCGCCAATGGCGCGGGCATCGTCCGGTGTCATGATCCGCGTGGTGACCGGGCTGTTCTGGCGGATGAAGGCGTTGACCTCGGCCTCGATCGCGACGAGCTCCGCCTCGTCGATCGCCCCGGCATGGCTGAAGTCAAAGCGCAGCCGGTCCGGGGCATTGAGCGATCCGCGCTGCGCGACATGATCGCCGAGCGCGCGGCGCAGTGCCTCGTGCAGCAGGTGGGTGGCCGAATGATTGGCGCGAATCGCGCTCCGCCGGGCGTGATCCACGACGAGGCGCGCGGCCTGGTCGGCGCTGATCTCACCGGCCTCGATCTCGGCCACATGCGCGAAAACGTCCGCGATCCTGCGCGTGTCGAGCACCCGCGCGCGCCCCGTCGCCGTCTCGATCACCCCGGTATCGCCGACCTGGCCGCCGGCCTCGGCGTAGAATGGTGTCTGGTTCACGACGATCTGAACCTGCGCGCCCCTGGCCGCGCTCCGGACCGCGCCGCCATCCGCGACGAGCGCCACGATCCGTCCTTCGGCGCTTTCGGTGTCATAACCGAGAAATTCGGTCGCGCCCTTGTCCTCGGCGATGTCGAACCACACCGCCTGATCGGCCGCCGCGCCCGTGCCCGCCCAGGCCGCCCGGGCCTTGGCCTTCTGTGCGGCCATGGCGGCATCGAACCCCGCAGTATCGACGCCTCGCCCCTTCTCGCGCAGCGCGTCCTGCGTCAGATCGAGCGGGAAACCATAGGTATCATAGAGCCGGAACGCCGCCTCGCCGGGCAGCGCCGCTCCCTCGGGAAGCCTCTCGAGCTCCTCGTCCAGCAACCGCAAGCCGCGCTCGAGCGTCTGGCGAAAGCGCGTCTCCTCGAGGCGCAGCGTCTCCTCGATCAGCGTTTGCGCGCGGCCGAGCTCGGGGAAGGCCTGGCCCATCTGCGCCACCAGCGCCGGCACCAGCCGGTGCATGACCGGATCCTTCGCCCCCAGCATATGCGCATGGCGCATCGCGCGGCGCATGATCCGGCGCAACACATAGCCGCGCCCCTCGTTCGAGGGCATCACCCCGTCGGCGATGAGGAACGAGGTCGAGCGCAGGTGGTCGGCGATCACCCGGTGATGCACGCGCCCCGGCCCGTCCGGGTCCTGACTGGTGACATGGGCGCTGGCCTCGATCAGGCTGCGCATGAGGTCGGTGTCGTAATTGTCGTGCTTGCCCTGCAGCAGCGCGCCGATCCGCTCGAGCCCCATGCCTGTGTCGATCGACTGCATGTCGAGCGCGCGCATCGAACCATCCTCGAACCGCTCGTTCTGCATGAAGACGAGGTTCCATATCTCGATGAACCGGTCGCCATCCTCGTCCGCGCTGCCCGGCGGCCCGCCTGCGATCCCGGGGCCGTGATCGTAGAAGATCTCGGTGCAGGGCCCGCAGGGGCCCGTCGGGCCCATCGACCAGAAATTGTCGTCCGTGGCGATGCGGATGATCCGTTCGTCGGGCAGGCCCGCGTATTTCTTCCAGATCGCGGCCGCCTCGTCATCGGTGTGATAAACCGTCACCAGAAGCCGCGACTTGTCGATGCCGAAATCGCGCGTGAGAAGATCCCAGGCAAAGGGGATCGCCTGCTCCTTGAAATAGTCTCCGAAACTGAAATTTCCCAGCATTTCAAAGAAGGTATGGTGACGCGCGGTGTAGCCCACATTGTCGAGATCGTTGTGCTTGCCCCCCGCGCGCACGCATTTCTGGCTGCTTGTGGCGCGCACGTAATCACGGTGTTCGACCCCGGTGAAACAGTTCTTGAACTGCACCATGCCGGAATTGGTGAACATCAAGGTCGGATCGTTGCGCGGCACCAGGGGAGAGCTCTCGACGATCCGGTGATCGTTGCGCTCGAAGAAGCTCAGAAAGGTGGAGCGAATCTCGTTCAGCGTGGGCATGGCGATGGCTTCTTGCTGGAAAGGGCTGCGGTCGCAACGATGTATCCCCGCGCGCGGGTCATGTCCACCGTTGAAACCCGCGGCGAGGCCGGGCGCTCAGATATCCATCACATCCGCCGAATCACCCGCCGACATGCTGAAATCGAGCCCGTGAGCCGCCCTGATCTTGTCCTCGATCTCATCTGCGACTTGCGGATTCTCCTTGAGATAGGCCTTGGCATTCTCGCGCCCCTGCCCGATCCGCTGGTCGCCATAGCTGAACCAGCTTCCGGATTTCTCGACCACCCCCGCCTTCACGCCCATATCGAGCAGCTCGCCGGTCTTCGAGATTCCCTCGCCATACATGATGTCGAACTCGACCTGCTTGAAGGGCGGCGCCACCTTGTTCTTGACCACCTTGACACGGGTCGCGTTGCCGACCACCTCGTCGCGGTCCTTGATGGCTCCGGTCCGGCGGATATCGAGCCGCACCGAGCTGTAGAACTTGAGCGCATTGCCCCCCGTCGTCGTTTCAGGGCTGCCGAACATGACCCCGATCTTCATCCGGATCTGATTGATGAAGATGACGGTGCATTTCGTGCGGCTGATCGAACCGGTGAGCTTGCGCATCGCCTGGCTCATGAGCCGCGCGTGAACACCAACGCTCGAATCACCCATCTCACCCTCGAGTTCGGACTTCGGGGTGAGCGCCGCCACCGAATCCACCACGATCAGGCTGACCGCGCCCGAACGCACCAGCGTATCGACGATCTCGAGGGCCTGCTCGCCGGTATCGGGCTGCGAGATCAGCAACTCCTCCAGATCGACCCCGAGCTTGCGTGCATAGATCGGATCGAGCGCGTGTTCCGCATCCACGAAGGCGCATACCCCGCCCTTTTTCTGCTCCTCCGCCACGCAATGCAGGGTCAGCGTGGTCTTTCCCGAACTCTCCGGCCCGTAGATCTCGATGATGCGGCCCTTGGGAATGCCGCCGATTCCGAGCGCGATATCGAGGCCGATGGAACCGGTCGATGTCGCCTCGATATCGGCCACGGGATTGTCGCGGCCGAGCTTCATGATCGACCCCTTGCCGAATTGCCGCTCGATCTGGGCGAGCGCGCTGTCGAGGGCCTTCTGCCTGTCGGCGCTGCGTTTGTTGTCCATCGAGAGAAGATCCGCCGTTGCCATATGTTCGCTCCGTTATTTCACAGGCCGCCCATTGCGGCAATGCCTGGCCGTGTTCGCCGCATGTTCCGTTTCACTATGAGACCAGAAGGCGAACATGGCAACCGGAAAACCGCTCGTGACATGATCGTGTGCAAAGCTTAACAAGAGGTTACGACCTCACGATTTGCGGTCTTCGGTGAAAGGTTCGTGGTTGCTGATCTTCGCGAGGCAGAAACTTGTCTTCCTGTCGGTGCCCAAGACCGGCAGCACGGCCTATGCGACGGCCCTGGGCAGGCACGCTGCGGTGGTCGTGTCGGCGCCACCCGAATTGAAACACGCGCCGCTGTTTCGCTACAATCGGTTCTTCCGGCAGATGGTGGAGCGTTTCGTCGGGCCCGATGTGCGTATTGTCGCCGTCATGCGGGAGCCGCTGGACTGGCTCGGCAGCTGGTATCGCTACCGGAGCCGCGAGGAGCTGCGCGGCCACCCCAACAGCACGCACGGCATGTCTTTCGACAGTTTCGTGCAGTCCTATTGCGACCCGGAGCCACCCGATTTCGCAAGGGTGGGTGCCCAGGCAAAGTTCCTCGAACCCCAGCGTAACGGCACGAGGGTGACGCATCTCTTTCGCTACGAGGATCAGGCCGCGCTGCAACGCTTTCTCGGGAATGCTCTTGGTGTAACGGTCTCCCCCGAGATAACGAATCCCTCTCCCGAGCGCGGGCTTGCCTTGTCGCCGGGCACTCGGGACCGTCTCTACCGGACCTGCGCCGCCGATTTCGCGCTTTACGACAGTATCGGGCCGGATGGCAGCCATGACATGCCTCGACCAGGGCGCCGCAACACCAGCTGATCATGGTGGCCCGGCTGCGCGACCGGACGGGGATCGGGCCAGCATCCGGGCCACCGTATCGACCAGTTCGTTCATGGAAAACGGCTTGGGCAGAAAGACCGAATTCGCGATGCGGGACTGGTTGTCCCCGACGGCCTCCTCGGCGTAACCGGACATGAAGACCACGCGCGCCTCGGGGCGCTTCTCGAGCGCCTTCTGGACCCAGCTCGGCCCATCCATGCCGGGCATGACCACATCGGTCACGAAAACATCCACATGACAGCCAGGCGCGTCGAGAATCTCGAGCGCCTCCTCGGCCGATCCGGCCGCGATCACGTGAAAGCCGCGCAGCCGCAGGGCGCGGCTGGCGAAGGTGCGCACCGGCACCTCGTCCTCGACCAGAAGAACGACGCCATCGCCGGCCGAACCGGGCGCAGGCAGCTGATCGGGCGCAGCGACCTCCTGCGCGGCGTGGTCATGGGCCGGGAAGAGCAACTGAAACGTCGTGCCTTCGTCCACGACGCTGTCAACAAAGATGAACCCGCCCGTCTGCTTGACGATCCCGTAGGCCGTGGACAGGCCGAGGCCCGTCCCCTCCCCGACCTTCTTGGTGGTAAAGAAGGGCTCGAAGACATGCTCCAGCTTGTCTCGCGCGATCCCGTGACCCGTATCGATGACCTCGACCGAGACATAACGCCCGGGCGCGACCGTGGCGCGGTCTCGATGCAGGGCGCGGGTAATCGTGCGGTTGCGGGTCACGATCCTGATCTCCCCACCCTCGGGCATGGCATCGCGCGCGTTGACGACGAGGTTCATGACAACCTGCTCGATCTGACGCTTGTCGGCGCGAATGGCGGCGAGTCCGGGCTCATGGTCAAGCGTGAGGGTGATCTGTTCGCCCACCAGCCGGTTCAGAAGATGCGTCAGATCCGCGAGCGTGTCCCGCAAATCGAGAAGCTCCGGCCGAAGGGTCTGCTTGCGTGAGAAGGCGAGCAACTGGCCGACAAGCGCCGCGGCGCGATTGACGTTCTGGGTGATCTGCATGAGATCGGCATATTCGGGATCACCCGCATCCCGATGCAGCAGAAGAAGATCGCAATGGCCCGAGATCGCCGTGAGGAGGTTGTTAAAATCATGTGCAATTCCGCCGGCGAGCTGTCCGATTGCCTGCATCTTCTGGCTCTGCACGAATTGCGCCTGCAATGACTTGAGCTCGGTCGCATCGCTCAGAACGGCGATGAGCACGACCGCGTCCGCGTCGCGCGCCCGGCGCAGGGCGACCTGGATGAACGCCTCGGTATCGGCGCGCCGCACCCGCAGGAATTCCGGCTTGAGCGTGCCCCGCCCGGCGGCGGCATCGGCCACCCAGTCCGTCACCGGTCGGCCGAGCCCCTCGAGCACCTCCGCGAGGCGCAGCGGGCCGCCCCCCTCCGTCCCGATCCCGATGAGCGCGCGGGCCGGCGGATTCGCCCGGAGCACGGTCCCGTCCGCGCCCAGCTTGAGCAGGGGAACCGGCAGAATGTCGAAAAGCGCCCAGTCATCGGGGGCGGCCAGGGGATCGCCCGAAACCGGCACCAGAAAGATCTCGCGCTGCCCGGCGCGGCCCGCGCGCGCGAGGCAGATGCAGCGCAGCGGGCCGCCCGGCGTCGGGATATCGCAGGCCATCCCCGTTTCCGGCGGCCGGGGACAGATCGCGTCGAGCGAGGTGATCCGCTCCCCGAGGAGATCGCGCGCGGCGGGGTTCATGCCCAGAACCGCATTGTCCCTTCCCAGCGTCAGCATGGGGATCGCATGCTCCTCGCCGCCCTGCGACGGGCGCGCGCCGGCCATCTCCAGCCGCCAGATATAGCGACCGGCACCGGCGCGATGCGCGCCGAGACGCATGTGGCCGTCGCGGGTGACAAGATCCTCGACCGCCGCGCCCGTGGTGCGCGCGCGGCCTTCGATCGCGGCGAGCACCGGACCGGGATTGGCGAGATGCGTGCCCAACAGCCCCGAAAGCGTCGCCGGACCCGCATCGCCAAAGATCCGCCGTGCCGCACGCCCCATCTGCCGCACCCGTCCACCCGCCTCGGCGAGCAGGACAGGCTCCGGGTCCTCCTCGATCAGCGCGCACAGCGCCGCATCCCGGCCAGGCAGGGTCAGGCCGCGTGGCCCGATCCGCAGCCAGAGCGCCGACAACGCCAGCGCCGACGCGACGAGCACCATCAGGACACGCGCCGCCCCCCCGTGAGGAGCGAAAAGGGCCGCGAGCGCCGCCAGCGCGGCCACGACCAGAAGGATGGCCGCGCGCGCCCTGCCCGCCGCAGCAGAGCCTTTCGCCTCCTGCAAGGGATCGCCGAAGACCGTCACATGACGCCTCCATGGTGAGGACCGGAGCGATTCGTTCATGGTGCGATCGTGCGGCGGATCGCTTAAGGATCACTTAACGCCAGCACGCAAATCGCGTCAAGGTTGTCCATCTTTCCAGGTGGCACGCCTGAGCTGTGCCAGAAAAAACCCGTCCCCCGTGGCCGATATCGGCCAGCGGCGCATCCGCGAAACCCCGAACGCCGCGTTCTCGCGGAGGAAATGCCCGATCACATCCTCGTTTTCCTGCACGAAAACCGAACAGGTCGTGTAGATGAGCACGCCTTCGGGCGCGAGCAGCGCCGCCGCGCGCGCGAGGATCTCGCCCTGAAGGCGGGCGAGATCGTGCAGACGCTCGGGAACAAGCGTCCACCTGGCCTGCGGTGCGCGCCGCCATGTGCCCGATCCCGAACAGGGCACGTCGCACAGGATCGCGTCGAAAGGGCCGCGCGCGGCGAGTTCCTCCATCGTGCAAAGCCGCACCGCGACGCCGGCGCGGCGCGCGCGCGCAGGCAGATCGGCCATGCGGTGCGGATCGGCGTCATGGGCGAACCATGTGCCATCGTGCCGCGCCGCCAACGCCAGAACCTTGCCGCCGCCGCCCGCACAGAAATCGAGCACCCGCGCGCCCGCGGGCAGGTCAATCGCCTCCATCGCGGCCTGGCTGCTGGCATCCTGAAGCTCGACCAGCCCCGCAGCGTAGAGCCTCGATCTCGAAATTTTTCGTTCGTTATTCGTGACTTGCAATGCATTATTGATGTCGGAAACAGGCTGTGTCGCGATCCCCTCGCCGGCGAGTTCCGCCTGCGCCCGGGCACACGTGATACGCCGGACATTGACCCGAAGCGTAACCGGCGCGCGCTGGCGCAGCGCCTCGGCGGCGGCGGGGGCGGCTTCGCCGAGTGCCGCCTCGAAATACGGCCAGATCCAGTCGGGAAGATCGCGCGCCTCGGCCTCGGTCGGCAGGCGGCCGGCCCGACGCTCGGCCTCGGAGAGGGGCGCGGGCGCATGGCCTGCGCCGGTGAAGATACCCTCTGGATCAATGCCTTGCGAGCGAAGGCTGCCAAGCATGACGGCGCGCCCATCCTCCCCCCCGCCAAGCGCAGCACAAGAGCGCAGGCGGCGCAGCGCGTCGAAGACGTGATCGCGCACCGCGGCGCGATCCCCCGATCCGGCATAGCGCGCGCCGCGGGCCCAGTTGGTCAGGGCGCGCTCGGCCGGGGCGCCGGCGATGATCGCATCGAGCACCGCAATCGCCGCGGCCACGCGCGCGCCGGGGGTCATGATGTCACCTGAACTATGCGCCGCAAGTCGATGATATCATTATCCGATGCGATAATTCGGGCTCTCGCGCGTGATCTGCACATCATGAACGTGGCTCTCCTTGAGGCCCGCCCCGCTGATCCGCACGAAGCGGCAGTTGCGGCGCATCTCCTCCACGGTGGCGCAGCCGGTATAGCCCATGGCGGCGCGCAGGCCGCCGACAAGCTGATGGAGAACGGTCGCCGCGGCGCCCTTGTAGGGCACCTGCCCCTCGATTCCCTCGGGCACCAGCTTGTCGCTAGCCGCGTCCTTCTGGAAATAGCGATCCGCCGAGCCGCGCGCCATCGCCCCGAGCGAACCCATGCCGCGATAGGCCTTGAAGCTGCGGCCCTGGTAGAGGATCACCTCGCCCGGGCTCTCATCGGTGCCGGCAAGCATCGAGCCCACCATCGCGCAGGAGGCGCCCGCCGCGATCGCCTTGGCGAAATCGCCCGAGAACTTTATCCCGCCATCGGCGATCACCGGCACGTCGCCCGCCGCCTGCGCGCTGTCCATGATCGCGGTGAGCTGCGGCACGCCGACGCCCGCCACGATCCGCGTGGTGCAGATCGAGCCCGGCCCGATCCCCACCTTGACCGCATCGGCGCCCGCGTCGATGAGGGCGCGCGTGGCCTCTGCGGTGGCGACATTGCCCGCCACGATCTGCACCTCGTTCGACAGCGTCTTGGCCCGCTCGACCGCGCGCGCGACGCCCTCGGAATGGCCATGCGCGGTGTCGATCACCACCATGTCCACCCCCGCCTCCACCAGCGCCGCGGTGCGCTCGAACCCGGCGTCGCCCACGGTCGAGGCCGCCGCGACCCGGAGCCGCCCGAGCCGGTCCTTGCAGGCGGTCGGGTTGAGCACCGCCTGTTCGGTGTCGCGCAGCGTCAGAAGCCCGGTCAGCTTGCCCTGCCCGTCGGTCACGAGCAGCTTCTCGATGCGGCGCGCCTTCATCAGCGACATGGCCTCGTCGCGGTCGGCGGGCTCCCGGAGAATGGCGAGATTGTCGGAGGTCATCATCACCCGCACCGGCGTGCGTTCGTCCTCGGCAAAGCGCATGTCGCGATTGGTCACGATGCCGACGACGCGCCCCGCCTCGTCCACCACCGGAAAGCCCGTGACATTGTATCGCTCCTGGAGCGCCTTGGCATCGGCCAGCGTCTGATCGGGGCGCAGGGTGATCGGATCATAGACGATCCCGCTCTCGAAGCGCTTGACGCGGCGCACCTCCTGAGCCTGCTCCTCGATGGTGAGGTTGCGATGGATCACCCCGATGCCGCCCGCCTGCGCCATGCAGATCGCCATGCGCGCCTCGGTCACGGTGTCCATGGCCGAGCTCAGCAGCGGGATGTTGAGGTGGATGTCGCGGGTGACGCGGGTGCGGGTATCGGCGGTGTTGGGCAGGACCGAAGAGGCCGCCGGCACCAGCAGGACGTCATCAAAGGTGAGGGCCTCGCGAATCTCCATTCGGGTTCTCCATGGATGTCTCGTCTGGCGGCTCCCTATCGCATGGATCGCCGGAGGGGGAAAGGGCGTTCTGGCCACCGTCCCGATCCGTCCCCGGCACAGGGTCATGGCCACAGCCGCCCCAGGGGTTGCAGCGCGCGATCCGGCGCAGCGCGAGCCAGCCGCCGCGCCATGCGCCATGCAGCTCGAGCGCCTCGAGCGCGTATTGGCTGCAGGTCGGCTGATAGCGGCAATGCCAGCCGATCCAGGGCGAGAGAAACAGCCGGTAGGCCCGGACCGGAAGCGCCAGAACGCGGGCCAGAGGGCTCATCGCCCCGGCCCCAGACGCCGCAGGGCAAAGGCCAGATCGCGGCGCAGCTCGTCAAAGGGCCGTGTGGCCGTCGCCTCCGCGCGCCCGATCAGCACATAATCCCATCCGGGCTGCCCGCCCTCGGGCAGGAGTTCGCGGGCGATGGCGCGCAGGCGGCGCTTGGCGCGGTTGCGCGTGACCGCGTTGCCGACCTTCTTCGAGCAGGTAAATCCCACGCGGATCAGGGGCTTGCCGTCGCGCCGGTCGCGCGCCTGCACCATCATCGTGCCGGTGCCCTGCCGCGCGCCGCGCGCGCAGGCGAGGAAATCGGCGCGCTTGCGCATCACCTCGACCGGCGTCCCGCATGGCGAGACCGCCGGAGGCGGATTCCCTGGCGCAGGGTCAGGGGCCTCCGGCGGTGTCGGGATCATCGGCAAAAGCTGGTGCTCAGGCGCTCAGCACCTTGCGGCCACGGGCGCGGCGGGCATTGAGAATCTTGCGGCCGCCCTTGGTGGCCATGCGCGCGCGAAAACCGTGACGCCGCTTGCGCACGAGGTTCGAGGGTTGATAGGTGCGTTTCATCGCTCCGTCTCCGGTCCTGGGCGGGCGGCGGTCGCTTGAATCGCGCCCGGCCCGAATTCATCTGAAGCCCGGTCTATAGAGAGGCCCCCGGGCCAAGTCAAACCCCCTCGCCGGTGTTTTCGTGGTGTTTTCGCGGGATTTCCGCCCCTTGCCTGCGATGTCGCGCGATACCACCGGGACAACACGCCCCCTCGCCTGCGATCACCCCCTCGTGAACCGCGATGTCAGCCACTGGCACAGCCGCCCCCGAGCGTGCATCAAGGGGTGGTGACAGCCAATCCGGGGAACCCCATGAACCACAGCAACACGCCCGCAGAGCGAAGCGGCGGCCTCATGCGGCATCTGCCGCTCGCGGTCATCCTGGTGGTGGCGGGGATCGGCGCGCTGACATTGCGCGACCATATCACCTTCGACACGCTGCGCGACAACCGCGAGGCGCTGCTGGCGTTTCGCAACGATAATGTCGTGCTTCTGGGGCTCGCCTTCATCGCCGCCTATTTCCTGATCGTCGCCTTTTCGCTGCCCGGTGCGGCGGTGGCCTCGGTCACCGGCGGGTTTCTCTTCGGGCTGCCGCTTGGCACGGCGCTCAACGTGACGGCGGCCTCGCTCGGGGCGGTGGCGATCTTTCTCGCCGCCCGCTGGGGGCCGGGGCGCGCGCTCGCGGCCCGGATCGACGCCTCCGAGGGCACGCTCAAGCGCCTCAAGACCGGCCTGCATGACAATGAAATCAGTGTTCTTTTCATGATGCGGCTGGTGCCGGCGGTGCCCTTCTTCATGGCCAACCTGCTGCCTGCGCTGGTGGGGGTGCGGTTTGTCAATTTCGCCGTCACGACGGTTCTGGGGATCATCCCGGGCGCGATCGTCTTTACCTCGATCGGCGTGGGCCTCGGCGCGGTGTTCGACCGGGGCGAGAGCCCCGATCTCTCGCTCCTGTGGGAGCCGCATGTCATCGCCCCCCTGCTCGGGCTGGCGGCGCTCTCGGCGCTGCCGATGGTGATCAAGGCCATTCGTGGAAAGAGGGACATCTGATCATGCACGAACTCACGACCGACCTGCTGGTGATCGGGGCGGGCTCTGGCGGGCTTTCGGTGGCGGCGGGGGCGGTGCAGATGGGGGCGCGCGTCATCCTGCTCGAGGGGCGCGAGATGGGCGGCGACTGTCTCAATTTCGGCTGCGTTCCGTCCAAGGCGCTGATTGCCAGCGGCAAGGCGGCCCATGCCCAGGCCCATGCGGCGCAATACGGCGTGGCCGATGTGACCCCGCAGGTCGATTATGCCGCCGCCAAGGATCATGTGGCAGACGTCATCGCGCAGATCGCGCCCGTGGACAGCCAGGAGCGATTCGAGGGGCTCGGCGTGCGGGTGATCCGAGAATTCGGACGGTTCGTCTCGCCGACCGAGGTGCAGGCGGGCGACCACCTGATCACCGCGCGGCGCGTGGTCATCGCCACCGGCTCCTCGCCCCTCGTGCCGCCCATTCCGGGGCTCGACACCGTGCCCTTTGAAACCAACGAGACGATTTTCGAGCTGCGCGAGCGGCCCGGCCACCTGCTGGTGATAGGCGGCGGTCCCATCGGCATGGAAATGGCGCAGGCGCATCGGCGTCTGGGCTGCGCCGTGACGGTGATCGAAGGCGCCCGGGTGATGGGGCAGGACGACCCCGAGATGGTCGAGGTGGTCCGCGCCCGGTTTGACGCCGAGGGCATCGCCATCGCCGAGAATGCCATGGCCGCCGAGATCCGTGGCAAGGCCGGCGCGATCGAGGTCGCGGCCAGGGACGGGCGCATCTTTCGCGGCACGCATCTGCTCATGGCGGTGGGGCGCAAGGCGAATACCGACCGGCTTGACCTCGAGGCCGCGGGCATCGAGACCACGCGGCGCGGCATCAAGGTGGACGCCTCGCTACGCACCACCAACCGCCGGGTTTACGCCATCGGCGATGTGGCGGGCGGGCTGCAATTCACCCATGTGGCGGGCTATCAGGCGGGGCTGATCATCCGGCAGGCGCTGCTCGGCCTGCCCGCGAAGATGCGCACCGACCATATCCCCTGGGCCACCTATACCGATCCCGAACTGGCGCAGGTGGGCCTCACCGAGGCGCAGGCGCGCGAGGAACATGGCGGCAATCTCGAAGTGGTCCGCTTTGCCTGCAACCACAATGACCGCGCCATCACCGAGCGCAAGACCGAGGGGCTGATCAAGGTCATGGTGGTGCGCGGGCGGCCCGTGGGCGTGTCGATCGCGGGGGCGCAGGCGGGCGAGCTCATCAATCTCTGGGCCTTCATCCTCGCCAACCGCCTCAGGATGAAGCATGTGGCGAACATGGTCGCCCCCTACCCCACGCTGGGGGAAATCAACAAGCGCGCGGCGGGGGCCTATTTCTCGCCAAGGCTCTTTGATAGCCCTATGGTGAAACGGGTGGTCGGGTTCGTGCAACGCTGGCTGCCCTGAAACGGGCGGGGAGGCGCGCGTGTTCAGATCGCTGTCGGGGCGTTTCCTGATCCTCACGGCCATCTTCGTGATGCTGGCCGAGGTGCTGATTTTCGTGCCCTCGGTCGCGCGCTTTCGCGAGCAATATCTGACCGACCGGCTGGAGCGCGCGCAGATCGCCTCGCTCGTGCTGCTGGCCGAGGGCCAGGTGACGGCAGAGCTTCAGGAGGAACTGCTGCGCAATGCCGAGGTGTTCAACGTCGTGCTCGCCCGCGACGAGGCGCGCCAGCTTGTGCTCTCCTCGCCCGTGCCCGCGCCCGTGAGCCGCAGCGTCGATCTGCGCGACGCCTCCGCCCTCCTCCTCATCCGCGACGCCATGCACCGGCTGGCGAGCCCCGCACCCGAGGTGATCCGCGTCATCGGCGAGCCGGTGCGCATGGGCGGGCGCCTGATCGAGATCACGCTCGACACCGCGGGGCTGCGCGCGGCGATGATCGACTACGGGCTGCGCATCCTCTGGCTGTCGCTGGTGATATCGGTCTTTACCGCGACGCTCCTGTTCATCGTGGTGCAATGCTTTGTCGTGCGACCGATCCGGCGTGTGGTGCGCAACATGCGCGACTATGCCGCCAATCCCGAAGATGCGCGGCTGGTGATGAAACCCGGTTCCGCCATCACCGAGCTGCGCGAGGCCGAGGAAAGCCTGCAAACCCTTCAGACCCGGCTCACCGCCGCGCTCAGGCAAAAGGAGCGCCTCGCCCAGCTTGGCGGCGCGGTGGCCAGGGTCAGCCACGATCTGCGCAACATCCTCACCGCGGCGCAGCTCTTCACCGACCGGATCGAGCGGAGCGAGGATCCCGGCGTCCGGCGTCTGGCGCCGAAGCTGGTCAATTCGCTCACCCGCGCGGTGCATCTGTGCGAGGCGACGCTGGCCTATGGCAAGGCCGAAGAGCCCGCGCCGGTGCTCGCCCGCCACCGGCTGCGCGATCTGGTGGCCGATGTGCTCGAGACCGAGGCCATGGCCGCCGAGGGGCAGGAGCTGCGGTTCGTCAACGCGGTTCCCGACGAGCTGATCCTGCTCGCCGATCGCGAACAGCTCTACCGCGTTCTCGCGAACCTCGTGCGCAACGCGCGCCAGGCGATCATGCGCGGCACCACCCCCGGCGTGATCACCGTGGGCGCGGAAGAGGACGCGCGCGAATGGATCATCCGCGTCGCCGATACCGGCCCCGGCCTGCCGCCCAGGGCGCGCGAACACCTCTTCCAGCCCTTCCGCGGCGGGGTGAGCAAGGGCGGCACCGGGCTCGGCCTCAGCATCGCCGCCGAGCTGATGCGCGGCCATGGCGGCAACCTGATGCTCGAACACAGCGACGAGCGCGGCACATCCTTCTGCATCACCCTGCCCAAGGGAAATTTCACCGGACCGTCATAAATCTTCGCCCCGCCCCTTGCATCACCCCGCACCACGGTCTAAACGCAGCCGCAGCGGACCGATAGCTCAGCTGGATAGAGTACTTGACTACGAATCAAGGGGTCGGGGGTTCGAATCCTCCTCGGTCCGCCATTTGGCCCCCTTGCCAGCCCTCCAGACCTGCCCCTCGAGACCACCCTCCCTCCGGACCACAGCCCGCAGACCAGGACGCGGTGAAACGGTGCGCCCGCCGGTCAGTTCCCGCTCAGCCTGACCGCCCCGCGAACAACCGCCAAAGCGCGCCCCACTGGCTGATCGCCATGCCCGCGAGGATCATCGCCATCGCGAGAAAGATCCGCGGCGGCAGTGTTTCCGCCAGCATCAGCGCCCCGAGAAGCACCGACCACATCGGCACCATGTAATTGACAAGGCCGAAAAATACCGGCCCCGCCTCGCGCGTGACCTGCACCAGCAGGAGCTGCGCCACCCCCGTCGGCAGGACGCCCAGATAGAGCAGCGCCAGCGCCCCCATCGGGCTCAGCCCTGCGGGCAGCCCCTCCACGATCAGCGCCACCGGCACGATCATCCCCGCCGCCAGCACCATCACCGCCGCCGCCAGCGCCAGCAGATGCACCGGCGGGCAGAGCCGCGTCAGGATCGACCCCGTCGCATAGCACATGGCCGCCCCGAGGCAGGCCAGCCTCGCCAGCGACTCGAGATCCCTGCCGGTCGGCACGAATGCCTCCGCCCCGATCAGCACCACCACCCCCGCCGTGCCGAGAACGAACCCCCCGAAGCGCCGCGGGTGCATCCGCTCGCCCGGCACGAGGACATGCGCGAGCGGCAGGATCAGCAGCGGCACCGCCGCCATGCACACCCCGGCAAAGCCCGAGGCCACCGATTGCTGCGCCCAGCCCAGCAACGAGAAGGGAATGACGTTGGAAAACAGCGCCATCGCCACCGCAAAGCCCCAGATCCTGCGCCCCGGACCCGGTCCCGCGGGCGGCAGGCGCAGCCCCTTCAGCCGCAGCAGTGCCAGCAGGAAAACCGCCCCCAGCGTGATCCGCACGGCGGCGACGGTGAACGGCCCCACATCGCGCAGCGCTACGGTGACAAAGGTAAACGACGCCCCCCACAGGAGGCCCAGAACCGCGATCCTCAGCCAGTTGCGCGGCGCGATATCATGCACGGGGGCGGCCTCCGAGGGGTCGGGACGGGGCCGCGCGGGCCCCGCCCCCTGTCCCGTCACGGGGATCAGTTCTTGTCCTGATCCACCAGCTTGCCCGCCGAGATCCAGGGCATCATGCCGCGCAGCTTCTTGCCGACTTCCTCGATCTGGTGCTCGTCATTGAGGCGGCGCGTGCCCTTGAAGAAGGGCTGGCCGACGGCGTTTTCCTGCATGAAATCGCGCACGAATTTGCCGGTCTGGATGTCACGCAGAATGCCCTTCATCCGCGCCTTGGTCTCGTCATAGGGCAGGACGCGCGGGCCGCTGACATATTCACCATATTCGGCGGTGTTGGAGATCGAGTAGTTCATGTTGGCAATGCCGCCCTCGTAGATCAGATCGACGATGAGCTTGACCTCGTGCAGACACTCGAAATAGGCCATTTCCGGCGCATAGCCCGCCTCGACCAGCGTCTCGAAGCCCATGCGGATCAGTTCGACAAGGCCCCCGCAGAGCACGGCCTGCTCGCCGAAGAGGTCGGTTTCGCATTCCTCGCGGAAATTGGTCTCGATGATGCCCGACCGGCCGCCACCGATGGCCGAGCAATAGCTCAGGGCAAGCTCGAGCGCCTTGCCCGAGGCATCGTTGCTGACCGCGACAAGGCAGGGCACGCCGCCGCCCTTGACATATTCGCCGCGCACCGTGTGGCCGGGGCCCTTGGGGGCCATCATGATCACATCGACGCCCGCTTTCGGCTCGATCAGGCCGAAATGGATGTTGAGCCCATGGGCAAAGGCAATCGCCGCACCGGGGCGGATATTGTCATGGACATATTTGCGATAGGTCTCGCCCTGCAATTCGTCGGGCATGGTGAACATCATCAGGTCGCACCAGGCCGCCGCCTCGGCGATGCCCATGACCCTGAGCCCCTCGGCCTCGGCCTTGCGCGCGGATCCGGAGCCCTCGCGCAGCGCCACGACGAGGTTCCTCGCGCCCGAATCCCGCAGGTTGAGCGCATGGGCATGGCCCTGGCTGCCATAGCCGAGAATGGCCACCTTCTTGTCCTTGATCAGGTTGATGTCGCAGTCACGATCGTAATAGACGCGCATGGCGGTCTCCTTCCGGGGTTGATTGACGGGCGGAGGCTAGACCGGCGGCCCCGGAATGGCGCGCGAAATTTCAGGTGTATCCGGACGGATTATTGAGTATTTATTCGAAAGATGAAGAAATGGCGAAAATTTCATGCTCGACGATAGCGACCGGCGGCTTTTGCGGCAGTATCAGCACGCGCCCGATCTGGGGCCTGCGGAGCTCGCGGCGCGGGCGGGGATGACGCCGGCCACATGCGCGCGGCGGCTGGAGCGGCTGCGCGCCGCGGGCATCATCCGCGCCAATCGTGCGGTGATCGACTGGCGCGCGCTCGGCTATGCGGTGGAGGTCTCCTTGCGCATCGCGCTCGACAAGACGCAGCCGCGCGCCTTCGACGAATTCATCGCCGCCGCGCGTGCGGTGCCCGAAGTGCTCGAGATCCAGACCTTTCTTGGCCGGGTCGATCTGCGCCTGTCGGTGATCGCGCGCGACATGGCGCATTACCAGGAGCTTTACCGCAGCGCGATCCTGACCCTTCCCCATATCGCCGATGTCGAGGCGCTGATGCATGTGGCGCGGATCAAGTCCGACGAGGCGCTGCCGCTATGATCGCGCTCGACACGATCGACCGGCAGATCCTGCGCGCGCTGACCGAGGACGCCACGCAGGGCGCAAGCGAGATCGGCCGCGCGCTCGGCCTGTCGCAGCCCGCGACCTGGCGGCGCATGAGGCGGCTCCATGAGGCGGGGGTGATCAAGGGGCGGCGGCTCGATCTCGACCATGAGAAGCTGGGATTTGGCGTGACGGTGTTTCTCGGGGTGAAGCTCGCCACCAAGGGCCGCGTGAGCCTCGAGGATTTCGAGCGCGCGGTGAGCGCCATTCCCGAGGTGCAGACCGTCGAGCATATTCTCGGGGTCTATGACTACCGGCTGCGCGTGGTCGCGCGCGACATCGCCGATTTCGAGCGGGTGTTGCGGCGGCGGATCATGACCCTGCCGGGGCTTGGCAATGTCGAGGCGAATGTGCTCCTCTCCGAGGAGCGGCGTCCCGGGCCGATCGGCTGAGGTGTCGGGCTTGTGCGTCGCGCCCGTTCGCCTATCCTGGGACCGTCATGCCCTATCGCCTCAGGAAATCCGACAAGTCCCTGGCCGGCGCGCTCCGCCGGATCGCCTGCGAGCAGATCGATCGCGCGCGCGCGGCGGCGGCGCGTCCCGGGGACAATCCCGAAGGGATCCACGAGGCGCGCGCCCGCTGCAAGAAGCTGCGCGGGCTGATCCGTCTGGTGCGTCCGGCCTTCGACGGCTTCGACACCGAGAACGCCGCGTTCCGCGACGCGGCCAGGGCGCTGGAGCGGCTGCGCGCGGGCGGGGCCGGGCGCGAGACACTCGACCGGCTGGCCCTGGCGCGGCCCGAGGGGCTCGACCCCGAGGCGCTCGCGGCGATCCGCGCAGACTTTGCCGCAGAGGCCGCGGCCCTGCCCCATCTTGCCACCGATCGCGCCGCCGATATCGCCACATTCGACGCGATTCTCGGCGCGGCGCGCGCGCGGGTGGCGGGCTGGCGGCTGTCGGCGCGGGGCTTTGCCCCCGCGCGCAAGGGGGTGCAGAAGACCTGCGCCCAGGGGCGGCGCGGGCTGGAACGGGCGCGCGCGACCCATGCGCCGGAGGCGTTTCACGACTGGCGCAAGCCGGTGAAATACCACTGGTATCACGCGCAGTTGCTGCGCCCGATCAAGCCCGCGCGGATCGACCCGCGGCGCGCCCTGGCGCAGCGCCTGGGCGAGATCCTCGGCCATCATCACGACCTCCACGACATGCGCGCCCACCTCGCGCAGGGGGCGTTTGCGCCCGGGGCCGTGGCGGCGATGCAGGCCCCGATCGCGGCAGAGCTGGCGCGGCTCGAGGCGGAGGCGCTGCGGCTCGGCGAGCGGCTCCACGCCGAAGAGCCCGACGCGCTCGCCCGCCGCTGGGAGCGCTGGTGGCGCGACTGGCGGGATCGTTAGGGGCGTGGACATTCGCGTGCGGCTTGCGCATCTTGCGCGCGACACAGCATCAGGAGACAGCCATGCCCGCCCTTCTCGACACGGTCGATCCCGACGGCCTTCTGGAATATTCGGTGGTCTTCACCGACCGTTCGCTCAATCACATGTCGGCGGCCTTTCAGCAGGTGATGCGCGACATTTCCGCCGTCCTGCGCGAGGTTTACCGCGCCGAGGCGGTGGCGCTCGTGCCTGGCGGCGGCACCTGCGCGATGGAGGCGGTCGCGCGGCAATTCGGGCGCGGGGCGCACGCGCTCATCCTGCGCAACGGCTGGTTCTCCTATCGCTGGAGCCAGATTTTCGAGACCGGCGGATTTGCCGCCGAGACCACTGTCTGCATGGCGCGCCAGACCGGCAACGGCGCGACAGCGCCCTATGCCCCCGCCCCCATCGCCGAGGTGGTGGCCAGGATCCGCGAGGCGCGGCCCGATCTGGTCCTCGCCCCGCATGTGGAGACGGCTGCGGGGCTGATCCTGCCCGACGATTACGTGACGGCGATGGCCGAGGCTGCGCATGAGGTGGGTGCGCTGATGGTGCTCGACTCGATCGCCTCGGGCTGTGCCTGGGTGGACATGGCCGCGACCGGGGTGGATGTGCTCATATCGGCGCCGCAAAAGGGCTGGTCGGCCTCGCCCTCGGCGGGGCTGGTGATGATGTCGCCACGCGCCGCGGCCCGGCTCGAGGCGACCACGTCGGACAGTTTCACGCTCGATCTGAAGAAATGGCGCGCGATCATGGCCGCCTATGAGGCGGGCGGACATGCCTATCACGCCACGATGCCGACCGATGCGCTGCGTGGTCTTCGGGACGCGATGCACGAGGCGCGCGATTACGGCTTCGAGCGGCTGCGCGCGGCGCAATGGGAGCTGGGCGACGGGGTGCGCGCGATGCTGCGCGCGCGCGGTGTGGTGTCGGTCGCCGCAGACGGCTATGGCGCGCCCGGCGTGGTGGTGAGCTATACCGACGATCCCGACATCCAGAATGGCCGCAAATTCGCCGCCCAGGGGATGCAGATCGCCGCCGGCGTGCCCCTTCAGGTGGGAGAGCCCGAGGGGTTTCGCACCTTCCGGCTCGGCCTCTTCGGGCTCGACAAGCTCTATGACGTGCCCGGCGCGCTCGGGCGGCTGGAAGCGGTGCTGGATCGGGTGCTGTAGCGCGACGCGAATGGTTTGTTGCTGCCATGTGCCGAAACCGCGCATCGACGGGCCGCGGTGCGGCGATCCAACGTCAGTTTGGCAGCACTTTATCTCGCCAGATCCGAAAACCCCCAAGCATCGCGCAAGCGGCAGCCAGATCGCCGTGCCGGGGGGCGGCCCGGCGATGCGCGGCGGCGCGCCAAGGCGCGCCTCGATTCCGCGCAAGGGGGCTTTGCTCTCAGCGTCGCCTTCAGGCCGAACCCGCCCCAATCACCCCCGCGCGCCAAGCCCCATCTGCATCAGCGTCTTGCGCACCGGGGCGAGCGAGTAGAGCGCGTTCAGTGCCTGCGCGCGCGCATCCCGCAGGGGCTGCGCCGCGATCATCGAGGCGCGGTTGAGCAGGTCGATGCCGCGCACCCGCGCGACCACCTCCCAGTGGCGCTTGCGGTGATAGGTCTCGAGCATCGCCCGCTCGCCCAGCCGGTCGGGCGCGGCCTCTGCCAGATCGGCCAGCACGCGCATGTCGGCCAGGCTCATGTTGAGCCCCTGCGCGCCGATGGGCGGCACGACATGCGCGGCCTCGGCCACCAGCGCCACGCGCTCGGCATACATGCGGTCTGCGATCTGGCTGATGATCGGCCAGACCGTCCGCCGCGAGGCCAGCGTGAGCGGCCCCAACAGGTGGCACGACCGCGCGTTCATCGCCGCCTCGAAATCGCAGACCGGCAGCGCGGCGAGGCGCGCCACCTCGGGCCCCGCCTCCATCCACACCACCGCCGAGGAGGGAAGCCCCTCGAAATCGGGCAGCGGCACGAGGGTGAAGGGCCCCCCCGAGCGGTGGATCTCGGTCGAGACATTCTCATGCGGAATCGGGTGGGTGACGGCAAAGGCGAGCGCCTTCTGCCCGTAGCGCGTGGTCCTGACCGCGATTCCCGCCGCCTCGCGGATGGGTGAGGCGCGCCCGTCGGCGGCGATCACGAGGCGCGCGCGCACCCGGCTGCCATCCGAGAGCCCCACCCGCGCCTCCGCCTCGCGCGTGAAAAGCGAGGTGGTGGCGGTGCCGGGGCGGAATGTGACGGTCGCCATCCCCTCCAGGTGCGCCACCATCTCGCGCCGCAAGAGCCAGTTGGGCAGGTTCCAGCCAAAGGGCCGGTCGGAAATCTCGGAGGCGTCGAAATCCTTGACGATGCGCGGCACGGGTTCCACGCCCCCGGCATCGACCACGCGCATGATCCGGAGGGGTGCGGCATGGGGCTCCAGACGCTCCCACAGCCCCGCGCGCGCGAGCAGCGCCTGCGCGGGTTGCAGGAATGCGGTGGTGCGCAGGTCCGAGCCTTCGGCGTCGCGCGCGGTGACGGGGGGCGCGGGATCGACGCAGAGCACCGAAAACCCCGCCCGCCCGAACACCGCCGCCGCGGTGAGGCCCGCAACGCCCCCCCCCGAGATCACGATATCGACGCGCTCATCCACCATCGCCTGCCCCTTGCCGCTCGCGTCCCTAACCGCGCGAGATGATCAGAAGCGCCACCCAGATCACCGGCACCAGGGCGAGCGCGGGGATATAAAGCCCCGGAATCCCCCAGATGGCAACGCTCGTCGCCCAGGCCGCGACGAGAACGGCAAGGCAGAGAAGGATGCGCCAGGCGGTCGCGCGCGCCGCTGCGGCTTGGGTGTGGGGGGTGGCCTGGGTGTCGGTGGCCGGCATCGGGCGGTCCTTTCGTAATAGCTGAGTCTGAAGCTCAGATATGGGGCCGCCCGCCCGCGCGACAGGGACGCATCGTCGCAGCGCCTCAGACGAGGTGCGCGAGGAACCCGCCCAGATCGTCGGTATGGTGGTGGATATGCGGCGCCGCGAGGGGGGCGGGCGCGACATGGACGGTGCGCATCCCCATGGCGTGCGGCGCGGCAAGATTGCGCGGATCGTCCTCGAACATCGCCGCCGAGGCCGCCTGCGATCCGTCGCGCTCCAGCACGGCGGCAAAGGCCGCCGCCTCCGGCTTGGGGTGATAGCCTGCATCCTCCACCCCGTAGATCGCATCGAACACCCCCCCGAGCCCCCGCGCCATCACCACCCGCGCGGCATAATCGCCCGAACCGTTGGTATGGACGATTCGCCGCCCCGGCAGCCGCGCGATGGCCGCGCGCAGCGCGGGATCGGGTGCGAGATGATCGAGCGAGATATCGTGCACCGCGCGCAGATAGGGGCCGGGGTCGAGATCGTGACAGCGCATCAGCCCGGCCAGCGTCGTGCCATGCGCGCGCCAGTAATCATGGCGGATGCGGTCCGCCTCGGCCTCGCTCACCCCGAGGAAATCGCGCACGAACGCGGTCATCCGCGCCTCTATCTGGTCAAAGAGCCGCGCCCCCGGCGGGTAGAGCGTGTTGTCGAGATCGAAGACCCATGTCTGCACATGGGTAAAATCCTGTTTCGCCATGGCCGCACCCTAGGCCAGCCTGCGGGCGCAGGCAATCATGGGCCAGCCTGCGGGCGCAGGCAATCATGGACCAGCCTGCGGGCGCGCCACGCGCTGCGGGCTTTACCTTGCGTTCGCGCGCGCATATCCCGATCCGGCACAGATGTGGGGGCCGTCGATGAACATGCAGGTCTATCTTCTTCTCGCGCTGGCGATCCTGGCCGAGACGGCGGGCACGACCGCGTTGCAGGCAAGCCAGCAATTCACCCGGCTCTGGCCTTCGGTGATCGTGGTGGTGGCCTATGCGATCAGCTTCTACCTGCTGGCGCAGACGCTGCGTTTCATGCCGGTGGGGCTGGTCTATGCGATCTGGTCGGGGCTGGGGATCGTGTTCATCGCCGCCATCGGCTATGTCCTCTTCGGCCAGACGCTCGACCTGCCGGCGGTGATCGGCATGGCGATGATCCTCACGGGGATCGTGGTGATCCACCTCTTCTCGAAGGCCGCGCCGCACTGAGCCGCCCGGCGCGGCGAAAACGTCTGGAAAATCGTGCCCCGCACCGTTATCTCCCCGGCACGACCCGAGCGGAGAGGCGCGATGCCCGAGACCATCACCGAACGCTGCGAGGCCAGAGGGCTGCGCATGACCGGGCAGCGGCGGACCATTGCCGAGGTGCTCCAGGAGGCGGATGACCACCCCGATGTCGAGGAGCTGCACGCCCGCGCCGCCGCGCGCGATGCGCGCATCTCCATCGCCACGGTCTATCGCACGGTGAAGCTCTTCGAGGAGGCGGGGATCCTCGACAAGCTCGAATTCGGCGACGGGCGCGCGCGCTACGAGGATGCCGAGCGCGAGCATCACGACCATCTGATCGACATGCAGTCGGGCGAGGTGATCGAATTCGTCGATCCCGAGATCGAGGCGCTTCAGGAGAAGATCGCCGAAAGGCTGGGCTATCGGCTGGTGGGGCACCGGCTGGAGCTATACGGCGTGCCGCGCCGCAAGAAGGGCTGAGGCGATGGACCGGGTGATGCGGCTGGCCATCGGCTCGGTGGTGGTGGCGCTCTTCGTCATGGCGCTCAAGGTGGTGGCCTGGCAGATCACCGGCTCGCTCGCGCTCATGTCCGACGCGCTGGAAAGCCTGGTGAACCTCGCCACCGCGCTGGCGGTGATCGTGGCGCTCAAGGTGGCGAAGCGTCCGGCGGATGACAACCACCCCTTCGGTCATCACAAGGCGGAATTCTTCTCGGCGGTGCTCGAAGGGGTGCTGATCGTGCTGGCCGCGCTCTTCATCCTGCGCGAGGCCTGGGACGGGCTGGTCGCGCCCCGCGCGATGGATGCGCCGATGCTGGGGCTGGCGATCAGCGCGGGCGCGGGCGCGATCAACGGGGTGTGGGCGGTCCTGCTGATCCGCCAGGGGCGCCGGCACCGCTCGCCCGCACTGGTGGCCGATGGCAAGCACCTGATGACCGATGTCGTCTCCTCGGTGGGGGTGCTGGCGGGGGTGGGGCTGGCGGTGGTGACCGGCTGGTGGGTGCTCGATCCGGTGATGGCGGTGCTGGTCGCGTTCAACATCCTGTGGGCCGGCTGGGGGGTGATCCGGGGCTCGCTCAGCGGGTTGATGGACGAGGCGGTATCGGATGACGAACAGGCGACGATCCGCGCGGTGATCGAGGAGGCGGGGCGCGAAGGGGCTGCGCTCGAGGCACATGACCTGCGCACGCGCCACGCAGGCCCCGTCACCTTCATCGAGTTTCATCTCGTCGTGCCGGGCGACACCACGGTGGAGGCCGCGCATGTGATCTGCGACCGGATCGAGGCGGCGCTCTGCGACGCGCTGCCCGATGCGCGCGTCACCATCCATGTCGAGCCCGAGCACAAGGCGAAGGAGAGCGGTCAGCTCGACCTCGGCCGCGCGCCCGCCGGCCATTGATTTCCGCCGCCATTTGCGCCAAACCCGCGCGAGATCATCACCGAAGGCCCGCCATGACCCGTATCGACGCCAAATTCGCCGCGCTCAAGACCGCAGGCCGCAAGGCCTTTGTCGCCTACATCATGGCGGGGGATCCGGACGTGGAGACCTCGCTTGAGGTGATGAAGGGGCTGCCCGGGGCTGGCGTGGACGTGATCGAGCTGGGCGTGCCCTTCACCGATCCGATGGCCGACGGGCCGACCATCCAGCTTGCCGGTCAGCGCGCGCTGGCAGGCGGCATGACACTCTCGAAGGCGCTCGACATGGTGGCGGAGTTCCGCGAGGGGGACGATACCACGCCCGTCGTGCTCATGGGCTATTACAACCCGATCTACAATCGCGGCGTGGCGCGGTTCCTGGCCGACGCGCAGGCGGCGGGCGTCGATGGGCTCATCGTGGTGGACCTGCCCCCCGAAGAGGATGAGGAGCTGTGCCTGCCTGCCGCCGAGGCGGGGCTCAACTTCATCCGCCTCGCCACGCCCACGACCGACGACAAGCGCCTGCCCAAGGTGCTCCAGAACACGTCGGGCTTCGTCTATTACGTCTCGATCACCGGCATCACCGGCGCGGCGGCAGCCAAAGCCGGCGACGTGGCCCCCGAGGTGGCGCGCATCAAGGCGCAGACCGATCTGCCGGTGATCGTGGGCTTCGGCATCCGCAGCCCCGAGACCGCGCGCACCATCGCGGGCGTGGCCGATGGCTGTGTCGTGGGCTCGGCCATCGTGGACGAGATCGCCAAGGGGCGCCCGGTGGCCGAGGTGCTCGATTTCGTGCGCGGGCTGGCAGACGGCGCGCACAGCGCCTGAGCGCCTCAGCGCGCGATCACCCAGGTGTGGATCGAGAACACGCAGGCCCGCGTTTCGGGTAGGCGCAGCACGCATTGCCGCTCGGAGCGCAGATAGGGCAGGCGCGCGCGCGCCGCCTCGTCCACGCTCTCGCGCAGCGGGTGAAAAAGCGCCGGATCGCCATAGCCATGCGCGTTGAACCGCCAGAGCGGGCGGCCCGGCTGCACCCCGTCGAAAAGCCGCTGCACGCGGGGCGCGATGGCGTCATAGCCCGGCACCGGATCGTGGATCGCCAGAAGCGGGCGGCCGATCTTGTCGGCCAGCCGCCAGCTTGCCGGAAAGCACAGGACGGCGGCGGTGAGCACATGCTCGTCGCCGCGCTTTTCCATGATGCAGAGATCCTCCTGCACCAGATGGCCGAGGGTCAGCATCGGATCGGCGCGGTCAATCGGCACGGTCACGCCGTCAGGACGGCGCACCTCTCTTGCGGAAATCTCGTAGCCTGACGCGTGATCGCGCAGCCAGTCCAGAACGAATTGCAAAAGCTCGTCCATCGCCGGCCCCGCGCCCTCGGTCACGGCCAGCACGTCGCCGCG
Source organism: Roseovarius sp. (assembly GCA_014359765.1). Taxonomy (GTDB): domain Bacteria; phylum Pseudomonadota; class Alphaproteobacteria; order Rhodobacterales; family Rhodobacteraceae; genus Roseovarius. Next base: position 105,540 of record JACIYT010000006.1, read on the forward strand.
GCGTTCGGCCAGAAGGCGCGCGCGCTCGGCCATCTGCGGCGCAAAGGCCTCATCGACCAGCAGCCAGTCGGCCATGTCGAGCGGCACGATGCCGGGCAGCGGGCGCGGCGCGCTGGTATCGTAGGGGGTCGCGCGTTGCAGGATCGGGGTCATGTCGCCTCTCGCCGGTAATCGGTCACCATGCGATAATCCTTGCGCGGGCCGCGCACATGCCAGGTGACGCGAAATTCAGGCCAGCGGTTGAAATCGTAATACCCGTCATAGCGGTCCGGGTCGCACCAGTGCGACACCGCGCCGCCCTCGGGCGGCACCGTGTGAAAGGGGCGCCCGTCCTCGAAGGTGACGGCAAGGCCCGGCCCCCAGAGCGTGCGGCGCGTGACCTGCATCGGTGCATGGCCCGGCAGGTGCATCTCGCCCGCCTCCTCGCAGATCAGCCCCGCGCCGTCGCGCGTCCAGACCGCGCGCCCCGTGACCCGCGTCACGCGCCCGCCCGCCTCGGTCACGCGGCGCGCGAATGCCCATGCGCCCTCGAAATCCGCCAGGTGTCGCACCCCCCTGCCCCGCCTTGCCGCCCCTGCCCCAAGCCTCTAGAAGCGCACCAAACCCCATCCGCCAAAGGACGACAAGATGATCCCGCGCTATTCCCGCCCCGAGATGGTCCAGATCTGGGAGCCCGCCACCAAATTCCGCATCTGGTTCGAGATCGAGGCCCATGCCTGCGACGCCATGGCCGATCTGGGCGTGATCCCGCGCGAGAACGCCGAAGCCGTGTGGAAGGCGCGCGATGTCGAATTCGACGTGGCGCGCATCGACGAGATCGAGGCCGAGACGAAACACGACGTGATCGCGTTCCTGACGCATCTGGCCGAACATGTCGGCGCTGAGGAGGCGCGCTTCGTGCATCAGGGGATGACCTCCTCGGACGTGCTCGACACCTGCTTCAACGTGCAGCTCACCCGCGCCGCCGATATCCTCATCAAGGATACCGAGGCGCTTCTGGCCGCGCTCAAGCGCCGCGCCATCGAGCACAAGGACACGATCCGCATCGGGCGCAGCCACGGCATCCATGCCGAGCCCACCACGATGGGGCTCACCTTTGCCCGCTTCTACGCCGAGATGGATCGCAACCTGACCCGCCTGCGCACGGCGCGCGCGGAGATCGCCACCGGCGCGATTTCCGGCGCGGTCGGCACCTTCGCCAATATCGACCCGAGGGTAGAGGAACATGTCTGCGCGAAACTCGGCCTCACCCCTGAGCTGATCAGCACCCAGGTCATCCCGCGCGACCGCCACGCGGCCTTTTTCGCCACGCTCGGCGTGGTGGCCTCGAGCATCGAGAATATCGCCATCGAGATCCGTCACATGCAGCGCACCGAGGTGCTGGAGGGAGCGGAATTCTTCTCGATGGGGCAAAAGGGCTCCTCGGCCATGCCACACAAGAAGAACCCGGTGCTGACCGAGAACCTCACGGGGCTCGCGCGGATGGTGCGCTCGATGGTGATCCCCGCGATGGAAAACGTCGCCCTCTGGCACGAGCGCGACATCTCCCATTCCTCGGTCGAGCGGATGATCGGCCCCGACGCCACGATCACCCTCGACTTCGCCCTTGCCCGCCTCACCGGGGTGATCGACAAGTTGCTGATCTACCCCGAGAACATGCTCAGGAACCTCAACCGCTTTCCCGGTCTCGTGATGTCGCAGCGCGTGCTGCTGGCGCTCACCCAGGCGGGCGTGAGCCGCGAGGACGCCTATCGGCTGGTGCAGCGCAACGCGCTCAAGGTCTGGGAGACGGGCTCCGACTTCAAGACCGAGCTGCTCAACGACCCGGAAGTGACCGCGGCGCTCAGCCCCGCCGAGATCGAGGAGAAATTCGACCTCGGCTATCACACCAAGCATGTCGATACGATCTTCGCGCGCGTGTTCGGCGCCTGACGCGAATTCACCGCAGGGGCGGGCACACACCCCGCCCCTGCTTCATCTTTCCATAAATACTCAAATCCGACGCTGACACGCTCAGGCTGGCATCCGTTCCTCGACGATCCCCACCCACCAGCTGCACCCGGCCGGGATCGCCGCGTCGTTGAAATCGTATTCCGGATGGTGGACCATCGCCGTGTCGCCATTGCCGACAAGGATGTAGGCGCCGGGCCGTTCCTCGAGCATGAAGGCGAAATCCTCGCCGCCCATGACAAGCGGCGCCTCGCCGCACTCGCCCGCGACGCGGGCCGCGACGGCGGCGGCGAACTCGGTCGGCTCCTCGTGATTGACCATGACCGGATAGCCGCGGTGATAGCTGATCTCGGCGCTGCCGCCGAAACCGGCGGTCACATGCGCGGCCAGCGCGCGGATGCGGTGCTCGGCCAGGTCGCGCATGGCGGGGCTCATGGTGCGCACCGTGCCCTTGAGGTGGACGCCCTGCGGGATCACGTTGAAGGCATTCGACGAGGTCTGAAACGAGGTGACCGAGACCACGACCTGATCCACCGGATCGGCATTGCGGCTGGCGATGGTCTGGAGCGCGGTGACGAGATGCGCGGCCATCACGGTGGTATCGACCGTCTCGTGCGGCTTGGCGGCGTGGCCGCCCTTGCCGGTGAGCGCGATGTCGAACTGGTCGGTGGCGGCGAAGAAGGCACCCGGGCGAATGGCAAAGCTGCCCACGGGCAGGCCCGGCCAGTTGTGCATCCCGTAAACCTCCCCGATGCCGAACCGCTCCATCAGCCCGTCCTCGCACATCGCGCGCGCACCGGCGCCGCCCTCTTCGGCGGGCTGGAAGATGACCACCGCCGTGCCGTCGAAATTGCGCGTCTCGGCGAGGTAGCGCGCGGCCCCCAGCAGCATCGCGGTATGGCCGTCATGGCCGCAGGCATGCATCGCGCCGGGGGTTTTCGAGGCATAATCCACCCCCGTCGCCTCATGGATGGGCAGCGCGTCCATGTCCGCGCGCAGCCCGATCACCCGCCCCGAGCCGGTGGCCTTGCCCCGGATCACGCCCACCACGCCGGTGCGCCCGATCCCCGTCACCACCTCGTCGCAGCCGAATTCGCGCAGCTTTTCGGCGACAAGCGCGCTGGTGCGGTGGGTCTCGTAGAGGATTTCGGGATGGGCGTGGATGTCGCGTCGCCATTCGGCGATCTCGGCGTGCAACTCGGCGAAACGGTTCCGAACCGGCATGATCTCTCCTCGGGCGCCTTCTGTGTCGGACCCAAGGTGGCGCAAAGCCCGGGCGGCGGCAAGGGCCGCCCGCGCCGTTTCGCTCACAAGGCGCGCGCCGCGAACCGCCCCGCCCCGAACAGCGCCGACACCTGCGCCACCGCGATGCTCTTTCCGGCGTCGGGGCCATCGGCAGCGCGCGCATCGGCGGGATAGATCCACCCGGGCGCCTCCAGCGCCACCTCGCGCAGCACCTGCGCACCGCGCATCACCCGCAGCAGGTAGCGCTCGCTCTCCTCGCCGAGCGGCACCTCGGGCGTCTCCCAGCGATCACCGTCGATCCGCGTGCGCCGCACCCAGCTCACGCGAAGATCGCCGCCCGCCTCCGTCACGCGCAGATGCACCGGCGCATAGGGGCGCAGCCCGATCCCGTCAAAGGCCAGCACCGCGTGGCCAAAGCTCGGATCGTCCAGCGGACGCCCCCCCGGCCCGATCCGGTAATGGCGCGCCTGTCCGCGCTCTGCCAGCTTGAGCCCGATCTGGCGCGGCACCCCGTCGAGCCGCACGAGGATCGAACCGGGGGGCCACGCCCCCGCCCCTTCGGTGCCCAACTGCCCGCGCAGCCGGTGGCGCAGGATATACGTCTCGGGCGCGACCAGCTCGGCATCGCGGAACTGGAACAATTCCCAGCCATCGGGCGTGCCATCCCCGATCGCGCAGAGATTGGCCCCGCTCAGAAAGGCCGCATCGCTCACGCTCGCCAGCACGCCATGGCGCATCCGCACCACAAGGCCGTCGCCCCGGTCGATTCGCCCCGCAGAGGCCGGGAAAAGCGGCGTCTCGGTCTGCCCTACCGTGGCCTGCGCGGCAATCAGCGTGTCGAGCGCGTAATCGGCATCCTCGCCGGAGGCATAGAGCGCCACGGTCCCCGGCCAGGGATCGGCGATTACCGCCAGATGCGGCGCATGCGCCACCTCCTCGCCGCTCATCAGCGGCAGATCGAGGAAGAGCGGCGTCACCGGCCCCGGTGCCACGAAGGGGCGCAGCCGTGCGGGCGCGTCCTCGATCAGAACGGGACGAAAGCTCTCGGGATCGGTGCGCGTGGCCTCGACGCGCTGCGCGCCCGCCATCTGCTCCACCCGGTCGATGCGAAACCGCCCGCCGCCCGCCGCCTCGGGCAGTTGCAGAACATCGCCCGCACCGATGAGCAGCCGCGAGGGCGGCAGCGTCAGCCGCAGCGTATCGACCGAGAGCCGCGCCTCCGACAGCCACCGCTCCACCACCTGCCGCCCCTCGGCGCGCGTCAGCGCCAGCGGCATTTCCGAGGTGGCGACCGCGTGCGTGGCCTCGTCGGGCAGGATCGCCTCCTCGGCCACCGCCTCGTAATCGGCATCGGCCTCGATGAAGCGCAGCCGCACCCGCCCCGCCAGTTCCAGATCCGAGCCGCGCACCTCTTCCAGCGCGCCGCCCAGCTCGGGATCGCGCACCACCCGGTCGAGATCGACCAGATGATCGGCCCGCCCGTCGCGGCGGCGCAAACCCAGCACGCCGCCCCGCTCCACCGCATCGACACCATAGGCCATCAGCAAGGGTTGCAGCGCCGCCCGCGCGCTGCCCACCTGATCCACCAAATAGCCGCGCACGAACCCCTCGGCGCGGCGCAGATCGAGCGCATCCACGCCTGCACGCCCCGCGATCTCATCCACCACCTCGGCCAGCCTGCGCCCGCTCGCCCGCCCCGTGATCCAGTGCCCGCGCGCGTAATTCGCGCCATCCGACCAGAGCCCGGTATTGCCCGGAAACCAAGGGAAAGGCCGCGCGTCCCAGGCCCAGACACAGGCGTGATCCATGTCGATCATCGGCCCGCCATAGACCTCCGAGACCGGATTTTTCGCCGGATCGGACCAATAGCCCGTCACCGCGCGCAGATACTGCATCAGGATCAGATCGTCGCGCTGCCCGGTGGAAAAGCGCGGCAGGCTCGATTCCGAGGATTTGGGATCGAGAAACTTGTTGGGCTCATTGGTGCCCTTGTCCACCGCCGCACAGCCGTATTCGGTGAACCGGATGGGTTTCGACTGCGGCTCCCATGCGGTCGGCTCTGCGCTCCGCACGCCCCCCACGCGCTCGTGATGGGCATTGGCCCACCAGCCGCGCAGGTCCTTGAACCGCCAGATCCACGGCTCGTCATGATCGCCATCGGTGATCGGCACACGCCGCTGCGCCGCGCGGGCCTCGTCCGAGGGGTAGAACCAGTCGAACCCCTCGCCACCCTCGATATTCGCTTGCAAATACCCAAGATCGTGGATCGACGGCCACGCCTGCGCGTCGAGATGCTCCGCCCCCTCGCGCCAGTCGGAAAGCGGCATGTAATTGTCGATGCCGACAAAGTCGATATTGTCATCTGCCCAGAGCGGGTCGAGATGAAAGAACCGGTCGCCATCGCCGGGCTGATAGCCGAAATACTCGGTCCAGTCGGCGGCATAGGTGATCTTTACCTCCGGCCCGAGAAGGCTGCGCACCTCGGCGGCGAGCGCCCGAAGCTGCGCCACCGCCGGAAAGCTGTCATTCGCGCCCCGGATTTGCGTGAGGCTGCGCATCTCCGAGCCGATGGCAAAGCTCTCCACGCCCCCCGCCGCCGCGCAGAGCGCCGCCTGATGCAGGATGAACCGCCGGTAGGACCATTCATCGGGGCCGTGATAGGCGACCGGGCTGCGCTTGACCGGCCCGCCAAAGCTCAGCAGATCGAGCGCGTCGGTGCCCGGTTCCTCCACCGGCACCGCCGCGACCGGGGTCACGGTGAAATCCGCCGCCCGCGCCGTGCCGAAGAAGGCCGCGACCTCGGCCTCGGCCGCGGCCGTGCGATCGGGGCTGCCGGGCTGTCCCGGTGCCTTGGAGGTGGTGATCCGCCCGCGCCAGGGCAGGACCGGCTGATCGGGCGCGTCGCTCCACGGATCGGGCAGGCCGTTGCCCGCCATCTGTTCCATCAGGATGAACGGATAACAGAGCACGTCCTGACCGGCGGCCTTCAGCGACAGGATCGCCTCGACCACCGCCTGATCGGCGGGCGTGCCGCCATAGACCTCGCGGCCCTGCGCATCCTTGGGCACCTCGCCCGCGCCCGCGCGCATGAGGCTCGACACCGTCCAGGGCATGTTGCGCGCCTCGAATGTCTTTTTCTCGACGCGCGGGCGGATGTGACATTCCCCGCAGCGCAGATCATCGCCGAACCAGCTCACGATCAGCGAGGTGGCGCGCACCTGCGGCAACTCCGCGCGCAAGCCCTCGAGCGCCACCACGAAATCGGGCCGCTCCTGCCCGGTGTTGACATTGGCAGGCCCCGAGGAGCCAAAGCCGAAATCCATCATCACCGGCGTGGTGGCCAGCGCATATTCCCCCGTGCCGGGCAGCATCGCCACGCCGCGCAGCGCGTGTACCGGATCGAGCGCCGCCCCCTCGCCGCCCGCCTGCGACGGGCGACACACCTCGAAGCTGAATTGCGGCACCCGCGTGCCGAATTGCGTGAGGTCCAGATCCTCGATCACCACATAGGCCGTGCCGCGATAGGCGGGCACGTTTCCGGCCCCCTCCACCGCCTCGATCACCGGATCGGGCAGTTGATCGCGCGTGCCGGGATAGACCCGCATGTTGAGGCTGGCAGGCGCGATCTCGGTGCCGTCGGCCCAGATGCGCGCCACGCGGCTGATCTCGCCCTCGCAGAGCGCCAGCGCAAGGCTCACCGAATAGCGGATCTCGCGCGTGTCGGGCGTGGGCGGCTTGGGGCTGCCCTTGCCGCCGCCCTGCCCGCGCGTGACGGTGACGGTCTCGCGGAATTCGGTGGCCCAGATCACCTGCCCGCCGACGCGCATCCGCCCATAGACCTGCGCGACCGCATCGCCTTCGCCCGCGCCCGTCAGGCGCAGCCGGTTGACCCGGCCCGTCTCGACCACGCCCGAGCCCTGCCCCAGCAGCCGCTCGTCGATCGAGCGACCGATCATCGCCCCCGCGAACCGCCCGATCGCGACCGACGAAATCCCCAGAACCGAGCCGCCGACCGCGCCGCCGATGGCCGCGCCGGCGGCTGACAGAAGAATGGTTGCCATGGTCTATCCCTCCAACGGAAAGGCGAAACGCGCGACGATGCGCCGCCGCCAGGGCAGGCTCAGCGCGCTTTCCACCACGCCATGCCCCGAGTAGGCGTGAATGAACGTGGCCCGCGCGCCGGTCTCAGTGGCGATGCCAAGATGCTTGGCGATGGCGCCCTCGCGCATCCGGAAGAGGATCACGTCGCCGGGGGCCTCCTCGGCCAGTGGTTTCGCGCGCAGATGCCGCAGCGCTGCGGCCCAGAGCGCCTCCTCGCGGGCGGGCTCGGCCCAGTCCATCGAATAGGCGGGCGGGCGCTCGGGCTCGGCGCCCATCACCTCGCGCCAGACGCCCCGGATGAGACCGAGGCAATCACAGCCCGCGCCGCGGCAGGCCGCCTGATGCCGATAGGGCGTGCCCAGCCAGAGCCGCGCCTCGGCCACGATCCGCGCGCCGCTCATCGCCGCCTGCTCCCGCCATCGAGACGCGGCGATTTGGCCGGGTCCGTGATCACCCAGTCATCGCCGGGAATATCCGGGAAGCCCTGAAAATTCAGCAGGTTGTCGAACTTTAACTGACAGGTGGCCATGGCCTTGTCGCACCCGGCCTCGATGCGCACCCCGTCCCCCGGCGCGACCCGCGTCCCCAGCGGATGCCACAGCTCGATCACCCGCCCCGCCCCGGCAACCGTATCGCGCTTGATCAGGCCCGCAAGGCCCGCCGCGGCCCCGCTCGTCACCCGCAGCACACCGTGGCGGAACCAGTCCCCGGCAAAGCCCCCCATCTGCGAGAAACGAAACACGCGGTTGTCTTGCACATCCTCGGCGGGGCGCTCGGCCACATACCCCGGCGTATCGAGATCGAAGGTGCAATCCCGATCCCCCAGAACCGCGCTGCACCGCTTCTGATAGACCCGCCCCAAGGGCACGTTGAGCGCGTCCGTCAGCCCGCGCAACTCCGCCTCAAAGGCCCCGCCCGCGCGGCGGATATCCCCCAGCGACCCGGCGAAGATCTCCAGCCGCTCGGCCACGTCCTGCCAGTTGACCACCCAGGCCCTGAGCCGCGCGCCATCATAGCGCCCCGCCTCGATCTCGGCCTCGCTGATCCCCTCGTCCGAGAGCGCGCCAAACGCCTCCGTATTGTTGACCGCCAGTCCGGTGCTCTCCTCCACCGCGCGCGCGCTCATCCCCGTGCCGGGGCGAAAGGCGATGCCGTCGAACGTCAGCGCCCGGTCGTGATCGGTAAAGCCCATCACCACCCCGTCGCGCCGCACAAGCGCCCAGGCCCGGCAGACCGTGGTGATGCCGCGCCCCAGATGCGCGGCCAGCGCCTCGGCCCCGGTCATAGCCGGATCTCCACCACCGGCACATTGGGCACCTCGCCCGCCTGGAAACTGGCAAGGCTCACCTGGATGCGGTCGGTATCAAAGCGCACCGGCACGTCGAATTCATAGCCCGCCGTGACCGGCACGCCCATGTTGGGCGGCTCGGAGAAGGTCACGATGCCGGTGGTCTCGTCCACCTCGAAATGCACCCCCTCGCGCATCTCGACATCGCCAAGGCCGATCCGCACCGAGCCGCGCACCGGCTTGCCGATGGGCCGCACCGCCTCGAACGGCCCCGAGCGATAGGTCTTGACCAGTTGGAAGGCGACCGTCGCATCGTCGCCAACCCCGATCCGCTGATCGTCAAAGGCGGGCGCGGCCCCGGCGCGACAGGATTTGAAATCGCTCCAGTCCTTCCAGCGAAAGCCGTAGAGCTGCCCCTGCCGCGCCTCGAAAAACGCGATCAGCGCCTCGATATCCTCAAGGCTGCGCAGCGCCACGCCCGCGTCATAGCGCCTGCGCGCCTGCGCCCACGGGGAATTGCGCTCCTCATGCCCGCTGGCCAGCGTGACGATCTCGGTCAGCCGCTCCGGCCCGCCGACCGAGCCAAAGCTGAGGCTGGCCGGAAACCTGATCTCGTGAAATCCCATGTTTCCCTCCGCTTACCGATTGCGCGCGCCGCGCCCGATCACGCGGCCAAGCTGCGCCGCAATCTGCCCCTGAGAGCGGCGAAAGCCTTCCACGTCCGGCGTGCTCACATTCATCACCACGCTCACGCCCCCTCCGCCGCCCTGCGCGCGCACGCCAAGCCGCCCGTCCGCGCCGCGCGTGAGCGGCAGGATCGCCTCCGGCCCCGCCTCGCCCATCAGCCCGGTGCGCCCGCCGCGCATCGGGAATGTCACCGGCCCGCTCACCACGCCGCCCGTGGCAAAGGGCATGACGCGCCCCTGGGTGAAACTGCCGCCCCCCGCAAAGGGCAGGACCCCACCCAGCAGCGCGCCCACCCCCTGCGACAGGATCCCGCCCACCTGATCGGTCACCGGGCGCACCGCGTCGTTGAAGGCGGTGTTGACCAGCGTGGTGGCCAGCCGCCGCAGGCTCTCGCTCAGGCTGTCGCCCTCCACCACCGCACCGCGCAGCGCGCCGCGCAGGCCCCGGCTCAGCCCCCGCTCGAGGCTCTGCGCGTCCTGGCCGGCGCTGGCAAAGCCGCCACGCACCCGTTGCAACTCTCCGGCAAAGCTCGCCGCCATCGCGCCCGCCTGCCCCATCGCCGCATCGAGGGCGGCGATCTGCGCCTCCAGCTCGTCCGCGCGTTCCAGCTCATCCATCGCTCATGTCTCCTGTCTCGTCGGGAAAGGCCGCCAGCAGCGCCTCCAGCCCCGCCCGCGCCATCGCCCCGCCAGCCCGCCCCTCGCCCAGCATCAGCCGCAATTCGGCCGGCGTCAGCGCCCAGAATTCCGCCGGGCGCAGACCCAGCCCCTGCACGCCTGCCCGCAACAGCGCGGGCCAGTCGAGGCGCGCGCTCATCGTGCCTCCTCCGGCAGCGCAAAGGCCCGCGCCAGAAGCTGCGCCGCCGCCCGCGCCGCCGCGAGCGGCCCGCCCGCGATCTCGACCGAGAGGAGCGCGCCCGCGTCGCCCCGCCAGCCACCGCCGCGCAGCCCCGCCACGATCACCGCCAGCACATCGCGCGTCGAAAACGCGCCCGCCTCGAACCGCGCCACCAGATCGACCAGCGACCCCGCCGCCAGCGCCGCCTCCAGCTCCGCCAGCGCCCCGAGCGTGAGCCGCATCACCCGCCGCTCGCCATCGAGCACCAGCGCCACCTCGCCTGCAAAAGGATTGGCCATGATCGCACTCAGAGCGCGACAAAGCTCAGCCGCCCCGCCGAGGCGAGCGCCACCTCATAGGTCGCCTCGCCGTCATGCGTGCCGCCATACTCGATCCCCGTCACCTGAAACGGCCCTTCGATGGTGCCGAAATCGGGGATGATCACCTGAAAATCCGGCATCTCCCCGTCAAAGAAGATCTGCCGCATCCGCGCATCGCTCGCCGCGTCTCGGAAAATCCCCGACCCGCTCAGGTTGGCCGATTTGACGCCCGCGCCCGCCAGCAATTCGCGCCAGCCCCCCGCTGAATCGAGGCTTGTGACATCCACGCTCTCGGCGTTGAAGCTGACGCGCGTCGCGCGCAGCCCGGCCACGGTCTGGAAATTGCCGCTACCGGTGAGATCGACCTTGATGAGAAGGTCCTTGCCGTTCTGAACTGCCATGTTGGTTCTCCGTTACTGAGGTCTCAATCGCCGTCATCGACGCGCGCGCGAAATGTCAGATCGATCCGCCGCCGCTGCCCCGCGCCGGTGCGGATCGCGCGCGCGCGCAGGAAATTCAGCGCCACCAGACGCCCCCGCGCGAGGGGGAGCGCCGCGCCGTCCAGCGCATCGCTCACCGCGCCCGCCGCCTGCTTGGCCGCGAGAAATCCCGCTGCCTGCGCGACGACCGAGACGCTCACCCGGTGTTCGGCCCCCGCGCCGGTCATGTCGCCACGCTCGCGCACCTCCTCGGGGCCGAGAAGGACATAGAGATCGGGCGCGCGCCCCTCCGGCAGGGCATCGTGGATCGCACCCCCCACCAGCGCCGTCAGCGCCGCATCGCCCGCCAGCCGCTCGTAGATCGCCGCCTGGAGGGCGGCCGCCGCTCCATAGCTCATGCCACCACCTCCTCTTCGGCCCAGAGCGTGAGATATCCCGGCCCTGCCGCGCTCTCGGTCACGGCCAGGATCGCGAAAACCCGCCCCCCGTCGCGCAGCCGCTGCCCCGGCACGGGCCGCGAGGGTGCCCCCTGCGGGGCCGCGCGCACGGTGATCCGGTAGGCCGCGCGCGCCACCCGCGCGCCCTCGCCCGCGCCCTCGCGCCCGGTGCGCGCCACCACCTCGGCCCAGAGCGTGCCGCGCCCCTCCCAGACCTCGGCAAAGCCGCCCGCGCCATCCTCCACCCGCGCCGGGGCCTCGAGCACCAGCGGGCGCGAGAGCGTGACCACCCCCCTCATCGCGCGCCCCCGCCCAGCAGCCGCACCTTGCGATACCGCTCGATGAGGCTTGCCACGCCGAAGGGCATGCAGCCCTCGGCCAGCGCAGTCTCGTGGCGATGCTCGTAATAATGCGCCGCCAGCATCAGCACCGCCTGCCCCAGATCGGGCGGCAGATCGCCCCAGCCCGCGCCATAGCCCGCGCGAAACAGCACTTCCGCCACGCCCCCCGTCGGCACCATCGGCAAGAGCATACCCACCGGGCGCAGCACCGGGCGGTGCGCATCACGCTCCAGCCGGTAATGGCGGGGGTCGATCACCTCGGCCTCGTCGGCGCGGTTGCGCAGCACGAGGCTGAGGATCGCGCTCACCGGCGCCACCGGCAGGGGCTGCCCGGTCGGGTCCTGCCAGTCGTGCAGAACCCAGGAAAACGCCCGCTCGATCAGCGCCTTGCCCGTGCGTCCCTCGATCGCGGCGAGGGCCGCGCGCAGAAATCCCTCCAGAACCGGGTCCTGGATATCGTCATCCGCAAAGCCGGTGCCCAGCCGCAGATGCGCCTTGAACTCCGCCAGCGGCAATGCGGCAGCCGGCACCGCGCTTTCTTCCATCAGCAACATGGACCATCTCCATCATCCCGGACCCCTCCCGCGTGTCGGCGCGTGCCGCCCGGCCTTGCCCGGACGGAGGGGAAGCTGAACAAGGCCGCCTGTGGCGGCACGCGCCCGGGACGGGGGCATCCTTGCCCCCGCCCATCCTCACCGCGCACCTCAGGCGGCGGCGAACCGCAGGAGCTTGATCGCCTTGAAATCGCTCACATCGCCGCCGACGCGCTTGGTCGCGTAGAAGAGGACATGCGGCTTGGCGCTGAACGGGTCGCGCAGGATGCGCAGGTCGGGCCGTTCGGCCACCGTGTAACCGGCGCGGAAATCGCCAAAGGCGATGGCATCGGCGCCCGCCGCGATATCGGGCATGTCCTCGGCAATCAGCACCGGATAGCCCATGAGCCGCGCAGGCTCCGCCGCCGCAAGACCGTCCGACCACAGGAACCGCCCGTCGGCATCCTTGAGCTTGCGCACCACGCCGGCGGTGCGCGAATTCATCACGAAAGTGGCATTGGCGCGGTATTCCGCCCCCAGCGCATAGACCAGATCGACGATCGCATCCGGCCCGCCCAGATCGCCCGCAACGCCGGTCGGCACATAGCCCAGATTGCCCCAGGTCCACACATCGTTATCCACCGCCGGGCGGCTCAGGATACCGCGCGGCTTGTCCACCCCGTCGCCCGCGATGAAGGCCGCCGCCTCGGCGCGCGCGAACCGGTCCGCGATGCGCGCGGCCAGCCAGCCCTCAACGTCGAACGCGCTGTCATCCAGAAGCCGCTGACTCGCCTTGGGCAGCGCGCTCAGCTCGTGCAGCGGGATCGTGATGCGGTCGATCACCGGCGTGTCGGTCTCGGCCACGCTGCCCGTCTCGTTGGCCCAGCCATGGCCGAGGTCGGTGTGATCCACCAGCACGTCGAAGGACGTCGCCTCCACCGTCACCACATTGGCGATGGCGCGGATCGAGGCGGTGGAATTCATCACCGAACGGATCGTGTCCGAGGTCTGCGGATCGACCAGATAGCCGCCCTCTGCGGCCACCGAGGTGTTGAGCGCCTTGCCCTCAAGCTCGAGCCCGCGCAGCCCGTCATCATCGCCCGAGCGCAGATAGGCGTCGAACGCCTTGCGATGCGGCGCGCCGCTGTCCCGCTCGCCTGCCAGATGCGGGCGGCCCTGCACGAGGCTCTTGCGTTCGATCATGGTCATCTTGTCATCCTGTTGTTGAAAACGCTTGCTGATTTCGGCCCGAAAGCCCTTGAACTCGTCGAGAAACCCGCCCAGGGCCTCCCGCATCTCGGCAGCCGGAGACATGTCTTCCCCGGTCCGAGCCTTCGTCTCGGTCGTCATCGTCAACTCCTCTCGGTTACGGGTCGGGCGGCTCAGGGCCGCGCCATCTCCCGGCGCGCCGCCCGCAGCACGGCCGCCATTTCGCGCCAGGTGTCGCCGGGATCTTCTCCCTTGGCGGCCACCCGCGCACTGGGCAGCATCGGGAAGGTCACCAGCGACACCTCCCAAAGCTCCAGTTCCTGCAAGAGCCTCTGGCCCTTCTGATTGCGGCTCGCGCGGACCGTCCGGTAGCCGATGCTCAGCCCGTCGAGCGCCCCCGCCGCGATCAGATCCGCCGCCTCGCGTGCCCGCGCCACCCCGCTCAGCAGCCGGCCCTTGACCCACAGGCCGCGCGCATCCTCGCGCACCTCGTCCCAGATCCCGATCGGCTCGCGCGGGTCATGCTGCCAGAGCATCCGCACCCGCCGCCCCTCCTCTGCCAGCCGCTTCAGGCTCGCCGCATAGGCCCCGCGCATCACCACGTCACCGCCGCGGTCGGGCGCGTCGAACAGGCTCGCATGGCCCTCGATCACGCCCGCCTCCGAGACGATCAGCGCCTCGGCCCCGCCACCCGTGAATTTCCGTTCCAGTCCCGTTTCCATCGTCTCGCCCTTTCGCCTCATCCCGGCAACGCCGCCAGCACCTGCTGAAACGCCTGCACCAGCACCGCCGCCGCCACCCCATAGACCGCCAGCCACAGCCGCCGTTCCAACCGTTCCAATGCCGCCTCCATCCGCTCGAGGCGCTCGACCATGGCCCGGTTCTGCAATTCCGAGACCCGCTCATGTGCCTCGAGCCGCAGCGCCGGCGCGCAGTCGAACCCCTCGAATCCGTAGCGCGGCGGCGGGGGGGGCTCAGCCATCGGCCGCCTCCTGCGCGACCGGCGGCAGCCCGAGCAGCGCGCGCTTTTCCGCATCGGTCAGGAAATCCGCCGCCGCCACGCGCGCCCATTGCGCATCACGCTCGGCGGCGAGCGCGGGCACCCGGTCGAGATCGGGCACCAGCTCGAAGGTCTCGCCGGCATGAATGCCGAGCCATGTCGCCACCGCCGCCGTCACCCTTGCCGCCAGCGGCAGAACCGTGAGCCGGTAGAACGCGCGGTTCGCCTCCTGGTAATTGGCGAATGTCGCGTCGCCGGGAATGCCCAGCAGCATCGGCGGCACGCCGAATGCCAGCGCGATCTCGCGCGCAGCGGCCTCCTTGGTCTTCTGGAATTCCATGTCCGAGGGGCTGAAACCCATCGGCTTCCAGTCGAGCCCACCCTCGAGCAGCATCGGCCGCCCGGCGTTGCGCGCGCCCTGGTGATGCGCTTCCATCTCGCTCACGAGGCGCGCATATTGATCCTCGCTCAGGTGGCCCTGACCCTCGGCGCCCTTGTAAACGATCGCCCCCGAGGGCCGCGCCGCATTGTCCAATAGCGCCTTGGACCAGCGGCTTGCGGCATTGTGCACGTCAATCGCCTGCGCCGCCGGTTGCAGCGGGCTGAGACCGTAATGATCGTCCTGCGGGTGAAAGCTGCGGATATGGCAGATGCAGGGCGCCCCCTCGCCGAGGGGAAAGCGGTGCTTGCGCCCGCCCACCTGATATTCATAGCCCACCGGCCAGCCATCGGCCCCCGGCACCACGCTCATCCGGTCCGAGCGCAGCACATGCAGCTCGACCGGCACGCCCTCGCCGGATCCCACCGCCTCGACATAGGCGTTACCGCTCAGCAGGAGCTGGCCATAGACCGCCTCGAACAGCTCTGCCCGCCCCTGCGCCGGATTCGGCGCGCGCACCAGATCGAGCACCGGATGCGCATCATAGCGCCGCTCGCAATCCTGCAGCACGAGCGGCAGCGCCGCAGCCGCCTCGGCGATCATCTTCACGCAGCGAAACCCCACCGGGTTGCCCGCAAATCCCGTGCGCATGAGGCCCGCGGTGTCGCGCGGCCCCCAGGCCGCGCGCCCCTGCATCCCCCAGGCGATCACCCGGCCTGCCGCGCTTGCCTTCGTCTCGGGCGGCTCCGGCGCCGCCGCCCCTCCCTGCCGGAAGAAATCCAGTATCATCGCGTGCTCCTTCACCTCGGCGCTTGAAGGGCATCAGACGACGAAAGGTTTAACACTTCCCAAGCCCACCGCGCGCGCCCGTGCATTGGCGTGCAGGCTGATGCCGTTTGGCGCGCGCTTCACGAAATGCCCTGCGGCATTTTCTTTTGACTTGCGAAACGTGGAATTGCGCTATATTTGCAGAAAATTACGGAAAAGGAGATGAAAATGGATGACCTTTCAAAACTTTCCTCACAGGAACTCGAAAACCTCGCCCGCGAGGCGCGGGAACTGGCCATTGCCCGAAAGGAAGAAGAAAGAAAACAACTCCGCGCCGAGCTTGTAAAACGTATCCGCGAGGCGGGATTCACGATCGAGGAGATTTTCCCCGGCCCCCGCACGACCCCGTCCAGGGCCGCCGGAAACGCCGTGAAATACCGCGATCCCGCCGATCCCCGCCGGACCTGGGCCGGCCGCGGACGCAAGCCCCGCTGGCTGATCGAGGCCGAGGCCGCGGGCCGCTCGCTCCAGGAATTCGCCGTCTGAGACCGACCGGGCGCGCGCCCTGGTGTTCGACACCTGACACAACGTGCCTGCTTCTGCACGGTCACCCGTCGGGGCCGCGCGCTGCCACTCGGCACGCCGCTCAGAACGCCGCGCAGCGCCCGCCCGCGGGTGGGCGCAAGAACGCGCGTGGTCCTCGATTTATGGTGCCAGATACTGCAACGATTGAGCCCGCGTTGACCTTGCAAAAGTATAGCGCGACACAAGGTTTGAGCAATCCAGACGGCGGTGTTGCAGAACTCTGACCGTGAAGGATTCACATTACGAATCCATGCGGTTAGACGGGTTGTACTGGGGCACGGTTATGAGACAGTGCTTTGCGCTGGTTAGGCTGCCATCATGATCACCGTGGCAGCGTCGGTTTCAAGGCCTTTTTGCTCAGCCCTGATCTGAGTGGGTGTTTTGTATCCGT
>JACIYT010000007.1 GCA_014359765.1 Roseovarius sp.
CGTAAATCAGAAGAATACGGTTTCCCCATCCATGCCGACCCCCTTTCACGGCAATCAGCATGAATCAGAAATCAAGCCGCGTGTGAATCCCAAAGATTCAACCTGGTCGTGGTCGACTCTAGCGTCCGTCGCCGTCGCCCTCCGGCCCGTCGAAATCGCCCTCGGCCAGCATCGCGGGCACCGCCGTGGAGGCGCCCGGCGCGGCCGTCCCGGCAGGCGGTTGCGCCTCGCCGCGCAGCGTCTCGGGGTTGCGCAGCCACAGGTCGCGCTGCGGGAAGGGGATCTCGATTCCCTCCTCGGCAAAGCGCCGGGCGATCTCGTGGTTCATGTCGGACTTCACGCTCGCCACCCAGTTCACATCGCGCAGGATCGCGCGGATCTCGAAATCGAGAGAGCTGTCCCCGAACCCCTGGAACAGCACGGTGGGCTTGGGGTTCATCAGCACCATCGGATGCGCCTCGGCCACCTCGCGCAGGATCTGCTCCACCTTGCGCGTGTCGGTGCCATAGGCCACCCCCACCGCCACGATGGCGCGGCCGACCGTGTTGCCGCGCGTGTAATTCGTCACCGTGCCGCTGACGAAATCGGCATTGGGCACGATCACGTCGGTGCGGTCGAAGGTCTCGATCCGGGTCGAGCGCACCGAAATCGCCCGCACATAGCCATGCTTGCCGCCGACCTCGATCCAGTCGCCCTCCGAGATCGGCCGCTCGATCAGCAGAATGATGCCCGAGACGAAATTCGACACGATGTTCTGAAGGCCGAAACCGATGCCGACCGAGAGCGCCCCGGCGACGATGGCGAGCGAGCTGAGGTCGATGCCCGCACTGGTGATGGCGATGAGCGCGGCAAGGAAGATCCCCACATAGCCCACCCCCGCGACGATCGCGTTGCGCCCGCCGGTGTCGATGCGCGTCTTGGGCAGGATCGTGTTGCGGAGCGCGCCCTGCAACAGCCGCGTCGCCATGAAGCCCAGGCCAAACACGATCAGGAAGGTCAGGAACACCGCCGGCGAGAGCTTGATTCCGCCAAGGCTCACCCCTTCGGAGAGGCGCGTCCAGAAATCCATGAGCTGCGCCGGGCGCGCCCCCCAGATCAGGGCAAAGCCCGGCACCGACACCAGGATGAGCCCGAACCCCGCCAGCACCGGCACGAGCGAATCGCGCGCGCCTTCGCGGTTTCCGGTGATCATCACATAGAGCTCGGTAACCAGGCGTTGCAGGATCAGCAGCGCCGCCAGCATCAGCAGCGACATCGCCGTGGGCAGCATCAGCGCCTGCGCCGCCTTGACATAGCCCACCGCCGCCAGCAGCGGACCGACAAGGGCCACCGCCACGATGACCCGCGACACCCCGCGCGTGATCATGTCGGCAAAGCGCGTCTCGCTCTCGGTGTCCTCCTCGCAGGCGCTCTGATGCTGCCGCAAGAGCGCGGCGACCCGCCATAGCAGCAACCCGGTCAGCACCTGCAACGGGAAGATCACGACATTGTTGGCCGCCTCGCTCCAGCCCGCGTCCCGCGCCACCTCCTGAACGATATAGAAGGCCGCGACCACGGCGCCGAGCAACGCCCCGTAGAGCCGCCCGAGATAGCGGGCGCGCTCATCGAGCCGCAGCATCGGACCATGCGGCTCGATCCGGGGGAAGACGCGCTGCGACAGCCAGCGCGCCTGCAGGTAGAGGAAGGCCGCCAGCAGGAGCGGCGCGAGAACGATCTGCCCCTTCGGCCCCAGAATGTCGGAAACCGTGATCGCCTGCACGAGCGCATAGACCCCCGCATAGGGCAGGAGCCACTCGCCCAGCGACACGCCGAAAATCGCGATCCAGCGGCCTGCGCTCGGCTCGCCCGTGTCCAGCCGGCGCATCACCCGCCCCGACCAGTTCCGCCCGCGCGTCAGCAGCACCAGCCCCAGAAGCGTCCAGGCGAAGATCACCGGGAGGTTGTCGTTGCGGATGACACGCCCCAGCGGGCTGCGCCAGGAATCCTGCACCTCGGTGCGGATCTCGGCAAGCAGGGTGAAGATGCTGCGCGCCGCCTCGGGCCAGTGCAGCGGGTTGACCGGCATCGGCCCGAGCCGCAGCAGTTCGGCGGTCTGGCGCTCGCGGATCGTCTCGTCGATCCCCGCGATCAGTCCGTCGGCCCGGCTGCGCGCCAGTTCCGCCATGCGCACCGGCCCCTCCAGCCGTGCCAGCCGCCGGTTCAGCTCTGCGCGCTGCGCGGCGATCTCCTCGGGCTCGACCCCGTCTTCGGGCACCGGACCGAGCGCCTCGATCTGTTCGCGCAAGGTGCGCAGCGGCGTGGCGTTCGCGTCCTGCGCATCGACGAATTTCTGGCGGAATTCCACCACCTTTCGCCGCAGGTTCTCAAGCTCGGTCGTCGCGACCTCGTCGCTCTCGAGCGCGTCCTCGACAAGCGCCGCCAGATCCTCCCAGAGCGCATAATCGGGCCCGTTCATGGCCTGCTGCGCCTGTGCCGCAGGCACCCAGGACTGGCCCGGTGCCAGCCCGATCAGCGCCGCGCCAAGCGCGATCCACAGAGCGGCAAGAAGATGTCTCATGATTCGAACACCCCGGGGATGGCACGCGGCCCCTGATCGAGCCAGGGTGGCGTCGGCAGGCCCTTTTCGCGCAGGAATTCGGGATTGAAGAGCTTGGACTGGTAACGGTTGCCGAAATCGCACAGGACGGTGACGATCGTGTGCCCCGGCCCCATGTCGCGCGCCATGCGGATCGCGCCCGCGACATTGATGCCGGTCGAGCCGCCCATGCAGAGCCCCTCGTGCTCCAGCAGATCAAAGACGATGGGCAGGGCCTCGGAATCGGGGATGTTGTAGCTGAAATCGGGGGTGAATCCTTCGAGATTGGCGGTGATGCGCCCCTGCCCGATGCCTTCGGTGATGGAACTGCCCTCGGCCTTCAGCACGCCGGTGGTGTAATAGCTGTGCAGCGCCGCACCGTCAGGGTCCGCCAGCCCGATCCTGACTCCCTTCGGCTGCAACGCCATCGCCACGCCCGCGAGCGTGCCGCCCGAGCCCACGGCGCAGATGAAGCCATCGACCTTGCCGCCGGTCTGCTCCCAGATCTCGGGGCCGGTCGTCTCGACATGGGCCTGCCGGTTGGCCACGTTGTCGAACTGATTGGCCCAGATCGCACCATTGGGTTCGCTTTGTGCAAGTTTCTCGGCCAGACGGCCAGAATACCGCACGTAATTGTTCGGGTTCGCATAGGGTGCGGCCGGCACCTGCACCAGATCCGCCCCCGCCAGCCGCAGCATGTCCTTCTTTTCCTGGCTCTGCGTCTCGGGAATCACGATCACCGTGCGAAAGCCCATCGACGCCCCCACCAGCGCCAGCCCGATGCCGGTATTGCCGGCCGTGCCCTCGACGATCGTGCCGCCCGGCGCCAGCAGCCCGCGCGCCACCGCGTCGCGGATGATATAGAGCGCGGCGCGGTCCTTGACCGACTGGCCGGGGTTGAGGAATTCGGCCTTGCCGAGGATCTCGCAGCCGGTCAACTCGCTGGCGCGGCGCAGCCGGATGAGGGGCGTCTTGCCCACGGCCTCGGCCAGATCCCTCGCAATGCGCATATCCGTCGCTCCTGTCCTGTCCCGGCTCTCAGCTTTAGGCGCTGCGCGGCGGGAACTCAACCCGCCGCCCGGAGGCGCGCGCGCTCACGCTCGAGCCACAGAAGGCCGAGAACCAGCGGCCCGTTATTGGCCTCGCCCGTGCGCAGGAGGTCCATCGCGCGCGCGAAACCGATGACATGGGTGCGGATGTCCTCGTCTTCGTCATCCAGCCCGCCGCGCCCCTCGCGCATCTCCGGCAGATCGCATATGCCGAGAAAGAGGTGAAAGACCTCGGTCGAATAGCCCGGCGTGCAGTAATGGCTCGAGATCTTCTCCAGCCCGCGCAACACCAGCCCCGCCTCCTCGAGGCATTCGCGGCGCGCGGTCTGCTCGGGTGTCTCGCCGCCATCGATGCGGCCCGCCACCGGCTCCAGCAGGAAGGGCAGCGGATCGCCGCGCCCGTAGGGGCCCATGCGGAACTGCTCCACCAGAAGCACACGGTCGCGCGCCGGATCATAGGGCAGCACCAGCGCCGCATCGGTCGCCACGAAGACCTCGCGCACCACCTCCGCGCTCTGCCCGCCATCGAAGAGCGGCGCCCGGAGCCGGTAGCGCCGGGTCAGGAAGAACCCGTCATGGGTGATCTCACCGGCCAGCTCGGTGACCGCCGCGCGCGGCGTGTCGCTGCGCAGGGTCGCGGGCGCGGGATGCGCCCGCGCGGCAAGCCGCGCCTGGGCCCGGGCGAGGATCGTCTGCCGGCGCGCGGCCATCTCGGGCGCGCCCACCCCCCGCGCGAAACCGCGCAGCACCTCGTCGAGCGCCTCGGCGCAGAGCGCCGCGCCGACGCCCGTCCCCAGAACCGCCGTGACATAGGCCTTCTCGGCGGCACTCAGGGGCATTGCCGCCCCTCCCGCGCGCGGGCCTTCGCGATGGTGGCAAGGTTGCGCATCGGTCATCCCGGCCTTGCGATGGTGATCTGCATCACATCGCAACTACCCCCCCGGAACGCCGCCGCGCAAGAGGTGAGGTAGAAATTCCACATCCGCCGGAACCGCGCGTCAAAGCCCATGGCGGCGATCTCGGGCCAGCGCGCGTTGAACGTGGCGTGCCAGCGGCGCAGCGTTTCCGAATAGCTCTGACCGAAGGTGACGGCGCTCAGCTCGCGCAGGCCGGCGCGCGCGATCTGCCCGCGCAATGCCGCAGGCCCCGGCAACATGCCGCCGGGAAAGATGTATTTCTGGATGAAATCCACCTCCTTGCGATAGGCCTCGAAGCGACGATCCTCCAGCGTGATGATCTGGAGCGTGGCGCGCGCGCCAGGCTTGAGCCGCCCGCGCAGCGTGTCGAAGAACACCGGCCAGTATTTCTCACCCACGGCCTCGAACATCTCGATGCTGGCCACGCCGTCATAGGTGCCCGTCTCGTCGCGGTAGTCCTGCAATTTCAGCGTGACGCGATCCGAAATCCCCGCATCTGCCATGCGTTTTCGCGCATGGGCAAGCTGCGCCGGGCTGATCGTGAGGCCGGTCACGCGCAGCCCCCGCTCCCTCGCCGCATATTCGGCAAACCCGCCCCAGCCGCAGCCGATTTCCAGAACGTGATCGCCCGGGCGCACCCCCATCGCATCGACCATGCGGGCATATTTCGCGCGCTGCGCCTCCTCGAGACGCTCGGCACCGGTCTCGAAAAAGGCGCTCGAATAGGTCATCGTCCGGTCGAGCCAGAGCGCGTAGAAATCATTGCCCAGATCGTAATGATATTCGATGTTGCGCCGCGCCTGTTCCTTCGAGTTGCGCCTGAGCCAAAAACGCAGCCGCTCGTAGAACTGCACGAGTCTCTGGCCCGGATAGCCGCAATAGATGGCGTCGTTGTCATCGCTGAGCAGGTCCATGAAGGCCTGAAGATCCGGCGTGGACCAGTCGCCATCGAGATAGGCCTCGCTGAAACCCAGATGCCCCTCGCGCACCAGCCGCGCGAATACCTCGGGGTCGTGGATGTGCAACTCGGCCGCGATGCCCGGGGCGTGCCCCTCGGCGCGAAATACCCGCCCGTCGGGAAGCCGGATATCGAGCCGCCCCGCCCGCATCGCCTGCGCCACCGCGAAACACTGCGCAAAATAGCGCGGCAGGCACTGCTCCCCTTGCGTCTTGAGGCGCACCGCGCCGGCGCTGTCTGCCCCTGCCATCATGTCCACCATGTCTGTCATGTCCGGACCTCCCTTTGTTCATAAGCCGCAAGCGCCCGCCGGCGCCCCTCGGCCAGACCGATCAGCGGCGCGGGGTATGGATCACCGGGGTCAAGGCCCCAACTGCGCGGCACCGCGTCGAAATAGCTCAGCGCCGATGCCGACGGACGCGCCTGCCCCTCGGCGATCCAGGCGCGCGCATAGGCCCCTTCGGGATCGAACCTGGCCAACTGCGTCTCGGGATTGAAGATGCGGAAATAGGGCGCGGCATCGGGGCCGCAGCCCGCCACCCACTGCCAGCCCATCGCGTTCGACGCCGGATCCCAATCGGTCAGGCAGTCGGCGAACCAGTCCATCCCCACGCGCCAATGCACCATCATGTGCTTGGTCAGATAGGAGGCGACATTCATCCGCGCGCGGTTGTGCATCTTTCCTGTCACATACATCTCGCGCATCGCGGCATCGACAAAGGGCACGCCGGTGCGCCCCTGTTTCCAGCGCAGCACCGCGCCCGCCTCGCCGTCGCTCCAGGGAAAGGCGTCCCATTCGGGCCGCCAGTTCCGCGTGAGGATCTCCGGCGTGTGATACATCAGGTGATAGGCAAACTCGCGCCACACAAGCTCTTTCAGCCAGTGCTCGGCCCCCTGCGCCCCCTCGTGCAGCGCGACGAGCCCCGCGTGCCAGCAGGTGCGCGGCGAAATCTCGCCATAGGTCAGGTTCTCCGACAGGCCCGACGTGCCGGCAATGCCGGGAGTGTTGCGCGCCTCCTTGTAGGGGCCGATGCCATGGGCGACGAAGGCCCCGAGCCGGTCCAGCGCCGCCGCCTCGCCCACGCATTGATGAGGCGCGCAGACCGCCGCGCCACGATCCATCGCGGCCCCTATCCGCCAGTCGTCGAGCGCCTCGCTGTCGGGCCAGGTCTCGGGCGCGGGGATGCGCGGCGGGGCCGCTTGCGGTGCCGGCACCTCGCGGTCCTTCACCGCGCGCCACATCGGGCTGTAGACCCGGTAGAAGCCACCTGTGCCAGTCTCGACCGTCCAGGGCTCGAACAGCAGATGGGAATTGTGGCTTTGCGCCTCGATGCCCGCCTCTTTCAGCGCCGCCTTCACGTCCCTGTCGCGCGCGATCGCCTGCGGGTCATAGAGGCGCGACCAGTGCACCGCGCGCGCGCCCGTCTCGGCGACCAGCGCCGGGATCACCGCGCGCGCATCGCCCCGCCGCAGGATGAGCCGGCTGCCCCGCGCCGCCAGATCGCGCGCAAGCTGCCCGAGCGACAGACCCAGCCGCCATTTCGCTGCCGCCCCGAGCCGCGCCACGCTCGCGTCATGGATGAAAACCGGGATCACCGGCCCGCCACGCGCACAGGCGGCCAGCAGCGCGGGATGATCGCCCAGCCGCAGATCGCGCCGCAGCCAGAGAAGTGTCGCGCGTTTTTGCTCCATGCCCGCCCCTTGTCTGCCTCCTGTTACGCGAGGTGGCACAGGCCGGATCACAGAATCTCGTCGAGCGCCGCGATGAGCCGCGCGACCTCTTCGGCAGTGGTGTAATGCACGAAGCTCAGTCGCAGCACGCCCCGGTCCATGTCCACCCCCATCGCCTGAAGCGGGCGCTGCGCATAGAAATCCCCACCCCCCGCCATGATCGCGCGCGCGGCCAGATCCTCCGCCGCCTGCCGCCCCGGACGGTTGAGGGCGACCGCCACGGTCGGGGCCTTCTGCACCGCATCCACCGGCCCGATCAGGCGCACCGAATTACGATCCTTCAGATAATCGAGCAGCGGCTGCAACAGCGCCACCTCATGCGCGCGCATGAGATCGTGCACCCCCGCATTGCGCGCCGCCGCATCGCCCGCGATGCCGTGATGGGCGGCCAGCGCGTCGATATAATCGGCCATCCCCGCACAGGCCGCCACCTGCGCATGGTCGGGGCCTGCGGGGGTGAAGCGTTTGTAGAGCGTGCCGCCGTTGAAATGATGTCCCTGATTGGGCAGCAGATTGGCCAGTTCGCGGCGCATGACCATGATGCCCTGATGCGGACCATAGGTCTTGTAGGCCGAAAAGAGGTAGATATCAGGCCCCATCCGGCCCACCTCGGGCAGACCATGGGGCGCGTAGCTCACCCCATCGACACAGACAAAGGCCCCGGCGGCATGGGCGCGCGCGGTGATCTCGACCACCGGGTTGATCGCGCCGACCACGTTCGAGCAATGCGGAAAACAGACCAGCCGCACGCGCTCGTCGAGCAGGTTTTCGAGATCATTCGGGTCGAGCAGCCCGCTCTCGGGGTCGATCCGCCATTCGCGGATCTCGAAACCGTCCTCGGCGAGGCGCCGCCACGGGCCGGAATTCGCCTCGTGGTCCTGATTGGTGACGACGATCGCATCGCCGGGCGCCATCCATTGCCGGAACGCCTGCGCGAGGACATAGGTATTGGCGCTGGTCGAGGGGCCGAAGCTCAGCTCATCGGTGGCCACGCCCATCATGGCGGCGAGCCGCGCGCGCGCCTCGTCCATCTCCTCGCCCGCCAGCCGGCTCGCGGCATAGGGGCCGTAGGGCTGCACCTTGCGGCTGCGGTAGAAGCGTTCGAGCCGCGCGATCACCGGCGCGCAGGTATAGGACCCGCCGGCATTCTCGAAAAACGCCTGCCCCGCCAGCGACGGTTCGGCAAAGGCGGGAAACTGCGCCCGCACGAAATCCAGATCAAGCGCCATATCCACCCCCTCCACATGGCCATGCCGCCAAGAGACACCAAAGCCCTCCGGCCTGCAACCGGGGGCGGGCAGATCGTGTCGAAAGGAACATGGCGCGGTGCGATCAGCCCCTGCGCCCGGCGCGGGCGCGGTAATGGGCGAGCACGAAGAGCCGGATCGCCGAGGCGAGGCCGGTATCGGGTGCGCGCGCGGCGTCGATCTCGGCGGCGAGCGCGTTGAGCGCCCGGCCCTCTTCGCGGGCGATCTCGCGGAAGGCCTGCCAGAAGGGCTCTTCCAGCGAAACGCTGGTGCGATGCCCCATCAGCGTGAGCGAGCGCTTGACCGGCCGCGCGCTCATCGCAGGCGGGGCATGGGGGCGCTGCCCCCGTCGCGCCTCGGCGCGACTCCCCCGGAGTATTTGAGGAAAGATGAAGCCGGCATCACGCGTCGTCCCGGAGGTGCTGATCGAGCGCGCGGCGCGCCTTCTCGGCCTCGGCCGCCTCGCGCGCCTTCTGCGCCTTCGAGCGGCCGAAGCGCGCGGCGTTCTCCGCGGCGCGGGCCTGTTTCGCGGCCCGCGCCTTTTGCTTGCGCACCCGGTTCAGGTTGACCGGGCCGGCGCTCATTTCGGGCCGATCATGTCTTCGGGGCGCACCACGCGATCGAAGGTCTCGCCATCGACGAAGCCGAGGGCGATCGCCTCCTCGCGGAGCGTCGTGCCGTTCTTGTGCGCGGTCTTGGCGACCTTGGTGGCATTGTCATAGCCGATCACCGGGGCAAGCGCGGTGACCAGCATCAGGCTCTCGCGCATGAGCTTCTCGATGCGGGGCTTGTTGGCCCTGATGCCGAGGAGCATCCGCTCGGTGAAACTCGCCGTTGCATCGCCCAGAAGCTGGATGGATTGCAGGAGGTTATAGGCCATCATCGGGTTATAGACGTTGAGCTCGAAATGGCCCTGGGAGCCGGCGAACTTGATCGCGGCATCGTTGCCCATGACATGCGCGGCCACCTGGGTGAGCGCCTCGGCCTGGGTCGGGTTGACCTTGCCGGGCATGATCGAGGAGCCGGGTTCGTTCTCGGGCAGGATCAGCTCGCCCAGCCCCGAGCGCGGGCCGGAGCCGAGAAAGCGGATGTCGTTGGCGATCTTGTAGCACGACCCCGCCACCGTGGCGAGCGCGCCCGACAGGAACACCATCGCGTCATGGGCGGCCAGTGCCTCGAACTTGTTGGGGGCGGTGACGAAAGGCAGGCCGGTGATGCGCGCGATCTTCTCCGCCACGATCCGGTCCCAGCCCGGCGCGGTGTTGAGGCCGGTGCCCACGGCGGTCCCGCCTTGCGCCAGCTCGTAGATGCCGGGCAGGCAGGCATGGACGCGCGCGATGCCCTGCCGGATCTGATGGGCATAGCCCGAAAACTCCTGCCCCAAGGTCAGGGGCGTTGCGTCCTGAGTGTGGGTGCGGCCGATCTTGATGATATCCTTGAATTCTTCCGACTTGGCCTCGAGCCCGGCGGCCAGCGCCTCGAGCCCCGGCAGGGCCACGTCGCGCACGCTCATCGCGGTGGCGACATGCATCGCGGTGGGGAAGGTGTCGTTCGAGCTTTGGCCCATGTTCACATGGTCGTTGGGATGCACCGGGTCCTTGGATCCGATGACGCCGCCGAGGATCTCGATGGCGCGGTTGGCGATCACCTCGTTCGCGTTCATGTTCGATTGCGTGCCCGAGCCCGTCTGCCACACCACGAGCGGGAAATTGTCGTCGAACTTGCCCTCGATCACCTCGCTTGCGGCCTCGATGATGGCATCGGCCAGCCGCACGTCGAGCTTGCCGCTCTCCTTGTTGGCCTCGGCGCAGGCCTTCTTGATGACGCCGAGCGCGCGGACGATGGCCACGGGCTGTTTCTCCCAGCCGATCGGGAAATTCATGAGCGAACGCTGCGTCTGCGCGCCCCAGTATTTGTCGGCGGGCACCTCGAGAGGGCCGAAACTGTCGGATTCGGTGCGGGTGGCGGTCATGGCAGGCTCTCCTTGGCGGTTTGCCCCCTCTTACCGCAGGCGCCGGAAAGATCAATGCTGCATACGACGGAATACAAAGACCCGGGCCGGCGGCAGATTGGCCCAGACCGTGCCGCGTTTCTCGGCGCAAAGCCCCAGTTCGCGCTGCATCTCGGGGGCGATCGGGGCCTTGTGGCTATAGGTCACCTGCACGAAAAAGCCGTCCTGCGCCATCACCTCGAAGGCGCGCCCGACCACCGCGCGCTGGATGGTGGGCCGGGCCAGAACCGGCACCCCGGAAATCACCGCGCCGATATCGCTCAGGCCGATCGCGGTGATGTCCTGCGCCGGGCGGTTGAGCACCCGCACCCCGGGGAACCGTTGGCGCAGCGTCTCGCAGAACCGCGCGTTCGTCTCCAGCAGCGTGAGTTTCTCCGGCGCCACGCCCCGGGCGAGGATCGCCCTGGTGAAGCTGCCCGTGCCGGGGCCGATCTCCACCACCGGGCCGCGCACATGCTCCAGCCCCTCGGTCATGCGCCGCGCCACCGCCTCCGAGGAGGGGGCGATCGCCACCACCTCGCCGGGATGGCGCAGCATCTCGCCGATGAACAATCCGAAATCCCGTGCCATATGCGCCCTCCGATTCGCTTTCAGATGGAGCTAGGGGGTGAATGTGACGGGCACGTTACACCCCGGCCCTGTCACCGAAACGTCATGGCGTGGTGCGGCGCGGTTACTTGCGGAACTTGTCGAGGCTCACCACCTCGCCGCCGTCATGGGGATCGGGCTCGGGGCTGTCATCCTCGCCGGCATCGGCGTCGGCGTCATCGTCATCGTCATCGCTTTCCTGCGTCTCGAAGCGCAGGCCGAATTCCACCGACGGATCGACGAAGGTGCGGATCGCGTCATAGGGGATATAGAGCCGCTCGGGCGCATCGCCGAAGTTGAGCGTGACGCCGAAACCGTCCTCGTCCACCGCAAGCCCATCATACCAGTGCTGCATGACCACGGTCATCTCGGAAGGGTATCGCTCTCGCAGCCAGGGCGCGAGCTGGACGTCGGGATGGGTGGTGTCGAAGGTGATGAAGAAATGATGCGCCCCCGGAAGCCCGTTCGCGGCGACATCGGCCAGCACCTCCTGGATGAGGCCGCGCATCGCGCGATGCATCAGGTTGCCGTAGTCGATGGAGCGGGTCATTCCTTACCTCGGGGCGATGCGTGGCGTCAGCATAGGGGATTCGGATCAGAACGAAAGAGCCCCTGCGCCCTTCACATCACAAGATGCCCCACCCCCGCAAGCCCCGCCATCAGCGCCAGCACCCGCCCCATCGGCAGCCGCAGCCCGATGAGCAGCACCAGCGCGAGCGCGGTCAGCCCCGCGCCCGCCACCGACAGCGAGCCCCAGACCGGCACTGGCACCCGCGTGTCGGCGCGCATCTCGGCAAAGATGACGTGGAGCGCGAACCAGAGCGAGAGGTTGAGAATCACCCCCACCACCGCGGCCGAGATTCCCGCCAGCGCCCCCCGGAGCCGGGGCCGGGCGAGGATATGCTCGACATAGGGCGCGCCGGTGAAGATCCACAGGAAACACGGCACGAACGTGACCCAGAGCGTGAGCAGCGCCGCCATGAGCGCGAGCCCCGCGCCGCCCTGCATATAGCCCGCGAGCAGCCCCACGAACTGCGTCACCAGGATGAGCGGACCGGGCGTCGTCTCGGCGAGGCCCAGCGCGTCGATCATCTGCGCGGTCGTGAGCCAGCCCTTCGCGCCCACCACCGTGTCGGTCATGTAGGCCAGCACCGCATAGGCCCCCCCGAAGGTCACCACCGCGAGCCGCGAGAAGAAGAGCGCCAGATCGGTCAGGAACGCGGCCCCCATCGCCCAGGCCAGGAGCACCGGCGCGGCCCAGAGCGCCGCCCAGACGAGCGCCGTGCGCAGCGTGTCGGCCGGCCGCACCGGGAGAGGCGTCGCGGGCGCAGGCCCCGCCGCCGCTCCCCGGCTCTGCCAGGCGCCCCAGAGCGCGGCCGCCGCGATGATCGCCGGGAACGGCACCGCGAGCGCGAACATCCCCACAAAGGCCAGCCCCGCCACCACGAGATGCGCCACCCCCGCCAGCGCCCTTTGCGCCAGCCGCAAGAGCGCCTGCACCACGATCGCCACCACCGCCGCCTTGACGCCCAGAAACACCGCCTGAACCAGCGGCGCCCCGCCATGGAGCGCATAGCCGAATCCGAGCGCGAGAATCACCGCAGCCCCCGGCAGCACGAAGAGAAGCCCCGCCAGAAGGCCGCCGGCCACGCCCCGCAGCCGCCAGCCCGCATAGGTGGCCAGCTGCATCGCCTCCGGCCCGGGCAGCATCATGCAAAAGGAGAGCGCGCCGAGGAATTGCTCCTCGCGCAGCCAGCCGCGCCGCGTCACGAGCTCGTCATGCATCACCGCGATCTGCGCCGCCGGCCCGCCGAAACTCAGCAGGCCGATCCGCGCAAAGCTGCGCAGCAGCACGGGGAAGGCGGGCGCGTCCATGCGCCCTTGTGGTCTGCACCACCCCCCCGGCGCAAGCGCGAATCGCGCCCTCAGAGGCCGGGATAGATCGGGAAGCGCGCGCAGAGGGCCGCGACCTCGGCCCTGACCTTTGCCTCCACCGCGGCGTTGCCCTCCTCGCCATTGGCGGCAAGCCCGTCCACCACCTCGATGATCCAGTCGGCGATCTGGCGGAATTCGGCCTCGCCAAAGCCGCGCGTCGTGCCTGCGGGCGAGCCGAGGCGGATACCGCTCGTCACCGTGGGTTTCTCGGGATCGAACGGCACACCGTTCTTGTTGCAGGTGATATGCGCGCGACCCAGCGCCTTTTCGGTGGCATTGCCCTTGACGCCCTTGGGGCGCAGATCCACGAGCACGACATGGGTATCGGTGCCATGCGTCACCGTGTCGAGCCCCCCCTTGATGAGCTGATCCGAGAGCGCCTGCGCATTGGCGATCACGGCCTTGATATAATCCTTGAATTCCGGGCGCAGCGCCTCGCCGAAAGCCACCGCCTTGGCCGCGATCACATGCATCAGCGGGCCGCCCTGGATGCCGGGGAAGATGGCCGAATTGATCTTCTTGGCCAGCGCCTCGTCATTGGTCAGGATCATGCCGCCGCGCGGTCCGCGCAGGGTCTTGTGGGTGGTGGTGGTGGCCACATGGGCGTGGGGGAAGGGGCTGGGATGCTCACCGGCCGCCACCAGCCCCGCGAAATGCGCCATGTCCACGAGCAGCCACGCGCCCACCGAATCGGCGATCGCGCGCATCCTGGCAAAGTCGATCTGGCGCGGAATGGCCGAGCCGCCGGCGATGATGAGCTTCGGGCGATGCTCGGAGGCGAGCGCCTGCACCTGGTCGTAATCGATCAGGTTGTCCTGCTTGCGCACGCCGTATTGCACCGCGTTGAACCACTTGCCCGACTGGTTGGGCGCCGCGCCATGGGTGAGATGGCCGCCCGCGTCGAGGCTCATGCCCAGGATCGTGTCGCCGGGGGTCAGGAGCGCGGTAAACACGCCCTGGTTGGCCTGCGAGCCGGAATTGGGCTGCACATTGGCAAAGCCACAACCGAAGAGCTTGCAGGCGCGCTCGATGGCGAGGTTCTCGGCGATATCGACGAACTGACAGCCGCCATAATAGCGCCGCCCCGGATAGCCCTCGGCGTATTTGTTGGTCATCACCGAACCCTGCGCCTCCATCACGGCGCGGCTGACGATGTTCTCGCTGGCAATCAGCTCGATCTCGTCGCGCTGGCGGCCCAGCTCCAGGGTGATCGCGCGCGCGATCTCGGGGTCGCGCGCGGCGAGCGCTTCGGTGAAGAAGCCTGCATCGGCCTGCGGCCGGTTTCGGTCATGGGGCATGGTCCTGTGTCCTCCGCCAGAAGATGACTCTGGCGCAGCACCTAGACCAAACGCCGCCACATGGAAAGATTGTAAAGCGCCGCATCCACCGCCACGCGGGCATCTCTGGCCTTGGCGCGCGAATTGTGCTTGGACAGGAGAAGACCGACGGGAGAGCGCCCATGCGCAAGAAGATCGCCTTTGTCGCCAGCGACATGCCGAGCGCACAGACCGCGCGCGCGGCGCTCGTTGCGCGCTATGGAACGGTGCCCGAGGCGGAGGCGCAGGTGATCGTCGCACTCGGCGGCGACGGGTTCATGCTCGACACGATGCACCGCACGCAGGCGCTCGACGTGCCGGTTTACGGGATGAATCGCGGCACGGTCGGCTTTCTGATGAACGACTATTCCGAAACCGACCTGCCCGAGCGCCTCGCCCGCGCCGAGGAAGAGGTGATCAACCCGCTGGCCATGCGCGCCGAGGCCGGCGACGGCACGATCCACGAGGCGCTGGCGATCAACGAGGTCTCGCTCCTGCGCGCGGGTCCGCAGGCGGCCAAGCTGCGCATTACCGTGAACGGGCGGCTGCGGCTCGAGGAACTGATCTGCGACGGGGCGTTGGTGGCGACGCCGGCGGGCTCCACCGCCTACAACTATTCGGCACATGGGCCGATCCTGCCCATTGGCTGCGACGTGCTCGCGCTGACCGCGGTCGCGGCTTTCCGCCCCCGCCGCTGGCGCGGCGCGCTCCTGCCCAAGAGCGCAACCGTGCGCTTCGACGTGATCGAGCCCGACAAGCGCCCGGTGATGGCCGATGCCGACAGCCGCTGGGTCGAAAGCGTCCTCTGGGTCGAGATCCGCTCGGAGACGCGCATCGCGCACCGGATCCTGTTCGATCCCGGTCACGGGCTCGAGGAACGCCTCCTGCGCGAGCAATTCACATAGCGCGCCGCGCACCCGCCGCGCATTCCTCCAGCCATGCGTCGAGCGCCTCGGGCGTGGGCACAAGGCGCATGACCTCGCCGCCCAGAAATTCCGCCAGCCGCGGCGCGTTGAGCGGGTTCACCCCCACCAGCACCGGCACGCCGCGCGCCACCGCCTCGGCGATGAGCGCGCGAAAACCGCGCCCGTCGGCCTCGTGCTTGCCGAACTTGTTGACGATCACCAGATCGGCACCCTCGGACAGCCGGGCCTCAGCCGCCGCCACCGCCCGTTCGAGCGCCTCCGGATCGAGCCGGCACCCCCGCGCCCCGGTCCCGAGGCTCTGCGAGATGCGGATCACCGGGCCGTCGGGCAGCACCCGCACATCCATGTCGCAGGCCCGGTCCGGCCCGCAATCGGTATTGACCTGCACCGTCCCGCACAGCCGCAGGCCGCGCGCCGCCGCGCGGTCGGCGAAACCGTGCAGCAGGAGGTCCGTATCCCCCCGCCCTTCGGCCATGACACAGGCGATGCGCATGGCCGCGCCCTCAATCGGTCAGGCGGCTGATGACCACCGTCACCTCGGGCCGCTTGCCGATCTCGTTCTGCGCGCTCTGCCGCGCCACCCGGCGCAGCCCTTCCTCGAGCTTGCCATCGTCGCGCAGGATCTTGTCGCCCGCGCGCTCCAGGAATTCCGCGAGAACCCCCTCCAGCACCTCGACAAGCGGCGCGCGCGAGCGCCCCGTCTCCACCAGCCCCATGATCTCGACCCAGGGCTCGCCAAGTGGCGCATCCGCCTCGTCGAGAATCACGTTGACCATGACATGCCCGTTGAGCGCCATGCGGATCCGATCGCGCACCACCCCGTCCAGCGCGCCATACTTGACCGAGCCATCCAGATAGGTCCGCCCCGTCTCGACATGTTCGACCACCTTGGGCGCGTTGCCGCTGAGGTCGATCATCATGCCGTTGACGGCAAGAATGCCCGCGATCCTGTTGGCCTCGGCCAGTTTCACATGCTCGCGCAGATGCCGGTGCTCGCCATGCATGGGGATGACCATCTGCGGCCTGAGCAGCTTGTGCATCGCGTCGATATCGGGCCGGTTGGCATGGCCCGAGACATGATAACGGTCGTCCCCCTCGATCACATCGACGCCCATCTCGGAAAACTGGTTGATGATGCGGATGACGCCGCGCTCGTTGCCGGGGATGGTCTTGGAGGAAAACAGGAACGTGTCGCCCTCCTTCATCGTGATCCCGTTATACTTGCCAGCTGCCAGCTGCGCGCTGGCCGCGCGCCGCTCGCCCTGGCTGCCAGTGACGATCAGCATGAGGCTCTCGCGCGGGATGTTGGCCGCCTCCTCGGGCGTGACGGTCGCGGGAAAATCGGTGAGCACGCCGGTCTCCACCGCGGCCTCGATCATCCGCCGCATCGCGCGCCCCATCAGGCAGACCGAGCGGCCCGCGCGCTTGCCCGCTTCGGCCAGGGTCTTCACCCGCGCCACGTTGCTGGCGAATGTGGTGGCGACGAACATCCCCCGGCTCTCGGCCACCAGATCGGTGATCGGCTGCGCCACGCTGCTTTCGGATCGCCCCTCGTGATGGCTGAAGACATTGGTCGAATCACAGGCCAGCACCTTGACCCCCCCCGCCCCGATCGCGGCCCAGAGATCGCGGTCGAACGGCTCGCCCACGCCCGGCGTGAGGTCGATCTTGAAATCGCCCGTGTGCACGATGCGCCCGTCCGGCGTGTCGATCACGAGGCCAGAGCTTTCGGGAATGGAATGCGAGATCGGCACGAAACCCACCTTGAACGGCCCCGCCTCCACCGTTTCGGGCCAGGCGCTCGCGGTCCTCACGGCGGTCGGCGGATGGCCCAGCTCCTCCATCTTGCGCCGCGCGATATTGGCGGTGAAGGCGCGCGCATGGATGGGCGCGCCCAACTGGCCATAGTAATGCGCGACGGCGCCGACGTGATCCTCATGGGCATGGGTGACGAACACCGCCTCCAGATCGCCCTTGCGCGCCTCGAGCCAGGAAATATCGGGCAGGATCAGGTCCACCCCGGGCGAGCCGTCCATATCCGGGAAAGTCACGCCCAGATCCACCAGGATCAGCCGCTCCTTGCCCGGCTTGCCATAGCCATAGACATAGGCGTTCATACCCACTTCGCCCGCCCCCCCGAGGGGCAGGTAGATCAATCTTTCGCTGCTCATGGGGCGTCAGCCCTCCTTGTTGTAGTCGTGGATCACGGTCAGCCCGTGCATCGTCAGTTCATCCTCGAACCTGTCGAACAGGTCCGTGCCTTGCTGGAAGAGCGGGGCCAGCCCCCCGGTTGCGATGACCGTCAAGGCGCGTCCGCGCTCGGCCCTTATCTTCTCACATATGCCATTGATGAGCCCGACATAACCCCAGAACACCCCCGATTGCATGCAGGCGACGGTATTGGTGCCGATGACCTTCTCGGGCCTTGTCACATCGACATGCGGCAGCGCCGCCGCCGCCTCGTGGAGCGCCTGAAGCGACAGGTTCACCCCCGGCGCGATCACCCCCCCGATATAGGCGCCGTCTGTATCGACCACGTCAAAGGTGGTGGCGGTGCCGAAATCCACCACGATGAGATCACCGCCACATAGATCGAACCCCGCCACCGTGTTCACCAGCCGGTCCGGCCCCACCTGCGTGCCCGCATCCACCCGCACATCGACCGGCAGGCGGCACTCGGGCTTGCCCACGACCAGCGGGCGGCAGCCGAAATAGCGATCGGCAAGAACCCGCAGGTTGAACACCACGCGCGGCACCGTGGAGGAGATGATCATGTCGGTGATGCGCGCCTCGATCCGGTGATGGGCGAGAAGGGTCGAGAACCAGACGAAATACTGATCCGCCGTGCGCTGATGCTCGGTGGCGGTGCGAAACGTGCACAAGAACCGCTCGCCGTCCCAGATGGAAAACACCGTGTTGGTATTGCCGCAATCAATCGCCAGAAGCATGTCTCGCCCCCCGTTTCAGAAAAAC
This sequence comes from Roseovarius sp., assembly GCA_014359765.1. Lineage (GTDB taxonomy): Bacteria > Pseudomonadota > Alphaproteobacteria > Rhodobacterales > Rhodobacteraceae > Roseovarius. The sequence continues at coordinate 18,227 of JACIYT010000007.1, forward strand.
ACCTCGGCGGCGGCAATGGCGATGCGGCCCCGCGCCACCCGCAGCACCAGGTTGCCGGCCTCGTCCACCGTCTCGAAAATGCCCGTGTGACTCTCGCGCGCAGTTCGGGCGGTGATTACCTCGCCCAGCCGCGCCGCCCGGTCGAGCCAGGCGCGGCGTATCGGCGCAAAACCATAGGCGACAAAACAGGCCTCGTGGCGCGCATAGGCAGGTGCCAGCAGGTCGAGAAACGCCTCCGGCCCGATCGCCACGCCGGTCTCGGACAGCAGCGACACGGGCCGCAGCGCCCCCTCCTCCACCTCCGCCGCCTCGGGCGCCGCCACGAGGTTCACCCCGATGCCGATGGCGAAATGGCTGAGGCTGCCGCCCGCGCCCGCGCTCTCGAGCAGGATCCCCGCGAGCTTGCCGCCATTGAGCAGCACGTCATTGGGCCATTTCAGTGCAAGCCCCTCCGCCCGCCCCGTCGCCGCCGCCACCGCATCGAAAAGCGCGAGCGCCGCCACGAAGGAACGCAGCGCCACGCGGTCCGGCCTCTCGGAGGGGCGCATCACCAGCGTCGCCGCGAAATTGCCCGGCGGGCTTCTCCAGGGCCGCCCCCGCCGCCCCCGCGCCGCGCTCTGCTCCAGCGCCAGGATCCATTCCGGCCCCGCCAGTTGCGACGCGATGCGCGCGGCCTCGGCATTGGTGCTGTCCACCCCCGCCAGCACCCGCCGCCCGTAACCCTCGGGCCAATCCGCCCCCGGCTTCATCTTTCCGAAAATACTCCCGCCGGAGGCGGATCCCGGCCTATCGCACAAGGGTCGCCGCCGCCGCCTGCGCCATCGCCTCGACGCCGAACATGTTGACGATGCCCAGCACCATCACCGCCGCCGAGCCCATGAGGAACGCCCATTGCACCACCGAGCGCCCGGTCTCGAGCGTCGCGCCCTCCTCGCCGAAATACATGTAATAGACAATGCGCAGGTAGTAGAATGCGCCGATCACGCTGGCGATCACGCCCGCCACGGCCAGCCATGCCAGCCCCCCCTCATAGGCCGCGCGCAGCACATAGAGCTTGCCGAAGAAGCCCAGAAGCGGCGGCACACCGGCGAGGCTGAACATCAGGATCAGCATGGCCAGCGCCCGCCCCGGCTCGGCCTTGGAATAGAGGTTGAGGCTGCGGATATCGGTCACCGGCTGGCCGTCCCGCTCCATCGACAGGATGAAGGCAAAAGTGCCCAGGTTCATCGTCACGTAGATCGCCACATAGACCAGCATCGCCTGCACGCCGAACGCCGTGCCCGCCGCCAGCCCCATCAGCGCATAGCCCATATGCGCGATCGAGGAATAGGCCATCAGCCGCTTGATGTCGGTCTGCCCGATTGCGGCAATGGCTCCGAGGAACATCGACAGGAGGCTGAGCGCGGCCAGCACCTGCTGCCAGTCCGCAACCACCCCGCCAAAGGCGTCATGCACGACACGGGCAAAGAGGCCAAGCGCCGCCACCTTGGGCGCGGTGGCGAAAAACGCGGTGATCGGCGTCGGCGCGCCCTCATAGACATCAGGCGTCCACATGTGGAAGGGCACCGCCGAGATCTTGAACGCGAGGCCGGAGATCACCAGCACCAGCCCGATCAGCAGGCCAAGCGGCGCCTGCCCGTCAGCCGCCGCGATGATCCCCGAGAAGAGCGTCGTGCCGGCAAAACCATAGACCAGCGACGCCCCGAAGAGCAGCAGCCCCGAAGAGAGCGCGCCCAGCACGAAATACTTGAGCCCGGCCTCGGTCGATTTCACGCTGTCGCGGCGCATCGCGGCGACCACATAGAGCGCCAGCGATTGCAACTCCAGCCCCATGTAGAGCGCCATCAGATCGCCCGCGCTCACCATCACCATCATGCCCACGACCGCGAGCGCGACGAGAACCGGATATTCGAACCGCAGGATGCCGCGCCGCGCCATGTAATCCTGCCCCAGCACCAGCACGGCGGCGGCCGAAAGCAGGATCGTGACCTTGGCGAAACGGGCAAAGCCGTCATCGTTGATCATGCCGCCAAAGGCCGTGCGCGCGCCCGACCCGCCCATGCCGATCGTGATCGCCAGCAGCACCATCAGCGCCGCCGTCGCCCACACAAGCATCGGCGCGAGCCGGTCGCGCCCGGTATAGACCGCCCCCAGAAGGGCTGCCATCGCAAAGACCGACAGCAGGATTTCCGGCAGGATTACGTTCAGATCAGCCTGCATGGTTCAGGGCCTCCGGGCCTTCAGTGAGCGGCCTGCGCCAGTGCCGTCGCGGCACGCGCGACGGATTGGGCAAGCTCGACATTGGAAATCAGCGCCTCGACCGAGGGGCCAGTGATATCGGTGACAAGCCGGGGATAGACGCCCAGAAGCAGCGTCATCACGACGAGCGGCGCAAAGATCGCGCGCTCGCGGCGGCTCATGTCGGTGATGGTCTTGAGGCTCTCCTTGATCAGATCCCCCATCACCACCCGGCGATAGAGCCAGAGCGCATAGGCCGCGCTCAGGATCACGCCCGTCGTGGCCACCGCCGCCACCCAGGTATTGACCTGGAACACGCCGACCAGCGTCAGGAATTCGCCGATGAAGCCCGATGTCCCCGGCAGGCCGATATTGGCCATGGTGAAGAACATGAAGATGAGCGCATAGGCCGGCATCCGGTTCACGAGGCCGCCATAGGCGTCGATCTCGCGCGTGTGCATCCGGTCATAGATGACGCCCACGCACAGAAAGAGCGCGCCCGAGACGAAGCCGTGGCTCACCATCTGGAAGATCGCCCCGTCCAGCCCCTGCTGATTGGCCGCGAAAATCCCCATCGTGACATAGCCCATATGCGCGACGGACGAATAGGCGATGAGCTTTTTCATGTCCTCCTGCGCCAGTGCGACAAGCGAGGTATAGACAATGGCAATCGCCGACATCCACAGGATGAGCGGCGTCAGCACCTCCGCCCCCACCGGGAACATCGGCAGGCTGAACCGCAGGAAGCCGTAGCCGCCCATCTTCAGAAGGATCGCCGCCAGCACCACTGAACCCGCCGTGGGGGCTTGCACATGCGCATCGGGCAGCCAGGTATGCACCGGCCACATCGGCATCTTGACCGCGAAGGAGGCGAAGAAGGCCAGGAACATGAGCGTCTGCATCCCGCCGATGACGTGGATGCCGAGCACCGAGAAGCTCTCGGAGGCGAATTCATGCCGCATCAGCGTCGGAATGTCCGTGGTGCCCGCCTCGGCGAACATGGCCACCATCGCCACCAGCATCAGCACCGAGCCGAGGAATGTGTAGAGGAAGAACTTGAACGCCGCGTAGATGCGCGCCTTGCCGCCCCAGATCCCGATGATCAGGAACATCGGGATCAGCCCCGCCTCGAAGAAGAGGTAGAAGAGCACCAGGTCGAGCGCCATGAACACGCCCAGCATCAGCGTCTCAAGCAGCAGGAAGGCGATCATGTAGTCCTTGACGCGGGTCGTCACGCCCCAGGAGGCCGCGATCGTGAGCGGCATCATGAAGGTGGTGAGCATCACGAAGAGGACCGAGATCCCGTCCACCCCCATCTTGTATTTCAGCCCCAGCAGCCATTCGCGCTCTTCCACGAACTGAAAGCCGGTATTCGCGGGATCGAAGCCCACCAGGATGAAGAGCGAGACGAGGAAGGTCAGCGTGGTGGCGATGAGCGCCACCCATTTGGCATTGGTCTGCGCCGCCGCATCCTCGCCCCGCAGGAACAGCGCGAGGATCCCCGCCGCGATCGCCGGAATGAAGGTGACGATGGAAAGAAGGTTGTCCATCAGTTGGCCCCTCCGAAGATGGTCATCCAGGTGACGAGCGCGACAACGCCGAGCACCATGGCAAAGGCATAGGTGAAGATGTAGCCCGATTGCGCCCGCCCCGCGAGCCGCGTGAGCCGCGGGATGAGCCCCATCGCCACCCCGTTGATCGCGCCGTCGATCACGTCACCATCGCCGCGCTTCCACAAGAGCGCCCCGAGCGCCCTGGCCGGCCGCACGAAGACGAAATCGTAGATCTCGTCGAAATACCACTTGTTGAGCAGAAAGAGGTAGAGCGGGCGATTGGTCTCGGCCACGCGGCGGGGCATGGCCGGATCCCAGATGTAGAACCAGAGCGCAGTGATGAACCCGATCAGCATCGCCACGAAGGGGCTGACCTTGACCCAGGTCGGCGCGTGGTGTGCCTCGTCCATCACGTGATTATCCGGGTGCACGAAGATCGCGCCCACGGGGGCCAGGGAATGGTCCGCCGCCTCTGCGGTGCTCGCCTCGGCATGGGCCTCGATCCCGAAGAACCGGTTCACCTGCTCATGGCTGCCGAAGAAGCTGCCATACCAGATCATCCCCGCGAAGACCGCGCCAAGCGCCAGCACGCCAAGCGGCACGAGCATGACCCTGGGGCTTTCATGCGCGTGCTCATGGGTATGCCTGTCGCCGCGCGGCTCGCCGTAAAAGGTCAGGAACATCAGCCGCCAGGAATAGAAGGAGGTAAAGAGCGCGGCGATGACCAGCATCCAGAAGGCATAGCCGCCCTGCGTGCCGGCCCAGGCGCTCTCGATCACCGCATCCTTGGAGAGGAACCCGGCAAAGCCGATATGGGTGAGCGGAATGCCCACGCCGGTGATCGCCAGCGTGCCGATCATCATCGCCCAGAACGTATAGGGCAGCTTCCGGCGCAGACCGCCATAATTGCGCATGTCCTGCTCGTGATGCATCCCGTGGATGACCGAACCGGCGCCCAGAAACAGCATCGCCTTGAAGAAGGCATGGGTGAAGAGGTGGAACATCGCCACCGAATAGACCCCCACACCGGCGGCCACGAACATGTAGCCAAGCTGCGAGCAGGTCGAATAGGCGATCACCCGCTTGATGTCGTTCTGCACGAGGCCCACGGTCGCCGCGAAGAATGCCGTCGAGGCCCCGAGGAACACCACGACATTCATCGCCTCGGGCGCGTATTCCATCAAGGGCGACATGCGGCAGACAAGGAACACCCCCGCCGTCACCATGGTCGCGGCGTGAATGAGGGCCGAGACCGGCGTCGGGCCCTCCATCGCGTCGGGCAGCCAGGTGTGCAGGAAAAGCTGCGCCGATTTCCCCATCGCGCCCACGAAGAGCAGGAAGGCGATCAGGTTGGCGGCGTTCCACTCGGTCCAGAGGAAGGCGAGCTGCGTCTCGGCCAGCATCGGGGCCGCGGCAAAGATATCCGCGAAGCGCACCGAGTCGGTCAGGAAATAGATCGCCATGATCCCGAGCGCAAAGCCGAAATCGCCCACCCGGTTGACCACGAAGGCCTTGATCGCGGCGGCATTGGCGGAAGGCTTGCGGAAATAGAAGCCGATCAGCAGGTAGGAGGCGACGCCCACCCCCTCCCAGCCAAAGAACATCTGCACCAGGTTGTCGGAGGTCACCAGCATCAGCATGGCGAAGGTGAAGAACGAGAGATAGGCGAAGAAGCGCGGCCTGTAGCTCTCGCCCTCGCGGAAATTCTCGTCATGGGCCATGTAACCCATCGAATAGAGATGCACGAGCGCCGAGACCGTCGTCACCACCACCAGCATGATCGTGGTCAGCCGGTCCACCCGGATCGCCCAGGCAGCATCGAGCGTGCCCGACCGCACCCAGTCGAGGATATGCACCGCCTGCGCCTCATGCGCGCCTTGCAGGAACACCACCCAGCTCAGCACGGCGACCAGGAACAACAGCCCCGTGGTCAGCCATTGCGCGCCCTTGTCGCCGATGATCCGCCAGCCGAACCCCGCGATGATCGCCCCCAGGAGCGGCGCGAAGAGGATTATCTGATAGATCATCGGGATCAGCCTTTCATCACGTTGACGTCTTCCACGGCGATGGTGCCGCGGTTGCGGAAGAAGCAGACCAGGATCGCAAGGCCGATGGCGGCCTCGGCGGCGGCCACGGTCAGCACGAAGAGGGTAAAGACCTGCCCCACCAGATCGCCCAGATGGGCCGAGAAGGCGACAAGGTTGATATTGACCGAGAGCAGCATGAGCTCGATCGACATCAGGAGCACGATCACGTTCTTGCGGTTGAGAAAGAGGCCGAAGATCCCGATGACGAAAAGCGCCGCGGCCACCGTCAGGTAATGTTCAAGTCCGATCATGTCTGTCCCTCCGGGCCGTGCCCGTTTGTCGTCTTTGCCTTGGGGCGCGCGCGCGCGCACTCGCGCCATATCGCCTTGCCGCTCACGCGGCCGTCAAAGCCCCTGCCCCGGCTTCACGTCCCGCAACTCCATCGCCTTGGCCGGGTCACGATACATCTGCGCCAGCACGTCCTGCCGCTTGACCCCCTCGCGGTGGCGCAGCGTCAGCACGATCGCCCCCACCATCGCCACCAGAAGGATCAGCCCGGCAAGCTGGAAGAGGATGAAATAGGTGTCATAGAGCAGCATCCCCAGGGCTGCGGTATTCTCCACCCCCTCGGGGGCCACCGCGCGGCGGGCGGCCTCGGCCCCCTCGGCCACCTGCCAGTTGCCGAAGGCAATCCCGAACTGCATGAGCAGGATCACCCCGATCAGCAGCGCGAGCGGCATGTATTTCGCCATTTCGGCCTTCAACTCGGCGAAATCCACGTCGAGCATCATCACCACGAAGAGAAACAGCACCGCCACCGCGCCGACATAGACGATCACCAGCAGCATCGCCACGAATTCCGCTCCCAGAAGCACGAAAAGCCCCGCCGCGCTGATGAAGGAGAGGATCAGCCAGAGCACCGAATGCACCGGGTTGCGGCTGATCACCGTGAACAGCCCCCCCACCAGAAGCGCCCCCGCGAAGAGATAGAAGGACAGCGCCGCTATCGTCATTTCCCTGTTCCTTTCTCATCCGCCTCGTCGAGAACCTCGCGCGCGAATTCCATTGCGCGGGTCATCGACGGAATGCCGGCAAACATCGCCATCTGCGCGATGGTCTCGGCGATCTCGTCCCTGGTGGCGCCCGCCTCGAGCGCGTGGCGCACGGTGAGGCGGATTTGCGTGTCGCTCTGCGCGCCCAGCATCGTGAGCCCCGCCAGCGTCAGCAAAAGCCGCGTCTTGGCGTCGAGCCCGTCCTTGTTCATCCCCTTGCCGAAACTCATCTCCATGAACTCGCGGGGCATGGTCGGCCACAGCTTCTCGAAGCCCTTGGGCGAGAAGCTCTCGAGCGCGGGATTGATCGCCCGGGCCATTTCCTGGGCCTGGCGCATCATCATCTCGAAGGGGTTGGGGGCATCACTCATCGGTAGGGTGCATCCATCTCGAGGTTGCGGGCGATCTCGGCCTCCCAGCGTTCGCCATTGGCCAGAAGCCGCGCCTTGTCGTAGAAAAGCTCCTCGCGCGTCTCGGTGGCGAATTCGAAATTGGGGCCTTCGACGATGGCATCGACCGGGCAGGCCTCCTGGCAGAAGCCGCAATAGATGCATTTCGTCATGTCGATGTCATAGCGCGTGGTGCGGCGCGAGCCGTCGTCGCGCGGCTCGGCGTCGATGGTGATGGCCTGCGCGGGGCAGATCGCCTCGCAGAGCTTGCAGGCGATGCACCGCTCCTCGCCATTGGGATAGCGCCTGAGCGCGTGCTCGCCGCGAAAGCGGGGCGAAAGCGGCCCCTTTTCATGCGGATAGTTCAGCGTCGCCTTGGGCGCGAAGAAGTATTTCAGCCCCAGCTTGAAGCCGACGAGGAAATCCCTGAGCAGGAAATACCCCGCCGCGCGTCCGTAATCGATCTGCGTCATGGCTCAGCCCCCCATCGCCCAGCGCGCCCAGAACCCGCCCAGCACCTCGAATTTCGCAAGAAACGCCACGATCACCACCCAGCCGAGCGACAGGGGCAAAAACACCTTCCAGCCGATCCGCATGAGCTGATCGTAGCGGTAGCGCGGGGTGATCGCCTTGACCATGGCGAAGATGAAGAAGAAGAACGCCATCTTGCCGACCATCCACAGCACCCCGTCGGGCAGGCCCGGAATGGGCGACAGCCACCCGCCAAAGAACAGAAGCGAGATGAGCGCGCACATCAGGAAAATGGCGATGTATTCGCCCGCCATGAACAACAGGAACGGCGTCGAGGAATATTCCACCTGATAGCCCGCCACCAGTTCCGACTCGGCCTCGGGCAGGTCAAAGGGCGGGCGGTTCGTCTCGGCCAGCGCCGAGATGAAGAAGAGGAACACCATCGGCAGATGCGGCAGCCAATACCAGCCGAAAAAGCCGTAGCCGGTATCCTGCGCCGCCACGATGGCGCTGAAATTGAGCGAGCCGGTGGAGATGATCACGCCGATGATGATGAGCCCGATGGAGACCTCGTAGGAGATCATCTGCGCCGCCGACCGGAGCGAGCCCAGGAACGGGTATTTGGAGTTCGACGCCCAGCCCCCCATGATCACGCCGTAGACCTCGAGCGAGGAGACGGCAAAGACGAAGAGCACCGCCACGTTGATATCCGAGAGCACCCAGCCCTCGTTCATCGGAATGACCGCCCAGGCGAGGATCGCCAGAACGAAGCTCGTCATCGGGGCCAGCATGAATACCGGGCGGTCAGCGCCGGCGGGGATCACCACCTCCTTGACCACGTATTTGAGCGCATCGGCCACCGATTGCAGCAGGCCGTAGACGCCGACCACGTTCGGGCCCCGCCGCATCTGCACGGCGGCCCAGATCTTGCGGTCGCCATAGACGAGGAACAGAAGCGAGATCATCACGAAGCCGACAATCGCCAGACATTGCGCGAGGATGAGGACGAAAGTCCCGAAGGGGGTTGTCAAGAAATCTGCCATTTGGTCCTCACACCATCGGTATTCCGTTTTCCGCGCAATGCGCGGCGACAACTGCGGCGCCGGGCGCCCTCTGCCGCTGGGGCCGCGACTCGGGGACCGTATAAACCCGATCGCCCGGCAGGACACCACCCACCTGCATCGCCGGGCCAGCGATCCGGCGCGGATATGCGGCGCGCGCGCCCATCCTCACTCTGCCGCCACCGGCCGGGCGCGCCGGGCGCGCGCGATCGCGCTCAGCGCCGCCATCAGCTCGCTCGCCCGGGCAATCGGGTTGGTGAGGTAGAAATCGGCGATCGCGGCCGCCATCTGCCCGGCCCCGGGCTCGGTCGCGGCGACCGGCACCCAGTCATTTTCAGGCACCTCGTCGATGCGCGCCAGATGCGGCACCGCCTCGACCAGCGCCTGCCGCAGCTGCGCGAGGCTGTCGAAGGGCAGCGCCGCGCCCAGCTCGCCCGAGAGCGCGCGCAGGATCGCCCAGTTCTCCTTGGCCTCGCCGGGCGCAAAGCCCGCGCGCAGCGCCAGTTGCGGGCGGCCCTCGGTGTTGACGAAGAGGCCGTTCTCCTCGGTCCAGGCCGCGCCCGGCAGGATCAGGTCGGCGCGATGCGCGCCCCGGTCGCCATGGCTTCCCTGATAGATCACGAAGGGGCCGGGGGCGATCTCGATCTCGTCGGCCCCGAGGTTGAACACCACATCCGCCCCATCGAGCGCCGCCTCGATGCCGCCCTCGCAGGTGGCGCCCACATCCATCGCGCCGACGCGGCCCGCGGCGGTGTGCAGCACCAGAAGGCCCGCGCCCTGTCTTTCGGCGATCTGCATCGCGGCACTCAGCACGCCCGCGCCGTTCTCGCCCCGGAGCGCACCCTGCCCGACGATCACCAGCGCGCCCTCGCGCGGTTCGGCCTCGCCCAGGAGCCGCGTCAGCGCGGCGTTCTGCGCGCCCCGTTCCTCGGCCTCGAAGATGAGCGCCGCGGGCTGCCCCACATGGACGACCTCCGCCCCCTTGAGCCAGGCCTTGCGGATGCGCGCACCCAGAACCGGCGCCTCCGCGCCCGGATCGGTGCCGATGAGGGTGATGTGACGCGCGCTGTCGATATCCTCGATCCGCGCCGTGCCGACATAGCCCGAGCGGTTGCCCGCGGGCAGCATCGCGCCATCGGTGCGGCACTCGACCACGCCGCCCTGCCCCTCGACCAGAAGCTTGAGCGCATAGGCCGCCTCGACCGGGGCCAGATCGCCGACCAGACCGGCCAGTTTCGAGGCCCCCTTGATCGCCGCCGCAGCAGCCGCCAGCGCCTCGGGCCAGCTTGCCGGGCGCAGGCGGCCATTCTCGCGCAGATAGGGCCTGTCCAGCCGCTGACGGCGCAGCCCGTCCCAGACAAAGCGCGTCTTGTCGGAAATCCATTCCTCGTTCACGCCGTCATGGTTGCGCGGCAGGATGCGCATGACCTCGCGCCCCTTGGTATCGACGCGGATGTTGGAGCCGAGCGCGTCCATCACGTCGATGGTCTCGGTGCGCGTCAGCTCCCAGGGCCGGGCGGTAAAGGCATAGGGTTTGGAGACCAGCGCACCGACGGGGCAGAGGTCGATCACATTGCCCTGAAGGTTGCTGTCGAGCGTCGCGCCGAGATAGGTCGTGATCTCGGCATCCTCGCCGCGCCCGGTCTGACCCATCACATGCAGCCCCGCCACCTCGGTGGTGAAGCGCACGCAGCGCGTGCAGGAGATGCAGCGCGTCATATGCGTCTCGACCAGCGGCCCGAGATCGAGATCCTCGCTCGCGCGCTTGGGCTCGCGATAGCGCGAGAAGTCCACGCCATAGGCCATCGCCTGATCCTGAAGGTCGCATTCGCCGCCCTGATCGCAGATCGGGCAATCGAGCGGGTGGTTGATGAGCAGAAACTCCATCACCCCCTCGCGCGCCTTCTTGACCATGGGCGAATTGGTCCTGACCTGCGGCGGGCTGCCATCGGGAAAGGGGCGCATGTCGCGCACCTGCATCGCGCAGGAGGCGGCCGGTTTCGGCGGCCCCGGCTGCACCTCCACGAGGCACATCCGGCAGTTGCCCGCGATCGACAGCCGCTCGTGGTAGCAGAAGCGCGGGATTTCGATTCCGACCTGCTCGCAGGCCTGAATGAGGGTCATCGCCCCCTCGACCTCGACCTCTTGCCCGTCGATGATGATCTTGCGTAGGTCCGCCATCCGTCTCACCTTGCCCTGAGAAGCGTGCCGATCCGGCTCTGCTTCGCGATTTCTTCCCGACCCAGCACACAGAGGCTCGGCCCGTCATTGGGCGCCGCACCTTGCGCCCGGATATACGCGTCGGCGCGCGCACGCATCCTGCGTTTCTCTTCCCGGTCGGTCACATAGGCCTCGATCTCGGCCTCCGAATAGCCGCGCGCCACGGCCTCGGCCTTGAGCTCGTTCATCAGCGCGAGTCCGCGCCACAGCCGCGCCGAAATGCTGTCGCAACGCTTGCGGATCTCGTCGGCCACCGACATTTCCATCAGGCGCTGGTTGATGTCCTCTTCCTCCGCGAGCGCGGCCGCGCCCGCCCCCGGCAGCGCCAGCCCGATCCCCAGAACAGCCCCCGCAATCGCACGCATCATATCGCTCCTTTCGTGTCGCGAAGGGGCGCGGCCAGGACGGCCCGCCCATCTGCGACGCAGATGGGATGGCCGCCGCCTGTCATGCAATAACAGGCGGGCCAGGCCCCTGACATGACACCGATCAACGCCATATGATGCAGGTTCCCGATACCGATACGCGATCCCCGGATTGCACATAGGCAGGCCCTTCCTGCCCCTCGCGCACCCCGGCCCATTCGATCGCGGACGTGCCGAAATTCTCGATGCAGTAGCGCGTCGCCTCGTGCACCGCCGCCTTGCGCGCGCCCTCGACACCGCGCCCGGCGCGGCGCGCCGTGGCGGTAAAGTTCCGCCGGTCGGCGCGTTCGCTGCTCGTCCTGGCAGGGTAATACACCCCGTCAAAGAGCACCCGGTTCTCGCGCCTGGTGCAGCCCGCGACCAGCGCGGCACAGAGCAGGGCAAGCCCCGCCACCCGATATGCGCGCGCGCCTCTCACTCGGCCGCCACCGCGCTGATGCGCCCGGATTTCTGCGCGCGAATGCGGTCTTCGATCTCGTCGCGGAAATTGCGGATGAACCCCTGAATGGGCCAGGCCGCCGCATCGCCGAGCGCGCAGATCGTGTGACCCTCGACCTGTTTGGAGACATCGAACAGCATGTCGATCTCCTCGATCTCGGCCTCGCCGCGCACCAGCCGCTCCATCACCCGCATCATCCAGCCGGTGCCCTCGCGGCAGGGCGTGCACTGGCCACAGCTCTCGTGCTTGTAGAATTTCGACAGCCGCCAGATCGCCTTGACGATATCGGTGCTGCGATCCATCACGATCACCGCCGCCGTGCCGAGGCCCGAGCGCAGCTCCTTTTGCAGGTGGTCGAAATCCATGATCGCATCGCGCATGTTCTCGCCCCGCACACAAGGCACGGAGGACCCGCCCGGGATCACCGCCAGCAGATTGTCCCAGCCACCCCGAATGCCGCCGCAATGCTTCTCGATCAGTTCCTCGAAGGGGATCGACATCGCCTCTTCGACGACGCAGGGATTGTTGACATGGCCGGAAATGGCAAAGAGCTTGGTGCCGGAATTGTTGGGGCGGCCGAAACTCGCGAACCAGTCGGGCCCGCGCCGCAGGATCGTCGGCGCCACGGCGATGCTCTCGACATTGTTCACCGTCGTCGGACAGCCATAGAGGCCCGCCCCCGCCGGAAAGGGCGGCTTCATCCGGGGCATCCCCTTCTTGCCCTCGAGGCTCTCGAGCAGGGCGGTTTCCTCGCCGCAGATATAGGCCCCCGCGCCGTGATGCAGGTAGAGATCGAAATCCCAGCCGGACTTGCAGGCGTTGCGACCGATCAGCCCTGCCTCATAGGCCTCGTCGATGGCGGTCTGAAGCGCCTCGCGCTCGCGGATATATTCGCCGCGGATGTAGATATAGCAGGCATGAGCGCCCATGGCGAAACTCGCGATCAGACACCCCTCGACCAGCGTATGCGGGTCGTGGCGCATGATCTCGCGGTCCTTGCAGGTGCCCGGCTCGGATTCGTCGGCATTCACCACCAGATAGGCGGGGCGGCCATCGCTCTCCTTCGGCATGAAGGACCATTTGAGCCCGGTGGGAAAGCCCGCGCCGCCGCGCCCGCGCAGGCCCGACGCCTTCATCTGCTCCACGATCCAGTCGCGCCCGTTCTGGAGGATGTTCAAGGTCCCGTCCCAGTGGCCGCGCGCCATGGCGCCCTTGAGGCTGCGATCGTGCATCCCGTAGAGATTGGTAAAGATACGATCCTGGTCTTTCAGCATCCCGTTACCTCCGGTTGCCCTGACGCGCACGCCAGAGTTGATGGATCAGCACGAAGGCATAGACGAAACCGCCAAGCGCCATCAGATCGAACAGCACACGCACCCGCTGGCTCAGCCCATACTCGGCCCCGATCAGCGAGGCGAGCACCCAGAGCGCCCCCGTCCCCGCGATCACCAGCGCGGTCCGGCGCCCCAGCCGCGCGATCTGTTGGTCCTGCTGCGGCATCGTCCCTCATGCTCACGTCTCTTTGCCCGTATCCGCCCGGCGGGAAAATTCGGTCTCCCCCCCGGCGGCCAGGATCCGCGCCTGCGCGACCCAGTCATCGCGGCTCACGCGGCCCTTGAACCCGGTCAGATTGGCATCGACCCAGGCGACCTCCTCGGGGGTCCAGCCCGCGATCTGCTCATAGTGATAGAAGCCGAGGCTGTTGCACAGTTTTTCGAGCTTCGGCCCGATCCCCTTGATCCGCTTGAGATCGTCGGCCTTGCCCTCACGCGGCGCGTCGAGCGCGGCAGGCCGCTTGCCCTCGGCGGGCGCGGCCTCGGGCCTGGTTTCGGGCGCGGCCTCGGGCGCATTGCCGGCAGCGGGCACCGTCCTGGTCGTCACCGCCACCGGCGCGTCATTGCGGCGGACCGTGGCGGGCGCGGGCGCGTGGTTGGCCCCCTTGTCGCGCCAGGGCGTCAGCAGCGGCACCTCGGTGCCGTCGATGCGCCGGATCGTATCGCCAAGATCGACCGCGCGCTGCACGCTGGCATTATGTTGCGCGCGCCCGCTCTCGAACTCGGTAAGGCTGGTGAGCCCCGATTTCGGCTCGGCGGCATAGCGGCCGTTCTGCGGCCCCGGCACCGGCACCTTGCCCGCCGCCAGCTCGTCGATGATCGCGGCAAAACGCTCGGCGGTCAGATCCTCGTAGTAATCCTTGCCGATCTGCGCCATCGGTGCATTGGCGCAGGCCCCCAGACATTCGACCTCTTCCCAGGAGAACTTGCCGTCTTCCGAGAGCTGAAAGGGCTTCGGCGCGATCTTGTCGCGGCAGACGGCGATCAGGTCCTCGGCCCCGCAGATCATGCACGAAAGCGTGCCGCAAATCTGGAAATGCGCCACGCTGCCAACGGGTTGCAGCTGGAACATGAAGTAGAACGTGGCCACTTCGAGCGCGCGGATATAATCCATGCCCAGCCGCCTGGCGACATGCTCGATCGCCGGCCGGGTGAGCCAGCCCTCCTGCTCCTGCGCACGCCACAGAAGCGGGATGATCGCGCTCGCCTGCCGTCCCTCGGGATATTTGCTGATCTGCGCCTCGGCCCAGGCCTCGTTGGCGGGGGTGAAGGCAAAGCTTGCGGGCTGCTCGTGGTAAAGACGGCGTAGCATCTCAGGCACAGGCTCCTGTGGTCAGTTTCACGCCACCGCCCGGCAGCCGCTCGGCCCCGCCGGTGGACAGGTAACGCCCGGTGATGTCGAGAAGCTGCGCGCGCGCCAGCCCCGTCTGCATCTCCATGGCCAGAAAATCGCCCTCGGTCACGAGGGTGCAATTGAGGCTCTCGGCCGCCCCCTCATATCGGGCGAGGTCGTCGCGCGTGGTGCCCGGGGGCGGCACGACGCAGCCCGCCAGCAGCCCGATCGCGGCCAGCACCATGCCCGAACGCCCCCTCGGCATCACCGGTCGATCTCCCCGAAGACCACATCGAGCGAGCCGATGATCGCCGCCACATCGGCCAGTTGGTGCCCCCTGGCGACATGGTCCATGGCCTGAAGGTGAGGGTAGCCCGGCGCGCGCAGCTTGGCGCGGTAGGGCTTGTTGGTGCCATCGGCCACGAGATAGACGCCGAATTCGCCCTTGGGCGCCTCGACGGCGGCATAAACCTCGCCCTCGGGCACGCGGAACCCTTCGGTATAGAGCTTGAAGTGATGGATGAGCGCCTCCATCGAGG
Source organism: Roseovarius sp. (assembly GCA_014359765.1). GTDB lineage: Bacteria > Pseudomonadota > Alphaproteobacteria > Rhodobacterales > Rhodobacteraceae > Roseovarius. Next base: position 33,308 of record JACIYT010000007.1, read on the forward strand.
TCTTCATCTCGGCCCGCGCGGGCGGCGTGATCTTGCCGCGCGCCAGAACGTCGCCCTGCCCCTCGGGCGCGCGCAGCTTCTCGATCGCCTGATGGATGATCCGCACACTCTGGCGCATCTCCTCCATGCGGCACAGATACCGATCGTAGCAATCGCCGTTCTTGCCCACGGGGATCAGGAACTCGAACTCGTCATAGCATTCATAGGGCTGCGCGCGGCGCAGATCCCAGGCCATGCCGCTGCCCCGCACCATCACGCCCGAAAAGCCCCAGTCGAGCGCCTCCTGCTGGCTGACCACGCCGATATCGACATTGCGCTGCTTGAAGATGCGGTTCTCGGTCAGGAGCCCGTCGATATCGTCGAGCACCTTGGGGAAATCGTTCGCCCAGGTCTCGATATCGTCGATGAGCGCGGGCGGAAGGTCCTGATGCACGCCGCCGGGGCGGAAATAGGCGGCATGGAGGCGCGCGCCACAGGCGCGCTCGTAGAAGACCATCAGCTTCTCGCGCTCCTCGAAGCCCCAGAGCGGCGGGGTGAGCGCGCCCACATCCATCGCCTGCGTGGTCACGTTGAGCAGGTGATTGAGGATGCGCCCGATCTCCGAATAGAGCACCCGGATGAGGCTCGCGCGGCGCGGAATCTCGACGCCCGTCAGCTTCTCGATGGCCAGACACCAGGCATGTTCCTGGTTCATCGGCGCGACATAATCGAGCCGGTCGAAATAGGGCAGGTTCTGGAGATAGGTGCGGCTCTCCATCAGCTTCTCGGTGCCGCGATGGAGCAGGCCGATATGCGGATCGCACCGCTCCACCAGCTCGCCGTCCAGCTCCAGCACCAGCCGGAGAACCCCATGCGCCGCAGGGTGTTGCGGGCCGAAGTTGATGTTGAAATTGCGGATCTTCTGCTCGCCGGTGAGCACATCGCCGAATTTGGAGCCGTCCATCATTTCGTCCCCTCCTTCTCATCGCCGGGGAGGATGTAGTCGGCCCCTTCCCAGGGCGACATGAAATCGAACTGCCGGTATTCCTGCACCAGTTTCACCGGCTCGTAGACCACGCGTTTCTGCGCCTCGTCATAGCGCACCTCGGTATAGCCCGTGGTCGGGAAATCCTTGCGCAGCGGATAGCCGCTGAAGCCGTAATCGGTCAGGATGCGCCGCAGGTCGGGATGACCCGAGAAGATCAGGCCGAACATGTCGAACACCTCGCGCTCGAACCAGTTCGCGGCCGGATAGACCCCGGTGAGCGAGGGCACGATATCCTCTTCGCGCGCAGCGACGCGCAGGCGGATGCGGTGGTTCTGATACATGCTGAGCAGGTGATAGACCACGTCGAACCGCTTGGGCCGCTCGGGCCAGTCCACCGCGGTGATATCGACCAGCGTGGAAAAGGCGCAGTTCTGATCGGTTTTCAGAAACTCCGCCAGCCCGGCGATATTGGAAAGCGCCACATCGACATTGAGCTCGCCATGCGCGATCTCCCAGCCCAGCACGCAATCGCCGCGCTTCAACTCGATGTATTCGCCCAGTTCCCTCAATGCGTTGGTCATCTCACGATCGTCCCCGTCCGCCTGATCTTGCGCTGCAATTGCAGGATGCCATAGACCAGCGCCTCGGCGGTCGGCGGGCAGCCCGGCACGTAGATGTCCACCGGCACGATCCGGTCGCAGCCGCGCACGACGCTGTAGCTGTAGTGATAATAGCCCCCGCCATTGGCGCAGGACCCCATCGAGATCACATAGCGCGGCTCGGGCATCTGGTCATAGACCTTGCGCAGCGCGGGCGCCATCTTGTTGGTCAGCGTGCCCGCGACGATCATCACATCCGATTGCCGGGGCGAGGCGCGCGGCGCAAAGCCGAAGCGCTCCACGTCATAGCGCGGCATGGCGGTGTGCATCATCTCCACCGCGCAGCAGGCGAGACCGAAGGTCATCCAGTGCAGGCTGCCGGTGCGCGCCCAGTTGATGATGTCCTCGGCCGATGTGACAAGGAACCCCTTGTCCTGAAGCTCGCGGTTGAGCGCCTGCGTCGCCACCTCGCGGTCGGGCCCGGCGGTGTTGGCCCCTGTCATCACTGCCATTCCATCGCTCCCTTGCGCCATTCATAGGCAAAGCCCGCGGTCAGCACCGCGAGGAAAACCATCATCGACCAGAACGCCGCCATGCTCAGATCCGCGAAAGCCACCGCCCAGGGAAACAGCATGGCAATTTCCAGGTCGAAGATGATGAACAGGATCGACACCAGGTAGAAGCGCACGTCGAACTTCATCCGCGCGTCGTCAAAGGCGTTGAAGCCGCATTCATAGGCGCTCACCTTCTCGGGATCGGGGTTGCGCACGGCGATGATCACGGCGGCCAGGATGAGGACGAGTCCGAGACCGATGGCGACGGCCAGCAGGATCAGGATGGGGAGGTATTCCCTCAGCATCGCTTCCACGGGATGGCTCCTTTCATGCGCGCGCACGGGTCGCGCATCAAGATGGCTGCATACTCCCCCGGGGTTTACCCCCGCCCCTGCACGCGGTCAACCGAAGGCAGGCGGCCTTGCCCCCCGCGCGAGAGGGATTTTCGACCGATTTTCACGGTCTGCATCCTGCCCCATCCCACGTTCCTGCCCGATTGCACGCCAAACGGGCACAACAACGCGGCCACCCGCGCCGCGCCGCGGCAAATCGGCGCGACAGGGCGGCCATGCCGGAACGCCCCGGCGCCTGCCCGCCCGCACGGCCCGTCCCCGGGCCGGGCGGGCGCCGGCGACGGTGTGGAATCGCACGTATCTGCGATTTCGGCGCGCGGAACCGGCAACCGGCGTTTGCGCGTTGACCTTGCGGCAGGCGCCGTGCTGGCCTGCGCGGGCAGCAACAAGCACCAGAAAGGCCGGGACCACGGATCAACGGCCACCCCAGGGAGGAAGAACGACATGACCGCAATGAACATGGCCGCAATGACCCGGCTCGCCGCGGGTGCGGCAATGGTGATGGCGGGCGCGCTGGCGCCGCAGGGCGCCCTCGCCGAGGTGACGCTCAAGATGGCCGACACCTTCCCGCCCGGCCATTACATCGTGGAGAACGGCACCACCTACTGGATGGAGCGCGTGACCGAGCTCACGGATGGCGAGGTCCGGTTCCAGTATTTCGGCGCCGGGCAGCTCGGATCGCTGCGCGACATGTTCTCGATGGTGCAGTCGGGCGTGGTCGATATCGGCTATGTGCCGCCGGCCTACAATGCCGGCAAGATGCCACTGGCAGGCGTGCACACATTGCCCGGCCTCTTCTCCGAGAGCGCGGTCGGAACCCCGGCCTTCTTCGAGACAGTGACATCGGGTCCGATCCTGGAGACCGATTTCCTCGCCAACGGGATGCGCCCGGTCTGGGGCGTGATGACCTCGACCTACAACCTCTTCACCCGCGGCAAGGAAATCGGCGGGCTCGACGACATCAGGGGGCTCAAGCTGAAGACGATCGCCGGCAACATGGCCGAATCGGTCAAGGCGCTCGGCGGATCGCCGGTCGATATTCCCAGCCCCGAGACCTACCAGGCGATTCGCACCGGCACCGTGGACGGCACGATCTTTCCGACCACGAGCGTCTATTCCTACAAGCTCGACGAGGTGATCGACACCGCGATGATGGGGCTCGACGTTTTCGTTTACTGGGCCCCCTATGCCATCCGCGAGGAGGTCTGGCAGGGGCTCGCCCCCGAGCATCGCGAGGCCATGCAGCAGGCGGCGCAGGAGGCGATGCAGCGCGTCGCCGAGCACACCGACCGCTCGAGCGCGGAACTCGAGGACCGGATGCGCGAGTCCGGGATCAAGGTGCTGGTGCTCGACGAGGCACAGCGCCAGCAGGTGCGCGAACTCACCGCGCCCGTCTTCGACAACTGGACCGAGAGCATGGAAGCGCGCGGATTGCCCGGCAAGGAGGTGCTCGCGGCGTTCCGCGCGAGCATCGAAAAGCACCAGAGCCGGTAAGGGGGCAGCGCCTTGCGTCTCCATGATTCCGACACGCCCGGCGAAGGGTCCTCCGCCGGGGGCGGCCCGGCGCCCGGGGCCGGGATGCGCGGCCTGCCGGGCCGCGTGATGGACCGGCTCGACATCGCGGCGAACACGCTCTCGCGGGCGGCGATGGTGATCATGCTCGTGCTGATCCTCGTCCAGGTCTTCACCCGCTACGTCCTCAACGACCCGATCGAGGGCGTGATGGGCGCGACCGAGCTCTACCTGATGCCCATTATCGTGTTCGGCAGCCTCAGCTATCTCGAGATGCAAAACGGTCATGTCCGGGTGGGGATCCTGTTCGATGCGCTGCCCGGGCGCGTGCGCGCGGGGCTGGATGTCTTCCTGCGGGTGGCGGCGGCGGCGTTCTTCGGGCTGATCTGCTACGGCGCCACGCGCGAGGCGCTCAAGGCGTGGCAGGCCGGATACCGGACCTCCGGCGACATCGACGCGCCGCTCGTCACCACGCTGGTCATCGCGCCCATCGGCTGCCTGCTGATCGTGCTGCGCCTCCTCGTCAACGCGGCGGGAGACGTGCAGCGGCTCCGCGGCACCAAGCACCGGACCCTGTGACCCATGGAATTTCTTGCACCTGTATCGCTTCTGCTGGCGGGGCTGCTCGTCGCCGGGATGCCGATCGGCTTTGCCATGGGCATCGCCGGCACCGTCGGACTCTATCTGATCGGCGGGGTCAACCTGGCGCTCGGGATCCTGTCGGTGGCGCCCTATCGCAACACCGCCTCCTGGCTGCTGACCGCCATTCCGCTGTTCATCCTGATGGCCGAGATCCTGGCGGCCAGCCGGATTTCGTCGGACATGTTCCGCGCCGCCAATCGCTGGGTGGGGCACCTGCCGGGCGGGCTTGCAGTGGCGACCGTGTTCACCAGCGCCGGGTTCGGCGCGGTCTCGGGCTCCTCCACAGCCGCCACGGCAACGATGGCGCGCACCGTGGCGCCCGAGGCCGAGAAATACGGCTATGACCGCGGCATGATCGTCGGCACGGTCGCCGCGGCCGGGACGCTGTCGATCATGATCCCGCCCTCGGTGGTGCTGATGGTCTATGGCATCATCACCGAAACCTCGATCGGCGGGCTGTTCATCGCCGGCATCCTGCCGGGCCTGATCACGGCGCTCTCCTTTGCCGGCATCACGATGATCTGGGCCTCGCTGGACCGGGGCGCGGCCCCCGCCGCACAGCGCCATGGCTGGGGCGCGCGCTTCGCGTCGCTGCGCGATCTGTGGCCGGTGGTCGTTCTGTTCGTGTTCGTTCTGGCGGGGATCTACTCGGGCGCCGTCACCGTCACCGAGGCGGCGGCGGTGGGCTGTTTCGGCGCCCTGCTGATCGCCGTGGTCATGCTCCGGCGGATGGGCTGGCGCGACTTCATGGGCGCGCTCGAACGCACCACCCGACCCACCGCGATGATCTTCACCATCATCATCGGGGCGCATATCTTCGGCTATTTCGTCACTCTCACCATGGCGCCGCAGGCGCTGGTCTCCTATGTCAACGGGCTCGAGATCGGGCCGGGCATGGTGATCCTGATCCTGATCGTGATCTACGTGCTGCTCGGCTGCGTGATGGATCAGCTCGCGATCCTGATCCTGACCATGCCGATCGTCTTTCCGATGGTCATGGAACTCGGCTATTCGCCGATCTGGTTCGGCATCCTGGTGACCAAGACGGTCGAGATCGGGCTGATCACCCCGCCAATCGGGATGAACGTCTTCGTGGCGAGCTCGATCACCGGCGTGCCGCTCAAGCGGGTCTTCGTGGGCGTGCTGCCCTTCGTGCTGGCGGAATTCGCGGTGCTGGCCCTGATCGCCTTCTTTCCCGGGATCGTGACCGTGTTCTCGGGCGCATACTGAATCACCGAAAGGAGCAGGGACTTGGAACTCGGACTGAAGGACAAGGTGGCGATCGTCACCGGATCGGGGCGCGGGATCGGGGCGGTGACGGCACGCGCGCTGGCCGAGGAAGGCGCGAAGGTCGTGATCACCGACATCGACCCGCAGACCACCGAGGCCACCTGTGCCGCGCTCGAGGCCGATGGTCATGATGCGATCGGGGTGGTCTGCGATGTCACCGACATGGCCCTGGTCGAGACGATGGTCGCGCGCGCGGTGGCGGCCTTCGGCGGTGTCCACATCCTCGTGAACAACGCCGGCTTCCCGCGGGACAACTACATCACCCGGATGCCCGAACAGGACTGGGATTCGGTCGTCGGGGTGATCCTGAAGGGCGCCTACAACTGTTCGCGCGCCGTCGTGCCGCATTTCATGGCGCAGAACTGGGGCCGCGTGATCAACATCTCCTCGCGCGCCTATCTCGGCAATCCGGGGCAGACCAACTATGCGGCGGCCAAGGCCGGAATCCTCGGATTCACCCGGGCGCTGGGGATGGAACAGGGCCGCTTCAACGTCACCGTGAACGCCATCGCCCCCGGCTTCATCGCCACCGAAATGATCGAGTCGCTGCCCAATTACGACCGGATCAGGACGCGCGCGTTGGCGATGAACACCGTGCCGCGCCTGGGCACCGAACGCGACATCGCCAACGGCGTGCTGTTCCTGGCCTCGGAGGCGGCGAGCTACATCTCGGGCGAGACGCTCCACATCACCGGGGGGCGTTATGGCTGAGGCGATCCCGCCAGGCGACGGGATGCAGGGGGCGGAGGCCCGGATGCTGCGCGAGAGCATCCGCGGCTTTCTCGCGCGCGAGATGACCGAGGCGCGCATCGCCGAATGCGAGACCGCCGGCACGCTGCCCTGGGAGATGATCGGCGCGCTGCGCCAGTTCGGCTACCTGGGCGGGCTCCTGCCCGAGACGGCGGGCGGTTTCGGGCTCGACTATCGCACCTGGGCGATGATGATGGAGGAGGCGGGCTATCGCTGGCTGTCGCTGCGGGTGCTGCTGAACACCGTCAACATCGTCGCCGGCCTGCTGCACCACCTCGGCGATGCGCGCCAGAAGGACAGGTGGCTCAAACCCGTGATGGCAGGCGAAATGCCCGTCTGGGTCGGCATCACCGAGCCCGACCACGGCTCGGATGTCGCCTCGGTGCGGACCCGCGCCGAGGACATGGGCGACCACTGGCGCATCAACGGCAGCAAGCTCTGGACGACCAACGGCGTGCATGGCCGCGTCGGGATCCTGGTGGCGCGGACCTTCACCCGGGGCTGCGAGGGGGATCTGAGCCTGTTCATCGTGGACCCCGGGGAAACCCGTTTCGAGGCCGCGCGCGTCGGCACCATGTTCATCAAGGCCACGGCGACCTCGCAGCTTGCCTTTCACGACGCGCGCGTGCCGAAGGAAAACCTTCTGGGGCCGGCGGGAAAGGGGCTCAGGGCGATCCTCACCGGGCTGAACTACGGGCGGCTCAATGTCGCGGCGGGGGCGGTCGGCGCGGCGCAGCGGGCGCTCGATCTGTCCACCGACTACGTGCGCACGCGCAAGCAGTTCGGCCAGGTGATCGGGCGATTCCAGCTGGTGCAGAAGCTGATCGTGGACATGACCGTGCGCACCGAGGCGGCCCGCGCGCTGACCGATCGCGCGGCGCAGGCGCTCGACGCGGGCCTGCCCGCGCGCAAGGAATGCTCGATCGCCAAGCTCTATGCCAGCGAGGCCGCGCATGAGGTGGCCTCGATGGCGCTGCAGGCGCATGGCGGGCTTGGCTATTCGACCGATTACCCGATCGAGCGGCTGTTTCGCGACACGCGCGGCGGGCTGATCCCCGAGGGCACGTCGGAAATCCAGACCCTGATCATCGGGCGCGAGATCCTCGGGATCTCGGCCTTCACATGAGGCGGCGCTCATGGCGATGACCTTCCTGCAGGCGCTGCGGCTGAATGCGCGGCGCTTCCCGACACGGCCGGCGGTGATCTTCGAGGGCCGGGCCGAGAGCTACCCCGCCTTTCTCGACCGGGTGGAGCGGATGATGACCGTCCTCGCGCGGCGCGGCATCGGCCCCGGCGACAAGGTGGCGGTGATCTCGGAAAACCATCCCGATTTCCTCGCCGCCTATGTGGCGGTGACCGGCCTCGGCGCGATCCCGGCGCCGATCAACTACCGCATCTCCCCCACAGTCATGGCCGAGGTGGTGGCCCGCGCCGACAGCAAGGCGCTGCTGCTGGGGGAGGTGGCGGCCGAACATGTCGGGCTGTTTCGCGGCGTCGTGGCCGACATCATCGCCCTCGGCGAGGGGGCGGCAGGCGCGCCGGGGCTGGCGCGGCTGTCCGAACTGCTGGCGGCAACGCCGCCCGATCCGCCGCACGGCCAGGACGGCACGACCATCATGCTGCACACATCGGGCACGACCGGCACCCCCAAGGGCCTGCTGCGGAGCCTGTTCGGCATGGAGCATCGCGCCATCGAACAGCGGTTCCGGCCCGATGACCGGGCGCTTGCGGCGCTGCCGATCTGCCTGTCGGCGGGCTGCACCTACACGCTCCTGCCGCTCTACCTGGGGGCCAGCATCTACCTGCTGCGCCGCTTCGACGCCGCCCTCGCCCTGCGGCTGATCGAGACGGAGAGGCTGACCGCCACCATGCTGCTGCCGGCCATGCTCCAGCGGATGGTCGAGACCGACGGATTTGCCAGCGCGGACCTTTCGTCGCTGCGCACGCTCCAGTCGGGGGGCGGCGAGATGTATCCCGACCTCAAGCGCACCATGCTCGACAAGGTCGGCGACGCGCTCATGGTCTATGCCGCCTCCAGCGAGGCGGGGCCCTATGCCAATCTCACCGCTGCCGAGCTGCGCCGCAACCTGACGGGCAATTGCGTGGGCCGGCCGTTCTTCGGGGTCGATCTGAAGATCCTCGACGATGACGGCAAAGAGGTGCCCCGGGGCGAGGTGGGCGAGATCTGCACCCGCAGCGAAAGCCGCTATGACGACTATTACAAGGACCCGGAGATGACCGCGCAAACGCGGCGTGGCGACTACCTGACCGTGGGCGATCTGGGCCGGATCGACGCCGAGGGGCTGCTCTGGTTCACCGGCCGCAAGCGCGACATCATCAAGAGCGGCGGCATCAATGTCCACGCGCCCGAGATCGAGGAGGCGCTGGCCAGCCACCCGGCGATCGCCGAGGCGCATTGCATCGGCCTGCCCGATCCGCGCTGGACCGAGGCAATCTGCGCGGTGATCGTGCCCGCCCCCGGCGCCCGGCTGACCGTGGCCGAGGTGATGGCCCATGCCGAGGCGAGGCTCGAGCGATACAAGCGCCCCCGGCGCGTCGTGTTCATGCCGGCGGTGCCGCGCAACCTGACCGGCCGCGTGCTCAAGACCGAACTCAGGGAGGCGGTCCTTGCCCTGCCAGAGGAGGAGACCCGATGATGACCCGACCCGATCTTTCGGCCCTGCAGGGCCGGCAGCTCTACTGGGAGGACCTGGATGAAGGCGCGTGCTTCGACAGCCCCACCCGCACCATCACCGAGGCCGACGTGACGAATTTCGCCTGCCTGTCGGGCGATTTCAACCGGCTGCATGTCGATGCGGCCTTTGCCGCCGGTTCGGCCTTCGGGCAGCGCATCGCGCACGGGCTTCTGGTGGTGTCGGTGATGTCGGGGCTGAGCACGCGGATGCTGCTCAATACCTTTCTCGAGCCCTCCTTGCTGGGGCTTCTCGACATGCAGTGCCGGTTTCCCCGGCCCACCTTCATCGGCGACACGATCGGCCTGCGCGTCACCCTCGCCGAAAAGCGCGTCACATCAAAGCCCGGGCGCGGCATCCTGACCTTCCGGCGCGAGGCGGTCAACCAGCGCGACGAGATCGTGGTGGAAGGGGTCTGGAAACTGCTCGTGCGGCGGCGGCCGGGGCAGGATGGCTGAGGCGATGCCCCTCCTGACCGATGCCGGTTTTCCGGATCTGTCACGGCTCGTCTCGCCCCGCAGCGTGGCGATCCTGGGGGCGAGCGAGCGCGCCGGCAGCGTGGGCCGCGACACGCTCGTCAACCTGGCCGAACATTCCGCCTTCGAGGGTGCGATATTTCCGGTCAATCCCGGCCGGGAGACGGTCCTGGGGCTCCGCGCCTATCCCGCGATTGCCGCCCTGCCCGGGCCGGTCGATGTCGCGGTGCTGTGCCTGCCGGCCGCGGCGGTGATCCCGGCGCTGCACGAATGCGCGGCGGCGGGCACCCGGTTCGCGGTGGTCTTCACCTCGGGCTTTGCCGAGACCGGCGCCGAAGGCCGGGCCGCCGAGGCGGAAATGGCCGCGATCGCGCGCCGGTCGGGAATGCGCATCTACGGTCCGAACTCGCCGGGGCTGAGCAATATCAACCGCCGCCTCGGGCTGACCTTCTCGCCGGTATTCAAGGACGACCGGCTGGGGGGCGGCATCGGGCTCGTGACCCAGGGCGGCGGGCTTGGCCGCGCCTTCATCCAGGCGAGCGAGCGCGGCATCGGCACTGGCCTGTGGTGCTCCACCGGGAACGAGGCCGACCTGACCATGGCCGATTTCGTGCATCACATGGTCAACGATCCGGATATCGCGGTGATCGCGCTGCTGGCCGAGGGTTTCCGCGACGGGCCGCGCTTTCTGGCCGCCGCCCGCGCCGCCGCCCGCGCGGGCAAGCCCGTGGTGGCGCTCAAGGTCGGCAAGTCCGATTACGGCGTGGCCGCCACCCGCTCGCACACCGCGGCGCTGGCAGGATCGGCGGCGGTCACCTCGGCGCTGTTTCGCCAGCACGGCATCGTGGAGGTGGACGACCTCGACGAGCTGATCGACACGGCGGCCCTGTTCGCGCGCGCGGGGCTCGCGCCGCGCCGCGGGATCTGTGTCTATTCCTTCTCGGGCGGCACCGCCGCGCTGGCCGCCGACATGCTGGGCAGCGCCGGGCTGAGGCTTGCCGATCTGGCCCCCGGAACCCGCGCGGGGCTGGGCGCGCTGGCCCCATCCTACGCGGCGATCTCGAACCCGGTGGACCTGACCACCGAGGTCTTTTCCAGCGACACGCTCAACCGCGACTGCCTGTCGCTGGTGGCGCGCGATCCCGGCACCGATGTGATCGTGCTGCCAGTGCCGGCGGATTACGGCCCGATCACCGACCGGCTGGCCAGGGATATCGCCGCGCTGGCACCGGACAGCCCGGCGCTGATGCTGCCGGTCTGGATGAGCGGCCATCGCGCCCGCGGCCATGCCCTGCTCAACGAGGCCGGGCTCGCGCCCTTTCGCAGCCTCGGCAAGGCGTTGACGGCGCTTTCGCGGCTGATCTGGCGCGGCAACTGGCGCCCCGGCGCCGAGACCGCCCCGCCGGCCCTGCCCGGACTGCCTGACGGCGACCTCGACGAGGCCACGGCCAAGGCGGTGCTGGCCCGGCTCGGCCTCGCCGTTCCCGAGGGGCGCGTCGTCGAGGACCCCGGGGCCGCGCAGGAGGCGGCGCGCGCAATCGGCTTTCCGGTGGTGCTCAAGGCGCTCGTGCCCGGCCTCCTGCACAAGACCGAGGCCGGGGCCGTGGCGGTCGGGCTGGCGGATGCCGATGCGCTGGAGGCCGCCTGGCAACGGATGGACGCGGCCCTGGCCGCGCGGGGCCACGCGCTGCTGCGGGCACTCGTCGAGCGGATGGAGACCGGCCCCGGCGTGGAGGTCATGGCGGGGCTGCACCACGATCCGGTTTTCGGCCCGGTGGTGAGCTTTGGTCTCGGCGGGGTGATGGTCGAGGCGCTCGGCGACGTGACGCATCGCGCCGCCCCCTTCGGGCGCGACGAGGCGCGCGCCATGATCGACGAGATTCGCGGGCGCGCCCTGCTGGGGCCGCTGCGCGGACAGCCCGGCGCCGATCTGGACGCGCTGGCCGATCTGCTGGTGACGCTGGCGGCACTCGGCGCGCGCGGCGACATCGCGGAAATGGATCTCAACCCGGTGCGCGCGGGACCGGGCGGCGCCAGGGTGCTGGACGCGGTGATCCTGCGCGCGGCGACCGACAGTCAGGGAAAGGAACGGCCATGACGATCAGGACGGAAATCGGCTTTACCACGCGCGACCGCATCTTCGTGCGCGGGCGTGACCTCGCCGGGGAGATCCTCGGCAAGATGGATTTCATCGACATGATATTCTTCACCGCGACGGGGCGCGAACCCGATCCGCGCACCCGCGCCATGGCCGACGCGATCATCGTCACCGCCACCGATCACGGCCTCACCCCGAGCGCGATCGCCGCGCGCATGACGATTCTCGGTGCGCCCGAATCGCTGCAAGGCGCGGTGGCCGCGGGGCTGCTGGGGGCGGGGAACCATTTTCTCGGAACCATGCAGAACGCCGCCGCTTTCACCCGCGACGAGATCGGCGCGCTGAGTGAGGCGGATGACGACGCAGCCTATGCCGCGCGCGCGCGCGAGGTGGTGCGCGCCTTTCGCGCCGCGCGGCGCATCGTGCCGGGCATCGGCCATCCGATCCATGTCGCGGGCGATCCCCGCACGCCGGTGCTGCGCCGGATCGCGGCCGGGAACGGCTTCGACGGGCGGCACTGGCGGTTCATGGCGGCGGTCGAGACCGCGGCGCAGGCCGAATATGGCCGCCTTCTGCCCATCAACGCCGCCGGGGCGGTCGGGGCCACGGTCTCGGACATGGGGCTCGCGCCGGTCTGGGCGCGGGCCTTCGCGCTGATCGGCCGGTCGGCCGGGCTTCTGGCGCATCTGATGGAGGAGGCGGAGAACCCGCAGGGCCAGAAGATCTGGGACATGATCCTCGAACAGGACGATTCGGCGGAACGTGCCGGCATCAGCGATCCGGCCCGCGCCCCCGGCATGAAGGGAGATACGAAATGACCACTGCCGCAGCCCCGCTTGCCGGCCTTCGCGTGCTCGACCTGACCGAGCTGCTGCCCGGGCCCTTCGCCACCCAGCAACTGGTCGAGATGGGCGCCGAGGTCATCAAGGTCGAGCGCCCCGGCGGCGATGCCGCGCGGGTCCTGTTCCCCGGTCTCTTCGCGGCGGTGAACCGCGGCAAGAAGAGCATCACGCTGAACCTCAAGGACGCGGCCGACCGCGCCTCCCTCGTCCGCCTCGCGCAAAAGGCCGATGTGGTGATCGAGGGCTACCGGCCGGGCGTCGCCGCGCGGCTCGGCATCGACCACGCGACGCTGTCGCGGCTCAACCCCGGCCTCGTCTATTGTTCGCTCAGCGGCTACGGCCAGACCGGGCCGGCCCGCGACTGGCCCGGGCACGACCTGAATTATGCCGCGATGGCGGGCGCGGCGGGGATCTCGGGGGCGCCCGACGGCCCGCCCGAATACACCACCGGGGTGCCGATCGGCGATCTGTCGGCGGCGATGTATGCGATCGTCACGATCCTCGCGGCGCTGCGCGCGCGCGACGCCACCGGGCAGGGCCAGTATCTCGACGTGGCGATCACCGACGCGCTGACGAGCTGGGTCGGCCCGCGCCTGGGCATGTGGGACGCCGCCCGGCGCGACGGGCGCACGATCACCAAGGCCGACATCCTGCGCCGCGCCGCCTATGGCATCTTCGAGACCGCCGATGGCAGATACATCACCATCGGCGCGATCGAGACGCATTTCTTTCGCAGCCTGATCCGGGCCACCGGCATGACCGGGTTCGACGATCCGGCGCTCGATGATTTCGCCGCCCGCACGGCGCATACGGACGCGATCCGCGACGCCCTCGCGCCGCTGATCGCCGCCCGGCCCTATGACCATTGGGCGCGCGTCTTCGAGGCCGAGGACGTGCCCTTTGCCCCGGTCAACGCGCTGGAGGATCTGGCCCGCGATGCGCATCTGAAGGCCCGCGCCATGGTGCACGAGATCGGCGGGGCGCAGGTGATCGCCTTTCCCGTGCCGATGGCCGGCATCGGCGCGCCGGCCAGCGACGTGCCCGCCCCGGGCGCCCACCAGGCCGAGATCCTCGGCCCGGACGCGGAGGCGTGAGGGGCGATGCAGTTCACGCTGGAAGACTGGCAGGAAACCGCGCGGCGCAGCTTTCGCCGCTATCTCGATGCCGAGGTGGCGCCGCTGGTCGAGGATCATGAGGATGCCCATCGCCCACCGCCGCCCGAAATCCTGCGCAAGATGGCGGCGTTCGGCCTGCTGGGCGGCCTCCTGCCCGAGGAAGAGGGCGGCGCGGGGCTCGACTATCTGACCTATTGCACCCTTTTGTGCGAGCTCTCGCAGGTCTGGCCGTCGCTGCGCAGCATCGTCAGCACCTCCAATCTGGTGCTGATGATCCTCGCCCGGCACGGCACCCCCGAACAGCGGGAAAGGTGGCTCGGCGATCTCGTCTCGGGCCGCAAGACCGCCTTCTTCGCGCTGACCGAACCGAATGTCGGCTCGGATGCCAGCAATGTCGAGACCCGCGCCGGGCGCGACGGCGCGGGGTGGCGGATGCGTGGGCGCAAGCTCTATATTTCCAACGGGCCGGGGGCCGATCTCGGCGTGGTCTTCGCCCGCACCACAGGCGGGGCGCGGGCCGGGGTCTCGGCCTTCGTGGTCGAGGCGGGAGCGCCCGGGTTCTCGGCCCGCGAGGTGCGCAGCATGGGTATGAATTCCTGCCCGCTGGGCGAATTGCTGTTCGAGGACGTGGCGCTTGCGGGTGATCACCTGATCGGCACCGAGGGCGAGGCCTTTGCCATCGCCAAGCATTACCTGAACGTGGGCCGCTGTTTCGTCTCCTTCACCTGCCTCGGCCTCTCGATCGCCGCCTATGAGGCGGCACTGCGCCATGCCGGCATTCGCGAGCAGTTCGGCCGCAGGATCGGCGGTTTCCAGCTGGTGCAGCAGATGATCGCCGACATGATGACCCGCGTGGAGACCTCGCGGCTGCTGGCCTGCCGGGCGGCTGACGCGCTGGACCGGGGGGCGCCCGACCGCGCCCGCGCCTGCTCGATGGCCAAGCGCCACAATTCCGAAGCGGCGCTGCGGGTCTGCGAAACGGCTCTGCAGGTGCATGGCGGGGCGGGCTATACGCGCGATTTCCCGGTCGAGCGGTATTATCGCGACGTGCGCCACCTCACCATCGCCGAGGGCACCAACGAGATTCAGGCGCTGCTTCTGGCGCAGGGCGCGCTCGGCATATCGGCGCTGCGCGGCTGAGCGGGGCCAGCCCGCGCGCCGCACAGCGCAGGGGGCAGGAGGCCGATCAGCGCGATCGCTCCGCCGCGCCATCCGCGCCGAGCACCGCCTCGGGCGGCGTCGTGCCGAGCGCGGGCGCGGCGCTCTTGACCTGGGGCCGTTCCCCGTCAAAGCGCAACGGCAGCCCGACCACCTGTATCTTGCCATCGGGGGTGCGCTGCATGATCCCGAGCGCCTCGGTCTGCGGATGGGCCAGCACTTCGGAGACGACATGGACCGGCGCACAGGGCACGCCCACGGCCTCCAGCGCCGCGACCCAATCTGCCGCGGGACGGGTCTTGACCCGCTCCTCGATCAGCGCATTGAGCACCACCCGGTTCGCCACCCGGTCGGCATTGTCGCGAAAGCGCGGATCGTCGGCCCATTCGGGCGCGCCCAGAACCTCGCAGAGCCGCCGGAAGAGATTGTTGTTGCCGACCGCGATGACAACATGGCGATCCGCCGCCTCGAAGGCACGATAGGGCGCGAGCATCGGGGTTTCGGAGCCGCTCCGCCCCGGATCGCGGCCCGAGGCGAGGCCATTGGCGATCGGCACCGTCATCCACGACAGCGCCGTCTCGAAGAGCGAGCTGTCCACGGTGCAGCCGATGCCCGTCTCGCGCCGCCGCAGGAGCGCCGACAGTATGCCGATCACGCACCACATGCCGGTGCCCTGATCGATGATCGACGGCCCGACCCGCACCGGCGGGCGCCCTTCCTCGCCGGTGACGCTCATGATGCCCGAAAAGGCCTGCACCAGCGGATCGTAGCCGGTGGTGGCCTTCATCGGCCCGACCTCGCCGAAGGCGCCGAGATTGCAGTAGATCAGCGCCGGGTTCTGCGCCCTCAGGCTGGCCGCGTCGATGCCGTAGCGGGCGACGAGACCGGGCCGCATGTTCTGGATCACGACATCGGCGCCAAGCATCAGCCGGCGCAGCTGCGCCAGCTCGCCGGGATCCTTGATGTCGAGCGCGACCGACATCTTGTTGCGGTTCAGCGCCTGAAAGGCTGCGGCCACCCCTTCCTGAAACGGCGGCCCCCAGCCGCGCGCATCATCGCCGGCCTTCGGGTTCTCGATCTTGATCACCCGCGCGCCGAGATCGCCCAGAACCTGGGTGGCAAAGGGCGCGGCAACGCTGTGGCCGAGTTCGATCACCGTGACCCCGGCAAGCGGGGCGGTGACGGGGCCATTCGGTTCGGCCTGGCTGGACATGGGCACTCTCCTTTGATGGGGGTGATGCCGGCCGGATCATCGACCGGCGGGAAACAGCGCCAGCGGCGGGAAACACCACACGAGGACCAGCGCAACACGCAGCACGCGCAGCGACGGCGCAGGGGTGCGTCTCTCTTCCTTCGATCCGTGGCGGGCGGGCCGCCGGGATCCGCGCCGTCATTTCGGTTGCCTCGCGTTCCTTCGCCCGCTCAGTAGGAGCGGGGCATCCCCAGCACATGCTCTCCCAGAAAGGCCAGGATCAGATTGGTGGAGATGGGCGCCACCTGATAGATCCGGGTCTCGCGCCATTTGCGCTCGACGTTGTATTCGGTGGCAAAGCCAAACCCGCCATGGGCCTGAAGGCAGGCCTCGGCGGCGTGCCAGGAGGCTTCGGAGGTGAGCAGCTTGGCCATGTTCGCCTCTTCGCCGCAGGGCAGGCCCGCGTCGAACATCGCGCAGGCCTTGCGCAGCACCATCTCCGCGGCCTTCATCTCGGCATAGGCGCGCGCGATGGGGAACTGCACGCCCTGGTTGGCCCCGATCGGCCGGCCGAAGACCACCCGCTCGCTGACATAGCGGGTGGCGGTGTCGATGAACCAGCGCGCATCGCCCAGACATTCCGACGCGACCAGCGCGCGTTCGGCATTCATGCTGTCGAGGATGAAGCGAAAGCCCTTGCCCTCCTCGCCGATCAGGCTCGACGCGGGGATACGCAGATTGTCGAAATAGATCTCGGTGGTGTTGTGGTTGACCATCGCCTTGAGCGGCCGGATGTCGAGCCCCCTGCCCCTGGCCTCGCGCATGTCCACGAGGAACACCGAAAGCCCGTCGGTCCGGCGCGCCACCTGGTCGGCCGGCGTGGTCCGGGCCAGCAGCAGCATCAGGTCCGAATAGAGCGCGCGCGAGGTCCAGACCTTCTGGCCGTTGATCACGTAGCTGTCGCCGTCGCGCACCGCGCGGGTCTTGAGCTGCGTGGTGTCCGAGCCGGTGGTCGGCTCGGTCACGCCAAAGGCCTGGAGCCGCAGCTCTCCGGAGGCGATTCGCGGCAGATATTCGGCCTTCTGCGCGGCGCTGCCATGCCGGAGCACCGTGCCCATCGTGTACATCTGGGCATGGCAGGCGGCCGCGTTTCCGCCGCTGGCGTGAATCTCCTCGAGGATCACCGAGGCGGCGCGCAACGGCAGCCCCGCGCCGCCGTATTCCTCGGGGATCAGCACCGCGAGAAAGCCGCTCTCGGTCAGGGCCTTCACGAATTCGTCGGGATATTTCCCGTTCTCCTCGAGCCGCTGCCAGTACTGGCCGTCGAAGGGCCTGCACAGGCGGCGCACGGCTTCGCGGATATCGGGATAATCCTCGCCGAGGCTGACGGTGACATCGGAAACGGGGGGAACGGTGGTCATGCAGGGATCCTCGGGGGTTCAGGCCGCGGTCAGGCGGCGCAGGTTGGCGCGGAAGGTGTCGGTGCTCAGCGGCCCGCCGCCGCGCCGCGTGTAGAGATCGAGACAATCGGCGAGCTTTGCCGCGATGCGCGTGGCATCCGCCGGCGCGTCGGGCGAGCCGGGGAAATGGTGCACCTCGGCCTCCGCCAGGCTGGCGTTGCCCTGCCGGAGCGCCAGCCGCACGGCGCCATGCGCGATCCCCACCGGCATGTCGCCCTCCAGCCGGTCCTCGGTGATGGTGATGCGCCCCATCAGGGCCCGGATCGCCGGGCGGCCGACAGTGTCATCCTCGAAATCGCGCAGCCCCACCCGCCCCTGCACCAGCGCGGCGGCGAGAGTATAGCCGGCGCAGAACTTCGCCTCGAGGCCGGTGCGCGGATCGGTGACATGCAGCGGCCGCATCGTGCCGAAGGGCACGTCGAGCGTGATCGCCACATCGGCCGGCGGCGCGGCGCCGAGCTGCGCATGAACCCGCAGCCCCGCCTCGATGATCCGGTGGGTCATGTAGCAACAGGGAAACAGCTTGCGCGAGAGCGAGCGCGCATCGGGCAGGATCGCCACCGCAGCGGGATCCTCGCCCGGCTCCGGCCCACCGTGAAGATCGAAGAAGCCACGCGGCCCGAAGATGTCATCCGCGCCGCTCACCCCGGCCTCGGCCATCAGCGCCGCGCGCACCGCCGCCGCCGCCGCGAACCCGGCCTGAACCGGCTTGGCCATGGTGCCGAAATTGCGCTGCAACCCGCCCGATTGCGCCGCGGCCAGCGCCAGCGCGCGCCGCGTCGCCGCCGCGTCCAGGCCCAGCAGATGCGCCGCCGCTGCCGCCCCCGCGACGGGGCCGATCGTCGAAGTCGCGTGCCAGCCCTTGTCATAATGCGAAAAGCCCAGGACCCGGCCCAGCGCGATATTGACCCCGACCCCCACGGCAAAGGCGGGCAGCGCGCGCGGCGCCAGGGCAGGATCGCGCCCCAGCAGCACCAGAAGCGCTGGCACGATCACCACGCTGGGATGCGTGACGCTGACCAGATGCACGTCATCGTAATCGAGCGCATGACCGGCCGTCGCATGAAGCAGCGCCGCGCTCTCGGCGTTCACCGCCGCGCCGCCATCGAGCAGCGCCGCGCCGGGAGCGGGCGCCCCGGCACCGCGATAGAGCGGCAGAAGCGCCTGCGTCACCGGCTCGTGCCAGCCGGCATGGGCAACGGCCATCGTGTCCTCGAAGGCCAGCAGCGCCGCGCCCTCATCGGCCGCCGACAGCGCGACAGGCCCGGTCACAACGTCACAGATTTGCCGGATGAATGCCTCCGCCATCGGCCCTTCCTCTCCCGCCAGCCCAATTGTCCGGACTGAATACGTGGGGGATTGTCACACTGTCAAGCGCCGCCCTATACAGGTCCGGACAATTTCTGGCCAGTTCCCCGCCAGATCGCGCCGAAACCGGAATCGAAGATGACCCGCCGCGCTCCGCCGCTTTATCTGGAATTGCGCAAGACGCTGGCTGAGGAGCTTGCCGCGGGGAAATATCCCGTGGGCAGCCGCTTTCCCACCGAGCTCGACCTGTGCCGGCGTTTCGGCCTCGCGCGTCACACGGTGCGCGAGGCGCTTCGCGCGTTGCAGGACGCCGGCCTGCTGGCGCGTCAGGCACGCACCGGCACTGTCGTGCTGGCGACACATCCGCCGGAACCCTATGCCAACCGCATGAATTCGCTCGAGGAACTGTGGCAATACGCCAAGGAAACGCGGTTCGAACAGCGCCACGAGGGCGTCGTGATCCTGCGCCAGCCCCTCGCCGCGACGCTGGGCCGGTCGGTCGGCGAGCGGTGGCTGCGGATGGCCGGCTATCGCCACAACATCGCCGATGGGACACCGCTGTGCTGGTCGGAAATCTTCGTGGCGGAGCCTTTTCTGGGGATCCGCGACAAGGTCGATCACGCGCGCATTCCCGTCTATGCGTTCTTGTCCGAACAATATGGCCTGTCCATCGACCTGGTCGAGCGCCAGATCCGGGCCGTCGCCATGCCCGACGATATCGCGCAGGTGCTCGGCAGCCGCGCCGGAACGCCCGCGCTGCTTGAGCGGCGCAGCTACTTCGGAACCAGGGCCGGCGCGGGCGCAGCGCAGGCCGAGGCAACGCCCTTCGAGATCTCCCTGTCCATCCATCCCGGCGACCGCTTTGCACATACCACGCGGCTCCTGCGCGAGAAGACGCCGGTCTCCGATCTCTGATCCGCACCCCGCACGCCCTGACACCACGACGAGAAGGAACGCCCCGATGTCCAGCCTTTCCCGCGCCCATGATACCCTGACGCTGAGCCGCGAGGAGGATCATGTCCTGATCGTCACGCTCAACCGGCCCGATGCCGCCAACGCGATGAATACCCGCATGGGCGAGGAAATCCTGGCGCTGTTCCAGTCGCTTCTGCTCGATTCCGAGGGGGTGCGCGCCGTGGTGCTGACCGGAAGCGGCGCACGCGCCTTCTGTGCCGGCGGCGACCTGCGCGAGCGCGACGGCATGACCGACGAGGCCTGGCAGCGCCAGCATGTCATCTTCGAACAGGCCTTCTACAGGCTGATGGACTGTCCCATCCCGGTCATCGCGGCGGTGAACGGCGCCGCCTTTGGCGGGGGATGCGAGATGGCGCTGGCCTGTGACTTCATCCTCGCCGCGACGACCGCCCGCTTTGCCCTGACCGAGACGCGCCTCGGCATCATTCCCGGCGCCGGCGGCACGCAGAACCTGCCCCGCGCGGTCGGCGCCCGGCGGGCGCGCCAGCTGATCTATTCCGCCCAGCCCTTCAGCGCCGCGCAGGCCGCCGACTGGGGCATGGTGAACGAGATCCTCGAACCCGAGGCGCTGCTGCCCCGGGCGCGCGAACTGGCGCGCCTGATCGCCGCGAATGCGCCGATCGCGGTGCGCCAGGCCAAGCGGGCAATCGGCATCGGCACCGAGGCCGACCTCGGGACCGGCCTCGCCGTCGAGATCGAGGCATATCATCGCTGCGTGCCGACCGAGGACCGGCGCGAGGGGGTGCGCGCCTTCAACGAAAAGCGCGCGCCGGTGTTTCGCGGCCGCTGAGCCGCGCGCTCAGCCGCCCTGCAACCGCTTGAGCAGCACGACCTCGCTTTCGGGGCCAATCGGCGTGAACCAGCTATCGTTGTAGATCCGCCCGTCGATGGAGACCGAGACACCGCGTTCCAGCTCGGGACGCAGGCCGGGATGGTCGCGCGCCAGCCCCTCGAGCAATTCGCGCAGGGTGGCGGCCTCGACCGCCACCTCGCGGGCGCCGCCGGCGAGATCGGCAAGCGATCCCCAGAGCAGCACCTTGACCATCAGCCGCCCGCCTGGATCGCCGCCAGCACCCGCGGCGGCGACATCGGCAATTGCGTCATCCGCACCCCCGCCGCCGCCGAGACCGCATTGGCGATCGCCGCGAGCGGCGGCACGATCGAGGTCTCGCCCACGCCGCGCACCCCGTAGGGATGGCCCGGATTGGGGATTTCGAGGATCACCGTGTCGATCATCGGCAGGTCAGAGGCAACCGGGATGCGGTAATCGAGGAACCCGGCATTTTGCAGAATCCCGTCCTCGCCATAGATATATTCCTCGTTGAGCGCCCAGCCGATGCCCTGCACCGCCCCGCCCTGGAACTGCCCCTCGACATAGGACGGATGCACCGCCTTGCCCGCATCCTGGAACACCGTGTAGCGCAGGATCTTCGTGGCGCCGGTCTCGGGATCCACCTCGACATCGACCATATGGGTGGCAAAGCTCACCCCTGCCCCCTCGGCCATGACCTCGTGATGGCCGGAAATCGGCCCGCCGGTCTTCGGGGCGATGGCGGCGATATCGCGGATCGTCATCGGCGGGAACTTGCCCGCATTGGGACCGGCGGGGCGCGCCGCGCCGTCCTCCCATTCCACCGCGTCCGGGTCGATGCCCCAGACCCGTGCCGCGCGGCGGCACATTTCCGCCTTGGCCGCGCGCGCGGCCGCGATCGTGGCCAGCCCCACCGAGAAGGTCACGCGCGAGCCATGCGTCACCTCGTTCTGCCCGAGCGCGCCGGTATCGGCGATCACCGTGCGCACCTGGTCATAGGGGATGCCCAGCTCCTCGGCGGCCATCATCGTCATCGCCGCGCGCGACCCCCCGATATCGGGATTGCCCTCGGTGAGCGTCACCGTGCCGTCAGGTGTCACGCTGAGCGAGACGCTGGTATCGCCGCCGAAATTGAACCAGAAGCCGCAGGCAACCCCCCGCCCCTGATTTTTCCCCAGGGGTGCGGTCCAGTGCGGATGCGATTTCGCGGCTTCCAGCGTCGCCTTGAGGCCGATGGCCGGATAGGTCGGCCCGTAGGAGGATTTCGTGCCCTCATCCGCCCCGTTCATCAGCCGCACCTCGAGCGGATCGAGCCCGAAGCCATGTGCCAATTCGTCAATCGCGCTCTCGATGGCAAAGGCCGCCATGGGCGCGCCGGGGGCGCGATAGGCCGCCGCCTTGGGCCGGTTCGTCACCACGTCCCAGCCGACGGTCTTCACGTTTTCCAGATCATAGGGCGCAAATCCCGACATCGCCCCCATCCCCACCGGCGAGCCGGGCCACGCCCCGCCCTGAAAGCGCAATTCGGCAAAGCCGGCGGTGATGCGGCCCTCTTTGGTCATGCCGATCCTGACGTCGATGGAGGTGGATGCCGTGGGGCCGGTGGCGCGCAGCACCTCGGAGCGGCTCATCACCATCCTGACCGGGCGGCCCGATTTGCGCGCCAGCATCAGCGCGACAGGTTCCAGAAACACCGTGGTCTTGCCGCCGAAGCCCCCGCCGATCTCGCTTGCCGTCACCCGCAGCCGCCCCTGATCCATCCCGAGAATGGCGGCGCAGGTGTTGCGCACCATGTAATGCCCCTGGGTGCAGACCCAGAGCTCTCCCTGCCCGTCGGCGGTCATCGTGGCAAGGCAGGCGTGGGGCTCGATATAGCCCTGATGGGTGGCCGCAGTGCGATAGGTCCGCTCGATGACGCGATCGGCCTGCTTCAGCCCCGCCTCGATATCGCCATGGCCGAATTCGCAGCGCGAGATCACGTTGCCGGACATGCCCGGCGGCACGGTCTCCTGCTGGCGCCCCTCGTGGAGCACCGGCGCGTCGGGCTTCATCGCCTCGTCCACGTCGGTGACATGCGGCAGCACCTCGTAATCCACCTCGATCAGCCGGAGCGCCTGCCGCGCCACCGAAGCCGAGACCGCCGCCACCGCGGCAATCGCATGGCCGTCATAGAGCGCCTTTTCCCCCGCGAGACAGTTCTCCATGATGTCGGCGACATGCGCCGGCACCGCGCCGAAATCGGCCCGCGTCACCACCGCCTTGACCCCCGGCAGCGCCTCGGCGCGGGAGGTGTCGATCCGCAGGATCCGGGCATGGGCATGGGGGCTGCGCAGGACGCGCCCCGTCAGCATCCCGGGCGCCACCATGTCGGCACCGAAACGCGCGCGCCCGGTCACCTTGTCGATGCCGTCGGGGCGGTCGGGGCGCGTGCCCACCACCTTGAATTCGCGGGTTTTCTTGCTGTCATCAAGTGCCATCACGACGCCCTCCGCATGTCCGCCGCCGTTTCCAGAACGGCGCGGATGATCTTGTCATAGCCGGTGCAGCGGCAGAGATTTCCCGCCAGCCAGTAGCGTACGTCTTCCTCGGTGGGGTCGGGGTTGCGCTCGAGCAGGGATTTCGCCGCGACAAGGAATCCCGGCGTGCAGATGCCGCATTGCAGCGCCGCCATCTCGATGAATTTCTTCTGGAGCGGGTGCAGATCCTCGCCCTCGGCCATGCCCTCGATGGTGGCGATCTCGCGGCCCTCGGCCTCGGCCCCCAGCATGAGGCACGAACAGACGAGGCGGCCATCGACCGTGACCGAACAGGCCCCGCAATCGCCGGTGCCGCAGCCCTCCTTGGTGCCCGTCAGGCCCAGTTCGTCGCGCAGCACATCGAGCAGCGTCGCCTCCGCCTCGCACAGGAATTCGGTCGCGTCATCGTTGATCGTGGTTGTCACATGAATGCGGCTCATGCCGTGTCTCCCTTTGCCCGTGCCTCGGCGATGACCGCCACGCGGCGCGCCAGAACGCCCGCCACATGGCGACGGAATTCGGCCGTGCCGCGCTTGTCGTCTATCGGGGTCGCGGCCCTCGCGCAGGCCGTCGCCAGATCGTCGAGCGCGCCCGCGTCGAGCGCGCGATGCTTGAGCGCCTCGGCCGCCGCCTCCACGAGGATCACCTTGGGGCCGACCGCGCCGAGCGCGACTCGCGCGCCGCTGATCCGGCCCGCCTCGTCAAGGCTGAGCGAAATCCCGCAGCCCACCACCGCGATATCCATCTCGGTGCGCGGGATGAAGCGCAGATAGGCATCGCCTGACCGCGCGCCGCGCGGGGGCAGGAAGATGGAGGTGATGAATTCACCCGGCCCGAGCGCCGTCTTGCCCGGCCCCTGCGGCACGTCGATGACGGCCAGATCGCGCGTGCCCTCGGGCCCCGCGATCCGCGCCACCGCGCTAGCGGCGACCATGGCGGGCACCGAATCGGCCGCCGGAGAGGCGTTGCAGAGATTGCCCGCGATCGTCGCCCGGCCCTGCACCTGCGTCGAGCCGATCAGCTCCGCCGCCTCGACCACGCCGGGCCAGTCCGCGCAGAGCCCCTCATGCTCGCCCATCTCGGCACCCGACACGGCGGCCCCGATGCGCCAGCCACCCTCTTCGGCGGTGATCTCGCGCATTCCGGCGATGCGCTTGATATCCACGATCAGCTCGGGCGCGATCATCTCCGAACGCAGCTTGACCAACAGATCGGTGCCGCCCGCCAGAACATGCGCCCCCGTCTGACCGGCCAAGGCCGTCACCGCCTCCTCCACGCTGCGTGGCGCCTCGTATCGCATGGCTTTCTCCCTGACTTGTTCCCGGGCCGGCCCTTGGGAGACTCGGCGCCGCTGTCCCGACTATCCCGCAAGTCGGGGCAAGACGCAAACAGGCTTCTGGGGGGATGAGGAGCCGCGCGAGCGCCCGACCGCGGGTGGGCGCTCTGACAGTCGAGGGGAGCGCTTTATGGTGCCAAATACTCGTCCGATGGTGCGGGTGTGCCGCGTTGCAAAAGCGCCCGCCCGTCCGGGCGGTCGGGCGCTCGCGCGGCGGCGCGTTCCGCGCCTTGATTCCGCGCGGGTGGCGCACGTGCGTCGCCCCTACCCCCGCCGATACCTCTCGGCCAGGCGCACCGGATCCGCACCGCACAGATAGCGCAGCAGAAGCCACAGATTGCGCGTCCCCCGCCGCAGCCAGCCCTCGCGCGCGAACCGCGCCGCCGAGGTGCGCACGCTGAGCGGCAAAAGCGTGATCCGGCCCTTCAGCGCGCGCGCCAGCGCCACGTCCTCCATCAGCGGAATGTCGGGGTAGCCGCCGGCACGGTCATGTTCGGCGCGGCTGATCAGCAGCCCCTGATCGCCATAGGGCAGCCCCAAAAGCCCCGAGCGCAGGTTGGCCCAGCCCGCCACCACGCGCGGCGCCAGCCCCCGCGCGTCGAAGGAAAGCCGGAACGCCGCCGCGCCGCCCTGCGCCATCTGCGCGCGCACCGCGTCCGCCCAGCCCCCGGGCAGGACCGTATCGGCGTGCACAAAGAGCAGCCACTCGCCCCCCGCCACCGCCGCGCCGCGCCGCAACTGCCCTCCGCGCGAGGGCGCGCCGGTCACGATCACCGCCCCTGCCGCCTCGGCCATCAGGCAGGTGTCGTCGCTTGATCCGCCATCGCTCACCACCAGTTCGCGGATCAGCCCCGCGCGCACCCCCTCGAACAGCGCGCCAAGGCAGGCGGGCAGGTCGCGCCCCGCATCAAGCGTCGGAATCACCACCGATAGCGCGGCGCGCATCGCGCTTCCCCCTGTTGCCGGCCTGTCCCATGGCTATATTGGACGCAAGGCGACAAGGGAACGGGCATGGCACGGACAATTCTCCAGATCACCGGCAGCGATGCCGAAACCTTCCTTCAGGGGCTGGTCACGAACGATCTCAAACGCCTCGGGCAGGGCCTCGTCTATGCCGCGCTGCTCACGCCACAGGGCAAGTATCTGGCCGATTTCTTCCTGCTGCGGGAGGGGGGGGCGATCTGGCTCGACGTGGACAGCAGCCTCGCCGCCGGGCTCGCGCAACGCCTCTCGCTCTACAGGCTGCGCGCCGATGTGCAGATTGCCGAAACGGGCCGCAAGGTCCGGCGTGGCACCGGCCCCGCGCCCGAGGGCGCGCTGGCCGATCCGCGCCACCCCGATCTGGGCTGGCGGCTCTACGGCGATGAGGAGGGCGATGACGGCACCGATTTCGACCGCATCCGCGTGGCGCATTGCATCCCCGAGACAGGCATCGAGCTGACCCCCGAGACCTATATCCTGGAGGCCGGGTTCGAGCGTCTGAACGGCGTCGATTTCCGCAAGGGATGCTATGTCGGGCAGGAAGTGACCGCGCGCATGAAACACAAGACCCAGCTGAAAAAGGGCCTCGCGCGCGTCGCCGTGGAGGGCGCAGCCCCCGTGGGCACCGTGATCGCCACCGGCGACGGCAGAAGCGCGGGCACGCTTTTCACCCAGTCGGGCGGGCGTGGCATCGCCTTTCTGCGCCATGACCGCGCCGCGCCGGGCATGATGGCGGGCGCGGCGCGGGTCGATCCCCTCTGAGCGCGTCCGGGCGCCGGTCAGGCGCGCTCGGAATATTCCATCGTCTCGGTATTGACGACGATTTCCTCGTCGGGGCCGACGAAGGGCGGCACCATGACCTTGACCCCGTTATCGAGAATCGCCGGCTTGAAGCTGTTGGCGGCGGTCTGGCCCTTGACCACCGGCTCGGTCTCGACGATGCGGCAGACCACCTTTTGCGGCAGCGTGGCGTTGAGCGCCTCGCTCTCGTGGAATTCCACCGTGATCGTCATGCCGTCCTGAAGAAACGGGCGGCGGTCGCCGAGGATGTCGGCGGGCAGCTCGATCTGCTCGTAGGTCTCGGTATCCATGAACACCAGCTTGCCGTTCTCCTCATAGAGAAACTGCTGGTCCTTCTGCTCGAGGCGCACGCGCTCGACCTTGTCGGCGCTACGGAACCGCTCGTTGAGCTTGGTGCCGTTGCGCAGGTTCTTCATCTCGACCTGGGCAAAGGCGCCGCCCTTGCCGGGCTTGACGTGATCGACCTTCACCGCCGCCCAGAGGTGGCCGTTATGCTCCAGCACGTTGCCGGGGCGAATCTCGTTTCCGTTGATCTTGGGCATGTGGTCAAACCATGACAAAAGGTTGATATGATGTCGATCGCTCCTATATCTCGCGGGATGCAGGGTGGCAAGCCGACCAGATTTCGGTTCGGAGAGGTTGGAGCCATGCAAATGTTGCATGGATGCTATGCACATGCGCTCTATCCGAATCGAACAAAAGCCGCCATAACCACCCGCACGCCCAAAACACAAGAGCAATAAGAACAGGACGAATGATGAAGGATTTCGTTGACGGCACGGCGTTCAATGCCGAACAGGGCAATCGTGCGCGCAAACTCTTCGCGGCGGTGGTGCTGGCCGCGCTGGACGACGCCATCGCCGATGACAAGAAATACGGCAATGGCCCCGAGCAGATCGCCCGCTGGGCGCGCTCGCGCGACGGGCGCGAAGTGCTGAGCTGCGCGGGCATCGACCCGAACGAGCGCGTGGTCAAGGGACTGATGGAATTCGTCGCCAAGGGCGTGCGCACCTCGGTCGCGCTGTCGCGCGAGGAGAGCGAGCGCCGCAACGCCGCCGCGCAGGCCGAGGCCGAGGCCGCCTGAGCGCGCCGCCGCTGACAGCATTTGCCGGCCCCGTCCTCCGCGGCGGGGCCTTTGTCTTGGCCGGGGGCGGGGGCGATGACGCGCGCGATCATGATCCAGGGCACCGGCTCCAACGTGGGCAAGTCGATGCTCGTGGCGGGGCTCGCGCGCGCCTTCCTGCGCCGGGGCCTCTCGGTCGCCCCGTTCAAGCCGCAGAACATGTCCAACAACGCCGCCATCACCGACGATGGCGGCGAGATCGGGCGCGCGCAGGCGCTTCAGGCCCGCGCCGCAGGCCGCGCCCCGCTGACCGACATGAACCCCGTCCTGCTCAAGCCCGAAGGCGCGCGCGGCGCGCAGGTCATCGTGCAGGGCCACCCGGTCGGCAGCCTCGGAGCCGGGGACTACACCCGCGAAAAGCCCCGCCTCCTCGGCGCGGTGATGGACAGCTTCGCGCGGCTCGCCCGCAGTGCCGATCTGATCCTTGTCGAAGGCGCGGGCAGCCCCGCCGAGATTAACCTGCGCGCGGGCGACATCGCCAATATGGGCTTTGCCCGCGCGGCGGGGGTGCCGGTGGTGCTGGTCGGCGATATCGACCGGGGGGGCGTGATCGCGCAGATCGTGGGCACCAAGGCGGTGCTCGATCCCGGGGACGCGGCGATGATCCGGGGCTTTGCCGTCAACAGGTTCCGGGGCGATCTGAGTCTCTTTGCCGAGGGCGAGCGCGCGATTGCCGCGCGCACCGGCTGGCCCTCGCTGGGCGTGGTGCCGTGGTTCGACGACGCCTGGCGGCTGCCGCCCGAGGACGTGCAGGATCTCGCCAGCTTTCGCCGTGAGGGGGCGCTGCATGTCGCGGTGCCACAGCCGGGCCTGATCGCGAATTTCGACGACCTGACCCCGCTCGCCAACGAGCCGAATGTCAGCGTCGAGATCGTGCCGGCGGGCCGCCCCCTGCCCGCCCATGCCGATCTGATCCTGCTGGCGGGCAGCAAATCCACCATCGCCGATCTGGAGAGCTTTCGCCGCAACGGCTGGGATATCGACCTGGCCGCCCATATCCGGCGCAAGGGCCGGGTGCTCGGCATCTGCGGCGGCTATCAGATGCTGGGCCGCAGCATCGCCGACCCGGACGGGATCGAGGGGCCGCCGGGCACGGTCGCGGGGCTCGGGCATCTCGATGTGGACACGGTGCTGCAACCGCAAAAGCGGCTTGGCCTCACGCGCGCGCGGCACGCCGCCTCGGGCATGGAGGTGAGCGGCTACGAAATCCACCTGGGCGAGACCACCGGCCCCGATTGCGCGCGCGGCTGGCTGATGGTGGGGGACCGGCGCGAGGGCGCGCAATCGCCCGACGGGCACGTTCAAGGCACCTATCTGCACGGGCTTTTCGCCGAGGACGGCTTTCGCGCGGCCTGGCTGCGGACATTCGGTGCCGCGTCGGAGATCCGTCATGACCGGATCATCGAGGACACGCTCGACGCGCTGGCCCGTCACCTCGAGGAATCGCTCGATCTCGACCGGCTTTTGTCGCTCGCCGCGCCGGTCGCTCAGTCGCGCCCCTGATCCGCCAGCGCGCGGCGGATCTCGCGCCGCACCATTTTACGCAGATCCTTGCGCAGATCGTCGGCGATGCGCTCGCCGAGCGGCGCGATCAACTCCTCGCGCAGCACATCGGCGATCAGCGCGCGCAGCGCCCCCTCGTCGGGCGCGATCCGGACGATCACCTCGCCCGCAGGCCCTGTCGTCACCCGCGCGCCCGAGGCCGGCGCGAGGATATCGGCATCGCGCCAGTCGAGCGCCGCCGCCTCACCGCCATCGGGTGCCGCCACGCGCATCTCCGGGCCCAGAACGAGCGGTGCCGGGGCCTCGGCCATGTCGTGCCGGTCGATCCGCTGTGACGGGCGCAGAACCAGCGGCGGCATGGCCTCAGCGCTCATCGGCGCACCGCCACGATCCGCCCGCGCCGACACGAGCCCGCGCACGAAGCCCAACACATCCTCTGCCTCCCCGGCATCGTCCCCGGCCTCCCGGTCCGGCATATGGCTGCCCTCTCGTCTCACTGGCGGGACGTGTCGCCGCGCGACCGGACCCGCACAACGGTCTCACGACGCCATCACTGTTTTCCCAGCGCGCGCAACACCCGGTCGAGCTGCTGGCCCTGCGGGCTGATCGGCACCGGGGCGGTCTTGACCAGATCGTAATAGGCCGCGGGATCGTAGGTCGGCACGCCGAGATTGAGGTCGCTCACCGTCAATTCGCCGATCGCCGCCACCACCGAATAGGCGGCGATCACCACGTCGGCATTGGCCGAAATGAGATTGGCCTGTGATTCGAGCAGGCTCTGTTCGGCGTCGAGCACGTCGAGCGTGGTGCGCGCACCGAGCATGGCCTCCTCGCGCGTGCCCTCGAAGGCCACCCGCGCCGCGCGCACCGCCTCGATATTGGCCGTGCGGGCCGCTTGCGCCGCGCGCAGATTGGCAAAGGCATTGCCCACATCCTGCCTGACCCGAAGCCCGGCAAGGTGCAGCCGCGCGAGCTGTGCGTCGCGCTGCGCGCGCGCCTGCCGCTCGAGCGAGCTGATCCGCCCGCCCTGATAGATCGGCCCGCTCAGCTCCACGCCCACACTGCCCGAGCGCGAATAGCCCGATCCGGTCAGTTCCTCATCGGCCCCCAACCGGCCCACGAGGTTCAGCGAGGGCCGCTTGGCCGCGGCCGCGGCGCTCATGTTGAGCTCGGCCACGGTGACGTTACGCTGCGCCTCGAGCACGTCGGGATGGCGGCGCAGCGCCGCCGTCTTGGCCGTGTCCACATCACCCACGGGCGAGGGCATGTCGCCCGGCGCGCGCAGGGCGCCCGGATCGCGCCCGATCGCCTGGCGGAATTCCTCGATGGCGCGCGTGAGATCGCCCTCGGCCACGGCCAGGCCGCTCTGCGCCAGCGCCACCGCCGCCTCGGCCTGCGCCACATCGGTGCGCGTCACCTCGCCAACCGCGAAACGGTCGTTGGCGGCGCGCAATTCCTCCTCCAGAAGCCGCAGGTTGTTGCGCCGCAGATCGACGAACTCGCGGTTGCGGATCACGTTCATGTAGGCCTGCACGGCGATGAGAAGCACCTGCTGCTCGACGCTGCGCAGGGTCTCGCGCGTGGCCAGCACCGTTTCCCTCGCGGCCTCGGTGAGGAAATCGCTGCGCCCGAAATCATAGAGCAGCAGCGATCCGATCAGGCCGATGCTCGCGGTCGTCTCGGCCTCCCCGCGCGAGCCGTCGGCCGGCGCCGTGCCGGAGCGCACCCGGCCGAAATCGCGGGTGATGCCCGCCGTCCAGTCGATGATCGGCCGCAGCGCCGCCACCGCCTGCGCCACATCCTCGTCGGCGGCCCGCAGCAGCGCGCGGTTCTGCTCCAGAAGGCCGCTGTTGAGATAGGCATCGCGCAGCGCATCGGCGAGCGTCTCGGCCCGCGCCACCGTCACCGGGGCCAACGCCAGCACCCCGGCAAGCGCCAGCCCGCCCATCCGTCTCGTCAGCCAGCCCCGTCCCGTCATGCCAACTCTCCCGCAATCGTGTCGCTCAAAGGGTAAAGGCCGCCCGCCTCTCGAAGCCGGGCAGCACCGGGGCCCCAGCGTTGAATGCGTAACGCCAGTTCATCCTGCCGTCGATCCTGTAGCCGATCCGCACCACGCCGAGCGGCCCCTCGGCAAAGAGGCAGGCGATGCGCCCGCCCTCCTTGAGCTGATCGGTGATCGCCTCGGGAAGATGCTCGACCGCACCTTCGAGAACGATCACGTCATATGGCCCGTGCTCGGGCGCGCCCTCGGCCAGCCGCCCCGCGACCATCACCACATTGTCGGCGCCGTTCTCCACGAGGGTGCGCTGCGCCTCCTCGACGAGCGCCGGATCCTCCTCGAGCCCGATAACCGCCTCGGCCATGCGCGCGATCACCGCCGAGGAATAGCCATGCATCGGCCCGATATCGAGCACCAGATCGTCGCCCTCGATGTCGAGCGCGTCGAGCATCTTGGCGAGGGTGCGCGGCTCCAGCATCACCCGCCCGCCGCCGAGATCGAGATTGCCGCCCAGATAGGCCGCCTCGCGCAGCCGCGCGGGCACGAAGGCCTCGCGCGGGACGCGCAGCATCGCGTCGATGATCGGGAACCGGGTCACATCGGAGGGGCGTATCTGCGTGTCCACCATCATGGTGCGCCGCGCGGCATAATCGGTCATGGCCGACCTCGTCTCTGTTGTCACCTTCGGGATGCTTCTGACACATCGGCGCGGCCACGGCAATCGCCGGAACGCGCCGGGCCCTGGCGCGGACTATCGGTCGCGGCGCGCCCCGGCCAGATCGCACCGCAGCACCACCTCCTCCTCGCGCGCCACGAACTGCCGCCGCTCGAACAGCGCCCGCCCCCGCGCATCGCCCCGCGCCAGCGCCACGTCGAGCGCCCCGAGCCCCGCCCCCCCGAGCGCGCGCGGCAGGCTCGCCAGCACCTCGGCACCGATGCCGCGCCCACGCACCGCGCGACGGACATGCAGCGCCTCGATCCGGCCCACGAGCCCCCCCGCCGCGACCGACCAGCCAAAGGACAGCAGAACATAACCGATCGGCGCGCGCGGCGGGCCGATGAGATAGGCCGCACCGTGCGGGCTGCCCTCGAGCAGCGGCAAGAGGCCCGCCGCGAGCGCCCCCGGATCCGCCGCCGCGCCGCGCTCGGCCTCACGCGCGAGCACCATCGCCAGAAGCCGGTCGAGATCGGCGGGCCGCGCCAGCGTCAGCGCCGTCATGGCCGCGCCAGCCGCGCGGTCAGCAGATCGAAAAACCCCTCCGCATCGATCGCGTGCAGCACCCGCGCATTGGCCGGCCGCCCCGTCACCCCCCACCAGTCCATCACCGTCATGCCCATGGTCAGCTCCGATTGCGTCTCGATCATGACATTGACCGCGCGCCCGTCAAAGAGACCGGGCGCCAGCAGCCAGGCGATGGTGCAGGGATCATGGAGCGGCACGGCCTCGGGGCCGTGGCGCGCGCTCGTGTGGCCCGCGGGATCGGTGAGCGCGGCCACCACGCGCCCCATATCCGTGCGCGCGGCAGCAAAGGCAGCATGGCGCGCGGGCGTGACCAGCGCCCGGTGGGTCACGTCGAGCGGCACGATGGTGATGGCCGCCCCCGAGCGCAGCACGATATCGGCGGCCTGCGGATCGACATGGATGTTGAATTCCGCAGCCGGGGTGACATTGCCCATCGCGCGATGCGCGCCCCCCATGAGCACGATCTCGCCGACTCGGGCGGCGATCTCGGGCGCGCGGAGCAGCGCGCTGGCGATATTGGTGAGCGGACCGAGCGCCACCAGCGTGACCGCGCCCGGCGCTGCCTGCCGCAGCGTGTCGATCAGGAAATCGACCGCCGGGCGCGGATCGAGCGGCGCCGCGGGCGCAGGCAGCGCAACACCGCCGAGCCCGTCCTGCCCGTGGACATGCCCCGCCGTGACGAGCGCGCGCTCCAGCGGCCGGTCGCAGCCCGCCATCACCGGCGGGTCGCGCCGCCCGGCCAGATCACGGATACGCCGCGCATTGCGCGCCGTCTGCGCCAGCGGCACATTGCCCGCGACGCAGGTCAGGCCCAGCACCTCGAGTTCGGGCGCGGCCAGTGCCAGCAGGATCGCCACGGCGTCATCCTTCCCCGGATCGGTGTCGATGATGATCTGTCGCGCCACGCGCCGCCGCTCCTCTGCGCCTCGGTCTGCCGTTGCCGCACCATGATGCGCGCCCGCCCGGATGTCCATCGCCGCCGCCGAATCACGCGCGCCCGCCCGCCGCCTCCTTCCTCGCCGGCCCGCCAAACCGCCCCGCGCCCGCCCCTGCGCATGCCCCTGCGCCCGGTGCGACCCGGTGCGACAGGAAATGCGACAGGAAATTTTCCGCCTTTTCCGCGCGTTGTCACCAGCTTTCGGTTTGGGTTTCGCGCCATTGCCGCTATAGTCTCGCGAACATTGCCACCCGCCACGCCACGCCATGCCCCGAAGGAGCCGCCGAATGATCCGGTCGGAACTGATCCAGAAGATCGCCGATGAAAACCCGCATCTCATCCATCGCGATGTTGAAAAGATCGTGAGCGCGATCTTCAACGAGATCACCGAGGCGCTCGCGCGCGGCGACCGGGTGGAGCTGCGCGGCTTCGGCGCCTTCTCGGTCAAGAAGCGCGACGCGCGCATCGGGCGCAACCCGCGCACCGGCGAGAGCGTCGAGGTCGAGGAAAAGCACGTCCCCTTCTTCAAGACCGGCAAGCTGCTGCGCGACCGGCTCAACGGGAATTGAGCCATGCGCTATATCCGATATGCCTCGATCGCCATTTTCGGCCTCGCGCTGGTGCTGATTGCGCTGGCCAATCGTCAGACCGTCACCCTCCGGGTGCTGCCGGACGAGCTGGCGGGCCTTGCCGCGCTCAACCCCACCTATGATCTGCCGCTCTTCGTGGTGATCTTTGGCGGGATCGCGCTTGGCCTCATCGTGGGCTTTGTCTGGGAATGGATCCGCGAGGCGGGCGAGCGCGCCGCCGCCGCGCGCCAGGCGCGCGAATTGGCCAGCCTGCGCGCCGAGGTCACGCGCCTGCGCGGCGAACGCGCCGGCAAGGGCGACGAGGTGCTCGCCCTCCTCGACAAGGCCGGCTGACGCGCGCCATGCCCGGGAATATCCGCGTCAAGATCTGCGGCCTGACCGAGGCCGCCCATGTCGCCGCCGCCGTCTCGGGCGGTGCGGCCTATCTCGGCTTTGTCTTCTTCCCGCCCTCGCCGCGCAACCTGAGCCATGCCGCGGCGCGCGCGCTGATGCTCGACGTGCCGCCGGGCGTGGCCAAGGTGGCGCTGACGGTGAATGCCGACGATGCAACGCTCGATGCGCTCTGCGCCGCGCTGCCGGTGGATTTCCTGCAACTTCACGGGGCCGAGACGCCCGACCGCGTGCGCGAGGTCCGCGCACGCTATGGCCTGCCGGTGATCAAGGCGATCGGCATCGCGTCGGCCGCCGATCTGCCGCTGATCGAGACCTACGGCGCGGTGGCCGATCAGCTGCTGGTGGACGCCAAGCCCCCCAGGGGCGCCACCCGCCCCGGCGGCAATGCCGAACCCTTCGACTGGTCGCTGATCGCGGGGGTGGACTGGCCCTGCCCCTGGCTGCTGGCGGGCGGCCTCACCCCCGGGAACGTGGCCGAGGCGGTGGCGCGCAGCGGCGCGCGGCAGGTCGATGTCTCCTCGGGCGTGGAATCCGCGCCGGGCGTCAAGGACCCGGCCCGCATCGCCGCCTTTCTCGCGGCGGCGCGGCAGGCCGGGTGACGCTGCAGCGCCCGCCTCGCGCAACAAATGAAAAGAATTCCCGGAGCGCACGACATTTTATCCGCAAACCGCGCTTGACGCCCCTGCCCCCCCCTCCTAATGTCGCCGCCACGCAGCAAGGGAGTCGGCGGTCCATGTCGGGGATTGTCCTTATCGTAGGTGAATGGCGCATGGGCCGGTAACGGAAAGACCCTCTCGGTTCCCCATGCGCCCCCGCGATCCGACCGGGGGCTTTTTTATGCGAAATGAAGTGACGTCATATACGGAGCAAGAGCGATGACACGTCAGATGACCGGCGCGAAGATGGTGGTCCAGGCCCTCAGGGATCAGGGCGTGGACGTCGTATTCGGCTATCCGGGCGGCGCCGTGCTTCCGATCTATGACGAGATCTTTCAGCAAAACGACATCCGCCACATTCTCGTGCGCCACGAACAGGGCGCGGTCCACGCCGCCGAGGGCTATGCCCGCTCCACCGGCCGCCCCGGCGTGGTGCTCGTGACCTCGGGGCCGGGGGCGACCAATGCCGTGACCGGCCTCACCGACGCGCTGATGGACAGCATCCCGCTCGTGGTGCTCACCGGTCAGGTGCCCACCTTCATGATCGGCAACGACGCCTTTCAGGAGGCCGATACCGTGGGCATCACGCGGCCCTGCACCAAGCATAACTGGCTCGTGTCGGACACCAGGAACCTGTCGGACATCATCCATCAGGCGTTTCATGTCGCCACCTCGGGGCGGCCCGGCCCGGTGCTCATCGACATCCCCAAGGACGTGCAATTCGCCTCTGCCGACTATACCCCGCCGCAAAAGGCGCGCGTCTCGCATTACCAGCCGCAGCGCAAGGGCGATATCGAGGCGATCACCGATCTGGTGGCGGCGATTGAGAAGGCGAAACGCCCGATCTTCTATACCGGCGGCGGCGTGATCAATTCCGGCCCCGCCGCGAGCCAGCTTCTGCGCGAACTGGTGGAGGCCACGGGCATTCCGATCACCTCGACGCTGATGGGCCTCGGGGCCTATCCCGCCTCCGGCAAGCACTGGCTGGGGATGCTGGGGATGCACGGCCTCTACGAGGCCAACATGGCGATGCACGGCTGTGACCTCATGATCAATATCGGCGCGCGTTTCGATGACCGGATCACCGGGCGGCTCGATGCGTTCAGCCCCGACAGCATCAAGGCGCATATCGACATCGACCCCTCCTCGATCAACAAGGTGGTCAAGACCGATATCCCCATCGTCGGCGACATCGCCCATGTGCTCGAGGACCTGCTCAAGATCTGGAA
The DNA here is from genome assembly GCA_014359765.1 of Roseovarius sp. GTDB lineage: Bacteria > Pseudomonadota > Alphaproteobacteria > Rhodobacterales > Rhodobacteraceae > Roseovarius. The sequence goes on from JACIYT010000007.1 coordinate 69,410, forward strand.
GGCGCGCGGGCGCAAGACCAACCGTGAAGCCATCGCCAGATGGTGGGAGCGCATCGAGGAATGGCGCAAGGTCGATTGCCTGAGCTTCAAGCAACAAGGCCCCACGATCAAGCCGCAATACGCGCTGTCGCGGCTCGAGGCGCTGACCAGGGGGCGCGACCGCTATATCTGCACCGAGGTGGGCCAGCACCAGATGTGGGCGGCGCAATATCTGGGCTTCGAGGACCCGAACCGCTGGATGACCTCGGGCGGCCTCGGCACCATGGGCTACGGCTTTCCGGCCTCCATCGGCGTGCAGATCGCCCATCCCGACGCGCTGGTGATCAACGTCGCGGGCGAGGCGTCGTGGCTCATGAACATGCAGGAAATGGGCACGGCGGTGCAATACCGCCTGCCGGTCAAGCAGTTCATCCTCAACAACGAGCGCCTCGGCATGGTGCGCCAGTGGCAGGAATTGCTGCATGGCGAGCGCTATTCGTCGTCCTGGTCCGAGGCGCTGCCCGATTTCGTGAAACTGGCCGAGGCGTTCGGCGCCAAGGGCATCCTCTGCCGCGACCCCGCCGATCTCGATGACGCGATCATGGAGATGCTCGATCACGACGGGCCGGTGATCTTCGACTGCCTCGTGGAAAAGCACGAGAACTGCTTCCCGATGATCCCGTCGGGCGAGCCGCATAACAAGATGCTGCTGGGCGAGGCATCGACCAGGGACGCCATCAAGGAAGGCGGCGCGGTGTTGGTGTGAGCCCGTTTTCTTGAAAAGAAAACGTCCCGGAATTTTTTGAAAATTCCGGGGCGACAAACGCATCAACAAGGAAAAAACGATGTCCCCCCTGAAAATCAAGAAAGGCTCGTCCCGGCATTCGGCCTACAATCTGCGGCCGCAATTCTCGGATGAGCAGGAGCGCCATACGCTGGCGGTGATCGTCGATAACGAGCCCGGCGTGCTGGCGCGCGTCATCGGGCTCTTCTCCGGGCGCGGCTACAATATCGAGAGCCTGACCGTGGCCGAGGTGGATCACACCGGCCATATGAGCCGCATCACCATCGTCACCACCGGCACGCCGCAGGTGATCGAGCAGATCAAGGCGCAGCTTGGGCGCATCGTGCCGGTGCACGAGGTGCATGACCTGACCGTGGAAGGCCCGAGCGTCGAGCGTGAGCTTGCGCTGCTCAAGGTGGCGAGCGAGGGCGACAGGCGGGTCGAGGCGCTGCGGCTCGCGGATATCTTCCGTGCCAAGGTGGTGGACAGCACGCTGGGCAGTTTCACCTTCGAGATCACCGGCGCGCCGGAAAAGATCGACGCCTTCGCCGATCTGATGCGCCCGCTCGGCCTGAGAGAGATGGCGCGCACCGGTGTCGCGGCCATGTCGCGCGGGGCCTGAATGGCAGAGGGGCTTGACCCGCGCGCGCCCTGGCCCAGGTATGGGGCATGACCGCAGGAGGCCCGCACGTGCCGCTCGCCATTCCCTTCGACAACAGCTATGCCCGCCTGCCCGGCCCCTTCCATACCCGGCAGCGGGCGGCGCCGGTGCGCGCGCCGCGCCTCATCGCGTGGAACGCGGGGCTGGCAGAGGCGCTCGGCATCACGGGCGACGATGATGCGCAGACGCTGGCGCGGGTGTTTTCCGGCAACGATCTGCCCGAGGGCGCGGCGCCCCTGGCGCAGGTCTATGCCGGGCATCAGTTCGGCGGCTTCTCGCCGCAGCTTGGCGACGGGCGCGCGCTGCTTCTGGGCGAAGTCGTGGACCGCGCAGGCCATCGCCGCGATATCCAGCTCAAGGGTTCGGGCCCCACGCCTTATTCCCGCATGGGCGACGGGCGCGCCTGGCTCGGCCCGGTGCTGCGCGAATACCTGGTCTCGGAGGCGATGCACGCCATGGGCATCCCCACCACCCGCGCGCTCGCCGCGGTGGCGACGGGGGAACAGGTCTGGCGCGAGGCGGGCGCGCTGCCCGGCGCGGTGCTGACGCGCGTCGCCTCAAGCCATATCCGCGTCGGCACCTTCCAGTATTTCGCCGCGCGGCGCGACCTGGCCAACCTGCGCGCGCTCTACGATTACACGGTGGCGCGGCATTACCCGCATGTGGAAAATCCAGCGCATCTGCTGTCGGAGGTGATCGGGCGGCAGGCGCGGCTGGTGGCGCAATGGCTCTCGGTGGGGTTCATCCACGGGGTGATGAATACCGACAACACCGCCATATCCGGCGAGACGATCGACTATGGCCCCTGCGCCTTCATGGATAGCTATCACCCGCAGACGGTCTATAGCTCGATCGACGCCCAGGGCCGCTATGCCTATGACAACCAGGCCAATGCGATCGTCTGGAACATGGCGCAATTCGCCTCCGCGCTGGTGCCGCTCATGCCCGAGGCGGACGCGGCGGTGGCGGAATTCACCGCGCTCGTCCATGCCATGCCGGACCGGATCGAGGCGGAATGGCGCACGGCCTTCGGCGCCAAGATCGGCATTGCGGACCCCACCCCCGAAGACCTGGTGCTCGTCGGCGATCTGCTCGCGCGCATGGCCGAAGGGCGCGCGGACTTCACCAATACCTTTCGCGCGCTGGCGACGGGCGGGGCGCGCGATCAGTTCCGCGATCCCCTGGCCTTTGACAGCTGGGAGGCGGGCTGGCGCGCGCGGATCGCGCGCGAGGCCGATCCGCTCGCGGTGATGCGCGCGGCCAATCCCGTCGTCATTCCCCGCAATCACCGGGTGGAACAGGTGATCGCGGCGGCGGTCTCCGGCGATCTCGCGCCGTTCGAGCGGCTTCTCGCCGTGGTTTCGCGGCCTTTCGAGGATCTGCCCGACGCCGCCGATCTGCGCCGCCCGCCCCTGCCTTCGGAGGCCGTCTCGCGGACCTTCTGCGGCACCTGAGCGCGCGCAGGCGCGTTCAGTCAGGGAATGATGCGCGTGTATTTCATGCCTTCGAGCGAGATCCCCGCCATCAGCCCCGCCTGCCCGAAGATCACCGCCAGCACCGGGGCGTTCGCGGTCGTGGTCTCCGTGCGCAGGGTCTCGCCGCGGTCGCTGAACACATACTGGATATCGGCCCCCGCCGCCCAGCCCGAGGAGCGGCGGAAGTTGCGCAGCGCATCCTCGGTCATGAAGAACAGCACATGGGCGAATTGCTGCGCCCCGGCCTGAAGCCCGACACTGCCCTTTGTGGCAGAGTAGTAATCCACCGTCACGTTGTTGATCCTGAGCGCCCCGCGCCCGAAGCCCCCGCCGACGATCAGCCCCGCCTGTGTGACCACCGGCATCACCAGCATCCCCGCCGCCTGATCGGCCAGATCGCGTGTGCCGGGGTAATTGGAATACATGTAATCCAGCGTGGCGTTGACCCGCGCGTCGATGCGCGCCGCCCCCTCGCTTCCGACCCCGTTGTTGCAGGCCGCCAGCGCCGGCGCGCTGACCAGCGCGCCAAGGGTGAAACCGCGTCTCGTGAGATTGCTCATGTGCCTGCCCGCTCCTTGCCTCGGTCATTGCGGCCGTGTCCGGCCTGTGCCATTGCGGCCGTGTCCGGCCTGTGCCATTGCGGCCGTGTCCGGCCTGTGCGCGTTCCCGGCCTGTGCCGGCCGGCTTGCCCCAAGTATAGGGTCAGGGGCGGCGCCTGTCACCACGGATCGCGGATCTGCGCCGATCCCCGCCCCCTCAATGCGCCAGAAGCCGCGCGGCGGCGGGGGCGAAATAGCTCAATATCCCGTCGCAGCCCGCCCGCTTGAAGCACATCAGGCTCTCCATCATCGCGCGCTCGCCGTCGATCCAGCCATTCTGCGCCGCGGCCATGATCATCGCGTATTCGCCCGAAACCTGGTAGGCGAAGGTCGGCACGCCGAATTCCGCTCGCGCCAGCCGGCAGATATCGAGATAGGGCATCCCCGGCTTGACCATCACCATGTCGGCCCCCTCCGAGAGGTCGCGCGCGACGAGGCGCAGCGCCTCGTCGCTGTTGGCCGGGTCCATCTGATAGGTCTTCTTGTCGCCCTTGAGCGCGTCGCCCGCGCCGACGGCCTCACGGAACGGGCCGTAAAAGGCCGAGGCGTATTTCGCCGAATAGGACATGATCGCCACGTCGTGATGCCCGCCCGCCTCGAGCGCCGCGCGAATGGCCCCCACGCGCCCGTCCATCATGTCCGACGGGCCGATGATATCGACCCCCGCCTCGGCCTGGGCGAGGGCCTGTTTCACCAGCGCCTCCACGGTGGCGTCATTGACGATCTCGCCCCCCACCACGAACCCGTCATGGCCGGTATCCGAATAGGGATCGAGCGCCACATCGGTCATCACCATGAGACCGGGCACCGCGGCCTTGATCGCGCGGGTGGCGCGGTTGCTGAGGTTGTCGGGGTTCCACGCCTCGGCACAATCGGCGGTGCGGTTGGCCAGCGAGGTATAGGGAAAGAGACAGACCGCCGGGATCCCGAGTGCCTCCGCCTCGCGCGCGGCCACCACCACCCGGTCGATCGAGCGGCGAACGACCCCCGGCATCGAGGGCACCGGCTCCTCGATGCCCTCGCCGTCGCGCACGAAGAGCGGCCAGATCAGATCGGCGGGCGAGAGCGTGCTCTCGGCGACCATGGCGCGCAGCGCGGCGGTCCTGCGGAGGCGCCGGGGGCGGCTGGCGGGAAAGGCGGCCTGGGGGAGGATCATGGGCGGGCTCATCGCGGTGCTTTGCATTCAACGCCCTCCCTCGCATGGAAATTCGTCCATCTCAAGGGTAGGAATTGCCGCGCGCCGGCGTTAAGAGGGCGGGCGTTGCATAGCAGCGAGGCGCGGCCTTGACCTTTCTCGACATCGTTCTCGACCTGATCGACCGGCGCACGTTCGGCAGCCTGTGGTTCTGGATCGCGCTTGGCCTGTGCTGGACGAGCGTGAGCTATCGGGTGCTGGGCGTGCCCTGGGACGTGGTGGTGCGCGCCCGCCGCTGCACGAACGGGGCGGCGATGCGCGATTTCGAGGATATGGTGCGGATCAACACCAACCGGCTGCTGCTCCTGGCGCAGGAGGCCGGGCCGATCGGGGCGGGCCTTGTTTCGTTCCTGCTCACCTCGCTGGGGCTGCTCGGCTTTGGCTATGGGGTGGAATTCGCGCAGGCGGTGTTCTTGCTGGGCCTGCCGCTGACCGGTGTCGGGCTCTTGTCGCTGCGCGCGGCGCAGGCGATCCGGGCAGGCGCGCTCTCGGGGGAGGCGCTCGTCGCGCGGATCGGGCGGCACCGGCTGGCGGTGCGGCTGATCGGCGCGGTCTCGATCTTCGTCACCGCCCTGTGGGGGATGTATCACAACATGAACACCAGCGTTCTGGGCTGAGCGGGGACAGGCGGATCATGAGCGACACGCACCATATCGTGATGGGCGGCGCGCCCGAGGGCTTCGACGCGCGCCTGGTGCTGGCCGAGGCCGACAAGGCGCAGGGCCCGGTGATCCATATCGCCCGCGACGACAAGCGCATGGCCGCGATGGCCGAGGCGCTGCGCTTCTTCGCGCCCGACATGCCGGTGATCCGCTTTCCGGCCTGGGACTGCCTGCCCTATGACCGCATCTCGCCCAATGCCGAGATCTCGGCTGCGCGCATGGCGACACTGGCCGCGCTCGTGCACGGGATGCCGCAGCGCTTCGTGCTGCTGACCACGCTCGGCGCCGCGACGCAGCGCCTGCCCGCCCGCGAGGTGCTGCGCGAGGCGGCCTTTGTCGCGAGCGTCGGCGAACGCATCGACGAGCGCGCCCTGCGCGATTTCCTCGTGCGCATGGGGTTTGTCCAGACCCCGACCGTAACCGAGCCGGGCGATTACGCGCTGCGCGGCGGGATCATCGACATCTACCCGCCGGGCGAGGGCGGGCCGGTGCGGCTCGATCTGTTCGGCGATGTGCTCGACGGGGTGCGCGGTTTCGATCCTGCGACGCAGCGCAGCACCGACACGCGCGACCGGGTCGAGCTCGCCCCCGTCTCCGAGGTGCTCCTCGACGAGGCCGCGATCCGCCGGTTCCGGCAGAATTACCGCATCGCGTTCGGCGCAGGCGGGGCCGACGATCCGCTCTACGAGGCGGTGAGCGCGGGGCGCAAACAGGCCGGCATGGAGCACTGGCTGCCGTTTTTCCACGAGCGGCTGGAGACGCTGTTCGACTATCTGCCCGGTGCGCCCGTCACCCTCGACGATCAGTTCGAGGCCGCGCGCGGCGCGCGGCGCGAACAGGTGAGCGACCAATACGAGGCGCGACGCCACGCGCTCGGGCAAAAAGCGCGCGGCGACACGGTCTATCAGCCGATCGCGCCCGATCTGCTCTATCTCGACGAGGCGGGATGGCAGGCGGCGCTGCGCGGGCGGCGTGTGGTGCAATTCGCGGCCCTGCCGCGCCCCACCGGGCCGGGGGTGGTGGACGCGGGCGGGCGCATCGGGCGCAATTTCGCGCCCGAGCGTCAACAGGAAAACATCAATCTGTTCAGCGTCCTGAAGGATCATATCGAGGCCAGAATGGCCCATGGCCCGGTGCTGATCGCCTCCTTCAGCCAGGGCGCGCGCGAGCGGATCGAGGGGCTTCTGGCCGATGAGGGGCTGGTCGGGCCGGTCTCGGTCAGCAGCGTCAAGGGCGTGGGCAGGCACGGGCTGCACCTCGGCATCTGGCCGCTCGAACAGGGGTTCGAGGCGCCCGGCCTCACGGTCATTTCCGAACAGGATGTGCTGGGCGACCGGCTCATTCGCGGGGCCAGGCGCCGCCGCCGCGCCGAGAATTTCCTGACCGAGGCGCAGGCGCTCTCGGTGGGCGATCTCGTCGTGCATGTCGATCACGGGATCGGGCGCTATCTGGGGCTCGAGGTGGTGACGGCGGCAGGTGCCGCGCATGAATGTCTCGTGCTGGAATATGCCGAAGGCGCCAAGCTCTACCTGCCGGTCGAGAATATCGAACTGCTCTCGCGCTATGGCCATGAGGAGGGGCTGCTGGACCGGCTGGGCGGTGGCGCGTGGCAGGCCAGAAAGTCCCGGCTGAAACAGCGCATCCGCGAGATGGCCGACCGCCTCATTCGCGTCGCCGCCGAGCGCGAATTGCGCCGCGCCCCTGTCATCACGCCCGAGCACCACGCATGGGAGGCCTTTGCCGCGCGCTTTCCCTATCAGGAGACCGACGATCAGCTGCGCGCCATCGAGGATGTTCTGGCCGATCTCGAACGCGGCCGCCCGATGGACCGGCTCATTTGCGGCGATGTGGGCTTCGGCAAGACCGAGGTGGCGATGCGCGCGGCCTTTGTCGCCGCCATGTCGGGGCAACAGGTGGCGGTGATCGCCCCCACCACCCTTCTCGCGCGCCAGCATTACAAGGAATTTTCCGAGCGCTTCCGGGGCTTTCCGCTCTCGGTTCATGCGCTTTCGCGCTTTGTCTCGGCCCGCGACGCCGCCCGCACGCGTGAGGCAATGTCGAAGGGCGAGGCCGATATCGTGGTGGGCACGCACGCCCTTCTGGCCAAGGGCATCCGGTTCAGGAATCTCGGCCTCCTGATCATCGACGAGGAACAGCGCTTTGGCGTCGCGCACAAGGAGCGGCTCAAGGAAATGCGCTCGGATATTCACGTGCTCACGCTCACCGCCACGCCCATTCCGCGCACGCTGCAACTGTCGCTCTCGGGCGTGCGTGATCTGTCGCTCATCGCCACGCCGCCCGTCGATCGCCTCTCGATCCGCACCTATGTGAGCGAATTCGACAGCGTCACCGTGCGCGAGGCGCTCCTGCGCGAGCATTACCGGGGCGGGCAGTCCTTTTTCGTGGTGCCGCGCATCAAGGACCTGCCCGAGATCGAGGATTTCCTGAAAACGCAGGTGCCCGAGGTGAGCTATGTCGTGGCCCATGGCCAGATGGCGGCGGGCGAGCTCGACCAGCGGATGAACGCCTTTTACGACGGCAAATACGATGTGCTGCTGGCCACGACCATCGTCGAATCGGGCCTCGACATCCCGACAGCCAACACCATGATCGTGCATCGCGCCGACATGTTCGGGCTCGCACAGCTCTACCAGATCCGGGGCCGCGTGGGCCGCTCCAAGGCGCGCGCCTATGCGTATCTGACGACCAAGCCGCGCGTGCCGCTCACGCCCGGCGCGGAAAAGCGGCTGCGCGTGCTGGGCAGCCTCGACACGCTTGGCGCGGGCTTCACGCTGGCAAGCCAGGATCTCGACATTCGCGGCGCGGGCAATCTTCTGGGCGAGGAACAATCCGGCCAGATGCGCGACGTGGGGTTCGAGCTTTACCAATCCATGCTGGAAGAGGCGATCGCGCGCATCCGCTCGGGCGAGATTGCCGCCGTGACGGAGCCCGACGAGCAATGGGCGCCGCAGATCAACCTTGGCGTGCCGGTCCTCATCCCAGAGGCCTATGTGCCCGATCTCGACGTGCGCCTCGGCCTCTATCGCCGCCTGAGCGGGTTGGAAAGCAAGGTCGATCTCGAAGGCTTCGCCGCCGAGATGATCGACCGGTTCGGCCCCCTGCCCCGCGAGGTCAACATGCTGATGCTGGTCATGCGCATCAAGGCGATGTGCAAGCGCGCGGGCATTGCCAAGCTCGACGCCGGACCCAAGGGCGCGACGATCCAGTTTCACAATGACAAGTTCGCCTCGCCGCAGGGGCTGGTCGAGTTCCTTCAGGATCAGCGCGGCCTTGCCAAGGTGCGCGACAACAGGATCGTCGTGCGCCGCGACTGGAAGGGCGAGGCCGACCGCGTCAAGGGGGCCTTCGCCATCGCCCGCGATCTGGCCGAGAAACTCCGTGACGAGAAGAAGCGCGCGCAGGGCTGAGCGCGGAGCGCCCTTCGGCTGGACGGCTCTGGCGGCGCCGGCGCCGATCTTCCCCCTAGCGCGCCTGCCTCGCTTGCCCTAGGTTCGGGAGAGGCGCGCAGGCGGACGGGAAGCCCATGAACGGCAACGGCTGGAACAGGCTGGCATATATCCTGCTCGTGGTGTTGATCCTCATCATCGCGATCAGGGGGGGGCTGTGATGGCCGCGCGTTTCGGTGGCAAGTTCAGCCCCGATGGCCCCCCGGGCGGCGAGGCGCCGCCGCGCGGATCCTATCGCGGCGCGCGGCGCACGCGCGCGGGGGGGCGTGTCAACCTGCTGTTTCTCGCGCCGCTGCCGCTTGCGGTGCGGGCCTTCGGCGACGGGGCGACGGGGCTCGTGCTCAATCTTTCGGCGCTCGGGCTGTTGCTGCTGGCGGCCTGGCTCACCCGCGAGGGGCTGCGCGCCGAGGAGGTCTATGAGGCGCGCCGCATCGCCCGGCGCCCGGCGATCCCGCGCAAGATCCTCGCCGCGCTGATCACCGGCGCGGGGCTCGCCCTTGCCGCCCTCGCGGCCGGGGGCGGGGGCGGGCTGGTGGAGCCGCTCATCTACGCCGTCACCGGGGCGGCGCTGCACAGCCTTGCCTTCGGCCTCGATCCCCTGCGCGACAAGGGCGCCGAGGGCATCGACAGCTTTCAGAGCGACCGCGTGGCCCGCGTCGTCGATCGGGCCGAGGAGTATCTGCGCGCCATGTCCGAGGCGCTTCGCCGGACGGGCGACCGCGCGCTCGAGCGCCGCCTCGAGAGCTTTCAGACAAGCGTGCGCGACATGCTGCGCACCGTCGAGCAGGATCCGCGCGACCTGACGGCGGCGCGCAGGTTTCTCGGCGTCTATCTCATGGGCGCACGCGACGCGACGGTGAAATACGCAGACCTTGCCGCCCGCGCCCCCGACCCGGCGGCGCGGGAAAACTACCTCGCGCTGCTTGCCGATCTGGAACGCAATTTCACCGCCAGGACCCGCGCGCTCATGGCCGGCAGCGGCGCCGATCTCGACATCGAGATCGCCGTTCTGCGCGACCGGCTGGAGCGCGAGGGCGTCCACATCGAGACCAGGGATTCACCGTAAGAGGACAACCCCATGTCAGACACCACCCGCAGAGAGGCCGCGGCCGCGCTGGCCGATGTCGAGGCCGTGAGCCGCGCCCTGCTGCCCGAGCCAGCCGACGCGGATGCCATCGTGCCGCTCGACGCCGCCGATGCCCGGCTGCGCGCGGAGATCGCGCGCCGCATGGCCGAGATCGACCTCGGCGACACCCGCTCCATCGTCGGATTCGGCGCCGCCGCGCAGGCCGAATTGCAGGAGATTTCCCAGGCCATGCTGCAGGGCGTGCGCAACAAGGACGTGGGGCCCGCGGGCGACGCCCTGCGCGGGATCGTCAGCACGATCCGGGGCTTTTCCGTCTCCGAACTCGACCTGCGGCGCGAGCGGTCCTGGTGGGAGAAACTGATGGGCCGCGCCGCCCCCTTCGCCGATTTCACCGCCCGTTTCGAGAAGATCCAGGGCCAGATCGACAGGATCACCGACGATCTTCTCGCCCATGAGCACCGGCTCCTGAAGGATATCAAGTCGCTCGACATGCTCTACGAGAAAACGCTCGCCTTCTATGACGAGCTGGCGCTCTATATCGCGGCGGGCGAGGCGAAGCTCCGCGAACTGGATGACACCGACATCCCCGCGCGCGAGGCCGCGATACAGGCCGCGCCCGCGGAGGAGCAGGTGATGAAGGCGCAGCAATTGCGCGACCTGCGCGCCGCGCGCGACGACCTGGAGCGCCGGGTGCACGATCTCAGGCTCACAAGGCAGGTGACGATGCAGTCGCTGCCCTCGATCCGGCTGGTGCAGGAGAACGACAAGTCGCTCGTCACGCGGATCAACTCCACCCTCGTCAACACGGTGCCGCTGTGGGAAACGCAGCTGGCGCAGGCGGTGACGATCCAGCGCAGCGCCGAGGCGGCGGCGGCGGTGCGCGCGGCCGGCGATCTCACCAACGAGCTCATGGCCGCCAACGCCGCCAACCTGCGCGAGAGCAACAAGGCGATCCGCGAGGAGATCGAGCGCGGGGCGTTCGACATCGAGGCGGTGAAAAAGGCCAATGCCGACCTGATCGGCACGATCGAGGAAAGCCTCCGTATCGCCGACGAAGGCAAGGCGCGGCGCGCCCGCGCCGAGGCCGAGCTCGGAAAGATGGAGGCCGGGCTGCGCGACGCACTCGCCGCCGCGAGCGCGCATGGCGACAAGCTGGGCGACAAGCTGGGCGAGACCACCGCCGACGCGGTGCCCGGGCGCTGACGGCAGATGCGGATGCGGGTCATGACGGCGCTCGGGGGCGCGGCGCTGCTGGCGATGGCGGGGTGCGACATCGCGGCCCCGCCCCCTGCCGCGCCCGCGCCGCCGCCGCCCGTCGCGCGCCCGCCCGAGCCCTCCGGCCCCTCGCCGGCCAGCGCCGCGCTGACCGCCCATTACGCCCGGACCGAGCGCGACCTGCTGAGCCGCGGCCTCCTGCGTCAGGACGGCGGCGGGCCCGATAGCCCCTGGACCGATACCGACCTCATGCGCAATTTCGAAGCCATCGTGTTCTTTGACGAATACCGCCCCGGCGCGGGCTACCGCCCCGCCAGCGGCGAGGCGGGAAGGCTGCGCAAATGGACATCGCCGGTGCGCTTCGGGGTCGAATTCGGTGCCTCGGTGCCGCCCGAACAGCAGGCCGCCGACCGCGCCGCCGTCACCGATTACGCCGCCCGCCTCGCGCGGGTGACGCGCCACCCGATCGAGACCGTGGCGCGAGGCGCGAATTTCCACGTCCTGTTCATGAGCGAGGACGACCGCGCCGGGGGCCTCGCCCGCATCCGCGCGCTCGTCCCCGGGATCGACGCGACCACGCTCGGTATCTTTCGCGACATGCCGCGGGCGATTCACTGTCTGGTGGTGGCGTTCTCGGAAAAGGGAAATCCCCATGCCTATGATCGCGCGATCGCCTGGATCCGCGCCGAACACCCGGCCCTGTCACGCGCCTCCTGCATCCACGAGGAACTGGCGCAGGGGCTCGGCCTTGCCAATGACAGCCCGCGCGCGCGCCCCTCGATCTTCAACGATGACGAGGAATTCGCGCTCCTGACCGGCCACGACGAGATTCTCCTGTGGCTGCTCTATCACCCCGACCTCAGACCCGGCATGACCCCCGAGGAGGCCCGCCCGATCCTGCGCCGCCTTCTCGATACGCGCGCGGGCGGGCCGGCCTGAGCCGCGAGGCCGCCGCTCACGCCTCGTAGTATTTCCCGCCATAGCCGCCATAGGCACCATAGCGCCCGCCATAGCCATAGCGCTTCATGCCCTGCGGGCTGATCTGGCTGAGGATGAGGCCGGTGGGCCGGATATTGGAGGTCCACAACTGGCGCAGCGCCTCCTTGACCTGCGCCCGGCTGGTGCTGTCCCAGCGGACCGAAAAGAGCAGCGCGTCGGCCTGTTGCGCGATGATCCGGGCATCGGGCACCACGAGAACCGGCGGCGTGTCGATGATGACGATATCGTATTGGCTGCGCAGATGCGTGAGGAGGTCGCGGAACCGCTCCGAGGAAAACAGGTCCGCCGCGTTCGTCCGGCTGCGGTCGCCGAGGATCACCTCGGCGCCGAATTCCCCGGGCCTGAAGGCCACCTCGTCGAGGCTGCGCTCGCCGCTGAGCAGCGACACGAGGCCGTGTCCGGGGCCTCCGTCGAAATATTCGTTCAGCGTCCGGCGGCGGATATCACACTCGATCAGGAGCACCTTCTTGCCGAGCCCCGAGAAATTATGCGCCAGCGCAATCGCGTTCGTCGTCTTGCCCTCGCCGGGGATCGAAGATGTCGAGAGGATGACCTGTGGCGGATTGTCCAGATTGGACAGGACAAGCGATGTGCGCAGGTTGCGCACCGATTCCATCGCCGCCGAGGTGGGCCGGTTGCGCATGTAGTCGAGAATGTCGCTCCGCCTTTCCCCGGGAATGAGCGGCACCTGCCCCATCACCACGAGCCCGGTCTCGCGCTCGAGATCCTCGGCGGTGCGGAACCCGTTATGGCGCATTTCGCGCAGCAGCACGAAGCCGATCCCGGCCATGATCCCGAGAATGCCGGACAAGGCCAGGATCAGCGATTTTCGCGGGAATGACGGAGAGACCGGCACCACCGCCTGCGAGAGGATCCGGCTGTCGGCCTGCTGGATACCCTGCTGGGCCGAGGTTTCCTTGAGCCGGGTCAGGAAATGCTCGTAGAGCAGGCGGTTGGCCTCGGCCTCGCGGGTCAGTTGCTGCAACTGGATCAGGTCGCGGCCCTGCGCCTCGATCTGCCGGGCAAGCGCGGCCTCCGCCTGCGTCACGGCCGCGAGCTGCCGGGTGCTGCGTTCGAGATCGGCGCGGGCGCGCTCGATCGCGCGGGCGAACTGGCGGTCGAAGATCTGCGCGCTCTCCGGGCGGCCCTCGTCGAGCTGCGCCAACAGGCGCGTCAATTCGGCATCCCCCGCCGCCGCGGCCTTGTCGGGGCGGCTCTGCGCGGCCTCGAGCGCCGCCAGCCGCCGCTCGGCCGCGGCGCGCGCCTCGGTCAGCGACGCCACCCGGTCGCGCGTGTCCTTGAGCTGCCGCTCCATCGCCCGGAGCCCCTCCTCCGAGATGAGATCGGTCTGGGCGCTGAACCGCGCGACGGCCTCCTCGGCAGCCTCGACCTCGGCCTGCAACTCGACCACGCGCCCGGAGAGCCATTCGCTCGCCTGCCCGAGCTTGTCGAATTTCACCTCGATCTGCTCGCGAATGTAGAGTTCCGCGATCGTGTCCGCGATCCGCGCCGCCATGCGGGGATCTTCGGTGGTGGCGGTGATGTTGAAGACAAGGCTGTTGCGCACGCTGCTGACGTCAACCTTGTCGAGAAGGATCGACACCGCCCGCGTCCGGGGAAGATCGGGCACCGACTCCTGCGGCGCCGCGCCTGTCGATGTCAGGGAGGCCAGCAACCCCGACACCTGGCTCCGGACACGCGCCAGCAGCCCGATATCGCGCAGATCCGGGTTGAATTCCGGGATCTGCGTCAGCCCGAGATGGTCCACCACCTTGCCCATCAGGCCGCGCGCGCGCAACACCTCGACCTCGGTGGTGATCCGCGCCGGCGTGACCTGCCCTGCGCCAAGCACGGTTTCGAGCCCCGAGACGCTGCCCTGCTCGTCCTCGTAAACGACGGTGGTCGTCGCGCTGTAGAGCGGCACGGCGGAGAAGAACGCGTAATACCCGCCAAGCGCGATGGCCACCGCAGTGACAAGCGCGATCAGCAGCTTCTCGCGCCAGAGCGTGGACACCAGCGCCAGAAGGTCGATCTCGTCGCTCTCGTCGGCATTGTCCGGTGCCGCGACCTCCTCCAGCGCGCGGGGATACGCGCGCTCTGCCCTCGTGGAAACGCTCTTGATGGTATTCACGCCGGTGTGATCCTGTCCTGTGCCCGCCATGCGCGCGACAATCTGTCAGAAACCTCTATAGCCAGCCGGGAGACCGCGAACAACCTCGGATGGCGCGCGGGATTCCGCGCGCTCAGGCGCCGAGGCGGTCGCGCATGAAGGCCAGCGCCACCGACAGCCCGTCGGGCGCGATCCCGTGCCCGGTGCCCTTCATCACATGCGCATAGACATCCTTCCAGCCCGCGCGCTGCAACGCCTCCGCCGCCTGTGGCAGCGATTGCACCGGCACCACGTCATCGGCATCGCCATGCACCAGCAGGACCGGCGGGCGGCTCACCGCCTCATCGGCCAGCAGCTCGGGCCGCAGGAGCCGCCCCGAGAACGCCACCACCCCCGCCAGCGGATCCTCGCGGCGCGGGGCGACATGCAGCGCCATCATCGTGCCTTGCGAAAACCCGAAGAGCATGACCTGTTCGGGCATCAGGTCCTCCTCCACCATCAGCGCATCGAGAAAGGCGTCGAGATCGCGCGCCGCCGCCAGCAGCCCGCGCTCGGCCTCTTCCTCGGACGATCCGTCGATCCAGGGGATCGGAAACCATTGCAGGCCAAAGGGCATTCCCGGGATGCTCTCGGGCGCGTCGGGCGCCACGAAGAGCGTGTCGGGCAGATGCTCGGCCAGCGGATCGGCGAGGCCCAGAAGATCGGCGCCATTCGCGCCATAGCCATGCAGAAACACCACCGCCGAGCGCGTCTCGCCCGAAAGGGGCGCGCGCCGCCCCGCCTGCAAACCCCGTGTCATAGGATCCCTTCCCTGTCCTTGGCCACCCGATAATAGGCCCAGAGCACCCGCGCCGCAACCGCCCGCCACGGGGCCCAGTCCTCGGCCATGGTGCGCAAGGCGCGCGGTTTGGGCCGCTCGGGCAGATCGTAGAGAAGGCGCGCCGCCTCCTGCAGCGCGAGATCGCCGGGGGCAAAGACATCGGCGCGGCCGAGGCTGAACATGGCGTAGATCTCGGCGGTCCAGGTGCCGATGCCGGGGATCGCGGTCAGCGTCGTGATCACCGTTTCGGTCGGGGCCTCGCGCAGCGCCGCGTAATCGAGATCGGCCTCGGCCAGCGCGCGCAGATAACGCACCTTCTGGCGGCTGAGACCGGCGGCGCGCAGGCTCTCGTCGTCGCTGGCGATGATCGCGCGCGGGTCTGTCAGCCCGGCAGCCCGAAGCCGCGCGCGGATCGCATCGGCGGCGGCCACGCTCACCTGCTGGCCGACGATCGCCGCCAGGAGCGCCTCGAACCCGTCGCCGCGCCCGCGCAGCGGCACCTCCCCCACCACCGAGACCGCGTGCGCCATGCGCGGACAGATGCGCGCCAGATGCGCCGTGCCTTCGGCGATACAGTCCGGTGTGGTGATGATCCGCTCGTTCATGGCGCCACCCTAGCGCAGGCCCCGCCCGGGCGCCATGGGCGCTGGCCAAACCGCGCCCGCCCTGCCATATCTGCGCCGCCAACACCCAGGGAGCCGCCCATGACCCGCCTCATCCCCGCCCTTGCCGAGATTTCCGACGGCTATGATGCGCTCTTTGTCGATCTGTGGGGTTGCGTGCATGACGGGGTGCGCGCCCTGCCCGAGGCCTGCGCCGCCCTCGTGGCCTATCGGCAAAAGGGCGGCGCGGTGGTGCTGGTGACGAATTCGCCGCGCCCGCGCGGCGATGTGGAGCGGCAGCTGCGCCATTTCGGCGTGCCCGATGACGCCTGGGACACCATCGCCACCTCGGGCGACAGCGCCCGCGCGGCGATGTTTCGCGGGGTGGTGGGGCAGAAGGTCTGGTTCATCGGCCAGCCGCAGGAGGTCATCTTCTTCGAGCCGATCAATGTGGTGGAGAACCCGGTCGAGATCACCCGCGTCGGCCTCGAAGAGGCCGAGGGCATCGTCTGCACCGGCCCGCG
Organism: Roseovarius sp.; assembly: GCA_014359765.1. GTDB lineage: Bacteria > Pseudomonadota > Alphaproteobacteria > Rhodobacterales > Rhodobacteraceae > Roseovarius. The sequence continues at coordinate 85,589 of JACIYT010000007.1, forward strand.
CGATCCGCTGGCCGATCCGGAGGTGATGCGCCCGCAGTTCCTCGCCGCCAGGGCGCGCGGGCTGAAACTGCTCTGCGCCAATCCCGATATCGTGGTGGATCGCGGCGAGCGGCGCGAATGGTGCGCGGGCGCGCTCGCGCGGCTTTATTCGGAAATGGGGGGCGAGAGCCTCTATTTCGGCAAGCCCCACCCGCCGATCTACGATCTCGCCCGCCGCCGCCTCGCCGCGCTCGGGCGCGATGTGGACAATCACCGCATCCTCGCCATCGGGGACGGGGCGCAGACCGATATTCGCGGCGCCATGGGCGAGGATATCGATTCGCTTTTCATCACCGGCGGGCTGGCCGCGAAGGAGACACGCACCGCAGAGGCGCCGGATCCCGACGCGCTCACGGCCTATCTCGCCCGCGAGCAGGTCGCGCCCCGCTATGCCATCGGGCGGCTGCGCTGAACGATCAGATGACGCCGCGCGCGCCATTGCGGGCGGGCGAGGACCCAGGCCCGACTGGCGATGGCGGCGATCGGGCAGAACCTGCTCGGGGCCGCGAGTCAGGGCCGCGAACAGGTTACCTTCCTTCGGCACCGCAACCCGGCAATCCGCGTCCAGCGTGTTCGACAGCCTCGCGGCCAGAACCTTGCGGCCATACCCGTCCATGATCGCCACGGCGCGGCGCCATGACCCGCCATTGCCCACAGCACCCGCGCCGCGCGCCAGGCGCGGCCGCTGCCCGGGCCGGGACGCGCGCGGGACCGTTACCCCGCGCCGGCCACCTCACCGGATCGCTGCGCGCCGGCGGGGGGACCGGCCACGAAATCGAAGATCACCGCGTCGGACCGCCCGGCGGCGAGCCGCCCGACCGCCGCCTGCGCTGCGGCATAACTGTCGAAGACCTCTTCGCTCAACGGCGTATAGACCCCCTCGAGAATATCGCCTCGCAGCACCGAGACGACGAACGCGCCACTGGCTGCCGCGTGGCTGTAGCGCGCATTTCCCGGGGTCAGCGCGCAGAGCTGGCGCGCCGCGATCAGATCGATTCGCAGTCCCGGCCTGCCATCTCCGGTGTCGCTCTCGAACATAAGCCCTGAAACCTCCGGCCCACCGCTCGCACCCCAATCGTAGCCGAATCCGACCCTTTCAACAAGCGTAGCGCGCAGCGCCGGCAGGTTCTGCCATTCCGAGTTGTTGCCCGGGCGCGGAGCGGCTAGAGTGTCGCGGCGGGCCGGTCCACGGTTCGCACGCAGGAATTTCGCACATGGCCTTTCATTCAGACCGGTTCTCGGCCCTCAGCCGGAGGGGAAAGATCGCCCTGCAACTGGCGATGGACGCGCTGCTGATCGCGCTCTCGCTCATCGGCGCGATGGTTCTGCGGCTCGAGAGCCTCGCATTCGTGGACAGGCCCGGGATCTGGGGAGCGCTGGCGATCGCCACGCTGGTGGCACTGGTCGGCTTCTGGGGGCTCGGGCTCTATCGTGCCATGGTCCGCTATGTCACCGCGAGGATTCTCATCCCTGTCGGCGGGGGGGCGCTGATGGCCGCCGCGGCGCTTTACGGGGCGGGGCTTGTGCTCGATTCGGGGCTGCCGCGATCGGTGCCGGTCATCTTTGCCGTGTTCGTTTTCCTCTCCGTCGGCGGCCTGCGGTTTGTCGCACGGGAGATCTTTCGCAACCCGGTGCAGCTGCGCAAGCAGCCGGTGATCATCTATGGCGCGGGCAATTCGGGGCGGCAACTCGCCAACGCGCTCTTTCACGGGCGCGACCATGCGCCGGTGGCGCTGGTCGATGACGACCCCCGCCTGCAACGGCTGCGGATCAGCGGGATGCGCGTCCATGCGCCCGATCAGATCCCGCGGCTGGCCGAGGCGACGGGCGCCCGGATCGTCCTGCTGGCGATCCCCAGCCTGAGCCGCGCGCGGCGTCGCGAAATCCTCGAGCAGCTCGAACAGTATCGCCTCGAGATCAGGACCATCCCCGACATGTCGGAACTCATCACCGGCAAGGCGCGGATTTCGGAGCTGCGGGCAGTCTCGCCCGAGGATCTGCTCGGACGAGATCCCGTCGCCCCCGACCCGGGGCTGCTGGCCAGGACCACTGCCGGCAAGGTGGTCATGGTCACCGGGGCAGGCGGATCGATCGGCAGCGAGCTCTGCCGCCAGGTGCTCGGCCAGAAACCCGCCGCGCTGGTTCTCTTCGAGGTCTCGGAATTCGCGCTCTACACGATCGAGGCCGAACTTGGCGCAACCGCCGCGCGCCTCGGGCTGGCCACCCGGATCGTCCCGGTGCTCGGCTCGGTGCAGCACAGCCGGCGGCTGGAGGCCACGATCCGCGCCTTCGGGGTCCAGACGATCTATCACGCCGCGGCATACAAACACGTGCCGCTGGTCGAGGAGAACATCGTCGAGGGCGTCCGCAACAACATCTTCGGCACGTTGTCGCTGGCCTCGGCGGCGCGGAGGCTCGGCGTCGGGAACGTCATCCTGATCTCGACGGACAAGGCCGTGCGGCCCACCAACATCATGGGCGCCACCAAGCGCGTGGCGGAACTGATCTGCCAGGCCCAGGCCCTCGAATCCACGAAAACGGTCTTTTCGATGGTGCGGTTCGGCAATGTGCTCGGCTCATCGGGATCGGTGATCCCCCGGTTCCGCGCCCAGATCGAGCGCGGCGGGCCGGTCACCGTCACGCACAGGGACGTCACCCGCTATTTCATGACCATCCCCGAGGCCGCACAGCTGGTGATCCAGGCCGGCGCCATGGCGCGGGGGGGGGATGTCTTCGTGCTCGACATGGGCGAGCCGGTCCGGATCCTCGATCTGGCCGAGAGCATGGTCAGGCTGCACGGCCTGACGCCGTATCTCGTCGATGATCCCGGGCAGATCCAGCCCGAGCGCGGCGATATCCCGATCTGCATCACCGGCCTGCGCAAGGGCGAGAAGCTCTTCGAGGAATTGCTCATCGGCGACAATCCGGCGCCGACGCAGCATCCGCGCATCATGACCGCCTCGGAAGTGACGCTGCCGCTGGATACGCTCGAGGCCGCGCTCGACAGGCTGCTGGCCGCCTGCGAGCGATTCGACGTGCCGGAGATCATCACCATCCTGCGGGCCATGCCCCTCGGCTATACGCCGCGGACCGGCGAAATCCCCGACCTGCTGTGGGAGGCGCAACAGGCGTCCGACCCGATTCCCACCCCCGCCCCGGAACAGGCCAACCGGGAGGCACATGCCTGAGAGCGGCCCAATGCCCCGTTGAGGCGGGTCAGATGCGGATCCTGCCGCCGTCAGCCGGAATTCTCCGCCGCCCGCGCGAATTCCTCGAGCCTGGAGCGCGTTTCCCCGATACGGCCCTCGGTACTCCGCTGGCAGTAGGACGGATCGTCGAGATATGACAGATCGGCGTGAAGTTCAAAATCAAACGGTATGCCGGAAAGCGCGGGGCAGGCATGCTCGATGACATCAAAGACCGGCTCGGAGCGCCGCCGCCTACCCTCGGGAAAGGAAAGCGCAAGCGAAATGAGTTTTCGGCTATTGAAGGGAGACATATAGAAATTCCGCCATAGCGCGGGAAAGGACGCGCCGATAGTGGAATTATAATAGACCTCAATAAACATGAAATCAGCAGCTTTTTCCATTGCATTCGGGGGTAGCGTTTTCTGCCATCTGAAAAAATCATCAGAAAATCGTTCAACCAGATCGCTGTTGAACATCTCACGCGGCACGATCAGCATTCGCTTGAGCTGCCAACTCGCATCACCCCACCGCTTCTTCGGCCGAAAGACGTAAACCGCGCGCAGGATATCAGTCTGATGCCCGCGCAAGACCACATCCTTTTCAGGCAGGTTCAGAATGACGCCGTTTCTATATTCCATCGGCATCGCGCTTTCGACACCGAAACTCAGGTTCCAGCTTGCCTGAAACTCCTCGGCCAGATTTTTCTGAATTTTTGAATTCCGCCTGTCATGAATTTCATGTTCCAACCCGAGCCTTGAACAAAGCGCGGCGCCGATGGCAGCATCCCGCCGGGTCGCGTAATTATTGATATGGGTGTAATATCGTGTTCTGCTGTCCGCATTTTCCTGACAACACGCCAGGACAATGCGGCTATCCTGTCCGCCCGAAACCGGGACAGAAGCCGGATATGCGCGCGTTATTTCGGCAATATTGAAGGACAGGCGCGAAATCATCTCATCATAGGCCGGCAAAACCTCGTGAGCCCCCAGAGAAAAGCGCTCATTTCGGGGCCAGTGGCGATGTTCGACAAAATCCTCGAGATCAAGGTAAAAATTCGGATTGAGACGGCGCACACGCTCGTCGGCAGTATGAAACAGGGACAGTTTTCCTCCGCGATCCCGGATGATGTCATAATCGAATTTTCGATTGGGTTTCACCGGGTCGGTAATCGCCATGAGAGGCGAGGCGGCCAAAATCTGCGCCTGCGCATTGTAAACCGCCCCGATCATGCCGACCGGATCCACATAGAACCGGGTTTTCCCATGTGCACTCAGCATGATGGCGTAACGGCCCGCCAGTTCGGTCAACCAGGCCTCGAATAGCGACCAGAAATTCGTGGCCTCCCGGGAAAACGGCAGCTGGTTGGTGCCATCTGCGAGCAATGCCTCGGGTCCCACCGCGATCCCCAGAATATGCCCCAGATGGGCGCCATCACGATCGAGCAACTCGCAGACAGGCAAATCTCTCCCGATTGCGAGGTTCCATTCCGGCCCCGAAAAATATTGAAACCCGGGTATCTCGTGCCTTTCCCGGGATATCACGTATTGATAGCGGAATACGGTTGCAAATTTCTCGGGAGCGAATGGCCACAGGTTTTGTGCTTGCAAGGGCATCAGGCTGTTTCCTGGAATTCAAATGCCAATTGGCGGCCCGGTGTCCAGTTCCCTTGATCCGCCACGCCCCCTCACGGTATCGCGCATGAGGACGGTATGGCCGGCCTTGCGGGCGGTCAAGGCCGGTCCTGGTCGGGGAAGCGGCGGCCCGGGGCGCGCGCGCGCGCGCGCGCGGTGGTGCCGGCGGGCAGCCCTGCGGCTCAGCTACAGCCGCTCGTGGCGCCGCAGGTGTTGCACTTCATGCAGGTGCCGTTCCTCACCAGCGTGTAGTTGCCGCATTCGCCGCAGGCCTCGCCCTCATAGCCCTGCATCTTCGCCCTGGTGCGCGCATCCATCGACACGGTGGCCACGGTCGCGGTCGCCACGCTCGCCTTCAGCGTGTCGGGCGCCAGCGTCCGGAGCGCCGTCTCGGCATCGCTCATGAGGCCGGTCGTGCCGCTGGCCTGCCCGCCCTGGAACACCACCAGTTCCTGCGGCAGGCGCTTGCGCAGGTAGCCCGTCGAGCTGATCTGCTTGAGCACCTCCAGCGAGCGGCTCGCCGCATCGCCCGACATCTCGCGAATATTGCTCACACCTTCCTCTTCGCCCCGGCCCAGGTCGTCAAAGGTCGCGCCCGAGGGTTTGACATGCGCCAGGTCGGTGCGGTCGAGATAGCTCACCGCCAGTTCGCGGAAGATATAGTCGAGGATCGAGGTCGCGTTCTTGATGCTGTCATTGCCCTGCACCATGCCCGAGGGTTCGAACTTGGTGAAGGTGAAGGCATCGACGAATTCCTCCAGCGGCACGCCGTATTGCAGCCCGACCGAGACGGCGATGGCGAAATTGTTCATCATCGCGCGGAAACCGGCCCCCTCCTTGTGCATGTCGATGAAGATCTCGCCCAGCTTGCCATCGGCATATTCGCCGGTGCGCAGATAGACCTTGTGACCGCCGACAATGGCCTTCTGGGTATAGCCCTTGCGCCGCTCGGGCAGCTTTTCGCGGGCGGCGCGGACCACCTCCCTGACCACCACCTTCTCGACGATCTTCTCGGCCAGCACGGCGGCCTTTTCCTGCGCCGATCCGCTCTCGAGGATCTCGGCGGCCTCGTCGTCATCCTCGACCAGCGCCGATGCCAGCGGCTGGCTGAGCTTGGAGCCGTCGCGGTAGAGCGCATTGGCCTTGACGCCCAGCGACCAGGACAGCTCATAGGCCTTCTGGCAATCCTCGATGGTGGCATCGTTGGGCATGTTGATCGTCTTGGAGATCGCGCCGGAGATGAACGACTGCGCGGCCGCCATCATGCGAATGTGGCTCTCGACGCCGAGATAGCGCCTGCCCTTCCTGCCGCAGGGGTTGGCGCAGTCGAAGACATGGTAATGCGCCGGATCGAGATGCGGCGCGCCCTCGAGCGTCATCGTCCCGCAGACGTGATCGTTCGCCGCCTCGATATCGCGGCGCGAATAGCCCAGATGCGCCAGCAGATCGAAGGTCGGATCGGCGAGCTTGTCCGCCGGGATGCCGAGCACGCCCTGGCAGAACTCCTCGCCCAGCGTCCACTGGTTGAACACGAAGCGGATATCGAAGGCCGACCCGAGCGCCGCCTCGATCCTGGCCAGTTGCGCCTCGCCAAAGCCGTGACCGATGAGCGAGGTGTGGTTGATCGCGGGCGCATTGCCGAGGCTGCCATGCCCGACCGCGTAGCTCACGATTTCCTCGATTTGCGCGGCGCCATAGCCCAGCTTTTCGAGGGCGGCGGGCACCGACTGGTTGATGATCTTGAAATAGCCGCCGCCGGCCAGCTTCTTGAATTTCACCAGCGCGAAATCGGGCTCGATCCCGGTCGTGTCGCAATCCATCACCAGCCCGATCGTGCCCGTGGGCGCGATGACCGAGGTCTGCGCGTTGCGATAGCCGTGTTTCTCGCCCAGTTTCAGCGCCTCGTCCCAGCTTGCCGTCGCCAGATCAATCAGCCGCGCATCGGGGCAATTGGCATGGTCGAGCGGCACCGGCTTGACCGCCAGCCCCTCATAGCCCTCGGTCGCGCCATAGGCGGCGTTGCGGTGGTTGCGGATCACACGCAGCATGTGGGCCGCGTTGCGCTTGTAGCCGGCAAAGGCGCCCAGCTCGCGCGCCATCTCGGCGCTGGTCGCATAGGCCACGCCGGTCATGATCGCGCTCAGCGCCCCGCAGAGCGCACGGCCCTGCGCCGAATCGTAGCCAAGCCCCATATTCATCAGAAGCCCGCCGATATTGGCATAGCCAAGGCCCAGCGTGCGGAATTCATAGCTCCGCCGCGCGATTTCCTTCGAGGGGAACTGCGCCATCGTCACCGAGATTTCCAGCGTCACCGTCCAGAGCCGGGTGGCGTGCATATAGCCCTCAGAATCGAACTTGCCGTCCTTGTAGAACTTCAGGAGGTTCATCGAGGCGAGGTTGCAGGCGGTATCGTCGAGGAACATGTATTCCGAGCACGGGTTGGAGCCGCGGATCGCGCCATCCTCGGGGCAGGTATGCCAGGCGTTGATCGTGTCGTGAAACTGGATGCCCGGATCGGCGCAGGCCCAGGCGGCATGGCCCACCTGCTCCCACAGATCGCGCGCCTTGATCGTCTTGGCCGTGCTGCCATCCACGCGGTTGATCAGCGCCCAGTCGTCATCGTTTTCCACCGCCTTGAGGAAGGCGTCGGTGACGCGGATCGAGTTGTTGGAATTCTGCCCCGAGACGCTGGCATAGGCCTCGCTGTCCCAATCGGTGTCATAGGTCGGAAACTCGATGCTGGCATAGCCCTGGCGCGCGTAATCGAGCACGCGCTTGACATAGGTCTCGGGGATATGCGCGCGTTTCGCGCCGCGAATGGCGGATTTGAGCGCGGGGTTCTTCGACGGGTCCACCGCATCCTCCGAGGAGCCGTCCCATTCCCGGATCGCGGCAAAGATCTCGTTGAGCCGCGCCTCATGCGCCTTGGAGCCCGCGACGATCGAGGCGACCTTCTGCTCTTCCTTGACCTTCCAGTTGATGAATTGCTCGATATCGGGGTGATCGGCATCGCAGATCACCATCTTGGCCGCGCGCCGCGTGGTGCCGCCCGATTTGATCGCCCCCGCAGCACGGTCGCCGATCTTCAGGAACCCCATGAGCCCCGAGGATTTGCCGCCGCCCGAAAGCCGCTCGCCCTCGGCGCGCAGGCTCGAGAAATTGGTGCCCGTGCCAGAGCCATATTTGAAGAGCCGCGCCTCGCGCACCCAGAGATCCATGATCCCGCCATCGCCCACCAGATCGTCCTTCACCGACTGGATGAAGCAGGCATGGGGCTGGGGATGCTCATAGGCGCTGGTGGACCGGGTCAGCTCGCCGGTCTGGAAATCGACATAGTAATGCCCCTGACCGGGGCCGTCGATGCCATAGGCCCAGTGCAGCCCGGTGTTGAACCACTGGGGCGAGTTGGGCGCGGCCATCTGCATCGCCAGCATGGCGCGCATCTCGTCGAAATAGGCGCGCGCGTCCGATTCCTTCGTGAAATAGCCGCCCTTCCAGCCCCAATAGGCCCAGGCGCCCGCCAGCCGGTCAAACACCTGCCTGGCCGAGGTCTCGCCGCCGAATCCGTCATTGTCCGCAGCCGCGACCGAGCGCCACAGGAATTCCGGCACGCCCTCTTCGGCCACTTTCTCGAGCTTGTTGGGCACGCCCGCCTTGCGGAAATATTTCTGCGCGATCACGTCGCTGGCCACCTGGCTCCAGCCTGCGGGAACCTCGATCGCGTCGAGCTTGAAGACGGTGCTGCCATCCGGGTTGCGGATTTCCGAACTCGTGGTGACAAATTCCAGCGCGGCATAGGCATCCTGCCCGGCGGTGGTGAATCTGCGTTCGATCTTCATGGTCGCTGCCCCGTCCTTCGCTATGGCCCTGTGGCCCCTTGATCCGCTTTTCGCCGCGCCTCGCACGCCCTGGCCGGTCGCCGGAACGAGGGTTCTGGCGAAGGCCTGGCCCGGAAAACCGGCTTTGGCTCTGATGTGGTCCGAATGTCCCTGCCCGGGCTCGCCACTATATCTTGTGGCATGTCTGCCCGCCCACACAAATTGACGCAAAAGGACCGCCCCGGTCAACGAGAAAAATTGTCCCTAGGAGAGAAAAAGAAGTTGACCTGACGCCCCGCGGCCCTGCCCGCGGCGGGGCCGATTCCTCCACAGGTCCCCGCGCCGGACAAGCCTTGCGCCCGCCGGTTTGGCGATGCGCGCTCAGGTATCCTGTGGAAAATGGTCGGGGCGGCGAGATTCGAACTCACGACCCCCTGTACCCAAAACAGGTGCGCTACCAGACTGCGCCACGCCCCGGACCATGCGCCCAGATAAGCGGCTTTGCCCCGCTTGAAAAGCGAAAACCGCCCCGCTCACTCGGCGGCGCAGGGCCAGGCGGCAACCTCCTGATCGACCGCCGGATGGCGCATTTCCCAGCCCTCCGAGATGCCGATGCGCCGCGCCAGCCCGCCATTGATCTCGAGCACGGTCTGAATCCCGTCGCCGCCCATCACCGGGCGCTCGTCATGGGGCTGCGCCTCGTGGCCGATGCGGCGCACGGTGCCGGTCGCGTCCATGAAGATCATGTCGAGCGGGATGAGCGTGTTCTTCATCCAGAACCCGACCGGGCGCGGCGCCGGATAGACAAAGAGCATCCCCGCCGAGGGCGCGAGGCTCTCGCGGTGCATCAGCCCCTGCGCGCGCAACGCCTCGGTATCCGCGATCTCGACGCGAAACACCGCCTCGCCGCCGGGTCCGCGCAGATGCGCGACATCCTCCCGGCAGCCGCCGGCCGTCGCCATGCCGGCCGCCAGCGTCAGCAGCGCCATCAGCGCCGCGCCGATCACTCCCTTGAGCGTATTGCCGCGTCCCATCCACAGACCTCGATTGCCATGCGCCCCCTTTTACCATCGATCACGCGAATGGCCAGCGCCTCGCCGGGCGGCACATCGGCAAGCCCCGCGCGGCGCAGCACCTCGACATGCACGAACACGTCCTCGGCGCTGCCGAAGGTATTTGCAAAACCGAATCCCTTGCCCTTGTCGAACCATTTGATGCGCGCGGGCTCCAGCGGGGTGGCGCGGATCACCTCGGGGGCGATCGCCTCGAAATCGGCAAGCCCCGAGGGCGCCATGCCCTCGGGTGGCTCGATCGCGTGGACCTGCACCGCCTGCCGACCGCGCTCGGTCGCCTGAACGTCGATCTCGATCCAGGCACGATCGGCGACCGAGCCCTGCCCGAACTGGCGCAGAACATTGGCATGAAGCAGGATATCGGGCCCGCCCTCCTCGGCCATCACGAAACCGAATCCCTTGACGGGATCGAACCATTTCACACGCCCGCGGACCCGGCGATATTCTTCTTCTGTCGTCACTGTTCCCTACCTGACAATCCTGCTTCGCCCACGCATGAGCCCGGAGGCGCCCGCGGCCGCCCGGCATTTCACCGGGGTGAAACTCAGGGGTTCAGTCGCTGGACGCTCCAGGGCGCATCGACGGATGCCCGACGCCACACGAAGCGATCGTGCAGGCGAAACGCCCCGTCCGCCCAGAACTCAATCTCAAGCGGGGTGATTTTGAAACCTCCCCAAAAGGGGGGGCGCGGCGGGTTTGGTCCCTTCCGGGCCGTCACCTTCGCGACTTCGGCCATCAGCGCCGCGCGCGAGGCGAGCGGCTCTGACTGTCGCGAGGCCCAGGCGCCGAGCCTGCTCCTGAGCGAGCGCGAGGCGAAATAGGCATCGGCGCGCGCGCCCTCCTCGCGGGTCACATGGCCGCGAAAGCGCAGCTGCCGGCGCAGCGATTTCCAGTGCAGCACCCCCGCCGCCATCGGATGCGCGCCCAGCTCGCGCCCCTTGGCCGAGTGGTAATTGGTATAGAAGACAAAGCCACCATCGCCGATTTCCTTGAGCAGCACCATCCGCACATTGGGCAGCCCCCCCTCGCCGACTGTGGCCAGCGCCATGGCATTGGGATCGTTCGGCTCGGTCTTTTCGGCCTCGGCGAGCCAGCGGCGCGCGATCTCAAGGGGCTCTTCGCCCGCAAAGATTCCGTCCCGTTCCATCGTCGCACCTCCCCTGCCCGCCTGTGGCCCGGCACCGGTGTCGGACTGGTCCCGGGCCGCCATGTGACATGCTTCTAGGCCGGTTCGCGCGCAAAGCCAAATCCCGCGCGCGCGGGCGGGTCTTGATGCACTCTGCCCGATCGCCTAAAGGTCAGGGAAATCATGCGAGGGCGGGGGCTGGGAATGTCGAACGGATTGATGACGGGCAGGCGCGGGCTGATCATGGGGCTTGCCAACGACAAGTCCATCGCCTGGGGCATCGCGCGGGCCCTCGCGGGGGCCGGCGCCGAGCTTGCCTTCAGCTACCAGGGCGAGGCCCTCAAAAAGCGGGTCGATCCGCTGGCCGCCGAGCTTGGCTCGAACATCGTGCTGCCCTGCGACGTGGCCGACATGGGCTCGGTCGATGCGCTCTTCGCCGCACTTGGCGAGACCTGGGGGCAGCTCGATTTCGTGGTCCATGCCATCGGCTTTTCCGACAAGAACGAGCTGCGCGGCCGCTATGTCGATACCAGCCGCGACAATTTCCTGCGCACGATGGATATCTCGGTCTATTCCTTTACCGCCGTGATGCAGCGTGCCGAAAAGATGATGGGCGAGGGCGGCGCGGCGCTGACACTGACCTATTACGGGGCCGAACAGGTCATGCCGCATTACAACGTGATGGGCGTGGCCAAGGCGGCGCTGGAGGCGTCGGTGAAATACATGGCCGAGGATCTCGGCCGCGACGGCATCCGTGTCAACGCCATCAGCGCCGGGCCGATCCGCACGCTGGCCGCCAGCGGTATCGGCGATTTCCGCTATATCCTGAAATGGAACGAGCTGAACTCGCCGCTGCGGCGCAACGTGACCATCGACGATGTGGGGCGCTCGGCGCTCTATCTGCTCTCCGATCTCGGCTCGGGCGTCACCGGCGAGGTGCTGCATGTCGATGCGGGCTATCACATTGTCGGCATGAAGGCCGTCGATGCCCCCGATATCGACGCCACCTGAGGCACGCCCGTGAGCGCGCTCGATCTCCTCGCCTTCAACGCGGTCCTCGCCGCCGCGATCCTGAGCCCGGGCCCCGCCCTGCTCTTCGCGCTGCGCACGGCGCTGGCCTGCGGGCGCGGCGCGGGCATCGCGGCGGGGCTCGGCCTCGGGCTGGTCGCCGCGCTCTGGACGCTCGCCGCGCTGCTGGGGCTCGAGGCGCTCTTCACCCTCTTTCCCGTCGCCTATGGCGCGCTCAAGCTCGGCGGCGCGGCCTACCTGCTCTGGATCGCCTGGAAGACCTGGGCGGCGGCCCGTGCGCCGGTGGCCGATGCTGCGGCACGGCCGCGCGGGCGCGCCTTTCTCGACGGGGTGCTGATCAACCTCGGCAATCCGAAATCGGTGCTCTTCGCCGCCTCGGTTCTGGTGGTGATCTTTCCCAAGGGTCTCTCGGCGGCCGAGATCGCGCTCATCACCGCCAATCACCTGCTTGTCGAATGGCTCTTCTACACGGGCTTCGCGATCCTGCTGAGCGGCGCGCCCGCCCGGCGCGCCTATCTCGGCGCGAAGCCCTGGATCGACCGCGCGGCGGCGCTCGTGCTCGGCGCGCTCGGCCTCAAGCTCCTGACCGAGAGGTGACCCGATGACCCCTGACCGCCTGCCCCACGAAAAGGGCTTCCACGTGAGCTGGGACCAGCTCCACCGCGACGCGCGCGCGCTTGCCTGGCGGCTTCAGGGCGAGGCGCCCGAGGGCGGCTGGCGCGCGGTGGTGGCGATCACCCGCGGCGGCATGGCCCCGGCGATGATCGTGGCGCGCGAGCTCGATATCCGCACGGTCGATACGATCAGCGTGAAATCCTACAACCATCAGGAACGGACCGCGCCGCGCATCATCAAGCATCCCGACATGGACATCATGGGCGACGGGGCGGGCGTGCTGATCGTGGATGATCTGGTGGATACCGGCCGCACGCTCGAAGTGGTGCGCGCCGTGATCCCGCGCGCCCATGTCGCCACCGTCTATGCCAAGCCGATGGGCCGCGCGCAGGTCGATACCTTTGTCACCGAGGTGAGCCAGGACACCTGGATCTTCTTTCCCTGGGACATGGCCCTGCAATATGTCGAGCCCTATCGCGGCGCGTGAAGGGCGGGATTCGCCCGAGCGCGGGGCGCAGCCGGGCAGCGCCTGAAATCCCAACGAAAAAGGCCGCGCCCGGGAGGCGCGGCCTTTGCAATTTGAGGGAAAGGTCTCAGCCCCGGCGCGTCCTGAGCGCGCTCCAGCCGCCCCAGACCACCATCGCGGCGATCACGGCCTTGACCACGTCGCCCAGAAGGAAGGGCGCCATCCAGTAGGCCCAGAGATCGGGCAGCGCCTTGCCCATCGCCAGCGCCGGCCAGGCGAGGCCGGGGATATAGAGCAGCGCCGAGACCGCGACCCCCACCAGCGCCGTCGAGACCGGCCCGCGCGCGATCCCGCGCTCGACCGCGAGACCGGCGAGCCAGGCCATCGCGACAAAGCCATAGAGGAACCCGGCGGTCGGGCCAACGAGCGAGGCGGCGCTCTGGGCACCGGCAAAGACCGGCAGCCCCATCGCCCCCTCGGCCAGATAGGCCAGCAGCGTCGCCGCGCCAAGGCGCGCGCCAAAGGTGAGCCCGACGATCAGCACCGCCAGCGTCTGCAGCGTCAGCGGCACCGGAAAGAACGGCACGCTGACCTGCGCCGCAGCCGCAATGAACAGCGAACCGCCGAGCACGAGCCCCGCCTTTCGCAGCATCGTGTCGTGGCCGATGACGGCCTGGGTGAGAACCTGTGCGCGCATGTCGCATCCCTCCGTGTTCAAGGTTTCCGGCTGACTTTTTCGCCGCGACCCCGGGAAAGTCAAGCGATTGTGCTTGATCTGGCGCGCAAGGGATGGGATCTGGCGCGGCATGACCGAGATTGATGACCTCCCCGTTGCCCTCGTGACCGGCGCCTCGCGCGGGCTGGGCGCCGCCATGGCCGAGGCGCTCGCGCCCGCGCATCATGTCATCGCCGTGGCGCGCACCGTGGGCGCGCTCGAGGAACTCGACGACCGCATCAAGGCGCGCGGCGGGCAGGCCACGCTCGCCCCCATGGACATCACCAACCGCGATGCGATGGCGCAGCTCTGCCGCGCCATCCATGACCGCTGGGGGCGCATCGCGCTCTGGGTTCATGCGGCGGTCCATGCCGCGCCGCTCGGCCCTGCCGCGCATCTGGGCGAGAAGGACTGGGAACGCTCGGTCGCTGTCAATGTCACGGCGACGGGGATTCTCATCCCCTTCCTCGCGCCGCTGCTGGGCGAGGAAGGCGCGGCCGTATTCCTCGACGATCCGCGCGCGGGCGCGCGATTCTTCGGTGCCTATGGCGCGACCAAGGCGGCGCAGATCGCGCTGGCGCGAAGCTGGCAGGCCGAGAGCGCGAAGACCGGGCCGCGCATCCACATCCTCGCCCCCGCGCCGATGCCCACGGCCACGCGCGCGCGCTTCTATCCCGGCGAGGACCGCGCCACGCTCGCCCCCCCCCGCGACGAAGCCGCCCGGCTGCTGGCGCTGCTGGACACCGCGCCCGGGACCTGACCGACCGCAAGCCAGCCAGCCAGCGCCGGCGCGCGGGCGGCAGCCCGGGCAATACCGACAGACCGACCGATGCGACGGCCGGGACCGCCTCTTGATCCTGCGAAATCCTGCGAAAGAACATGGTGCCCCAAGACGGACTCGAACCGCCGACCACCTATTTACGAAACAGGTGCTCTACCAACTGAGCTATTGGGGCCTCGCGATGCCCCTTTAAACGACAGGACGGGCGGGTGCAACAGCAATTGAACAGCCCTCCCCGCCCGGCGTGAGACAGGAGTGAACCGGCAAGACCGGCCTTGTTTGCCGGCCGACAGGCGCCGCGTGGCGCGATGCGCCCGCTCAGCCGAAGCGCGTGACCCAGGCGGGGCGCGTGTCGTCCGGCAGGGGGCGGGCGGCATGGACCCCGCGCGCCACCGCGCGCGCCATCACGCAGGCCGCCGCATGGCCGAGCGCGAGCTGCACGGCAAGATCGGGCGCAGGCCGCACCCCGGTGGCTGCGGCAAAGATCGCATCGCCATCCATCAGCGTATGCGACGGCACCAGCGCCCGCGCCAGCCCGTCATGCGCCGCCACCGCAAGCCGCGTGCATTGCGCCTGGCTGAGCGCCGCATCGGTCGCCACGATGCCGATGGTGGTATTGCCATGCGGCGCGAGTTTCGTGGGCGCGGCCATTGGGTCGGGATGGCGCGGCGCGGTGCCCAGCCCGCCGAACTCGTCGCCGATCTCGAAGGGGGCGGCCCAGAAATGCGGCCCCTCCCCCACCGTCGCCGAGCCGAGCGCGTTCACCGCCACCAGCGCGCCCACCGTCTCTCCCGAGGGAAGCACCGCCGAGGCCGAACCGATCCCCCCCTTGAAGACCGCCGTGGTGGCCCCCGTGCCCGCCCCCGCCGTGCCGAGCGCAAACACCTCCCCCGCCGCGTCGAGCGCCGCGCGCCCGAGGGCGCCATAGGGATTCGTCGTCCAGCCATGATCGCCGCCCGCCAGCAGGTCAAAGAGGATCGCGGCCGGCACGACAGGCACCCGGCACCCCCCCACGGCAAAGCCGCGCCCACGCGCGCGCAGCCCATCCGCCACGCCCGAAGCCGCATCCAGCCCAAAGGCCGAGCCCCCCGAAAGCACCAGCGCATCCACCTCCTGCACCACCCGGTCAGGGGCAAGCAGATCGGTCTCGCGCGTGCCGGGCGCGCCGCCCATCACATGCACGCCCGCGACAAATGGCACCTCCCCCACCAGCACCGTCACCCCCGAGCGCAGCCGCTCATCCTGCGCCTGCCCGACGCGCAGCCCCGCGACATCGGTGATCAGGTTGCGCGGCCCGGTGCGCGTGCTCATCGCGCGCCCCCCGCCCCGGCACGGGCGCGCCAGCCGCTCGTCATGCCCTGCCTCCCGTCATATGGCTGTCGAACACCGCCCGCGCGCGGCCCCAGACGCCCTCCCCCGGCGCATCGAGCCCCATCAGCGACGGCAGCAGTTGCGCCGCGAAATCCTCCGAGGATTCGCGCGGCAGGAGCGAAGGCAGATTGTCGATCGCCATCACGTCGAGCGGCGGCGCGTCATGCACGCGCAGGACAGGCGCGGCCCAGTCGGTCGCGCGCGCATAGACCGGCACGGGGTTGTAATCGCTGTCGGGATCGCAGGCCACGTCGCCCACCACCCGCAGACGGCGGGGCGCATCGAGAGCCGATTTCGGCACGAAAACCGGCGTGCCCGGCCGCGCGAGAATGCAGTTGATGAAGATCTCGTGCTCCAGGATTTCCGGGAACGGCCCGCCATGGGCGGTCTCGGCCATGTCCCATTTCGTGACTTCGGCCCCCATCGCCGCGCAGAGATCGCTCGCCCCGGTGCCGACGCGCCCCAGCGCGCCGATGACCAGCGCCCCAGGCCGCGCGCCCGTCCGCGCAAGCCGCGCGGCGAGATCGGCCAGCAGCGCGTCGCGCCCGCCAAAGGTGGCGACGGGCGGGCAGATCCCGCCCCCCTGCTGCGCCGCCCAGGCCATCAGCGACACCGCCGCCCCGGCATAGCCCGCCCAGTAGCCAAAGGCCGCGACCCGCCTCCCATCCGCATCGACCAGGTATTCCAGATCGTAGAGCACACCACCCCCCGCCGCGAACCGCTCCAGCAGGCGCCGCCCGGCGTGCTGGCCCTTGAAGGCATGGCCGAACATGATGTGGCGATGCGGCAGCGGCGTGCCGTCCTCGGGCAATTCCTTCAGCCCGAAGATGATCGCGTCGCGCGGCGCGCGCGGCCAGGATCCTTCGGGCGCGATGGCGCAGCCCGCGGCCGCATAGCCCTCGACCGGAAGGGCGCGGGTGCCGCTCTCCTCCACCGTCACGCGAAAGCCGCGCGCGATCAGCGCCGCCGCCCCCTCGGGGGTGATCCCCACCCGTGCCTCGTTTGCGCGCTGCTCGGCGCGCACCCACAGATGCGCCATGCCCGACCCTCAGATCATGCCGTCGGCGATGATCCGCGCCACCGAGGGGCGCGCCGCCATCACCTCGCGGAAGGCGCGGATCTTCGGAAACGGCCCGAGCGCCACCCCGTCGCCCTCGAGCCAGCCCGTCGCCACCCAGAGATAGGGATCGGCGAGCGAGAAGGCCGCGCCCAGCACGAAGGGACCGCGCAGCATGTGCGCCTCCACGAACTGCGCGCTCTCGGTCATGGTGTGCACGGTCCTGGCGCGCATATCGGCCAGCGAGCTTTCCGCGTCGGCCCAGCGCCGCCCGCGCCGGCCATGCGCGTGATTCACATGCATGGTGGAGGCGAGGTAATACATTGCCGCGCGCATCGTCGCCGCCTCGAAGGCATCCTCGGGCCGCAGCCCGGCCCCCGGCGCCAGATCGGCGACATGTTCGAGAATCGCCCCCGTCTCGGTCAGCACACCCCGCCCGGTCACCAGCGCCGGCACCCGGCCCTTGGGGTTGATCGCGCGATAGGGGGCGCGCGTCTGCTCGTCCGCCTTGAAATCGAGCGGCACCGCCTCGAATGCCAGCCCCGCCTCGTGCAGCGCGATACCCACGGCGGCGGCGACGGTCCCCCTGGCGTAATAGAGCTTCATGTCCTTCCCTCCTCAGATGAACGTGCGCGCATGGGCGCGCTCGGGCGCGTCCAGATGTGGCGTGGCGTTGAACGTGCCCACCATGAGCATCTCGTGGACATGATGGACCCGGTGGAGCGAGCTGTTCATCACCTGCAACATGACCTTCGCCAGCCCCGGGATCTCCAGATGCAGCGCGTGCCGCAACACCATGCCGATGACCCCGCCCGATGTCACCACCAGAACCCGACCGCCGGCGCCGGTCAGTTCGCCGATCACCTCGCCGACCCGCGCGGTGAAGGCGTCGAAGCTCTCGGGCAGGCCGTTCAGCCCGCCCGCCGCCCAATGGGTGATGACCTGCGGCAGGTAGCGGGCGAATTCGCTGGCGTCCTTTGGCGCGGGGATACCGTGCTGCTCCTCGACCGCGCGCGCGAGCGCGAAGTAACTCAGCTCGTCGAGCCGCGCATCGGTCTCGAACCCGCCATAGCCCATCGCCTCGGCGGTGCCCCTCTGGCGGTTGAGCGTGCCGGTGATCACCCGGTCGAAATGCGGGTTGGTGTCGCGCAGATGCGCGCCCAGCCACTCGGCCTGCCGCACCCCCAGCTCCGAGAGCCGGTCATACCCCGCCTCGTCCGTGGCGTGGCTCATCGCCTGCCCGTGCCGCACCAGAATGATCTCGGTCATTGCCTGCCCCTCCTGCTGCGCCGGAGGTTAGCGCCGGGGCGCGCCGGAGGAAAGCCACGATGGTGCACATGCCAGCCCGCCCAAGAGGCCCCGCAGGCGGGGACGCGCGGCCCCTTGAGCGGCCTGCCAGAGCATATCGCGTCCTGTCACGGTCGCGCGACCGGCGCCGTCTCCCCCGGTCTGCGCCTTCGGGACGCTCGGGACCGTTTCCCGGCTTCGCGCAACGCGCCCTATTCCACCGTCACCGATTTCGCGAGGTTGCGCGGCTGGTCCACGTCGGTGCCCTTGGCAATTGCCGTGTGATAGGCGATGAGCTGCGCGGGCAGCGCGAAGAGGATCGGCGCGAGCACCGGATCGACCGTCGGCAGGATGATCGTGCGAAAGGTGCCCTCGCCCGCCGCCGCCGCGCCTGCCGCATCCGAGACCAGCACGACCCGCCCGCCGCGCGCCATCACCTCCTGCATGTTCGACACGGTCTTTTCAAAAAGCGCATCGCAAGGCGCCATGACGATGACCGGCATGGTCTCGTCGATGAGGGCGATGGGGCCGTGCTTCAACTCGCCCGAGGCGTAGCCTTCGGCATGGATATAGCTGATTTCCTTGAGCTTCAGCGCCCCTTCCAGCGCCAGCGGATACATCAGCCCGCGCCCCAGGAAGAGCGCGCTCGCCGCGCCTGCGAGATCGCGCGCCACCTCGCGCACGTCCGCGTCGATCGCCATCGCGGTGTTGAGCGTCGCGGGCAGGCCGCGCAACCCCGACAGCAGGTCGGCCAGCCGCTCGGCGCCCATCTCGCCGCGCGCCTGCGCCGCGCGCAGCGCCAGCAGCAGCAGCACCGTCAACTGGCAGGTAAAGGCCTTGGTCGAGGCCACGCCGATCTCGGCGCCGGCAAGGATCGGCAGCGCCACATCGCTCTCGCGCGCGATCGAACTGGTCTCGACATTGATCACCGCAAGCAGGCGCGCGGCACGGTCGCGGCAATGGCGCAGCGCCGCCAGCGTGTCGGCGGTCTCGCCCGACTGGCTGACGAAGATCGCCAGCGTGCCGGGGGTGATCGGCGGCTCGCGATAGCGGAATTCCGAGGCGATATCGACCTCGACCGGCAGGCGCGCCAGCTGCTCGAACCAGTATTTCGCCGTGAGGCAGGCGTAATGGGCGGTGCCGCAGGCAACCATCACGATCCGCTCCACCGGGGCGAAATCCGGCGCGCCCTCGGGCAGAACGATGCCCGTGCCGTCCTCGCTCAGGAAATGGCGCAGCGCATCGCCGATCACCACGGGCTGTTCGGCGATCTCCTTGGCCATGAAATGCCGGTGCCCGGCCTTGTCCACGCGCGCGTGGTCGATGGCGATCCGCGTCTCGGCGCGGCTGACCCGCCGCCCCGCGGCATCACGGATCACCGCACCCGCCCGGGTCACGACGGCGATATCGCCCTCCTCCAGATAGGTGATGCGGTCGGTCAGGTCGCCAAGCGCGATGGCGTCCGAGCCCACGAACATCTCGCCCGCGCCATGCCCGATGGCCAGCGGGCTGCCCGCGCGCGCGGCAATCAGCAGATCGCCCTCGCCCTCGAACAGGAAGAGCAGCGCATAGGCCCCCCTGAGCCGGGCGATCGTGGCCTGCGCGGCGGCCTCGGGCGCCATGCCCTGCGCCATGTGGTGCTGCGTCAACAGCGCGACGGTCTCGGTGTCGGTCTCGGTCTCGTGCCCGATCCCGGCCTCGGCCAGCTCGGCGCGCAGCTCGCGGAAATTCTCGATGATGCCGTTATGCACCACCGCGACCGGCCCGGCGCGATGGGGATGGGCATTGGCTTCGGTCGGTGCGCCATGGGTGGCCCAGCGGGTATGACCGATCCCGGCCTTGCCCGCGAGCGGCCGATGCACCAGCAGATCGGAGAGGTTGACGAGCTTGCCCACGGCGCGGCGACAGTCGAGAACGCCGTCGTTGACGGTGGCGATCCCGGCGCTGTCATAGCCGCGATATTCCAGCCGTTTCAGCGCGTCGAGCAGGATCGGGGCCGCCTCGTGATTGCCCAGAACGCCGACAATTCCGCACATCGCTATTCTCCCCTGCCCTTTTCGGCCTTGAGCGCGCGCAGCCGCGCGAAGAACCGGGTGGCAAAACCCGCGCGCTCCTCCTGCCGCGCCCGCGCCACCGCAAGCGCCCCCGGCGCGACATCGCGCGTGATCACCGAGCCCGAGGCGGTCATCGCGCCCTCGCCCACCGTGACCGGCGCCACCAGCATCGTGTCCGAGCCGATGAAGGCGCCCTTGCCGATGGTGGTGCGGTGCTTCATCACGCCGTCGTAATTGCAGGTCACCGTGCCCGCGCCGATATTGGCGCCGGCGCCCACTTCGGCATCGCCGATATAGCTCAGATGGTTGACCTTCGCTCCCTCGGCGATGAGCGCGTTCTTGACCTCGACGAAATTGCCGATGCGCACATCCTCCGACAGCTCCGCGCCGGGACGCAGCCGCGCATAGGGCCCGACCACCGCGCCGCGCGAGACATGGCAGCCCTCCAGATGCGAGAAGCTGCGGATATGCGCGCCGCTCTCGACCGTGACGCCGGGACCAAAGACCACATAGGGCTCGATCAGCGCATCGCGCCCCACCACCGTGTCGCGGGCGAAATGCACGGTCTCGGGGGCGGGCATCGTCACCCCCGTCTCGAGCGCCCCTGCGCGGGCGCGCGCCTGAAAGGCGGCCTCGGCCGCGGCCAGCTCGGCGCGGCTGTTGACGCCCATGGTCTCTGCCGCGTCGCAGGTGACGGCGGTGGCCGAGAGGCCCCGCGTGCGCGCCAGCGCCACGATATCGGTGAGGTAATATTCGCCGGCGGCATTGTCATTGCCGACCGCTTCCACCAGCTCGAAGAGCAGCGGCGCCGCGGCCATCACCACGCCGCTGTTGCATAGCCCGATCGCGCGTTCCTCTTCGGTGGCGTCCTTGAACTCCACGATCCGTTCGAGCCCGTCGCCCGCCATCACCAGCCGCCCGTAGCGTCCCGGATCGGCAGGCGCAAAGCCCAGCACCACCACGTCATGACGCGCCCGCGCCTCGGCCATGCGCAGGAGCGTTTCGGCGCCGATGAACGGGGTATCGCCATAGAGCACCACCGCATCACCGTCGAAACCGCGCAGCACGGGCGCCGCCTGCGCCACGGCATGAGCGGTGCCAAGCTGCTCGGCCTGGATCACCACCTCGGCCTCGGGATCATGGGCGAGCGCGGCGCGGCGCACCGCCTCCGCGCCATGGCCCGCCACCACGACGACCCGCTCGGGGCCGAGCGCCGCCCCGGCGGCGATGGCATGGATCAGCATCGCCTCGCCCGCCACCGGGTGCAGCACCTTGGGCAGGTCCGAGTTCATCCGGGTTCCCTTGCCGGCGGCAAGCACGATCAGGGCAATGGGCATGGCACAAGCTCGTCAACAGGAAATCCCCGCCGTTCTATCGGTTCCGCGCCATGATACAAGGGCCGGGCGCGGAAATCCTTGTGACCCTTGCGTGACAGGGCTAAGCGGGATGCGCCGGACAACAGGAGGGCCGCCCGTGCGCACCGTGGTTTTCGATCTCGACGGCACGCTTGCCGACACGAGCGGCGATCTGATCGCCGCCGCCAATGCCTGTTTTCGTGGCATGGGGGCGGGCGATCTGCTCTGCCCCGCGCGGGATGCGGGGGTGGCGCTGCGCGGCGGGCGAATGATGCTGCGGCTCGGGCTGGAGCGGCTCGGGCGCGGCACCGACGAGGACGAGATCGACCGGCAATACCCGATCCTGCTGGCGGCCTATGCGGATGCGATCGACACCCATACCCGGCTCTATCCCGGTGCGATGACGGCGGTTTCGGCGCTACGCGGGGCGGGTTACCGGGTGGCGATCTGCACCAACAAGCCCGAGGCGCTGGCGCGGCTGCTGCTGGAGCGGCTCGGCGTGCTCGACAGGTTCGACGCGCTGACCGGGGCCGATACCCTGCCGGTGCGCAAGCCCGATCCCGGCCATCTGACCGAGACGGTGCGCCGCGCCGGCGGCGATCCGGGGCGCGCGCTCCTGGTGGGCGATTCGGACACCGACCGCGAGACCGCCCGCGCCGCCGGCGTGCCCTCGGTGCTGGTGGGATTCGGTCCCTCGGGGGCGGACATGGCGGCGCTCGAGCCAGAGGCGATCATCGGCCATTTCGACGAATTGCCCGGCGTGGTGGCGCGGCTGATCGGCTGATCGCCGCTCAGCGCCCCCGGTTTTGCAGCCTTGCGTGCATCTGCGCGACCATCCGGCTTGCCGTGCGCTCGAAAACGCAGGGTATCACCGCATGGATGAGCGCCGCGCCCCCCGCCGCAAACAGCCGCAGCGCGAAACCGCCGGCAAAGACGGCGTGTTCGCCATAGCTCTCCTGCACGCTGCGCGGATGATCGAGAAAGAGCCTGCCCAGCATGATCCTGTCCTCCTGTTCGCGTCCCGGGCGCAGGATAGCGGCGAATTCGCGTGACATTTTCCCGTATTTCCCGGATATTTTTCAATTGGCGAGATATTTTCCACACGAAATGGATAAACCCGCGCAAATGGACGACTTTGACCGCAGAATCCTCGCAGAATTGCAACGTGATGCCACGATATCCCTCGACGCGCTCGGGCAGAAGGTGGGGCTGTCGCGCAACGCCTGCTGGCGGCGCATCCGCGCACTGGAGGGCGCAGGCGTGATCCGGGCGCGCGTGACGCTGCTCGATCCCGGGCGCATCGGTCTGCCGCTCACCGTGTTCATGCAGTGCCGCGCCGCCGCCCATGACGCCGCCTGGCTCGACGCCTTCGCCCGCGCCATCCGCACCCTGCCGCAGGTCCAGGGCGTCTGGCGGATGACCGGCGATCTCGATTACCTGATCCGCGCGCAGGTGGCCGACATGGCCGATTACGACCGGCTCTATCGCGGGCTCATCGCCCGAGTGCCGATGGGGGATGTCTCGGCGAGCTTCGTGATGGAGGAAATCCGCGCCACCACCGAATTGCCGCTCGATCAGGCCTGAACGCGCCTGCCATTGTGTGCCCCGCCCACCATGATAAGCTCTGGCCGACGCAAGCAGGAGAGACGCGCCATGGCCTCGCGGGTGATTCCGGTCGATCCCTTCGACCTGGTGATTTTCGGCGGCACCGGCGATCTGGCCCGGCGCAAGATCCTGCCGGCGCTTTACCGCCGCTTCGTCGCCGGCCAGTTCGAACGCGACACGCGCCTGATCGGGGCGGCGCGCGGCGCCATGGATGCCGAAGGCTACCGTGCCTTCGCGCGCGACGCGCTGGCCGAATTCGCCCCCGAACTCGCCGGGCGCAAGCGCGCGCTGGCCGATTTCCTGGCCATGCTGGACCATGTCACGCTCGATGCGCGCGGCGAGGAGGGCTGGGACATCCTCGCCGAAAAGATCCGCAAGGACCGCATCCGTGCCTTCTATTTCTCCGTCGGCCCCACGCTCTTTGGCGATCTGGCCAGGCGCTTGCAGCGGCACGGGCTGGCCCATGGCGATGCCCGGATCGTCGTCGAGAAACCCTTTGGCCACGATCTCGAGAGCGCGCGCGCCCTCAACCGCGGCCTCGCGCGCCATTTCGACGAGCACCAGATCTACCGGATCGACCATTACCTCGGCAAGGAAACGGTGCAGAACCTCATGGCGATCCGCTTCGGCAACGTCCTGTTCGAGCCCTTGTGGAACAGCCAGTATGTCGATCACATCCAGATCACCGTGGCCGAGAGCGTGGGTGTCGGCGGGCGTGGCGAGTATTATGACCGCGCGGGCGCGATGCGTGACATGGTGCAGAACCACCTGATGCAGCTTCTGTGCCTGATCGCCATGGAGCCGCCCGCCAAGTTCGACCCCGACGCCGTGCGCGACGAAAAGCTCAAGGTGATCCGCGCGCTCGATCCCGTCGCCCCCGGGGCGGTCGTGCGCGGCCAGTATGAGGGCACCGACACCCTGCCCGATTACCGCACCGAGGCAGGCAATCCCGAGAGCACGACCGAGAGCTTCATCGCCCTCAAGCTGCACGTCTCCAACTGGCGATGGGCGGGCACGCCGTTCTATCTGCGCACCGGCAAGCGGCTCCGGGAGCGCACGAGCGAAATCGCCGTGGTGTTCAAGGACGCGCCGCATTCGATCTTTGGCCCCGAGGCGGGGCGGCACCGCAATATCCTGACGATCCGGCTGCAACCCAATGAGGGGATCGAGCTGGGCGTGACGATCAAGGAACCAGGGCCGGGGGGGATGCGCCTCATCGACGTGCCGCTCGACATGACCTTTGCCGAGGCGCTCGGGCCCGAGGAGGCCGATTTTCCCGATGCCTACGAGCGGCTCATCATGGATGTGATCCGCGGCAATCAGACGCTCTTCATGCGCGGTGACGAGGTCGAGGCGGCCTGGGCCTGGACCGATCCGGTGATCGCCGAATGGGAGGCCGCGGGCACCGCGCCGCTGCCCTATGCCACCGGCTCATCCGGCCCCGACGATGCGCTGATGCTGATGCATCGCGACGGGCGGCGCTGGCGGGAGATACGCCCATGACATTCATCGAATACCCCGATGCCGAACTGATGGCGCTCGGCCTGGCCGACATGCTGTCGAGCGAGCTGCGCATGGTGCTCTCGAACAAGGAGCGCGCGCTTTTCGTGGTGCCGGGCGGGACCACGCCGGGGCCCGTCTTCGATGCGCTCTGCGATGCCGATCTCGACTGGGGGCGCGTCGATGTGCTGCTGTCGGACGAACGCTGGCGGCCCGAGGTGCATATCCGCTCCAACACGCGGCTGATCCGCGAGCGGCTGCTGACGGGGCGGGCGGCGGCGGCGCGCTACCTGCCGCTTTATGCCCGCGCTGACACGCCCGAGACGGTGCTGGCCGAGCTCGAGGCCAATATCGCGCCCGCGCTGCCCATCGACATCTGCCTTCTGGGCATGGGGGCGGACATGCACACCGCCTCGCTCATCCCTGGTGCCGAGGGGCTCGAGACCGCGCTGGATGAGCGCGCGCCCATCCTCGTGCCGATCCGGGTGCCGGGCGAGGACGAGGCGCGCGTGACCCTGTCGGCGCGCGTTCTGGCGGGGGCGGTCTGCACCCATATCGTCATCACTGGCGAGCGCAAGCGCGCCGCCCTCGAGCGCGCGCGCCACCTGCGGCCCGCCGAGGCCCCCGTCGCCGCCGTCCTGCCCGAAGCCACCGTTCACTGGGCACCGGAGGGCTAGGCGCATGTGGGACAAGGTGATTGCCGAGGCGCAGGCCGCGCGCGGCCGCTCCATCCTGCGGCTCTTCGACGATCCGGGCCGCGCCGCGGGATTCTCGGTGCGCCATGACGGGATGCTCTTCGACTATTCCCGGACGACCCTGACCGAGAGCGCGCGCGCCGCGCTCCTCGACCTCTTGCGCGCGCAAGAGGTCGAGGCGCGCCGCGACGCGATGTTCGCGGGCGAGGCGATCAACGAGACCGAGGGCCGCGCCGTCCTGCACACCGCGCTGCGCGACATGACCTCCGACGCGCTGAGGCTCGACGGCACCGACATTCTGGCCGATATCCGCGCCACCCGCGCGCGCATGGCCGAGTTTGCCCGCCAAATCCGCGAAGACGGCTGGCGCGACGTGGTCAATATCGGCATCGGCGGGTCGCATCTGGGCCCCGAGATGGCCACGCGCGCGCTGAAACCCTACCATGACGGGCCGCGCTGTCATTTCGTCTCCAACGTGGACGGGGCCGATATCGCCGACACGCTTGCCGGTCTCGACCCCGCGCGCAGCTTCTTCATCATCGCGTCCAAGACCTTTACCACCATCGAGACCATGACCAACGCCGCCACTGCGCGCGACTGGCTGCGTGCCCATGGCCGCGATCCGGGCGCGCATCTGGCCGCCGTCTCTTCGGCGACCGACCGCACCGCCGATTGGGGGATCGACCCGGCCCGCGTCTTCGGCTTCGGCGATTATGTCGGCGGGCGCTATTCGGTCTGGGGACCGGTCGGCCTGCCGCTGATGATCGCCATCGGGCCGGAGCGGTTCGAGGAATTCCTCGGCGGGGCCGAGGCGATGGACCGCCATTTCCGCGACGCGCCGCTTGCCGCCAACATGCCGGTGGCGCTGGCGATGACCGGCCTCTGGCACCGGCAGGCGCTCGGGTTTGCCACGCGCGCCGTGCTGCCCTATGACCAGCGGCTTGCGCGCCTGCCCGCCTATCTCCAGCAGCTCGAGATGGAGAGCAACGGCAAGCGCGTGACACTGGCGGGCGAGGCGGTCACGATGCCCACCGGCCCGGTGGTCTGGGGCGAGCCGGGGACCAATGGCCAGCACGCCTTTTACCAGCTTGTCCATCAGGGCACCGATGTGATCCCCTGCGAATTTCTCGTGGCTGCCCAAGGGCATGAGCCGGAGCTTGCGCATCATCACCGGCTTCTGGTGGCCAATTGCCTGGCGCAATCCGAGGCGCTGATGCGCGGGCGCACGATGGAGGAGGCGCGCGCGCTCATGCGCGACAAGGGGCTGAGCGGCGCCGCGTTGGACCGGCAGGCCGCGCACCGGGTCTTTCCGGGCAACCGGCCCTCCACCACGCTCATCCATGACCGGCTGACGCCGCACCGCCTGGGCGCGATCATCGCGCTTTACGAACACCGGGTCTTTGTCGAGGGTGTGGCGCTCGGGATCAATTCCTTCGATCAATGGGGTGTGGAACTGGGCAAGGAGCTGGCGCTGGCGATGGAGCCGCTGCTCGAGGGCGCGGACGCCTCGGCCAAGGACGGCTCCACCCGACAGCTGATCGAATTCGCGCGCGGCGTGCGTTGAGGGCCGAGGGCCGAGGGCCGAGGGCCGCCCCCCGGCGGCCCGCCACCCTCAGCGCAGGATCGACCGCCCGGCATAGATCGCCGTCTCGTCGAGCATTTCCTCGATGCGGATCAACTGGTTGTATTTCGCCAGCCGGTCCGAGCGCGCAAGGCTGCCGGTCTTGATCTGCCCGCAATTCGTGGCCACGGCCAGATCGGCGATGGTGGCGTCCTCGGTCTCGCCCGAGCGGTGGGACATGACATTGGTCATGCGCGCACGATGCGCCATCTCGACCGCGCGCAGCGTCTCGGTCAGCGTGCCGATCTGGTTGACCTTGACCAGCATCGCATTGGCGCAGCCCTTCTCGATCCCCATGGCCAGCCGGTCGGGATTGGTGACAAAAAGATCGTCGCCCACCAGCTGCACCCTGGCCCCGAGCGCCTCGGTCAGCGCCTTCCAGCCGTCCCAGTCATCCTCGGCCATGCCGTCCTCGATCGAGATGATCGGGTAATCGGCGCAGAGCGCTTGCAGATAGGCGACATTTTCATCGCTCGACAGGCTCAGCCCCTCGCCCTGCATCTCGTAGCGGCCGCCCTTGTAATATTCCGTCGCCGCGCAATCGAGCGCGAGATGGATATCCTCGCCCGGCGCATAGCCGGCCTTTTCGATCGCGCGCAGGATGAAATCGAGCGCGTCGCGCGTGCTCGACAGGTTGGGCGCGAACCCGCCCTCGTCGCCCACGCCGGTGGCCAGCCCCGCCGCCGAGAGCTCCTTCTTCAGGGTGTGAAACACCTCCGCCCCCATGCGCACCGCGTCGCGGATCGTCTCGGCGGCGACCGGCATGATCATGAATTCCTGGATGTCGATCGGGTTGTCGGCATGTTCGCCGCCATTGATGATGTTCATCATCGGCACCGGCAGCACCCGCGCCGCCGCCCCGCCCACATAGCGATAGAGCGGCAGCGCGCTGTAATCGGCGGCGGCCCTCGCGGTGGCGAGCGACACGCCAAGGATCGCATTCGCCCCCAGCCGCGCCTTGTTGGGGGTGCCGTCAAGCTCGATCAGCGCCATGTCGATGGCCGCCTGTTCGGTGGCGTCGAAACCGATCAGCGTCTCGGCGATCTCGCCATTGACCGCGGCGCAGGCCTCGAGCACGCCCCTGCCCATGTAGCGCGCCTTGTCGCCATCGCGCCGCTCCACCGCCTCATGCGCACCGGTCGAGGCCCCCGAGGGCACGGCGGCGCGGCCCATGGTGCCGTCCTCGAGCGTCACCTCCACCTCCACCGTCGGGTTGCCCCGGCTGTCGAGGATTTCGCGCGCGTGAATGTCGATGATGCTGCTCATGGTCTGTTTTCCCGGGCTGAAAGAACCTGCCCGCCCCTTAGCAAGAAACCATGCCGATGCAAACGCGGCATTGCGGCCCCCCGGGGCAGGAGCGGCGCATTCCCACCCCCGCAATCGGTGGCGCGAGAGCGGACCGGAGAAAGCGCCCCGAAAATGGCCGTCACCGCTGGGCCGTGGGCGGCAGGGATCACGGGCCGTTCGGACAAGGTCACGCCCGTCGGCGTTTTCCACTTGCGCCACCCCGGATGATCACATTTCCCCTCGGCGATCGTCGGATCGGGTCAGACGGGGATCGGGCTCTTCATCCGGTCCCTGACACAGGTCGGCTTGCCGCGAGCTGCGGCTGCCCGGAACCCGGCAGCGGCTACTCGTCGGAAAGCTGTCGGATCTCGGCCTCGGACAGGCCGATGCCAGCGAGCACCGCGGCGGTGTCGGCGCCCATCCGCGGGGCCGGGGCGCGGATCGCGGGCGGAGATTTCGAGAAGCTGCTGGAAAACCCGGTCATCACCACAGGGCCCTCGGTCGGATGCTCCATCCGCTGGAAAAATCCCGTTTCGGCAAGATAGGGATCGGCCAGAACCGCGGCGAAATCGTGGACGGGACCGTGGGGAATGTCCGCATCCCGCAGCCGCCGCTCCCATTCCGCGGTGCTTCGCGCCTGTATGCGATCGGCAACGATGGCATAGAGAGTGTCGATATGGCGCGCCCGATCCCTGGCGCTGGCAAAGCGCGGGTCCCCGGACAGATCCGGCCTGTCCATTGCGACGAACATCCGCTGCCACTGGGCATCGGTGTTTGCCATGACGCAGATATGACCGTCCTGTGTCGCGTAAGGGCGCCGGTGCGGGCTCATCACGCGCGGGTAGCCGATGCCGAGCTCGGGCATGTCCACCGCCGCTCCCCAGAAATGTTCGACCAGGTTGAAGGCGACCATCGCCTCGTACATCGACAGGTGCACATGCTGCCCCTCTCCGGTCTTCTGCCGCCAGACCAGCGCAAGGGCCACCGCCATCGCGAACTGATGGCCGCAGAGCTTGTCGGCGATCACCATCGGCATGTATTCGGGCGGGCGGCCGCGCATCTGGCTGAGCGCGGCAAGGCCGCTGCGGCCCTGGATCACATCGTCGAAGGCGGGTTCGTTTTCCAGTGAGCTGCCGGGACGGAAGCCGCTGACGCTGCCATAGACGATATCGGGCCGCACCGCGGCGATCTCGGCGTAACCGATGCCCAGCCGGTCCGCCGCGCCCGGGCGCATCGAATGGACGAAGACATCTGCCGTCGCCACCAGCCGCATGAGCGCGGATCGGGCCTCGGGGCGCTTGAGGTCCAGAACGACGCTGCGCTTGTTGCGGTTGAT
This sequence comes from Roseovarius sp., assembly GCA_014359765.1. Lineage (GTDB taxonomy): Bacteria > Pseudomonadota > Alphaproteobacteria > Rhodobacterales > Rhodobacteraceae > Roseovarius. The sequence goes on from JACIYT010000007.1 coordinate 115,238, forward strand.
CGTCATGAAGAACGATCCCATGCCGGGGCTGCGACCCGGGCCGACCTGGCGGGTATAGTCGCCCGACGGCTCCTCGATCTTGATCACCTCGGCGCCCATGTCACCCAGGATCTGGGTGGCGACCGGCCCGAGGACATTGGATGTCAGATCGATCACCCGCAATCCCGCGAGCGGGCCGCCGACAGGTTCGCTGGCAGGTGTTTGGGTCATGGTCTTCTCCCCCGGCTCCGGGATGTGGTCGATGATCTGGCGGCCCGCGTGGCCCGGGCTCCCGTCCCGGGCGCGCGCGATCTCCAGACCGGGGAGTCACATCGCCTCGCGGGACGCGCGCGCCGCCTTCGCGCGATGGTATGCGCCGGTGCCGCTCCGGTCGCGCTCGTGGCGGCTGCCGGGTGGGCGATGTCGGTGGTCCTGCCGTTCGTCATGCCCGACATCGGTCAGCCCAGAAGCCCGCGCGCGACGATGTTTCGCTGGATCTGGTTGGTCCCCTCGATGATCTGGAGCACCTTGGCGTCGCGGAAGTAGCGGTTGATCGGAAAGTCGTTCGAAACACCCGAAGCCCCGAAAAGCTGCACCGCGTCGGTGGCCACCTTCATCGCGGTGTCGGTGGCATGGCACTTGGCGATGGCGGCCAGGCGGGCAAGCTCCTTGCCATGGATTCCCGCATCCACCGCCCTCGCCGCCTGATACACCAGATTGCGCGAGGCCTCGGTCTGGATCTCCATGTCGGCGATCATCCAGCGGACGCCCTGAAAGTCGCTCACGGTCTGGCCGAAGGCCTTGCGATTGGTGATGAATTCGATGGAATGATCCAGCGCCCCCTGTGCGAGGCCGACGGCCCGTGCGCCAATGATCGGCCGCGAATCGTTGAGCGTCGCCATCACGACGCCGAACCCGGCCTGTTCATCGCCGAGCATCGCCGATGCGGGGAGGCGGCAATCATCGAAATAGAGGGCGTGCGACGGCACTCCGCGGGCCCCGAACTTGTCCTCCCTGGGACCGACCGAAAATCCCCTGGTCCCCTTCTCGACGATGAACAGGTTGATCCTGCCGCGCGTCGCGTCGTCGCCGACCCTGGCAGCGACCAGGACGAAATCCGCCATTCCGGCGTTGGTGCACCAGATCTTGGCGCCGTTCAGCACGTAATCGTCTCCGTCGCGCACCGCGCGCGTCCGTATGCCAGCCACGTCCGAGCCGCTCTGCGCCTCGGTCAGCGACAACGCCCCGCGCAACTCGCCCGAGGCGAGGCCCGGCAACCATCGCGCCTTCTGCTCGGGGGTGCCGCCGGCCAGGATCGCGCCGATCGGCACCCATTGCACCACCAGAAGGTATGCGGTGTTGTAGCAGACCCGCGCCAGTTCCTCGACCGCAACGCAGGCAGAGAACATGCTGTGCGCGCCACCGTATTCTTCGGGGAAAGGAAGGGTGAACAGGCCCAGTTCCCGGATCAGGTCATACATGTCATGCGGATAATCCGCCGTTCGGTCGATTTCCCGGGCGCGCGGCGCAACCCGCTCGAGCGCGACGCGGCGCACCAGATCGCGAACCCGCAGCTGATCTTCTCCCAGATGGAGGTGGGTCATGGTTCCGGGGCCTTGTTCTCTGTTGTCATTTTCTCTGTTGTCATTCGCGATCGTCGGGCTGTCTGCCGTCGCGCTCTCGTGCGGCGCGCTGGTCGCGCACCCGGCTCAACGCTCCCAAAGCTGCACGGGCAGGTCAAGCCAACGCGCCCCCGCGCCGGCCATCGGCACGGATGTGTTGTTTCCCCGGCAACCGGCCGTGCAATCGCTCAGGCAAGGCAGGGCCGGACCGCCCGGATCCACACATATGTGGGATCCGGGCGCTCGGCGGTTGGTCAGATTGTTTTGCGAGACCATCGGATTTAGAACGATTGTTGCGAAATCATGGGATAACGGAGGGCGGTATGAACAGATTTGGACTTGCGTTTTGTTCTCTGGTGGCATTCGGCGGAGCGGCCATGGCGCAGGAGCTCTCCATCGCCACGGGCGGCACCGGCGGCACCTACTACCCTTACGGGAGCGGCCTCGCCCAGGTCATGGAGCGCCATATCGAGGGCACCAGTGTCGCGGTCGAGGTCACGGGGGCTTCGGTTGAAAATCTCGCGCTGCTGACGCGTGGCGAAACCGACATCATCATCGCGACCGCGGACGCGGTGAGGGATGCCGTCCAGGGGGCGGGCGCCTTCGAGGGGCGGGCCGTCACCAACGTCGCCGCCCTGGGGGCGATCTACGCCAATGTCACCCAGATCGTGGCCCTGAAGGAGGCCGGCATCGAAACGCTCGACGATCTGCGCGGGCACCGCGTGTCCGTCGGCGCGCCGGGGTCGGCGACCGAAATGGCCAGCCGGCGGATTCTCGAAATCAAGGGTATCAGCTACGAGGACGTCGGAGCGCAACGCCTCAGCTATGCCGAGTCGGTAGATGCGATCCGGAACGGCAGTCTCGATGCGGCGATCATCCTCGCGACGCCACCGGCAAGCTCCGTGCTCAATCTGGCCGCCGGCCGGGAAATCTCGATCGTCCCTCTTTCCCGGGATGAGGTCAGCCAGATCGTCGAGGCCGATTCCGCCTTTGCTCCTTTCGTGCTCGAGGCGGGGACATACGAATGGCAGAGCGAGGATATTCTCACCCTGTCCAACCCGAATATCCTGCTGGTGGGCACGGAAATGGACGACGATCTGGCCTATCAGATCACGCGGGTCCTGTTCGAGCACACGCAGGAGATCGCGGCCGTTCACCCGGCAGCGAACCAGACCACCGTTGCCTTCTCGATTGCCTCGACAACAATTCCGCTGCACCCCGGCGCGCTGCGTTACTACGAAGAGACCGGGATCGACATCCCGGAGCGGCTGCGGCCTTGATACGGTGGCGATGGGCGGTCTGCCTGGCAGCCGCCATCGCTCTCCTCCCGGTGACAGCTGTCAGGGCCGATATGCTCGCGATCACCGGACAGGGGGGGCAGAGTCTGGCGCTCGATCTGAAGGACATGACGGAATGGTGCCTCCACTGGCAGCACTCCGTCACCGGGGGCGATGTCACCGACTGCTTTCGTATTGATGACGGGCGCCTCGTGCTCACGCGCAGCTTCCTGCACGACCCGGCCGCGGCCGGGCTCGGGGAGGTTCCCGGACGTGGGCGCCTCATACGATCCCCGGGCGGCGGTGAGTGGATCGTGGATATCGATGAACCCATGCCCCGCAACCGCGTTTTCGTGCGTATCGGCGGTGCCGCGATCAACCACCGCCTGACCTATGGCGGGGAGACCTTGAATCTCAGCAGGATCTTTGCCGGCGAACGTGTCACCATCTCCCTTCCGGGCGGGTGAGCAGGGGACCGAAGAAACGAAACATGCCGGTGAGCGCCGCAAGCTGCGGGTGCGCCGCATTGGAGGGCTTCCGGTGGAAAAGACGTCCAAATCCACTTTTGCCGGCGCGGGCACGGGCGCCCGCCTTGATGTCCGGACAACAGCGCACCAGCCCTGGCCGGTGATGAAGCTGATCGTCCTTCTGTCCGTCGGGCTCTGCGGTTTCCAGCTCTATACCGCCGGGGTCCAGACATTGGGATTGTTCTATCAACGCCCGATCCACCTCACGCTGATCCTGATGATCACGTTTCTTGCATTCCCCGTGTTCGGTCTGCGCCGTGGGCGTGGCGCGATCGGATGGGCGATCGACGGGGGTTTTTTCGTCGCCGCAATCGTTTCCGGCCTCTACATCGTGGTCAATCTCGACGAGATCTTTGCCCGCGCCGGCCTCTGGAGCCGCACCGACATCCTTGTCGGGGCGCTTGCGGTCGTGACCTTGCTCGAAGCCAGCCGGCGGGTGGTCGGGATGGGGATCACGCTGATCGGGCTGGCATTCGTGCTCTATGCGCTCGCCGGGCCGCGCGGGGCGCTTCCCTGGCTGGGTGAGCTCATGCCGGGCATCCTGTCGCATCGCGGCAATTCGGTCGAACGGCTGGTCGCGCAGCTCTATCTGGGCCAGGAAGGCATCTTCGGGCTTCCGCTCGGGGTCGCGGCGACCTATGTGTTCGTCTTCGTCCTGTTCGGCGCGGTGCTGGAAGTGACGGGCGCGGGACGCTTCTTCATCGACCTTTCCTATGCCGCGACCGGCCGCCGGCGTGGCGGACCGGCCAAGGCCGCGGTGGTGGCATCGCTCGGTATGGGCTCGATCACCGGCAGTGCCATCGCCAATGTGGTGACCACCGGCCCCTTCACGATCCCGCTGATGAAGCGGCTGGGTTACAGGCCCGCCCAGGCGGGCGGGATCGAGGCCGCCGCCTCGACCGGCGGCATGATCACCCCGCCACTGATGGGCGCGGGCGCCTTCCTGATCTCCGAATACACCGGCATTCCCTATATCGAGATCGTCAAGGTCAGCATCTTTCCGGCGTTTCTCTACTTCATGACGGTCTATCTCTTCGTCCATGTCATCGCGCTGAAGCAGGACATGAAGGGCCTTCCCGCCAGCGAATTGCCCTCGGTGCGCAGCGTGATGGCCGAGGGCTGGCACTTCCTGCTTCCGCTGGTCATCCTGGTCTATCTGCTGATCGCCGGCATGTCGCCGATGCGCGTCGGGTTTCATGCCATCGCAGCCATCGTCGCGGTCGCGATCCTGCGCTTCGCCTGGGACTGGCTGCGGGATGCGCCGCGCGTGGTCGGACACATGCGTCCGGACGGCTCGATGACGACGACAAGCGGTCCGGGTCGGGCACCGCTTGGCGAGGTGATGAAGGCCGGGCTTGGCAAGGGTGTCGAGGCCTGCGAACGCGGCGTGAAGAATGCGCTGACCGTCAGCCTGGCCTGCGCCGTCGGCGGGATCATCGTTGGTGTCGTTGGCCTGACGGGCCTGGGACTGAAGTTCGCGGCGCTGATGATGACCTTTTCGGGGGGCAACATCGTGTTGGCGCTGTTCATCGTGCTGATCGCCAGCCTGATTCTGGGCTTCGGCCTGCCGGTGACGGCCAGCTACATCGTTCTGGTCATCCTGGTCGGCCCGGCGATGAGCGCCGAATTCGGTATTCCGCTCCTGATCGTGCACCTCGTGGTGTTCTGGTATTCGCAGGATTCCAACGTGACCCCGCCGATTGCACTGGCAGGCTTTGCCGCGGCGGCGGTCGCCAAGAGCCCGCCGGTTGCCACCAGCGTCCAGGCGTGGAAATTCGCAAAAGGCCTCTACATCGTGCCGCTGCTGATGGTGTTCAACCCGGAGATCATCGTCGGCGGGCCGGTGCAGGACGTGCTGTGGAACGGCGTTCTCTCCCTCCTGACCTGCGTGGCCTTCGTGACCGTTCTGGAGGGCTATCTCTTTGCCGGGATCAACTGGTTGCTGCGCCTGGTGCTGCTGGCCGCCGGGATCGCCATGCTGCAACCCGTCCTCTGGCTGGAAGTTCTCGGCCTCGTCGTCATCGTGCTGCTGCTTTTGGCGAACCTTCGTGCCGGGCGGCGGCGGGACCACGGGGCGGCGTGAGGGTGCCGTCGCGCGACACGCGCACAAGCCGCCCTGGCGCCCGCCACGTGAGTTCTCCGCTTCTGTGTGGATGCGTGTGTGCCCCGACGCCTTTTGTCAGATCGCCACCGGGTCCCTCAGCGTCCCTCAGCGAATTTCCGGACTGTACTGGGGCACGGTTATGAGACAGTGCTTTGCGCTGGTTAGGCTGCCATCATGATCACCGTGGCAGCGTCGGTTTCAAGGCCTTTTTGCTCAGCCCTGATCTGAGTGGGTGTTTTGTATCCGT
>JACIYT010000008.1 GCA_014359765.1 Roseovarius sp.
ACGCGCGACGGCGGGCCGGTCAGCACCCGCTACTACCTCTCCTCCGCCCGCCTCACGCCCGAACGCTTCGCCCAGGCCGTCCGATCGCATTGGGCCATCGAGAACAGCCTGCACTGGGTGCTCGATGTCACCTTTGACGAGGACCAGGCCCGAAACCGCGCCGATAACGGCCCCGAAAACCTCGCCATCCTCCGCCGCCTTACCCTCAACCTCCTGCGAACCGCCCGCCCGAAACTCCCCATCTCGCGCAAAAGAAAGCGCTCCGGATGGTCCGACGCCTTCGCAAGATCCGTCATCGGTCAAATGCGATAGCCCTGCCCTATCGGGGCGCCGTGCTTGAACTTCGCGGTCGGGCTGGTATTGAGCAGGGCAATCACAGCCACACTCGAAGGACGCTCCCCTTGGATATCGCCGCCCTGCGCGCCGCGCACCCCGATCACTGGATGAAGGCCGCCGCGATCCGCGCGCTCACCCTCGACGCCGTCGCCGCCGCCAATTCCGGCCATTCCGGCATGCCCATGGGCATGGCCGACGTGGCCACCGTGCTCTTTGAGAAGCACATGAAATTCGACGCGGCCAACCCTGACTGGCCGGATCGTGACCGGTTCATCCTGTCGGCGGGGCATGGCTCGATGCTGCTCTATTCGCTGCTGCATCTGACCGGCCATGCCGACATGACGATCGACGAGATCCGCAATTTCCGCCAATGGGGCGCGAAGACGGCAGGCCACCCGGAATACGGCCATGCAAGCGGCATCGAGACCACGACCGGCCCGCTCGGCCAGGGGATTTCCAACGCCGTCGGCTTTGCCATGGCCGAGGAGAGCTTGCGCGCGCGCTTCGGCGCCAGGCTCATGGACCATTACACCTATGTGATCGCCGGTGACGGCTGCCTCATGGAAGGCGTGAGCCAGGAGGCCATCGGGCTGGCCGGGCGGCATCAGCTGTCGCGGCTGATCGTGCTCTGGGACAACAACAACATCACCATCGACGGCACGGTGGATCTTGCCGATTGCACCGATCAGGTGGCGCGCTTCCGCGCCTCGGGCTGGGAGGTGATCGAGATCGACGGCCACGATCCGGTGGCCATCGACGCGGCGCTGACGGCGGCGAAGAAGAGCGCGCAACCCACGATGATCGCCTGCAAGACGCATATCGCGCTCGGCCACGCCGCGCAGGACACCTCCAAGGGGCATGGCGCGCTGACCGATGCGGGCCAGCTTGCCGCCGCCAAGGCCGCCTATGGCTGGAACTACGGCCCGTTCGAGATCCCCGCCGAGGTGAAATCGGCCTGGGAGGCCATCGGGCGGCGCGGGGCCGCGGCCCATGCCGAATGGCAGGCGCGGCTCGAAGCATCGCCCAAGAAGGCCGAGATCGCCCGCATCTTCGCGCGTGACGTGCCGGCGAGGCTCTCGGCCCGGATCAAGGCGCTCAAGAAGCAGATCAGCGAAGAGGCCCCCAAGGTAGCCACCCGCAAGTCGAGCGAGATGGTGCTCGAGGTGGTGAACCCGATCCTGCCCGAGACGATCGGCGGCTCGGCGGATCTGTCGGGGTCGAACAACACCCGCTCGGGCGACATGAGCGTGTTCGATGTGGACAACCGGAAGGGCCGCTATATCCATTGGGGCATCCGCGAGCATGGCATGGCCGCGGCGATGAACGGCATGGCGCTGCATGGCGGCATCCGGCCCTATGGCGGCACCTTCATGTGCTTTACCGATTACGCGCGGCCCGCGATGCGTCTGGCAGCACTCATGAAGATCCCGACCGTGTTCGTGATGACCCATGACAGCATCGGCCTGGGCGAGGATGGGCCGACCCATCAGCCGGTCGAGCATCTGGCGATTTCCCGCGCCACGCCCAATACCTGGGTCTTCCGCCCCTGCGACACGGTCGAGACCGCCGAGGCGTGGGAACTGGCCCTCACCTCGAAAGAGACGCCGTCGGTCCTGTCGCTCACACGCCAGAACGTGCCGACGCTGCGTCGCGCGCACAAGGCGAAGAACCTCACCGCCCAAGGCGCCTATGTGCTGGCCGAGGCAGAGGGCAAGCGCCGGGCGATCCTTCTGGCCACCGGCTCGGAGGTGGCCATCGCCATGGCGGCGCGCGATCTGCTTCAGGCCGAAGGCATCGGCACGCGCGTCGTCTCCATGCCCTGCTGGGAACTCTTCGAGGCGCAGGACGAAACCTATCGCAGGCGCGTCCTGCCTGCGGGCCCGGTGCGCGTGGCCATCGAGGCAGGGGCGCGGTTCGGCTGGGATCGTTGGCTCCACGGCGAGCGCGGCCACCGCGACAAGGGCGATTTCGTGGGGATGCAGGGCTTTGGCGCCTCTGCCCCGGCCGAGGTCCTCTACGAGAAATTCGGCATCACCGCCGGGGCGGTGGCCGAGCGGGTCAAGGCGCTGCTCTGAGGGCAGGCGCGCGCCCCGGCCTCGGGCCGGGGCCGCCGTCAGCTGCCGAGGATGACCCGGACATAGGTGCGCGTCTCCTCGAACGGGGGCACGCCGCCGTATTTCTCGACCGCCTGCGGCCCGGCATTATAGGCCGCCAGCGCCAGCCGCCAGGAGCCGAACCTGCGGTATTGCTCGGCGAGGTAGCGCGCGCCGCCCTCGAGGTTCTGGCGCGGGTCGTGCGGGTTCACGCCCAGCATCTGCGCCGTGCCCGGCATGAGCTGCGCCAGCCCGATCGCCCCCTTGTGCGAGACCGCATCCGCCCGCCAGCCCGATTCCCGCTGCACGAGGCGCAAAAACAGGCTCTCGGGGATGTCGTGGCGCCGCGCGGCCTGTCTGGCCATTTCGAGATAGGGGCCGCGATAGGTCCCGCGGAACATCGGCGAAGGGTCGAGATCGCCCCAGATGGTCGGGGTCACGAAGCTCTGTGGCTGGAGACGCACGGAATTGCGGTATTGCTCGCTCGCCCGGGTGTCGAGCACGCGGGTCTGCGACTTGAACACGCCGATCCGCCCCTTGGTCGAGAGCGTGTCCGCCCCTGCCATGGCCGGCCAGACGAGCCCCGCCACCAGCGCCAGAGTGATGCCGCGCATCCGGTTATGTCCCCACCTTGTTCCCGGCGCGATAGTGTTAATTTCTGCCCCGCATTTCGAGCGATTTTCCACCATGTTACAGGGGGCGGGCAGAAAATCGCCGACTGCGCGCGCAATTTAAGCCTTTCTTCACCCTGTTGCGATGATGTAACCCGGCAAGGACAAATCGAAAGCCGCAGGAGGGAAACATGGCCGGGTCCGTCAACAAGGTTATCATCGTCGGCAATCTCGGCCGCGATCCCGAGGTGCGCACCTTTCAGAATGGCGGCAAGGTGTGCAACCTGCGAATCGCCACCTCCGAGACATGGAAGGACCGCAACACCGGCGAGCGGCGCGAAAAGACCGAATGGCATTCGGTGGCGATCTTCTCCGAGCCGCTGGCGCGCATCGCCGAGCAATACCTGCGCAAGGGCTCCAAGGTCTATATCGAAGGGCAGCTCGAGACGCGCAAATGGCAGGACCAGTCGGGGCAGGACCGCTATACGACCGAGATCGTGCTGCGCCCCTATCGCGGTGAGCTGACGCTGCTCGATTCGCGGGGCGGCGGTGGCCAGGGTCCGGATTATGGCGGCGGCCAGGATCAGGGTTACGGCGGCGGCGATTACGGCGGCGGCGCGCCCGCCAGCGCGGGCCGCCCCTCGCGCGATATCGACGACGAAATCCCGTTCTGACGCCGGCCTGCGGGCTTTGCCTCTGGCCTTTCTGCGCCGCGGCGTCTAAGGCGCGGGCGAAACAGCATCAGGACTCTGCCCAAATGGATCTGCGCAATATCGCCATCATCGCCCATGTCGATCACGGCAAGACGACGCTCGTGGACGAATTGCTCAAGCAGTCGGGCGCGTTTCGCGCCGGGCAGGCGGTGGACGAACGCGCGATGGACAGCAACGATATCGAGCGCGAGCGCGGCATCACCATCTTTGCCAAGCCCACCTCGGTGGTGTGGAAAAACACCCGCATCAACATCGTCGATACCCCCGGCCACGCCGATTTCGGCGGCGAGGTGGAGCGTATCCTGTCGATGGTCGATGGCGTGGTGCTGCTGGTGGATGCCGCCGAAGGGCCGATGCCGCAAACCAAGTTCGTCACCTCCAAGGCGCTCGCCCTCGGGCTGCGGCCGATCGTGGTGCTCAACAAGGTGGACAAGCCCGATGCCGAGCCCGACCGCGCGCTTGACGAATGTTTCGACCTCTTCGCCAATCTCGGCGCGAACGAGGATCAGCTCGATTTCCCGCATATGTATGCGAGCGGCCGCTCCGGCTGGGCCGATCACGAGCTTGACGGCCCACGCCGCGACCTCTCGGCGCTCTTCGAGCTGATCGTCAACCACGTTCCCGCGCCCCGGCAGATCACCCATATGGACGAGGATTTCCGGATGCTCGCCACCACGCTCGGGGCCGATCCCTTTGTCGGGCGGATCCTGACGGGGCGCGTCGAGTCGGGCCGGCTGCGCGTGGGTCAGACGGTGCAGGCCCTCTCGCGCGTGGGCCAGAAGATCGAACAGTTCCGCGTGACCCGCATCCAGGCCTTTCGCGGCCTGACCACGCAGGATATCGAGGAGGCGACAGCCGGCGATATCGTCAGCATCGCGGGGATGTCCAGGGCCACCGTGGCCGACACGATCTGCGCGCTCGCCGTGGACACGCCGCTTGCCGCGCAGCCCATCGACCCGCCCACCATCTCGGTCACCTTCGGGATCAACGACAGCCCGCTCGCGGGCCGCGACGGCAAGAAGGTCCAGAGCCGCGTGATCCGCGAGCGCCTGATGAAAGAGGCCGAATCGAACGTCGCCATCAAGGTCACCGATACCCCCGGCGGCGAGGCCTTCGATGTCTCCGGGCGCGGCGAATTGCAGATGGGCGTGCTGATCGAGAACATGCGCCGCGAGGGGTTCGAGCTCAGCATATCGCGCCCGCAGGTCCTCATGCGCGAGGGCGAGAATGGCGAGCGGCTGGAGCCGGTCGAGGAAGTCACCATCGACGTGGACGACGAATTCACCGGCGCGGTGATCGAGAAGATCACCGGCGCGCGCAAGGGCGATCTGGTCGAGATGAAGCCCTCGGGCGCGGGCAAGACGCGGATCGTGGCGCATGTGCCCTCGCGCGGCCTTATCGGCTATCACGGAGAATTCCTGACCGACACGCGCGGCACCGGCGTGCTCAACCGCGTGTTCCACGGCTGGGTGCCGCATCGCGGGCCCATTCCGGGGCGGCGCGCGGGCGTGCTCATCTCGATGGAAAACGGCGAGGCGGTGGCCTATGCGCTGTGGAACCTCGAGGAACGCGGGCGGCTTTTCATCGGCGCGCAGGCCCCGGTCTATACCGGGATGATCATCGGCGAGCACAGCCGCGAGAACGATCTCGAGGTCAATCCGCTCAAGGGCAAGAAGCTCACCAATGTGCGCGCCTCGGGCACCGATGAGGCGGTGCGCCTGACCACGCCGGTCACGCTCAGCCTGGAAGAGGCGATCGCCTATATCAACGATGATGAGCTGGTCGAGGTGACGCCAAACGCGATCCGCCTGCGCAAGCGCCACCTCGACCCGCACGAGCGCAAGCGCGCCGCGAAACAGGGCTGAGGCGCGCGCGCCTCAGGAAGCGGCGATCGGGATCATCGTCCCGGTCATGAACGCGACATGGCTCGTGCGCCCGTCCTCCAGCGCGTGCACATCCGCCTGCACGATCACCAGGCGGCGGCCCGCGCGGATCACCCGGCCCGTAGCCACCAGCAGATCGCCCTTTGCCGGGGCGAGCAGGTGGATCTTCATCTCGGAGGTGAGCACGTCATGCCCCTCGGGCACCACGCTCACCGCCGCATAGCCCGCCGCGCTGTCGCCGATGGAAAAGCTCAGCCCGGCATGGGCGAACCCGCGTTGCTGGCGGCTCCCCGGAAGGATCGGCGCCTCGATGCGCACCTCGCCATGGGCGATCCCCGTCATCCGCGCGCCCAGCGTCGTCATCATCGTCTGCGACTCAAAGCTGGCGCGGATGCGCGCCGCCTGCTCGGGCGTCAGCACCCCGTCATCTGCCATGGCATTCTCCTCTCCCTCTGCCCGCTGCGGGATTGATGCACCGACAGGGCGGGAGGGACAAGAGCCATGCGCCACAGCGGAAACAAGCCTTTTGACAGGCGGGCGGGTGCGGTGTAGCTGAACGTGTGTTCATTTAACGGAGGATCCCTCATGCGCATCACCGACACCGCAGCGATCATCACCGGCGGGGCCTCCGGGCTTGGCGAGGCGACGGCGCGGCATTTCCGGGCGCAGGGCGCGCAGGTCACGCTGCTCGACCGCGATGGCGCGCGCGGCGCCGAGGTCGCCGCCGAGATCGGTGCGCATTTCGCCGAGACCGACGTGACCGACGAGGACTCCGTCGCGCGCGCCATCGCCGCCGCCAAGGAGGCCATGGGCCGGATCACCGCGGTGGTCAACTGCGCGGGCATCGCCACCGGGCTCAAGACCCTCGGGCGCGACGGGCCGCACCCTCTCGACGTGTTTCGCCGGACGATCGACATCAACCTCGTCGGCACGTTCAACGTCTCCCGCCTCGCTGCCGCCGAGATGGCGGGGAATGCGCCCGACGCGGACGGGGCGCGCGGGGTGATCGTCAACACCGCCTCCGTCGCCGCCTTCGAGGGGCAGAAGGGCCAGGCCGCCTATGCCGCCTCGAAGGCGGGGATCGTCGGGCTGTCGCTGCCGATGGCGCGCGACATGTCGCGCGAGGGGATCCGCGTGATGGCGATCGCGCCGGGGATCTTCGCCACGCCGATGATGCGCGGCCTGCCGCAGGAGGTGCAGGACAGCCTCGCCACCGAGGTGACATTCCCCAAGCGGCTCGGCGATCCGGCGGAATACGCCCGCCTCGCCGGTTTCATCGTCGAATGCGGCTATCTCAACGGCGAGGTGATCCGCCTCGACGGCGCGCTCAGGATGCAGTGAGGCGCGGCGGCTCAGCCCTCGGCCTTCCCGGCAAGGGCGAGCCATTCCTCCTCGGCCTCGGCCAGCGCCGCCTGACGCTGGGCGAGGGCCTCGGTCGCGCGCCGGAACTTGACCGGCTCGCGGGCGAACAAATCCGGATCCGAGAGCAACTCGGTCAGCTTCGCGATCTCCGCCTCGAGCCGGGACATCACCTCGGGCAAAGCGTCGAGCCGGTGCCTCTCGGTAAAGCTGAGGCCGGAGGCGGCAGGCGCCGGTTGTTTCGGCGCGGGCTTTTTGGGCGCCGGCCTCTCGATCCTTTTCGGAGCCTCGGTCACATCCTCGCCGCGCTGTGCGCGGTAGTCGGACCAGCCCCCCGCATAGGCCACGGCGCGCCCGTCCCCCTCCATCGCGATGGTGGTGGTGGCCACCCGGTCGAGAAAATCGCGATCGTGGCTCACCAGCAGCACCGTGCCGTCATAATCGTCGAGCAGTTCCTGAAGCAGGTCGAGCGTCTCGATATCGAGATCGTTGGTCGGCTCGTCGAGCACCAGAAGGTTGCTCTCGCGCGCCATGATCCGGGCCAGCAGCAGCCGCGCCTTTTCGCCACCGGACAGGGATTTGACCGGCGCGCGGGCCTGCCGCTCATCGAACAGGAAATCCTTGAGATACCCCACCACATGCCGCGGCGCCCCGCGCACCAGCACCTGATCGGCCTGCCCCGGCACGCGCATCTCGGGATCGCCCGTTAGGCTCTCCCAGAGGGTCATCTCCGGATCGAGCCGCGCGCGGGCCTGATCAAACACCGCCGGCACGAGATTGGTGCCATGGGTGACGGTGCCGGTATCGGGCGGGATCTCGCCCATCAGGATGCGCAGCAGCGTCGTCTTGCCCACGCCATTGGGACCGACAAAGGCCACGCGCTCGCCGCGCATCACCCGCAGGCTGAACGGGCGCAGGATGAGCTTGTCCTCGTAGGACTTTGAAATATCTGTGGCTTCTATCACCTTGCGCCCCGAGGCAGGACCGGAATCGAGCGCCATCGCCGCCGTGCCCTGCCGCCGGATCTGGCGGCGCGCGGCGGCGCGCAGCTCCTGGAGCGCACGCACCCGGCCCTGGTTGCGCTTGCGCCGGGCGCTGATGCCCTCGACGGCCCATCGTGCCTCGGCGCGGATCTTGCGGTCGAGCTTGTGTCGGGCGATGTCCTCTTCTTCCCAGACCTTGTCGCGCCAGGCCTCGAAGCCGCCGAATCCCTCCTCCTGACGACGCACGATTCCCCTGTCTATCCAAAGAGTTGCGTGGGTAAGTTCACGCAGGAACGCGCGGTCGTGGCTGATCACCACATAGGCGCGGCGGGTGCTGCGCAACGTCTCTTCGAGCCAGCCGATCGCCTCGATATCGAGATGGTTCGTCGGCTCGTCGAGCAGCATCAGCTCGGGCGCCTCGGCCATCAGCCGCGCGAGCGCCGCGCGCCGCCGCTCGCCGCCCGAGGCGGTGGCGACCGGGCGGGCGGGATCGAATTTGAGCCCCTCGCCCGCCATCTCGACGCGATACATCTCCTCGGGCCCGAGCGCCGCCGCGGCGTAATCGCCGAGCGTGGCGAAACCGGCCATGTCGGGCTCCTGCTCCATGTAGCCCACGCGCACCCCCGGCGCGACGATCCGTGTGCCGCAGTCGGGCTCGATCAGCCCGGCCATGACCTTCATCAACGTCGATTTGCCCGAGCCGTTGCGCCCCACCAGCGCCACCCGGTCGCCGGGCTGGATGATGAGCGAGAGATCGTCGAAGACCGGCTCGCCCCCGAAGGTGAGCGAGATGTCGTTGAGCTGGAGAAGCGGTGCGCGTGCCATGCAGGCCCGGCTATCGCGGCCCCCGCGCGCCGTCAAGCCGTCACGCCGTCAGCCCGCGAGCGCCCGCAGCAGCCGCTGGCGCGCAGCGGGAATCGCCGCGACCTCCACCCCGGTGAAAACGTGCAGCGTGCCCATCTGCCGGTCGATCACCGCATGATCGCTGACCCGGCCGCCCATCATCAGATAGCTGCGCAGCAGCGGCGGCATGTGGCGCATCGCTCGTTTCATGTCGGGCTCATGGTGGCGCAGCTGGCGCGCAAACCGGAACACCGCCGGCGCCTTGATCCGCGGCCGCCACCGGCGCGGCGCGAGGTGGCACTGACCCAGCACGGCAAAGGCATCGAGATAGGGCGCGGTCTCTACCCCCTTGAAGGACGCGCAACCAAAGAGCATCGCCACCCCGTGCGCATCCACGAGCCGCGTCATCGCCGCCCAGGCGAGGCGCACGATGTCGGGATCGTGGCGATCGGGGGCGAGGCAGAAACGGCCCATCTCGGCCATGCGCCCCGCGAACCGCCCAAGCGCCGACAAATCGTAGAACTGCGCCGAATAGCTGCGCGCAATCCCGGCACCGCTGCCAAGGAGGAGCACCCGGAAACAGCAGACCAGATCGCCGCGCGCCGCCTCCTCGACGAGCACATGCAGACAGGCCGCGTCATGGTCATCGGCGTCATCGGCACCTTCGGCATCGCGCCCGCCCCCCGCGCCGAGAAAGGCGCGCGCCCGCAGCGCCCGGGCGCGCGCGATATCGCCCGCCCCACATGCCAGCCGTGCCCGATAGCGCCCGTGCCGCAGCTCGATCATGGCTCCGCCTCCCGAGACCGATCCCGACGCCATTCGGCACGATCACCGTGACAGCGCCATGATCCTAGCCGCCGCCAAAGGCATCGGCCGGGTTGAGCGCGCCGATATTGTCGAGAAGCTGCCGCAGGAACCCGGTCTTGACCACCGAATTGTCGGTGACGCGCCGCGCGAGCGGCACGATCTGCCCGTCTTCGAGGCCGAAGCGCTCGATATTGGCGATCGTGTCGTCATCGTTGAAGGAAATGGCGAGCACCTCCCGCTCCACCTCCCGCGGGCGCAACATGCCCCAGGTGCGCTTGCGCGAGCGGACATAGTAGTAATCCCCCTCGCCCGAGATCCCCGAGAGCGCGGGCGCGCCGATCAGGTCATCCACCGTGGCGCGGGTATCGACCCCGACGATCAGGTTGGCGAGATCCTCCTCGGGAGGGATATAGCCATGATTGCGGTAGGTTGGCGCGCAGGACGCGACCCCCAGCAATGCGCAGAACACCAGGCTGCGCATCAGAACGATCGGGAACGCTGTCATCTCTGCCCTCTTGCCTTGGCCGCGCGCGGCTTCTATCCCGCATACATCAATGCAGCTGACGGTTTCAAGAAAGGAAGACAGGCCCGCCATGCCCCCGGACACGCCCGAAACGGGCCGCCTGCCGCTCGCGCGGATGCGGCGAGAGACGACCGCCTTCGAGATCGTGCCCGATGCGCAGGCGCGGCGCGCGCTGGCGGGGGCGCTCGCCCTTTCGGATCTGCGCAAGCTGCGGCTCGCGGGCGAGATCAGCCCCGAGGGCGCGCGGGACTGGGTGCTGGAGGCCACGCTCGGGGCGACGGTGGTGCAGCCCTGCATTGTCACGCTCGCGCCGGTGACGACGCGCATCGACGAGCCGGTGGTGCGGCGCTACACCGACGCGGACGAGCCCGCCGTCGCCCCCGGCGAGGAGGTCGAGATGCCCGAGGACGACACCCGCGAGCCGCTTCCCGAGATGCTCGACCTCACGGAGGTGCTGGCCGAGGCGCTGGCGCTGGCGGTGCCGCAATATCCGCGCATCCCGGGCGCCGAACCGGGCGAGATGCGCGCCGCGCCCGCGGGCGTGCGCCCGCTGGAGGATGCGGACATGCGCCCCTTTGCCGGGCTGGCGGCGCTGCGCGACCGGCTGGAGGACGGCGAGGAGGGCTGATCCACCCCGCAGCGTCCCAAGAATCGCTTGCCCCGGCACCGAAACCCTGTATTTTCGCGCTCTCATCGGAATTTGGGGTTGAACCGGCGGCTCGGTCAGGATTATGAGCCGCGAACACCCGTGAAACAGGGCCGCGCAGGCCCCTTAGGAATTGAGGTGGCAGCATGGCCGTTCAACAGAACAAAGTCTCCAAGTCGCGCCGCAACATGCGCCGCGCGCATGATTCGCTCGTGGCGGGCAATCCCAACGAATGCCCCAATTGCGGCGAGCTGAAGCGCCCGCACCACGTCTGCGCCGCCTGCGGCCACTACGCCGAGCGCGAGGTTGTGGCCATGGTTGACGAGATCGACCTGGAAGACGACGCCGCCTGAACTCGGGACGGGGGCAGCGGCTGAATGGGCGCTCGGAGCGATCATACGGCAGTCGGCGCGGAGCGCATCATCATCTCGGTTGACGCCATGGGCGGCGATCAGGGGCCTGCCGCCGTGGTCGGCGGCATGGAGCATTCCGCCGCGCGCAACCCCGATATCGGCTTCATCCTGCACGGGCCGCGCGCGGAGCTCGAACCGCTGGTCGCGCGCCGGCGCGCGCTCGCCGGACGGGTCGAGATCCGCGATGCGCCCCAGGTCGTCTCGATGAACGACAAGCCCAGCCAGGTCGTGCGCCAGGGGCGCGCCACCTCGATGTGGTCGGCGCTCGAATCGGTGCGCGCGCGCGAGGCCTCGGTCTGTGTTTCCTGTGGCAATACCGGTGCGCTCATGCTCATGTCGGTGATGCGCCTGCGCAAGCTGCCGGGGATCGCGCGGCCGGCGATCGCGGTGATGTGGCCCTCGCAGAACCCGCAGCAGCACAACATCATGCTCGACGGCGGCGCCGATATCAGCGCCGACGCCCGCGATCTGATGCAATACGCGCTGATGGGGGCGTCCTATGCGCGCAACGGCTTTGGCCTTGCGCGGCCGCGCATCGGGCTTCTCAATGTCGGCACCGAGGAACACAAGGGCCGCGCCGAGCTGCGCGAAGCGCATGACCTCATCGCCGCCAACGCCGACGCCGCCGCTTATGAATTCGTGGGCTTCGTCGAGGGGCGCGACCTGCCCGGCACGGTCTGCGACGTGATCGTGACCGACGGTTTCACCGGCAATGTCGCGCTCAAGACCGGGGAGGGCACCGCCAAGCTGGTGGGCGATCTGCTGCGCGAGGCGTTCAACCATTCGCCGCTGTCGCGGCTCGCGGCGCTGCTGGCCTATACCTCGCTCCAACGCATGAGAAAGCGCGTCGATCCGCGCCGCGCCAATGGCGGCGTGTTCCTGGGGCTCAACGGCACGGTGGTGAAATCGCACGGTGCGGCGGATGCCACCGGGGTTTCCTCGGCGATCAAGCTCGCCTTCGAACTGGCGCGCTCGCACTTTACCGAGCGGCTCGCCGCGCGCATCGCCGCAGCCACCCCGGCGGGCAACGAAATGACCGGCCCCGAGGAGGGCACATCCACATGATTCTTCGCGCCGTGCCGATCGGTGTCGGGCATTACCTGCCCGCCCGGATCGTCCCCAATGCCGAATTCGAGCAGTCGCTCGACACGTCCGACGAGTGGATCCGCACCCGCTCGGGCATCGAGCGCCGTCGCTTTGCCGCCGAGGACGAGACCACGTCGCAACTCGCGATCCACGCCGCGCGCGCCGCGCTTGCGGATGCCGGGATCGGGGCGGGCGATATCGACGGGGTGATCGTCGCCACCTCGACGCCGGACCTGACCTTTCCCTCGGTCGCCACCATGGTGCAGAGCGGGCTCGGCATGGAGCGCGGCTTTGCCTTCGACGTGCAGGCGGTCTGCGCGGGGTTCATCTATGCGCTCTCCACCGCCAATGCGATGATCATGGCGGGTCAGGCCGAGCGGCTTCTGGTGATCGGCGCCGAGACATTCTCGCGGATCATGGACTGGTCGGACCGCTCCACCTGCGTGCTCTTCGGCGATGGCGCGGGCGCGCTCATCCTCGAGGCGCAGCCGGGCAGCGGCGCCAATACCGATCGCGGGATCCTGTCGGTCGATCTCAACTCGGACGGGCGCTATCGCGACATGCTCTATGTCGATGGCGGGGTCTCGACCACGGGCAGCGCCGGCAAGCTCAGGATGCAGGGCAACGCGCTCTTCCGGCAGGCCGTCGAGAAGCTCGCGGCCACCGCCGAAACGGCGCTCGGCAAGATCGGGCTCGCCGGGCAGGACGTGGACTGGGTGGTGCCGCACCAGGCCAATATCCGCATCATCCAGGGCACCGCCAAAAAGCTCAACCTGCCGATGGAGCGGGTGGTGGTCACGGTGCAGGATCACGGCAACACCTCGGCGGCGTCGATTCCCCTCGCCCTCTCGGTGGCGGTGGCCGAGGGGCGCATCCGACGCGGCGATCTGATCCTGTCGGAGGCGATCGGCGGCGGACTGGCCTGGGGCGCGGTGGTGCTGCGCTGGTAGGCGGCGCGGGCACGCAAAAAACCGCGCGCCAGCGGCATCGGCCAAGCCGTTGACATTGACTTGTAAATTGCTTCGCCGCAAACTGCGCCGAAAAAGCGGGGATGGAATGACCAACAAGACGATCACGCGCATGGACCTGAGCGAGGCGGTTTTCCGCGAGGTGGGCCTGTCGCGCAACGATGCCGCACAGATGGTCGAGAGCGTGCTCGGCCATATATCCGACGCGCTGGTGCGCGGCGAACAGGTCAAGATCTCGTCCTTCGGGACATTCTCGGTGCGCGAGAAGACGGCCCGCGTGGGGCGCAACCCCAAGACCGGCGAGGAAGTGCCGATCGAGCCGCGCCGCGTGCTGACCTTCCGGCCGTCGCACCTGATGAAGGATCGCGTCGCCCGCGGCAACAGGCGCTGAGGACAGGCCCGCCGATGGCCAAATCCGCCGATGCCTTTCGCACCATCAGCGAGGTGGCCGAGTGGCTCGGGGTGCCGGCCCATGTGCTGCGCTTCTGGGAGAGCAGGTTCGCGCAGGTCAAGCCGGTCAAGCGCGCGGGCGGGCGGCGCTATTACCGGCCCGCGGACATGCGGCTTCTGGCGGGGATCCGGCGGCTGCTGCATGACGAGGGCATGACCATCAAGGCGGTCCAGACTCTCCTGCGCGAGAAAGGTGTGCAGCATGTCATCGACCTCGCCCCCGAGCCGGGCTTTGAGGCGACGATGGCGGAAGACGGCGCGCAGGTGATCCGTTTCACGCGCTCCGGGCCGGAACCGGCCGCGCCGGAGGCCGGGGCGGAACCGGAGGATGCCGAAGATGCCGAAGATGCCGAGGAACCGGAGGAAATCCCTCAGACCATGGCGGCCGCCCTGCCCGACAGCGGCGCCGATGCAGAGCGGCCAGGCCCACCAGAGGCGGCACAGCCCTCCGCG
Source organism: Roseovarius sp. (assembly GCA_014359765.1). Classification (GTDB taxonomy): domain Bacteria; phylum Pseudomonadota; class Alphaproteobacteria; order Rhodobacterales; family Rhodobacteraceae; genus Roseovarius. The sequence continues at coordinate 14,168 of JACIYT010000008.1, forward strand.
CCCCCTGCCCGACCGCCCCTGCCCGCGGATCAGCCCGAGCCCCCCCCCGCCGCCGGCCCCGGCCCGCTCGCCCGGCTTGCCGCCCTCGACCGGCCGATCCCGGCGCCGCTCGCACGGCGCCTTGCCGCGCTGGCCGACGATCTGCGCGCGCATCTCGGCGCAGGGCAATAAGGCACGAGAAAATTGCAGCCAGCCCCTTGCCCCTGTCCGCAAAACCGGTATGAACGGCGCATCGTCGGGCTATGGCGCAGCCTGGTAGCGCGTCCGTCTGGGGGACGGAAGGTCGCAGGTTCAAGTCCTGCTAGCCCGACCAAAATCGCCGACGATCCCGCCCGGCGCGCCCCGTCGGGCCCGAACGGGAGACAGCGATGACCGGCGTTCTGTCCATCCAGCAATTGCGCGGCCTGATCGCGGCGGGGGCCATTACCGGCGATCCCGCGATCCTGCCCGATCAGCTCCAGCCTGCGAGCCTCGATCTGCGCCTCGGCCCCGTGGCCTACCGGGTGCGCGCCTCCTTCCTGACCGGGGCGGGGCGCAGTGTGGCCGACCGGCTGGAGGAATTCGGGATGCACAAGATCGACCTCGGCCCCGGCGCCCTGCTCGAAAAGGGGTGCGTCTATCTCGTGCCGCTGGTCGAGCATCTGGCGCTGCCCGAGGGGGTGCAGGCGGTAGCCAATGCCAAGTCTTCAACCGGGCGGCTCGACCTGTTGACGCGCACGATCACCGATGGCGGCACCGAGTTCGACCGCGTCGCGCCCGGCTATCGCGGCCCGCTCTATGCCGAGATCTGCCCGCGATCGTTTTCGGTGCTGGTGCGGCCCGGAATGCGGCTCAACCAGATCCGGTTTCGCTCCGGCCAGGCGGTCCTGCCGGATGCGGCGCTGCGCGCGCTCCATGCAGAGACGCCGCTGGTAGATGGGCCGGCGGTGATCGACGGCGGGCTGGCCTTTTCGGTCGATCTGCGCCCCGCGCGCGGCACGCTCGCGGGCTACCGCGCCAAGCCGCATACCGGCGTGATCGACCTCGACCGCATCGGCCATTACGCCCCCGCCGATTTCTGGGAAGAGGTGCACAGCACGACCGGCCATATCATCCTCGACCCCGGCGCGTTCTACATCCTCGTCAGCCGCGAGGCGGTGCATGTCCCGCCGACCTGTGCCGCCGAGATGGCGCCTTTCGTCGCCATGGCGGGCGAGTTCCGGGTGCATTACGCAGGCTTCTTCGATCCCGGCTTCGGCCATGCGGCGGCGGGCGGCGCAGGGTCGCGCGGGGTGCTCGAGGTGCGCTGCCACGAATCACCCTTTGTCCTCGAACACGGCCAGATCGTCGGGCGGCTCGTCTACGAGCACATGGACACCGTGCCCGAGCAGCTCTATGGCGCGGGGATCGCGTCGAATTATCAGGGACAGGGCCTGAAACTGTCCAAGCATTTCCGCGCCTGAGCCGCGCTCCGACCCGGGGCCCGCGTCGCGCGCGCGTTCACATGCGCCCGATCCGCCGGCCCAGTTTCATCGCCTGGCGCGCGCGCTGCGCGGTCTTGCGCCCATCGGGACCGGGGCGCGCGCCCCCGCCCCCCATCGCGCCAAAGCCCTTGTTGATGCCTTGCCGCAGGAACCGCTGCATGATCATGCGGATCACCATGTTGATCATCTGATTGGCGTTCATCCTGTTGCTCCTCTTGCCGGTCCCCTCCTCTTGTAAACCAAAGCCGCGTCGATTTCAGTGCATGATCGCCCGAATTCCTCAACAAATCGTCAACACCGCACGCAATCTTCGCTCAATCCTCGAAAAGTTCGCTCTGCCCCGGCGCGGCCTCGGTCTCTTCATCGGGGTCGGCGCGCGGCATCGCCCCCGGTGGCGGGCGGTTGTCGAGAAGCCCCGCAGCGCGCAATTCGTCGAGACCGGGGAGGTCGCGCACGCTTTCCAGACCGAAATGGTCGAGAAACGTCCCGGTGACGACAAAGGTCACCGGACGCCCTGGCGTCATCTTGCGCCGGCCAAATCGAATCCATTCCATTTCAAGGAGTTGATCGACGGTTCCGCGGCTGACCGAAACGCCGCGGATCTCCTCGATCTCGGCGCGGGTCACCGGCTGATGATAGGCGATGATGGCCAGCGTCTCGATCGCCGCGCGGCTGAGCTTGCGCGTCTCGACCACTTCGCGGCGCATGAGATGGCCCAGATCGGGGGCGGTGCGCATCGCCCAGCCCTCGCCCACGCGCACCAGTCGCACACCGCGCCCCTCGTAGCGTTTGCGCAACAGCACCAGCGCCTCGGCGGGATCGCTGCCATGGGGCATCCGGGCCGCCATTTCGCGCAGATCGAGCGGCTCGGAGGAGGCAAAAAGCATCGCCTCGATCATGCGCTCCTGTTCCGCGAGGGGCGGCGCGGAAAACAGGCTTTCATCATTATTTTCAATATTCTCCGACACGTTCCTAATCCTTTCGGCGCAGCTCTACCGGAGCGAATTCGCCGGCTTGCCGGATCTCGGCGCGCCCCTCCCGGACCAGTTCGAGCGCGGCCGCAAAGGTCGCCGCCGTGGCCGAGCGGCGGCGCGCCGGGTCGGTGGTGAACCCCTCGGGAAGGTAATGCGCAAGATCGGTCCAGTTCCCGGCAAAGCCGATCAGCTTGCGCAGCCGCTCGAGCGCCTGCTCCATCGTCTGGATCGCATCGCGGTCCATCACGAAGGGGCGGAATTCGTCGCGCGTGCGGATTCGCGCATAGGCCTGCATCAGGTCGAGCAGCGTCGCGGTGTAGCGCGTCGCGCGGCGGCGGGTCACGTCCTCGGGCAGGCCGCGGGCAAAGAAATCACGCCCCAGCCGGTCGCGCCCCATCAGCCGCGCGGCACAATCGCGCATCGCCTGGAGGCGTTCGAGCTGAAAGGCCAGATGCGCGGCGAGCTCCGCGCCGGAGGGCCCCTCCTCGGTCGGGTCGGGCGGCAGCAGCAGGCGCGACTTGAGAAAGGCCAGCCAGGCCGCCATGACCAGGTAATCGGCGGCCAGTTCCAGCCGCAGCGCCTTGGCGCGTTCGACAAAGGCGAGGTATTGCTGCGCCAGTTGCAGCACCGAAATGCGCCGCAGATCGACCTTTTGCGTGCGCGAGAGGGTCAGCAGCAGGTCGAGCGGCCCCTCGAACCCATCGACATCGACGATGAGCGTCTCGGCGGCCAGCCGCGCGGCCAGCGGCACCGCCTTTGCGCCCTCCTCGAACTCGTCCTCAGCCATCCATGCGTCCGCCCGTCAGCGCATCAAGCTGCGCCTGGAGGGCGGAAATGTCAACCGGATCGGGGCATTTGCGGCAGGTGAGCGCCGCCTCGGCCCGGGCCTGCGCACGCGGCGCCATCGCGCCGGCGGCCTCGGCGACAGCCTGACGCTCGGCCAGCGTGCCGTTGCAATGCAGCACCACATCACAACCCGCCGCAAGCGCCTGCCGCGCGCGCGTGGCGAGATCGCCTGAGAGCGCCTTCATCGCGATATCGTCGGTCATGAGCAGCCCGTCAAAGCCGATCTCGTCGCGGATCATGGCGATCACCGGCGGCGAGAGGGTCGCGGGGCGGTCATCGAGCGCGCCGTAAACGACATGGGCCGTCATCGCCATCGGCAGGTCGTTCAGCGCCTTGAATGGTGCAAGATCATTGGCTTGAAGATCGCTCTTCATGCAGTCCACGCGCGGCAGATCGTGGTGGCTGTCGGCTGCGGCGCGGCCGTGGCCGGGGATGTGCTTGACCACCGGCAGCACGCCGCCCGCCAGCAGCCCATCGGCCACGGCGCGGCCGATCGCGGCCACCTGCGCGGGGCTCTCGCCATAGCAGCGGTCGCGCAGGAACGGGTGCGTGGCGGGCCCGGCCACATCGACGAGCGGGGCGCAATTGCTGTCGATGCCGAGCGCGTGGAGCTCGGCGGCGATCAGCCGGTATCGCAGATACATCGCCTCCGCCGCGCGCGCCCCCGCCGCCGCGACATGATCGAGCGGCGCGGGCCAGCCCCGCCAGCGCGGCGCGCGCAGGCGCTGCACACGTCCGCCCTCCTGGTCGATGGTGACAAGCGCCGCATGACCCGCAGCCTCGCGCATCTCCGAGACCAGCGCGCGCACCTGGTCGGGCGTGTCGATATTGCGCGCGAAGAGAATGAACCCGAAGGGGCGCGTGGCCCGAAACAGCGCCTTTTCGCCGGGCGTCAGCCGCAGGCCGGTCGCGTCGAGAATGACCGCGCCGAGGCGGCTCACCGCGTCACCACCGGGATGCATTCGACCTTTTCGGCCTGCAGGGCCGAACAGAAGCGCCGCGCATCGGGGAGATCCTCGAAGCCTGCGGCGCGCAGCCGCCAGAAGCTGCGCCCGCCAGTCTCGGCGCGCTGGATCACACGCGACTTGCCATCGAGCAGGTCACCGAGCCGCGCGCTCAGCCGGTCCCATTCGGCGCGCGCCATCTCGGGCGTCTCAAAGGCGCCGAGCTGGGCGAGGCGGCTGCCCGGCAACGGCCCGCCGGACGCGACCTCCGCTGTCGGGACAGCGGCGCCGGTGACGGCGGCGAGCGCAAAGGCCACGGGATCGGCATCGGCCGGGCGGGCACGCGGACGCAGCGACTGGCCGAGGCCGCCCGAGATTGCCGGGCGCGGGGCCAGGGCCGGCGCCGGGGCAGGATCGGGATCGGGATCGGTCGCCACCTCGCGCAGCACGGCGAGATGGACATCGGCGGGCTGCGGGCGGGGCTGCGGCAGCGGACGCGAGGCCGCCGCGGGCGGCGCGGCCTCGTCCCGGGCCTCCGTCTGCTCCGGCACCGCCATGTCCCCGGCCATGAGATCGAGCGGCCCCGGGGCGATGATGATCCGGTCGGGCGGCGGGGCGGCAGTGCCTTCGGCGGCGACCCGGTTCACCGACAGCCCCTGATTGGCGGCCGATCGCCCCCCCGGATCCTCGGGGGCCTCGCGCATCGGCCCCTCGAGCGCGCGCACCACCGGCACGCCCGAGACATCGCGCATCACCACCCCGTAGCCCCAGACACTGATCCCGCCGATCAGCGCCAGCGACACGATCGCGCCGGCCATGTTGCTCAGCCCCGCCAGCGACAGCCGACGGGATTCGGGGGCGGGATGCCCCCCGGACATGTGAAAATCAGCCATGCTCTGCCTCTCGCTCTCCGGCGATACGTTGCCGCCGGGGATTATTGTCTGCCTGCTCGGTCCCCGGGCGGCGGCGGTCAGCGCATCTCGTCCACGGGGGTGACGCCAAGGATAGCGAGACCCGCGCAAATCACAACCGTTGCGGCGCGCGCCAGCGCGATTTTCGCGGCGGATGTGGCCGGATCGCCCTCTTGCAGGAAGCGCAGGCCCGGCTCGTCATGGCCGCGGTTCCAGAGCGCGTGCAGTTCCGAGGCCAGATCGTAGAGATAGAAGGCCACGCGATGCGGCTCATGCGCGCGCGCCGCGATCTCGACCTGGCGTGGCCATTCGGCGATCTTGCGCGCGAGGGTCAGTTCGGCCTCATGGGTCAGGATCGACAGATCCGCCGCCGCAAGCGCCGCGTCATCGGCGGCAATCCCGGCCTCGCGCGCCTTGCGCAGCACCGAATTCACCCGCGCATTGGCGTATTGCACGTAAAAGACCGGGTTTTCCCTGGATTGCTCCAGAACCTTGTCGAAATCGAAATCGAGCGCCGCGTCGTTCTTGCGGGTGAGCATGACGAAGCGGGTCACGTCCGGGCCGACCTCGTCCACCACATCGCGCAGGGTGATGAAGGTGCCCGCGCGCTTGGACATCTTGAAGGGCGCGCCGTTCCTGAAGAGCCGGACGAGCTGGCAGAGCTTGATATCGACCGGCACGCGCCCGTCCGAGAGCGCCGAGACGGCCGCCTTCATCCGCTTGACATAGCCGCCGTGATCGGCGCCGAACACGTCGATCAGCAGATCGAAACCGCGCTCGATCTTGTCATAATGATACGCGATATCGGGGGCGAAATAGGTCCAGCTTCCATCCGATTTCATGATCGGCCGGTCCACATCGTCGCCATGCGCGGTCGATCTGAACAGCGTCTGCTCGCGCGGCTCCCAATCCTCGGGCATCTTGCCCTTGGGCGGCTCGAGCACGCCGCGATAGATCAGGCCCTTCTCGCGCAGCGCGTCGATCGCGCGCTCGATGAGGCCGGTGCCATAGAGCGACTTTTCGGAAAAGAAGTGATCCATGTGGACACCGAGCAGGCCCAGATCCTCGCGGATGAGCGCCATCATCGCCTCGGTCGCGAAATCGCGCACCGGCCCGAGCCAGACCTCCTCGGGCTGGTCCAGATAGGCATCGCCCACCTTGTCGCGCAGCGCCTCGCCCACCTCGATCAGGTAATCGCCCGGATAGGTGCCCTCGGCAAAGGCCACCTCCCGCCCATGCGCCTCGAGATAGCGCAGATAGACCGAACGCGCGAGCACATCGACCTGCGCGCCGCCGTCGTTGATGTAATATTCGCGCGTGACATCGTAGCCCGCAAAAGCCAGAAGGCTCGCCAGCGCATCGCCAAAGACCGCGCCGCGCGTATGGCCGACATGGAGCGGGCCGGTCGGGTTGGCCGAGACGTATTCGACATTGACCCGCCTGCCCTGCCCCATGTCCGAGCGCCCGAACGCCGCGCCCTGCACCAGCGCCGCGCGCAGCACCTCGTGCCAGAGCCCGGGCGCGAGCCGCAGGTTGAGAAAGCCGGGCCCGGCGACCTCGGCGGAGGTGATCCGCGGATCGGCGGCGAGCCGCGCGGCGAGCGCCTCGGCGATATCGCGGGGTTTCAGCCCGGCGGGTCTGGCCAGCACCATCGCGGCATTGGTGGCCATGTCACCATGGGCCGGATCGCGCGGCGGCTCGACCGCGACTGCACCCATGTCGAGCCCCCCGGGCAGCGCGCCTGCGGCCTGCATGTCCTTGAGCGCCTCGAGCACGAGCGCGCGGATATCGTCAAAGAGGTTCATGACACGCCTTTCTTCCTGCGATGCGCGCCGGTTTATCATCCCGCGCCCGCGCGTCAATCGCCGGGCAGCCCCGGCCGGGATCGCGCGCCGCGCTCAGCCATTCTTTCGCGCGGGGGCAAAGAAGATGAGGCGGGTCTCCTCGCCGCCCCTTGGTTCCTTGTCGCGGGGGATGAAGGTCAGCCCGCCCGTGGCGCGCATCTCGGCCAGCGGCACCGCCTCGGGATTGTCGGCGCGCCAGTCTTCCAGCGTGTAATCGGCGCTCAGCCGGGTGGTGCGCACGCCCCAGCCCTGCGCCATGCGCCGCGAGATTTCCGCATGATCGAACTCGCCGCCGATGCGCCGCCCGCCCAGCGTGGCGGGCAGGGCGTGGCGCGCGTCGTCCTCACGCGCGCGGCGCAGCTGAAAGACGTTCTCGCGGCCGAATTCGGGCGCGAGGTCGGTGGCCACCAGCGTGTTGTAGGCGTCATTGTCGGTCAGCGCCACGACCTGACCATAGCTCACCACCTCGAGCCCGTGCTCGGCGGCCTCCGAGAGGATATCGCCGAAGAAGGTGCGCAGCCCCGCCTCCCGCGCCGAGCGCAGGCGGATACGGTTCGGATCGGCCACCAGCACCGGCACCTCGAGATTTTGCAGCGCCTGCCCCAGCGCCGTGGAAAAGGCCGAGCCGCCAACGAGGATCACCCCCGGCGGCCCCTTCTGCGCCAGCCCCAGCGCGCGCCCCAGCGGCGCGAGCGAAAACCCGTGGAGCACCACCGTCGCCGCCACCAGCGCGAAGGCCAGCGGCGTGAGCCGCGCCGCATCCTCGAAGCCGAGCGCCACCAGCCGCTCGGCAAAGAGCCCCGCCACCGCCACCAGCACCACGCCGCGCGGTCCCGTGAGCGCGACCAGCAGCCGCTCGTTCATCGGCAGGCGCGTGCCGAGAAGCGACAGCAGCACCGTGGCGGGCCGCACCAGCAACACCGTGATCAGCACGAAGAGCGCCGCGCGCGCGTCAAGCAGCGCCAGCGTCTCGGCATTCATCGAGGCGGCGAGCAGGATGAACACCCCCGAGACAAGCAGCACCGTCGCGTGCTCCTTGAAGCGGCGCAGCTCGGCATAGCTCGGCAGGTCGGTATTGGCCATGTAGAGCCCCATCACCGTAACGGTGAGCAGCCCGCTTTCGTGCAGGACCGTATCGGCGAGGGCAAAGACCCCCAGCAGAACGGCAAAGAGCACCGGCACCTTCATGAATTCGGGCACATGGCCCGCGCGGAACGCCCGCACCAGCCCCCAGCCCGCGCCAAGCCCCAGCACCAGCGCCACCGCGATGCCCCGCGCCATGGACAGCGCCGCGCCGCCCGCGCTCTCGGTGGCGGCGATCACCAGCACCACCTCAAAGGCGAGAACGGCGGCCAATGCGCCGACCGGGTCGTTGACGATCGCCTCCCATTGCAGCAGCTGCGCGGGCCTGCGCGCCAGCCGCGCCTGCCGCAGAAGCGGCGCGATCACCGTCGGGCCGGTCACGATCATGATGCCGCCGAACACCGCCGAGGCCTCCCATCCCAGCCCCGCCGCGTAATGCAGCGCCAGCGTCGAGCCGAGCCAGCCCAGCGGCGCGCCGAGAATGACCAGCCGCCACACGCCTTCGGCGGCGCCCCGCAGGCCCTGGATATTGAGGGTAAGGCCGCCCTCGAAGAGGATCACCGCCACCGCGATCGACACCATCGGCCCCATCAAGGGGCCGATATCGCGCGCCGGATCGAAGAGGCCCAGCCCCGGCCCCACGATCAGCCCCGCCGCCAGCATCAGCACGATGGCCGGCATCCGCAGCCGCCAGGCCAGCCATTGCGCGCCCACACCCAGCACGCCCACCAGCGCGAAGATCATAACCGGCGAGAGCGCGCCCGCCTCCGGTCCTGCCGCCACGTCACACCCCCGCTTTCGTTTCCAGTCGCTTGCCGGTCAGCCGCGCATGGCTCTGGAGCGCGAAACGGTCGGTCATCCCGGCGATGTAATCGGCTACCAGCCGCGCCAGTTCCGTGCGATCGCCCGCCCGCGCCACATCGGCGCGCCATTCCTCGGGCAGGTGCTCGGGCGCGTCAAGATAGATCGGGAACAGGTCGCGCACCACCTCATCCACCATGGCGCGCATCGCGTTGACGGCAGGCGCACGATACATGCGCGTGAAAAGAAACGCCCGGATCGCCTGCAAATCCTGCCAGAGCGCGGGCGAAAAGCGGATCACCGGCACGCCCAGCGCACGCAGCGCCGCCACATCGGGCGGCGCTGCACGGGCCAGGTGCGCGCGGCTCGTGGCGATCACGTCGCCCACCATCGCGCCGAAGACCCGGCGCAGCGCCTCGTGGCGGCGGCGCTTGGCTTCGAGGCCGGGCCAGAGCCGGTCCACCTCGGCGAAACAATCGCCCACCACCGGCAGCGTGGCGATTTCCTCATCCGTAAAGAGCCCCGCGCGCAGCCCGTCATGCAGATCGTGGTTGTTATAGGCGATATCGTCGGCGATGGCGGCGGCCTGCGCCTCGGCCCCGGCATGGCTGTGCAGTTCGAGATCGTGGCGCGCATTGTAATGGGCCAGCGCATAGGGCAATGGCCCGGTGACCGGCCCGTTATGCTTGGCCAGCCCCTCGAGCGTCTCCCAGGTCAGGTTGAGCCCGTCAAACCCGGCGTAATGCCGTTCGAGCGCGGTGACGATGCGCAGCGCCTGCGCGTTATGGTCGAACCCGCCATGGGGCGCCATGAGATCCGCCAGCGTATCCTCGCCCGCATGGCCAAAGGGCGTGTGGCCCAGATCATGCGCCAGCGCCACCGCCTCGGTCAATCCGGCATCGAGGCCGAGCGCGCCCGCGATCGTGCGCGCCACCTGCGCCACCTCGATCGAATGGGTGAGCCGGGTGCGGTAGTAATCCCCCTCATGGGCGACAAAGACCTGGGTCTTGTGCTTGAGCCGGCGAAAGGCCGAGGAATGGATGATGCGGTCGCGGTCGCGCTGAAAGGGGGTGCGAAAGGCGCTCTCCTCTTCGGCGACGCGGCGGCCGCGCGAGCGGGCAGGATCGGTGGCATAGGGGGCAGGCATCGGCGAGGTCCTTGTCGCGGCGCGCGTGATTCATATATGTCAGACTGCGAATTGAGATGAAACCGCCGAGGCCCGCAATGCAACTTCCGCCCAAGGTCACCCCCCGCGCCTTTGCCCGCCTGGCCGAGATCGGCGCAGGCCAGCAGGGTCAGGCGCTGCGCATCGCCGTCGAAGGCGGCGGCTGTTCGGGGTTTCAATACGACATCCGCCTCGATACGCCCGCCGAGGACGACCTCATCCTCGAAGGCGACGGGCAGCGCGTGGTGGTCGATGCCGTCTCGCTGCCGTTTCTCGCGGGCGCGACCATCGACTTTGCCGAGGAATTGATCGGCGCGCGTTTCGTCATCGACAATCCCAACGCCTCCTCCTCCTGCGGCTGCGGCACGTCGTTCTCGATCTGAGCGCGACGGCGCGGCCGGAACCACCCGAGCCTTGCGCCCTGCCCGCCCCCGCGCGATAGAGGGGCGTCGGATCGGAGGGACTGCCCATGCGCATCGCCACGTTCAACATCAACGGCATCAAGGCGCGCCATGCCGCGCTCTGCGACTGGCTCGACGAGGCCACGCCGGAGGTGGTGCTGTTGCAGGAGATCAAGAGCCTCGATGCGGCCTTCCCGCGCGAGGCCTTCGAGGAGCGCGGCTATAATGTCGAAACCCACGGGCAAAAGGGATTCAACGGGGTGGCGATCCTGTCGAAGCGCCCGCTCGAGGACGTGACGCGCGGCCTGCCCGGCGACGCGAGCGACGAACAGGCCCGCTGGATCGAGGCCACGGTGATGGGCGAGACGCGCGCGCTGCGGCTCTGCGGGCTCTACCTGCCCAATGGCAACCCGGCGCCGGGCCCGAAATTCGACTACAAGCTGGCCTGGATGGCGCGGCTGCGCGCGCGCGCCGCCGAATTGCTCGCCACCGAGGAGCCAGTGCTGATGGGCGGCGATTACAACGTCATCCCCCAGGACGAGGATGCCGCCCGCCCCGAAGCGTGGCGCGCCGATGCGCTGGCGCGGCCCGAGAGCCGCGCCGCCTTTCGCCGGATCCTCCATCAGGGCTACACGGACGCGTTCCGCGCCCGCGTGCAGGGGCCGGGGCATTACAGCTTCTGGGATTACCAGGCCGGCGCGTGGGAACGCAATGACGGCATCCGCATCGACCATTTCCTGCTCAGCCCGCAGGCCGCCGACCTGATGACCGATTGCGGCATCGACACGGCCCTGCGCGGGCGCGACAAGCCCTCCGATCACGTGCCCGTCTGGGTCGAGATCGACGCCTGACGCGCCCGCTGCCCCCGCTCACATTGCGCGCATCCGGGGTGCGCGCCACCTGGCGCCGGCCTCGACGATGAGATCGGTCAGCGCCCAGACCAGCGCATCGACGCGGTCGGGGCTGCCGCGCCCCTCATAGCCGCGCGCGGTCATGGCGCACATCTGATCCTCGAGTGCCCCCAGCCCGCGCAGGTGGTGCACGCGCCCCTGTTCATAGAGCGCCGCCACCGGCTCGGCGCGCAGCACCTTGCCCCGGGTCGCGTGGACCTTGCGCAGGGGCACCAGCGGGTCGAGCTGGCGGATCACCTGTTCGACCAGATCGCCGCCCTGGTTGACCTCGGCCACCAGCCTTTCGGCACCCCGGCGATCCATGGCCCGGATCGCGGCCTCGGCCCATTGCGCGGGGCTGGCGCCGGTGACGCTCGCATCCTCGAGCACATAAGCGCGCCAGTCCGAGACCGGGCCGCGCATGAGCACACCCGCCACCACGATCCCGCAGGCATCCGACTTGCCATGCCCCGTCACCGGCGGGTCGATGGCGACCACGATCCGGTCGAGCGGCGGCGCGGCCTCCACGCGCCCCGCCTCGATCAGCGCCGGTGTCCAGAGCGCATCCTCGGCCTCGTCCACCAGCACACCGTCGAGTTCCTGCCGCCCGAGCCGCGTGCCCGCGTAGCGCGCGCGCACCTCCTCGAGAAAGCCCTGCGCGAGATTGGCGGCATTGGCCTCGGTCGGTGCACTGGTGACCACGGTCGTGTCGCGCTCCAGGATCTCCTTGAGCACCCCCACATTGCGCGGCGTGGTGGTGACGCAGACGCGCGGATCCTCGCCCAGCCTCAGGCCGAATTGCAGCATGTCCCAGGTCTCGCGCGCGCGTTTCCACTTGGCCAGCTCATCGACCCAGGCCCCGTCGAATTGCGGGCCGCGCAGGGATTCGGGCTCATGCGCGGAAAACACCTGCGCGGTGGCGCCGTTGGGCCAGAGGAGCCGCTTGCGCGTGGCCTGCCATTCGGGGCGGCGATCGGGGGGCGAACAGGCCATGATCCCGCTCTCGCCAAAGATCATCACCTCGCGCACCTGATCGACGGTCTCGCCCACCAGCGCGAGGCGATTGCAGCGCCCCGGATCGAGCGGGCGCGCGCCCTCGACCTGTGCGCGCACCCATTCGGCGCCCGCGCGCGTCTTGCCCGCGCCGCGCCCGCCGAGGATCACCCATGTGCGCCAGTCGCCGTCGGGTGGCAACTGATGCGGCATGGCCCAGAACTCGAAGATCCAGGGCAGCGCAAAGAGCTCACCCTCCGTGAGGGCAGCGAGGAAGTCCTCCTGCGCATCGGGCCCTTCTGAGACGATCCAGGCGGCAGCCGATCTCATGCCGGGCTGCGTCGAAATCGATGGCGTATCCGTGGGCGATGCCACGTTCCTGTTGTCTGCGTTTGTCAAGCTGCGCCTCCGCTTCAATGGCGATCTTGAGCCATTGCCGGATCTCGGCGGTGGCCCGTGTTGCGTGTTTCAGTTCTCCGAGGTCCCCGGCCCGGATTTTCAGGTAAAGCTCTTCCAGTTCCTCGCGCATGTCCGCGAGTTGCTGCTCGAGCGCGTTGATCGAGGTGGTCAGCCCCGAAGGCCGCTCCTCCGGGGTGATCAGAACCATGCGTGTCGCTGCCTCATGCCGTTGCCTTTCTTGCCCAGGGGTCTCCGCCCGTGCCGACACGAAAAAGCGGCCTCCGGGGGGTCCCCGGGGCCGCGTGCCCATCTCGTCCAGCATGGCAAAAGTCATACGACAAAGCGCACGCAATGTCAATGGCTTAGCGGCGATGCCTGCGCCCGGTGCGGGCGCGTCATTCACGGTTTTTCAGGGATTTTCTGCCCGCCAGGCGGCCCAGGCCTCGGGGGTATCGAGATCGGTTATGGCGCGCGCGCCGGGCAAGGGGCAGAGCGTCACGGGATGACGCGCAAGCAGCGCGCGCGCGCCCTCGTCCCCCGCGAGCGCGGCCATCTCGGGCAGGAGGGCGGCGGGAAAGATCACCGGGTGGCCGGGGCGGCCATCCCCGGAGGTGGCGCGCAGGATGGTCCCGCCGTCAAAGGCGCGCAGGGCGGTCTCGAGGTCCTCTGCCGTGAGGTCCGGCATGTCGGGCAGCACCACCATCAGCGCGCGCGCGCCCCGCGCCTGCGCCCAATCCGCCCCCGCCCGCAGCGAGGAGGCCATGCCTTCGGCGGCCTCGGGCACGGTGCGGCGCACCACCGCCAGCCCTTCGAGCGCCGCCGCGCGCGCATGATCATCGGGCGGCAGCGTCACGAGCACGTCGGGGCTCAGCCTCAGCGCCACCTCGGCCCGCTCGCGCAGGAGGGCACGCCCGCGCACCACCTCCAGCAGCTTGTCGCGCCCGCGCATCCGCCGCGATGCCCCGGCGGCGGGCAGGAGGAGGACGACGGTCATTCCTGAACCGGGAGCCGCGCGGGTGCCCGACCGCGGGCGGGCGCCGAAACAGTTGTGGGGGGCGCTTTATGGTCGCCAGATACTGCCAGGCTTGCGCGGGTGTGTGACGTTGCAAAAGCGCCCGCCCATCCGGGCGGTCGGGCGCTCGCGCGGCGGCGTGCAAGCTCGCCTTGAGTCCGCGCGGGGAAGGCTCTGGAGCGCCGCATTCCCTGTCCACCTACCGGATCAGCCGCAGCCGCAGCCGCAAGCCCCGCCGCGCCTCTTGCGGCAGGTGGCGGTTGAGGCGACGGTTGACGAGGCCGAACAGCCCGATCACCACCAGCGTCAGCAGGATGAACCACGCCGCAAGGATCGGATAGGGCACGAAGGGGTTGAAGGTCTTGTCGGCGAAGAACTTCGCGTAATAGAGCGCGTCACCGCGCTGTCCCCGGGCGGGAAAGCCCGAGAAGAACACCAGCGTGGTGGCGTGAAAGAGAAAGATCGCCTCGTTGGTATAGGCCGGCCAGGCCAGCCGCAGCATCGTGGGCCAGACGATCCGGCGAAAGCGCGGCCAGCCCGAAAACCCATAGGCATCGGCCGCCTCCACATCGCCCTTGGGGATCGAGCGCAGCGCGCCATGGAAGATCTCGCCCGAATAGGCAGCGGTGTTGAGAAACAGCACGATCAGCGCGCCCAGCCAGGCCGAGGTGAACGGATCGAAGAACGGATGCACCGATTTCAGCGAGAGGAACAGGAAATAGGCAAAGAAGAACTGGATGAAGAGCGGCGAGCCGCGAAACACGAAGATGAACCATTCCGACGGTTTGCGGATCAGCGCGCTGCGCGCCCCCTTGCCGAGCGCCACGGCAACGGCGAGGAAGAACCCGCAAAAGAGCGCCACCGCGCCGAAATAGATGTTCCAGATCATCCCCGACCCGATCAGGGTGATCTGCTCGCACAGCGTATAGCCCTCGCGCGGCAGGAGGCGTTCGCCATGGCCGAGCGAACGCAGGGCGTAATCCTGAACGGTCTGCCAGCAGCTCATGCCGCGGCCCTCCCGCCGGTGGTGGCCTGGCCGCGGCTGAGCCGCCGCATCACCCGCTCGAGCGCCAGTTCCGAGACGCGCGTCAGCCCGAGATAGAACACCAGCAACGCCAGGAAATACCACATCCGCCAGTCGCCATGCGGATAGTCGGTAAAGCGCGGATTGGCCGTGCCGCCCAGTTCGCGCGCCCAATAGACGATATCCTCCACCCCCAGCAGGAACAGCAGCGGCGTGGCCTTGGTCAGCACCATCCACAGATTGCCCAGGCCCGGCAGCGCATAGACCCACATCTGCGGCACGAGGATGCGCCGGAAGATCTGGTGGCGCGTCATGCCATAGGCCTCGGCGGTCTCGATCTGCGCACGCGGCACGGCGCGCATCGCGCCATGGAGCACATTCGCCGCAAAGGCCCCGAACACGATGGCAAAGGTCAGCACCGCAAGGCAGAAGCCATAGACGTCATGCACCCATTGCGGCGCATTGCCCGGGGGCAGCTTGGCCGCCGCGCAGACCACGAAATCGTTTCCCTGCCAGATCGCGGCCTCCCAGTCGGGGCAGCGGATCCTGTGGCGGATCACCTCCAACAGCTGATCGAGCGCGATCACGAAGAACAGGAAAAAGGCGATGTCGGGCACGCCGCGCACGATGGCGATATAGCCCTTGCCGATCCAGGCGACCGGCCAGATCCGCGAGCGCGCGGCCATGGCCCCGCCGAAGCCAAAGGCCAGCGCGGCAGGCGCGGTGATCGCCAGCAGCAAGAGCACGGTGCCCACGGCCAGGTAGAGATTGGCGTGTTTCGGCGTGCTCAGGTAGCAGGCGAACCAGCGCCACCCCTCGAGCGTGGCGGGATCCGAGCAGAACGCGAAAATGGCAGCCTCCCTCGGGCAGGAGAGGCCCCCGCGCATGGGCGCGCGGGGGCGTCTGGCATCACTCGAAGGTCGAGGACACGTCCCATTTCTCGATCAGCGCGTTGAGCGTGCCATCCTCCTTCATCGACTGGATCGCCGCGTCGAAGGTGGCGCGCAGTTCGTTGTCGGACTGGCGCAGCCCCATGCCGACGCCACCGCCAAGCGGCACATCCTCGCCGACGAATCGCAGCTCGGGATCGGCCTCGGCGATCGGCGCGAGATAGGACCTGTCGGCCAGAACCGCATCCGCCTCGCCGTTGCGCACGGCGGCGATGGCCTCCTCGGGGGTGGCGAATTCGACCAGCATCGCGCCCGATTCGGCCACATGACCCGCCTGGATCGTGCCGGTCTGCGCGGCGATCACCCCCCCTGCGAGATCCACATCCCCCGAGAGCGCGAGATAGGCCGAAGGGTCGGGCGGCGTGTAGTTTTGGGTAAAGGCGATCACCTGCGCGCGCTCCTCGGTGATCGACATGCCGGCCATGATCGCATCGTAATTGCCGGAGACGAGATTGGGGATGATGCTGTCCCAGTCATTCGTCACCCATTCGCAGGTGAGCTGCGCGCGCCGGCACAGCTCATCGCCGAGTTCGCGCTCGAACCCGTCCACCGCGCCCTGGTCATTGATGAAATTCCACGGCGGATAGGCGCCCTCGGTGCCCAGCCGCACCACGTCCTGCGCCAGCGCCCCGCCGGCCAGCACCGCCAGCGCGGCGGCGGAGATCAGAAGTCTTGTCATCGGTTGCTCCCTCCTTGTCGATTGACGGCCCTTGCGGCCGGGGATGTCACGCGGCGGCGGTGGTGGCGCGCAGAAACCCGCGCAGCCGGTCGGATTGCGGATTGCCAAAGAGCGCCCCGGGCGGTCCCTCCTCCTCGATCAGGCCCTGATGGAGGAACACGACGTGATCGCTCACATCGGCGGCCATCTTCATGTCATGGGTGACGATCATCATGGTGCGCCCCTCAGCCGCCAGATCCCTGATGACACGGATCACCTCCTGTTCCAGCTCGGGATCGAGCGCCGAGGTGGGTTCGTCGAACAGAAGCGCCTCGGGTTCCATGCAGAGCGCGCGGGCGATGGCCGCGCGCTGCTGCTGCCCGCCCGAGAGCTGCGCCGGCCAGGCGTCGCACTTGTCGCCGATGCCGACCTTGTCGAGATAGCCGCGCGCGGCGCGCTCCACCTCGGCACGGTCGCGCCCCAGCACCGTCACGGGGGCCTCCATCACGTTTTGCAGGATGGTCATGTGCGACCAGAGGTTGAACTGCTGGAACACCATGCAGAGCTTGGTGCGGATGCGCAGCACCTGTTTGGGATCGGCAGGATGGCGGTGGAGCCCCTCGCCCTTCCAGCGCACCGGCTCGCCCTTGAAGAGGATATCGCCCTGCTGGCTGTCCTCGAGCAGGTTCGCGCAGCGCAAAATGGTGGATTTGCCCGAGCCCGACGAGCCGATGAGCGCGACGACATGCCCGCGCGGCGCGGCGATGCTCACGCCGCGGATCACCTCCTGCGCGCCATAGGCCTTGTGCAGGTTGCGAATCTCGATGACCGGCGGTTCCGACACGCGCGCCCTCCCTGCTGGACGGTATCCCTGCTGTTACCCATCCGTGACATTAGGACATGTCGCGCCCGGGTGGAAACCTGTTTCAGACCGTCCGGCAGGCGAAATCGACGCCCCGGCGCGGATCGTGCCCATGGACGGGGCAAGGCGCCCGGGCCGGATCATCCCCGGGTTGTGCCCTGCACCCGCTGGCGGGCCTGCGCGCTCTCGATATCAGAAAGGCCGAGCAGGTTCGTCACCAGCCGGATGAGCGAATCCTCATGCGCCTCGCGCGCGCCATCGGCCAGCGCCACCTGCCAGAGCGCCTCGACCACCTCGGCGCGGGCCTCATGGGGCACGGCGTCCTTGATCGCGCGGGTGAAACGCACGGTGTCGGGCGCCTCGGCCTCGAGCGCCTCGGCGTCGGCGCGCAGCGCCTCGGCGGCACCGGGGCCGAGCGCGTAGCGCGCGGCGAGGATCGCCGTGATGCGCGCGCGCTCCTCGGCGTCGTAATGGCCATCGGCGCGCGCCAGCCGCACCATCAGCGCCGCAAGCGCCAGCCGTGCGTCGGCATCGGGAAGGGGATCGGGGGCGGGGGCCATCAGGCGCGAGAGGAAATCGGCAAACATGGGGCCGATATAGCCCGGACACGCGCCCCCGCCAATGGCTCAGAGCGCGGTCCAGCCGCCATCGACGCTGATCGTGGTGCCGGTGATCTGCGCCGCCGCGTCCGAGCACAGGAACAGCGCCGTGCCGCCGATCTGTTCGGTGGTGGCGAATTCCTTGGAGGGCTGACGCTCGAGCATCACCTTTTCGATCACCTCCTCGCGGCCCATGCCGTATTTCTCCATCGTGTCGGGAATCTGCGCCTCGACCAGCGGGGTGAGCACATAGCCCGGACAGATCGCATTGGCGGTGATCGGCTCGCGCGCGGTTTCCAGCGCGGTGACCTTGGTCAGCCCGACGATGCCATGCTTGGCCGCGACATAGGCGGATTTGTAGGGGCTCGCCGTCAGGCCATGGGCCGAGGAAATATTGATGATGCGGCCCCAGCCGCGATCCCGCATCATGGGCAGCGCGGCGGCGGTGGTGTGAAAGGCCGAAGTGAGGTTGATGGCGATGATCGCATCCCATTTCGCGACGGGAAATTCCTCGATCGGGGCGACATGCTGGATGCCGGCATTGTTGATCAGGATATCGCAGCCGCCGGCCTTCTCGATCAGCGCGCGGCACTCGTCGGCCTTCGACATGTCGGCCTTGATATAGCGCGCCTGCGTTCCGGTCTCTTCGGCGATTCGGCGCGCCAGCGCGTGATCCTCCTCCGAATCGGTAAAGGAATTGAGCACCACATGCGCACCCGCGCGCGCGAGTTCCTCGGCGATGCCGAGGCCGATGCCCGAATTCGATCCGGTGATGACGGCGGTCTTGCCTTTGACACTCATGCCCAGTCTCCCAATGTTCAATGCACGCGCAGCATAGGTGCCGCATCTGCGAGATGCACGGGGAATACGCGGCCCGACCCCCGAGACCAAAAAAAACCCCGGCACAAGGCCGGGGTATAGTCATTGAGGCAGGTTTCATACAGGCAAGAAACCTATCGAGCAGTGCCCCTCTTATAATCCTTCGCGCAGCCCAGTCCAAGCTAAAAGTTTGAAAAGACGGGAATCCGGATTTACCCTGGCGCCCAATGAAACAAGGCAGGGCAGGAATCGTTGCGCAAATGAGACCGGATTTTTTCCGCGCGGGCCGCGCGCTCATCGCCGTTCTGGCGCTCATCTGGGCCGCGCCCGTGGCGGGGGCCGGGCCGTCCCATGGCATAGCTATGTATGGCACCCCGGCCCTGCCACCGGATTTTGTGTCGCTGCCCTATGCCAACCCGGACGCGCCCAAGGGCGGGCGGATCGTCACCGGCAATGTCGGCAGCTTCGATTCGCTCAACCCGTTCATCCTGCGCGGGACCCCGCCCTGGCAACTGGCGCAGCTGACGCATGAGAGCCTGATGGGGCGATCCTTTGACGAGCCCTTCACGCTCTACGGGCTTCTGGCCGAATCGGTCGAGACCGACGCGGCGCGGACATGGGTCGAATTCACCCTGCGCGAGGAGGCGCGATTCTCCGATGGCAGCCCGGTCACGGTCGCGGATGTGATCTGGTCCTACGAGACATTGGGCAGGCGCGGGCATCCGCGCTATCGCGGCTTCCGGGACAAGGTGGCGGCGATCGAGGCGACGGGGCCGCGCTCTGTCCGCCTCACCTTTGCGGAAGAGGACCGAGAGCTGGCGCTGCTGGCGGGGCTGCGCCCGATCCTGCAAAAGGCGCAATGGGAGGGGCGCGATATTGCCGAGGCGGGGCTCGACGATGTGCCACTCGGCACCGGACCCTATGTGGTGACGGATTACGAGGCGGGGCGTTTTGTCACGCTCACACGCAATCCCGACTATTGGGGCCGCGATCTGCCGCTCCGGCGCGGCACCGCCAATTTCGACGAGATCCGGATCGAGTTCTTCGGCGATGACACGGTGATGAAGGAGGCGTTCAAGGCCGGGCTTCTGAGCTATGTGCGCGAGTTCAACGCCGAGGCCTGGGCCACGCAATACGATTTTCCCGCCGTCCGTCGCGGCGAGATCGTGCTGAGCGAAATTCCGCATGGCAAGCCCTCGGGCATGACCGGCTTCGTGATGAACACGCGGCGGCCTCCGCTCGATGACTGGCGGGTGCGCGAGGCGCTGATCACCGCGTTCAATTTCGAATACATCAACGACACGCTGACCGGCGGGCGACAGCCGCGCATCACCTCCTATTTCTCGGGCTCGGACCTGGCGATGCGGCCCGGCCCCGCGACGGGGCGCGTGCGCGACCTGCTCCTGCCCTTCAGCGACACGCTCCTGCCCGGCACGCTGGAGGGCTATGCGCTGCCCGTGGGCGACGGCACCGCGCGCAACCGCGCCGCCCTGCGCCGGGCGCGCGCGCTGCTGGAGGAGGCGGGATGGCGCGTCAAGGGTGGCCGCCTCGTCAACAGTGACGGACGACCGCTGGAACTGACGGTGCTTTTGCAACAGGACGGGCTCGTGGCGCAGACCGGGGCGATGATGGATATCTACGCCGCGGCCCTCGACCGGCTGGGGATCGGCCTGCGCGTCGAGACGGTGGATCGCGCGCAATATGCCGAGCGCGAGGCGCAGTTCGATTTCGACCTGACGATGATGCGCCGCGCGCTCTCGCTCAGCCCGGGCAACGAACAGTTCTTCTACTGGGGGGCGGAACATGCCGACACGCCAGGCAGCCGCAACCTGATGGGAATGCGCTCGCCCGCGGCCGAGGCGATGATCCGCGCCATGGTGACGGCGCGCACGCAGGAGGAATTCACCGCCGCCACCCGCGCGCTCGACCGGGTGCTGACGGCGGGGCGCTATGTCATCCCGATCCACCGATATGCCGAGGGCCGTATTGCCCACAGGGCCGATCTGACCTATCCTCGCGAGAACCTGCCGATCTATGGCGACGGGATCCACTTTCTCCCCGAGGTCTGGTGGCAGGAGACACAGGCGACGAAAGCCGGAAACGACGAAAGCCGGTAACTGAGCGGCAACCAGAGGCACAGGCGATCCAGATGCGATTTCTTCTCCTTATTTCCCTGCTCGCGGGGCTCGCGGCCTGCAATACCGTCGAGGGCGTGGGGCGCGACATTTCCGGCGCGGCGCGCGGCGTCAAGAACGCGCTCTGAGCGGGCGGGCGCGCGCGGACGGCTTTCGCCTTGACGCCCCGCGCCATCGTGTCAGAACCACCCCCATGAGCACCGCAACCCTCACCATCGACCTCGATGCGCTCGTCGCCAACTGGCGCGCGCTCGACGCCCGCAACAGCGGCGAGACCGCCGCCGTGGTCAAGGCCGATGCCTATGGCCTCGGGATGGCGCCGGTGGCGCGGGCGCTGATGCGCGCGGGCGCGCGGCAGTTCTTTGTCGCCGTAGCCGAGGAAGGCGCGGGCCTGCGCGAAATCCTGGGCGACAGCGTCACGATACACGTCTTTTCCGGCCATATGCCGGGGGATGCGGACATGATCGGCGATTGCGCCCTCGTGCCGATGCTCAATTCGGTCGAGCAACTCATCCGCCATGCCGAGGCGCTGCCGGGCGCGCCCTTTGGCATCCAGCTCGACACCGGCATGAACCGGCTGGGGATGGAACCCGCCGAATGGCAGGCGGTGCGCGAGATCGCGCTGGCGCAATCCCCTGCCCTCATCATGTCGCACCTGGCCTGCGCCGATGAGCCCGATCATCCGATGAACGCGCGCCAGCTTGCCGCCTTTCGTGCGATGACCGACGGGCTCGGCATTCCCCGCAGCCTCGCCAATACCGGCGCGGTGCTGCTCGGGCCCGACTATCATTTCGACCTCGCCCGCCCCGGCATCGGGGTCTATGGCGGCGCGCCCTTTGGCGATGCGCGGCCCGTGGTGACGCTCGACATTCCGGTGATCCAGTGCCGCGACCTCGAGCCGGGCGAGAGCGTGGGCTATGGCTGCGATTTCGTGGCCAGCCGCCCCACGCGCATCGCCACGGTCGCGGCGGGCTATGCCGACGGCATCCTGCGCGCCATGGGGCCGCGAACGAGCCTCTGGGCCGAGGACACCCCCTGCCCCATCGCGGGGCGGATCTCGATGGACCTGATCGGCGTCGATGTGACGGGTCTCGACCACGATCCCGGGAGCCTGCGCTTGCTGGGCGCGCAGCAGGGCATCGACGATCTCGCCGACAATGCCGGCACCATCGGCTATGAAATCCTGACCTCACTGGGGGCGCGCCATGCGCGGCGCCATATCGGCGGATGAACATGATCGCGGCCTTTCTCGCGGCGCTCGGCCGCAGCGTTCTGGCGGGGCTCGCCGGAATGGGGCGCTTTGCGCTCTTTGCGTCGGAGACCGTGAGCCACCTCGCGCGCCCGCCCTTCTACTGGCGCGAATTCGGCCATGCGCTGATGCAGATCGGCTGGCTGTCGCTGCCGGTGGTGGGGATGACGGCGCTGTTCACCGGTGGCGCGCTGGCGCTTCAGATCTATGCCGGCGGCGCGCGGTTCAACGCCGAGACGGTGGTGCCCTCGATCGTGGCCATCGGGCTCACGCGCGAGCTGGGGCCTGTTCTGGGCGGGCTCATGGTGGCCGCGCGCGTGGCCTCCTCCATCGCCGCCGAGATCGGCACGATGAAGGTGACCGAGCAGATCGACGCGCTGACCACGCTTTCGACCAACCCGATGAAATACCTCACCTTGCCGCGCGTGCTGGCGGCCACGCTCGCCGTGCCGCTGCTGGTGGGCGTGGGTGACGTGATCGGGATCATGGGGGGGTTCATGGTGGGGGTCGGGCGGCTCGATTTCGGGGCGGGCACCTATCTCAAGACCACGATTGATTTTCTCGAAACCTGGGATGTGGTCTCGGGGCTGATCAAGGGGGCGGTGTTTGGCTGCATCGTGGCGCTGATGGGGTGCTATCACGGGATGAATTCGGGCCGCGGCGCGCAGGGCGTGGGCGGGGCCACCAAGACGGCTGTGGTCGCAGCCTCGGTGCTGATCCTCGCCGCCAACTATGTGCTGACCGAGGTGTTTTTCTCCACATGATCGAGCTGAGCGACGTTCACAAGGCCTTTGGCGCGAACCGCGTGCTGCGCGGGGTCAACCTGACGATCGACACCGGCACCTCCATGGTGATCATCGGCGGATCGGGCAGTGGCAAGTCGGTGCTGCTCAAGTGCATCCTCGGCCTGGTGCGCCCCGACAGCGGAACGATCACGCTCGATGGGCAGGACGTGACGCAGGGCGACCGCGACGCCTTTCTCGCCCGCTTCGGGATGCTGTTTCAGGGCGGGGCGCTGTTCGATTCGCTGCCGGTGTGGCAAAATGTTGCCTTTCGCCTGCTGCGCGGCTCGCTCAAGCGCCCGGCGAGCGAGGCGCGCGAGATCGCGCTGGAAAAGCTGCGCCGCGTGGGCCTCACCCCCGATGTCGCCGACAAGTTCCCCGCCGAGCTCTCGGGCGGGATGCAAAAGCGCGTGGGGCTCGCCCGCGCCATTGCCGCCGAGCCCGAGATCATCTTCTTCGACGAGCCGACCACCGGCCTCGATCCGATCATGTCGGGCGTGATCAACGAATTGATCCGCGAGATCGTGGTGGAAATGGGCGCGACCGCCATGACCATCACCCATGACATGACGAGCGTGCGCGCCATCGCCGACAACGTGGCGATGCTCCATGACGGGGTGATCCAGTGGACCGGGCCGGTGGGCAAGATGGACGATTCGGGTGATCCCTATCTCGACCAGTTCATCCACGGACGCGCCGAGGGGCCGATCGCGGCGGTGCGCTGAGCCATGCGCCCGCGGCATTTGACGCGCGGCCCGCGCACTGGCATGTGAGGGCATGGCGAAATCCTCTGCCTTTTCCTGCACCGCCTGCGGTGCCACGCATACCCGCTGGTCAGGGCGCTGCGAGGCGTGCGGCGAATGGAATTCCATCGTCGAGGAGGCCCCCCTCTCCGAAGGCCCCAAGGGGCGCGGCCTCGGCGCGCGGCGCGGCAGCGCCATCGTGCTCGGCGATCTGGCCGCCGACGAGCCGCCACCGCCGCGCACCCTCTCGGGGCTGGCCGAGCTCGACCGCGTGCTCGGCGGTGGCCTCGTGCCCGCCAGCGCCATCCTTGTCGGCGGCGATCCCGGAATCGGCAAATCGACGCTTCTGTTGCAGGCCGCCGCGCGCTTTGCCGGGGCGGGGCTGAAAACCGTCTATGTCACCGGCGAGGAGGCGCGCGCGCAGGTGCGGATGCGCGCCGAACGGCTGGGGCTGCGGCAGGCGCCGGTGCAGCTTGCCGCCGCCACCAGCCTGCGCGACATCCTGACCACGCTGGAGACGGAGCGCCCCGATCTGGTGATCGTCGATTCGATCCAGACCATGTGGTCGGACATGATCGAGGCCGCGCCGGGCAGCGTGAGCCAGGTCCGCGCCGCCGCGCATGAGCTCACCAGTTTTGCCAAGCGCCGCGGCACCAGCGTGATCCTTGTGGGCCATGTCACCAAGGACGGCCAGATCGCAGGCCCCCGCGTGGTCGAGCACATGGTCGATTGCGTGCTCTATTTCGAGGGCGAGCGCGGCCATCAGTTCCGCATCCTGCGCTCGGTCAAGAACCGCTTCGGCCCCGCCGACGAGATCGGCGTGTTCGAGATGACCGGCAGCGGTCTCGCGGAGGTCGCCAACCCCTCGGCGCTGTTTCTCGCGGGGCGCGGCGCGCCGGCGCCCGGCTCGGTCGTCTTCGCTGGCGTCGAGGGCACGCGGCCGCTGCTGGTCGAGCTTCAGGCGCTGGTCGCCCCCACTCCCCACGCCCAGCCCCGCCGCGCCGTGGTGGGATGGGACGGCGCGCGGCTGGCGATGATCCTCGCCGTGCTCGAGGCGCGCTGCGGCATCCCCTTCGCCGGGCTCGATGTCTATCTCAACGTGGCGGGGGGCTTGCGCATCACCGAGCCTGCCGCCGATCTCGCCGTCGCCGCAGCCCTCCTGAGCGCGCGCGAGGATGTGGCGATCCCCCCAGAGACCGTGGTTTTCGGCGAAATCAGCCTCTCGGGCGCGCTGCGCCCCGTGGGCCAGACCGAAAACAGGTTGAAAGAGGCGCAAAAACTTGGTTTCACCAGCGCAATCGTGCCATCCGGGGGCAAACCCGGCGGCGCAAGCGGCCTCAGCCTGACCCGGATGGGCGATCTGGTGGCCTTCGTGGGCGAGGTATTCGGCGCAGGCTAGGCGCCCCAGGGGACAGGACGCGGCATGGACGGCTTTACCATCATCGACGGGGTCGTGGGGATCTTCATTCTGGTCTCGGCGCTCCTGGCCTATTCGCGCGGGCTGGTGCGCGAGGCGCTGGCCATCGGGGGCTGGATCGTGGCGGGGATCGTGGCCTTTCTCTTCGCGCCGCAGGTGGAACCGCTGGTCAAGGAAGTGCCGGTGGTGGGCGAATTCATCGCCGACAGCTGCGAACTCAGCATGATCGGGGCCTTTGCCGCCGTCTTTGCCGTGGCGCTGATCGTGGCCTCGCTGATCACCCCGCTGTTTTCCTCGGTGGTTCAGCGCTCGGCCGTGGGCGGGGTGGATCAGGGGCTCGGCTTCGTCTTTGGCGTGGCGCGCGGCATGCTGCTCGTCGCCATCGCCTATTTCGTCTATGAAACGATGATCAGCGCGCAGAGCGTCGCCATGATCGACGACAGCCGCTCGGCGCGGGTCTTTGCGCAAGTCACCAACGCCGTGAGCGAGCGCGAGCCCGAACAGGCGCTGGGCTGGATCACCCGGCAATACGAGGCGCTCGTGGGCAATTGCGACGCCACCGATCTGTGAGCGCGGGCGCCCCTGGCCCCGGGGGACGACGGGGTTCGTGATAGTTCCGTGACACTCGGGCCGTGAGGGCGTAAGAGAGGCCCCGAGCGACCTGCACGGATTCGGAGCCTGCCCTTGTCCCCCCAGATGCCCCCCGAAATGCCCCCGGCCCATCCCTTCGACGATGACAAGCTGCGCGAGGAATGCGGCATATTCGGCGTGATCGGCCTTCAGGATGCCGCCAATTTCGTGGCGCTGGGGCTGCACGCCCTGCAACATCGCGGCCAGGAGGCCGGCGGCATCGTCAGCCATTGCCCCGAACAGGGCTTCAACTCGGTGCGCCGCTTTGGCTATGTGCGCGACAATTTCACCCGCCAGTCGCTGATGGAGACGCTGCCCGGCCCGCTCGCCATCGGCCATGTGCGCTATTCCACTGCCGGCTCCAAGGGCGCCGCGATCCGCGATGTGCAGCCCTTCTTCGGCGAGTTCTCGATGGGCGGCGCGGCGATCGCGCATAACGGCAACATCACCAATGCCGAGGCGCTGCGCCGCGAACTGATCGAGCGCGGCTCGATCTTTCAGTCGAGTTCCGACAGCGAATGCATCATCCACCTGATGGCCCGCTCGCTGCAACGCAACATCCCCGAACGGATGGAGGATGCGCTGCGCCGGGTCGAGGGGGCGTTTTCCGTCGTCGCCATGACCCGAACCAAGCTCATCGGCGTGCGCGATCCGCTGGGCGTGCGCCCGCTGGTGCTGGGCCAGCTGGGCGAAGGCTGGGTGCTCAGCTCGGAGACCTGCGCGCTCGACATCATCGGCGCAAGTTTCGTGCGCGAGATCGCGCCGGGCGAGATGGTCATCATCACCGCCGGCACCGGGGTCGAGAGCCATTTCCCCTTTCGCCGCCAGCCGGCGAAATTCTGCATCTTCGAGCATGTCTATTTCTCGCGCCCCGATTCGATCATCGGCGGGCGCTCGGTCTATGAGACGCGCCACCAGATCGGCGTGGAACTGGCGCGCGAGGCGCCTGTCGAGGCCGATCTCGTCTGCCCCGTGCCCGACAGCGGCACCCCCGCCGCGATCGGCTTCAGCCAGGAATCGGGCATCCCCTTCGCCATGGGGATCATCCGCAATCAATACATGGGCCGCACCTTCATCGAGCCGACCGAGCAGATCCGCAACATGGGCGTGCGCCTCAAGCTCAACGTCAACCGCGCGCTGATCCGGGGCAAGCGGGTGATCCTGGTGGATGACAGCGTGGTGCGCGGCACCACCTCGCGCAAGATCAAGGAAATGATCCTCGATGCGGGCGCCGCCGAGGTGCATTTCCGCATTGCCTCGCCCCCGACCGCCTGGCCCTGCTTTTACGGGGTGGACACGCCGCAGCGCGAGAAACTGCTCGCCGCCACCATGTCCGAGGAGGAGATGCGCGACCACCTCCAGGTGGACAGCCTGCGCTTCATCTCGCTCGACGGGCTCTATCGCGCGGTGGGCGAGGCGCAGGGCCGCGATGCGAAATGCCCGCAATATTGCGATGCCTGCTTCTCGGGGGATTATCCCGTGGCCCCCTCCGACATGATCGAAAAGGGCTTCGCGCTGAAAGCCGCCGAATAGGCACAGAGGGCAGCGCCTGCCTGGGCGGGCGCTCATGCGCGGCGGCGCCGGGCCAGAGAGGATGACGAGGGCGCACAGGCGGAGTTTTGCCGCAGCGCGGCATCCCCCTTTTCCCGGCGCGCCCTTCCGGCTAGATCCCCGCCCGGCCACATAGTCACAGGCGCATCATGACCGACGAGACCGAGACCCCCGCCGCCACCCTCGCGGCGGCCACCACCACGGCAGACCTCCCCCGGCGCGGCCCGGTTCTTCTGGGCACGATGCACGGGCCCGAGAGCGCCCGCGCGCTCCTGCGCCTCGCGAACGGCGAGATCCGCACCGTCGAGACCGGCGCCCGCATCGGCACGGCGCGGCTCGTCGCGATCGGCGAAGGGGTCGTGATCCTCGATGACCGGGGCCGCGCCGAGCGGCTCGAAATGCCCCGGGGCTGATACCCGCGCGCCCTTGCCCCGCCCCCCCGCACCGCATAGACAGGGCGCGGGCAACCGGACGGGAGCGAGAGAACAGCCATGGCAGGCAAGGGCATTGGCAAGGGCGCGATGTGGGTCCTGATGGGGCTTCTCATCATCGGGCTCGGCGGCTTCGGCGTGACCAATCTCGGCGGCAGTGTGCGCAGCGTCGGCCGTGTCGGCACGGCCGAGATCGAGGTGCACACCTATGCCCGCGCATTGCGCAACGAAATCAACGCCCTCGCTGCGCAGCGCCAGGCCCCGACGAGCTTTGCCCAGGCGCGCGAGGCGGGGCTCGATCAGCGCGTGCTCGCCCAGCTTGTCGCGCGCGCGGCGCTCGAACACGAGGCGGGCGCGCTCGGGGTCTCCGTGGGGGATGCGACGCTGCGCGACGAGATCCTGGGCATCCCCGGCTTTCGCGGTGCCGATGGCGGCTTTGACCGGCAGGCCTATCGCTTTGCGCTGCAACAATCGGGGCTGAGCGAAAGCCAGTTCGAGGAGAGCATCCGCGCCGAGACCGCCGCCACGCTGGTTCAGGCCGCAGCCCTCGCCGGGCTGCGCCCACCCGCCGCCTACACCGGCGCGATGATCGAATGGCTGGGCGAGAGGCGCAGCCTGAGCTATGCGACGATTGCGCGCGGCGACCTCCAGACCGGCCTGCCCGAACCTTCCGATGAGGATCTGCGCGCCTATCACGCGGCCAACGAGAGCGCCTTCACCACACCCGAGACCCGCCAGCTCGCCTATGTCTGGATCACGCCCGAGATGCTGCTCGACACGGTCGAGGTGGACGAGGCGACGCTGCGCGCCGCCTATGAGGCCCGCGCCGGGGAATTCAACCTGCCCGAGCGACGCCTTGTCGAACGGCTGGTCTTTGCCGATAGCGCCGCCGCCAGCGCCGCGATGGCGCGCATCGCGCAGGGCGAGCCACTGGAAACGCTGGTCGCCGAGCGCGGCCTCGAGATGGCCGATATCGACATGGGCGATGTCACCGCCGCCGATCTCGGCCCCGCCGCCGAGGCCGTCTTTGCCGCCCCCGCGGGCGAGGTGGTGGGCCCCGTGGAGACCAGCCTCGGCCCGGCGCTGTTTCGCGTCAACGCGGTGCTCGCGGCGCAGTCCACCCCCTTCGAGGCGGCGCGCGACGAGCTTCGCGAGGCGCTCGCGCTCGACCGCGCGCGACGGCTGATCGACACGCTCGGCGAGCGCGTCGAGGACCTGCTCGCAGGCGGCGCGACGCTCGAGGATGTGGCGCGAGAGACCGAACTGGAACTGGACCGGATCGACTGGCACGAAGGTCTTGCCGAGGGGATTGCCGGCTATCCCGCCTTCCGCCGCGCGGCCCGCGAGGCGCGCGAGGGCGGCTATCCCCGCGTCGAGACGCTCGAGGATGGCGGCATCTTCGCGCTGCGCCTCGACGGCATCCGCGCCCCCGAGCTCCAGCCGCTCGAGACGGTGCGCGCGGCGGTCACGGCCGCCTGGCGCGCCGAGGCGCTGGTGGCGGCGCTGCGCGCGCAGGCCGAACCGCTCGCCGAGGCGCTGCGCGCAGGACAGGATTTTGCCGATATGGGCCTTTCGGCCACCGAGATCGGCGATCTCACCCGCCGCGACCATCGCCCCGACATGCCCGCGGATTTCATCGAGACGATGTTCGCCATGGAAGAGGGCGAGGTGCGCGTGATCGCGGGAAATGGCCGGGTGTTTCTCCTCCGCCTCGACGCCATCGCCCCCGCCGACCCGACCGATCCCGACATCGCCCGCATCGCCGAGGCGCTCGGCGCGCAGGTGACCGCCGATCTCGGGCAGGACCTGTTCCAGCTTCTGGCCGACGATATCCGCACCCGCGCGGGCGTCACGCTCGATCAGGCGGCGCTCAACGCCGTGCACGCCAATTTCAACTGAGGACCGCCCACCTTGGACCTGTTGCCCGATTACAAGAGCTTTGCCCGCGCCTACGAGGCCGGCGAGAACCAGGTGGTCCATACCCGCCTTGCCGCCGATCTCGACACGCCCGTGTCGCTCATGCTCAAGCTCACGGGGGCAGCGCGCGATGCCTTCCTGCTCGAATCGGTCACCGGCGGCGAGGTGCGCGGGCGCTATTCGATCATCGGCATGAAGCCGGACGTGATCTGGCAGTGCCACGGCCAGCGCAGCCGCATCAACCGCGCCGCGCGTTTCGACAGCGACGCCTTCGAGGATCAGCCCGGCGCGCCGCTCGACAATCTGCGCGCGCTCATTGCCGAGAGCCGCATCGCGCTGCCCGATGACCTGCCCGCCGCCAGCGCCGGGCTCTTCGGCTATCTCGGCTATGACATGATCCGGCTCGTGGAACATCTGCCCGACATGCCGCCCGACACGCTCGGCCTGCCCGACGCGGTTCTCCTGCGCCCCTCGGTCGTGGCGGTGCTCGACGGGGTCAAGGGCGAGGTGATCGTCGTGGCCCCTGCCTGGGCCGGGTCGGGCCAGTCGGCGCGCGCGGCCTATGCCCAGGCCGCCGAGCGGGTGATGGATGCCGTCCGCGATCTCGAGCGCGCCCTGCCCCGGACCAGCCGCAGCCTCGGAGCCGCGCATGAGGATGGTGTGCCGGTCTCGAACTTCACCCCCGAGGGCTACAAGGCCGCCGTCGAAAAGGCCAGGGCGTATATCCGCGCGGGCGACATCTTTCAGGTCGTGCCGTCGCAGCGCTGGACGCAACCCTTCCGCAGGGCGCCATTTTCACTTTACCGATCGTTGCGGCGCACGAACCCCTCGCCCTTCATGTTCCATTTCAACTTCGGCGACTTCCAGGTGATCGGCGCGAGCCCCGAGATCCTCGTGCGCGTGTTCGGACGCGAGGTGACGATCCGCCCCATCGCCGGCACCCGTCCGCGCGGCGCTACCCCCGAGGAGGATCGCGCGCTCGAGGCCGATCTGCTCGCCGATCCCAAGGAACGGGCCGAACATCTGATGCTGCTCGATCTGGGGCGCAACGATGTCGGCCGCGTGGCGCGTATCGGCACGGTCCGCCCGACCGAGCAATTCGTGATCGAACGCTACAGCCATGTCATGCATATCGTCTCTAACGTGGTCGGCGAATTGTCCGAGGAGCACGACGCGCTCTCGGCGCTGCTGGCCGGTCTGCCTGCGGGCACCGTCTCGGGTGCGCCCAAGGTGCGCGCCATGCAGATCATCGACGAGCTCGAGCCCGAGAAACGCGGCGTCTATGGCGGCGGGGTGGGCTATTTCAGCGCCCGCGGCGACATGGATGTGTGCATCGCGCTGCGCACGGCGGTGATCAAGGACGAGAAACTCCATATCCAGGCGGGTGGCGGCGTGGTCCATGACAGCGACCCGGAGGCCGAATACATGGAGACGGTCCACAAGTCGAACGCGATCCGCCGCGCCGCGGCAGATGCCGCGCGTTTCGACGGAAACGACTAAGGG
Source organism: Roseovarius sp. (assembly GCA_014359765.1). Lineage (GTDB taxonomy): Bacteria > Pseudomonadota > Alphaproteobacteria > Rhodobacterales > Rhodobacteraceae > Roseovarius. The sequence continues at coordinate 45,164 of JACIYT010000008.1, forward strand.
GAAAGAGTGGGCGATTGCCGGCCTGCTTCTGCCCGAGGCGAACCGTTCCCGGCGACCGCATCACGTTGACCTGCGCCGGATTTACAGCAGGCCGGGCGGCGGCCCCTCGGTGCAGGAATGCCCGCCGCGAGGGGCGGGCATTCCGGTTCGTGTCGGGGATCGCGCTATTATTTCACGCAATCGCGCAATGCATCCGCGCTCGGGCCATTCGGCGTGCGACCGAGGTTGAACGGCGCCGAGGCATCCCGCCACTGGGCATAGTCCTCGAGATATTCCACCATGCTCAGATAGACCCTGGCGGAATTGGGGTTTTCGCAGGCCGTCTGCACGATCACCTCGTTGGCCATCTCCTGAACGCGGGCGAGGGCCTCCTCGTCATAGCGGTTGATCTCGACCACCTCGCCGAACTGTGCATAGGCTTCGGTGGCGCGCTTTTCGGTGAAGGCCAGCGACCACAGCAGCGTCGCGTCCGCCGCGATCCTCAACTTCTCCTGCGCCTCGGGGCTGAGCGCATCCCAGGACGCCTTGTTGATCATCACGCCGAAAACCGATGCCGACTGATGCCAGCCCGGCGTCGCCCAGTATTTCGTGACCTGCTGAAAACCCGCCGACCAATCGACATTCGGCGTCGAAAACTCCGCCCCGTCGATCACGCCGCGTTCGAGCGACTGATAGATCTCGCCGCCCGCCATCGAGACCTGGTTGCCACCCAGCTGTTCGAGCAGCCTGCCCTGCTCCAGCCCCGAGAGGCGCAGACGCTTGCCCTGAAGGTCGTCGAGGGTAACGATCGGCTCGTTGGTGCGGAAACCGGATTCGTTGTTGGTCACGCCATAGGGCAGATAGACCATGCCGAACTGACCATAGATTTCATTATAGAGCTCCGCCCCGCCCCATTGATGGATCCAGTTCACATAGTCCACCGCATTGAACAGGCTGGCGGTGGTGGCCAGCGGCGAGAACGCGGAATCGCGTCCGGCCCAGTAGCCCGGCCAGTCGCCGCCGGCCTGGATGGTGCCCGATTCGACCGCGCTGAACACCTCGCCGGCCGGCACCAGCGCGCCGCCCTCGAAGAATTCGATCGTCAGTTCGTCGCCGACCAGCTTGTTGGCCAGTTCGACGAAATGCAGATCGGTCGCCATCAGTTCCATCGACGAAGGCCAGGTCGATGTCATCGTCCATCGTTCCTGTGCCGCGACCGGCGCCGTCAGCGCCGCGACAACGGCGCCCGCAAGCAAAAAGGCCTTGTCAGTCATCTGTCTCTCCCTTCATGGTTTGAGGTCATCGGGTAGGTCATCGGGTATAGAGCGCGTCCGGCAGCCAGGTGACGAGCGCGGGGAACCACACCACCAGCAGACACATCGCCAGGATCAGCCCGATGAACGGGAGCACGCCCCGGACGATCGCGCCGGTGCGCAGGTCCTTCGGAGCGATGGCGCGCAGATAGAACAGCGCATAGCCGAAGGGCGGCGTCAGGAAGGATGTCTGAAGCACCACGGCCATCAGCACCACGAACCACAGCAGATTTATATCGGGCATTTCCTGAACGATCGGCAGGAAGATCGGGAAGGACAGCAACACGATCCCCGTCCAGTCCATGAACGCCCCGAGGATGAAGACGATCACCATCATCACCGTGACCAGCATCCACGGCTCCATGTCCAGGGTGCGGATCAGATCCTGTGTGGCGCGCAACCCGCCGGTGATGTTGAACACCCCGGTAAACGCCGTCGCGCCGACGATGATGAACAGGATCATTGCCGAGGTGCGCCCGGTCTCCAGCATCGCCCCGTAGAACGTCCCGAGCCGGAACCTGCCGCGCGCGACCACGATCAGCAGCGCCAGCGCCGCCCCGATGGCCGACGCTTCGGTGGCGGTCGCAATCCCCGCCAGGAGCGAGCCCAGGATGCCGAAGATCAGCACCAGCGGCGGCAGCGCCTCCACCAGCAGCATCCGCGCGAGTTCCCCCCGGCCAACCTTTTCGTCGGGCTCCACCGCCGGCGCCATTTCGGGCCGCAGCACCGAGATGACGAGGACATAGGCCGCGTAGCTCAACCCCAGAAGCAGCCCCGGCACCATCGCCCCCGCGAACAGCTCACCCACCGAAAGCGGCGAGTAGCTCGCCATCAGGATCAGCATGATCGACGGCGGGATCAGGATGCCGAGACAGCCCGAGGCCGCGATCACCCCCGATGTCAGCGTCGGCGCATAGCCGTATTGCAGCATCGGCCGCAGCGCCATCACCCCCATCACGGTAATGGAGGCCCCGATGATCCCCGTGGTGGCCGCGAGCAGGATGGAGATGAACACCACCGCCAGCGCCAGCCCTCCCCGCACCCGGCCGAGCATGAGGCGCAGGGTTTCGAACATCCGGTCGGTCACCCCTGAATCCGACAGGAACCGCGCCATCAGAACGAAGAGCGGAATCGCGATCAGGGTGTAATTGTCGAGAACATCGCCGAAGATGCGGTTGATGGTGATGCCCAGCACCATGGGCTTGTCCACGATGAAGGCCGTCAGAACCGCCGTGCCACCCAGCACGAAGGCGAGAGGATGCCCCATGAACAGCCCCGCCACAAGCAGGCCGAACATCAGGAGGGCGATGAGTTCGGGGTTCATTCGGCCACCTCCTGCCGGTCGAGCAACAGCTTGATCACCTCGGCAACCCCCTGCAGCAGCAACAGCCCCGCCGCGACACACATCGCCATCTTCAGCGGATAGACCGGCATCTGGATCGCGCCATAGGTCACCTCGCCCTGTTTCCACGACCGCAGCGCGAATTCCCACGACCGGGTCAGGAAAACCCAGGCAAAGGGGAAGAAGAAGACCAGATATCCCAGAAGGTCGATCCCCCGCTGCGCGCGCGCGCTCAGCCGCTCGGTCAGCATATCGACCCGCACATGCGCCCCATGACGCAGCGCGTAGCCCCCGAGCATGATGAAATAGAATCCGAAAATCTGCTTCGAGACGTCAAAGGCCCATCTCGTCGGGTCACTGAACACATAGCGCAGGACAACATCGTAGATGATGATCGCCGCGAACAGCACGGCCAGAACCGACACCACCCGCCCCACGATCTCGTTCAGACCGTCGATTGCCCGTGCAATCATTGCCGCCCCCCCGTTTTCCAGCCTCCCGCCGCGCAGAGGCGATGGCCGACATTGCAGGAACACTGACCTGTCCGGGCCGGGAATTCAAGCGGCGTCACACCCCGGCCCGCGCATCCGCACCTGACCGGCGCACAGCCCCCACGGCGTCCCTTGTCAGGAGACCGCGCGCAAGGCGTGGCTGGCTTTTGGCTGGGGCGCCTGTGTGCCCAGATGGGCCATGATCTCTTCGCGCATGATCGCCACGATCTCGGCCTCCGCGCGCAGGATGACCTCGCTGGGGGCGGCGACACCGACCGCGAAGATGCGCGAATCGAGATGGTTCGGGAAGGGCATCGAGATCAGCCCGGCCCCTTTCACCACCTGGTCGGTCGAACGGTAATACCCCTTGGCGCGGGTCTCGGCCAGCGAGGCGAGGAACGCCTTGACATCGACCGGCGGCGTGCCCGGCTCGCGATAGGCGTTGACCTTGCGCAGCAGGCGGCACACGTCCTCGTCGTCGAAGCGGCTCATCAGGACGCGGCCGACGCCCGAGTTGCCCAGCGGCCGCCGCGTGCCGAGCGCGACATGGTGGATCGACGATTTTCGCGGCCGGATGACCTGGATGTATTGCGCCTCGTCGCCGTTCTTCGTCGCCAGCAGCACGACATGACGGGTGCGTCGGGAAATCGCCTTGAGCAGCTTCTGCACCGCGCCTTCGCCGAACAGATCCGGGTTCATCCACGATCCCAGCAAGGGCACCTGCTCGGTCGGGAAATAGCTCTTGCGCCGGGCATCATGGGCCAGGAAGCCGAGCTTCACGAGGCTCTTGAGCAGGGCGGAGGTGCTCGACTGCGGATAGCCGAGATGCCGCGAGATTTCCACCACCGTCAGCGGTCTGCGCATCTCGTCGAAAAAGACCAGGGTCTCGCAGGTGCGTGCGACCGACTTCACGATGTGACTGTCTCCCGCGCATCTCGTGGATCGCTGCCGATGCTCCATGGTCCCCGCCCTCCCGTGCGAATATATGAACAGCATTCCATGGAGGATGCACGGGCGCGCAAACCCTGTCAACGATTTCGCGACGACCGGCGGCCCGCCGCCGGGGCGCGACAGGGGCGTATCAGCGATCCGCAGCCCCCGAAGGGATGATGACGGCATCCGCGGCCACCGCCCCCTGACCGCGCGCCCCGACGATCAACGGGTTCACATCGATCGATTCGAGCGCCGCGCCGTGATGCGCCGCGAAGGCCGACAGCCGCGCCAGCGATTCGGCCAGGGCCTCGATGTCGCGCTCGGGCGTCCCGCGGAACGCATCGAGCAGCTTCCGGCCGCGGATCTCGTCGATCATGCGTCGCGCCTCTGCGGGTCCGAAGGGCGCCACGCGGAACGACACGTCGCCCAGCGCCTCGACCAGCACCCCGCCCAGGCCGAACATGACCACCGGACCAAAGGCCGGATCCTGCGTCACGCCGAGAATCGCCTCGAGCCCGGGGGCGGCCTGCTCGGCGACCACCAGCCCGTCGATCCGGGCGCCGGGCGCCTTTTCGGCGGCCAGATCCAGAATGCGCGCGCCGGCGGCGCGGACCTCCTCGGCCGAACGCAGGTTGAGCGCCACGCCGCCGATATCGGACTTGTGGAGGATATCGGGCGAGGCGATCTTGAGAACCACGGGATAGCCCATGGTCTCGGCCGCCGCAGCCGCCTCGTCCGGGGTTCGGGCGAGGGTCTCGCGCACGATCGCGATGCCGGCCTCGGCGAGGAGGGCCTTGGCCTCGATCTCGTTCACCATTCCCCCGGGCAAGGGCGACAGCGCCGGCAGGTCCGGCACGGGATCGGCGGCTCCGGCGCGCGCGAAGGAGCGCGCGAAATAGCGCAGCGCGGCCATCGCGCGCACCGCGCGGGTCGGCTCCTCGAAGACGATGAAACCGGACCGCTCATAGGCGGCGCGCCCCTCCGGTTCGGTCAGCGAGCAGAACAGCATCGGCCGGCCCGGATATTTCGCCCGCGCACGTTCGAGCCCGGTCCGGATCCCCTCGTTGAGATCCGCCGAGAGGCCGACCGTGGACATGAAGATGATGGCGGCATCGATATCCCCGTCACCGAACAACACATCCATGTTGGTTTCGAGCAGGTCGATCTGGTTCACCAGCTGCGCCGTCACATCCACCGGGTTGCGCACACCGGCAAAGGGCAGCACCTCCTTGAGCTTCTTCTGCGCCGCCTCCGGCAGCGCCGGCACATCGAGCCCGACCTTCTCGGCCTCGTCCGCCATCAGCACGCCCACCCCGCCCGAGACCGTCACAAGACCGAGCCGGTCGCCCTGCATCAGCGATCCGCTTTCCGAACAGGCATAGGTCACGTCGAACATCTCATCGACCGATTGCGCGCGATAGACCCCATACTGGCGAAAGGCCGCGTCATAGATGGCATCGGCACCCGCCAGCGACGCGGTATGCGACTGCGCGGCCTCGGCGCCGACCGCGCTGCGCCCGACCTTCATCATCACCACCGGCTTGGAGCGGGCGCGCGCGAGTTCCAGCGCCTCGACCAGCCGGTCGCGATCGGTCGCGCCCTCGAGATAGCCCATGATCACGCGGGTCGCGTCATCCTGCGCGCAATAGGCCACGGCATCGGCGAAATCCACGTCACAGGAATTGCCCGTCGTCGCCCAGAGATTGACCCCCAGCCCCCGCATCCGCACCAGCGTCATGCAGTAGGAGCCGAAGGCGCCGCTCTGGCTGACGATCGACACGCCGCCGGGGCGCGGCAGGTGGTCCTGCACCCCCGGCGTGAAGGTGGCGTAGAGATTGTGGCGCACATTGGCAATGCCGAGACAGTTCGGCCCGACCAGCCGCATTCCGGCCTCGCGCGCGATATCGACCATGCGCGCCTGAAGCGCCGCCCCCTCGGCATCGACCTCCGAGAAGCCGGAGCTGAAGATCACCGCGCCCCGCACCCCGCGCGCCGCGCAATCCTCGATCGCCTTGACGGCCAGCGGCGCCGGCAGGGCGATCACCGCCAGGTCGGGAACCAGCGGCGCCTCGGAAATCGACGGATAGGCCGGCAGCCCCTGCACCTCGGCCGATTTCGGATTGATCGGCAGGATCGGCCCGGCAAAGCCGTGCCGCCGGAGGAAATCCACCGGCCTGCCGCCGATCCGCCTGGGATCGCCCGAGGCGCCGATCACGGCAACCGAACGCGGGGAGAAAATGGCATCCATTCCGTCGATACGCATGAGACTTTCCTTGATGGTCTGGGTCAGTAGGACTTGGGCAGGCCGAGCGCCCTCTCGGCGATGAAGGAGAGGATGAGCTGCGGTGTCACCGGCGCGATGCGGAACAGGATGGCCTCGCGCACGAGGCGCTCGACATGGTATTCCTTGGCATATCCGAAGCCGCCAAAGGTCAGCTGCGCGGTCTGCGTCGCCTTCACCGCCGCTTCGCCGGCGAGGTATTTCGCGGCATTGGCCTCGTTGCCGCAGGGCTTGCCCGCGTCATAGAGCGCGCCGCCATGCATCGCCATCAGGTTCGCGGCCTCCAGCTCGGCCCAGCAGGCGGCCAGCGGATGCTGCACGCCCTGATTCTGGCCGATCGGCCGGCCGAAGACGACCCGCTCGTTGGCATAATCGGCCGCCCGCCTGATCGCGTTGCGCCCGATGCCGACCGCTTCGGCGGCGATCAGCACCCGCTCGGGGTTCAGCCCGTGCAGGATCTGGCGAAAGCCCTGCCCCTCCTCTCCGATCAGATCCGCCGCCGGAATCGGCAGGCCGTCGATGAACAGCTCGTTCGAATCCACGCATTTGCGGCCCATCTTCTCGATCTCGCGCACGGTGACGAAATTGCGGTCGAGATCGGTATAGAACAGGCTCAGCCCCTCGGTCGGCTTCGACACCTCCTCGAGCGGCGTGGTCCGCGCCAGCAGCAGGATCTTGTCCGCCACCTGGGCGGTCGAGATCCACACCTTCTGGCCATGCACGACATAGCGATCGCCCTGGCGCACGGCGCGGGTCTTGAGCCGGGTGGTGTCAAGCCCGGTGGTCGGCTCGGTCACGCCGAAACAGGCCCGCTCCTCGCCGGCCACCAGCGGCGGCAGGTATTTGCGCTTCTGTTCCTCGGTGCCAAAGCGCACGACCGGGTTCAGCCCGAAGATGTTCATGTGCACGGCCGAGGCCGCGCTGTTGCCGCCGCCCGATTCCGCGATGGCCTGCATCATGATCGCGGCATCGACGATGCCGAGACCGGCGCCGCCATATTCCTCGGGAATGGCAATGCCGAGCCAGCCGTCGCGGGCGAGCTTCTGGTGAAGCTCGACCGGAAAGCCGCCCTCGCGATCCTTGCGCAGCCAGAATTCGTCGTCGAACTCGGCACAGATCCGCAGGATCGCGTCGCGGATCCCCTGCTGTTCGGGCGTCATCTGATAGGTCATGGTCTTCTTCTCCTGTCTCGCGGCGCGCGCTCAGCGGCCGGGTTCGCCCAAAATGCCCTTGTCGATCAGGGCGTCGATTTGCCCGGCATCGAATCCGAGCTCATCGAGAACGGCGCGGCTGTCCGCCCCCAGATCCCGGCGCCCGAGCCAGCGCAGGCGGCCGGGCGTCCGGTCGAGCCGGGGCACCGGGCCGACAACCTTCGTGTCGTCCCCCTCGACGCCCACGATATCGCCCCGCGCCGCGATCTGGGGATCGGCCAGGATGTCATCGACATCATAGATCAGCGCCGCCACGGCATCATGCTTGCGGAAGATGTCGATCGCCTCCTGCGCGTCGTGCCGGGCGACGAAGGCGCCGAGGCGTTCCACGATCTCGTCCATATGCTCGGCAAAGCCCTCGAGCGTCCGGAATTGCGGCTGTTCGGCCCAGTCCTTGCCGCCCGCCGCCGCCAGCAGGCGCCGCCCGGTCTCGGCGCTTCCTGCGGTGATCGTCACCCATTTTCCGTCCCGGGCGCGGAAAACGCCGGCCGGCGCGTAGGAATTCGGCGCCTGGAGCCCGTTGCGATCGACCCGCAACCCGGCACCGGTGCGCGTCGGCACATGATAGTCGATCAGGCGCAACAGCGGCTCGAAGATCGCCAGATCGACGACCTGGCCGCGCGCGGTGCCGCTCTGCACCGCGTGCAGCGCGATCATCGCCCCGTAGGCCGCCATCAGGCCGGTGGTGGAATCGGCGGCCGGAAAACCGGGATGCATCGGCGCGTTGTCAGGAAAGCCGGTGATATGGGCGAGCCCGCTCATCGCCTCGCCCGCCCGGCCAAAGCCCGGCCAGGACGCCCGCGGCCCCGTCTGGCCATAGCCCGAGATCCGCACGATCACCAGATCGGGGTTCCAGCCATGCAGGACCTCCGGCCCCAGCCCGGCCCGCTCCAGCACGCCGGGGCGGAAATTCTCGATCAGCACATGCGCACCGGTCACCAGGCGGCGCAGCACCTCGCGCCCCTCCTCCGATTTCCAGTCCAGCGCGACGAGCCGCTTGTTGCGGGCCAGCGTCTTCCACCAGACGCCCACCCCGTCGCGGGCGCGCGCGCTCAGGACCCGCAGCATGTCACCCTCGCCGGGGCGCTCGATCTTGACCACATCGGCGCCGAAATCGGAGAGCAGCGCGCCGCACATCGGCGCGGCGATCACATGCCCCATTTCAATGACCTTCAGATCGCCAAGCGGTCCGTCTTTCGTGCTCACGCAGTTGCCTCCATCCATCAATTTCCAGTCGTCAAGCCCGAATTTTCCGGGCTGGCGCGGTCATCTTGCGCAAAAGAGAAATCCATTGCGAGAACAATCTAACATTCGTTAGATCGCCGCGATCAGCGCCGAATTCAGACTTGACGGAGGAAAACGTGACAGGAAACGAGACGAATCAACAGGCGGGCCGCCGGCCCCCGGTCGCCGAGGCGCTCGATGCGTTGTTCGATCCCGAAACGATTGCCGTGGTCGGGGCGTCCCGCACCAGGGGCAAGCTCGGCCAGCAGGTTCTCGCCCTGCTCAGGAGCAACGGCTATGCGGGGCGGATCATTCCCGTGAACCCTTCGGGCGGAGAGATCGAAGGCCTCCCCGCCGCGCGCAGCCTCGAGGAGATCGACTGCCCGATCGACGTGGTCATTCTGGCGACACCGGTCAACATCGCCCTCGACGCGCTGGAGACCTGCGCCCGGCTCGACGTGAAGGCGGTGGTCGGCGTGACCTCCGGCTTCTCGGAGGCGGGCGGTGACGGCCATGCCAACGAGGCGCGGCTGCGGCGGATCCTGCGCGATGCGCCGTTCCGGCTGATCGGGCCGAATTGCGAGGGCGTGGTGCGCCCCGCGGCCAATCTGCAACTGACCTTCAGCCCGATGTTCAACGGCCTGCGGCCCGGCCCGGTGGCGATGATCTCGCAGTCCGGCGCGCTGGCGGGCCTGATGGCGCTGCGGCTGGGGGAACGGGGCGTGGGCATCAACGCCATCGTCTCCAGCGGCAACGAGAGCGACCTGACCGCGGCGGACCTGCTCGAACATCTCGGCAACGATCCGCAGACCGCCGTCGTGCTGTGCTATGTCGAGGAGTTGCGCGACGGGCGCCGCTTTGCCGAAGCGGCACGGCGCCTCGTGCAGGCGGGCAAGCATGTCGTCGCGGTCAAGGGCGGGCGCAGTCGCGCCGGCTCGCGCGCGGTGCAGTCGCATACCGGCGCAATGGCCGGCGATGACCGCGTCATCAGCGCGATCTTCCGCGAAACCGGAGTGATCCGGGCGCAGGAATCGGTCGCCGCCGTCGATGCCGTGACCGCGCTGGCCGCCGGTCGGCGCCCCGCGGGCAACCGGGTCGGCATCATTTCGGTCACGGGCGGACTCGGCGTCGAGATGACCGATCTCGCCGAGAGCGCGGGCTTCGAGGTTCCGGTGCTGGCCGAAACGACGCAGCAAGCGCTGTCGCAATATGTGCCGTTTTACGGATCGGTGACGAATCCGGTCGATCTGACCGGCGTGGTGCTGGCGAATCCGACCTATGTGGGGCGCTGTCTTGCGGCGGTCGCCGCCGATCCGGGGGTGGATATCGCCATCGCAATCATCACATTCGTGCCGGATCAGCAGTTCATCGAGGCCCTGGCCGAGGCCTACGAAGGCACCGACAAGCCGGTGCTGATCGTCTGGACGGGGGCCGCGCGCAGCAGCGCCTCGGGCGATTCGCTGCGCGACCGGGCCGTGCCCGTCTATGATTCGCCGGCGCGCGCCGCATCGGGCCTCACGGCCCTCCTGCCCATGAAAGGAGAAGTGCGATGACCCCCCGCGAGACCCTCGAAGCCTGGCAGCGCGCCGGGCGCCGCGTGGTTCACGAGGCGGATGCGAAGGCGCTGCTGGCGCGGATCGGCGTGCCGGTGCCCGAACGCGACCCCGCCGGCGGGCGCTGTGTCGCCAAGCTGTGCCATGACGGCTATCCGCACAAGTCCGACCACGGTCTCGTGCGGCTCGGCCTCACCCCGGAGGAGGCCGTGGCGGCGGTCGCCGAAATGGCGGCGCGGATCCCCGGCGGCACCCCGCTGATCGAGGCGATGGAACAGGGCGCCGTGGCCGAGTGGATCGTCGGCTGCAAGCGCGACGACACCTTCGGCCCGATCGTCCTCGCCGGCCCCGGCGGGATTCTCGTGGAACTGATCGACGCGGCGGAGATCCGCCTCGCCCCGGTCACGCAGGAGGGTGCCGCGGCGATGCTGGGCACGGGTCCCGGTGCACGGCTGCTCGAGGGGCTGCGCGGCGCCCCGGCGGCCGACCGCGCAGCCCTCGCCCGGCTGATTTCGCGCGTATCTGTTTTCTTCGCCGAGAACGCCGATCTGGTCTCGGAAATCGAGATAAATCCTGTGATGGTTCGCGCCGACGGCAAGGGGCTGGTCGCTGCCGATGCGCTGATCGTCCTGGCGCCCGCGGTGGGAAACAAGGAGCACGACGCATGATACGCAAGCCATTCGGCGCATTGTCCATCGGCGAGACCGGCGTCTCGATCGGCCGCACCATGACCGAAACCGACGTGGTCAATTTCTGCATGTTGACCGGGAACTGGCTCGAGCTGCATTCCAATGTCGAGCACGCCCGCAGCTCGCTCTATGGCCAGCGCCTCGTGCAGGGCAGCCTCGTGTTCTCGATCGTCAACGCGATGATCCCCTTCGAGAGCTCGGTTCTCGCCGCCTTCTACGGCTGCGACAAGCTGCGCTTTCTGCGGCCCACATTCATCGGCGACACGCTCTGGGCGCGCGCCGAGATCGTGGACCTCAAGGACCACGACGACAGGCACGGCGTGGTCACCAACAAGCTGGAGGGCATCAACCAGCGCGACGAAACGGTGATGCGCTGCCTGTTCAGCCTGCTGATCCGCAAGACCCCGCTCGACCATCCCGGCGAGCCGCCCGCGATCAAGGCCGCCCGCGCCGCAACCAGGGGAGAAACGGCATGAACTTCCTGACACCCGAACAGGAGATGTGGCGCGCCACCGTCGGACGGTTCGTCGATGAGGAAATCGGCCGCGATTATATCCGCAAATGCGACCGCGAGCGCGCCTATCCCTACGAGGCCTATGAAAAGGTGGCCCGGCAGGGCTGGCTCGGCATCCTGTTTTCGGAGGAGAGCGGCGGGCTGGGCGGCGACATCGTCGATTACGCGCTGATGTGCGAGGGGCTGGCGAAATACGGCTTCGACTTCGCGACCGGCCTGATGGTGGCGACCTTCACCGCGATGAATATCGAGAAATTCGGCACGCCCGAGCAGAAGGAACGCTATATCCAGCCGTTCCTCGATGGCGACATCCGCTTTTCGATCTCGATTTCCGAGCCGGGCGCCGGATCGGATGCCGCCTCGACCAGGACACGCGCCCGACGCGAGGGCAACGGCTGGGTGGTCAAGGGGCAGAAGCTCTGGTGCTCGGGGGCGGCGGCGGACAATGCGATCCTCGCCATGCTGACCCGGACCGACCCCGACGCGCCCAAGCACAAGGGCCTGTCGGTGTTCCTGATCCCCAACGATACCGAGGGGCTCGATATCCGCAAGTTGCCGACGATGGCGCGGCGCGCGACCGGCACCACCGAGATCTTCGTGGACGACGTGAAACTGCCCGCCGACGCCCTTCTGGGCCAGGAGAACGAGGGCTGGAAGATCATCACCGACCACCTCGAGCTGGAGCGGGTGGCGGTCGCCGCGGCCTATGTCGGCAATGCCCAGACCGCGGTGGACGACGCCCTGCGCTATGCCCATGAGCGGATTCAGTTCGACCGGCCGATCTTTGACTTCCAGGTGATCCGCCACATGCTTGCCGACATGCAGACCCAGGTGGACGCCGCGCGGCTGCTGGTCTATCGCGCCGCAAACATGGCCGCCGCAAGGCAGCCCTGCATGCGCGAGGTCTCGATGGCAAAGCTCTTTGCCTCCGAGACCCTGCAAACCGTCACGCGCAACGGGATGCAGATCCTCGGCGGTCATTCCATGCTGCCCGAGGCGGACATGGAACGCTATTTCCGCGAGGGCATGCAGAGCACGATCGGCGGCGGCACCTCGCAGATCCAGCGCACACTCATCGCCAAGACCATGCGCCCGGGCTGAGGCCGGGGCCGGATCGGCCGCGATCGGAGAACAAGGAGAAAGAGCACATGAAGAACGGACGCGATCCGGTGATCGTCGGGCTGGCCGATGCGCCCCTCGAGGACGGGAAATTCGTCACCAGGGCCTCGGTCCTGGGACATGCCGCCCTCGTCGCCAAGGCCGCCGTCGAGGAGGCGGGTCTGACGCTGGACGATGTGGATGGCCTGCTGACCGCCGGCATGTGGGGGGTGCCGGGGCCCGGACAGCTCGCGACGGTGACGCTGGGCGAATATCTCGGCATCATGCCGAGCTTCGTGGACGGCACCAATATCGGCGGTTCGGCCTTCGAGGCCCATGTCGCCCATGCCGCCATGGCGCTGCGCGAGGGCTATTGCGAGGTGGCCCTGATCGTTTACAGCTCGGACCAGAAATCGCTGCGCAGCCGCAATCTCGGCGGCCGCCCCTCGGTCCTCTCGATGCAGCACGAGACCCCCTACGGGATGCCGACCCCCGTGGGCGGCTACGCGATGGCGGCACAACGGCACATGCACGAATTCGGCACCACCTCCGAGAATCTGGCCGAAATCGCCGTCGCCACCCGGAAATGGGCACAGCTGAACCCGGCAGCCACGCGGCGCGATCCGCTCTCCGTCGAGGACGTGCTGTCGAGCACGATGATCTCCGAACCGCTGCACCTTCTCGACTGCTGCCTCGTCACCGACGGGGCGGGCGCGATCGTCATGACCACGGCGGAACGGGCAAGGGACCTCCGGACCCGGCCGATCGCCGTCAAGGGCCATGGCGAGGCGCATACCCACTGGGCGATCGGCGAGATGCCCGACCTTGCCCGCCTGCTGCCGGCGCAGAAGGCCGGCGAAAAGGCGATGAAGATGGCCGGGCTGCGCCATTCGGATATCGACGTGGTCGAGATCTACGACAGTTTCACCATCACGGTCCTGCTGACGCTCGAGGCGCTGGGCTTCTGCGGGATCGGCGAGGGGGGGGATTTCGTCTCGGGCCAGCGCACGGCGCCCGGCGGCGCCTTTCCCATGAACACCAATGGCGGCGGCCTGTCGGCGCTGCATCCGGGCATGTACGGGATTTTCCTGCTGATCGAGGCCACCCGGCAGCTGCGCGGCGATTGCGGCGCGCGGCAGGTCGAGGGCGCCGAGACCGCGCTGGTGCATGGCACGGGGGGCACGCTGTCCTCCGGCGCGACCGTGATCTTGCAGAAGGACTGAACCGATGAGCACTGAGAAACCGCTTCCGGTGATCGACCACGACAGCGCTCCCTACTGGGAGGCGGCGCGCGACGGCCGCCTCGACATCCCGCTCTGCGGGGATTGCGGGCGCCATCATTTCTACCCGCGCGCGATCTGCCCGCATTGCCATTCCGACAGGCTGCGCTTCGACACGGTCAGCGGCCGCGGCACGGTGCATACCTTTACCGTGGCCCGGCGCCCGGCGGGCCCCGCCTTTGCCGAGGATGTGCCCTATGTGGTCGCGCTGATCGAGCTGGCGGAAGGCCCCCGGATGATGAGCCGGATCGTGACCGACGACCCCGGAAAGGTGCGCATCGGCGCCCCCGTGGAGGTGACCTTCGTCAAGGCCTCGGAGGAGATCACCTTTCCGTTTTTCAGGCTGGCGTGACGGCGGACAGCGCCGGGCCATCCTGTTTCACGTCGATGCAAGGGGCCGCCGCGGGCAATCCGCGGCGGCCCTTCGCGTGACCCGGCCGGGCATCAGCGCGAGGGAATTCCCTGCGGCTCTGCGCGCAGAAGCCGCCAGGCCAGAAGCCCGAGCAGCGCCACCCCGCCGATGATGTCAGCCATCGGCGCGGCGTAGAACAGGACCGCGGCCGCGGCGAGGAACAGCCCCCGGCCGACGAACGAGAGCCTGCCCCGGAACCAGCCGGTCAGCCCGACGCTCACCGCAAACACCGCCGCCGAGGCGATGCCGAGGTCGTGGATGACCGCCCCCGCCCCGCCCTGCGCCAGGATCCCCGGCCGAAACACGAACAGGAACGGCACCACATAGACCGCCCCGGCCAGCATCAGCGCGCGGCCCGCCACCTTCCAGAAATTGGCGCCCGCCAGCGCCGCCGCCGCATAGACGCTGGCACAGACCGGCGGCGTGATCGCCGACAGGATCGCGTAGTAGAAGACGAACAGATGCGCCGTCATCTCCGGCAGCCCGAGCCGCACGAGGCTCGGCGCGGCAATCGCCGCCGCGAGAACATAGGAAGCGGTGGTCGGCACATCCATGCCGAGCACGATCGCCAGCACCGCTGCCAGCAGCAGCGCCACGATCAGCCCCTGCCCCGAGACGGAAAACAGCAGGTTCGATATCTTCACGCCCGCGCCCGTGGCGGTCAGGACCTTGACGACAATGGCGGCGCAGGCCAGCAGCGCGGCGATCATCACCAGCGCGCGCCCGGCCTCGACCATCCCGTCGAACACGTCACGCGCCACCCCGACCCAGCAGGCCGCCAGGCCCTGCGCCCGGGTCTCGCGGGCGAACGGTCGGACCACGAGGCACGCGAGGATCAGCGCGATGATCGCCGCAGCCCCGGCAAAGCTCGGCGTGTAGCCATCAAACAGGAAATAGATCAGCGTGCCGATCGGCACGAACAGCGGGATCGACTTGTCCGGCGCGAGGAAATCCGCCGGCCCCGGCATCTCGCTGCGCGGTGTCGGTTGCAGCCCCGCCCTGCGCGCATAGAGATCCACCCCCAGCCAGACGGCGAGATAATAGAGAAACGCCGGGCCGATCGCGGCAATGGCGATCTGGGTGTAGGGGACGTTGAGGAACTCGGCCATGATGAAGGCGGCCGCGCCCATGATCGGCGGGGTGAGTTGCCCCGCCGAAGAGGCGACCGCCTCGACCGCGCCGGCAAAGGCGGGCGGATAGCGCAGCCGCTTCATCGTCGGAATGGTGATCGATCCCGTCGCCATGACATTGGCCACCGCCGATCCGGTGACCGTCCCGAACATCGCCGAGGAAAGCGCGCAGACCTTCGCCGGCCCGCCAAAGCTGCGCCCGGCGATCCAGGTGGCCATTTTCATGAACACGTCGGTCGCCCCCGTGGACAGCAGAAGCGCCCCGAACAGCACATAGATGACGATGACCCGCGCCCCGATATCGGCGAGATAGCCGAAGATGCCGGTGGTGGAGCTGTAGAAGGTCTCGACCGCGGTGCGGGCCGAGACGCGCGGAGGGCGCCAGTTGCCGTCGATCAGGTCGTAACCGAAGTAGAAATAGATCACCGTGAACAGCGCCAGCAAGGGCAGGAACCAGCCGATCACCCGCCGCGCCGCCTCGAGCGTCAGCAGCACGGCGAGCAGGCCCGCAGCCTTGTCGAGCGGCCCGTAGCGAACCATGATATCGGCAAAGCGGTCCCGGTTCACGATCACGTAGAGGCAGACGCCAAAGGCCAGCAGCCCGAGCGCGATGTCGATGGCCAGTTCGGCGCTGCTGCGCCGACCGGTCCGCGACGCGCGCGCGGCATAGAGGAAAAAGGCACCGCCGATGCCGAAGCCCACGAAGATCGGGCGCTGCACCAGCGGATCGAACTGCCCGAACAAGGCCGTGTAGAAATGCAGCGCGACGAAGGCCGCGAACAGCACCTTGAGCGCCAGCGCGCCGCGCGGCTCCCGCAGCGGGGTCTCGCCCGCACGCCTCATCTCGCCCGAAGTCATCACCTCTCCTCCATGAAAGGCAGGGCGCGCGACGCGCCCCGCCCGGCCGGTCCCGAAGGCCGGCCCCGATCAAGTGGTCGTCGCCGGCCCGGCTCAGCTGCCGGCGGCCTCCTTCCAGTAGCGCACCGCGCCGGGGTGATAGGGGATCCCGGCCTCGATCGTCGCAAGGGCGTCGGCGGCGATGTCGTAATCCGCCAGTTGCGGCCAGGCCTCGATCAGCAGGTCCATGTGCTGATGGATGCTGCGGGCGACGCCATAGGCGGTCTCGTCATCCATCACGCCGGTGCGGGTGAGAAAGAAGACATCGAGGCGCGGCACCAGGATCGCCTCCGAGCCGGGGATCAGCCCTTCGGGCAGCGTCGTGAAGGCCACCCCCTCCATCGCCTCCGTGGCCGCGGCCGCCTGTTCCTCGGTGAACCCGAGCAGGCGCATCGGGGTGGTCGCCATCAGTTCCTGAAGGGTCGCGTCCACCGAATTCGACGCGCCATACTTGCTGTAGCCGATGATCTGGCGGTTCTTGATGCCCTCGACCGCGTCACCGACGGAGCCATGCACCAGATCAGCCTTGATGTCGAACATCGACAGCACATTGGTCGTCAGCGTTTCGGCGGAGGAGCCGCGGATGCCGGGATTGAATTTCCTGCCGTCCAGCTCTTCGAGCGTCGTCACACCCGAATCTTCAGTCACGGCGATCAGCAGCACCGAGGCGCTGTAGGGATAGAGCGCGACCAGATCGGGAACGGCATTGCCGTCGAACTTGTCGGCCCCGTTGCGCGCCGCGATCAGGATGTCGGTGGTCGCAAGCCCGAGGTCGATTTCCCCACGCGCGAGGCGCAGCACATTGTCCACGCTGGCCCCGGTCTCGATCACGTTGACGGTCGTGCCTTCCATGCCGGTCTCGATGGCCTTGCTCATCGCCACCGAGATGGTGAAATGGCTCGATGTGGGGCTCGTCGTGCCCATGGTCAGGTCCTTTGCCGACACCGCCGCGCCCATGCCCATGGCGGCGAGGGCCGCAACGGCGCTCAGCGCCGCCCGGTATCCGGTCCACTTGCGTTCGAACATGTCATCCTCCCTGTTTGCTGTTCATTGGTCTTCTCATTGGTCCTCGTTCCCGGCCACGATCAGGCGCGCAGGGCGCCGGTCGTGTCGATCCGCTCCCGCAGGATGCGCAGTTCCGCATCCGTGGGGGGCGCTGTCTGCGGCACCTCGCCGGTGATCGCCAGATCGAAGCCGGTGTGCCGCTGGACCTCTGCGGCGCCATGGCCCGCGTGGACCGATTTCAGCCGCATCCGCAAGGTGACCGGGTCGAAATCGAGGACCGCGCGCGGCGTCACGACGAGCCGCGGCCCTTCCCGCACCAGGCCGGCGGCGCGCTTTGCCTCGGGGCCGGACAGGTGCCCCGGAATGGTGATGAAATCCACCTTCTCCACGAAATTCCGGGCGGAATGGTGGGTGGGGCAGATGTAGAATCGCGTCGATGTGTGACAGTAGGACAGGTTCGCGGCCCCCGGCCCCCGCATCCCCGGCGCGTGCAGCGTCCCGCCGACATGATGGAGGTTGATGTTGCCGAATGCGTCGTGCTGCAACCCGCTGTGAAAGAAGAAATCGAGGCCGTGATGGCTGTGGCCGAAAAGCTCGATGAAGGTCTCGGCAGCCTCGCAGCGGCCAAGCGCGCGATCGTCGAGCATCGACGCAAAGAGCCGCCCGGGCCGCGGATTGAAGAACATCTCGCCGCCGATCGTCAGGTTCGGCGCGTGCATCTCGCGCGCCAGCATGATCGCGGCCATCGGGACCAGCGCCGCGGCCCCCGCCGCGCCCAGCTCGCCATCGGCGAGATCGCGCGCCAGCACCACGACCATCTGCTCGAGAGGAGAGACCGCGCCGCTCATCGCGCCCGCGCCTGCGCTTCGAGGCGGGCGAGGCGGGCGGCCCCGCCAATCGCCGCGAGATAGTCATCCTGGCCTTTGGGCCCGGTCACATGCCGCGCGATATAGGCCGCCAGCCCCCCGCCGTCGCCGGCGCGCGCGGCATCGCCCAGATCGGCATAGGCGTCGATATGCTCCTCATCCATCGCGTAATGCGGAAAGCTGGCGGTCGGATGCGCGCCAAAGGGCACCTCGACCACCGCATCGACATAATGGGACGGCACGCTGACCCGCGTCGGATCGTCGAGAATGACATCGTCCGGCACGATCCGGTCCACGCTCGCGATCACCAGATCGGACGCGCGCGCCATCAGCTGATCGGCATAGACCATGGTGCTGAGATGGCGCAGATTTCCCCAGCGATCGGCCTCCTGCGCGTGCAGGAATGTGACGCGGGGGCGGATCGGGCCGACCGCGTGAATACGGCGCCCGGTGAACGGGCAGTCGATCTCGCGCAGGAGGGGATTGTGGCGCAGCACGTCGGAGCCGCGCAGCGCATCGATCGGCTGGAACGGCACACCGTGGGCCGCGGCCATGAGCCCGCCCACGACGGTCAGCGCATCGAGGGCATGGGCCGTCACCTGCCCCGACTCGACGGCGCTGCGGAAATTCGGGCAGAGACGGTTCTCCAGCGTGACGCCGGGAATGAACACCTCCGCAACCGCCCCCGCCGCGATCATCAGATCGACATCATAGCCCGCGCCAGGCGAGGAATAGAGATGCAGGCCGCGCCCCCCCGCCGCGAGCAGAGCGCGCACGAGCGCGACCGGCCGGCCCTGCTTGAACAGGCCGCCGAGGCAGAGCTCGGGGCGCTCCTGAAGGGCGTCCCGCGCGAGGATCGCGGCCTGTTCAAGCCCCGTGACCTTGCTGCGGCGCCCGGGTGTCATATGGCCATCCATCGAATGCCTTGCCGCCCCGTGATTCCGGTTGCGCCAACCATAACGAAGGCCGCGCGCTTCGGCACTGTCCGGCAGCGGCCCGCCGGGATCGAGCACATATGTGCGAATGCCCCCGGGGCAGGGTCTCGATGCGCCGTGCCGGACCTTCAGAGCAGCCCCGCGGCGACACCGCCGCCGACGATCAGCGCGACGAGCACGATATTGGCGATGCCGAAGAGCCCGTTCCAGCGCAGCCCGATCGTCGCCGGCCTCTCGCCGACGATGGCCGAGGCATAGACCACGGCGGTGATCGCGGGCCCCATGCAGATGATGCTGCTCCAGCCTCCGGCGAGCGCGAGCCCCAGGGCAAGCGGCGACAGGCCCTCGACGCCGACGCGGGTGACCACTTCGGCCAGCAGCACCACCGATATCATCGGGTGCACGCCAAGCAGCCCGGTCACGAAGACGCTGCCCACCAGCAGCAACACGGTCAGCACCGGGCGCGCGGCGATCCAGCCGAGATGGTCGGCGATCCATTCGACCGGGACCACCTCGAGCGCCACCAGGCCGATGAACCCCGCGGAGGCGATGACACTCATCTCGGTCGCATATCCCGGCGACTGGGCAACGAACTGGCGCGCCGTGGCGGCCAAGCCGCCGGACCCGCCCCGCAGATACGCCCAGAGCGCCGCATAGACCGGCACGACGCAGATCAGGACGGTCTGGAAGGTGACCGGCACGGCCTTGTCCAGCAGGATCACGCAGCCGCCCAGCACGGCGACATGGCCGGCAAAGATCAGGACGGCCCAGCGGCTCCAGCGTGGCAGATCCCCGGTCAGCGGCGGCGCCCGGCCCCGCGCCGAGGGCGGGCGCCACCATTCCAGCGTGTCGAACAGCCAGCCCAGCAGAAAGAGCACCCCGGCCAGCGCCATCCCGTAGGGCGCCAGCAGCGACCATTCCAGCCCCGGCACGGTGAGGATCATCAGGTTGAGGGCGATGCCGAAGGGCGTCCACAGCGCGATCGACGAGAAACCGCGCATACAGGCGCTCACCATGCGCCGCTTGCGCAGGGTATAGACGAAATCGTCCATTTCGTGCCGGTGGGCGTTGAGCCCCTTCATGATGACCTCGAGCATCAGGCCGAGGCCACCGAGATTCAGCAGCACGCCGAACAGGTGCCCCCCCGCCCCCAGCGAGGCATATCGGCGCGTGGGCGGTTGCAGCGTCAGGAACTCCCCCGCCACCTCGACGACCCGATCCCGGGTGGCCGCGATTCGCAGGAAGGCCACCGCCGTCAGCAGCGCCGACAGAAAAACGACCCGCCCCGCCGCATCGACGAAAATGCGCCCCTCGACACCGTTGGCCAGCGCCAGAATCCCGGCGATGAACGACACGCCGAGGAGCACCCGGCCGACGCGGGCGATGCGGTGCCGGGCGATTACAAGATAGACCCCGAAAAGCGGCACCACCGCGACCGATGCGCCCCGGGCGCCGGAGACCCCCGCCACGATCGCCCCTGCGAGACAGCACAGCAGGCAGGCCGCGGGTATCAGGCCATGCATCCCGGAGCGATTCAGGGGAGCCATGGGCGACATCCGTCATCCGTCCCCGCGCCTGCGCCTGCGCCCCTGACTTCGCGACCCTTCACGCCGATGCCCTCAGCCACCATCCCTCTCCCCGGCGCCCCGACGCATTGCGCGACGGGATCAGTGCCCGGAACGGGCCTTGATGCCGGGGAAAGAAAGAAGAACTCGCCGCCACAGTGCCCGACAGGGGGCCGGATCACAATGCGAATATTCTTCTCCAGCACATATGTGCGAAACGCACCCCCTCCGAATTGAGTGCCCCCGCGACATGGGGCAAGCTGCCCCATGAGCGATGGTTGCGGCGATGAGCGATGATGGCATAGGTGATGAAATACCTGGATACCTGGATACCTGCTTGCCTGCGCGCGCCGCCGCGCCACATGATCCGCACATGCGGCCCGCGACCCGAAACCCCTTGCCCGGCGCGGCACAGGCCGACGAGGCACCGTCTGAAAGGACCGATTGATGGAGTCGATGATCTTCAACATGGCCGAGCGGCTGCTGCGCGACCATGTGAGCCACGCCCTGCGCGAGGACGCCGCCGCCGGGCAATGCCCCGAGGCGCTCTGGACCCGGATCGAGGAGGCCGGGCTGACCATGGCGCTGGTGCCGGAGGCCGCGGGCGGCTTCGGGGTGCCCGCGGCCGAGGCGCTCGGGCTCGTGCGGATCGCCGGGGCGCATGGCCTTCCCCTGCCGCTGGGCGAGACCCTTGTCGCGAACGCGGTCCTGGCGCGCGCGGGCCTGCCCCTGCCCGGCGGCAGGCTGACCATCGCCGAGGGTAGCGCGCTCCGGCTCGAGCGCCGTGGCGCGACCCTCCACGCCAGCGGGCGCCTCACGCTCGTGCCCTTCGCCCGCTGGGCCGACCGGATCGTGACCATTGCGGCGCTGGATGGCGTCGATCACGCCCTGGCGCTGCCGGTGCGGGATCTGGCTGTCGAGCCGGCGCTCGATCTCGCCGGAATGCCGCGCGACGATGCCGAGGTCGATCGCACCCTGACCGATGCCGAGGCCGCCCCCCTGCCCGCCGGAACCGGCGGGATGCGCGCACTGGGCGCGCTGCTGAGGAGCCTCGCCATGGCCGGCGCGATGGAGACGATCCTCCGGATGAGCGTCGAATATGCCAATGACCGGGTGCAGTTCGGCCGCCCGATCGGCAAGTTCCAGGCCATCCAGCAATATCTCGCGACCATGGCCGGTGAGACCGCCGCCGCGCGCACCGCCGCCGAAATGGCCGCCAGCAGCCTTGACACGCCGGCCTTCGCGCTCGGCGTCGCCGCCGCCAAGAGCCGCACCGGCGAGGCCGCCGAGACCGTCGGCGCGCTGGCCCATCAGGTGCACGGGGCCATCGGCTATACGCGCGAACATGCGCTCCACCATTTCACCAGGCGCATCTGGAGCTGGCGCGACGAGTTCGGCACCGAGCGCGACTGGGCCGCCGAGCTCGGGCGCGCTGCCCTCACAAGCCCCCGGGACACCTTCTGGCATTTCGTCACCGACAGCACTGCACAAGGCGCCACAGCATGACCCTCACCTCGTTTCCCCCGCCACCGCCCGGCGCCGATCACGACGATCTCCGCCAGGAGGTCCGCGCCTTCCTCGCCGAGGAGCTGGCCGATTTCCCGCCCGAGATGCGCGCGAAATCATGGAACGGTTTCAGCCGCGCCTTCTCGCGCAAGCTGGCACAGCGCGGCTGGGTCGGCATGACCTTTCCCCGCGAATACGGCGGGCACGAGCGCAGCGCGCTGGAACGCTATGTCGTCTCCGAAGAGCTGCTGGCCGCCGGCGCGCCGGTCGTCGCGCACTGGATCGCCGACCGCCAGAGCGGCCCGCTGATCCTGGCCAAGGGGACCGAGGAGCAGAAACGCAGCATCGTGCCCCGCATCGCCGCGGGCGAGCTGTGTTTCTGCATCGGCATGAGCGAGCCCGACTCGGGCTCGGATCTCGCGGCGACGCGCACCATCGCCACCGAGGTCGAGGGCGGCTTTCGCGTGAACGGCACGAAGGTCTGGACCACCTATGCCCACGAGGCCGATTACATGATCCTGTTCTGCCGCACCGGCAAGAGCGAGGACCGCCACGGCGGCATGAGCCAGTTCCTGGTCGATCTCAGGACCACCGGGAATATCGCGATCAGCCCGATCATCGACATGGGCGGCGAGCATCATTTCAACCAGGTCGTCTTTGACGATACCTTCCTGCCCGCCGACGCGCTGCTGGGCGAAAAGGGCGAGGGCTGGTCGCAGGTCATGAGCGAACTGGCCTTCGAGCGCAGCGGGCCGGAAAGATTCCTGTCGTCCTTTGCCCTGATCGAGGAACTGATCCGCTTGCTGCGCGAGGACGCCACCGAGGCGCAACAGGCCGAGATCGGCCGCATGGCCGCGCATCTGATGGTGCTGCGGCAGATGTCGCGCTCGGTCGCGGGGATGCTGAACGCGGGGCAGAACCCGTCGCTTCAGGCGGCCATCGTCAAGGATCTCGGCGCCCTGTTCGAGCAGGGTATCCCGCGCCTGGCGCGCAGCCTGCTCTCTCGCCCCGCCGTGCCCGGCGGGCGCGACAGCTACGCCGCCGTCCTCGCCTATACCGAACTCACGGTGCCGTCCTTCTCGCTCAGGGGCGGCACCCGCGAGATCCTGCGCGGCATCATCGCGCGCGGCCTTGGCCTGCGGTGACGACATGCCCGGGCCGCGGCCGCGCCTGCGCGGCCTGCCTCGAGGGCTGCCACAAGCGCGATCTGGACGAGATTCCATGGGTGGACGGGGTCAACCACCCCGCCGACCGCTGATCACGGCAGCACCTGCAACCAGCCCCAGGCCGTCAGCACCGTGAGCCCCGTGGCGATCAGCACGCTGGACGCGGCCACCCGCTTGGCGGCACCATACATGTTGGCGAAGATATAGGCGTTCACGCCCGGAGCCATCGCCGCCGTGATCACCGCCGAGCGCAGCGCCTCGGACGAGAGCGAGAGGCCCCGCCCCACCCCGAAGGTGATCGCCGGATGCGCCAGAAGCGACACGGCGCAGACATAGAGGATCGCGCGCATGTCGCCCTCGGGGCGGTATTGCACCAGCACCCCCCCCAACCCGAAGAGCGCCACCGGCAGCGCCGCGCGCACCATCAGATCGAGCGCGGCATTGACCGGCGCCGGAATCGGCAGGCCCGTGAGGTTGACGGCAAAGCCCGCGACGATGCCAAGGATCAGCGTGTTGGAGAACATCGCCCGGAACACCTTGGCCGCGACATGGGCCGCCCCCTGCCCGCGCGCGCGCGCCACCTCCATCGCGGTGATGCCGAGCCCGTAGCAAAAGGGCGAATGCACCGCGATAATGGCGAAATTGGCCGAGAGCGCAGCGAGCCCGTAGGCGCGTTCGGTGATCGGCAGCCCGAGAAGCACCGAGTTGGAGAACAGGCAGGCAAAGCCGATCGCCACCGCGTCCTCCCACGACCGCCCGAACAGGAGCCGCGCCCCCATGAGCCCCAGCACAAAGCCCGAGAACGCCCCGCTGTAGAAGCTCAGCAGCAAGCGCCAGTCGAAATCCTGCGCCAGGTCGAGCCGCGCGATGGCCACGAAGAGCAGGCAGGGAATGGCGAATTTCTGGGTAAACACCATCAGCCCGTCCACGCCCGGCTGGCTGAACCAGCCCCGCCAGACCGCCAGGTAGCCAAAGCCGATCACCAGAAAGACCGGAACGATGACCTCGACGAGCGCCTGCATCCGCTCAGACCGGGTAGCGGATCACCATCCCGTCATGGGCGGGGGTGACATGGGCCGGGGTCTCTTCGGCGACGGTCTTGTAATCGAGGTCGATATGCATGTTGGTCAGCACCGCCCGGCGCGGCGCCGCGCGCGCGATCCATTCGAGCGCCAGATCGAGATGCGCGTGCGTCGGGTGCGGCGTGCGGCGCAGCGCGTCGAGCACCCAGCAATCGAGCCCCCCAAGCACCGGCCAGACCGTATCGGGGATCGTCACCACATCGGGCAGGTAGGCCAGGTCGCAAATACGGAATCCGAGCGCGTCGATGCTGCCATGGCCCACGCGGAACGGCGTGAGCGTGATCGCCCCCCCTGCCCCCTCGATGGCAAAGGGGCCGTCGATCGTGTGCATGTCGAGGATCGGCGGATAGGGGCTGTCCTCGGGCTGCACGAAGGCATAGCCGAAGCGGGAATAGAGCGCGTTCTGCGTGTCGCCATCGGCCCAGACCGGCAGGCGCGCGCGCTTGTTGAAGACGATCATGCGCAGATCGTCGATGCCGTGGACATGATCGGCATGGGCATGGGTATAGGCGACCGCGTCGAGCGTGCCGATGCCTGCATCCAGAAGCTGCGCGCGCAGGTCGGGCGAGGTGTCGATCAGAACCCGCGTCACCCCCTCCCCGGTCTCGCGCTCGATGAGCATCGAACAGCGGCGGCGGGTGTTGCGCGGATCGGCGGGGTCGCATTCCCCCCAATGCCCGCCCAGCCGCGGCACCCCCCCCGACGATCCGCAGCCCAGAATGGTAAAGCGCAATTCCCCCATCACGACACCGCCCTGGCAAAGAGCCGCTCGAAATTGGCCTCCGTCTGCGCGGCGAATGCGGGCCAGTCCATGCCGAACACCTCCGCCCCCTTCTGCGCGGTATGGACCGCATAGGCCGGCTCGTTGCGCCGCCCGCGATGGGGGGGCGGGGCGAGATAGGGCGCGTCGGTCTCGATGAGGATGCGATCCACCGGGGCGGCGGCGAAGATGTCGCGCAACTCCTGGCTTCGGGGAAAGGCGGCGATGCCCGACATCGACAGGTAAAAGCCCAGATCGAGCGCCGCCCGCGCCAGCCCTGCCCCCGAGGAAAAGCAATGCATCACGCAAGGATAGGGCGCGTTGCGGAATTCCTCGGTGAGGATGCGCGCCATGTCCTCATCCGCGTCGCGGGCATGGATGATGAGCGGCAGCCCGGTCTCCTGCGCCGCCGCGATATGGATGCGCAGGCTCTTCTTCTGCACCTCGGCGCTCTCGGCGGTGTAGTGGTAATCGAGCCCGGTCTCGCCGATGCCCACGAATTTCGGATGGCGCGCCAGCGCCACCAGCGCGTCCACCGTGGCCATGGGTTCCTCGGCGGCGCTCATCGGGTGGGTGCCGGCGGCGTAGAAGACGCCCGGATGCGCCTCGGCGATAGCGCGCACCTGCGGCTCCTGGCGCAGGCGGGTGCAGATCGTCACCATCCGATGCACCCCCGCCGCGCGCGCACGCGCGATCACCTCGGGCAATTCGCTCTCGAACTCGGGAAAATCGAGATGGCAATGGCTGTCGGTGATGCGAACGGGATGGGTCATGGCGCTCCGGTTGGCCGGCTCAGGCACCGGCGGTCTCGTTGATCCTGAACACGGTATCGAGCAGCAGACCGGCGGGGTCAAGGTTCACCGCGAGGCCATGCCGCAGCCGCGCGCCCACATCCTCGGCCAGCGCGGCCCAGGCGCGCGCGCGGCCCGGATCGGGGGCAAGACGCATGAGCAGCGCCGCCTCGCCGGGCGCGGCCGGGGTGGCGGGGGGCGCGCCCGTGGCCCCGGTGCGCGCCAGCCGCGCCAGAAACAGCGCGATGAGCGAAAAGAGCAGGTCGCGCCGCGCCTCCGCCCCGCGCGCAGCCGATGTCTCGGCCAGCCGCAGCGCGCGCGCGCGGTCGAGGCGCGGCAGGCTCTCCATCAGCGCCACCCATTCGCCATAGAGCGTCAGCCCGTCGAGCGTCACCAGCCGCACCGCCGCCCCCACCGATCCGCCCGCCAGCTCCGCCAGCGCGGCGGGGTCGCCCGGGGACGTGATCCCCGCCTGTTCCAGCGCGCGCGCCATGTCCGGCGCGTCGAGCGGCACAAGGCGCAACTGGCGACACCGCGAGCGGATCGTCGGCAGCAGGCGCGAGGGCTGATGCGCGACCAGCAGCATGGTGGTGCGCGCGGGCGGCTCCTCGAGCATCTTCAGCAATGCGTTGGCCGCCTGCGTGTTCATTTCGTCGGCCGCATCGACGATCACCACCCGCCGCCCGCCATCCGCCGCCGAAAGGGCAAAGAACCCCGCCAGCTTGCGCACCTCGGCCACGCGAATGTCCTGTGCCAGCCGGTCGCCCCTGTCATTGGGACCGCGCCGGAGGAGAAACAGCCCCGGCTCCGAGAGCGCGCGCATCCGCCGCGCCACCGGGTGTTCGGGATCCACGTCGAGGCTGTCGGGCGGGGGCGGCGCGCCGAAAAGGCCCCCGTCCCCGCCCGCCTGCCCCGCCAGCAGGAAGCGCGCGATCCGCCAGGCGAGCGTCGCCTTGCCGATCCCCTGCGGCCCGGTCAGCAGCCAGCCGTGATGCAGCCGCCCGGTGGCGGCGGCCTCGAGAAATTCCGCCTCCGCCGCGCCCTGCCCGAAGAGGCGCGCGGTCTCGCGCGGGTGCGGCGCGCCCTCGGCGCGGTCGGGCTCTGGCAGCGCCTCGGTGCTCATGCCAGCCGCGCCGCGACCACGCGCGCCACCTCTGCCGCCACCGCCTGCGCGCTGCCCGCGCCGTCGATCACCACCACGCGCCCCGGCGCCTCCTGCGCCAGCGCGAGGAACCCCGCGCGCAGCCGCTCCTGAAGCCCGAGACCGAAGGATTCGAACCGCGCCTCGGCCGCGCCGCGCGCATTCGCGCGCGCCAGCCCGGCCTCGGGCGCGATGTCGATGACCAGCGTCAGGTCCGGCTCCTTCCCGATCACCAGCCGGTGCAGCGCATCCACCAGCGGGCGCAGATCGGCGCGCCCCATCCCCTGATAGACCCGCGTGCTGTCGGCGAAGCGGTCGCAGATCACCACCGCGCCACGCGCCAGCGCCGGCGCAATCACCCGCTCCAGATGGTCGCGCCGCGCGGCGGTGAACAGGAGAACCTCGGTCTCGGGCGACCACCGATCGACTGCGCCCGTCAGCACCAGCTTGCGGATTTCCTCGGCGCCGGGGCTGCCACCCGGCTCACGCGTGAGCACCACCTCGCGGCCCTCGGCGCGCAAGCCCTCAGCCAGCAGCCGCGCCTGCGTGGACTTGCCCGAGCCGTCGATGCCCTCGAAGCTGATGAAGAGGCCACGCGCGCTCAAAGCGCCCCCTCGGGGCCCGCGCGCAGCCGTTGCAGAAGCAGCCCCGACACCGTGCGCATCCGCGTCACGAACCCGCCCGGCCCCACATCGGAGGCGGCCACCAGCGGCACCCGCGTCTCGGGCAGGCCCTCGGGGACGAGCACGAGTTCGGCCACCACATCGCCCTGTCGCACCGGCGCGCGCAGCGGGCCGGTATGGACCACCTGCGCCGCCACCTCATCACCGCCGAGCACCGGCAGCAGCGTCTCGACATCCTCGGCGGGCGTCAGCCCGACGCGCGGCGCATCGCCCATCCAGACCTCGGCCCAGGCCACCACCTCGCCCGCGCGCGCCAGCGATTTCTGCGCGAACTGCCGGAACGCCCAGTTGACGATCGCCTCGGCCTCACGCGCGCGCTCGGCCGCGGTCTCGAGTCCGGTGATGGCGAAGATCACCCGCCGGTCGCCCTGCACCGCCGATCCGACAAGCCCGTATCCCGCCTCGCTCGTATGCCCGGTCTTGAGCCCGTCCGCCCCGATCCCGAGCCCGAGGAGCGGGTTGCGGTTCCGGGTATTGGCCGGCGCGCGCCCGTCAAAGGCGAATTCGGTCTCCTTGAACATCGGGTAGAATTCGGGAAAATCCTCGATCAACCGCCGCGCCAGCAGCGCCAGGTCGCGCATCGACATGACATGCCCCACGGCGGGCCAGCCGCTCGCGTTCTGGAACACCGAATTGGTCAGCCCCATCGCCTGCGCGCGCTGCGTCATGAAGCGCGCGAATCCCGCCTCGGTGCCGTCGGGGCTGAGCGCCTCGGCGATCACCGCGCAGGCATCGTTGCCCGAGAGCACCACGATCCCGCGCAGCAGGTCCTCGACGCGCACCCGGTCGCGGGTGTTGAGAAACATGGTCGAGCCGCCATAGCTCATCGCGTGTTCCGACACCGGCAGCCGCTCATCCAGCGTGAGCCGCCCGTCGCGCACCGCCTCGAAGGCCACATAGAGCGTCATCAGCTTGGACATCGAGGCCGGCGGCAGCGGCTCGTCGGCATTCTTGTTGAGCAGCACCGTGCCGGTGGTGACATCGACCACATAGGCCCCCCGCGCGCTCGTATCGAACGCCGCGGCCGGCAGCGCGAGCATCATCGCGGCCAGGGCCAGGATCAGGTGGCGCAGCCTCGTCATCGCATTCTCCTGTCAGGTGGTGACGGCGCGCACGCCCGCGCGCGCCCCGCAGGCACATGCCCGCTCCCCGCCACCGCTGTTGTTTCCCGCGTCATGCCCGCGTCCCCTGCTCGCCGCTTGCGGCGGGCATGTTTCCGCCCGGCCTGCGCGCGCAGTCTAGCCCCTCGCCCGCAGCCTGAAAAGCGCCGCCAGCCGCCTTGCGCGGATTTCCTCTGTGCGCGCGGCAGGACGTGCAAAGAATGGGAAGCATTTCCCCCGGTTCTCGATTACACCGGAACCGGCGGCCGCGCCCCCGAGCCGGTGGCCGAACCGCATCGGATGACCCGCAGACAGAAGAAGGACCCGACCGAATGCCCATCTTCGATTTCCTCTCCGGCCAGTTCATCGACGTCATCCACTGGACCGATGACAGCCGCGACACGATGGTCTGGCGGTTCGAGCGCGAAGGCCACGAGATCAAGTATGGCGCCAAGCTCACCGTGCGCGAGGGCCAGGCCGCCGTTTTCGTCCACGAGGGGCAATTGGCCGATGTCTTTACCCCCGGTCTCTACCTGCTCGAGACCAACAACATGCCGGTGATGACCTCGCTCCAGCACTGGGATCACGGATTTCGCTCGCCGTTCAAGTCGGAGATCTATTTCGTCGCCACCACGCGGTTCACCGATCTGAAATGGGGCACCAGGAACCCGATCATGCTGCGCGACCCGGAATTCGGGCCGACCCGGCTGCGCGCCTTCGGCACCTATGCCGTGCGCGTCGCGGACCCGGCACGGTTCATGGCCGAGATCGTCGGCACCGACGGCGAATTCACCATGGACGAGATCAGCACCCAGATCCGCAATGTCATCGTGCAGGCGTTTTCGCGGATCATCGCCGGATCGAACATCCCCGTGCTCGACATGGCTGCCAACACGCGCGACCTGGGCCGGCTGGTGGCCGGTGACATCACCGCCGTGGTCGCCGAATACGGGCTGGAAATCCCCGAATTCTACATCGAGAACATCTCCCTTCCCCCCGCCGTGGAAGAGGCGCTCGACAAGCGCACCTCGATGGGAATCGCCGGTGATCTCGACCGCTTTGCCCGGTATTCCACCGCCGAGGCGATGACGGCCGCGGCCAGGACCCCGAGCGGAGGCGGCGGCATCGGCGCGGGGCTCGGCATGGGGATGGGCATGGCCATGGCGCAGCAGATCGCGGGCCAGGGGCCATGGGGCGCACGCCCCGAGACAGCCCCCCCGCCCCCGCCGCCGCCGGTCGAACATGTCTGGCACATCGCCGAGAACGGCCAGACCCACGGCCCCTATTCGCGCG
Organism: Roseovarius sp.; assembly: GCA_014359765.1. Classification (GTDB taxonomy): domain Bacteria; phylum Pseudomonadota; class Alphaproteobacteria; order Rhodobacterales; family Rhodobacteraceae; genus Roseovarius. The sequence continues at coordinate 75,404 of JACIYT010000008.1, forward strand.
CCAATCTGGGGCGCATGACCCGCGAGGGGACGCTCACCCGCGAGACCCATGTCTGGACCCCCGGACAGGACGGCTGGAAGCGCGCGGGCGAGGTGACCGAGCTTGCGCAGCTCTTTACCGTGCTGCCGCCGCCACCGCCGCCGGGCGCATGAGCGCCGGACGCCCGTCTTGACCCGCGTGAGCGCCGCCATGCCCGAGACCCCGCCGCCTGTGCCTGTCGCGCATCGCTTTGCCTGCGCGAGCTGCGGCGCGGATTACCGCTATGATCCGGGCCAGAGCCGCCTCATCTGCGATCACTGCGGCGATGTGGCCGGGATCGAGGCGGGCGGCCCCTGGCAGGGCGGCATCCGCGAGCTCGATTTCGCCGCCGCGCTGGGCGACCGTTTGCCCGCGCAGGAGATGGAAGAGACCCGCACCACCGCCTGCACAAGCTGCGGCGCGCAGGTCGAACTGGGCAGCGACACCCACGCCACCGAATGCCCCTTCTGCGCCTCGCCCGTGGTCACCGATACCGGCACGCATCGCCATATCAAGCCGCGCGCGCTTTTGCCCTTCGCGCTCGACGAGGCGGCCGCGCGCCGCGCGATGACCGACTGGCTGGGCCGGCTCTGGTTCGCGCCCGGCGGCCTTCGGGACTATGCCCGCAAGGGGCGGAAAATGCAGGGCATCTATGTGCCCTGCTGGACCTTCGACGCCCGGACCGACAGCCGCTATCGCGGCGAGCGCGGCACGGTCCATTACGAGGCCCGCACCGTCATGCGCGACGGCAAGCGCCAGACCATCCGCGTCGCCAAGGTCCGCTGGCGCGCGGTCTCGGGGCGGGTGGCGCGGTTCTTCGACGATGTGCTGGTGCTGGCCTCGACCTCGCTGCCCAGACGCTTTACCGACGCGCTGGAGCCCTGGGACCTCTCGGCGCTGGTGCCCTACGCGCCCGAATACCTCGCGGGGTTTCGGGCCGAGGGCTACAATGTCGATCTCGAGGCGGGTTTCGCGCAGGCGCGCGCCCGTATGGATGCGGTGATCGCCCGCGACGTGCGCCTTGACATCGGCGGCGACCGGCAGCGCATTCACGACATCCGCACCGAGCTCAGCGATGTGACGTTCAAGCACGTTCTGCTGCCGGTCTGGCTTGCCGCTTACAAGTATCGTGGCAAGACCTACCGTTTCGTGGTCAATGCCCGCACCGGGCGCGTGCAGGGCGAGCGGCCCTGGTCGGGATGGAAGATCGCCGTGGCCGTGGTCCTCGGCGCGCTGGTGGCGGGCGCCATCGGCTATCTGGCAGCAACGGAAGGAGGACTCCGATGACAACCGAAATCGCAACGCTGGAGCGGCTGCTGGCCGCGCGCCATTCCTGCCGCGCCTTTCTCCCCGACCCGGTGCCGCGCGAGACGATCGCGCGCATCGTGACGGCGGCGGGGCGCGCGCCCTCGTGGTGCAACGCGCAGCCCTGGCAGGTCACCGTGACATGCGGCGAGGAGACCGAGCGCTTTCGCGCCGCGCTGCTCGATGCCGTGGCGAATGACGAACCGCGCTCCGACCTGCCCTGGCCCGAGAGCTATCCGGGCGTGCATGGCGCGCGGCGGCGCGAATGCGGGATGCAGCTCTATGACGCGGTCGGCATCGCCCGCGACGACATGGCCGCCCGCGCCGAGCAACGGATGGAGAATTTCCGCCTGTTCGGCGCCCCGCATGTGGCGATCGTCCATTCCGAGGCTGCTCTCGGCCCCTATGGCGCGATGGACACGGGCGGTTTCGTCACCGCCTTCATGCTGGCGGCGACGGCGCTCGGGCTGGGCAGCATCGCGCAGGCATCGGTGGCCTCTCACGGGGCCTTCGTGCACCGGCATTTCGGCCTGCCACAGACGCGGCTCGTGCTGTGCGCCATCGCCTTTGGCCGGCCCGATCCCGACCACCCGGCCAATGGCTTTCGCACCACGCGCGCGCCGCTTTCGGAGGTGCTCGACCTGCGGGGCTGAGCGCGCGCGCCGCTCACGCGCCCTCGAGAGCCTTGACGCCGGGCAGTTCCTTGCCCTCCATCCATTCGAGAAAGGCGCCCCCGGCGGTCGAAATGTAGCTGAACCCCTCCGCCGCCCCGGCGCGGTTGAGCGCGGCCACCGTATCGCCGCCGCCGGCCACCGAAATCAGCCGCCCGGCCTGCGTGAGCGCCGCCGCATGGCGCGCCGCGGCGTTGGTCGCGGCATCGAAAGGCGCCACCTCGAAGGCGCCGAGCGGGCCGTTCCAGATCAGCGTGCGCGCCGCGTCGAACGCCGCCGTGATCCGCGCCACCGCCTGCGGCCCAGCATCGAGGATCATCGCGTCGGACGGGCAGGCATGGGCGCCCACCACCTCGCAGGGCGCGCCCCGGGCCAGTTCCCGCGCCACCACCACATCGGCCGGCAGCAGGATCGCACAGCCCGCCGCCCCCGCCCTGGCCATGATCTCGCGCGCGGTTCCGGCCATGTCGCGCTCGCAGAGCGAGCGGCCCACATCGAGGCCCATGGCCGCGAGAAAGGTGTTGGCCATGCCGCCGCCGATGACCAGCGTATCGACCTTTGCCACCAGGTTGCCCAGCAGGTCGAGCTTGGTCGAGACCTTGGCCCCGCCCACCACCGCCACCACGGGGCGTTTCGGCGCGCCGAGCGCGGCCTCGAGCGCCTCGAGCTCCGCCTGCATCAGGCGCCCCGCGCAGGCGGGCAAGAGATGCGCGAGCGCCTCGGTCGAGGCGTGCGCGCGATGCGCCGCCGAGAAGGCATCGTTGCAATAGATATCGCCAAGCCCCGCGAGGCGCGCGGCGAATTCGGGATCGTTCGCCTCCTCGCCGGGGTGAAAGCGGATATTCTCCAGGAGCAGCACATCGGCCGCGCGCGCCTCCTCGGTGAGGTTCTCGGCCCCCTCCAGCGTCTCGATCAGCCGCACCTTGCAGCCCAGCGCCTTTTCCAGCGCGGGCACGGTCACGCGCAGCGACAGGCCGGGCACCACCTTGCCCTTCGGCCGGCCGAAATGGGCGATCAGAATCGGCTTGCCGCCCTTTGCCAGGATGTCACGGACCGTCGGCACGATGCGCGCGATGCGGGTGGCATCGCTCACCACGCCATTCTCGACCGGCACGTTGATATCCACGCGCACCAGCACGCGCTTGCCCGAAAGCTCCATGTCGTCCAGCGTCTTCCAGCCCATCGCGGCGGCCTCCCCAAGCGGTTTCGCGCCCCTCATGGCGCGGGCCACAGGCGGCGTCAACCTCCCGCCCTTGGCAAGCGCGCCCCAAGGCCCTAGACCTGTCGCAAAGCCGAAAGAGGAGCATGGCATGGCCGAGATCAAGGACCCCGAGAACACCATCGTGATGGAGCTGAAGGATGGCACCGTCATCATCGAGCTTTTGCCCGACATCGCGCCGCTGCATTGCGCACGGATGAAGGAGCTGGCCCGCGCCGGGGCCTATGACAACGTGGCCTTTCACCGGGTGATCGACGGGTTCATGGCGCAGACCGGCGATGTCGAACACGCCAACATGGAAAAGGGCTACAATCCCCGCCGCGCCGGCACCGGCGGCAGCGATCTGCCCGATCTCAAGGCCGAGTTCAGCGGCATCCCCCATGATCGCGGCACGCTGGGGGCGGCGCGCAGCCAGAACCCGGATTCGGCCAACAGCCAGTTCTTCATCAATTTCAAGGACAACCACTTCCTCAACCGGCAATATACCGTCTATGGCCGGGTGATTTCCGGGATGGAGCATGTCGATGCCATCGCCCGCGGCGAGCCGCCCGCCAATCCCGACCGCATGATCAGCGTCAAGGTGGCCGCCGATGCGTAGCCTCGTTCTTGCCCTCGGGATTCTGGCCTCTGGCCCTGCGCTTGCCACGGGGCTGGAAATCGATGTGAAGGGGGTCGCCAACGGCACCATCACCATCGACCTGCTTGAGGATGTCGCCCCCGGCCATGTCGCGCAGATCACGGCGCTGGCGCGCGAGGGCGCCTATGACGGGGTGGTGTTTCACCGGGTGATCGACGGCTTCATGGCGCAGACCGGCGATGTTGAGTTCGGGCGCGCGGGCGGCGACATGCGCCGCGCGGGCACCGGCGGCAGCAACCGGCCCGACCTCAAGGCCGAGTTCTCGGACCTGCCCTTCGAGCGCGGCACCGTCGGCATGGCCCGCAGCCAGAGCCCGCATTCCGCCAATTCGCAGTTCTTCATCATGTTCGCCCCCGCGCCGCACCTGAACGGGCAATACACGGTCGTCGGGCGCGTGACCGGCGGCATGGAGATCGTGGACAAGATCCGGCGCGGGCGCGGCCCCAACGGCGCCGTGACCGGCGCGCCCGACACCATGACGCGCGTCCGCGTCATCGACTGAGGCCGGCGCCGCGACGCACAACCCTGCCGGCAGCCGGGGCAACGCGGCTGACGCGCGCTCACGAGTCTGTGGGGCGGGCTGGCGCGAATCCCCTGCCTTGCGCATCCTCTCCGGGCCGTTCACCCGTGCCGGAGCGCCCATGTCCCGCCTCATCGCCCCTGTCCTGGCCTTCCTCCTGGCCTTTCTCCTCGCCCAGCCGATGGCGCAGGCCGACCCCGCCCGATGGCGCAGCGAATGGCCGCAGACCGATTTCGCGCGCACCACCGTCCCCGACTGGTCCGAGATCCGCTCGGGCGGCCCGCCCAGGGACGGCATCCCGGCCATCGACGCGCCGGAATTCCTGCCCGCGGCTGCCGAGACCCGCATCGATGGTGCCGAACCGGTGATGGTGCTCGAGATCGAGGGCGAGATCCCCCGCGCCTATCCGATCCGCTATCTCATGTGGCACGAGATCGTGAACGACGTGGTGGGCGGCCTCCCCGTTGCCGTGACCTATTGCCCCTTGTGCAACTCGGCGCTGAGCTTCGATCGGCGGGTGCAGGGCCGGGTGCTGAGCTTTGGCGTCTCGGGCAAGCTGCGCCATTCCGACATGGTCATGTATGACCGCCAGACCGAGAGCTGGTGGCAACAGGCCCTGGGCGAGGGGATCGTCGGGCAGATGACCGGGGTCAGGCTCGCCATGCTGCCCGGCTGGATGGAAAGCTGGGACCAGTTCCGCGCGCGCAATCCCGAGGGGCTGGTCATGGCCGAACCGGCGTTCAACCGCTATTACGGGCATAACCCCTATCCTGGCTACGACAGTTCGCGCCGCCCGTTCCTCCATGATGGCGAGGACCCGCCTCATGGCATCCCGCCGCTCGAGCGGGTGGTGCGTGTGGGTGATCGGGCCTGGCCACTGACCCGCATCCGCCGCGAGGGCGGCATCAGCGAGGCGGGGGTGCGCATCACCTGGGAGGCGGGGCAGGCCTCGGCGCTCGACGAGGGGCTGATCGCGCGCGGGCGCGACGTGGGCACGGTGCGGGTGCGCGACGAACAGGGTCGTGACGTGGCCCATGACGTGATGTTCGCCTTCGCCTATCACGCCTTCTGGCCGGAGGGGCGCTGGATGGTCCGCTGAGACCGCGCGCCGCGATGGACAAGCGCGCCGCGGCGCGCTAGAGGGGCGCCAACGCTTTCAGCAGAGGTTCCCGCCATGCACGCCGCCATCCTCGTCTTTCCGGGCTCCAACTGCGACCGCGATCTCAAGGTGGCGTTCGAGCGCGCCGGCGCGCGGGTGACGATGGTCTGGCACAAGGAGACCGACCTGCCCGCGGGCGTCGATATCGTCGGCGTGCCGGGGGGCTTCTCCTATGGCGATTACCTGCGCTGCGGCGCCATCGCCGCCAATTCGCCGATCTGCCGGGCGGTGGTCGCCCATGCCGGGCGCGGCGGTCATGTGCTGGGGATCTGCAACGGCTTTCAGATCCTGACCGAGACGGGGCTGCTGCCTGGCGCGCTGCTGCGCAATGCGGGGCTGAAATATGTCTGCAAGCCCGTCGATCTGCGCGTCGCGAGCGCCGACAGCGTCTTTACCTGCGGCTACCGGCCCGGCAGCACCATCACCGTGCCGATCGCCCATCACGACGGCAATTACTTTGCCGATACGGCGACGCTCGACCGGCTCGAGGGTGAGGACCGCGTGGCCTTTACCTATGTGAACAACCCCAACGGATCGGCGCGCGACATCGCCGGGATCCTGTCGGAGAACCGCCGCGTCCTCGGCATGATGCCCCATCCCGAACGCATGGCCGAGCCCGCCCATGGCGGCACCGACGGCGCGGCGATGTTCGCGGCGCTGGTGAACCATCTCGTCCCTGCTTGAGCCGGGGCGCCGCGCGGCCTAGATTTGGCCCATGACCGGCCCGCGCCCCTCTCGCCCTGCCGCGGCAGCGCCCGCGCGCCCGCGCACCGTGCGCTGGCGCGCGCGCATCGTGCTGGCGCTGCTCTTCGTGACGGCAGTGGCGGTGGTGGTGGTGACCCATCGCCTGCTCACCGACCGTTTCACCGAGACCACGCGCAACCGCGCCGAATTGCGGCTGCTGCTCTATGGCGGCAACCTGCTCAGCGAATTGCGTCAGAACGCCATCGTGCCGCAGCTCCTGGCGCGCGACCCGGCGCTCATCGCCGCGCTCAACACGCGGGACTATGCGCAATCGACCCAGCGGCTTATCTCCTTCGTGGACGAGATCGGCGCCGCCTCGCTGACGCTGCTCGACCGCGACGGGCGCGCAGTGGCGGTGACCGAGCGCACGCGCCTGGGCGAGAGCCACCGCCAGGCGCCCTATTTCGTCGATGCGCTGCGCTCGCGCGATACGGTCTTCACCGTGCAGCGGCAGGAGACCGGCCAGTTCCACTTTACCTATTCGCGCCGGATCGAGACGCCCGCGGGCGTGCTCGGGGTGATCGTGGCCGAGGTCGATCTGCGCAAGTTCGAGCGCGCCTGGTCCGGCATTTCCGACGCGGTCATGGTCACCGACAGCACGGGCACGATCATCCTTTCGACCGAGCCGCGCTGGCGCGGGCTGACCGAGGCCGAGGCGCTCGCGCGCGAGCCCGCGCGCAGCGCCATCGAGCGCGCGCTGCGCGCCACCTCCGACTGGACCGCGCTGCCGGCCGATGCCTATCTGCGCGGCCAGGCGGTGATGCGGGTCGAGGGGCGGGTGGCCTTTCGCGGCTGGCGGATCGCCAGCTTCACCACCTATGGCGCGGTGCGCGACAAGGTGAATGGCTATATCGCGCTCGAGATCATGGGTTTCGCGATTCTCATGGCGCTGGCCTTCTATTTCATGAACCGCCGCGCCACCTCGCGCATGGCGCTGTTTCAGCGCGAGTCGGCGGAGCTTCGCGCATTGAACCTGCGTTTGCAGCGGGAAATCGCCGAGCGCCGGCGCGTGCAGGAGAACCTCGCCCAGGCCGAGCAGACGCTCCAGCAGAGCTCCAAGCTGGCGGTGCTGGGGGAGATGTCGGCCGCCGTCAGCCATGAGCTCAACCAGCCGCTCGCGGCGATGAAGACCTATCTTGCAGGCGCGCGGATGCTGCTCGACCGCAACCGCCCCGAAGAGGCGCTGACCGCGTTCCAGCGCATCGACGACCTGATCGAGCGCATGGGCGCGATCACCCGCCAGCTGAAATCCTACGCGCGCCGCTCCGGCGAACGTTTCACCCCTGTGAACATGGGCGATGCGCTGTCCTCGTCGCTGGCGCTGATGGAGCCGCAGCTGCGCAACCGCAAGGTCCGGATCACCCGCAGCCTGCCCTCCGAGCCGGTGATCGTCATGGGCGACCGGGTGCGCATCGAACAGGTGATCGTGAACCTGTTGCGCAATGCCCTCGACGCCACCGCGCAGACCCCCGACGCCGCCATCGACATCCTGCTCGCGGCGGGCGAGACCGCGGTGCTGACGGTGCGCGACAACGGCCACGGGATCGACGATCTCGAACGGCTCTTCGAGCCCTTCTACACCACCAGGCAGCCCGGCGACGGGGTGGGGCTGGGGCTTGCCATTTCCTCGGGGATCGTCAACGACCTTGGCGGGCGCCTCACGGCGCGCAATGCCGAGGGCGGGGGGGCTGTTTTCGAGGTCCAGCTCCCCATATTGCCCGAAGAGATCCAGGCCGCGGAGTGAACCGACATGCCATCTGCGATGAAATCCGCCATGAAGATCGCCATCGTCGATGACGAGCGCGACATGCGTCAGTCGATCAGCCAGTGGCTCGCGCTCTCGGGCTACGACACCGAGACCTTTGCCAGCGCCGAGGAGGCATTGAAGAGCCTCGGCCCCGATTACCCGGGCATCGTGGTCACCGACATAAGGATGCCCGGCATGGACGGGATGCAGTTCCTGCGCAAGCTGATGGGCAGCGATTCCACCCTGCCGGTGATCATGATCACCGGCCATGGCGACGTGCCCATGGCGGTCGAGGCGATGCGCCTCGGCGCCTTCGACTTTCTGGAAAAGCCGTTCAACCCCGACCACATGACACAACTCGCCAAGAAGGCCACGCAGCGCCGCCGCATGGTGCTCGATGCGCGGGCGCTGCGGCGCGACCTTTCGGATGGCGGCTCGTTGATGAAGAAGCTCATCGGCACCTCTGCGGCGATGGAGCGGCTGCGCGAGGATATCCTCGATCTCGGCCAGGCTGACGGCCATGTGCTGATCGAGGGGGAAACCGGCACCGGCAAGACGCTGGTCGCACATGCGCTGCACGCGGTGGGGGCGCGCGCGGGCAAGCGCTTTGTCGTGGTCTCCTGCGCGGCGCTCGAGGAGGGCGCGCTCATCCGGCGCCTGTTCGGCCCGGTCCAGCCCGAGGATCCGCACCTGCCCGCCGTCGAGGAGGCGCGCGGCGGCACGCTGGTGCTCGAGGATATCGAGTCGCTCCCCGAGAATGTGCAGGCGCGGCTGCTGACCTTCGTGGACGACGAGGGCACCCCGCCCGAGACCCGCATCATTGCCATTTCCAACATGCAGGACGAGGGCCGCACCTGCGAGGACGCGCTGCGCCCCGATCTCTTCTATCGCCTCGCCAGCCTGCGCATCACCGTGCCGCCGCTGCGTGCGCGCGGCGAGGATATCCTGACGCTGTTTACCCGCTTTGCCGAGCAGTTCGCCGAGGATTACGGCTGCGAGGCGCCGCAGGTCAGCGCGCAGGAGGCCACCCAGCTCTTGCAGGCGCCATGGCCCGGCAATGTCCGCCAGCTCTTCAACATCGCCGAGCGCGCGGTGCTCCAGGCGCGGCGCGGCACCGGCACGCTCACCTCGCTGCTGATGTCCGACCACGCCGATATGCAGCCGGTGATGACCACCGAGGGCAAGCCGCTCAAGGAATATGTCGAGGCGTTCGAGCGGATGCTGATCGACAACACCATGCGCCGCCACAAGGGCTCGATCGCCGCCGTGATGGACGAGCTGTGCCTGCCGCGCCGGACGCTGAACGAGAAGATGGCGAAATACGGCCTCTCGCGCGCCGACTACCTCGGCTGAGGCCGGGCGCAATGCCGGGCGCAATTTCGTCATTGTGTTTTGCCCGCCCGAGGCCTTACTGTGGCCTGACGGCGCGCGCGGCGCATAGGCCCGCAACCGCCGCGAGAGATTCGCTGTTCCAGAACCCCGCAGGACGACATTCCCCAGGGCTGAACAGACCGATTGGCCCCCGTCCCAGGGGACCGTATGCCTGCCCGTTGCCGCGCCGAGGCGCGCGCCGGGTGCCGAATTGGCCCCACGGGGCCGGAGTAGTAGAACCGCGATGACGCGCGCGACAGGAATGACAGCCACGGCAGGGGTGCATCGCACCCCCCATGCGCGCGCCGCGATCATCGCCCCTGACAGACATCCGCCGCACCGCGCCGCACCCCCCGGGTGCCGGGCGGTGCCGCGGTGCAATTGGAACACATGTCAAAGAAAATGCTCATCGATGCCACCCACGCGGAGGAAACCCGCGTCGTGGTGGTGGACGGAAACAAGGTCGAGGAATTCGACTTTGAATCGGAAAACAAGCGCCAGCTTGCCGGCAATATCTACCTTGCCAAGGTCACGCGGGTAGAACCCTCGCTCCAGGCGGCCTTCGTCGAATATGGCGGCAACCGTCACGGCTTTCTCGCCTTCTCGGAAATCCACCCCGATTACTACCAGATCCCGGTGGCCGACCGCGAGGCGCTGATGGCGGAGGAAGAGGCGCTCGCCCGCGCCCAGGAGGAAGAGGAAGAGCGCCCCGGCAGGGGCAAGCGCACGGTCTCGCGCTCGCGGTCGCGGTCGCGCTCGCGCGCCGAGAAGGCCGAGACGCAGGACGCCGTGACCGCGACGGAAATCTCCGGCATGGAGACCATCGACCTCGAGGCCGAGCCGGCCCCCGAGGCCAGCTCGCCGATGGAGCGCGTGACCGAGACCCCGGTCGAGGAACCGGAGGAGGCCCCCGAGGTGGAAACGGAGGCCGAGGCGCCTGCGTCTGCGCCTGCGCCGGAGCACGACGAGGACGCGCCCGCGCGCCCCGCCGAACGCGACCCCGCCGCCGAGGATGACAGCATCGAATCGGTCGCCGAGGAGGATGACAGCGAGGATGTCCGCCCCGCCCGCAAGCCCCGCCCGCGCCGCTACAAAATCCAGGAGGTGATCAAGGTCCGCCAGATCATGCTCGTGCAGGTCGTCAAGGAAGAGCGCGGCAACAAGGGCGCGGCGCTGACCACCTATCTGTCGCTCGCCGGGCGCTACTGCGTGCTCATGCCCAATACCGCACGCGGCGGTGGCATCTCGCGCAAGATCACCAATGCCGCCGACCGCAAGAAGCTCAAGGAAATCGCCGCCGAGATCGACGTGCCGCGCGGCGCGGGCCTCATCATCCGCACCGCCGGCGCGCAGCGCACCAAGGCCGAGATCAAGCGCGATTACGAATATCTCCAGCGCCTGTGGGAGCAGATCCGCGAGCTCACGCTCAAATCCATCGCACCGGCCAAGATCTACGAGGAGGGCGACCTGATCAAGCGCTCGATCCGCGACCTCTACAACCGCGAGATCGACGAGGTTCTGGTCGAGGGCGAGCGCGGCTATCGCATCGCCAAGGACTTCATGAAGATGATCATGCCGTCCCACGCCAAGAACGTGAAACATTACGTCGATCCGATGCCGCTCTTTGCCCGGCATCAGGTCGAGAGCTACCTCGCCGGCATGTTCAACCCCACGGTGCAGCTCAAATCCGGCGGCTATATCGTGATCAACGTGACCGAGGCGCTTGTCGCCATCGACGTCAACTCGGGCCGCGCCACGAGGGAAGGCTCGATCGAGGAGACCGCGCTCAAGACCAATCTCGAGGCCGCCGAAGAGGTCGCGCGCCAGCTGCGCCTGCGCGACCTGGCCGGGCTGATCGTGATCGACTTCATCGACATGGACGAGCGCAAGAACAACACCGCCGTCGAAAAGCGCCTCAAGGACAAGCTCAAGACCGACCGCGCGCGCATCCAGGTGGGGCGCATCTCGGGCTTTGGCCTGCTGGAAATGAGCCGCCAGCGCCTGCGCCCGGGGATGCTCGAGGCCAGCACCCGGCCCTGTCCGCATTGCCACGGCACCGGGCTCATCCGCTCCGATGACAGCATGGCGCTCTCGATCCTGCGCCAGATCGAGGAAGAGGGCGTGCGGCGGCGCTCGCGCGAGGTGCTGGTGCGCGCGCCCGTCGATATCGTCAATTTCCTCATCAACCAGAAGCGCGAGCATATCGCCCGGATCGAGGCGCGCTATGGGCTCTCGGTGCGTATCGAGGGCGACCCGGCGATGGTCAGCCCCGATTTCACGCTGGAGAAATTCAAGACCGCAAGCCGCGCCGTGCCCGAACCGGAGACCACCTTCGTCTCCGGTGGGGCGGCGCTGATGGAAGAGATCGACAGCGCCACCGATACGGCCGAAGAGGTGGAGGCCGAGGCCGACACCGAGGCGGATACCGAGCAAGGCCCCGGGACCGCCGAGGGCGAGGACAAGCCCAGGAAAAAGCGCCGCCGCTCGCGCAGCCGCAAGCGCAAGCCGAAGAACGGCGAGGCCGAGGCCGAGGATAGCGCGGGCGAAGCGGCCGCCGAAGCCGAGGCCGAGGCCGAGGCGCCCGCCCCCGAGGCCGAGGCGCCGACCGTCGCCGCCGCCGATTCGGCGGATGCCGCGGCAGAGTCCGGGCCCGTGGCAGAGCCGGAGGCGGAGGCCGCAACAAGGCCCGCGAGCAAGCCGCGGTCGCGCTCGGGTTCCGGCGCGCGCAGCGGAACCAGGGCGAAGGCACCCGAGGCCGTGGCACCCGAGGCCGTGGCCGAGGCGCCCGCCGCGGTGGTGCCGGAGCCCGTGGCAGAGCCCGCCCCTGCGCCGGAAACCAACCCCGCGCCGGCAGCCGAGGAAACGCCCGCGCCCGCGCCGGTGGCCGAGGAAACGCCCGCGCCCGCGCCGGCAGCCGAGGAAACGCCCGCGCCCGAACCTGCCGCCAAACCCGAACCCGCCACCGAACCCGCCACCGAAGACGCCCCCAGGCCCAGGCGCCGCGGCTGGTGGTCGCTCGGCTGATACGAAAGATGCGCGTGCCCCGGTCCCTCAGGGCCGGGGCCGCCCGCCTCAGCCGCGCTTGCGGATGAGATAGCGCCGGGCTTCGCCCGCCTCCGCGACCGAGACCAGTTCGTGCCCGCTCTCGGCGCAGAAATGCGGCACGTCGATCACGGCCGCCGGATCATCGGCCTCGAGCACGATCACATCCCCCGGCCCAAGCGATTTCAGCCGCTTGCGCAGCTTCAGCACCGGCAGCGGACAGAGCAGCCCGCGCGCATCGAGGATCTCCTTCGGGGTCATGCCCCCGGGCATAGCCGCCGTGTTACAGCCTGTCCACAGGGTTGTGACAGGCCCCCCCGTGACGCCGCCGCAGCAACCGTCTATGTCTGCCCCATGTTCGGAATCGAGATCATCGACGCGGCGCTCCTGCCGGCCATGTTCGTGGCGCTCCTGGCGGGGGTGGTCTCGTTTCTCAGCCCCTGCGTGCTGCCCATCGTGCCGCCCTATCTGGCCTATATGAGCGGGATCAGCCTCAACGATCTGTCGCAGGACGGGGCGGCGCGCGCCCGCGCCACCGTGCCGGCGCTGTTCTTCGTGCTGGGGCTCTCGACGGTGTTCCTGTTCCTCGGCTTCACCGCCTCGGCGCTCGGGCGGGCCTTTCTGCAATACCAGGACTGGTTCAACACCATCGCGGGCCTCCTCGTGATGGCATTCGGCGCGCATTTCGTGGGCGTTTACCGTCTGAAATTCCTCGACCGCGAGGCGCGGCTCGACGCGGGCGACAGGGGCGGCTCCGCGCTCGGGGCCTATGTGCTGGGGCTGGCCTTTGCCTTCGGCTGGACGCCCTGCATCGGCCCACAGCTCGGCGCGATCCTGTCGCTGGCCGCGACCGAGGCCAATGTCGCGCGCGGCACGGCGCTGCTTGCGGTCTATGCCATCGGGCTCGGCGTGCCCTTCCTGCTGGTTGCGGCCTTTCTGCCGCGCCTCACCGGCCTCATGGGCTGGATGAAGCGGCACATGGCACAGATCGAGCGGGTGATGGGCCTGCTCTTGTGGACGATCGGCCTGCTGATGCTGACCGGGGGCTTTTCCGCGTTTTCCTTCTGGCTGCTCGAGACCTTCCCGGCGCTGGCCCTCATCGGCTGAGCGGTCAGCTTTCCATCCAGATCGTCACCGGCCCGTCATTGACGAGGCGCACCGCCATCTCGGCGCCGAATTGCCCGGTCTCGACCGGCACACCGAGCGCCGCGAGCGCGTCGGCGAAATGCGCGTAGAGGCGGCGGCCCTCCTCGGGCGGCGCGGCGGCGGCAAAGCCGGGCCGGTTGCCGCGCGAGGTATCGGCGGCAAGGGTGAACTGGCTGACCACCAGCGCGCTGCCGCCGATATCGAGCACCGAGCGGTTCATCCGCCCCTCGGCATCGCGGAAGATGCGCAGCCGCGCCACCTTGCCCGCCAGCCGCTCGGCCGCGGCCGGGGTGTCGCCCTGCATGGCGCAGACGAGGATCAGCAGGCCCTGACCACAGCCCCCGATCCGCGCGCCATCGACCGTCACCTCGGCCTCACGCACCCTCTGCAACAGCGCCCGCATCGCCCCTCCTGCCCCTGGCCTGCCGGCACCACGATAACCGCCCCGCGCGCCGGGGGGAACCGGCCCCGCGCCTTTCGTTAGCGCCACCAAGATTGCGCGCCCCGCGTGCCTCGCCTAAGAGGGCGCAAAGAAGGTTCATTCAGGGGGATTTCCACCATGTCAAAGGCCGCGCAGCGAGACAGGATCGCCACGGGTCAGGGCTTTATCGCCGCGCTCGACCAGTCGGGCGGCTCCACCCCCAAGGCGCTGCGCCTTTACGGGATCGACGAGGATCAGTATGCCTCCGAGGCCGAGATGTTCGATCTCATCCACGCGATGCGCGCCCGCATCGCCCAGGCCCCGGCCTTTACCGGCGACAAGGTGCTCGGCGCGATCCTCTTCGAGATGACCATGGACCGCGCCATCGCCGGCAAGCCGTCGGCGCAGTTTCTCTGGCAGGAGCGCGGCATCGTCCCCTTTCTCAAGGTGGACAAGGGGCTGGCCGAGCCGCGCGATGGCGTCCGGCTGATGAAACCGATGCCCGATCTCGACGCGCTTCTCGATCGCGCCAATGCCGCCGGCATCTTCGGCACCAAGATGCGCTCGGTCATCGACGCCGCCGACCCGGCGGGGATCGCGGCCGTGGTCGCCCAGCAATTCGAGGTCGGCCGGCAGATCCTCGGCGCCGGCCTCGTGCCGATCATCGAGCCCGAGGTGACCATCTCCATCCCCGACAAGGCCGCAGCCGAAGATCTGCTTCTGGCCAGCCTCAAGGCCCATCTCGACGCGCTCCCCGAGGGGGCGGAGGTGATGCTCAAGCTCACCCTGCCCGAAACCGCCAACCATTACGCCCCCCTCGTCGATCATCCGCGCGTGCTGCGGGTGGTGGCGCTCTCGGGCGGCTACAGCCGCGACGAGGCCAATGCCCGGCTGGCGCAGAATCGCGGCGTGATCGCGAGCTTCAGCCGCGCCCTGACCGAGGGGCTGTCGGCGCAGCAATCGGAGGCCGCGTTCAACGCCACCCTCGCCGCGACCATCGACGCGATCCACGCCGCCTCGGTCGCGGGCTGACGGGCCGCGCGGGCGCCGCGCGCCTCAGCCTCAGGCGCGCTTGCCCGCGATCTGCCCCAGCCCCAACAGTTCGAGCACCTTCGCCGCGATCTGCGGCGCGTTCATCGCCGCCACGTCATACATCTCGGCCGGGCTTGCCTGGTCGATGAAGATATCGGGCAGCACCATGGAACGGAACCTGAAGCCCCGGTCGAACACGCCCGCCTCGGCGAGCAGTTGCGCGACATGGCTGCCAAACCCGCCGATCGCCCCTTCCTCCACCGTGATCAGCGCCTCGTGGCGCGCCACCAGATCGAGGATCAGGTCGCGGTCGAGCGGCTTGGCAAAGCGCGCATCGGCCACGGTCGGGTCGATCCCGCGCGCGCGCAGGCTCTCACAGGCGCGCATGACCTCCGACAGCCGCGTGCCAAGGGACAGGATCGCCACCCCCGCCCCCTCGTGGATCATCCGGCCCCGGCCGATCTCCAGCGGCTGGCCCCGCGCGGGCATCTCCACCCCCACCCCCTCGCCGCGCGGATAGCGGAATGCAATGGGCCCGTCGTCATGCGCCGCCGCCGTGGCCACCATATGGACAAGCTCAGCCTCGTCGGCAGCCGCCATGACCACCATCCCCGGCAGGTTTGCCAGAAAGGCCACGTCGAACGCGCCCGCATGGGTCGCGCCGTC
This sequence comes from Roseovarius sp., assembly GCA_014359765.1. Classification (GTDB taxonomy): domain Bacteria; phylum Pseudomonadota; class Alphaproteobacteria; order Rhodobacterales; family Rhodobacteraceae; genus Roseovarius. The sequence goes on from JACIYT010000008.1 coordinate 91,102, forward strand.
CGCCCCCACGAGGCCCGCGCGATCAATGGCAAACCGCACCGGCAGGCGCTGGATCGCCACGTCATGCACCACCTGGTCATAGCCGCGTTGCAGGAATGTCGAATAGAGCGCGCAAAAGGGCCGCATCCCCCCCGCCGCCAGCCCCGCCGAGAAGGTCACCGCGTGCTGCTCGGCGATCCCCACGTCAAAACACCGCGACGGGTAGCGCCCGGCAAAGAGGTCAAGGCCGGTGCCCTCGGGCATCGCCGCCGTTACCGCCACGATGCGCGGATCCTCCGCCGCCTGCGCCACCAGCGCCTCGGCAAAGACGCGGGTATAGCTCGGCGCGTTGGACGGCGGCTTTTTCTGCTTGCCGGTCAGCACGTCGAAGCGCGCCGTCGCATGGCCGCCGTCGCGCGCCTCCTCGGCGGGGGCATAACCCTTGCCCTTCTTGGTCAGCACATGGATGAGCATCGGCCCCGTGGCGCGCGCCTTGACCGTGCGCAGAACCGGCAGAAGCTGCCCCAGATCGTGCCCGTCGATCGGCCCGACATAGGAAAACCCCAGCTCCTCGAAGAGCGTGCCGCCCACGGCCAGCCCCTTGAGCATGTCCTTGGCGCGCCGCGCCCCCTCCTGAAACGGCGGCGGCAGGAGCGAGAGCGCCCCCTTGGCGGCGGCCTTGAATTCCTGGAACGGCTCGCCCGCATAGAGCCGCGACAGATAGGCCGAGAGCGCGCCTACGGGCGGCGCGATGGACATCTCGTTATCGTTGAGGATGACGATCAGCCGCTTGCCCAGATGGCCTGCATTGTTCATCGCCTCGAATGCCATGCCCGCGCTCATCGCCCCGTCGCCGATCACGGCGATGGCATCGCCATGCCCCGTCTCGCAGGGTCCGCCCAGATCGCGCGCCACGGCGAACCCGAGCGCCGCGCTGATCGAGGTGGAGCTATGCGCGGCACCGAACGGGTCATAGGGGCTCTCCGACCGCTTGGTAAATCCCGACAGCCCCCCCTTCTGGCGCAGCGTGCGGATGCGGTCGCGCCGCCCGGTGAGGATCTTGTGCGGATAGCTCTGGTGGCTCACGTCCCAGATGATCTTGTCGCGCGGCGCGTCAAAGACGTGGTGTAGCGCCACGGTGAGTTCCACCACCCCCAGCCCCGCGCCCAGATGCCCGCCCGTCTCCGACACCGCCGAAATCGTCTCGGCGCGCAGCTCATGCGCCAGCTGCCCCAGCTGCGCATCGCTCAGCCGCTTGAGATCGGCAGGCACCGACACCTGATCGAGCAGCGGCGTTCTCGGACGGTCGGACATGGCTCCCCTCCCCGGGGGCTGGTTCAGCTTTCGCGCGAGATAACGAAGCGCGCCAGTTCACGCAACCCGTCGCCCCCCGCTCCAAAGGGAGATAGCGCGTCACAGGCCGCGTCAACCAGCGCCCGCGCCCGCGCCCGCGCCCCCCCGAGCCCCATAAGCGACACGAAGGTGGCCTTGCCTGCCGCCGCGTCCTTGCCCACGGCCTTGCCCGCAGCGGCGGCATCGCCGGTCACGTCGATCACGTCATCCTGGATCTGGAATGCCAGCCCCAGCGCCCGCGCATAGGCCGCAAGCGGCGCCGGATCGGCGCGCGCCATCACCGCCCCCGCCGTGGCCGCCCATTCGATGAGCGCGCCGGTCTTGCCCGCCTGCAATGCGGTGATCTCGTCGAGGGTGAGCGGCGCCACCGCGCTCTCGGCGGCGATGTCGCGCGCCTGCCCCAGCACCATGCCGCGCCCGCCCGCCGCGCGCGCCAGCCCCAGCGCCAGATCGGCGCGCACATCGCCCGCGCCACAGCGCGGATCGGCCACCATCTCGAAGGCCAGCGCCTGCAACGCATCCCCCGTCAGAATCGCCGTCGCCTCGTCCCATCGGACATGCACCGTGGGCTGCCCCCGGCGCAGCGCATCGTCATCCATCGCGGGCAGGTCGTCATGGACGAGGGAATAGGCGTGCATCGCCTCGATCGCCCCCGCCGGCCAGAGCGCCGCGGCCTCGCCGACGCCATGCAGCCGCGCCCCCTCCAGCACCAGATGGGCGCGGATGCGCTTGCCGCCGCGCGTGGCATAGGCCATTGCCTCGGTCACGCCCCCTGCGGGATAGCCCGCCAGAACCGCGCGCAGGTGATCCGCGACGAGCGCCGCATCGGCGGCCAGGCGCGCCGGCATCACCCTTCCACGAAGGGGCGGCTGCCCGTCGGGTTGCCCTCGGCGTCGAGGGTGATCGCGTGGACCTTCTCCTCGGCCTCCTTGAGCTTTTCCTCGCAGCGCTTCTTGAGCGCCGCGCCCCGCTCATAGAGGGCGATCGATTCGTCGAGCGCCACATCGCCGCGCTCGAGGCGGCTCACCACCTGTTCCAGCTCCTGCATCGCCTGCTCGAAGCTCAGTTCCGTGACGGGGGTCTCGGCCATGCTCATATCCTGTTGCCTCATTTCCGGGCGCGATCCTAGCCGCGCGGGACAGCCCGCGCAATTCGGTTGACGCCGCGCAGAGCCTCGGCAAGGATTCTGCCCCATGCCGGACCCCGCACCCCTGCCCGAAATCGACCTGCCCGAGGGCGCCGAGATCATCGGCCTCCTGCGCCGGCTGCCGGGCAAGCGCACGATCCTCGCCGGGCGCTGGCAGGGCCGCGCCGCGATCTTTCGCCTGGCAGCGCCCGCCAGCGCCGCGATGCAGGCCCGCGAATGGCAGGAGGCCTGCCGCATCTGGCCCTACATGCAGGGCGCGCGCTTTCGCGTGGCCGAGCCGCTGGCCTATCTGCCCGAACGGCGGCTGATGGTGATGGAGCAGGCCCCCGGCACGCCGTTGCTGCAATGGCTCTGGCAGGCGGAACCGGCGGCGCGCGGCGCGGCGCTCGCCCCTGCCGCGCAGTGGCTGCGCCGCTATACCGATGTCTCCGAAGGCTGGGGCCGCGCCACGCCCGAGGGCTGGCACGCGCGCGCCGCGCGCGCCGCCAGAGCCCAGCCCTTCGCCCCCCTGCGCGCCATCGAGGCGGGGATCCTCGCATCCCTCGACGCCCTGGCGCGCCGGATCGAGGGCGAGGAATGGCGCGTGGCGATCTGCCATGGTGATTTCCATCCCAACAATCTGCTTCGCGACGGCGCGCGCCTGACCGGGATCGACACTGGCGGCTCGGCGCGGATGCCCGTCTGCCGCGACATCGCGCGGTTCCTGATGCACCTCGCGCGGCGCGGCATGACCCCTTCGGGCCGGACATGGTGCGGGGTCGATGCGGGGCTCGCGGCGGCCTTCACCGATGCCTTTGCCCTCACCACGTTTGAAAGGCGCGCGGTGCTGCCGTTCTTTCTCGGAATCGACGCGCTCCTGCGGGTCGAGACGCCGGCGCTCAAGCCCCAGCGCCGTCGCATCGCCGAAACGGTCTATGCCGCGCTCGGTGACGATCTGGACCGGCTGGCCCGGCCCTGAGCCTCAACGCCCGCGAAACAGCCCGCCGAGGATCCCCCGCACCAGCCGCCGCCCGGTCGTGCCCTGCAATTCCTTGATCACCGCCGAGGTGATCGCGCCGCCCAGGCTCTCGGTGGCGCGGCCACGGCTGGTCCGCCCCGGCGAGGCCCCGCCCGAATAGCGCCGTGCCGCCTTGAATTCGCGCGCAGCCTCCGCCTCGGCCGCCGCGCGCGCCTCCGCCTCTTCGGCCTCCCTTGCCGCCGCCTCCGCGCGCGCGGCCAGCATCTCGAAGGCAGACCGCCGGTCGATGGCCGCCTCATACTTGCCCGCCACCGGCGAGGCCGCGATCACCGCGCGCCGCGTGGCCGCGTCGCAGGGGCCCGGATGCGTCGCGGGCGGGCGGATGAGCGTGCGCTCCACCACCCCCGGCACGCCCTTGCCCTCCATGAGCGAGGTCACCGCCTCGCCCGTGCCCACATCGCGGATCGCCTCGGCCGTGTCAAAGCGCGGATTGGGCCGATAGGTCTCGGCCGCGCGCCGGAGCGCCCTCTGGTCGCGCGCGGTAAAGGCGCGCAGCGCGTGCTGGAACCGGTTGCCAAGCTGGCCGAGGATCGCGTCGGGCACGTCATCGGGGTTCTGGGTGATGAAATAGACCCCCACCCCCTTGGACCGAATGAGCCGCGCCACCTGCTCCACCTTGTCGATGAGCGCCCTCGGCGCGTCCTTGAACAGCAGATGCGCCTCGTCGAAAAAGAACACCAGCTTCGGCTTGTCGGGATTGCCGACCTCGGGCAGCTCCTCGAAGAGCTCCGACAGCAGCCACAGGAGGAACGTCGCATAAAGGCGCGGCGACTGCACCAGCCGGTCGGCGGCAAGGATGTTGACATGCCCCCGCCCCTCTTGCGTCACGCGCATGAGATCCGCCAGATCGAGCGCCGGCTCGCCAAAGAAATGCGCGCCGCCCTGGTTCTCGAGCACCAGAAGCGCGCGCTGGATCGCCCCCACCGAGGCCGCCGTCACATTGCCATAGCGCAGCGACAACTCCGCCGCCGATTGCCCCACGAAGGTCAGCAGCGCCTGCAAGTCCTTCAGGTCCAGAAGCGGCAGGCCCTCCTCGTCCGAGACGCGGAACGCGATGTTGAGAACCCCCTCCTGCGCCTCCGAGAGCGACATCAGCCGCGCCAGCAGGAGCGGCCCCATCTCCGCCACCGTGGTGCGCACCGGGTGGCCCTGTTCGCCGAAGAGGTCCCAGAACACCACCGGGAAACTGTCACAACGAAAGCCGTCGAATCCGATCTTCGCCGCGCGCTCGGCAAAGGCGCCGTGCTGCTTGCCCTCGGGGCTGCCCGCCACCGCCATGCCCGACACGTCGCCCTTGATATCCGACAGGATCACCGGCACGCCCGCATCCGAGAACCCCTCGGCCAGGATCTGGAGCGTGACCGTCTTGCCGGTGCCCGTCGCCCCGGCAATGAGCCCGTGCCGGTTGCCGAACTTGAGCAGCAGCTCCTGCGCCACGCCGTAATCCGGCCCGCCGCCGCCCACGAAAACCGCCTCGGACATGGGCACCTCCCGTTCCAGAAATCGCCACGCTGCGAACATACAAAATTAACCCTTTCCTGCCACAGTGAAATCACGCCCGCTCCCACTTGTCCTCCGGGACCGGGCGGTTCCTCCCTGTCAGACTGGCCGCGCCTTCGGGTGCGGCCTTTTTTCACACTGCCGCGACATCGCCGGTTGACGCATGGGGCCGTTTGCCCTAGCATTTCGCCCAATGACTAGGTCGGCCAGTCCGACGGGGAGAGAACTCGAGACGGAAGAAAGAGGTCCCTCGGGCCTCTTTCTTCATGTTCAGGCAAGAGGCCCCCGGGCGTCTCTTCTCATCCGGGGGCGGCCTCTTGCCAGCGGCGTTTGCAACGCGGCGATTCCATCCTGACACCTCCCCGGCGACGTGCTAATCGGGCGCCGAGACATGTTCGAAAGCCACGGAGAAAAAATGTCCAGGACCGCGTTCCGCCTCACCCTCGCCGCCCTTCTCGCCGTCGCGACCGCCGCGGGCGCGCAGCAGGCAGAGGCCCCGGCCACCGCCCCCCAGACCGAGACCACCCCGCCCGAGACCACCCCGCCCGAGACCCCGGAGCCGGCCATGCCGGGGGCCGGGCTCGATACCGGGCGCGAGGTCGAGGCCGACATCGCCCCCTATATCCGCGAGACCCATGGCGACTGGTCGCTGCGCTGCTTCCCCAACGAGACCGGCGACCGGGCCGACGACCTGTGCCAGATGTATCAGCTCCTGACCGAGGAGGCCGGCAATCCGGTGGCCGAATTCAGCCTCTACCGGCTCGAAGGGGCGGGGCAGGTGGTGGCCGGGGCGACGATCGCGGTGCCGCTCGGCACGCTGCTGACCGAGGAGGTGAAGCTCGCCGTCGATGGCGGCAATGCCCGGAGCTACGCCTATTCCTTCTGCACCATGGCGGGATGCTTTGCGCGGATCGGCCTCACCCAGGCCGATGTGGACGCCATGAAGCGCGGTGCCCGCGCGACCATCGAGATCGTGCCCGCCCAGGTCCCCGACCAGAAGGTGCGCATCCCGATGTCGCTCTCGGGCTTCACCGCCGCCTATGAGGCCGCCTCGACGATCACCAACTGAGGCCCGCCAGCGCAGGGCGCGCGCGCGCCCTGCATCTCCGCCGCCTCAGCCGAATCGCCGCAGCGCCAGCACCGCGTTGAGCCCGCCAAAGGCAAAGGCATTCGACAGCGCCACCTCGATGCGCGCCTCGCGCGCCTCGTTGGGCACGACGTCGAGCGCGCATTCGGGATCGGGCTCCTCATAGCCGATGGTGGGCGCGATCACCCCGTCGCGCAGCGCCATGATGCACGCCAGAAGCTCCACCGCCCCGGTGGCGCCGATCAGATGGGCGTGCATCGACTTGGTCGAGGAAATCATCAGCCGGTCGGCATGAGGGCCAAACACATCGGCCACCGCCGCGCATTCGGTCTTGTCATTGGCGGCCGTGCCGGTGCCATGCGCGTTGATATAGCCCACCTCCTCGCGGTTCACCCGCGCGTCGCGCAACGCCCCTGCAATCGCCCGCGCTGCGCCTTCCTTGGAGGGCATGACGATATCGGCCGCGTCCGAGCTCATGGCAAATCCCACCACCTCGGCCAGGATATCCGCGCCGCGCCGCCGCGCATGTTCGAGCTCCTCGAAGACGAAGATCGCCGCGCCCTCGCCCTGCACCATGCCGTTGCGATTGGCCGAGAACGGGCGACAGGCGTCGCGGCTCATCACCCTCAGCCCCTCCCATGCCTTGACACCCCCGAAACACAGCATCGATTCCGAACCGCCCGTGACCATCACCGGCGTGATGCCCCCGTGCACCATCTGAAAGGCCTGCGCCATGGCGTGATTCGATGATGCGCAGGCCGTCGAGACGGTAAAGGTCGGCCCCTTGAGGTTGAACTCCATCGACAGGTGGCTCGCGGCGGCGTTGTTCATCAGCTTGGGCACCACGAAGGGGTGCACCCGGTTCTTGCCCTCCTCGTAAACGGTGCGGTAATTCTCGTCGAGCGTGGTCATGCCGCCGCCGGAATTGCCGAGGATCACCCCCGCCCGCGCCGCCAGCTCGCCGTCAAAGACCAGCCCCGCCTGCCCGATCGCCTCGCGCGCGGCGATCAGCGTGAACTGCGTGAACCGGTCATAGAGCGCCAGTTGCTGCCGGTTGAACCGCTCCGCCGGGTCATAGTCCCTGACCTGCGCGCCTATGCGGATCGAGAGCCGCTCGACGTCGCGGAATTCCAGCTCGCCGATGCCGCAGCGCCCCTCGCGCATCGCCGCGAGCGTGGCGGGCACATCCGCACCCAGCGCGTTGATCGTGCCCGCCCCGGTGATGACGACCCGGTTCACGCCTGCTCCGCGATCAGCCGCTCGATTCCCGCCACGATCGAGCGCACGGTCGAGATGTCGAAATCGCTCTTCTCGGGCTCGTTGGCGTTGAACGGCACCGAGATGTCAAAGGCCTCCTCGATGGCAAAGATGCTCTCGACGAGGCCGAGGCTGTCGATGCCCAGATCCTCCAGCGTGCTGTCGAGGGTGACGTCCGAGGGCTCGAGCACCGCCTGTTCGGCGATGATCGCGATCACCCGTTCCTGAATGCTGCTCATGATGCGGTCTTTCCTTTCACCGCCCCGGCGGGGCGACTCTCCCGGGCCTTGTGCGTCCGTAACGTAACGGATTTTTAAAGCCTGCGCCGCCCGGGCACAATCGCTTGCGGTGACCGGGATACGCGCGGGCGGTCCGATCCTCAGCTCCCCTGCCCGCCCGGCGTGACGCCCGCACGCGCGAGCGCCTCCCAGATCCGCGCATCGCGGCCATAGACATCGTCGCGATACTGCATCCTTTCACCCGGCCGTGTGAAGGCGGTGCGATAGATCAGATGCACCGGCACATGGTCCTCGAGATGCACATAGGTCTCGCGCCCGGTCGCCAGGATCGCGTGGAAAAACCCCTCGGGATCGTCCTCCTGCCGCGCGAGCAGCGCATAGGCGAGATCGAAGGGCCGCTCGAGCCGGATGCAGCCGGAGCTGAAATCGCGCCTCTCCCGCTCGAAGAGGTGCTTGTGCGGCGTGTCGTGCAGGTAGATGCTCCACCGGTTGGGGAACATGAACTTGACCCGCCCGAGCGCGTTGCCGTCGGATGGCGGCTGCTTCATCGCGAATGGAAAACTCCGCCCGTCATAGGCGTTGAAATTCACCGCCCCCCGGGGCACCTCGCGCCCCTGGCGGTCGTAGATCTTCATGTAAGGCGCCGCGTTACGGTCGGCCTGAAGCCTGGGAAGGTAATCGCGCGCCACGATCGACCGGGGCACATGCCAGGTCGGATTGATGACCATATACTCGATCTCGTCGGAGAATTCGGGGCTGCGCCGGTTGCCGGCGTTCTTGCCGATCACGGCGCGGGTCTCGAAGGTGATGCGGTCACCGTCGATCAGCCGCGCGCTGAAATCCGCCAGATTCACCATGACATGCCGCGCGCCGCGATCGACGGGAAGCCAGCGCTCGCGCTCCATGGCCACGATCACCGCGCGCAGCCGGTCCTCGGGCGGGGTGTTGAGCGCGGCGATCGTCCTGGGCCCGACGACACCATCGGGCGCAAGCCCGTGGTCACGCTGAAACGCCTGCACCACCGCGGCAAGCGTATCGTCGAACGCGCGCGCGCCGTCATCGGGCTCGGCCGCGCCGCGCGCCAGATATCCCATCGCGGCCAGGCGGTTGCGCAACGCGACCACCTCGGGCCCGACCGCTCCGGGCCGGAGGGTCAGGGCAGGCACCTCGGGGCCCCAGCCCGCCCCCGCCACGATCGCCTCGAGGTGCTGCCTTGCCGCTTGCAGGCGGCGATATTCGCCGGTCTGCGGCGCGAGCGCGCGCAGTCTGGCATCCGGCGCGCCGGTCCGCATGGCGTCCAGCAATTCTGCCGCCTCGGGGCGCAGAACGGTGCGCTTTATGTCGCTGTCCACCTGCGAGGGGTCCAGGATTCCGCCTTGCAGATCATGTGCATAGGCGAGATAGGCACGGCTGAAATCCATCTCGGCCCGCCCCCGTTCGGACATCGACAGGATGTCGCCGGGCCGCGCCATCAGCGCCGTCGCATCATGGCGCGCCGCCGGCAGCCCGTGCATCTGCGCCTGCGTGAGCGCATCCAGAAGCGCCGCGCGCCGCGCGCGATCCGCCGCGCCCTCCCCCATCCAGAGCGGGGCATATCCGGTCTCGCGGTAATAGTCGGCCAGCACCGGATCGTCCGCCGCCGCCTCGATCAGCGCCAGACGAAAGGCCGCCTCCACCGCCTGATCCTGGCCCTGGCCCTGGCCCTGACCCTCCGCCCCGGCACGCGCCCCGGTCGCGACCAGCACAAGGAGCATCCCAAGCACCGCGCCCAGCCCCCGAAGCCCCGACATCATCCTCAACACCCTCTCCGATCCCGATCCGGCCTGAACCTTCAGCTTGGCAATCTTTCACCGATTTCTCAATTCTTTCCTAACTTCCTGATGTCAGCATGAGAAAAATTCGCACGATGAGGGATCGCATGACATGGCGGCCATCGACACGACCCCGGCGGCCCGGCCGGGCACGGGATGCGCAAATTCCCGCCGAAATCGCCCGCAGCTCACGGACTGTGACAAAAGAAGGCTTGGTTGACGATTGCCGTTATGTCATACCGGACCTGCATCTGGGGATGATGAACAGAGGTTGCACAACAGCAGCCCAAGCAGGCGAACGGGACAGGCGTTTTCGAATGACGGACTTCAGCGCGACTGGATTCACGCGCCGCGGCGTGCTCGCGGCCTTTGCCGCGACGCTCGTGACGGCGGCTCCGACCTTCAGCAATGCGGCAGGGTTCCTGCGCGGGGCGGGCGACATCCGCCGCCTGCGCATGGTCTCGCCGCGCACCGGGGAGCGGCTCGATACGATCTACTGGATCGAGGGCAACTACATCCCCGAGGCGATGAAGGAGATCAATCTCTTCATGCGCGACTGGCGCACCAACCAGGCGCGCAGCATCGATCCCCGCACGGTGGACATCATCGCCGCCAGCCACAACCTGCTCGCGGCGAACGAACCCTACACGCTGCTCAGCGGCTATCGCAGCCCGCAGACCAATGCCATGCTGCGCGCGCGCTCGCGCGGGGTGGCCAAGAATTCGCGCCACATGATCGGCGAGGCCGCCGATCTTCGCCTCGGCAGCCGCTCGGTCGATCAGATCTATCGCGCGGGGCTGGCCTGTGGCGGCGGCGGCGTGGGCAGGTATTCGGGCTCGAACTTCGTCCACATGGATTGCGGCCCGGTGCGTTCCTGGGGGCGGTGACGGAGCAGGCTCCGGCAGATCCCCGGAAGCCCCAGGCCCGACCGATTTCAACCAGCAAATCGGAAAACTGTTCCACGCCGCGTGCCCATGAGGCCCTGGCGCGGGCGTCCAGCCCGGGCCGCACCCGACCCTCCCCCCCGGGAGGGCGCATGGCGTCCTTGCAAATAGCCGTTCTGTTTGAGGGGCCTGGCCGACATGAACCGCCATATCCCCAGCCGCGCCGAAGCGCCCTCCCAGGCTCGGGCGCGGCCCTCGACGCGAGGTTCCGGGCACGGGGCGGGAACAATTTTCCTACCAAGGGCCGACCTGAATCCTTTTTCAGCACCCGCAGGGCGGCACATCGGTGCCGCCCTTTCGCATGGCCGGGCATGTCCGGTGCCATGCCCGGCCGCGACCTGCGGGGCATTTCGGGAAATCACATTTCGGGAAATATTCGGGAAATACTGGTGCGGGTGGTCGGACTCGAACCGACACTCCTTGCGGAAAGGGTGTTTGAGACCCTCGCGTCTACCATTCCGCCACACCCGCGCCTCAGCCGTCTTTAGCCGCGCAATGCGCCCGCGTCCAGAGCCCGCAACACCCGCACCGGACGGGGGCTTGACCGCGCCGGCCCCGCGTGGTGTCTGCGCGCCAGTGCCCCAAGGGAGACGCAGATGCTGCGCGCGCTCTACGACCGGACGATCCGCTTGGCCGAGCATCCCCGCGCGCTCTGGGCGCTCGCGGCGGTCGCCTTTGCCGAAAGCTCGGTCTTTCCGATCCCGCCCGATGTGGTGATGATCCCGATGATTCTCGCCCGACCCTCGCGGGCCTGGCTCATCGCCACGGTGGCGCTCATCGCGTCGGTGCTCGGCGGGATGCTCGGCTATGCCATCGGCGCCTTTGCCTATGAGGAGATCGGCCAGCCGATCCTCGCCGCGCTCGGCAAGACCGAGGCCATGGCCGCCTTCAACAGCCGCTTCAACGATTTCGGCTTCTGGGCGGTGCTGACCGCGGGCGTGACGCCCTTTCCCTACAAGGTCATCACCATCATGTCGGGCTGGAGCGCGATGCCGCTCGGCACGTTCATCGCCACCTCGATCCTGGCACGCGCGATCCGGTTCCTTCTGGTGGCGGCGCTCTTGTGGAAATTCGGCGCGCCGGTGCGCGACTTCATCGAGCGGCGGCTCGGCCTGCTGTCCATCCTCTTCGTGCTGCTGCTGTTTGGCGGTTTCTACCTCACGCGCTACCTGTGACCTCATGACCCGACAAGAGATCCTCATCCTTCTCGCCGCCGCCGGTTCCGCCGCGCTGCTCATCGGCGCGCTCGCCTTCCAGCACATCGGCGGCATGGCGCCGTGCAAGCTCTGCCTCTGGCAGCGCTGGCCGCATGGTGTGGCGATCGGCGCGGGCGCGCTCGGGCTCTTCGCGCGGCCAGTGCCCGGGGCCGGTCTCGGGGCGCTCGCAGCCCTCGCCACCGCGCTCATCGGCGGCTATCACACCGGGGTGGAGCGGGGCTGGTGGCAGGGGCCGTCGGATTGCTCGGGCGGGCCGGTCGCGGGGCTGAGCAGCGACGAGCTCCTTGCCCGGATCATGGCCGCGCCGCTGGTGCGCTGCGACGAGGTGCCATGGGAGATGTGGGGCCTGTCGATGGCAAGCTGGAACGCGCTGGCCTCGGCCGGCCTGGCGGTGATCTGGCTGATGGCGTTGCGCGCGCGCTAACCGCGGCCAACATGCCGCCATAGGATCACCAGGGAGGCCCCCATGGAACCCAAGGACATCATTCTCATCGGCGCGCCCGTCGATAGCGGCAAGGACCGGCGCGGCTGTCTCATGGGGCCTGATGCCTATCGCACCGCCGGGCTTGCCGAGGCGCTGGCCGATCTCGGCCACCGCGTGCGCGATCGGGGCAATCTCGCCCCCGCCCCCGCCACGCGCGCGCCCGCGATGCCGCCCCATGTCCACAAGCCCGCCGAAACGGCGGGCTGGACCGCAACCCTGATCCGCGCCGCCGAAGAGGCCATGGACGAAGGGCTGCCGGTCTTTCTCGGCGGCGATCACAGCCTCTCGCTCGGCTCGGTCGCGGGCGTCGCGGCCCATGCCGCGCGCACGGGGCAGGCGCAATTCGTGCTCTGGCTCGATGCCCATGGCGATTACCACACCCCGCAGAGCAGCACGTCGGGCAATCTCCACGGCACGCCGATCGGCTATGTGACGGGGCGCGCGGGGTTTCACGGATTTCCGCTGGTGCGCCATCCGGTGCCCGAGGAAAACATCTGCCTGCTTGGCCTGCGCTCGGTCGATGCGCCCGAGCGCGCGGCGCTCGCGCGCACACGCATCCGTCGCCATGACATGCGCGAGATCGACGAGCACGGCATCTCGCGCCCGCTGGCGGCCTTTCTCGACCATGTGGCAGCGCGCGGCGGCGCGCTGCATGTCAGCCTCGACGTGGATTTCCTCGATCCCGCCATTGCCCCCGCCGTCGGCACGAACGTGCCCGGCGGGGCCACCATCCGCGAGGCGCATCTGGTGATGGAGATGATTTGCGACTCGGGGCTGATGACCTCGCTCGATCTGGCCGAGCTGAACCCGTTTCTCGACGAGCGCGGGCGCACCGCGCAGGTGATGGTCGATCTCGCCGCCTCGGCGCTCGGCCGCCGCGTCTTTGACCGTCCGACCCGCGCCCATGACTGAACCGCCGTCAGCCAGGGGAATCGCATTTGAGAAATAGCGCTGGCGCTGCGGGGTGATGTGGATTCTTCTGGGGGTTGCCTGGATGGAGGAATCCGATGCCGTCGCTGATCACGATCTTTCGCGAGATACCCGACCCGCGCTGCGGGAATGCGCAGCGCCATGACCTTCTCGA
>JACIYT010000009.1 GCA_014359765.1 Roseovarius sp.
CGTGCCGCGCCTTGATTCCGCGCATTTGGCGCAAGACCTGAACGCCCGCACCGGGCCATTCCGAAGCGCCTCATGCACCGCAGCCCGCTGCATCCCATGCGACGCCCTCATTGGGCACCATCCGTCAGATATCGAACACTCGGGCATGTCGCCTGACGCGGGATCGCCTTTTCGTGCCGGTCCTCACGCGGCACCGGCGCGCGTTGGTTTGCCTCGCCTCGCGGGGGTTGCGCGTGCGGTCGGGGACGGTTTACACGGGGCGCGCGCGCGCCCGCGCGTGCGCGCGGGCGCAAATGCGTGTTCCGGAGGATCCCGGCTCTTGGATAGTCCTGCCCTCGGTCATCTCGCTCGCCCGGGCGCCCGCATCGCGGTGCGGGTGACGCCGCGGGCGTCGCGCGCGCGGCTGGCGCTGGAGGGTGAGACGCTGCGCGCCTGGGTGACGGTGCCGCCCGAGGATGGCAAGGCCAATGCCGCCGTGCAGGCGCTGCTGGCCAAGGCGCTCGGGGTGGCGAAATCGCGACTGGTGCTGGTGCGCGGGCAGACCGCGCGCGACAAGGTTTTCGAGATCACCTGAACCGGCTCAGCCCTCGGCCATCCAAGGGATATGGCTCTCGCCGCGCGCCTCGGCCAGCGCGATCTGACGCTGGCGCTCGCGGAAACGGGCCTTGTCCTCGGCGCTCGTCTCGTGGGCACAGTGGTGACAGGCGACGCCCGCCTCATATTCGGAGCGCGCGCGGTCGGCGGGCAGGATCGGGCGGCGGCAGGCATGGCAGAGAAGATGCGGCCCCCGGCGCAGCCCGTGGCCCACCGACACCCGCCCGTCGAACACGAAACATTCCCCCTGCCAGAGGCTCTCGGCCTCGGGCACCTCCTCGAGATATTTCAGGATCCCGCCCTTGAGGTGATAGACATCTTCGACGCCCTGCCCGAGCAGGTAATTCGTCGATTTCTCGCAGCGGATCCCGCCGGTGCAGAACATCGCCACGCGCTTGTTGTGAAATTTCGCCTTGTTGGCCTCCCACCAGGCGGGGAAATCGCGAAACCGCGCCGTGCCGGGATCGACGGCGCCGCGAAAGGTGCCGATCGCCACCTCATAGGCGTTGCGCGTGTCGATCACCGCGACATCGGGGCTCTGGATCAGGGCGTTCCACGCGGTGGGGGCGACGTAATGGCCAACCTCGGCGCGCGGGTCCACATCCACCACCCCCATGGTGACGATCTCGCGCTTGAGGCGCACCTTCATGCGCCCGAAGGGGGCGGTATCGCTCCGGCTTTCCTTCCATTCCAGCCCGGCACAGCCCGGCAGCGTGCGGATATGGGCAAGCACGCGGTCGATGCCCGCGGGCGGGCCGGCGATGGTGCCGTTGATCCCCTCGCGCGCAAGCAGCAGCGTGCCGCGCACCCCCTCCGCCTCGCAGAGAGAAAGGAGCGGCGCGCGCAAGGCGGCCGGATCGTCGAAGGGGGCAAAGCGATAGAGGGCGGCGATGCGATACATGCGCGCGCCTTAGCGCAACCCGCGCCCGCCCGGCAAGGGGCGGGATTGACGCATGGCTCTGCGCGCCTTACCCATGCGGGCCATGAAAACCGCCCTGCTCGTGATCGACCTCCAGCGTGATTTCTGCCCCGGCGGCGCGCTTGCCGTGCCCGAAGGCGACGCCATCGTGCCCGGCGTCAACGCCCTCATGCACGATTTCGCCGAGGTGGTGCTCACGCAGGACTGGCACCCGGCGGGGCATTCCTCCTTTGCCAGTGCGCATCCCGGCAAGGCGCCCTTCGATACGGTCGCGATGGATTACGGGCCGCAGGTTCTCTGGCCCGATCATTGCGTGCAGGGCAGCGCGGGGGCGGCGTTTCATCCCGATCTCGATACGACCCGCGCCAATCTCGTCATCCGCAAGGGGAGCAACCCGGCGATCGACAGCTATTCGGCCTTTTTCGAGAATGACCGGACCACGCCCACCGGGCTGCACGGCTATCTGGGCGAGCGTGGGATCACCGATCTGGTGCTGGTGGGACTCGCGCTCGATTTCTGCGTGCAATACTCGGCGCTCGACGCCGCGCGGCTGGGCTACCGGGTGCGGGTGCGCCGCGATCTGACCCGCGCGATCGACCTCGACGGCTCTTGCGCGGCGGCGCAGGCGGCAATGCGGGCGGCGGGTGTCGCGCTTGGCTGAGGCGGGCGCGCTCGCCGCCGAAATCGCCGCCTGCCGGCGCTGCGCCGCGCGCTTCGCCACCACGAACACCGCACATGCGCCGCGCCCGGTGGTCTGGTTCCGGCCTGGCGCGCGGCTGCTCATTGCCGGGCAGGCGCCGGGGCTGCGGGTGCATCGCTCGGGACGGCCCTTTGACGATCCGTCGGGCGTGCGGCTGCGCGACTGGCTGGGGCTGAGCGAGGCCGAGTTCTACGACCGCGACCGCGTGGCGATCGTGCCGATGGCCTTCTGCTTTCCGGGCTATGATGCAAAGGGCGCAGACCTGCCGCCCCCCGCGATCTGCGGGCGGACCTGGCACGCCCGGGTGATGGCGGCGCTGCGCAACGTGCGGCTGCGGGTGCTGGTGGGGGGCCATGCGCATCGCTTTCACCTGGCCACGCGCACGGGCGTGACCGAGACGGTGCGGCGCTGGCGCGATCACGGGCCGGGCATTTTTGCCTTGCCGCACCCATCCTGGCGCAATAGCGCATGGCTGAAGAAGAACCCGTGGTTCGGCGAGGAGGTGCTCCCGGCGCTGCGGGCCGCAGTGAGGCAGGTGCTCGATGGCTGAGACGACCCCGATTGACAGGACCCATGCGGCGATGGAGGCCGCGCCCGAGGATGAGGGCGCGCGGCGGCGTTTCTACGAGGTGCTGGCGGCGAGCGAACTGTGCCTGTTGCTGGCGCGCGAGGCCGAGGGCGAGCGGATCGAGCCCGCGATCTTTGCGCCCGAGGGGGCAGCTTGTGCGCTGGCCTTCGACAGCGAGGCGCGGCTGGCGGCCTTTGCCGAAGGGGGCGCGCCCTATGCGGTGGTTTCGGGGCGGGCGCTGGCGGGGATGCTGGCGGGGCAGGGGGTCGGGCTGGGCCTCAATCTTGGGGTTGCGCCCTCGGCGATCCTGCTGCCGGCCGAGGCGGTGGACTGGCTGGCGGGGATGCTGCCCGACGCGCCCGAAGAAATCGCCGCCCGCCCGGTGGAATTCCGCGTGCCCAAGGGCCTCCCCGAGGCGATGCTCGGCGCGCTCGATGCGCGCCTGGCGAGCCTTGGGGGGCTGGCGGAGGGCGCATGGCTGGTGGCGGTGCGCTATGAGGGCGGCGGGCGCGGGCATCTGCTGGGCTTTGTCGGGGCGGTGCCGGGGGCCGAAGGGGCGCTGGCGCGGGCGGTCTCGGAGGTGCTGGCCTTTTCGGGGCTGGAGGCGGCGGCGCTCGACGTGGGGTTTTTCGGCGCGGGCGATCCGGTGGTGGCGCGGATGGCGCGCTGCGGGTTGCGTTTCGATCTGCCCGCGCCGCCCGAAGCCGCACCGCGCGCCGCGCCCGGCTCGGACCCGGAGAAACCGCCCCGGCTGCGGTAGCGCCCGGAACCGGATCATCCCCGCACAGGCGGGGATCTCCCAGCACGAGAGATCCTCGGGACAGGCCCGAGGATGACGGCGCGTCTCAATACCCCGCGCTGCGGTCCACCAGATGCAGCAAGGGCTCGCCCGCCTCGCCGCGCCGGATGTTCTCGGCGATCACCTCGGCCGCGGTTTCGGGCCGGGTTTCGGAGGCGATATGCGGCGTCACCGTCACGCGCGGATGCGCCCAGAACGGATGTTCGGGCGGCAGCGGCTCGGTGCGGAACACATCGAGCGTGGCATGGCCGATCTGCCCCCGGTCGAGCGCATCCAGAAGCGCCGCGTCGTCGATCAGCGCGCCGCGCCCGGGGTTCACGATCACCGCGCCATGCGGCATGAGCGCGAGGCGCGTGGCATCGAGCAGGTTCTCGGTCCGTGGCGTGAGCGGCAGGAGCAGCACCAGGATATCCGCCTGTGCGAGCGCCTGCCGCAGACCCTCGTCGCCCGAGAGGCAGCGCAGCCCGGCGATTTCCTTCGCGCCGCGGCTCCAGCCGGTAACGGCAAAGCCCAGCGTGGCGAGCATCCGCGCGCAGGCCGCGCCAAGCGCGCCGAGGCCGAGCACGCTCACCCGGCGATCACGCGCGAGCGGCGGTGCCTCGGGCCGCCAGACCCCGTCCTGATGCAGGATATGCGCATCCATCCCGAGATGATGGCGCAGCACATGGCCGCTGACCCATTCCACCATGCCCTGCGTCAGCCCGTCATCGACCATGCGCGCCAAAGGGATGCACAGCGTCTGGTTGCCGACGATCCTTTCCACCCCGGCCCAGAGGCTGAGCACGGCCCGCGCGCGGCGAAAGGGGGTAAAATCCTGCACCGCGCTGCCCGGCGCATAGACGATGTAATCGACCTCTTCGGGCGGCAGATCGGTGGCCAGACGGGCCGTCACCCCCGCCCGGTCGAGCGCGCGGCGCAGGGGGGCCTCGTAGATGGCCCATTGCCCGGCCCCGGCGGCGAAAAGGACATTGGCGGTCATCGGTTCACCTCGGCTTGTGGATATGTGCACTCTGCACCAGGCCAAAGCCCAGCATCAGCACCAGCATCGCCGAGCCGCCATAGCTCACCAGCGGCAGCGGCACGCCCACGACCGGCATCAACCCCATCACCATCGCCATGTTGACGGCGAAGAACAGGAAGAACGTCACCGCGATGCCGAGCGTCAGCAAGGATGAGAACCGGTTCCGGTTGCCGAGCGCCGCGGCGATGCAGAACAGGAGGATGAGCGCGTAAAGCCCCAGAAGCGAGACCGCGCCGACAAATCCGAATTCCTCGGCCAGCGTCACGAAGATGAAATCGGTGTGCTTCTCGGGCAGGAAGTTGAGCCGCGATTGTGTGCCCTGCATGAATCCGCGCCCCGTCCAGCCGCCCGAGCCGAGCGCGATCTTGGACTGGGTGATGTGATAGCCCGCGCCGAGCGGATCGCTCTCGGGGTTCAGGAATGTGTCGATCCGGCGATACTGGTAGTTTTCCAGCAGCTGCCAGTCGGTGCCGCGGCTGGCAAATACCGCCAGCACCGCGCCGCCGCCGAGCGCGATGACCACGGCGAAATAGGCCCAGTGGACGCCCGCGAGAAACATCATCGCGCCGCCGCCGATCACCAGCAGGATCGAGGTGCCGAGATCCGGCTGACGCAGCACCAGCGCGACCGGCGTCAGGATGAGCGCGAGCGGCGCGAGAACCCAGACCGGCCGCGAGACCCGCGAGATCGGCAGCCAGTCGTAATAGGCCGCCAGCACCATCACCAGCGTGATCTTCATCAGCTCCGAGGGTTGCAGCCGCATGAAGCCCAGCTCGATCCAGCGCTGCGCCCCCTTGCCCTCGATCCCGACCAGCGCCACCGCCACCAGCAGCGCCAGCGAGACGAGATAGGCCAGCAGCGAGATGTTGCGCCAGAACCAGATCGGCACCAGCGCCGCCACCAGCATGACCGCAAAGCCGAGGGCAAAGCGTTTCATCTGCGGCTCGGCCCAGGTTTCGAGCCTGCCGCCGGCCACCGAATAGAGCATCAGGAACCCGACCGCGGCGACAGTCGCCAGCAGGATCGCCAGCGGCCAGTTGAGATAGAGGATCTTGCGCGGCCCGGAGGGGATCGATTTGACGGTGTATTCCAGATAGCTCATGCGCGGTCGTCCGGATCGGTATCGGGGCGCGCCATCAGGCGGCGCAGCTCTTCCTGCTGGGTGCGGATGCGCGGGCGTTCGGCCTCGGGATAGGCCTCGAGCGGCGGATCGCCGCGATAGAGCGCCTGAAGCGTGATGTCGCGCGCGATCGGCGCCGCCGCGGTCGAACCGCCGCCGCCATGTTCGACCACCACCGCCACCGCGTAGCGTGGCGCGTCATGGGGGGCGAAGCTCACGAACAGCGCATGGTCGCGCTGTTCGCGGGGCAGGTTCTGATTGCTGATGACGCCGGTCGCGCGCTCGCCGCTGGAGATGTTGCGCACCTGGCTGGTGCCCGTCTTGCCGGCGAGGCGCAGCCCCTCCATGGCGATGCGTGCGCGATATGCGGTGCCGCGATTGCTGTTGGTGACGGCGAACATGGCGCGGCGGATTTCGCGCAGGTGGTTTTCGTTGAGGCCGAGCGGCTCGCCATGGCCCGAGGGCTGCTCCACCCCGTCGATGGTCTTGATGAGCCGGGGCGTGACGCTGCGCGAGGTGGCCAGCCGCGCCGTCATCACCGCCAGTTGCAGCGGCGAGGCCAGAACGAATCCCTGCCCGATCGAGGCGTTGACGCTGTCGCCCACCACCCAGGGCTGGTCGCGATTGGCCTGTTTCCATTCCCGCGAGGGGGCAAGCCCCTTCGCCACGCTGGTCATCGGCAGATCGAATTCCACCCCCACGCCGAGCCGCCCGGCCATGGCGGAAATCCGCTCGATCCCCGCGCGCAGGGCCAGCTCGTAGTAATAGACATCGCAACTGTCGCGCAGCGAGGTGTGCAGATCGACATTGCCATGCCCGCCCCGCTTCCAGCAGTGAAAGCGCCGGCCGCTGATCTCCTTGTGGCCGGGGCAATAGATCCTCTCGTTGAAATCGACGAGCCCGGCATCGAGCGCGGCGAGCGCGGTGACCATCTTGAAGGTGGAGCCGGGCGGATAGATCCCCTGCACCGCCTTGTTGGGCAGCGGGCGCAACGGATCCTCGAGCAGCGCGCGATACTCGGCCGAGGAGATGCCACGCACGAAGAGGTTGGGATCATAGCTCGGCGTGGAGGCGCAGACCACGATATCGCCGCTTGCGCAGTCGATCATGACCGCCGCCGCGCTCTCGCCGGCGAGGCGGGCCTGGGCGTAGCTCTGGAGCGCGTTGTCGAGTGTCACCTGGATGTCGGCACCGGGGCGCCCCTCCTGGCGGTCGAGCTCGCGCATGATGCGGCCCGCGGCGTTGACCTCGACCCGGCGCGTGCCGGCGCTGCCGCGCAACGTCTCCTCGAGCCGCGCCTCGAGCCCCAGCTTGCCCACCTGAAAGCGCGGCAGCCGCAGCAGCGCCTCAGGCGCGTCAAGCCGTTCGATATCGCGTGCGCTCACAGCGCCGACATAGCCGATGACATGGGCGTGGACCTCGCCCAGAGGGTAGCGCCGCGACAGCCCGACCTCGGGCGTGACACCGGGCAGGGCAGGGGCGTTGACGGCGACGCGGCTGATCGCCTCCCAGTCCACCCGATCGGCCACCGTCACCGCCGTGTCGCCGCGCAGCTCGCGCAGCTCGCGGCGGGCCTTCTCGATCTCCGCCGGATCGAGCGAGACCAGCCGCGCCAGCCGCGCCAGCACCTCTTCGACATCGCCCGCCTGCTCGCGCGTGACGGTGATGCGGTAGGCGGGCACGTTCTCGGCGATGATGCGCCCCTCGCGGTCGAAGATGCGCCCCCGCGCAGGTGCCAGAAGCTGGAGGTTGATGCGGTTCTCGTCGGCCAGCAGGCGGAATTCGTCGGCCTGCTCCAGCTGAAGGTGGCGCATCCTGAAGAGCAGCGCGCCGAGGACGGCCACCTGCGCACCGCCCAGAACGAGGCTGCGCCGGGTGATGCGGCGCTGGCTTTCGGCGGTGTCGCGGGTCGGGCGCCTCATGCGAGCCGCCCCCGCATGGCCAGATCGCCCGGCGCGGGCTTGCGCACACCGAGCAACAGGTGCGAGACGAGCACCACCAGCGGATAGGCCGCCAGCGTCGAGATCAGCCATGTCAGGCTGAGGCCGAGGGGCGCCTGATCGACCAGCAGCACCGCCAGAACCAGCCGATAGCCGAGCGTCATCGCCACCAGCACCCCCGCCACCGCCGCCCAGTCGGCGGCGAAGGTCCGGTCGCGCAATGCGGGCGCGCGGCGGCGCAGCGCCTCGCAGCCCAGCACCACCAGCGCCGCCCAGAGCCCGGGCGGGCGATGCAGGAGCAGATCGAGCATCAGCGCCAGCGCCGCCACCTGTAACGGCGGCACGAAATCGGGCCGCCGCACCGCCCAGGCGAAGGTCAGCGCCAGGAACAGATCGGGCCCCGCCCATCCCGGCGGCCGCGTCTCGAGCGGCAGGAGGTTCACGAACACGAACAGCGCCGCCAGCCCGACATGGAGCGCGCGCATGAACCAGACATGCAGGGCACCCGCCTCAACCATCGGCCGCCTCCACCGTCGCCGCGGGTGCGGGCGCCTCGGGCGCTGTCGCCGCGGGCGGCGCGATCAGGCCGCCGGGATCGTCGATCCGCTCGCGCGCGAAGCTGCGCAACACCCGCAGGAATTCCAGCCGCTCGTAATCGGCGGCGATGCGCAGGCGCATCCGCCCCCCCGGATCGACAACGACCGTCCCCGCCACGAGCCCCGCCGGAAACACCCCGCCATCGCCCGAGGTCAGCACCCGGTCGCCCGGGCGCACCTGGTCGGGGGCCTCGACGAAATCGAGAAGCGGCGCGCGGGAATTGTCGCCGATGAGCAGCGCGCGCTGCCCCGAGGGCTGCACCGTGACGGGGATGCGGCTCGACGTGTCGGTGAGCAGGATCACCCGCGCGGTGCGTGCCCCCAGCCCCGAGATCCTCCCGACAAGGCCCAGCCCGTCCATCGCCGCCCAGCCCTCCATGATGCCGTCGCGCGCGCCCACGTTGATCAGCACCGATTGCCGGAACGGCGAGCCGCTATCGGCCATCACCACGCCGGTGACATAGGTCAGGCGCGGATCGAGCTGCACGTTGTTCAGGTCAAGCAGCCGCGCGTTCTCCTGTTCGAGCTGGAGCGCGGCCTCCTTCCATGCCTTCATCTGCTGCAATTCGCGGCGCAGGTCCTGATTTTGCTGATACATGCGCTGGTAGGACTGGAAATCGCGCAGCACCTTGACCGCGCCCGTCACCGGGGCCATGGCCCAGTCCATCGACGGCACCACCCGATCCACCACCTGCGCGCGAAACCGTTCCACGCGCGGGCTGTCGATGCGCCAGAGGAGGAAGATGGCGACAAGGCACAGCAGCACAAGCGCCAGCAGCAGGCGCTTCAGCGGGCCGCCATAATCATCGTCCTGTCCCCGGTCGGTCGCCAATGGCCTTCCCTCTCCGGCAAAAGCTGGGGGTTTCAGCTGTCATAGTCAATCGCATGACGCAGCCGGCTCTCGAATTCGAGCGCCTTGCCCGTGCCAAGCGCCACGCAGTTGAGGCTGTCCTCGGCGATGGACACGGCAAGCCCGGTCTGCTCGCGCAGCGCCAGATCGAGATCCCCCAGGAGCGCGCCGCCCCCGGTCAGCATCACGCCGCGATCGACGATATCGGCGGCAAGATCGGGCGGCGTCGCCTCGAGCGCGGTCATCACCGCCTCGGTGATCTGCTGCACCGGTTCGGCCAGCGCCTCGGCGATCTGCGCCTGGCTGACCTCGATCTCCTTGGGCACGCCGTTGAGCAGGTCGCGCCCCCGCACCCGGATCGAGGTGCCGCGCCCGTCATCGGGCATCCGCGCGGTGCCGATGGTGGTCTTGATCCGCTCGGCGGTGGCGTCGCCCACCAGCAGGTTCTGCTGGCGGCGCAGGTAGTTGATGATCGCCTCGTCCATCCGGTCTCCGCCCACCCGCACCGAGCGGGCATAGACGATATCGCCGAGGCTCAGCACCGCCACCTCGGTGGTGCCGCCGCCGATATCGACCACCATGTTGCCGGTGGGATCGGTGATCGGCATTCCCGCGCCGATCGCCGCCGCGATGGGCTCGGCGATCAGCCCCGCGCGCCGCGCGCCCGCCGAGAGCACCGATTGCCGGATCGCGCGTTTTTCCACGGGCGTTGCGCCATGGGGCACGCAGACGATGATCTTGGGCTTGGAGAAGGTCGAACGCTTGTGCACCTTGCGGATGAAATGCTTGATCATCGCCTCGGCGGTGTCGAAATCGGCGATGACGCCCTCGCGCATGGGCCGGATCGCCTCGATGCTGCCGGGCGTGCGCCCGAGCATCAGCTTGGCATCCTCGCCCACGGCGAGCACCTTCTTGACCCCGTCCTTGACGTGATAGGCCACGACCGAGGGCTCGCTCAGGATGATGCCACGCCCCTTGACATAGACGAGCGTGTTGGCGGTGCCGAGGTCAATCGCCATGTCGGAGGAAAAGATACTCGGGATTCTGTCAAAAATCGCCATATGCGCCTGCGTCCTGTCGCCCCATGAGTGATCGGCCCCTGTCGCCCCATGAGCCCTGTCGCCCCATGAGTGAGCGTCGTTGCGTGAGTGATCGGCCCGGCGACTCGGGCAGTCGGGGCCATGCGCCGTTATAGTGAGCGCACCGCCCATGCGAAAGGGCAAGTTGCGCGCCGCTTCGGCGTCAAACCGCCGCTCACACCGTGATCATGGGGTCTGGCGGTTCAGATGATCGAGCCGCGCGCGCACCGAGAGGCCATGCGCCTCGAGGCTCTCGGCGCGGGCGAGCGTCTCGGCGGCGGGGCCAATGGCGCGCAGGGCTTCCGGTGTCATCTTCGCCAGCGTGGTGCGCTTGAGGAAATCCATGACCGACAGACCGCTTGAGAACCGCGCCGAACGCGCGGTCGGCAGCACATGGTTCGGCCCGCCCACGTAATCGCCGATGGCCTCGGGCGTCCAGGCCCCGAGAAAGATCGCGCCGGCATGGGTGATCCGCTGTGCCAGCGCGTCGGGGTCCGTCACGCAAAGCTCCAGATGTTCGGGCGCGATGCGGTTCGAGAGGGCGGCGGCGGTCTCCAGATCGGGCACGGTGATGATGGCGCCATGCGCGCGCCAGCTGGCCCCCGCGATGGCGCGCCGCTCCAGCGTCTCGAGCCGCGCGTCGATAGCCGCCGCCACCTCGCGCGCCAGCCCCGCATCGTCGGTGATCAGGATCGCCTGCGCGCTCTCGTCATGTTCGGCCTGGCTCAGCATGTCGAGCGCGATCCAGTCGGGGTTCTGCCCCTTGTCGGCGATGACGAGGATCTCCGACGGCCCCGCGATCATGTCGATCCCCACCTTGCCGAAGACCCGCCGTTTCGCGGCGGCGACATAGGCGTTGCCGGGCCCGGTGATCTTGTCCACCGGCGCGATGCTTTCGGTGCCATAGGCCAGCGCGGCAATCGCCTGCGCCCCGCCGATGCGATAGATCTCGTCCACCCCCGCGATCCGCGCCGCGAGCAGAACCAGCGGATTGGCCTGGCCGTCGGGTGTCGGCACGGTGATGGCCAGCCGCTCCACCCCCGCCACCCTGGCCGGGATCGCGTTCATCAGCACCGAGGACGGGTAGGAGGCGAGGCCGCCGGGCACATAGAGCCCCGCCGCCGAAACCGGCGTCCAGCGCCAGCCGAGCATGGCACCGCTCGGCTCGGTCCAGCTCTCGTCGCGGGGCATCTGGCGCGTGTGATAGGCGCGGATGCGCGCGGCGGCCAGTTCGAGCGCCTCACGCTCCTGTGCGGGCACCTCGCCCACCAGCGCGTCGATCTCGGCTTGCGAAAACCGCAGCGTCCCGGGCGTGAGCGTCATCCGGTCGAACCGCGCGGTGAGTTCGATCACCGCCCTGTCGCCACGCGCGCGCACATCGGCGATGATCGCGGCCACGGCGTCGTCCACATCGGGGCTGTCCTCGCGCTTGGCGCTCAGCAGCGCGGCAAGGCGGGCCTCGAAATCGGGTTGGGTCGCGTCGAGGATGATCGGCATGGGCGGCTCCTTTGACCGGCTCGATAGCCGGGGCATGTCCGGGGCTCAAGCCCCCGCAGCCCTCAGATATCGTGCTGCGGCACCTTGCCCGAGGGGGCGCGATAGGGGCGCGTCACATCCTTGAGCCGCACCTCGAGCGCCTCGATATCGAGCCGGATCGCACCACCGCCCGCCAGCGTCAGGATCAGGCGGCCCGTGCCATCCTCGTCCGGCTCAAGGCCAATGGCCAGCAGCGACAGCACGCTGTCGCCCGCCGCGCGGTCGATGCCCCGGCTCGCCACGCCGAGCACATTGTCGATCACCAGCAGCGTCTGCACCCGCTCCGGCCCGTGCCGCTCGCGTGCCGCATCCTCCCAGCGAAAGCGGTTGAGCAGCAGGGCAAACCGTCGTCGCCTTGCCTCCCATCGCATCTCGGAGACGGGAAACACCGCATCCTGCACCAGCCCCGAGATCACCGCCAGATCCCCGGCATCGAGCGCGCCGAGATTGAGCGGCGCCTCGCGCCCGTCCTCGAAGGTCGCGTCGCGCGTCATTGCCCGGTGATCCTCTCGATCCTTGCCCCCACCGCCGAGAGCTTGTCCTCGACATGCTCATAGCCCCGGTCGAGATGATAGACCCGGCTCACCGTGGTCTCGCCCTCCGCCGCCAGCCCCGCGAGGATGAGCGACACGCTCGCGCGCAGATCGGTCGCCATCACCGGCGCGCCGCGCAGACGCTCCACCCCGGTCACGGTCGCGGTGCCGCCCTGCACGTCGATCTTTGCCCCCATCCGCATCAGTTCCGGCGCGTGCATGAACCGGTTCTCGAAGATCCGCTCCTCCAGCACCGATACCCCGTCAGCCGTGGCCAGAAGCGCCATCATCTGCGCCTGAAGGTCGGTCGGGAAGCCGGGAAAGGGCTCGGTCACCACATCGACCGCGCGCACGCGGCCATTGCCGCGCGTGACCTTGAGGCCCGCCGCCGTCTCCTCGACGCGGATCCCCGCTGCATCGAGCCGCTCGCAGAAGGCTTCGACCAGGGCGATCCGCCCGCCCAGGCATTCCACCTCCCCGCCGCAGATCGCCGGGGCAAGCATATAGGTGCCAAGCTCGATCCGGTCGGCCACGACAGCGTGCGTCGCGCCGCCCAGCCTGTCCACCCCCTCGATGGTGATGGTCGATGTGCCCTCGCCCTCGATCCGCGCGCCCATGCGGCGCAGACATTGCGCCAGATCGACGATCTCGGGCTCGCGCGCGGCATTTTTCAGAACGGTCGTGCCCCTGGCCAGCGTCGCCGCCATCAGCGCGTTTTCCGTGGCCCCGACCGAGACGAAGGGAAATTCCACCACGCCCCCGCGCAACCCGCTGGGCGCGCGCGCATGAACATAACCGTCGCGCAGCTCCAGCTCCGCCCCCATCGCCTCGAGCGCCTTGAGATGCAGATCGACGGGCCGCGCCCCGATCGCGCAGCCCCCCGGCAGCGACACCACCGCATGACCCGCGCGCGCCAGCAGCGGCCCGAGCACGAGAATCGAGGCGCGCATCTTGCGCACGATGTCATATTCGGCCTTGTGGCTCACGAGATCGTGCGACGACAGCGCCAGAACCTGCCCGCCCTGCATCTGTGCCACCTCCGCGCCGAGCGATTGCAGCAGCGTGGACATGGTGCGGATATCCGACAGCCGCGGCGCATTGGTCAGCGTCAGCGGCTCCTCGCTCAGAAGCGTCGCCGGCATCAGCGTGAGACAGGCATTCTTGGCCCCGGCGATGGGGATCTGCCCGTTGAGGGGGCCGTTGCCCGTGACGATGATGGAATCCATGCTGGCCTAATCCTCGGTCTCATGCGCGCTATCCGCCGCACCCTGGTCCTCTGCCGCGCGCGCCCGCGCCTGCGCCTTGCGCCGCGCCAGATTGGCCTTGAGCGCGGATTTGAGCCGCTCCTCGCGGGTCTCGGGCCTCGGGTGGGGGGGGGCGTCGGGGCGTTTCTCGGTCATGGGGCCCCTCTTACAGGAGGCGCGAATTAGCGTCCAGTTACCCCTTGCGCCCTTTCGGAGAAGCGTCTAATCAGCCCGCCACATGCTGCTGCTGTAGCTCAGTGGTAGAGCACTCCCTTGGTAAGGGAGAGGTCGACAGTTCAATCCTGTCCAGCAGCACCATTTCAGACCAGTCCGCGATCATCGCCAGCCCATCCGCGCGCCCCCGGAGCGCAGCAGGCATGCCGGTTTTTTCTTGCGCCGAATGGTCATCTCGCGCGATACTCCGCCGGGAATTGCAGTTTTCCCAGGCGGGCTGCCACCGCAACATTGAGAGGCAAGTGAACCGATGACCAACCTGATTTTGAACCCCGATTACGAAAACCTCCTCGGCGGGCTGAGCATGACGCGCCTCGCGACGCTCACGCTCCAGTTCGAGGAGGAGTTGAGCAATTTCGACCCGAGCGTGGATCTTCTGATCGGCGAGCCGGTTCTGACCGCGACCGGCCTGACCGTCCAGTTCGACAGCTCCGATCCGTTTGACACCACGCCCTATACCCTGACCGTCTCGGGCAGCGGCATTTCACCGGCGGACAGCCTCGATTCGTTGCTTGCGGCGCTCGATACGGGCACGGCCGATGGCACGATCAGCCAGATCAGGGTGGATTATGGCAGCCAGACGATCCTGCAATTCGATATCGCGCCCGGGGGCCTGACGCTGAGCAGCGGCGATCTCGCGCTGGAGCTGACCGGGGGCTTTCCCGTCACGCTGAGCGAGATCATCTCCGTCATGGAAATCATCGAGGGCGTCAGTGAGGGCTCGCTCGACGCCTATGGCTTCACCGGGGCGATCTTGCGCGACGGGGGGGAGGTCCTCGCCAGCCTGACCCTCGGTCAGGATCTGGTCCTGGACCTCGACGGCTACAGCCTGGTGGTGGAGGATCTCGATATCCAGTTGCCGGAGGTCGTGGACTTTATCATGTCCAGCCAGGCGGAGATCACGCCTGTCCTGCGCGACATTCCCGGGATCAGCTTTTCCGCCGTGACCATCACTGCCCCTGACGGCACGGTGATTCTCAGCGCGACCGAGGTGGACAGCTTCGCATCCTTCATCGACGCGCTCGATGCCGAGCTGAACGTGCTCGACCCGGGCCTGCCCGATATCGGCGGGCTGGGGCTGGCCTTTGCCACGGGCGATCCGCATCTGCTGACCCATGACGGGCTGGGCTATGATTTCCATGCCGCGGGCGAATATGTGCTGATGCGCGCGACCGATGGCGCGGTGTTCGAATTGCAGGCGCGCATGGAACCCGCCGGCGAGAATGTCACCGCCAATACCGCCGCCGCGATCAGGATCGGCGGTGACACGATCATGATTTCCGCGACCGGCGCCGCGCTGCGCGTCAACGGGGTGGAGACCACGCTGGCCGATGAAGGCAGCCTGTCCCTCGACGGTGCCACGATCGCGCGGCAGGGCAACAGCTACAGGATCTTTGTCGATGATCCGGTGGGCGGGACCGACATCAGCCTCGTGCAGGTGGACCTGTTTGCCAACCGGGTCGATATCGGCGTCGGGCTGAGCGATTACTGGAAGGGGAATGTCGAGGGGCTCCTGGGTAATTTCTCCGGCAATATCAATGACGATCTGCGCGTGGCCGGCACCGGCGAGGCGGTCAGCTTTCCGCTGCAATATGGCGATGATGGCGGGCGGATCGGCCTTTACGGCAGCTTCCGCGAGAGCTGGCGCGTGGGGGCGGATGACACGCTCTTCACCTATGCGGACGGGTTTGGCCCCGACAGCTATTACCTGGCCGATTACCCGGGGCAGATGGTCACGTTCGACGAATTCTCTGCCGACGCGCTCCTCGCCGCCGAGAGCGCGGCAGAGGCTGCGGGGCTCACGCCCGGCACCTTCGCCTTCCAGAACGCGGTGCTCGACCTGCTGATCACTGGCGACGAGAGCTTCATCGAGAGCGCGCAGAACACGCAAGCCACGCTCAACAGCGGCGGCGCGCAGGCCGGGCAGGTCTTTGTCCCCGAGGTGACGGGCGGCGGGATCACCGATCAGCTGCTGTCGGTCGCGGGGCGCGTGGCCGATATCTCTGGCGATGCGCTGGACAATGCGACGGTTACCTTCCGCCCCGACGGCAGCGCCGTGGTGCTGACGCGGCTCACACGGGAGGGCGACAGTTTCGAGTTCAAGCTGTCGCAGGGGGCGAGCGGCCGGCTCGAGGCCAGCCGCGAATGGGCGCCCGAGGCCGGCGATCCGACGGTCAGTGCCGGGGATGCGCTCGATGTGCTGCGAATGGCGGTGGGGATCGCGCCCTCCTTCGGTCAGGCGAAGGCGCAGAATTTCATCGCCGCCGATCTCAATGGCGACGGGCAGGTGACCGCCGGCGACGCGCTGGACGTGCTGCGCGCGGCGGTGGGGCTCGAAGGGTCCGCCGCCCCGCGTTGGGTGTTCTTCGACGCCGCGACCGACTGGGATGCGCTGGGCTCCAGCAATACCGCGGTCAATGCACCGGAGACCGGCATCGATCTGGATGTGAGCGGCGCGATCGCCGGGCTCGAGATGCAGGGCATCCTGCTCGGCCACATGGCGCCTGTCCTGGCCGAGGTCTGACCGGACACGCCGGGGCCTCTCATCCTGATCGCGGGGGCGCGGTCAGGATGGGCGGGCCCCGGTCACCCGGTCACCTGGTCACCTGGTCATTCGCGAAAGGCGCGCTCCTTGACCCGGACGACCGGCGTCGTCAGGTATTCGAGCACCGTCTTGCGACCCGAGAGCATGTCGATCTCGGCCACCATGCCGGGCATGACCTCGACCACCACGCCATCGGCATCGAGGAAATTGTCCCTGGTGCGCACATGCACCACAAAGAATTCCTCGGGATCGCGTTCCGAGCGGGTGACGGCATCGGCGCCGATGCGGATGATTTCGCCATCGAGGCTGCCATAGCGCGAGAAGTCATAGGCCGTGATCTTCACCTTCACCGGCTGGCCCGGATAGACAAAGGCGATATCGGCGGGCCGCACGAAGCCCTCGACAAGCAAGGTATCGTCGAGCGGCACGATCTCGACCAGATCCTCGCCGGGCCGGGCCAGCGCGCCCAGCGTGCGGCGATGGATGCGGTTGACCACGCCGCGCACCGGCGCGCGGATCGCCGCGCGCTCGGCGCGGTCGCGCAGCGCCGGCAGCGAGGGCTCAAGCGCGGCCAGCTCGGCGGTGGCCAGCGACAGATCGGCGAGGGCCGCCGCGCGGGTGCGCGCGCGCAACGCGCGGATCTGGTCGTCGATCTCGTCCAGCCCCGCCTGCATCCGCGCCACGCTCGCCCGGGCGCGCGCCTCGCGGCCGCGCCACTCGCTGTCGCGCCGCCGGATTTCGAGCAAGGTCGTCTCGGGCTCCACCCGGCGGAGCACGAGCGGCTCGATCATCGCGCGTTCCTCGGCGACGATTTCGAGCGTGTCGCGCGCGCTTTGCAGATCGGCCTCGGCCTCGGCGAATTGCTCCTGCCGCTGGCGGCGCTGGCGCTCGAGGATCTCGATCTCGGAGGCCAGTTCGCTGCGCCGCGCGTGATAGAGCGCGGTTTCCGAGGCGACCACCGCGGGCGCCTGCTGGATCAGCACATCGGCAAAGACCAGATCGACCCGGTCGATTTCCGCCTGAAGCCGCGCAATGCGCGCCATCAGCCCATAGGCGCGCTGCTGTTCCTGATCGAGCTGGCTTGCCAGCTGGATGGCGTCCAGTTCGAGCAGGATCTCCCCCGCCTCGACGATGTCGCCCTCGGTGACATGGACCGCCTGGAGGATCCCCGGCTCGGTCGCCTGGATCATCTGGATGTCGCGCGCGGGCACGATGCGGCCCTCGGCGCGCGTCACATCGTCGATCTCGGTGCGCGCGGCCCAGACCCCGGCGCTGAGAAAGAACAGCACGATCACCCCCAGAAGCAGGCTGCCGCGCCACGGGTGGCGCCCCTGCATCTCGCGCGCCAATGCCTCGAGATCGGTTCGGCGTGCCATCGGATCAGCCCCCCTGTTTGCCGCTGCCGCGGGTCATGGCGGCCTTGGGCCCGTCAAAGGCGACCTTGCCCTGGTCGATCACGATGACCCGGTCCACAAGTTCCAGAAGGCTGGGGCGATGCGTGACCACGACCAGTGTGCGGTCGGCGGCCTCGAGCTTGAGCCGCGCGATGACCTCGGCCTCGTTCTGGGCATCCATGCTCGATGTCGGCTCGTCCATCAACAGGACCGGGGGCCGGCCGAGCAGCGCCCGCGCCAGGGTGATCGCCTGTTTCTGCCCGCCCGACAGCCCCTCGCCGCGTTCGGCCAGCATCATGTCATATCCCGCCGGGTGACGGCGCACGAAATCCTCGACCCCCGCCACGCGCGCCGCCTCGATGATATCGGCATCCCGCGGGCGCATCGCGCCGATGGCGATGTTCTCGCGCACCGTCCCCGAGAACAGCCAGACATCCTGAAGCACCGCGCCCACGTTGCGTCGCAGATCGCCGGGGTCGATCTGGCGCAGGTCGATCCCGTCGAGCATCACCGTGCCTTCGCGCGGCTGGTAAAGCCCGAGGATGAGCCGCGCGACCGTGCTCTTGCCCGAGCCGATCCGCCCCAGAATGGCGACCTTCTCGCCGGGGCGGATGACAAAGGAGATGTTGCGCAGCGCGTCGATCTGCTGATCGGGATAGGCGAAGGAAACATTGTCAAAGCGGATCTCGCCCTCGAATCGCGGCCGTGCGGTCCAGTTCCTGCCCTCGGGGCGCTCGCTCTCGGCCTTCATCAGCGCATCGAGCGAGCGGTAGGAGGTGCGCGCCTGGTTGAACCGGGTGAGCGTCTGCGCGAGCTGGGCGAGCGGCGCAAGGGCGCGGCCCGT
Source organism: Roseovarius sp. (assembly GCA_014359765.1). GTDB lineage: Bacteria > Pseudomonadota > Alphaproteobacteria > Rhodobacterales > Rhodobacteraceae > Roseovarius. The sequence goes on from JACIYT010000009.1 coordinate 18,517, forward strand.
CAGGATCACGGCGGCGATGAGCGCGCCCATGCTCGCCTCGCCCGCGGTGATCAGGAACACGCCGTAAAAGACGATCATCACCTGCGCGGATTGCTGGGCAAAGGCGGTGGCGTTGATTGCGAATTGCGTGACCGCGCGGGCCTTGAGCCCGTGATCGGACTGGCGCGCGATCGCCTCTTCCCAGCGCGCGCGCATCCTGCGCTGTGCACCAGCGGCCTTGATCGTCTCCAGCCCGGCGAGGGTCTCGACCAGGACGCCCTGTTTCGATTGCCCGTCGGCAAAGCTCCGCTCGGCGAGCCGCGACAGGATCGGCTGCACCGCGATGCCCACGAGCAGCACGAAGGGAACGGCCAGCGCCGGCACGATCGCCAGCGGCCCGGAAATCAGGTAGATCACCCCGACGAACAGCACGATGAAGGGCAGATCGACCACCGCCACCAGCGTGGCCGAGGTGAAGAAATCGCGCAGCGTCTCGAACTCGCGCAGCGTCGAGGCCAGCGCGCCGGTGGAGCCCTTGCGCGCGCGCAGTTGCAGATCGAGGATCTGGTCGAAGATGCGCCGCCCCATGACCATGTCGGCGCGCTTGCCGGCCCGGTCGATGAAGCCGGCGCGCAGCGACTTGATCAGGAAATCGAAGATCAGCGCGATTCCGACCCCGATCGTCAGCGCAATCAGCGATTCGATGGCCTCGTTGGGCAGGATGCGGTCATAGACCACCATGATGAAGAGCGAGGTCGAAAGCGACAGGAAATTGGCCAGCACCGCGGCGAGAAGGACCTGGGTATAGGCCCAGCGGTTCTCGGCCAGCGTCGCCCAGAACCAGTGCCCCCGCCGCCCGGCTGCGTTCAGCGCGATATCGTCGCGATGCTCCGGCCTGAGCAACAGCGCAAAGCCGGTATGGACCGGGGCGAGCGTCGCCCGGTCGATCTCGCCCACGCCGGGGCCGAGCGCCGGATCGTGGACCGCCAGCCGCCCCCCGGGCAGCACCGCCTCCAGAACCACGGCGCGGTCGTCGTCGAGCAGCAGGATGGCCGGGGTCAGCGTGTTGTCGAAACTCTCGAGCGCGCGCCGCCCGAAACCCGCCTGAAGGCCGGCGCGTTCGGCGGCGGTGATCGCGTCGCGGATCGTCACCCCGCCCTGCGCGCCGGTCTGTGCCGCATGGAGCGCGGCGAGCGTGATCGGCCGGTCGAGGCGCGCGGCCGCGTAGAGAAGGCAGGCCTCGAGCGCGCTCATCTCGGCCTCGCCGCGCTGCTCGGTCGTGCCGAGCTTGACAATGCGGGGCTCGCTCATTGGGTCACCTCCTCGGGCGGCGCATCCTCCTGCGGCAGGCGGATGGCAAAGGCATCGAGGATATCGCCGGTCAATGCAAGCGCGGCGTAGCCCGACAGCGCCACCTCGCGCTCGGTGGCGATCAGGATCTCGTTGGCCTCCAGCAGGTCGCGCTCGGCATCGAGGAGGCCGATCAGCGACCGCCGCCCGATCGAGAATTCCTCGCGCGAGGCCTCGACCGTGGCACGGTTGGCGCTCACCGAGGCGCGTGCCGAGCTCAGCCGCACCGCGCTCGCGCGTTGATCGGCGCGCCGATCGGCCAGGGCGCGCAGGATATCGCGCGCGAGGACCTCGCGCTCGGCTGCAATCGCGTCGCGCTCGGCCTCGGCGGCGGCGATGCGCGCGCGCTGGCTGCCCGGCGCGCCGGTGTCCAGTTCCGCGTCGAGTGTGGCCGTCGTGCCGCTGCGCCGGACGCGGCCATCGACGCTCAGGCTCGGCAGGCGCTGGGCGCGGGTCACGGCGACTTCGGCCTCGGCGGCGGCGATGCGCGCCTCGATGGCGAGGATGCGCGGGCTCGTGGCCATCAGGGCCGCGTCGCCGATATCGGGCAGGTCCGGGGATTCGGGCGGCGCGGCCAGGCGCGCGGGGGGCGCCGCGTCGAAGCTGGCGGCAAAGGCGGCCTCGGCGCGCTCGGCGCTCGCCTGCGCCTCGGCGGCGCGGGCGCGCGCCGTGGCCAGCCGCGCCTCGGTGGTCAGCACATCGACATTGCCCCCCGCCCCGGCATCGGCCCGCTCCTGCGCCACGGCGAGCACGCGCTCATGGGCGCGCACGTTCTCGAGCGAAATCTCCAGCCGCGCCCGGGCGGCGTAGAGGTCATGCCATGCCACCACCGCGTTCAGCGCGCGCGCCGCGGCCAGTTCCTGCCGCGCGCGGCGGCTTTCGAAGACGCGCGCCTCGGCCGCGACGCGGCGGCTCGCGCTCTCGCCGCCATCATAGACCAGCTGGACGATCCGCAGCATCGGGGTCAGGCCATTGCTCGAGAGGCTCCCATCGACGAGCGTGCCGAGCGTGCTGGCCAGCGAAAAGCGCGGGTAGTAGCCGCGGCGCTCGGCATCGGCGCGCGCGCGGGCCGCGCGCACCCCGGCGCTCGAGGCGGCGAGATCGGGGCTGGTTTCCACCGCACGGGCGACCTCTCGGCCGAATTCCGTGCGCGCCAGCGTGTCGGGGATGCGCGCCTGCTGTGCGCCGGGCGGGGCGTCGAAGCTGGCCTCGATCGCGCTCAGATCGGGCGGATTGACGCAGGCGGACAGGCTCATCAGCATGGCCGTGGCCATCAGCCAGCCGGCCCCCCTGGTCCCCCGCGATGCATTCATGCCCGTGCTGTCCCTTCGATCAGGCGTCCGATCACTCGGATCTTGTGGAGAAGTTGTAATCGGGGCCGGGTGGAAATGCCATGCCGGAATCCTCGGGCGCTGCTCGGGGGCATGGTTCAGGTGGTTCCGCGCGGCGGGGCGCTCCCGCCCCCTTGCATGAAATCCGCAAGCCCCGCCTCCTGCGCCTGTGATGCGGCGAGCGCGTCGAAAAAACCGCCAAGGCCGGCATCGGCATCGGCGGCGGGCGGCGCGGGGTCCGGGGCGTCCGCCCGACCGGGATGCGCCTCGGCGGCGGCGAGAAACCCGAGATGGTGGCGCGCCACGCGCGCGGCGTGCACCAGCCCCAGCGCGCCGCTGCGGTGCAAGTCGCCAAGCGCCACCCGCCCGACCGACGCGAGGGCCGCGTCATCGACCGCCAGCAATCCCTCCTGCGGCAGCGCCGTCACATCCTCCGGCGGCGTGAACGGCACCAGAATCCGGGTGCGCGCCAGGGCCTCCATCGCGGCGCGGGTCCGCGTCTCGGCCTGCGCGCGGGTGCGGAAAAACGCCACGACCTGGGCAAGCTCGGGCGCAATCTGCCCCTGCTCATCGAAAAAGGCCGGGTCGGCGGGATCGTCGGAGAGCAGCCCGCTCGCCTCATCGACCATGAGAACGAACTGCCCCGAGCGCGTGCGCCCCGCGGCAAAGGGATGAACCCGCAGCAGCGAGGGCACGTAATTCCCCCGCCACGCGCCATTCCCGGCGACAAGCGCCGTGCGCGCGCCCAGCCGGGTCAGCGCGACCGGCGTGATCCGCTCCTCCCCGGACCGAAAGAGAATCGGCAGGGCGCTTGCGACCTGCGTTTCCTCGCCCAGAACGATGGGGACGAGCGGGTGATCCTGCACGAATCGATACGACGAAAACCGTTTCCAGCGCCGCGCGCCGTGGCGCTCGGGGCTGACAGGGGCCAGGCTGGACATGACTGTGCTCCGCTGGGGCCTGCGCTGGCGGGGCCGGCATGACGCCGGCCCCGGCAGATGGATCAGGCGTCGGGCAGGGCAGGGGCGGGCACGCTTGCCGGCACGAAATCGAGGAAGTTCTCCGCTCCCAATTCCGCCCGCGCCTCGGACCCCATCCCCTCGAACAGGGCCAGAACCTCAACCCCGGTGTCCAGATCGGGCAGGTTGCCCTCACTGTCCACGACGATGCGCAGCAGCTCGCTCTCCACCTCATCGCCGACGATAAGGTAGATGATGTCATCGGCTTGCAGCCCGAGCGATTGCAGCGCCAGGAGCCCCGCGGCATCATCCGCAATCGCGGTGGTAAACACCACGAGCCCGGTATTCTCCCCGATGCTGTCGCCCGCCGCGATCACCTCGAATGCCGTGCCATCGCCGCGCAGCGCGCCCTGATCGTCCAGCGCGATGCCGATCCGGTCGGGCAGCGCCCCCCCGGTGGTAAAGCCGGTGACCACATCCTCACCATTGCTGGTGCCGTCGGCCTCGAAGATCACCGTGTTCACCCCCGGCGCGGACAGGTCGATCGCATCATTGCCGCCCCGCCCGCGGATCGCGGCGTCGGTATCGCCCGCCACCAGCGCATCCGCCGCCTCCGTGCCCAGCGCGAAGCTGTAACTGCCGCCAACCTGAGAGTCGAAATCGAGCTGGATCGGACTACCCTCGTCCACATGGTTGAGGCGGAAGCGGATCAGGGGAAGTTGGTAGAGATCGACAGGATCGCCGGTTTCCGGGTCTTCGGGATTGAGAAAGCCTATCCCGCCAAAGATCACTGTGCCGGTTGCCGCGTCATTCAAGTTCAGAATCGGAGAAAGGCCGGTGGTGAATTGCGGTGCCGGCGAGGGGGCCCAGGTCGCGGTGTTGATGTCAAATGTCATCGTCTCGCCAAAGGCCAGGCCGAAATCCGCGGGCAATTGGGTGCGCGGATCGAGGAAGAAGGCGAATTCCAGCGCCCCGGCTGCGGCGCCGCTCGTGACGGTGGTGGCGCCGAGGACCAGGTAATCGGCCGCCTCGTAACCCACGGCCGAGGCTGTTTCCGTCACGCTCCGGTCCGAGGCGTTCGAGACCTCCGCGCTGATCGAGACGCTGTCGCCCGGCGCAACCCCGCCGAGCAGGAGCGGCGCGCTCCAGGTGCCATCCGCGCCCACCTCTGCGGTGCCCAGGGGGGTGCCGTCGCCATCGGTGATGGTGACGATCTGGCCTTCCTGCACGCCCCGGGTGCTGCCCGAGACGGTGAGATCCTCACCGAGGATCAGCGCGCCCTCCTCACCGAGGGGATCGATCGTGATCTGGGGCGGAATATCGGTGCCGAGTTCGATAGCGCCCGAGGCCGTCAGCGGATAGCTCGCCCCGGTGGCCGAGGCCGTCACCGACAGGGGCGCCTGATCCGGAAAGCCCTGCACGGTCGCGGCGTCGAGGGAGAGCGCCCAGCCTCCGTCATTGCCGACCGCGGCCGTGCCGGTGAAGATCACGTCATCGCCGGCCTGAATGGTGATGGTGACATCCGCGCCTTCGGCCACGTCGGTGCTGCTGCCCGAAATGTTCGTCCCGCCCTCGAACTCGTCCAGCCCGATCGTGGACCCGTTCACCGGCTCGTTGATCGTGAGGGTCGGCGCGGTGAGGGCGAGCGTCTGCTGCGTGGCCGGGTTGCCCGCGCGATCGCTGGCATCGGCGGTGATCGTGACGGTGCCGTCCTGTGCCGTCGGGGGGAGATCCCCGGTGGCGATGGTCAGCGACCAGCTGCCGCCCTCCGCCGTCGCGGTGAAGCTCTCGCCGCCAACATTCACGGCCACGCTCTCGACATCGGAATCGGTCGTGCCCGACAGGACCAGCCCCGCCTCGGTCACCGTGCTCTCCACCGTGAGGGCGGGCGGCGTGGTGTCGAGGGTGAGCGTGACCTCGGGCGCGGTGACCGGCGTGCCCCCGATTTCGGTGGCGGCGGTGATGGTCAGCGGGCCGTCCTCACCGGGCAGGTCGTCGGGGGCGAAGGTCACGCTCCAGCTGTTGTCCGCGCCGGCCGTGACCGTCCGCTCCGCCGTGCCCAGCGTGACCGTCACCTCCGATCCGGCCAGCGCGATGCCGGAGACGGTGATGTCCGCCTCCGCATCGGCTGCGTTGATGAACCCGCCATCCTCGGGCGCGGTGATGACCAGCGCGGGGGTGGAGAAATCGGTGGTGGCACTGGCCGTGGCCGAGGCCGGATTGCCCGCCACGTCCGACACGCTGGCGCTGATCGCGATCTCGGCCCCGTCGTCGAGCGCCTCGATGATGCTCGCGGGCACGGTCGCCGTCCAGCTGCCATCCGCGCCGACCGTGCCGGTGTAATCCGTGCCATCGAAGGTCACGGTCACAACCTGCCCTTCCTCGACCCCTGTGGTGCTCCCGGTGACATCGACCCCGGTGAAGGTGTTCAACGTCTCGACCGTGACCTGCGAGATCGTGACTTCGGCGGTGAAATCGGTGGCCAGCGTTGCCGTGGCCTGCGTGGCCGGGTTGCCCGCCACGTCCGAGACATCCGCCGTGATCGTCAGGTCGCCCCCGTCCGCGAGGCCCGCCAGATCCCCGGCGGGGATCGTCACCGACCAGGCCCCGTCCGCGACCGTCGCGCTATAGTCATTGCCGTTGAAGGTGAGCGTGACGATCTGCCCGTCCTCGGCATCCGTGGTGCCGGAAATCTCGAGCGGCTCGCCCTGCTCGGCGGCGTTGAGGATGTCATCCCCGGCGACAGGCGTGGTGATCGCGACCTCGGGGGGAATCGTGTCCACCACCACATCGGCGCTGCCGCTGGCCACCTCGTCGGTCACGGTCTCGAAGGTCGGGTTGCCCTCTTCATCCTCACCTTCGACGATACGGTCGCGTTCGATCCGAAAGCTGATCGTCTGCGGACCCTGAAAGCCGCTGGCATCCACGCCCGGGGGAAAGATGATCTCGCCGCCCGCGCCGATGGTGACCTGGATTTCGGCCTCGGGATCACCCTCGCTGAGGCGCAGATAAACCCTGTCACCCTCTTCAAGCTCATCGAGCGCGGGGAAGGTCCGGAAGAGATCGGTCGCGATGATCGGCGATTCGCCACTCAGCGCTCCGGCATTGATGTAGATGGGGGCAGGGCTCCCGGAGGAAGAGCCGCCACCGGACGCCGCCGCGGCCAGGCCCGCGGCGCCTGCGACGGCGGCGCCAATCGCCGCTGCCGTGCCGCCGGCAGCGCCTGCCGCCGCGACCGAGGCCACCACTTCGGCGACGAGTTCCGCCGCCGCGCCCGAAATCATGATCGTGCCGTCTGCCGCCACCTGCACCGAGGAGGCCGCGACCTTGACCACCTGCCCGTTGGTGAGCGTCAGGTTCGCACTGCCATCGGGATTGACCGTGGCCGAGCGCACCCCGCTGATATCGAGCGCGCTGACCATGTCGGCCGCCTGTGCCTGTGCCAGCATGGGCAGCATCAGAACCGCGCTGCCGAGCCCGGCCGCCAGGCGGCGCTGGTTGCGGGCGATCCATTTCTGGACATGGGCGCGGCGGCTGGCCGGATCGGCCCCCATCTGCATGTCGGGGATGTGTTTCGTCATGGAAGAAGCCCTCGTTCTGTGGCGCCGGGAAGCGTCGAATGATCAAGCAGTTCAAAGCCGAACTCTGGCACAACCCTGACCACATGGAAAGAGGGTATAACGTGAACAAGGAGGTTTTTGCCGGGGCGTGGCGCGCACCGTGCCCGCGCGCCGGCCTGTCCCGAATGCGTGAGGGGCGCGGCCCTTGCGGGTCACGCCCCTCGGATGTCTCGCGGCCCGGGCTTGCGGGCCGGGCGCGGCTCAGCCCTGGCGGGCCTTGAACTTGCGCTGGGTCTTGTTGATCACGTAAACGCGGCCCTTGCGGCGCACGACGCGGCAATCGCGGTGCCGGTTCTTGAGCGAACGCAGCGAATTGCGAACCTTCATGGTCGTCTCCTGTCTGTCGCGGCGCGCTCCTGCGCCTTTGCGGTTGCGGGGGCTACGCGCGAGGTGCGCGCAGCGCGAATTCATGGTGGGCGATACAAGGTTCGAACTTGTGACCCCTTCGATGTCAACGAAGTGCTCTACCACTGAGCTAATCGCCCCGGGCGGCCCGTCCCCCGCAAAAGGCAGGGGCGCGGAAATCCGCGCCTGTCCGGCGGTCTATAAAAGGAGTCGATGAGGGGATCAAGGGCTTTCAGCAGGCGGATTTCGCCCTATCATGGCGCCGGAGGAGCAGATGAGATGGCCGAGGCCCCCCATACCCTGATCCTGCCCGAACGGCGCAGCACCGGCGTGGTCTTTGCCTCGCCGCATAGCGGGCGTGCCTATCCGGCATCCTTCCTGCGGCGCAGCGTGCTCGATGCGCATTCGGTGCGTTCTTCGGAGGATGCCTTTGTCGATCGGCTGTTCGACAGCGCGCCGCGCGCCGGCGCGCCGCTGCTCGCGGCGGCGATCCCGCGGGCCTATGTCGATCTCAATCGCGGCGCCGACGAGCTGGACCCCGCGCTGATCGAGGGGGTCAGCCGTCAGGCGCCCAATCCCCGCGTTGCCTCGGGGCTGGGCGTGATTCCGCGGGTGGTCGCCAATGGCAGGGCGATCTACGCGGGCAAGATCACCATGGCCGAGGCGCGCGATCGCATCGAGCGCTGCTGGCGGCCCTATCACGCGATGCTGCGCGATCAGCTCGAGCAGGCGCACCGGATGTTCGGGCAGGCGATCCTCATCGACTGCCATTCCATGCCGCACGAGGCGCTGGAGGCGGTCGCGCGGCGCGGCGCGCGCCGCCCCGAGATCGTGCTCGGCGATCGTTTCGGCGCCGCCGCCGACCCGGAGATCGTCGATCGGATCGAGGCGGCCTTCTGCCGGGCAGGGCTCGGCGTGGCGCGCAACGCGCCCTTTGCCGGGGCCTATGTGGTCCAGACCTACGGGCGGCCCGGGCGCGGGTGGCACGCCGTCCAGATCGAGATCGACCGCGCGCTCTACATGAACGAGCGCCTGATTCGCCCCAATACCCGTTTCGAGGCGTTTCGCAGCCTGCTGGCCGGCGTGATCGACGAGATCGCCGCGATCGGGCGCGCGCCGCCGGTGTCGCTCGCCGCCGAATGACGCGCCGTCACGCGGTCAGCCCCTCCGGCTCGGGCAGGCCATGGGCGCGGCAGCATGCCGTGAGGGTATTGGCCAGAAGGCAGGCGATGGTCATCGGCCCGACACCGCCGGGCACCGGCGTGATCGCGCCGGCCACCGCGCGCGCCGAGGCGAAATCGACATCGCCCACCAGCACGGTCCTGCCATCCCTCTCGATGCGGTTGATCCCCACGTCGATCACCGTCGCCCCCGGCTTGATCCAGTCGCCCGGCACCATCGCGGGGCGGCCCACGGCGGCCACCACGATATCGGCGCGGCGCACCACATCGGCCAGGTCGCGCGTCCGCGAATGGGCGATGGTCACGGTGCAGTTCTCGCGCAGCAGCAGCTGCGCCATCGGCTTGCCGACGATGTTGGATCGCCCCAGCACCACCGCATCCAGCCCGCCGAGCGATCCCAGGTGATCGCGCAGCAGCATCAGGCAGCCGAGCGGCGTGCAGGGCACGAGGCACTTCTGTCCGGTGCACAAAAGCCCCACGTTCGAGATGTGAAACCCGTCCACATCCTTGGCCGGGTCGATGGCGTTGATCACCAGGTCGGCATTCAGATGCCCCGGCAGCGGCAACTGCACGAGAATGCCATGCACCTGCGGATCGGCGTTCAGCCGCTCGATCAGCGCCAGCAGATCGGCCTCCGATGTGTCGGCCGCCAGCCGGTGCTCGAAGGAGGCCATGCCCGCCTCGACCGTGTGCCGGCCCTTGGCGCGCACATAGACCTGGCTCGCCGGATCCTCGCCCACCAGCACCACGGCAAGGCCCGGCGTGATGGCGTGCTGCGCCGTCAGCCGCGCCACTTGCGCGCCCACCTTGTCCCGGATCGTGGCGGCATGGGCCTTGCCGTCGATGATATCCGCGCTCATGTCATATCCTTTCGCGCTGTCATGCAGGCCGGGGATGCCCGGCCCTCACTCTCAGAACAATCCCTCGACGCGGCCCGCCCCGTCGAGGCGGATGGTTTCCGCCGCAGGCCGGCGCGGCAGGCCCGGCATGGTCATGATCTCGCCGCAGACCACCACCACGAACCCCGCCCCCGCCGAGAGCCGCACCTCGCGCACCGGCACGCAATGGCCGGTCGGTGCGCCGCGCAGCGCCGGGTCGGTCGAGAAGCTGTATTGCGTCTTTGCCATGCAGATCGGCAGGTGACCATGGCCCTGCGCCTCCCACTCCCGGAGCTGGCCGCGGATCCGCGCATCCGCCAGCACCGCGTCGGCGCGGTAGATGCGCCTGGCGATGGTCTCGATCTTCTCGAAGAGCGGCATGTCGTCGGGATAGAGCGGGGCGAAATTGGCATTGCCGGCCTCCGCCACCTCGACCACCTTGCGCGCCAGCGGCTCAGCCCCTTCCGAGCCAAGCTCCCAGTGCCGCGACAGCACCGCCTCGGTGCCATGCCCGGCCACATGGTCCTGCACCGCCGCGATTTCGGCCGCGGTATCGGTGAGGAAATGGTTGATCGCCACCACCACAGGCACGCCGAAGCTCTTGATGTTCTCGATATGACGGCCGAGATTCGCGCAGCCCTTCCTGACAGCGGCGACATTCTCCGCCGCCAGCGCGCCCCGCTCCGCGCCGCCGTTCATCTTGAGCGCCCGAACGGTGGCCACGATCACCACGCAATCGGGCGCAAGCCCGGCCTTGCGGCACTTGATGTTCATGAATTTCTCGGCCCCCAGATCGGCGCCAAAGCCCGCTTCGGTCACCACATACGCGCTCAGCCGCAGCGCCGTGGTGGTGGCGATGACCGAGTTGCAGCCATGGGCGATATTGGCAAAGGGCCCGCCATGGACGAAGGCGGGGTTGTTCTCCAGCGTCTGCACGAGGTTGGGCTGAAGCGCATCCTTCAGGAGCACGGTCATCGCGCCCTCGGCCTTGAGGTCACGGCAGAAGACCGGCGTCCGGTCGCGGCGCCAGGCCACGATCATCGCGCCGAGGCGCTCTTCGAGATCCTTGAGATTCCTTGCCAGGCACAGGATCGCCATGACCTCCGAGGCCGCGGTGATGTCGAACCCGTCCTCGCGGGCAAAGCCGTTGGCCACCCCGCCCAGCGACGAGACGATCTGCCGCAGGGACCGGTCGTTCATGTCCACCACCCGCCGCCAGACGATCCGGCGCGTATCGATGTCCAGTTCGTTGCCCCAGTAGACATGGTTGTCGATCATCGCCGCGAGCAGGTTATGCGCGGCGGTCACGGCGTGGAAATCGCCGGTGAAATGGAGGTTCATGTCCTCCATCGGCACGACCTGCGCGCGCCCGCCACCCGCGGCGCCCCCCTTCATCCCGAAATTCGGCCCGAGGCTCGCCTCGCGGATGCAGATCGTGGCCTTCCGGCCGATCCGGTTGAGCGCATCGCCAAGCCCCACCGTCGTCGTGGTCTTGCCCTCGCCGGCAGGCGTCGGGGTGATCGCGGTCACGAGGATCAGCTTGCCGGTCTCCCGGCCGGCCAGCGGCGCGATGAAGTCCCGGCTGACCTTGGCCTTGTCATGGCCATAGGGCAGCAGATGCTCAGGCGGGATGCCCAGCCGCGCACCGATCTCCCCGATCGGCCGCAGGGTCGCGTCGCGTGCGATTTCGATGTCGGATTTGCAGCTCATGCCCCGGTCCTCATCCTGGCGCGCCGGCCCGCGCGCCGCCCTCAGCCGCGCCCGCGCGCCTGCCCCCCGGCCCAGGGGGGCTGATCCGGAACATGCAGCCGCAGCACGTCGCCGCGCGCGATGCGCCCCTCGCGCTCGACCCAGGCGGTCACGCCGCGCCGCCCCCCGGCGGCGCCCATGAATCCCTTGCCACGCCCCGGCCAATGGGCCTCGATCACGCGCGCGGGCAGCTGGCAGGCGCGGTTCTCCATGTCGATGACAAGCGTCGCCCCCGACGGCGCCTGGAGCCGCGAGGAAGGCGGCACATGGCTGAAATCCGGGATGCCCTCGATCACCAGCGACGCCCCGAGCCAGCCGGGATCGAGCGCACCGCCGCCCATATCCCGTGCAATGGCCGCGAGTTCCTCCGCCGAGAGCACCGAAAGCTGGCGCACATTGGCGATCTCGGTGCCCCTCGGATGCTGCTCCAGAACCCGGCTGCACGAGGGCCGCGTCCGCCCGCCATGCGCCTCCCCCGCGATCCCGCCAAAGGTCAGATCCGCCTCCGCCAGGGCCTCCGCCTCGAGCCCCGCCGCCCGATCGCTCACCCGACCGAGCCACACCACGCGGCCCGCATGATCCGTCGGTCTCAATGCCTGCATTCCGGCCCCCGCTTCATCTTTCCACAAATACTCATGCCCCGCCCGCCACGCGCTCAGACGGTGAGGGTCACAAACAGCCGCCGGAACGGGAACAGCACCGTGCCATCGCTGCGCACCGGATAGGCACTGTGCATCACCTCCTCGTAGCGGCGGATCAGGTCGGCGCGCTCATCCGCGTCGAGCGCGGCGAGGATCGGGCGGGCATAGGTGCTCTCGGTGAAGCGGCGCACCGGGTGGCTGCCCGGCTCGGCGGTCAGCCGCTGATAGTAATCCGTCTCCCAGAGGCGGAACTGTCCCAGCGGGGCCAGCAATTCCTCGTATTTCACCGGGGCCATGACGCCCGGCGTGCCCATCCTCCCGACCCGGCCGGGAAACAGCTCCTCGGCGAGCGACAGCCAGACCCGGTGTGACGGCGCCTTGTTCTGATGCGGCATCTGCACCGCCAGCGTGCCGCCCCTGCCCAGCATCCTTACAAGCCGCGGCAGCAGCGCCGCGTGCTCGCCGACCCAGTGCAGCGCGGCGTTGGAATAGATCAGCCCCGGCGCGCGCTGCGGGTGCCACCCGGCGATATCGGCCTGTTGCAGCGCGTCGTAGCCTGCCGCGCGCGCCTTCTCCAGCATGGCGGGGCTGGCATCGACCCCGATCACCCGGTGCCCGCCCGCCCGCGCGCGCAGCGCCCCGGCCATCGCGCCATTGCCGCAGCCCAGATCGACCACGTCGCCCGCGCCCATCTGCCCGACCGCGTTCAGCAGGTCGAGCGCCGGGCGCAGGCGCTGGTCGTGAAAGCGCGCATAGGCTGTCGGGTTCCAGTCCCCCGTCACGTCCCGGTGGCTCACGTCGAGGGCTCGGGCTCCAGCCCGCCGCCATCGCCCGGCCCGCGCGCGGATCTGGGCTTGGTCCGGGGGATCGCCGCGAGCGAGGGCTTCGCCGCCTCCGCCGCGCCGCCATCGGTGTCGTCATCGGCCTCGGGCGGGTCGCCGCGCATCACGCGCCTGATCTCCTCGCCGGTCAGCGTCTCGTATTCGAGCAGCCCCTGCGCCAGCCGCTCCCATTCCTCGCGGCGTTCCTCGAGGATGGCGCGCGCGTTCTGATAGGCCTCGTCGATCAGCCGGCGCACCTCGTCCTCGATCAGCTCCTTGGTGTGGGCCGAGATCGAGAAGCCGCCGGCGCCATTGCCCATATAGCCCTCATGCGCCATCTGGTAATCGACATTGCCCACCTTGTCGGACATGCCCCAGCGCATCACCATGGCGCGGGCCAGGCCGCTCGCCTGCTGGATGTCGCCCGCAGGCCCGTTGGAGACGTTCTCCTCGCCATATTTGAGCACCTCGGCGGCCTTGCCGGCCATGGTCATGGTCAGCTTCTGCTCGCATTCGGCCTTGTGCCAGTTGAGGCGGTCGATCTCGGGCAGGCTGACCACCATGCCGAGCGCGCCGCCGCGCGGGATGATCGTCGCCTTGTAGACCGGATCGCATTTCGGTAGGGCAAGGCCCACCACCGCGTGCCCGGCCTCGTGATAGGCGGTCTTTTCCTTCTGGTCATCGGTGAGCACCATCGAGCGGCGCTCGGCGCCCATCATCACCTTGTCCTTGGCATTCTCGAAATCGACCATCGAGACAAAGCGCCGCCCCACCCGCGCCGCCATCAGCGCCGCCTCGTTGACGAGGTTGGCGAGATCGGCGCCGGAAAATCCGGGCGTGCCGCGCGCGATCAGGCGCAGGTCCACATCCGGGCCGAGCGGCGTCTTGCGGGCGTGAACGTTGAGGATCTTCTCGCGGCCCTTGATGTCGGGGTTGGGCACCGTCACCTGCCGGTCAAAGCGGCCGGGGCGCAGAAGTGCCGGGTCGAGCACGTCCTTGCGGTTGGTGGCGGCGATGATGATCACGCCCTCGTTGGATTCGAACCCGTCCATTTCCACCAGAAGCTGGTTCAGCGTCTGCTCGCGCTCGTCATTGCCGCCGCCATAGCCCGCGCCACGATGCCGGCCCACGGCGTCGATCTCGTCGATGAAGACGATGCAGGGCGCGTTCTTCTTGGCCTGCTCGAACATGTCGCGCACGCGGGAGGCACCGACACCCACGAACATTTCCACGAAATCGGAGCCGGAGATGGTGAAGAACGGCACACCCGCCTCGCCCGCGATGGCGCGCGCCAGCAGCGTTTTGCCGGTCCCCGGAGGGCCGACAAGCAGCGCGCCTTTCGGGATCTTGCCGCCCAGGCGGCTGAATTTCTGCGGGTTGCGCAGGAATTCCACGATCTCTTCCAGCTCTTCCTTGGCCTCGTCGATGCCCGCCACATCGTCGAATGTCACGCGGCCATGCTTTTCGGTCAGCATCTTGGCCTTGGACTTGCCAAAGCCCATGGCGCCGCCGCGCCCGCCGCCCTGCATCCGGTTCATGAAATAGATCCACACCCCGATCAGCAGCAGGAAGGGGACGAGCGATATCAGGAAGGATTGGAATCCCGATTGCTTCTGGCTCTCGGCCCGCAGCGGGATGCCACGCTCGATCAGGCGGCTGGTGATTTCGGCATCGTCGGGCCGGATGGTGGTGTAATCGTTGCCGTCAGTGCCGCGATAGCGCACCGTCTCGCCGTCGATCGTGACCTGGCTCACCGCCCCGCCATCGACGGCGGCGATGAAATCCGAGAAGGGCACCGAGCGGCTCTGAAGCGTGTTGCCCGATCCGCTGAACAGGTTGAAGAGCGCCATGATCAGCAGGAAAAGGATCAGCCAGAAGGCGATATTGCGCGCGTTGCCCAAGAGATGTCTCCCAATTGTCGGTCCGGATGCCCATAGCACGGGGGGCTGATCAGTTAAATAGACATCGCCCCCACGGGTTCAATGCGCAATCACGCGCTCAGACAGTCGGCAAAGGGCCGCACCAGTTCGAGCCGCCAGCCATTCGCCCAGCCATGCAGCGGCGCGGCGATGAGCCGCCCGTCGCGCCACAGCGCCGGCGCGGCGAGCGCGCTGTCATGCGGCAGCCCGCCCGCGCGCCAGTCGGGACAGGCGACAAGCCCCGCCGCCCCCAGCACCGCGATTTCCGCCATGCCTTCGCCCGATGCCCGCCAGCGCCCGTCCCACACCTCCTGCGCCGGCACCCGCAGCCCGGCCACGGCCCGCAATTCCCGGCCAAGGCGCAGATGTGTCCGCGATGCGCTCAGGACCGCGCCTTGCAGGGTCATTCGCCGCCCGTCGCGCGCGGCCTGCACGAAGGCGCGCATCGCCGCGCCGCGCGGCGGATAGGCCGCCCCCGTGATCCAGCGCAGCCCCGCCAGCAGGAGCC
Organism: Roseovarius sp.; assembly: GCA_014359765.1. GTDB lineage: Bacteria > Pseudomonadota > Alphaproteobacteria > Rhodobacterales > Rhodobacteraceae > Roseovarius. The sequence continues at coordinate 33,798 of JACIYT010000009.1, forward strand.
TGCGCGCCGTCTCGTCGGGCAGGGCGGCAAACCCCGCCCGCTCCAGCAGCAGATCGCCCCCCGCCACCGTGGCAAGCGCGCGGGCGGCTTGCCGCGCATGGTGATCGAGCGCGGCGCGCGCATCGGCCAGCCGCGCGGCGGTTTCCGCCAACGCCCCGGCTGTTATCCCCAGCGGTGCGAGCGCCGCCAGCGCCGCGCGCGCGCGTGTGCGTGCATAGCCTTCGTCCGCGTTGGTCGGGTCGTCGATCCAGGCCACGCCGCGCGCGCGCAGCATGTCGCGCAGCGCCGCGCGCCCGAAGGCAAGCAGGGGCCGGTGAAAGATCACGCCCCCCCCCCGCCAGCGCGCGCGCATCGCCGCCAGCCCGTCCACCCCCGAACCCCGCGCCAGCCGCATGAGAAAGGTCTCGGCGAGATCGTCGCGCGTGTGGCCGATGGCCACATCGGCGATGCCGTGGAGCCGCGCCCAATCGGCCAGCAGCCGGTAGCGCGCGCGCCGCGCCCGGTCGGGCAGGTTGCCGCCCGTCTCCGTGTCCTCCCGCCAGCGCAGCGTGTCCTGCCCGATCCCCAGCCCGGCACAGAGCCGCGCCACCGCCGCCGCCTCGGCCGCCGCCTCGGGGCGCAGCCCGTGATCGACGGTGGCCACGCGCAAGGCCGGCCCGCCCGCGCCGCGCCAGTCGTGCAGAAGATGCAGGAGCGCCAGCGAATCGCTGCCGCCCGACACCGCCACCCCCAGAACGGACGGCGGGGCAGGGGCGAAATACGCCGCCACCGTCCCGTGCGCCGGCCCCTCGCCGGTCACGAACAGCCGAGCCGGGCCATCTCCGCCTGCGCCTCGGCCGCGACCGCCGCCCCCGGAAAGCGCGGCGCGACCTGGCCCAGCGTGACGCAGGCCTCGTCGGTCTGGCCCATGACCGCCAGCACCCGGCCGAGATTATAGAGCGCCTCGGCCGCCTCGGGCCCCTCGGGAGCGGCGCTGAACGTGTCGAGCCAGGCCCGCGCGGCGGCACTCGGCTGCCCCGCCGCCTCGAGAGCGCGCCCGCGCAAAAGCCCCGCCTGCCCGCTCAGCGGGCTGCCGGGATAGGCGGCGAGGAAGGCCGCCAGTTGCTCGGCAGCCGCCGCGTGATCGCCCGCCTCGAAAGCCGCGCGCGCGCGCTCGAAATCCTCGCGCTCGCCCACGGCCAGTTCGGGCCCGGCGACCGGGGGCGCGCCACCGCCACTGCCGGCGCCGCCGGTCTGCGGGATCGCATCGCCCAGCGTGCTGCCCGGTTCCAGCCCGGCGATGTCACAGCCCGGCTCGAGCTCGCACAGCCGGAATTCGAGATCGCCCACCCGGTTGGTGCCGTCGCGCACCACCCGGTCGATGCGGAATTCCAGCTCCTCGGTCCTTGCGGTCAGGCGCTGCACCTCGGCTTCGATCGCGTTCAGCCGATCCAGGAGCGGCCCGCTATCGGCAAGCTGCCCGGCGCCGCCGGTGGTGCTCAGCTCGCGCTTGAGCTTCTGCAACTCGACAAAGAGCACGGCCAGCTCCTGCCGGATATCGGCGAGCGTCCCGGCCTGTTGCGCGACGGCCCCGGAGGGGGCGGCAAGCATCAGCGCGACAAGCGGTCCCAGAAGCGCACGCATCATCGCCTCAGCTGCCCAGGCCCGCCGCCGACAGCACCGTGACCGCGCGGCGATTCTTGGCATAGCACGATTCGTTGCTGCAGATCTCGATCGGCCGCTCCTTGCCATAGCTCACCACGCGCAGGCGGTTGCCGGCGACGCCGCGGCTCACGAGGTATTCCTGCACCGCGTTGGCGCGGCGCGCGCCGAGCGCGAGGTTGTATTCGCGCGTGCCCTGTTCGTCGGCATGGCCCTCGATCACGGCGGTGTAATCGCGGTTGGTCATCAGCCATTGCGCCTGCCCGTCGAGCGTGGCCTGTGCCGCCGCCGAGAGGGTGGACTGGTCCACCGCGAACAGCACCCGGTCGCCGATCGCCTGCTGGAAATAGGCGGGCGATCGCGGGTCCGAGGCCGATCCCGCGAGCCCCGCGCCCGCGCCCCCGCCGAGATTGGCCCCGCCCCGGCTGTCGAACCGGTCGGGATTGGTGCAGGCCGCGAGCGCGAGCCCCGCCACCAGGATCATCGTCTTGCTCAGATAGGTCATTGTCAGCCCCGTTTCCTTTGTCTGGGTGTTCTAGCACAGGGCGCGCGCCCTGTCAGTCCTGCTCAATCCTGAAGCGGCCCCCAGGAGGGATCGCTCGCGCCGCCGGGCGTGGGGACCTGCCGCAGGTTGCGCCCGGTGATATCGACCGAGTAGAGCCGCGCCTCGCCCTGTGGTCCCTGGCTCTCGCGGGTGAACATGATGACGCGGCCATTGGGCGCCCATGTCGGCCCCTCGTCGAGGAAGGAGGCCGTCAGCAGCCGCTCCTCGCTGCCGTCAACGCGCATCACCCCGATATGAAAGCGGCCCTTGGACTGCTTGGTAAAGGCGATGAGGTCGCCGCGCGGCGACCAGACCGGCGTGCCATAGCGGCCCTCGCCAAAGCTGATCCGCCGCGCCTCGCCGCCGCTGGCCGCCATGATGTAGAGCTGCGGCGTGCCCGAGCGGTCGCTCTCGAACACGATCTGGCGGCCATCGGGGCTGTAGCTGGGCGCGGTCTCGATCGAGGGCGCGGTCGTCAGCCGCGTGCTCGCCCCGCTGGCGATATCCATGGTGTAGAGATCGGTATTGCCGCCCTGCGTCAGCGAATAGAGCACGGTGCGCCCGTCCGGCGCAAAGCGCGGCGCAAAGGCCATCGTTCCCTCCAGCGTCGGCAGCACGCGCCGGCCCGCGCTTGCCACGTCGAGCAGGTAGATGCGCGGGAAACCGCTCTCGTAGCTGGTATAGAGCACCCGGTCGCCCGAGGGCGAGAAGCGCGGCGCCAGCACGATCGCCGCGCCGTCGGTCAGGAACTGCATGTTGGCCCCGTCGTAATCCATGATCGCGAGCCGCTTCACGCGCTGATCCTTGGGGCCGCTCTCGGAGACGAGGACCACGCGGCTGTCGAAATAGCCGCCCTCGCCGGTGATCCGCATATAGACCTGATCGGCCACCTTGTGCGCGATCCGCCGCCATCCGTCGCGCGGCCCGACAAGCTGCTGGCCCTGGCCAAGCTCCTGCCCGGAAAACACGTCATGGATGCGAAACCGCACCACCACGCGCCCCGCGGGATCCACGCTCACCGCCCCCGTGACCAGCGCCTGCGCGTTGATCGCCCGCCAGTCGGCGAATTGCACCGGGCTGTCAAAGCTGGTGATCCGGCCGATATGCGCCTCGGCGGGGATTTCCCGGAAGAGCCCGGTGCCCGTCAGGTCGGCGGCGATCACCCGCGCGATGCTGCGCGCGAATTCCTGTGCCGCCGGGGTGTCGGCCACGAAATCGGGCACCGCCACCGGCATCGGCTCGATCACGCCCTCGGTGATCTCGAGGCGCAGCGGGCCGCCTTGCTGCGCCGTCGCGGGGACAGCCCAGAGCATCAGGGCGGCGAGCAGGGTCAGGAGGGAGCGCATCATTTGATCCTCATTCTCTCCGGGTTGAATGTCATTTCGATGTCACGCCACTGGTCGAATTTCGCGGGCGGCAGGTCGAACCCGTCCGCCCCGCAGCGGATGATCGCGCGGCGCGCGGCCTCGTAGGCCTGTTGCGCGGCGGTGGCGGAGCCGCCCGAATGGCTCAGCATCCGGATGCTGGCGTTATCGGGCTTGCCGTTCTCGAACATCCTGACCGTGACCACGACCGTGGTGGCCAGCGCCTCGGAGCTCAGGCTGCCGACGTTCCAGCAGCGTTGCACCGCCACGCGCAGCGCGTCCTTCTCGCCGGCGGTGAGCGGCGGGCCGGCGGGACGCTCGGGCGTGGGCGTGCCCTGCCCGAGGGCGGCAGCCAGCGCATCGCTGACCGCGCCGCGATCGGTGGCGGGGGGCGATGCGCGCGGGGTCTCGGGGCGCGGCGGGGTGGCGGTCTCGACCGGGGCAGGGGCGGGGGGCGCGACCGGGGCGGGGGGCGCGACCGGGGCGGGGGCCGGGGCGGGGGCAGGTGGCGCGGCGGGGCGCGCGCGCGGGCGCAAGGAGGCGGTCGGCGCGGGATCGCGGGGACGCTCGGCCTCGGTGACGATCTCGGTGGTGGCCTCCTCGGGGGCGGTGGCCTCCTGCGGAATCTCCTCCACCACCGCGCCGGCATCGGGCGCGACCTCGGGGCGGGCCAGGTCATCGACGCGCGCATCCGGCGCGGGCGGGGCGACGGGCTCGGGGGCGACGCGCGGCGCGGGGCGCGGCTGCGGGCGTGGCGAGACCTGCGGCACCAGCACCGCCATGTCCTCGGCGGGCGGTGCGACCTCGGGGGCGGTGTCGGCCACCGCGGCTGGCGGCGCCGGTGCGGGCCGCGGATCGGGCGGCGGTGGCGCGGCATTGGCCGCAGGCGGGTTCTGCGCGGGGGCGCTGTCGGCCTGCGATGCGGGCGCGGGCGCGGCCTCGCCCTCGGCGGGCGGCTCGGGGGTGTTGACATTGGCCACCGCCTCGGGCCGGCTCGCGGCGAGGATCGCGGCATAGTCCTCGGCGGAAATCGCCACCGCCTCCACCACCTCGAAGGGCGGCGGATCGGAGCGGAACGCCCCCCCGAAGAGCGCCCACCCGATCAATGCCAGATGGCCCGCCCCCGATATGATCTGCCCGGTATTCACGCCGCCCGCGCCCCCAGCCTAGCCGCCCCGTTCGTCGAGCGCCGGGCCGCCCGGTTCGGTCACCAGCCCGATATTGCCAAAGCCGCCCCGATTGAGCGCGCCCATCACCTGCATCACCTCGGCATAGGGCACTGCCCCGTCGGCGCGCAGAAAGACACGGCTGCCCGCGCGCTCGGCGGCAATGGCACGCAGCCGCGCCACCAGTTCCTCGCGCGGCACGTCCGTGGTCTGGATCGCCACGCGGCCATCGGCGCCGAGCGTCACGGTGAGCGGCTCTTCCTGCTCGCCGGGCAGGGCGTTGGCGGCGGTCCTGGGCAGTTCCACCGGCACGCCCACCACCAGCAGCGGCGCGGCGACCATGAAGATGATCAGGAGCACCAGCATCACATCGACGAAGGGCGTGACGTTGATCTCGGCCATGGGGCGCGAGCGGCCCCGCCCGCGCCTGCGCCGCCCGCCGCCGCCGGATTTCTGAATGACACCCGCGCCCATGGCCTAACCGTCCAGCTGGCGGCTGAGGATGGTGGCGAACTCGTCGGCAAAGGCCTCGTAGCCCGCCACGATCCGGTCCGAATCGGCACTCAGCTTGTTGTAGAAGATCACCGCCGGGATCGCCGCCAGCAGCCCGAGCGCGGTGGCCAGCAGCGCCTCGGCGATGCCCGGTGCCACCACGACAAGGCTGGTATTCTGCTGCGCCGCGATCTCGACAAAGGCGTGCATGATCCCCCAGACCGTGCCGAACAGCCCGATGAAGGGCGCGGTGGCGCCGACGGTGGCCAGCACCTGAAGCCCGCTTTGCAGCGCATCCGCTTCCTTGGCGATGGCCACGTCCATCGAGCGGTCGATCCGCGCCGTGGCGCCCGCGATCAATTCCCCGTCATGGCGGTGGCTGCGCCGCCATTCCATCATCCCGGCGGCAAAGATCCGCTCCGACTGGCCGCCCGGATCGGGGCCGATCTCGTCGAAGAGCCCGTCGAGCGGCTCGCCCGACCAGAAGCGCCGGTCAAAGACCTCGGCCTCGGCGCGGGCGCGGCGATAGCTGATCAGCTTCTGGATGATGATCGACCAGGACCAGAACGACGCCAGCACCAGCACCAGCATCACCAGTTTCACGATGAAGGTGGCGCGCGCGAAGAGCGCCCACATGGAGAAATCCATCTCCTGCGCCAATGCGAGGGTTTCTGCTTCCATTTGCCTGCCTTGTGCCTCACTGGCCGTTTCCCGGCCTTATCAAGGGGCAAAATATCCGATTTCCATGGCAAAGACCACGAAGATCGGCGATCTCGCGAAAACTTGTGGCGTTTCAGGGGCGCGGCTGGCGGATATTCGCCGGCAGCCGCACCGGCGCGCCCCCCGGCCCGAGGCAGGCCAGTGTCACCACCGCGCGAAAGAGCACCGTCTCGCCGCGCCGCACCGTCTGCTCGAGCACGAGCCTCGCGGCGCTTGCCATGCGGGTCTGCGTCGCCACTTCGAGCGCGTCGTCGAACCGCGCGGGGGCCAGGAAATCGGCCTCGATGCGGCGCACCACAAAGACCACGCCACCCGCGCGCATCGCGTTCTGGTCCACCCCCATCTCACGCACCCAGGCGCTGCGGGCGCGCTCGATGAACTTGAGGAAATTGGCGTGATAGACGATCCCGCCCATGTCGGTATCCTCGTAATAGACGCGGATGGGAAAGCGGTGGGTCATGGCGGTGCGGGCCTCCGGGAACGGCGCGAGCCTAGCAGGCTGCTGAAAAAGCCCCAAGCCCGACCGGTTTCAACCAGCAAATCGGGAAACTGTCCCGCGCCGCGCGCCCATGAGGCCCGGGCACGGGCGTCCAGCCCGGGCCGCGCCCGACCCTCCCCCCGGGAGGGCGCATGGCCACGTTGCAAATAGCCGTTCTGTTTGAGGGGCTTGGCTGACATAAACCGCCATATCCCCAGCCGCCCAGGGCGCCCTCCCAGGCTCGGGCGCGGCCCTCGATGCGAGGTTCCGGGCACGTGACAGGAACAATTTCCCCGAGCAAGGGCCGACCTGAGTCCTCGTTCAGCACCCTGCTGAACCGCAAGGATCGGGCTGCCAAGACCCGTGCTCCGGTGTAGGATGCGCGTATCATGCCGAGCCTCTGCCGCACCTGCCTGCACCAGTTCGAGCGCGCGCCGCGCTGTCCCGCCTGCGGCAGCCCGCGCGTCGTCACCCATCCCGAGCTCTGGGATCTCGCCATCGCGCATATGGATTGCGATGCCTTCTATGCCAGCGTCGAGAAACGCGACAACCCGGCACTTGCCGCCCGGCCCGTGATCATCGGCGGCGGGCGGCGCGGCGTGGTCTCGACCGCGTGCTACATCGCGCGCATTCGCGGCGTGCGCTCGGCCATGCCGATGTTTCAGGCGCTGCGGCTTTGCCCCGAGGCCGAGGTGATCCGCCCGCGCATGGCCGTCTATGCCGAGGTCTCGCGCGCCATCCGCGCGATGATGCTGGAGCTGACCCCGGCGGTGGAGCCGCTCTCGCTCGACGAGGCGTTTCTCGATCTTTCGGGCACCGCGCGGCTCCATGGCGCGCCGCCCGCCGTCATGCTCGCGCGTCTCGCGCGGCGGATGCAGGCGGAGCTTGGGCTCACCGGCTCGATCGGTCTCAGCCACAACAAGTTCCTCGCCAAGATCGCCTCGGATCTCGACAAGCCGAGCGGCTTTTCGGTGATCGGCCGCGTTGAGACCGCCGATTTCCTGCGTGACCGGCCCGTGAGCCTCATCTGGGGGGTGGGCCAGTCCACGCTTGCCGCGCTCAACGGCGCGGGTATCCACTGCTTTGCCGATCTGCTCCGGTGGGAGGAGCGCGATCTGGTGGCGCGCTTTGGTGCCATGGGCGCGCGGCTCTGGCATTTCGCGCGCGGGCAGGATCACCGCCGCGTCGCGGCCGATGCGCCGGTGAGGTCGATCTCGAACGAGACGACATTCGCCGAGGATACGGCCGATCCCGACCTGCTCGACGGCCATCTGTGGCGGCTGGCCGAGAAGGTCGCCGATCGCGCCAAGGCGCGCGCCCTTGCGGGCCGCGTGGTCACGCTCAAGCTCAAGCGCGCCGATTACGCGCTGCTCACCCGCCGCCGGTCCCTGCGCGAGCCCACGCAGCTTGCCGATACGCTCTACCGCGCGGCGCGCGCGCTGATGGATCAGGCCCCGCAGGGCGTCGCCTGGCGGCTCGTTGGGGTGGGGCTCTCGGATCTGATGGCCGAGGAAGGCGCGGACCGCGCGGGCGATCTGCTCGACCCCGACGCCCCGCGTCGCGCCGCCGCCGAACGCGCCACCGATGCGATCCGCGCCCGCTTTGGCCCCGACGCGATCCGCAAGGGCCGCGCGCTGCGCTAGAGCATGTTGCTCAGAAGCGGGAACCGGTTTTGAGCTCATCGAACCTGCGAAATCAACAGGTTGCAGCGGGGCACGTGAATGCGGATGACCGCGGCACGCTCTGGCACCGAGGCCCCCGCCCGCACGATCATCGGCACCGGCTCAGGCCGGCCGCAACCCGGTCTCGACCAGGAGCCCCTTGCGCCTGGCCTCGTAATAATAGCCGCGCGCATACCACATGATCGCGGCATCGGGATCGCCCCCGGACACGATCCACGCCCCGCGCAGGTATTTCACCCCGTATCGCAGGTTCGTCCCGGCATCGAGCAATTCCTCGGGTGGGCCGTCATGACCCATGGTGCGCGCGGTCTGTGGCAGGATCTGGAGCAGGCCGTAATAGGGCCCGTTGCGCGCCCGGGGCCGATGCGTGCTCTCGCGCACCGCCAGCCGATGCACCAGGGCGCGCGGGACCTCGTAGTGATCGGCATAATGGTTGATCAGGCGGCGCAGCTCGGGCGTCTCGTTGGGATAGAGCGGCGGCGCAAAGGAATCGGCGGCGCGGCTCACCTCGGGCGCGCGCGCGCAGGCGGCGGCAGCGAGGCAGAGCAGGATGGCGGCTCGGCGGTCGGGGAAACGGGGCATGGCAGCTCGCATGGGGCGCGGTCGCGCCGAGCTTGCCCGCGCGCGCGCGCCGCGTCCAGCGGCGGCGCGGCGCTCGGCGAAACCTTGCCAATCGCCGCGCGCCGGGCCAGAAGGACACAATGGACAAGGTCCTCCTCTCCTTTGGCCACGGCTATTCGGCGCAGGCGCTGGCGCGGCGCCTGCTGCCGCAGGGCTGGCGCGTCATCGGCACCACGCGCGATCCGGCCACGGCCGCGCGGCTTGCCGAAGAGGGTGTCGAGCCGCTCCTGTGGGGCGCAAATGTCTCCGCCGCCCTCGCCGCGGCCACTCACCTGCTCGCATCCGTGGCCCCCCTGGAGGAGGGCGATCCGGTGCTCGCCCGCTACCGCTCGGCCATCGCCGAGGCCGCCCCCGGGCTCCGGTGGGCGGGCTACCTCTCGACCACCGGCGTCTATGGCGACCATCAGGGCGGCTGGGTGGACGAGGAGACCCCGCTCACCCCTGCCACCCGGCGCGGGCAACTGCGCGTCGTGGCCGAGGCCGAATGGCGGGCGATCCCCGGCCTGCCGCTGCATGTCTTCCGGCTGGCGGGGATCTACGGCCCCGGGCGCGGCCCCTTCGAGAAGCTGCGCCAGGGCACGGCACGGCGCATCGTCAAGCCGGGGCAGGTGTTCAGCCGCATCCATGTGGCCGACATCGCGCAGGTGCTCGCCGCCTCGATCGCGCGGCCCCGCCCCGGCGCGGTCTATAACCTCTGCGACGACGCGCCAGCCCCGCCCGAGGAGGTGATCGCCCATGCCGCGCAGCTTCTGGGCCTGCCGCTGCCTGAGGCGGTGCCCTGGGACGAGGCCGACCTCTCGCCCATGGCGCGCAGCTTCTACGCCGAATCAAAGCGCGTCTCGAACCGCCGGATCAAGGAGGAGCTCGGCGTGCGCCTGCATCACCCCGATTATCGCAGCGGTCTCGCGGCGCTTCTGGCCGAGGGCGACTGACCCCCGCTTCATCTTTCCATAAATACTCGAATTCCAATCCGCCGGACCCGCGCCGCGTAACGAAAAAGGGCGCAACGAAAAAGGGCCGCGACGCGCGCGGCCCTTTCCCTGGCTGAGATGCCGGGCTGGCTTACATCATGCCGCCCATGCCGCCCATGTCGGGCATGCCGCCACCGGCGCCGGCGGCTTCCTTCTGCGGCTTGTCGGCCACCATCGCCTCGGTGGTGATGAGCAGGCCGGCAACCGAGGCCGCATCCTCGAGCGCGGTGCGCACGACCTTGGCCGGGTCGATCACGCCGAACTTGAACATGTCGCCGAATTCCTCGGTCTGGGCGTTGTAGCCGAACTTGAGGTCGTCGCTCTCGCGGACCTTGCCCGCCACGACCGAGCCATCGACGCCGGCATTCTCGGCGATCTGGCGCAGCGGCGCCTCGAGCGCGATGCGCACGATGTCGATGCCGCGGGTCTGGTCGGGGTTGGCCCCGGTCAGACCGGCCAGCGCCTTGGCACCCTGCACGAGCGCCACGCCACCGCCGACGACGATGCCTTCCTGCACCGCGGCGCGGGTCGCGTTGAGCGCGTCATCGACGCGGTCCTTGCGCTCCTTCACCTCGACTTCGGTCATGCCGCCCACGCGGATGACGGCGACGCCACCGGCGAGCTTGGCCACCCGCTCCTGGAGCTTCTCGCGGTCATAGTCCGAGGTGGTGTCCTCGATCTGCTGACGGATCTGGGCGACGCGCGCCTCGATCTCGGCCTTGTCGCCGGCGCCATCGACGATGGTCGTCTCGTCCTTGGTGATCGAGACCTTCTTGGCGCGGCCCAGCATGTCGATGGTGACATTCTCGAGCTTCATGCCCAGATCTTCCGAGATCACCTGGCCACCGGTCAGGATGGCGATGTCCTGAAGCATGGCCTTGCGACGGTCGCCGAAGCCGGGCGCCTTGACGGCGGCGATCTTCAGGCCGCCACGCAGCTTGTTCACCACCAGCGTGGCGAGCGCCTCGCCTTCCACATCCTCGGCGATGATCAGCAGCGGCTTCTGCGACTGGATCACGCTCTCGAGCAGCGGCACCATCGGCTGCAACGACGAGAGTTTCTTCTCGTGCAGCAGGATGAGCGCGTCATCGAGCTCGGCGATCATCTTGTCGGCATTGGTGACGAAATAGGGCGACAGGTAGCCGCGGTCGAACTGCATCCCCTCGACCACTTCCACCTCGGTGGCGAGGCCCTTGTTCTCCTCGACGGTGATCACGCCCTCGTTGCCGACCTTCTGCATCGCGTCGGCGATGAAGCGGCCGATCTCGGCCTCGCCATTGGCGGAGATGGTGCCGACCTGGGCCACCTCGTCGGAATTCTCGACGGTGCGGGCGGCGGCCTTGATGTGCTCGACCACCTTCGCGGTGGCGAGGTCGATGCCGCGCTTGAGGTCCATCGGGTTCATGCCGGCGGTCACGGCCTTGAGGCCTTCCTTGATGATCGCCTGCGCCAGAACGGTCGCGGTGGTGGTGCCGTCGCCGGCCTCGTCATTGGTGCGGCTGGCCACTTCCTTGACCATCTGCGCGCCCATGTTCTCGAACTTGTCCTCGAGCTCGATTTCCTTGGCGACGCTCACGCCGTCCTTGGTGATGCGCGGCGCGCCGAAGCTCTTGTCGAGGACCACGTTGCGGCCCTTGGGGCCGAGCGTCACCTTGACGGCGTCGGCCAGCACGTTCACGCCGCGCAGCATCTTCGCGCGGGCGTCGGTGTCGAAACGGACTTCTTTAGCAGCCATGTTCGGACTCTCCTGATGTCTTGTGTATTCGTGCGAAAGGGAAAACCGGCGGGTGCGGCTCAGGCCGCCTTGGCGGCCGCCTCGTCCTCGATGATCCCGAGGATGTCGCTTTCCTTCATGATCAGCAGCTCTTCGCCATCGACCGTCACCTCGGTGCCCGACCACTTGCCGAAGAGGATCGTGTCACCGGCCTTGACGGCCATCGGGATCAGCTCGCCATTGTCCTTGCGCGCGCCCTCGCCGCAGGCCACGACCTGCCCCTGGCTCGGCTTTTCCTTGGCGGTGTCGGGGATGATCAGGCCGCCCTTGGTCTTTTCTTCGCTCTCAACGCGGCGGACGAGCACGCGGTCATGCAGCGGTTTGAATGCCATCTTCGAGGCTCCTTGGCTCAAGGTTTCTGTTTCCATGGGTCCCGGAGACCCATTAGCACTCCCTCCAGGTGAGTGCTAACGGCGCAGAGGTAGGCAGAAGCACCGCCGCTGTCAACACCCTTCAAGCGCCCGTTCGGGGAAAAATTTCCACAGGTCCCGCCCCCGGAACCACCGGGGGAAATCGCCCCGGAACGCGCGCGCGCCCCTCAGTGCGCCTCGGCCCAGTTCGCGCCCGCGCCCGCATCCACCACCAGCGGCACGTCGAGCCGGACCGCCGGAAGGGGCGCGGATTGCATCACGTCGCGGGCGATCCCGATGAGCCGGTCCACCGCCTCGTCGGCCACCTCGAAGATCAGCTCGTCATGCACCTGGAGCAGCATCCTGGCGGGCAGGCCCTCGATGGCGGCGGGCATCCGGATCATGGCGCGGCGGATGATGTCGGCGGCGGTGCCCTGAATGGGGGCGTTGATCGCGGCGCGGCGGGCAAAGCCCGCGCGGGGGCCGCGCGCCGAAATCTCGGGCGTGTGGATCTTGCGGCCAAAGAGCGTCTCGACATGGCCATGCTCTTTCGCAAAGGCCACGGTCGCGTCCATGTAGTCCCTGATGCCGGGGAACCGCTCGAAATAGCGGTCGATGAAGCCCTGCGCCTCGGCGCGGGGGATGCGCAGGTTGCGCGCGAGGCCAAAGCCCGAAATGCCGTAGATCACGCCGAAATTGATCGCCTTGGCGCGGCGGCGAATCTCTGGCGTCATCTCCTCCATCGGGACATTGAACATCTCCGAGGCCGTCATGGCGTGGATGTCGTGGCCCTCGCGGAACGCCTGTTTGAGGCTGTCGATGCCCGCCACATGCGCGAGGATGCGCAATTCGATCTGCGAATAGTCGAGCGACACGAGGCGATGCCCCGGCGCGGCGACGAATGCCTCGCGGATGCGCCGGCCCTCCTCGGTGCGCACGGGGATGTTCTGGAGGTTGGGATCGGTGGACGCGAGGCGCCCGGTATTGGCCCCGGTCTGGACATAGGAGGTGTGCACGCGGCCTGTGTCGGGGTCGATATGATCCTGGAGCGCGTCGGTATAGGTCGATTTGAGCTTGGCAAGCTGTCGCCAGTCGAGCACGCGCGCGGGCAGTTCGTGCTCGGTCGCCAGATCCTCGAGCACATCGGCACCCGTCGCCCAGGCCCCGGTCTTGCCCTTCTCGCCGCCCGGCAGGCCCATCTCGTCAAAGAGGATCTCGCCCAGTTGCTTGGGGGAACCGACGTTGAAGCTGCGGCCCGCGAGTGCGTGGATTTCCGATTCGAGCGCGGCCATCTTCTGCGCGAATTCCCCCGACATGGCGCGCAGCGTGTCGCGGTCCACCAGCACGCCCGCCCGCTCCATCGCGGCCAGCACCGGCACGAGGGGGCGCTCGAGCGTCTCGTAAACGGTGGTGACGCGGGCGCGGTGCAGCTGCGGCCTGAACGTCAGCCACAGGCGCAGGGTGATATCGGCATCCTCGGCGGCATAGGGCGCGGCGGTCTCGATCGGCACGCGGTCGAAGGTGATCGCCGATTTGCCCGAGCCGAGCAGCGTCTTGATCGGGATGGGCGTATGGCCGAGATACCGCTCCGAGAGCGTGTCCATGCCATGCCCGTGCAGCCCGGAATGGAGCGCATAGGACAGAAGCATCGTGTCGTCGATGGGCGCGACCGTGATGCCATGCGCGGCGAGGATCTTGGCGTCGTATTTCATGTTCTGGCCGATCTTGAGGATGGCGTCATCCTCGAGAACGGGGCGGAGCGCGGCGAGCGCGTCGGTGAGCGCGATCTGCCCCTCGGCCAGCGCGTCCGAGCCAAAGAGATCGTCCGCCGCGCCCCCCTTGTGCCCGAGCGGGATATAGCAGGCCCGCCCCGGCGCGGTGGCAAGCGAGATGCCCACCAGATCGGCCTGCATCTCGTCGAGCGAGGTGGTCTCGGTATCCACGGCCACATAACCCTGCGCGCGGATCGCGTCGAGCCAGGGGGCAAGCGCGTCCATGTCACGGATGCACGCATAGCTCTCGGGGTCGATGGTGGGCCAGTCGGGCGTGGCGGGGGCGTCATCCGCCTGCGGGGCGGGCTCGGGCACGGGCGGGGCCTCGCGCCCCAGCGCCTCGGCGATGCGTTTGGAGAGCGTGCGGAATTCCATCCGCGCGAGAAACCCGAGAAGCGTGTCGGGATCGGGCTCGCGCACCTCGAGATCGTCGAGACTGAAATCGAGCGGCACCTTGCAGTCGAGCTTCACGAGGCGCCTCGACATCTCGATCTGGTCGCGCATGGCGATGAGCGTCTCGCGGCGCTTGGGCTGCTTGATCTCTTCGGCGCGGTCGAGCAGCGCCTCGAGCGAGCCGAATTCGTTGATCAGCAGCGCCGCCGTCTTGACCCCGATGCCCGGCGCGCCGGGGATGTTATCGACACTATCCCCGGCCAGAGCCTGCACATCGACCACGCGGGAGGGATCGACGCCGAATTTCTCGCGCACACCGTCCTCGTCGATGCGGCGGTTCTTCATCGCGTCGAGCATCTCCACCCCGCCGCCGACAAGCTGCATCAGGTCCTTGTCGGAGGAAATGATCGTCACCCGCCCGCCCAGCTTGCGCGCCTGGCAGGCGAGCGTGGCGATGATGTCGTCGGCCTCGTATCCCTCCATCTCCTCGCAGGCGATGTTGAAGGCGCGCGTGGCCTCGCGGGTGAGCGGGATCTGCGGGCGCAGATCCTCGGGCATGGCCTCGCGGTTGGCCTTGTATTCGGGGTAGAGATCGTTGCGAAAGGTGTGGCTGCCCTTGTCGAAGATCACCGCGACATGGGTCGGCGCGTCAGCGCCGTTATTGCCCGCGACATAGCGTTGCAGCATGTTGCAGAACCCCGCGACCGCCCCCACCGGCAGCCCGTCGGATTTGCGCGTGAGCGGCGGCAGCGCGTGATAGGCGCGAAAGATGAAGGACGAGCCGTCGATCAGGTGCAGGTGGCATCCCTTGCCGAATGACATCACACGCCCTCCCGATCAGGCTTCATCTTTCTTCAAATACTCGAGTCGCAACGCGGGCAGCGGCGCGGCGCCGGTGGCTCAGACCTTGCCCTCGAAATCGCGGTGGATGAGCTTTGCGTCGCAATAGGGGCATTCGACATAGCCGCTCTCATGCGGGATCTGGAGCCAGACGCGGGGATGGCCCAAAGCGCCCTCGCCGCCGTCACAGGCCACGCGATAGCTCTCGACAATGCGGATTTCGGGGGCCTGCGTTACCATCGGGAGATTTCCTTTTGCGATGTGCTGAGCTAGGTCGGACTATGGTCGATGCAGGCGAGAGGGGCAAGAGCGGCATGATGCAGAACGCCATCGAAATCCGGGGCCTGGTCAAGACCTATGCGGGCGGGCGGCACGGGCCGGAAAAACGTGCCCTCGGGGGTGTCGATCTGACGATCCCGCGCGGCGCGGTCTTTGGCCTGCTGGGGCCGAACGGGGCGGGCAAATCGACGCTGATCAACATCCTCGCGGGCCTCGTCGTGAAAACCGCCGGGCAGGTGACGATCTGGGGCTTCGACCAGGACCGCAACCCGCGCCAGAGCCGCGCCGCCATCGGCGTCATGCCGCAGGAACTGAACCTCGATCCGTTCTTCACCCCGCGCGAGGCGCTCGAGGTGCAGGCCGGGCTCTATGGGGTGCCCAAGGCGCAGCGCAGGAGCGACGAGATCTTGCGGCTCGTGGGGCTCGAGGACAAGGCCGAAGCCTATGCGCGCACCCTCTCGGGGGGGATGCGGCGCAGGCTCCTGCTGGCCAAGGCGCTGGTCCATCACCCGCAGGTTCTGGTGCTCGACGAGCCGACGGCGGGGGTCGATATCGAGCTGCGCCAGATGCTGTGGGAGAATGTGCGCCGCCTCAATGCCCGGGGCATGACGATCATCCTCACCACCCATTACCTCGAGGAGGCCGAGGAGATGTGCGACGAGATCGCCATCATCAACGAGGGCGCACTGGTGGTGCGCGACAGCACCGCGCGGCTGCTCTCGCGGCTCGACGGCAAGACCATGATCATTCACCCCGAACAGCCCCCCGGGCGCCTGCCGCAGGGGCCGGGGCTCACGGTGACGCAGCGCGCGGACGCAACGATTGCCATCGCCTATCGCGCGGGGGAAACCCCGGCCGAATCGGTGCTGGAAGCGGTGCGCGCGGCGGGGATCAGGATCCGCGACGTGCGCACCGAGCAGGCCGACCTGCAGGATGTGTTCCTCGAACTGACGCGCCGCCGGGCCGGCTGAGCGCGCGTGGCCCGCCGTTGATCATGCGTCGCCCCACCATCGGGCCTTGCCAATCCGCGACCGGCGGGGCACTTGTCCGCCATGTTCGTTGCCGCCGATCTCCTGCCCGCCCGCCGCGCGCCGCGCAGCCCTCGCCGCGCCGCTCTCCTGCCCTGGCTGACGGTCGGGGCGGCGCCCGGGCGCGCGGCGGGGCGGGGGAGCGCGTCACGCGCCCGGGGGCGGCGCCATGGCTGAGCTCGTGGCCTATACCGACGGGGCCTGTTCGGGCAATCCCGGGCCCGGCGGCTGGGGGGTGCTGTTGCAGGCGCGCGACGGCAAGACCGTGCTGCGGACGCGCGAGTTGCAGGGCGGCGCGCCGGACACCACCAACAACCGCATGGAACTCATGGCTGCGATCATGGCGCTCGAGACGCTGACGCGCCCCTCGGCCATCACCATCGTCACCGACAGCGCCTATGTAAAGAACGGCGTGACCGGCTGGATCCATGGCTGGAAGCGCAACGGCTGGAAGACCGCCGCGCGAAAGCCGGTGAAGAACGCCGAGCTGTGGCAGCGCCTCGACGCGGCGCAGGAGCGCCACGACGTGACCTGGAAATGGATCAAGGGACACGCCGGCCACCCCGAGAACGAGCGCGCGGATGAGCTGGCGCGCGCGGGCATGGCGCCGTTCAGGAGGGGGGGCAGGGGATGAGCACGCTCGCGCTGCTCGATCACGCCGCCGTGCTGATCTTTGCGCTGACCGGCGCGCTGGTCGCCTCGCGCCGGCAGCTCGATATCGTGGGCTTTGCCTTTCTCGCCTGCCTGACGGCGGTGGGGGGCGGCACGCTGCGTGATGTGCTGCTCGATCGCAACCCGGTGTTCTGGCTGGCCAACCCGGCCTTTATCGTCATCGCCTGCGGCGCCGCGCTTGTGGTCTTCTTCACCGCGCATCTGGTCGAGAGCCGCTATCGCTGGCTGCTCTGGCTCGACAGTTTCGCGCTCGCCGTGGCCGTGCCCGCCGGCGTCAGCGCGGCGATGGCGACGGGGCAGGGCCCGGTGATCGTGGTGCTCATGGGCATGGTCACGGGCTGCATGGGCGGGCTGATGCGCGATATCGTCGTGGGGGAGGTGCCGCTCGTCCTCCGGCAGGGTGAGCTCTATGTCACCGCCGCCTTCGCCGGCGCGCTCGGCGCGGTGATCGTCGCACGGCTCACCGCCGAGCCGCTGGCGATCCTCGCCACCTGCGCCGCGCTGACCTGGGCGCCCAGGGCGGGCTCGCTCGTCTTTGGCTGGCAACTGCCGGTCTACAAGGCCCGCCCGCCGCGTGCCTGAGCCTCAGCCGCGCTCGCCGATCAGCTTCCACAGCCAGACCAGCAGCATCGCCCCCAGAACCGCGCCGATCAGCCCGCCCAGCAGCCCGGTGATCATCAGAACCATGCGGATCACCACCGCCCCGATCAGCGCGCCCGCGATGCCGAGGAGCACGGTCTGCACCACGCCCGTCTCCACCCCCATGAGCCGCGTGGCCAGAAACCCCGCCGCCGCGCCCACGATGATCAACCCGACGATGCCCATGGCTCACCTCCGCCTGCGCCAGTGGGTCGGCACGATGACGAGCGCGCCAATCGACGAGAGGATCGCATCGACCCCCGGCGCGCCAAAGCGGATGCCGAACATGATGCGCAGGAAATAGAACAGGAACGCGCCGCCCACGCAGATGATGATCGAGGGGAGATAGCCGTTGCGCGTGAACCCGCTCTTCTCGCTCGCGTAGCCGACGATCCCGGCGATCACCACCGTGCCGAAGAGTTGCAGGAACATCGCCTCACCCCAGAGCCTCACCCCAGATAGGTGCCCGGCGCGAGGCTCATGCCGCGCAGGAACTCGGGCGCATCCTGCGCCGCACGCCCCGCCCGTTGCAAGCGCAAAAGCCGCACCGCACCCGCGCCGCAGGCCACGGTGAGGGCATCGTCGAGCACCTCGCCCGGCGCGCCGCTCCCCTCCGCGAGGCAGGAGCCCAGCACCTTGATCCGCTCGCCCCCGGCCTCGAACCAGGCCCCCGGAAAGGGTGAGAGCCCCCGGATCAGCCGGTCCACCTGCCCGGCGGGGCGCGCCCAGTCGATCCGCGCCTCGGCCTTGTCGATCCTGGCGGCATAGGTCACGCCCGCCTCGGGCTGCGGCTCGGGCGCCAGCGTGTCCAGCCGCGCCAGCGCCTCGACAATGAGCCGTGCCCCCAGCGCCGACAGCCGGTCGTGCAACTGCCCGGTGGTCTCGGTCGCGCCGATCGCCACCGCCTCGCGCAGGAGCACCGGCCCGGTATCGAGCCCCGCCTCCATCGCCATGATGCACACGCCCGTCTCGGCATCGCCCGCCATGATCGCGCGGTGAATGGGCGCGGCCCCGCGCCAGCGCGGCAGGAGCGAGGCATGGATGTTGAGACATCCCATGCGCGGCGCATCGAGCACCGCGCGCGGCAGGATCAGCCCATAGGCCACCACCACCGCCACATCGGCGCCGAGCGCCGCGAATTCCGCCTGCGTCTCGGGGCGCTTCAAGCTCTCCGGGTGGCGCACCAGAAGACCCAGCGCCTCGGCGCGCGCCTGCACCGGGCTCGGGCGCGGCCGCTTGCCCCGCCCCGCCGGGCGCGGTGGCTGGCTATAGACGGCCACCACCTCGTGCCCGGCCGCCACCAGCGCATCGAGCGCCGGCACCGAGAATGCCGGCGTTCCCATGAAGATCACGCGCATCGCGTCCCTTTCGGCTTCATCTTTCCGAAAATACTCAATTCCCTGCGGCATCGCCTGCAAGCCCGTCCATCTTGCGCGCGAGCTTCACGTCGAGCGCGCTCAGGCCGCCCACGTCATGGGTGGAGAGCGTCACCTCGACCGTCTTGCAGATATTGGACCATTCGGGATGGTGATTCCATTTCTCCGCCCAGAGGGCGGCGCGCGTCATGAATCCCATCGCCTCGACGAAATCGGCGAATTGATAGGTCCTGGCGATGGCGTCGCGCCCCTCGACCATGGCCCAGCCGTTTTCCAGAAGCGGTGCGAGCGTGGTCTTGCGCGCGGTATCGCTGAGTTTCTCGGTCATTCGTGATCCTCCATCGCGATTCGTCGGAACGGGCCGTAGCCGGTCAACACCTCGATTTCCTCGTCAACGGCGGCGCGCTCGGCCTCGAGATAGTCGGCCACCGCCTCGGCAAAGCCCGGATCGCACAGCCAGTGCAGCGAATGCACCGGGCGCGGCAGGTAGCCGCGCGCCAGCTTGTGCTCGCCCTGGGCGCCAGCCTCGACCCTTTGCAGCCCGGTTTCAATGGCAAACTCGATGGCGCGGTAATAGCACAGCTCGAAGTGAAGGCACGGGTGATCCTCGACGCAGCCCCAGTAGCGGCCATAAAGCGCCGAAGCGCCGATGAGGTTGAGCGCGCCGGCCACCGGGCGCCCGTCGCGCAAGGCCAGAACAAGAAGGGTATCGTCGCGCAGCCGCGCGTGCGCGAGGTCGAAGAAGGCCCGCGTGAGATAGGGCGTGCCCCATTTGCGCGCGCCGGTATCCTGATAGAAGGTCCAGACCGCCTGCCAGTGCTCGGGGCGGATATCGTCGCCGGTCAGGGCCAGGATTTCACCGCCAAAGGCCTGCGCGCGGGCGCGTTCCTTGCGGATGGCCTTGCGCTTGCGCGAGGACAGATCGGCGAGGAAATCGTCGAACCTGCCATAGCCGCGATTCTCCCAGTGATATTGCTGGGTGCGCCGCCGCAGATAGCCCGCCGCCGCGCCCGCCTCGGCCTCGGCATCGGTGCAGAAGGTCAGATGCACCGAGGAAATCCCGTGCCGCGCCGCGACCTCCCGCGCCCCCTGCAACAGCGCCGCGCGCCCCGCGGCTTCCTGCCCCGGCCGGGTCAGGAGGCGGCGCCCCGTCACCGGGGTGAAGGGCACCGCGACCTGCAACTTGGGGTAATAGCGACCGCCCGCGCGCTCATAGGCGTGCGCCCATGAATGATCGAAGATATATTCGCCCTGGCTGTGGGATTTGACATAGAGCGGGGCCACGGCGATCACCACGCCCCCCGCCTCGGCGCGCATGTATTGCGGCTGCCAGCCGGTGCCGCGCCCGACCGAGCCGCTCTCCTCCAGCGCCGAGAGAAACCGGTAGGTGGTGAAGGGATCCTCGGGCCGCCCGCCCCCTGCCGCCTCGGGGCAGGCGCAGGCATCCCAATCGCCCTCGCCGATCTCGGCGATGCGGTCATGGAGCGTGATCGTGATCGCGGTGTCGGTCATGCCGACTGTCCTATCTGGCGCGCAGGCGCTCTGGATCAAGCGGGGATATCGGCCAGGTAGCCCTCGAAGGTGATATTGTCGGCCACCTTTCGCGCGCGCGCCTCCATCTCGCGCCCGCGCACCGTCCAGCACAGGATCGCGGCCCCCTCAGCGCGCAATTCGGCAAGGCGCGGATTGTCGAGGTCTCGCGCATCGTGGCTGACAAAACAGGCACCCGCCGGGTCGTAATCGGGAATGTCGCGCAGCCGCGCGCGCGTCTCCGTGCGCAAGAGCGGCCAGTCGTCGGGCTCATAGGCGCAGGTCACGATGCCGCGCGGCAGATCGGGGGCGAGCGCGGCCATGCGCACCACCATCTCGGGGTTGAAGGACATGAGCGCGACCGGTCCGCCATAGCGGCCAAGCGCCTCTGCGGTGGCTGCTTCCAGCACACCATCGGTCACACCCATCTGGCCGTGCTGGTCCTTGAGTTCGATCAGCAGCGGCACGCGACCCGCGACCAGCGCCAGCACCTCCGCCAGCGTCGGTATCCCCTCGTCACCGCCCTTGAGCCCGATCCGCGCGAGATCGGCGGCGCTGCGCTGGCGGATCGGGCCGCGCTCGGCGGTGAGCCGCCCGAGATCGTAGTCATGGAACACCATGGCGCGGCCGTCGCTGCTCGGTTGCAGGTCGCACTCGATGCCATAGCCCGCCTCGATCGCGGACCGGATCGCGGCGCGCGAATTCTCGGGCCGCCCCGCCGCCACGTCATGCAGCGCGCGATGCGCGAAGGGCAGGCGCAAAAATACCTCGGGCAGCGCGCGCATCATCGGATCTGGAAGATCCCGTCGATCTCGACCGCCACGCCAAAGGGCAGCGACGCGGCGGAGACGGCGGCGCGGGCGTGCTTGCCGGCCTCGCCCAGGGCCTCGCCGAGGAAATCCGACGCGCCGTTGATCACCGCCGGTTGCTGGGTGAAATCGGGGGTCGAATTGACAAAGCCGGTGAGCCGCACCACCCGCACCAGCCGGTCGAGATCGCCGCCGCAGGCGGCCTTGACCTGTGCGAGCAGGGCAATGGCACAGCTGCGCGCCGCCGCCGCCCCCGCCGCCACATCCATGTCGGCCCCGAGCTTGCCGGTCAGGAGCGTCTCGCCGTCCCTGGCGATCTGGCCGGAGACATGGAGCATGTCGCCCACCTGCACATAGGGCACGTAATTGGCCGCAGGCATCGGGGCCTCGGGCAGGGTCACGCCCATCTCGGCGAGCTTGGTCTCGAACTGGCTCATGGCGCGCACTCCTGTGCTGTTGTCCTGTGCTGTCGTGGTCCGGTCGCAGGCTAGCGGCGCGCCTCGCGGATGGAAAGCCCCCTCACTCGCGCAATGCCTTGGCGAGATAATCGGTGAAGGGCTTGACCAGATAGGCGATCGGGGTTCGGTCCTCGGTGCGGATGAACGCCTCTACCGGCATTCCCGGCACGAGGCTCACCCCGGCCGGCAGCCGCCCCATCTGGTCGTCGCCGAGAACGATCTCGGCGCGGTAATAGGGCAGGCGCGTCGCCTCGTCCTCGAAGGCATCGGCGGAAATCTTGACCACCTTGCCAAGGAGCTCGGGCGTGGTGCGCTGATCGAGCGCGGAAAAGCGCAGCGTCACCTGCTGGCCGAGGTGGAGCTTGTCGATATGGATCGTGTCCACCTGCGCGTTGATGATGAGCGGGCGGTCCTGCGGGATGATGTGCAGCAGCGGCTCGGCCGGGCGAATCACCGCGCGGCGGGCAAAGATCCGCAGATCGTGAACGACACCCGCGACCGGGGCGGTGATCTCGAGCCGCCCCATCTGGTCCAGAAGCGCGCGGCGCTGCTCGCGCAGTTCCAGCTCGCGCACCTGGATGTCGCGCAGCATGGTGATGGCCTCTTCGCGCCGGTCGGTGCCCAGGCGCAGGATCTCGAGGTCGATCTCGGTGATCCGCCCCTCGGCCTGCGCCTTCTGCGCGGTCAGATCGCCCATGATCCCGTCGAGCCGCGCCGCCTCGCGTTGCAGGGCGAGCACCCGCGCCGCCTGCGCCAGGCCGCGATCGAGCAGCGATTGCTGGTCGGCCAGTTCCCGCGCGATGAGCGCCGATTGCCGATCGAGTGCGGCCTGTTGCGCGATGATGCCGCGGATCTGGTCGGCGGTCTGCTGACGGCGCTTGCCGAGTTGCTCGATGCGCGCGGCGATGGTCTCTTCGCGGGCGGCCAGAAGCACCTCCTGCCCGCGCATCAGCGCCGCGGCATCGGCGTTGCGCGCCGCGAGATCGTGCAGCAGCGGATCGAAGGCGAGGACCGCGCGCCCGTCGCGCTCTGCCTCGAGCCGGGCGCGGCGCGACATCAGCTCGGCGAGCAGGTTCTCGGTGATCGCCAGCCGCGAGGCAAGGTCCACCGGATCGAGCCGCAGCAGCGGCTGCCCCTCGACGACATGCGCCCCCTCCGCGACCAGGATCTCGGCCACCACCCCGCCGTCGGGATGTTGCACCACCTGCCGGTTCTGATCGACCTCGATCCGGCCCGCGGCGATCACCGCCCCGGAAATCCGTGCCAGCCCCGCCCAGGTGCCGAACCCGCCGACCAGGACGACAAGGCCGACGATCCCCGCCAGCAGCGGGCCGCGCGCCGACCAGGGGGCGGGGGCGCTCATCGCGCACCGTCCGCGGCGCGCGCGGCCTCGGCCAGCGCCTCGTGATTCTTCACCACGCCCCGGAGCACCTCGTCGCGCGGACCAAAGGCGCGCACCTGCCCCTGTTCGAGCATCACCAGCAGGTCGCATTCGCGGATCACCGAGGGGCGATGCGCCACCACGATCACCGCGCGGCCCGAGGACTTGCAGCCGCGAATCGCGCGGTTGACCGCCTCGCTGCCGGCATTGTCGAGATTGGCATTGGGCTCGTCGAGCACGAGGATCACCGGATCGCCATACATCGCCCGCGCGAGGCCGATGCGCTGTATCTCGCCGCCCGAGAGCCGCCCGCCCGCGGCGCTCACGCGGGTGTCATAGCCCTCGGGCAGCCTGAGGATCATCGCGTGGGCATCGGCGCGTTTGGCGGCCTTGACCACTTCGGCGGCATCGGGCGCGGGCGCGAGACGGGCGATGTTCTCGGCGATCGTGCCGTCAAAGAGCTGCACCCGCTGCGGCAGATAGCCGATCAGCCCGCCGAGAACCGCCGGCTCGTATTGATCGAGCGTCGCCCCGTCGAGGCGGATCGTCCCCGCCGCCGGCCGCCAGACCCCGGTGAGCGCGCGCGCCAGCGTCGATTTGCCCGCCCCCGAAGGCCCGATGATCCCGAGCGCCTGCCCCGGCGAGAGGGAGAAGCTCACCGCGCGCAGCACCGGCACGCGCTCGCCCGGGGGCAGCACGCCGAGCTGTTGCACCTCGAGCCGCGCCCGGGGGCGCGGCAGCGCCGTGCGCGGCGTCTCGGGGGGCACCTCGCCCAGCAATTCGGCGAGATTCTCCCAGCCCTGCATCGCGCGCTGCACCAGCGGCCACGATCCGAGGGCCATCTCGACGGGCGCGAGCGCGCGCCCCAGCAGGATCGAGCCGGCGATCATCGCCCCCGCCGTTATCTCCCCGCGCAGCACCAGGAAGGCCCCAAGCCCCAGCATGGCCGATTGCAGCAGCAGCCGGAACGCCTTGGATGTGCTGGTGAAACTGCCGCCCAGATCGGCGGCGCGGAGCTGCTGGCGCAGCGCCGTGTCGCGGATCCGCTGCCAGCGCGCGAAAGCCGCATCGCGCATCCCCATGGCCTGCACCGCCTCCGCCTCGTGCCGCATCCGGTCCGATTCGGCCTCCGCGTGCAGGGTCGCGCGCGCCGCACGCTCCGCCGGGCGCCGCGTCAGCACCTGATTGAGCACCGCGAGCGCAATGAGCAGCGCGCCGCCCACGATCGCCAGAGCGCCGAGCCAGGGATGAAAGACCCAGATCGCGGCGATGAAGACCGGCGCCCAGGGCATGTCGAACAGCGCCAGCACGACCGGCGCGCTCATCAGGCGCTGCACCGCCTCGAGATCGCGCAGCCCCCCCGCGCCGAGCGCGTCGGGGACCAGCGCGGATTTGCGGATCACCGCATCGAATACCCGCCGGTCGAGCGCCGTCTGGAACCGCGCACCCACCCGCCCCATGACGCGCCCGCGCGCGAAATCGAGCACGCCCATCACCGTATAGAGAAACACCACGAGCACCGAGAGCGCGATCAACGTCTCCACCGAGCGGCTCGAAAGCACCCGATCATAGATCTGGAGCATGTAGATCGGACCGGTGAGCATCAGCAGGTTGGCAAAGACGCTGACGATGGCAACGAACCAGAAGAGCCCGCGGCTCCGGCGGCGCACGGAGCGGAGTTCTGCCCGCCCGGCCGCGATGCTCGATTTCTCAAGTCGCATTCCCGCTCATCTTGTTCTAGTCTCGGGCCATGACCGTCCGGATGCGGAATTCATTGAGTCATCCATACGTTGCCTGTCGCCATTCTGCCACAGGAATATGATCCGTGCGGTTGTCATGGTGGGCCGTGACCCGAAAGCGGCTATGTAGCCACAGAACAGATGAGACTCAGCCGGTGGATATGACATTGCCTTACAGGACATTTCGTTCGTTGCGCAGATGCGCCCTGCCTGTCGCGGGCCTGGCCATGCTGCTCGTTTCGGCCTGCGCCGATCCCGACGCCCCGACCCGCGACGTGTTCGACCCTTTCGAGGCCGAGAACCGCCGGGTGCACGAATTCAACCGCGGCTTCGACCGCGCGCTCCTGCGGCCGGTGGCCAGGGGCTACGCCGCGGCCGTGCCCGACGATATCGAAACGGTGGTGGTGCGCTTTGCCGAGAACCTGTCGCTGCCTGCCGATGTGGTGAACAACGTGCTGCAACTCGACATGCGCGCGGCCTTCCGGGATGCCGCGCGCTTTGTCGTCAACACCACGGTGGGGCTCGGCGGTTTCTTCGATCCGGCGAGCGAGATGGGCATGGCCGCGCCGTCCAACACCGATTTCGGCGCGACCCTGCATGTGATGGGCGCGGCCGAGGGGGCCTATGTCGAATTGCCGCTGCTTGGTCCCTCGACGGTGCGCGACACGTTCGGCACGTTCTTCGACCTGTTCACGAATCCGCTCTCCTATGTGGTCGGCTCCCCCACGAACCTGGTCGGGACCGGGGCGGGCGTTGCCTCGGGCCTGTCGCGGCGCGACCGCTACTCGGGCACGATCGACCAGCTTCTCTACGAGAGCGCAGACAGTTACGCTTCGGTGCGCTCGATCTACCTGCAAAACCGCCGGTTCAAACTTGGCGGCACCGGCGGTGCTACCTATATGGACCCCTACGACATGGACCCCTACGAAGGCGCCCTCGCGGCGCCGCTTGCCGACGATCCGCATGAGGAGCCGCATGATGAGTGACATATCGCGCCGAAACCTGATCGCCGCGGGCGCCGCCTCGGTCGCGCTGGGCGCGCTGGCGCTGCCCGCCCGTGCCCTGACCGAGGCACGCGCGCGCGCGCTCATCGATCAGGTCGTGTCCGATATCAACGGCGTGATCTCCTCGGGGCGCTCGCTGCCGCAGATGATAACGGATTTCGAGCGGATCTTCGGCCGTTATGCCGATGTGCCGATCATCGCCCGCTCGACCCTGGGGCCCGATGCGAACCGGGCCACGCCCGCGCAGCTGCGCGCCTTTACCGAGGCGTTCCGGGGCTACATGGCGCGCAAGTATGGCAAGCGGTTCAACGAGTTTGTCGGCGGGCGCATCGAGGTCCGGGATGTGCGGGAGGTCAAGACCTGGCACGAGGTCCGCTCGACCGTCTATCTGCCCGGGCAGGCGCCCTTCGAGGTGAGCTTTCTGGTGTCGGACCGCTCGGGCAAGGACCTGTTCTTCGACATGATCATCGAGGGCATCAGCCTGCGGCTGAGCGAGCGCACCGAGATCGGCGCCATGCTCGACCGGCGCAGAGGCGATATCAACGCGCTGATCGAGGATCTCAAGCGCGCGGGATGATCCCGCCCGCGCGGCGCAAGATCGCTCAATTGCCGAAAATGCTGCGCAATATGTTCTCGATCGGGTTGCCGCTCGCCACCGGCGCGCGGCGCGGCTGCGGGATCGGGGCCGGCGCGGGGCGCGGGGCCGGGCGCAGCATCGGCAGCGGCCGCGGCTCCAGCCCTTCGTGCACGCGCAGCATCGTCTCGCGCCAGATCTCTGCCGGAAGGCCGCCGCCCGTCACCCCCCTCAGCGGCGTGTTGTCGTCATAGCCCATCCAGACGCCCGCCACGTAATCGGCGGTGAAGCCCAGGAACCAGGCATCGCGCGCGGCCTGCGTGGTGCCGGTCTTGCCCGCCGCCTCGCGCCCCGGAAGTTTCGCGCGCCCGCCGGTCCCGGTCTCGATCACCTGCGCCATCATGTAGATCAGCTCGCGCGCGGCCTCTTCGCGGATCACCCGCTCGCCGATACCCGATTGGCGGGCCATGAGCGGCGTCTCCTCGCCCATCAGCCGCAATTCGGTGAGGCCGTAAGGCGTGACCGAGGAGCCGCCGTTGAGGATGCCGGCATAGGCGCCGGTCATCTCGATCAGCGTGCTTTCCGACGCCCCGAGCGCCAGCGCCGGGCCATCGGCCAGATCGCTCTCGATGCCGAAATCCGAGGCCACCTTGCGCACGAGGTCGCGCCCGACGCTTTCGGAGACCTTGACCGCCGGGATGTTGAGCGATTGCGCCAGCGCCTGGGTGAGGCTGACCCGGCCCTTGTAATCGCGGGTGTAATTTTCGGGGCACCAGCGACCCGAGCCGGGAATGTCGAGGCAATAGGGCTCGTCCACCACCACCGAATCGTGGCTGTGGCCCAGTTCGAGCGCGGTGGCATAGACGAAGGGCTTGAAGGCCGAGCCGGTCTGCCGGCGCGCCTGCGTGGCACGGTTGAAGGCCCCGACCACCCGCGTCGCGCGCCCGCCCACCATCGCGCGCACCGCGCCATCGGCGCTCATCACCACGATCGCGGCCTGTGCCTTGGATCCCTCGCTCACCTTCTCGGCAAAGACCTGCGCCAGCGCCTCTTCGGCGGCGCGCTGGAGCCGCTGGTCGAGCGTGGTGCGGATCACCACGTCCTCGGTGGTGTCGCGGGTGAGGAATTCCGGCCCCGTGGTCATCACCCAATCGGCGAAATAGCCGCCCGCGCGCCGCTCTGCCGCCTCCGACAGTTCTGCGGGATTGGCCAGCGCCACGGCGGCGTCGGTCTCGCTGAGATAGCCCTGCCGCCGCATCAGCCCGACCACGATCCGCGCGCGGTTCTGCGACCGCTCCAGGTTGGCGGTCGGTGCGAGGGTGGAGGGCGCGGTGAGCAGGCCCGCGATCATCGCCGCCTCGGCGGGGTTCAGATTGGCCGCGGATTTGCCGAAATAGCGCTGCGCGGCGGCCTCGGCCCCATAGGCCCCGGCCCCGAGATAGGCGCGGTTGAGATAGATCGTCAGGATCTGATCCTTGGTATATTTCGCCTCCATCGCCAGCGCATAGAGCGCCTCGCGCCCCTTGCGCAGGAGCGAGCTCTGCCGGCAATCGGCGACATAGGCGGCCTCGCTCTCCCATTTCGCCGGGTCGTATTCGCGCCCGAAGCAGAGCAGTTTCGCGGTCTGCTGCGTGATGGTCGAGCCGCCATTGCCCTGCAACGGCCCGCGCCCCTCGCGCAGGTTGATGCGGATGGCGCTGACGATGCCGATGGGGTCGATGCCGGGATGCAGGTAGAAACGACGATCCTCGGTGGCGATGACGGCATTTCTGAGGTGCGGGCTGACCGTATCCGCCGTCACCACGCCGCCGAACTGATCGCCGCGCCAGGCAAAGACCGCGCCCTCGCGGTCGAGGATCGTGACCGAGCCGCGCGCGCGCCCGTCGATCAGCGCCTGATAGTCAGGCAGTCCGACATAGGTATAGGCCACCGCGAGGCCGGTCACGAGCACCACCACCGCCGTCACGCGCCAGCCGATGCCCCAGACGATCCGCCAGACAAAGCGCAGGATCGCCCCGAAAAACCGCAGCAACGGATTGCGCGCGCGGCGCGGCCTGCGCGCGGGCTTGCGGCGCGCGGCGGGCTTGGCCGTCCTTGTGCGTTTCGGCGCCGCGAGTGGCGGCTTGCGTCGTCCCTGATTGCTCATTGCCCTGCCCGGCCCTGTTCTTCAGCCGCACTCTACCGTGCCACGCGCCGGATGTAGAGGCCCGTCGGCTGCGGCGCCGCTTTCGGAGATGCACAAATTTCCATCAAAATTCCGGAATTGCACGAATTATTTGCAGTCGCGCCGGAAATCCAGCCCCGGACCCCCGGCTTTCCCTTCCCCAAAACCCGCGCGCCGCCTTTGCTGCAACTGCAAAGCGCATCGATCACGCGCGCCCAACGGGAAAGGGGAAGACGTGAAACTCATCATTGCAACGATCAAACCATTCAAGCTCGAAGAGGTCCGCGAGGCGCTCACCGGCATCGGCGTTCGCGGCATGATGGTCACCGAGATCAAGGGCTTCGGCGCACAATCCGGCCATACCGAGATCTATCGCGGGGCCGAATATGCCGTGAATTTCGTGCCCAAGGTCAAGCTCGAAGTGGCCGTGACCGAGCCCCTCGCCGAGCAGGTGGTCGAGACCATCGCGCGCGCCGCGCGCACCGGCAAGATCGGCGACGGCAAGATCTTCGTGCTCGACATCGAACAGGCCCTGCGCGTGCGCACGGGCGACATCAACGACGACGCGCTCTGAGCCGCGCAACCGAAAGCGAAAGGACAAGGACATGGACATGACCCTGAAAAGGACATCCGGCATCGCCGCGGCGGTCGCGCTTGCGCTCGCGCTTGTGCCTGCGGCGGGGTGGACGCAGGAGGCGGCAGCCGTGGCGGAGGTGGTCGAGACGGCCGCGGCCGCGCCCGAGATCACCCCCTATATCTTTACCACGCTGCTGTTTCTCATCGGCGGTTTTCTGGTGTTCTGGATGGCGGCGGGCTTTGCCATGCTCGAGGCCGGGCTGGTGCGGTCCAAGAACGTCACCATGCAGTTGACCAAGAATATCGCGCTCTTTTCCATCGCCGCGATCATGTATTGGCTGATCGGGTTCAATCTGATGTATCCCGGCGATGGCTGGTGGATCCCAGGCTGGATGGGGCCGTGGTTCTCCACCACCTCGCTCGAGCCGGTGGGGCTCGAGGCGGCGGCGGCGTCGCTCGATTATGCCTCGGTCGGCTCGGATTTCTTCTTTCAGCTGATGTTCTGCGCCACCACCGCCTCCATCGTGTCGGGCACGCTGGCCGAGCGGATCAAGCTCTGGCCGTTCCTGATCTTCGTGGTGGTGCTGACCGGTGTGCTCTATCCCATCGAGGCCTCGTGGCAGTGGGGCGGCGGCTGGCTGTCGGAGATGGGCTTTGCCGATTTCGCGGGCTCGACGCTCGTGCACGCGGCGGGTGGTTTCGCGGCGCTGGCGGGCGCGCTCGTGCTCGGGCCGCGCATCGGCAAATATACCAAGGAGGGCAAGGTGGTCCCGATCCCCGGCTCGAACCTGGCGCTGGCCACGCTCGGCACCTTCATCCTGTGGCTCGGCTGGTTCGGCTTCAATGGCGGCTCGCAGCTGGCAATGGGCACGGTGGGGGACGTCACCAACGTGAGCCGCATCTTCGCCAATACCAACATGGCCGCCGCTGCGGGTGCCGTGACCGCGCTCATCCTCACGCAGGTCATGTTCAGGAAGCCCGACCTGACCATGGTCCTCAATGGCGCGCTGGCGGGCCTCGTGTCGATCACCGCCGAACCGCTGGCGCCCTCGCTCTTCGGCGCGCTCTGGATCGGGGCCGTGGGGGGCGTGATCGTGGTCTTCGCCGTGCCGATGCTCGACCGCATGAAGATCGACGATGTGGTGGGCGCGATCCCGGTGCACCTGATCGCGGGCATCTGGGGCACGCTGGCAGTGCCGTTCTACAATGCCGAGGCGAGCTTTGGCACGCAGATCGTGGGCATCGTGGCCATCGGCGGCTTTGTCTTCGTGGCCTCGATGGTGGTGTGGCTGGTGCTCAGGGCCATCATGGGCATCCGCGTGGGCGAGGAGGCGGAAATCAACGGGCTCGACATGGCCGAACTGGGCATGGAGGCCTATCCCGAATTCTCCAAGGGCTGATCCCTCTCCTCCCTGTCAGCCCGAAGAGACCGGCCCCGGGCGTTCGCGCCCGGGGTGTTTTTATCGCCGCGCCGCTTTCAGAATCGCCCACGTTCGTGCTAGGTCTTGTTGCATGAACACGCCCGCCCCCAAGATAAGCGCCGATCTGCCCCGCATCCGCCAGCTGGACGAGGCCGCGATCAACCGTATCGCCGCCGGTGAGGTGGTCGAGCGTCCGGCCTCTGCCGTCAAGGAACTGATGGAAAACGCGCTCGATGCCGGGGCAGGGCGCATCGAGATCACCATCGCCGATGGCGGCAAGACGCTGATCCGGGTTGCCGACGATGGCTGCGGCATCGCGCCTGAGGACCTGCCGCTCGCGCTCGCGCGTCACGCCACCTCCAAGATCGACGGCTCGGACCTGCTCGACATCCATTCCTTCGGCTTTCGCGGCGAGGCGCTGCCCTCGCTCGGCGCGGTCGGGCGGCTCACCATCGCGTCGCGCGCGCCGGGGCGGGAGGGGGCGGAAATCAGCGTTTCCGGCGGTCAGCTGGGCGCAGTGAAACCCGCCGCGCGCGGCCCCGGCACCACGGTCACGCTGCGCGATCTCTTCTACGCCACGCCCGCGCGGCTCAAGTTCCTGCGCTCCGAGCGCGCCGAGACGCAGGCGATTGCCGACACCGTGCGCCGCCTCGCCATGGCAGCACCGCGCGTCGCGGTGGTGCTGCGCGATGTGTCGGGCGGCGGCGAGGGGCGCGTGAGCTTTCGCGCCGAGGCCGAGACAGGCGATCTGTTCGACGCGCTCTCGGAGCGGCTCGCCCGGATCATGGGGCGCGAGTTCACCGACAACGCGCTCCGGATCGAGGCCGAGCGCGAGGGGCTGCACCTCTCGGGGCTGGCCGCGCTGCCCACCTATTCGCGCGGGGCTGCGGTCGCGCAATATCTCTTCGTCAACGGGCGGCCGGTGCGCGACCGGATGCTCACGGCCGCGCTGCGGGCGGGCTATCAGGACGTGCTCGCGCGCGACCGGCACCCGGCGGCGGCGCTCTTCATCGACTGCGACCCGCATCTCGTGGACGTGAACGTGCATCCCGCGAAATCCGAGGTGCGGTTCCGCGATCCGGGGCTGGCGCGCGGGCTGGTCGTCTCGGCGCTCAGGCACGCGCTGGCCGGGGCGGGGCATCGCGCCTCCTCGACCGTGGCCGGGGCGACGCTCGGCGCGTTCCGCGCGCCGGCCCATGCCCAGCCCTACCAGATGGACCGACCTTCGCCGCAGGCGCGCAACATCGCCTATCAGGCACAGGCCCCCGGCTTTGCCGAAATGGCCGATAGCTGGAGCGGGCGCATCGAAGCGGCCCCGCTGGCCGAGGAGACCCCGGCCACCGCTTTGCCACTTGGCGCGGCGCGCGCGCAGATCCACGAGAATTACATCATCGCCCAGACCGAAACCGGCATGGTCATCGTCGATCAGCACGCCGCGCATGAACGCCTCGTCTATGAGCGGCTCAAGGCGCAGGCCGAGGGCGGCATCGCCGCGCAGGCGCTGCTCATCCCCGAGATCGTGGACCTGCCCGAGACCGAATGCGCGCTGCTGCTGGAGCACGCCGGGGAGCTCGCCGCGCTCGGCCTCGGGATCGAGCCCTTCGGCGCGGGCAGCCTCGCCGTGCGCGAGACCCCGGCGATATTGGGCGAGGTCAACGCCGCGGCGCTTCTGCGTGACATCCTCGATGAGCTGCGCGCGGCCGGGGCGAGCGGCACGCTCAGGGCGCGCATCGACGCGGTGCTCTCGCGCATGGCCTGTCACGGCTCGGTCCGCTCGGGCCGCCGCATGTCGGGCGAGGAGATGAACGCGCTCCTGCGCGAGATGGAGCGCACGCCGCTGTCGGGCCAGTGCAACCACGGCCGCCCCACCTATGTGGAATTGCGGCTGGCCGATATCGAACGGCTGTTCGGGAGAAGCTGAGGGTGCGGGCATACCAGCGCAGCCACGGCACAAAGGCGCGCGCCCGTGCCGATATCCCCCGCCCGGCGGCCCCGCCGGGCAGCGCCTGCCTGCCCCCCGGCAGGCGCTTCAGACCGTCACGCCTGTTGCAACGCATCGCGGTCATTGACCGCATCAAAGCTGGCCGCGTCCGGCAGGAGCGCCCGCCCAGGCAGGCGCTGCCCTCTGTGCCGGTTTCGCCGCGACCGCCGAGGGCGACACCATGATCCAGATCGGCCCCTTTGCCCTCGACACCACCGATCCGATGACGCTTGGCGCGCTCATCGCTGCGGGGCTTGTCCTGCTCATCCTCGTCCTGCTGATCGCCGCGCTGCGCGCCGCCACGCGCTCGGCCCGTCTGGCAGAGCCGCTGGCGCAGCAGATGGCGCAGCTTGGCGCGCGCGTGCAGGGGCTGTCGGACGGGCAGCATCAGCTTGCCGGGGGGCTGACCCATGTCTCGGAGGCGCAGGCCGCGAGCCAGGCGCATATGCTGCGGCTGATGGAACAACGCCTCGCCGAAGTCACCAACCAGATGACCGAGAACCTCCAGGGCTCGGCCCGCCGCACGGCGCAATCCCTGGGCGAGTTGCAGCAGCGGCTGCAAACCATCGACAAGGCACAGGACAATATCACCAAGCTCTCGGGCGATGTGCTGTCGTTGCAGGATATCCTCAGCAACAAGCAGACGCGCGGGGCCTTTGGCGAGATCCAGTTGACCGATATCGTGACCAAGGCGCTGCCCTCGGACAGCTACACGTTGCAGGCGACGCTTTCCAACGGCAAGCGCGCCGATTGCCTCATCCACCTGCCCAATCCGCCGGGGCCGATCTGCATCGACAGCAAGTTCCCGCTCGAGGCCTATGAGGCGCTGCGCCGGGCCGCGACCGAGGCCGAGCTGACCGCCGCCGCGCGTCATCTGCGAAACGCGGTGCGCAAGCATATCAAGGACATATCCGAGAAATACATCCTCGACGGCGAGACCGCCGATGGCGCGCTGATGTTCCTGCCCTCCGAGGCGGTCTATGCCGAATTGCACGCCAATTTCGCGGAAGTGGTGCGCGAGGGGTTCGCCGCGCGGGTCTGGATCGTGTCGCCCACCACCTGCATGGCCACGCTCAACACCATGCGCGCGATCCTGAAAGACGCCCGGATGCGCGAACAGGCAGGCGCGATCCGGCGCGAACTGGCGCTGCTCTTTGCCGATGTGGAGCGGCTCGGCGCGCGGGTGGAAAATCTCGACCGGCATTTCCACCAGGCGGCCAGGGATATCTCGGAGATCAGGATTTCCGCCGACAAGGCGGGCCGCCGGGCGCGCCGTCTGGACAATTTCGATTTCGAGGAACTGGCCCCCGAGACCGAGGCGGCCCTGCCGCCGCTGGCCGAACCGAAGGCACAGTAGGGCACACCGTCAGAGCCGCAGACCGGTTTTCGCGTCGAAAGGGTGCAGCGCCTCGCGCGCAAGGCTGAACGCCAGCTGCGCCCCCTCCTGCACGTTTGGCACATGTGGCAGGCGGATCACGAACATATCGTCCAGCCCGTCGAATTTCACATGCAGGTGGCTTTCCGCGCCCGCCGGTTCGAGCAGCATCAGCCGCGCCTTCAGCGTGAGCCGCCCGTCGCTTGCGGGCGCAAGCGACATGTCCTCGGGGCGCAGACCGATCAGGTCGGCCCCGGCCGGCAGGTGCGCGAGCGCATCCGCCGCCACGACACCGCGCAGCCAGCCCGCAGGCAGCATGTTCATCGCCGGAGAGCCGATGAAGCCCGCGACAAAGGTGGTGGCAGGCCGCGCATAGACCTCCATCGGGGTGCCGATCTGCTCGATCCGCCCGCCATCGAGCACCACCAGCCGGTCGGCCAGCGTCAGCGCCTCGAGCTGGTCATGGGTCACATAGAGCGAGGTGGTGCCAAGCCGCTTCTGCAATTGCCGGATTTCCACCCGCATCTGCACCCGCAGCTTGGCATCGAGGTTCGACAGCGGCTCGTCGAAGAGAAACGCCGCCGGTTCGCGCACCAGTGCGCGCCCCATCGCCACCCGCTGCCGCTGCCCGCCCGAGAGCTGCCGGGGCTTGCGGTCGAGAAACGCGCCGATCTGCAACATCTCCGCCGCCTCGGTCACACGGCGGTCGATCTCGGCGCGCGCCATGCGGCGGTTCTTCAGGCCGTAGGCCAGATTGTTGTAAACGGTCATATGCGGGTAAAGCGCGTAGTTCTGGAACACCATGGCGATATCGCGCTCGGCCGGTTCCAGCCGGTTCACCACGCGGTCGCCGATGCGCAACGTGCCCTCGGTGATCGTCTCGAGCCCCGCCACCATGCGCAGCAGCGTGGACTTGCCACAGCCCGAGGGGCCGACCAGCACGATCATCTCGCCATCGGCGATATCGAGGTTGACCCCGGTCACGGCGCGCACGCCGCCGGCATAGACCTTGCCGAGGTTCTCCATGGTGATCGAGGCCATGCGTTATTTCTCCGTCTCGGTCAGCCCCTTCACGAAGAGGCGCTGCATGAACAGGATGACGAGGATCGGCGGCAGCGCGGCAAGCACCACGGTCGCCATCACGAGATGCCACAGCGGCTCGCTGTCGCCGCCCGTCACCATGCGCTGAATCCCCATGACGATTGTATAGTATTCCGGGTCCGTGGTGATCAGCAGCGGCCACAGATACTGGTTCCAGCCATAGATGAACATGATCACGAACAGCGCCGCGATATTGGTGATCGACAGCGGCACGAGGATGTCACGAAAGAATTTCATCGGCCCCGCCCCATCGACGCGCGCGGCCTCCATCAATTCCTCCGGCACGGTCATGAAGAACTGACGGAACAGGAAGGTCGCCGTGGCGCTGGCAATGAGCGGGATCGAGAGGCCCGCGAAACTGTTGAGCATCTTCAGATCGGCCACCACCTGAAAGGTCGGCACGATGCGCACCTCGACCGGCAGCATCAGCGTCAGGAAGATCACCCAGAAAAAGAAGATGCGCAACGGAAAGCGGAAATAGACGATGGCAAAGGCCGACAGGAGCGAGATCGACAGCTTGCCGATGGTGATCGCCATGGCCATGACGAAACTGTTCCACAGCATCCCGCCGATGGGCGGTGTGCCGGCGCGCGACCGCCCCTCCACGATCACCGTGGTGTAATTCTCCAGCGCGTTCGGCCCCGGCAGGAGCGGCATCACCCCCCGCACGAAGGTCCCCGGCGGGTGGGTCGAGGCGATGATCGCCACATAGACCGGGAACACCACCACCGCGACCCCGAGGATCAGCACGAGATGGGCCAGCAGGTCGCCGATCCGGTTGTTCTCGACCATCGCAGCCCCCTTTCAGTAATTCACGCGCCGCTCGATATAGCGGAACTGGACCACGGTCAGCACCACGACGATCGCCATGAGGATCACCGATTGCGCCGCCGAGGAGCCGAGGTCGAGATTCACGAAGCCGTCGCGATAGACCTTGTAGACGAGAATGTTCGTGGCCTGGGCCGGGCCGCCCTCGGTGGTGGCATGGATCACGCCGAACGTGTCGAACATGGCATAGACCACGTTGACCACCATCAGGAAGAAGGTGACCGGCGAGAGCAGCGGAAAGACGATGGTCCAGAACCGCTTGGTGCGGCTCGCCCCGTCGATCGCCGCCGCCTCGATGAGAGATTGCGGAATCGATTGCAGCCCGGCGAGGAAGAACAGGAAATTGTAGCTGATCTGTTTCCATGCCGCGGCGATGATCACGAGCACCATCGCATCGGTGCCGCTCGAGCGGTGATTCCAGTCATGGCCCAGCCCCGCGAGGACATAGGGCGCGATCCCGATCGCCGGGTTGAAGATGAACCACCACAGCACCCCGGCGATGGCCGGGGCGACGGCGTAGGGCCAGACGAGAAGGGTGGTATAGGCATCGCGCGAGCGGATCATGCGGTTGACCATGACCGCAAAGAGCAGCGCCAGCGACATCGACAGCAGCGTGGTGCCGAGGCTGAAGATCACGGTGACCTTGAGCGCGTTGAGATAGAGCGGATCGGCCAGCAGCCGCTCGAAATTGTCGAACCAGACGAAATCGGTGCGCAGCCCGAAGATGTCCTGCCGCAGGAACGACTGGCGGAGCGCCTGGCTCGCCGGCCAGATGAAGAACACGAGCGTCACCGCCACCTGCGGCGCCAGCAGCGCATAGGGCAGCCATGAGCCGGGAAAGGTCATGCGTTTGGTCTGCATCGGCGCGGATCCGTTTCAACGAAAGAGCCGCGCCCCCGACAGGAACCGGGGGCGCGGGCAGGGTCGGCCGGGCTCAGCGCAGCTGCGCCTCGAACTGGCGCAGCAGCGCGTTGCCGCGCTGCACGGCATCGGCGGCCGCCTGCGCCCCGGTCTTGGTCCCGGCCATCAGCGCCTCCATCTCCTCGGAGATGACGTCACGGATCTGCACGAAATTGCCAAAGCGAAGCCCCTTGGAATTCTCCGTCGGCGGGTTGAGCGTCATCTGCCGGATCGCGATGTCGGCGCCGGGGTTGGCGTCGTAATAGCCCTGCTCGCGCGTCAGATCGAAGGCCGCATGGGTGATCGGCAGATAGCCGGTCTGCTGGTGCCAGGACGCCTGCACCTCGGGCTGCGAGAGATAGGCAAAGAAGCGCGCGACGCCCTCGTATTCGGCTTCGGTCTTGCCCGAGAGCACCCAGAGCGTCGCCCCGCCGATGATCGAGTTCTGCGGCGCGCCCGCCACATCGTCATAATAGGGCTGCATCCCGTAGCCCACTTCGAATTCGGCATTGCGCAGCACGCCGGCGCGGCTGGCGGAGGAGCCGAAGACCATCGCGCATTCACCCGCATAGAAGGCCGGAAAGGCGTCGGGCCCCGAGCCGGGACCGCCCCAGCGGAACAGGCCCGCATCGCCCCAGGCCTTGAGGTTGTCCCAATGGCGCGCGACCAGGTCGTTGTCAAAGGTCAGCTCGGCATCGAACCCGCCAAAGCCGTTTTCCTTCGTCCCGAGGGGGATGTTGTGCCAGGCGCTGAAATTCTCGAGCATCACCCAGCTCGGCCAGGAGGTGGTGAAGCCGCAGGGCGCGGCCCCCGAATCGAGGATCGCCTGCGCGGCGCGCTCCATCTCGGCCCAGGTGCGCGGCGGCTGGTCGGGATCGAGCCCGGCCGCGGCAAAGGCGTCGCGGTTGTAATACATGATCGGGGTGGAGCTGTTGAACGGGAAGGACAGCATGTTCCCGTCGGGATCGGTATAATAGCCCACCACCGCCGGCAGATAGGCCGCAGGATCGAAGGCCACGCCATTGTCGGCCATCAGCCGATGGATCGGGTAGATCGCGCCCTCGGCGGCCATCATGGTGCCGGTGCCGACCTCGAAGACCTGCACGATATGGGGCTGCTCGCCGGCGCGGAAGGCGGCAATCGCGCCGGTCATGGTTTCGGTATAGGTGCCGCGAAAGCTTGGCACGACACGATAGTCGGACTGGCTCTCGTTGAAGTCGCGGGCGATGCCTTCGAGGATCTCACCCAGTTCCCCGCCCATGGCGTGCCACCAGTCGATGGTGGTTTCGGCCTGCGCGCCCACGGGCGCAAGCGCGGTGCTGGCGGCAAGAAGCCCGCCGAGGATATGTCTGTTCATGCTCCGGTCCCTTTCGCGTGATATACTCGGTCAATTGGTCAAGATGATCGGTCACGGCAGCCTCCCGGTCTGGAAAGGCGCCGACGACACGCTGGGTAATCGCCCGCTGTAACGGTGCTGTGACAACGATAGGAACAAAACCGCGCATTTGGCAAGCGCGATAAGAACATATCCGAGCGCCGCGCGCGGGGGCGTCTCGCATCCAGGCGCGGGGCCGGTTTCTCGCCATCGTCGCCGGGATCGCGCACCCACCGCCGCCGGAGCATCCGGAGAATTCGGTGAGCGGCCGAATCGAGGGATATCCGCGCAAAACCTTGCGAAAGTTGCCGGGGTATGCAGGATTGGCCGCATGAAATTCGTGGTCTGGCGAGGTCGATCCTGATCGCCTTGCGCGCTGGCCGCGGCATTCTGTCCGACAGCCACAGGAAAACAGCCACAGGAAAGGAGCCCGGGATGAAGATCGGTTGCCCGAAAGAGATCAAGCCGCAGGAATTCCGCGTGGGCGTCACCCCCATCGCCGCCCGCGAGGCGGTGCAGGCGGGCCACGAGGTCATCGTCGAGACCGGCGCAGGGCTCGGCGCGGGGTT
This sequence comes from Roseovarius sp., assembly GCA_014359765.1. Classification (GTDB taxonomy): domain Bacteria; phylum Pseudomonadota; class Alphaproteobacteria; order Rhodobacterales; family Rhodobacteraceae; genus Roseovarius. Next base: position 72,385 of record JACIYT010000009.1, read on the forward strand.
CGACGATGCCGCCTACGAGGCCGCTGGCGCGCGCATCGCAGGCACCGCGAAGGAGGTGTTCGATGCCGCCGACATGATCGTCAAGGTCAAGGAGCCGCAGGCGGCGGAACGCAGGATGCTGCGCGAGGGGCAATTGCTCTTTACCTATCTGCACCTCGCGCCCGACCCTGAACAGACGAAAGACCTGCTGGCCTCGGGCTGCACGGCGATTGCCTATGAGACGGTGACGGATGCCGCAGGCGGGCTGCCGCTGCTTGCGCCGATGTCGGAGGTGGCCGGGCGTCTGGCGCCGCAGATGGGGGCCTGGGCGCTGCAGAAGGCCAATGGCGGGCGCGGCGTGCTGATGGGCGGCGTGCCCGGCGTGGGCCCCGCCCGTGTCATCGTGATCGGCGGCGGCGTTGTCGGCACCCATGCGGCCCGCATCGCGGCGGGGATGGGCGCGGATGTGACCGTGCTCGACCGTTCCCTGCCGCGGCTGCGCTATCTCGACGACGTGTTCGGCGGCACGTTCAAGACCGGCTATTCCTCGGCCGGGCTGCTGGCCGAATTGCTGCCACAGGCCGACATGGTGATCGGTGCGGTGCTCATCCCCGGCGCCGCCGCGCCCAAGCTGGTGCGCCGTGATCAGTTCCCCATCATGAAGCCCGGCGCGGTGCTCGTCGATGTGGCGATCGACCAGGGCGGCTGTTTCGAGACATCGAAGCCAACCACCCACGCCGATCCGATCTACGAGGTGGACGGGATCATCCATTACTGCGTCGCCAACATGCCGGGCGCCGTGGCGCGCACCTCGACGCTGGCGCTGGGCAATGCCACGATGCCGTTCCTGCTGGCGCTTGCCAACAAGGGCTGGAAACGGGCCTGCGCCGAGGATCCGCACCTTCTCAACGGGCTCAACGTCCATGCCGGTCAGCTCACCTGCGCCGCCGTGGGCGAGGCGCTGGGCATCGCGACGGTCGATCCGGCAACGCTGGTCTGACCTGACGGGATCGGCGGCGCCCGCTCAGGCGCCGCGCAGTTCCTCGAGGATGGCCAGGGCCGCGCCGCGCGGATCGGCGGCGGCCCAGACGGGGCGGCCCACCACGATGTGATCGGCCCCCGCGCGCACCGCCTGCGCGGGGGTGGCCACGCGCTTCTGATCGCCGGGCGCGCTGCCCTCCGTGCGCACCCCGGGGGTGACGATGAGGCGGCCCGCCGCCTCCGGCAGGGCGCGGATCATTGCCGCCTCCTGCGGGCTGGCGATGACGCCATCGGCCCCCGCCTCGAAGGCGCGCGCCGCGCGCTCGGCCACCAGATCGGGGAGCGCACCCGCCCGGATCAGCCCGGCATCGAGATCGGCCCGGTCGAGCGAGGTCAGGATCGTCACGGCAAGGATCTTCAGCTCCGAGCCGCCCGCGCCCTCGCGCGCCGCGCGCACGACATGCGGATCGCCATGCACCGTCAGGAAATCGAGATCGAACCGCGCCAGCCCGCGCACGGCGGCCTCGATCGTGGCGCCGATGTCGAAGAGCTTCATGTCGAGAAAGATGCGCTTGCCATGCTCCTGCTTGAGCTCGCTGGCGAGCGCGAGACCGCCGCCGGTGAGCATCCCCAGCCCGATCTTGTAGAAGGAAACGGCATCGCCGAGCTCTCCGGTCAGCTTCAGCGCCGAGAGCGCGTCGGGCAGGTCGAGGGCCACGATCAGACGGTCATCGGACATGGGGGGCACTCCGGTTCGGGGGTTCGCGCCTTGTCGCGGGCGCGCGCGCCGGCGTCAAGCCCCGGCCGGCGTCAAGCCCCGGTCGCCGGCGCCGGGAATTTTCGCAAACCGCGTGACGCCCCCGCTTGAACCTCACGGTTGCGTTACCCATGTCAGCCGGGAGGTTCCCGAGCACGCCACGCCGACATGACAGGGTGACGATTTCAGGGGAACGCTTGGCAAAAGGAGAATACCCATGGACTTCAACAAGTTCACGGAGCGGTCGCGCGGGTTCATTCAGGCCGCACAGACCATCGCGATGCGCGAAAGCCATCAGAAGCTCGCCCCCGAACATATCCTCAAGGCGCTTCTCGACGATCCCGAGGGGCTTGCCGCCAATCTCATCCGTCGCGCGGGCGGCGATCCTGCGGCCGTGGCGCAGGCCAATGAGCTGGCGCTGAAGAAGATCCCGCAGGTCTCGGGCGATGCGGGCCAGATCTACATGGACCAGCAGACCGGCAAGGTGCTGGCCGAGGCGGAGAAGCTGGCGCAGAAGGCCAGGGACAGCTTCGTGCCGGTGGAGCGGATCCTCTGCGCGCTCGCCGTGGTGCGCTCTGCGGCCAAGGAGGCGCTCGAGGCGGGCGGCGTCAGCGCGCAGAAGATCAACGAGGCGATCAACGACCTGCGCAAGGGCCGCACCGCCGATTCGGCAAGCGCCGAGGACACCTATGAGGCGCTCGAGAAATACGCGCGCGACCTGACGGCGGCGGCGCGCGAGGGCAAGATCGACCCGATCATCGGGCGCGACGACGAGATCCGCCGCGCCATGCAGGTGCTCTCGCGCCGCACCAAGAACAACCCGGTGCTGATCGGCGAGCCGGGCGTCGGCAAGACGGCGATTGCCGAGGGGCTCGCGCTCCGGATCGTCAATGGCGACGTGCCCGAATCCTTGCGCAACAAGCGGCTTCTGGCGCTCGACATGGGCGCGCTGATTGCCGGGGCGAAATATCGCGGCGAGTTCGAGGAGCGGCTGAAGGCGGTGCTCAACGAGGTGACGCAGGCCGCCGGCGAGATCATCCTCTTCATCGACGAGATGCACACGCTGGTGGGCGCGGGCAAGACCGATGGCGCGATGGATGCCGCGAACCTCATCAAGCCGGCGCTGGCGCGCGGCGAGCTGCACTGCATCGGCGCCACCACCCTCGACGAATACCGCAAGCATGTCGAGAAGGACGCGGCCCTTGCCCGGCGGTTCCAGCCGCTCATGGTGGAGGAGCCGACGGTCGAGGACACGATCTCGATCCTGCGCGGGATCAAGGAAAAGTATGAGCTGCACCACGGCGTGCGCATCTCCGATAGCGCCCTGGTGGCGGCGGCGACGCTCAGCCACCGCTACATCACCGACCGGTTCCTGCCCGACAAGGCCATCGACCTGATGGACGAGGCGGCGTCGCGTCTGCGCATGGAGGTGGACAGCAAGCCCGAGGAGCTCGACGCGCTCGACCGCGAGATCCTGCAAAAGCAGATCGAGGCCGAGGCGCTCAAGAAGGAGGACGATGCCGCCTCGCGCGACCGGCTGGCGAAGCTGGAGCGTGAACTGGCCGAGTTGCAGGAACGCTCTGCCGAGATGACCGCGCAATGGCAGGCCGAGCGCGACAAGCTGGCCAGCGCGCGCGACCTCAAGGAACAGCTCGACCGCGCCCGGATCGAACTCGAGAATGCCAAGCGGGCGGGCGATCTGGCCCGCGCCGGCGAGCTGAGCTATGGGGTGATCCCGCAGCTCGAGAAGAAGCTGGCCGAGGCCGAGAGCCAGGGCGCCGATGGTGGCGTGATGGTCGATGAGGCCGTGCGCCCCGAGCATATCGCGCAGGTGGTCGAACGCTGGACCGGCATCCCGACCTCCAGGATGCTCGAGGGCGAGCGTGAGAAGCTCCTGAACATGGAGACCAACCTGCACGCCCGGGTGATCGGGCAGGATACCGCCGTGCGCGCCGTCGCCAATGCCGTGCGCCGGGCGCGCGCAGGGCTCAATGACGAGAACCGGCCGCTGGGCTCCTTCCTCTTTCTCGGGCCGACCGGCGTCGGCAAGACCGAGCTGACCAAGGCGGTGGCCGAGTTCCTCTTCGACGACGAGAACGCCATGGTGCGCATCGACATGAGCGAATTCATGGAGAAGCACTCGGTCGCGCGGCTGATCGGCGCGCCTCCGGGCTATGTCGGCTATGAGGAAGGCGGCGTGCTGACCGAGGCGGTGCGGCGCAGGCCCTATCAGGTGATTCTCTTCGACGAGGTCGAAAAGGCGCATCCGGAGGTGTTCAACGTGCTCTTGCAGGTGCTCGACGATGGCGTTCTGACCGATGGTCAGGGGCGCACCGTCGATTTCAAGCAGACGCTGATCGTGCTCACCTCGAACCTCGGCAGCCAGGCGCTGAGCCAGTTGCCCGAAGGCGCGGACGCGCAGGCGGCCAAGGGCGCGGTGATGGAGGCGGTTCGGGCGCATTTCCGGCCCGAATTCCTCAACCGGCTGGACGAGATCGTGATCTTCGACCGGCTGACCCGCCAACAGATGGACGGGATCGTGGAGATCCAGCTTGGCCGCCTGATGAAGCGGCTGGCCACGCGCAAGATCCAGCTGGATCTGGACGAGGCGGCGCGCAAATGGCTGGCCGACGAGGGTTATGACCCGGTCTATGGCGCGCGGCCGCTCAAGCGGGTGATCCAGAAGGCGCTTCAGGATCCGCTCGCCGAGGCGCTGCTGGCGGGCGATATCCGCGACGGCGACACGGTGCGGGTGACGGCAGGGCCCGAGGGCCTCATCATCGGCGATCGTGTCGGCACGATCGGGCAGGAGCCACCGGCCAGAGCGGCGCTGCACTGAGCGCGGTTTCGGCCTCGACTTTCGCCCGCCTCCTTGGGACAAGGCGGGCGGGCGAAAGGAGCCGGGCCGATGGCTGACGAAACGATCGACGCGACGATCCCGGTGGCCCGGCCCGCGACCTGCGTGCCGGGCCATTTCGGGGAATGGATACAGGGGCGGCTTGGCCCCGAAGGGCCGGTCGTGCTGGTCACGCTGGCCTGTCCTGCGCTCTGCGTGCGCGCGCCGGGGGATGGGCCGGGGATCGACCGGCTGTTCCCGCCGCGCGCGGTGGCGGGGTTTGCGGCGGCGCTGGGGCTGGGGCCGGTGGTCTGGCCGGGGCTCGGCTGCGACATGCCGATGGGCGCAGGCGCGGGGGCCTCGACCGCCTGTCTGGTGGCAAGCGCGCGCGGGGCGGGATGGCGCGGTGCGCCCGAGGTGCTGGCGCGGGCCTGTCTCGGGGCCGAGGGCGCGAGCGATCCGCTGATGTTCCCCGCGCCCGACCGGCTGCTCTGGGCGTCGCGCGAGGGGCGTGCGATCGAGGCGCTGCCGCCGGTGCCGCGCTGCGAGGTGCTGGGCGGGTTCCGGGGCGCGCCGATACGCACCGACCCCGAGGACGAGGAGTTTCCCGACATTGCCGATCTGGTGGATTTCTGGCGCGCGGCGGTGGCGCGGGGCGACCGCGCCGCACTGGCCGGCATCGCCAGCGAATCGGCGCGCCGCTGCACGGCGCTGCGCGGCCCGGATGACCCGATGCCGGCGCTGGCGCGCGATCTGGGCGCGCTGGGCCATGTGCGGGCGCATACCGGCACGGCGCGGGCGCTGATCTTTGCGCCGGGCCGGGTGCCCGACGGGGCCGAGGCGGCGCTGACCGAGGCGGGGCTTTCGGGCGTGTTGCGTTTCGTCACCGGGGGCGCTGCATGAGTTTTGCGGGGATGATGCTGGTGGGGCTGGCGCTCGATCTGGGGATCGGGTGGCCGGGATGGCTCCATGCGCGGATCGGGCATCCGGTGACCTGGCTGGGGGCCGCGATCGCGGCGCTGGAGGGGTGGCTCAATCGCGGCGGGCGGGCGATGCGCCTCGGTATGGGTGCGCTCTGCGTGGGCGTGATCCTGGCGCTGGCGCTGGGGCCTGCGCTGCTGTTGCAATGGCTCTTGCCGGAGGGTCTGTCGGGCGTGGTTCTGGGCGGTGTTCTCGCCTGGCCGCTGATCGCGCTGCGCTCGATGCATGATCATGTCGCGGCCGTTGCGCGGCCGCTGGCGGCGGGCGATCTGGCGGCGGCGCGCGCGGCGGTGGCGATGATCGTGGGGCGCGATCCGGGCGCGCTCGACGAGGCGGGGGTGGCGCGCGCGGCGCTCGAGAGCCTTGCGGAGAATAGCGGCGACGGGATCGTGGCGCCGGTCTTCTGGGGCGTGGTGGCGGGGCTGCCGGGGATCGCGGCCTACAAGGCGGTGAACACGCTCGATTCGATGATCGGGCATCGCACGGCGCGCTACGAGGCGTTTGGCAAGGTGGCGGCGCGGCTTGACGATGTGGCGAATTTTGTTCCGGCCCGGCTGACGGGGCTTCTTCTTGCGCTGGCTGCGCCGCGCGTCGCGGGCCGCGCGCTGCGGGTGATGTTGCGGGACGCGCGGGCGCATCGCTCGCCCAATGCGGGCTGGCCCGAAGCGGCGATGGCGGGGGCGCTGGGCGTGCGCCTCTCGGGGCCGCGCCTCTATGGCAGGCGGGTGAGCGAGGAGCCCTGGCTCAACGGGGGCGCGCGTGATCCGGGGGCGGCGGATCTGCGGCGGGGATTGCGGCTCTATGCCCGGGCGATGGCGCTGATGGCGCTTGCGCTGGGCGCGGTTTGGCTGGTTTAGGAGCGGCATGGTGGCATTCAGGGATCACGGCGGCAATCTCGACGCGGCGCGGGAGCGGTTCGGCGGCGCGCCGGGCGATTGGCTGGACCTGTCCACGGGCATCAACCCGGTGGCCTATCCGGTGCCTGCGCTGTCCCCGCGCGCCTTTGCCGCGCTGCCGACGCGCGCGGATATGGCGGCGGTCGAGGCGGCGGCGGCGGCGTGTTATGGCACGCGCGCCGAGGTGGTGGCGCTGGCGGGCGCGCAGGGGGCGATCCAGACGGTGCCGTATGTTGTGCCGCGCGGCACGGCGCGGGTGCTGGGGCCGACCTATAACGAGCACGCCGCCGCGCTGCGGGCGGCGGGCTGGCGCGTCGAGGAGGTGGGCAGGCCCGAGGCGCTCGTCGGGGCGGATCTGGCGGTGGTGGTCAATCCCAACAATCCCTGTGGGCGGCGGCATGTGCCGGGGGACTTGCTGGCGCTGGCGGCGCGGGTGGGGGGGCTGGTGGTGGATGAGAGCTTTGCCGATCCCGAGCTGGGGCTGTCGCTGGCGCCGCATCTCGGGGGCGTGGCGAACGTGGTGGTGCTGCGGTCTTTCGGCAAGTTCTACGGGCTGGCGGGGCTGCGGCTGGGCTTTGCGCTCTGCGACGGCGCGTTGGCCGGGCGGCTGCGCGAGATGGCGGGGCCCTGGCCGGTCGCGGGTCCGGCGATCGAGGTGGCGTGCGCGGCACTGCGCGACACGGGCTGGCAGGCTGCCACTTGCGCGCGGCTCAGCCGCGATGCCGCGCGGCTCGATGCGATGGCGGCGCGCGCGGGCTGGCGGCTTGTCGGGGGCACGCCGCTCTTTCGGACCTATGCCACGCCGGATGCAACAGAGGCGCAGGAGCGGCTGGCGCGGCGGCGGATCTGGTCGCGGATCTTTCCGTGGTCGGGGGCGTGGCTGCGCCTGGGCCTTGCCGGGAGCGAGGCGGCGTGGCGGCGGCTGGAGGCGGCGCTGTGAGGGGGGCGGTCGGGATGGAAGGGCCATTCGGCGTGACGCCGGACGCACCGCGCAGCGCCCGACCGCGGGGGGGCGCCCGGACGTTTGTGGTGGGCACTTTATGGTGCAAGATACTGCGACGGTGATATGGGCCCGGACGTTGCAAAAGCGCCCGCCCGGGGGGCGGTCGGGCGCTGCGCGGCGGCGCGTGAACGCGCCTTGATTCCGCGCAATTGCACCTTCTTGCGCCCGCGCCCTTACCCCAGCCCGCACGCCTCCACCACGGCGCGCACGCGCTCGGCATTGTCGCGGGCGAGGCGGCCATCGGCGTGCCAGAGGCTGTTCTCGAAGCCCACGCGCAGCTTGCCGCCCGCCTCATGCGCGGCAAGAAGGCAGGCGGTTTCGGCGCGGCCGAAGGCGCAGGTGGCCCAGTCGGCGGGTGTCTTTCGGGCGTGAAGGCGGGCCAGGAAGGGCGCGAGGTCGCGCGCGTCGCTCTCTTGTCCGGCGGTGTAGCGGCCCAGCACGAAGATCAGTTGCAGATCGGGCGCATCGCGCAGCGCCTCGGGCACGAGCCGCGCGAGCAGGTCGAAATCGCCCGCGTCGTAGAGGATGTGCTGCACGGCGATGCCATGTTCGGCGCAGGCGGCGTAGAAACCGGGGGCCTGCTCGGGCTCGGCGGACATTTCACGCAGCGCGACCGAGACCATATCGGCCCCCGCCCCGAGGGCGACGGCGCGTTGATGCGGGGGGGCGTAGCGGCCTGCCGCCTCGGTGGTGATCTGGAGGGCCATGCCGGGGACGGCGGGGCGCAGCTCCTCCAGCGCCTCCCGATAGGCGCCGGCGTCGAGCAGGTGATGCCCCTCGGCGTCGCGCAAATGCAGGTGCAGCCCGTCCGCGCCCGCCGCATGACAGGCGCGGGCGGTTTCCACGATCTCGGGCAGGGTGAGGGGCAGGGCCGGGTGATCGGCCTTGCCGCGGCGCGCGCCATTGGGCGCGACCATGAGCCGGGGCAGGGGCGTCATGGCAGGACCGCCCGGAGCGCGGTGTCGAGCTTGTCCACCAACTCGTCGATCTGGGCGTCGTCGATGATGAAGGGCGGTGCGAGCAGGACGTGATCGCCCTGCCGCCCGTCGATCGTGCCGCCCATCGGATAGCAGATCAGCCCGGCCTCGAACGCGGCGGATTTGAGCGCCTTGTTGATGCCGCGCTCGGGGGCGAAGGGGGCTTTGGTGGCGCGGTCCTCGACGATCTCGAGGCCGCGAAACATGCCGCGCCCGCGAATGTCGCCGATATGGGGGTGCTGGCCGAACGCCGCCTCCAGCGCCGCGCCGAGCCGCGCACCCATCTTTGCCGCGCGCGCGGTCATGCCGCCGTCGGTCAGCTTTTCCACCACGACATCGGCGGCGGCGCAGGCGACGGGATGGCCGATATAGGTGTGGCCATGCTGGAAAAAGCCCGATCCCTGCTCAATGGCAGCATAGATCGCACCCGAACAGAGCATCGCGCCGATGGGCTGATAGCCGGCGCCGAGCCCCTTGGCGATGGTGACGATATCGGGGCGCAGGCCGTCCGCTTCGCAGGCAAACAGCGTGCCGGTGCGCCCCATGCCGCACATCACCTCATCGAGGATCAGAAGGATGCCGTGGCGGTCGCAGATCTCGCGGATGCGCTTGAAATAGCCCGGCACTGGCGGCACCGCGCCGAGGGTGGCGCCCACGACCGGCTCGGCCACGAAGGCGATGACGTTTTCCGGGCCGACGCGGGTGAGTTCCGTCTCGAGCTCACCCGCCACGCGCAGGCCGTAGTCTTCGGACGATTCGCCCGGCGCGCGCCCGCGATATTCGTAGCAGGGCGCGATATGCGAGGTCTCGACCATGAGCGGCGCGAAGGGCTCTCGGCGCCACATGTTGCCGCCCGTGCCGAGCGCGCCCAGCGTGTTGCCGTGATAGCTCTGACGCCGGGCGATGAAGCGGGTGCGGCTGGCCTCGCCCTTCTCCAGAAAATACTGACGGGCGAGCTTGAGCGCGGCCTCCACCGCCTCCGAGCCGCCGGAGACGAAATAGACCCGCTCGATCCCCTCGGGCGCATGGGCGATGAGCCGGTCGGCGAGGCGCTCTGCCGGTTCGGAGGTGAAAAACCCGGTATGGGCAAAGGCGATCCGGTCGGCCTGATCCTTGATGGCCCGGGTCACATCCGGGTCGGAATGGCCGAGGCAGGAGACCGCCGCGCCGCCCGATCCGTCGAGATAGCGCTTGCCGGTCGCGTCGATGATATAGGCCCCCTCGCCGCGCGCGGCGATGGGGGGGCGGGCGCCCGTGTGGCGGTGAAAGACATGGGTCATGGTGGCCTTCCCTGATGCGTCATGGCATTGAAACAAATGAATCATCTCTTGACAAGTGCTGAAACGGATGAAACCAATCGTTTCGATGAACATCCGCGAGATCCATCCGGCCGCGTCGTTCGAGGAGCGTCTGGCCCGCAATTTCGACGGCCTCAGCGACAGGCTGCGGCAGGCGGCGGAATATGTGGCGGCGCATCCGGTGGACATTGCCACGCGGTCGCTGCGCGCGGTGGCGCAGGAGAGCGGGCTCGCCCCGGCGAGTTTCTCGCGACTGGCGCGGGCGCTCGATTACCGGAGCTTCGAGGCGCTGCGCGAGGCGATGCGCGCCAAGATCGACCGGCGCGTGAACAGCTTTGCCGAGCGCGCGGAGCGGCTTCAGGCGGCGCATGAGGCCGGCGAGAGCAGCTTTTGCGAAGCGCATGTGAGCGCCTGCCTGCGCAACCTCCAGACGCTCCTGCGCGATATGGACATGGCATTGCTCGACCGCACGGTGGAACGGCTGCACGCGGCGCGCAACGTGGTGCTTGTCGGCGCGCTTGGCTCGACGGGAATTGTGGAATATCTTTCCTACATGGCGAATTTCTGTTCCGGTAACTGGTCGATGGCGGGGCGCATGGGGGCCTCGCTCGGCTCGGCGCTGACCGGGATGGACGGGCGCGATGCCATGGTGATCGTGACCAAGCCGCCCTATTCCACCCGCTCGGTGGAGGCGGCGCATATGGCGGCGGCGCAGGGCGCCTTTGTCGTGGTGATCACCGACAGCCCGGCCTGTCCGGCGCTGCCCTCGGCCTCGGCCGGGTTCGTGGTGCCTACCGACAGCCCGCATTTCTATTCGTCCTATGTGGCCACCACCGCCCTCGTCGAGATCGTGGTGGGGATGCTGGTCGGCCGCGCGGGCGCGGCGGCCCGCGCCCGGATCGCTCAGGTCGAGCAAAACAGCCGCCGCCTGGGAGAGGTCTGGGATGTCTGACGGTTTTTTCAACAACATCAAGCAAGGGAGATCATGATGTTTGACAGGTTCAGGTTCACGATGGCCGGGGCCGCGCTTGCCGCCCTGCTGGCGCCGGCGGCGATGGCCGAGGAATTCATTACCATCGGCACCGGCGGCGTGACCGGCGTCTATTACCCGACCGGCGGCGCGATCTGCCGGCTGGTCAACCAGGGCCGCAAGGAGCACGGCATCCGCTGCTCGGTCGAATCGACCGGCGGTTCGGTTTACAACCTCAAGACCATCCGCGCCGGCGAGCTGGAATTCGGCGTGGTGCAATCGGACTGGCAGCACCATTCCTATCACGGCACCTCGGACAATTTCGCCGCCGACGGCCCCTTCGAGGAGCTGCGCGCGGTGTTCTCGCTCCACCCCGAGCCGTTCACCGTGGTGGCGCGCGCCGACAGCGGCATCCGGACCTTCGCCGATCTCAAGGGCAAGCGGGTCAATCTCGGCAATCCCGGATCGGGTGCGCGTGGCACCTTCGAGGTGGTGATGGACAAGATGGGCTGGACCGCCCGCGATTTCGCGCTCGCCGCCGAACTGCGCCCCGCCGAGCAGAGCCAGGCGCTGTGCGACAACCAGATCGACGCGATGGTGTTCACCGTGGGCCATCCCTCGGGCACGATCCAGGAGGCCACCACCGCCTGCGACAGTGTCCTGGTGAGCGTGACCGGCCCGGAGATCGACGCGCTCATCGCCGAGAACGCCTATTACCGCAAGGCGATCATTCCCGGCGGCATGTATCGCGGCACCGATGAGGATGTGCAGACCTTCGGCGTCGGCGCGACCCTCGTCACCTCGGCCAATGTGTCGGAGGAGGCGGTTTACACCGTGGTCAAGGCGGTGTTCGACAATTTCGACGATTTCCGCGGGCTGCACCCGGCCTTTGCCAATCTCGACGCCAGGGAAATGGTGAGCGCCGGCCTGTCGGCGCCGCTGCATCCGGGCGCGGAGAAATATTATCGGGAAAAGGGGCTGATCGACTGATCGGCGCTGCCCGGGGCGGGGGGCGGTGCGCCGCCCCTTGCCCCTGGCGCCCGGATGTTTCCGGGGTTTCGACAAACGTTGACAGACCGCAGGGCAAACGCGGCGCGACAGGGAGAGGGTTACCATGGCGAGCGATACTCAGGACAAGGGTCCGCTGAGCGAGGCCGAACTTCAGGAGCTGGTCTCCTCGAGCGATGGCGGCGCGCGCAACCCCGAAGGCGCGGTGGCGCTGTTTCTCGCCGCGGTGGCGGTGATCTGGTCGCTGTTCCAGATCGCGCTGGCCTCGCCGATCGCCAATTATCTCCTGCCGGGGGCGATCCTGAACAATTCGCGCCAGGTCCACCTTGCCTTCGCGATCTTTCTCGCCTTCATGGCCTATCCGATGTTCCGATCCAGCCCGCGCGCCTATGTCCCGCTCTATGACTGGGTGCTGGCGCTCGTGGGCTCGTTCATCGCGCTCTACGGCTATTTCTTCTACGACAAGATCGTGCGCAGTGGCGGGCTGGCCGACGATACCGACAAATGGGTGGCGCTGGTCGGGCTGCTGATCCTGTTCGAGGGCGCGCGCCGCGCGCTCGGTCCGGCGATGGCGATCATCGCCGCGATCTTTCTGGCCTATGTGTTCTTCGGCGCTTCGAGCTGGGTGCCCGAGGTGATCCGCTGGAAGGGCGCGAGCCTGCAAAAGGCGATGAGCCACATGTGGATCACCGCCGAGGGCGTGTTCGGCATCGCGCTCGGCGTCTCGACGCGGTTCGTGTTCCTCTTCGTGCTCTTCGGCGCGCTGCTCGACAAGGCGGGGGCGGGCAATTACTTCATCAAGATGGCCTTTGGCGCGCTCGGCCACCTGCGGGGCGGCCCGGCCAAGGCGGCGGTGGTGGGCTCTGCCGCCACGGGCCTCATCTCGGGCTCGTCCATCGCCAATGTGGTGACGACCGGCACCTTTACCATCCCGCTGATGAAGCGGGTGGGCTTTACCAGCGAAAAGGCGGGCGCGGTCGAGGTGGCAAGCTCGGTCAACGGGCAGATCATGCCGCCGGTGATGGGGGCCGCGGCCTTTCTCATGGTGGAATATGTGGGGATTTCCTATGTCGAGGTGATCACCCACGCCCTCCTGCCGGCCACGATCAGCTATATCGCGCTGGTCTATATCGTGCATCTGGAGGCGGTAAAGCAGAACATGCCGATGCTCGGCGACCGGGTGGTGAGCCTCGGGCGCACGGTGGGGGGCATGTTCGCCTTTTTCGCAGGCTTTGCCCTGCTGTGCTACGCGGTGCAGTTCCCGGTGGGCTGGATCGTGGCGGCGATGCCCGAGGGCGCCGGCCCGATCCTCGCGGGGCTTCTGGTGGTGGCTTATGTCGCGCTTCTGTGGCTGGCCGCGCAGGTGCCCGATCTCGAACCGGACGATCCCGATGCCGAGGAGGTGCGCCTGCCGGTGGTGGGCGAGATCTACAAGGCCGGGCTCCATTTCCTGCTGCCCATCCTGGTGCTGGTCTATTTCCTGATGATCGAGCAGAAATCGCCCGGTCTCTCGGCCTTCTGGGCCTCGGCGCTGCTGTTTGTCATCCTGCTCACGCAGCGCCCGCTCAAGGCGATGTTCCGCGGGCAGAGCGACATGGCCAATGCCTTTCGCGAGGGCGTCGTGGATCTCGTGTCGGGCCTGATCGCGGGCGCGCGCAACATGATCGGCATCGGCCTGGCCACGGCGACGGCCGGCGTCATCGTGGGCACGGTCACGCTGACCGGGGTGGGGCAGGTCATGGCCGACCTGGTGGAATTCCTGTCGGGCGGCAACCTGATCCTGATGCTGATCATGGTGGGGCTGCTGAGCCTTGTGCTGGGCATGGGCCTGCCGACCACCGCGAATTACATCGTCGTCTCCTCGCTGATGGCCGGGGTCGTGGTGCATCTGGGCGCGCAATCGGGGCTGATCGTGCCGCTGATCGCGGTGCATCTCTTCGTGTTCTATTTCGGGATCATGGCGGATGTGACGCCGCCGGTGGGGCTGGCGAGCTTTGCCGCCGCCGCGGTCTCGGGGGGCGATGCGATCAAGACCGGCTTTGCGGCCTTCTTCTACTCGTTGCGCACCGTGGCTCTGCCCTTCGTGTTCATCTTCAACACCAAGCTGCTGCTCATCGACGTGACCTGGGTGGAGGGGATCATCACCTTCGTGGTGGCCACCATCGCGATCCTGGTCTTTACCGCCGGGACGATGGGCTGGTTCCTGACCCGCAACCGGATCTACGAGAGCGTGGCGCTGGTGCTGGTGGCCTTTGCCCTGTTCCGGCCGGATTACTTCATGAACCGCATCCAGCCGCCTTTCGAGATGGTGCCGCCGGCGCAGATCGAACAGGCGCTCGACGCCGCCCATGCCGGGCAGGAGCTGCGCATCGTGGTGGCGGGGCCGGATTTCATGACCGGCGCGCCGCGCCAGACCACGCTGGTGATCGCGGTGACCGGGGAGGGGGACGGCGCGGCGCTGCTGGCGGATCACGGGCTTGTGCTCGTGCCCGATGGCGCGCGGATCACGCTGGAGGAGCCGATGTTCGGAACGCCCTTTGCCGAGACGTTCCAGAATTTCGATTTCTACGGCGACGAGCCGGTGGTCATCGTCTCGGTCAAGGCGCCGGCGGACCAGTGGCCGCAGGAGGTGATGTTCCTTCCCGCCTTCGTGCTGCTGGGGCTGATCGCGCTGCTGCAACGGGCGCGGATCGGACGCGATGAGACGCAAGCAAAGCAAGGAGCCTCGGCATGAGCGGTCCCGTTCTCTGTGCCATCGATGTCAGCAACGCCAACCAGGACGATCCCGTGCTGCGCCGCGCGGCGCAGCTTGCCGCGCTCGATGGCGCGCAGCTCGACGTGATCACCGTGGTGCCCGATTACGGCATGAGCGTGGTCGGCAGTTTCTTCGGCTCGGGCCATCACGAAAAGCTGGAGGCCGAGGCGCGCAGGCTGCTGAACGCGCAGGTGACCCGGGTGCTGGGGGCGGAGGCCAACGAAAAGGTGCGCCACATCGTCACCACCGGCAACGCCTATGACGAGATCCTGCGCGTGGCCAGGGCCGACGGCGCGGCACTCATCGTGATCGGCGCGCACAAGCCCGATTTCAGCGACTACCTGCTCGGCCCCAACGCCGCGCGTGTGGTGCGCCATGCCCTCTGCTCGGTGATGGTGGTGCGATAGGGCCTGCTGCTCAGATCGCCGGGGAATGGCCCTCGGCGTTCATCTCGTAGGCATCGAGCCTGCGCGCGACCATCCGGGTCAGGGGGCGCGCCTCGGGCGGGATGCTCAGACCGCCTGGATCGAGCTCCAGATGACCGGCAAAGGCGCGGTCCACCTCGGCGAGCATCGCCCGCAGCGTCTCGGGCGGGATGGCGAAATCGCGGGTGATCGCGGCGGCGTCCACGCGGAAATCGCACATGAGCATCTCGATGAGCCGGGCGCGTAGCCGATCCTCCCCGGCGAAGACATGCCCCCGCGCGGTGGAAAACCGCCCCTCGCGGATCGCCGCGGTATGCGCGCCGGTGGCGGGGGCGTTCTGCGCATAGCCTTGCGGAAAGCGCGAGATCGCCGAGGCCCCGATGCCGATCAGCACCTCGGCGGTGTCGTCGGTATAGCCCTGGAAATTGCGCCGCAGTTGCCCGGCGCGCCGCGCCACGCTGAGCCCGTCGGACGGGAGGGCGAAATGGTCGATGCCGATCTCGTCATAGCCGTCCCAGAGGAACAGCCGCCGCGCCGTCTCGAAGAGCGCGAGGCGTTCCTGCGGGGTGGGCAGCGCATCCGACGGGATCAGCTGCTGGCGCTTGGCCATCCACGGCACATGCGCATAGCCATAGAGCGCGACCCGGTCGGGCGCGAGCGACAGGAGCTTCTGCACGCTCTCGGTGATGCGCGCGCGGCTCTGATGCGGCAGGCCGTAGAGGATATCGGCATTGAGGCTCTGCACGCCCCGCGCGCGAATCGCCTCGACCGCCTGGCGCGTGATGTCATAGCCCTGACGCCGGCCGATCGTCTTCTGGATATCTTCGTCGAAATCCTGCACCCCGATCGAGGCGCGGTTCATCCCCGCCGCCGCCAGCGCATCGAGGCGCGGCCCGTCGATCTCGTTCGGGTCGATCTCGACCGAGAATTCGGTGGCCTCGGTAAAGGGGGCGATGGCGCGGATCGCCGCCGCCAGTTCGGTCATCATCGCAGGCGTGAGCAGCGTCGGCGTGCCCCCCCCCCAATGCAGCCGCGACAGGCGCACGCCGTCGGGCAGGATGCGGCCCAGCATGGCGATCTCGGTCTTGAGCGTCTCCAGATAGGCCGCCACCGGCGCATCGGATTGCGTGCCCTGCGTGCGGCAGGCGCAGAACCAGCACAGCCTGCGGCAGAAGGGCACATGCACATAGAGCGAGATTTCCGCGCCCTCGGGTATCTCCCTGATCCAGCTTGCGAAATGATGCCCCCCGACGCCCCGGTTGAAATGCGGCGCGGTCGGGTAGCTGGTATAGCGTGGCACCCTGGCATCAAAAAGACCCAGATCGCCCAGTTTGGTTTGCGTATCCATGCCGCAAGGTTTACCCTCGGTCCTGCGAACGTCCTTGACCCAGATCAACCACGGAAACGCGCCAGTGGCATCGCTCGAAAAATCCGCGGCCAGGACTGCGGACAAGACTGTAGACAAAACTGCGGATACGGCGCATCGCGACTGCGCCGATTGTCCGATCCGGCATCGCGCGGTCTGTGCGCGCTGCGAGCCGGACGAACTCGACCGTCTCGACGAGATCAAGTATTACCGCAGTTTCGAGGCCGGGCAGACGGTGATCTGGTCGGGTGATCCGATGGATTTCGTGGCCTCGGTGGTCTCGGGCATCGCCACCTTGACGCAGACGATGGAGGACGGGCGCACGCAGATGGTGGGCCTGTTGCTGCCCAGCGATTTCGTCGGCCGTCCGGGGCGCGACCGCGCCGCCTATGACGTGGTGGCCACGACCGATATCGTCATGTGCTGTTTCCGCCGCAAGCCCTTCGAGCAGATGATGGCGCGCACGCCGCATATCGCGCAGCGCCTTCTGGAAATGACGCTCGACGAACTGGACGCCGCGCGCGAATGGATGCTGGTGCTGGGCCGCAAGACCGCGCGCGAGAAGATCGCCTCGCTGCTGGCGATCATCGGGCGGCGCGACGCGGCGCTGCACATGGACGGGCGGAGTGGGCCGCTGACCTTCGATCTGCCGCTCACGCGCGAGGCGATGGCCGATTACCTCGGGCTGACGCTGGAAACGGTGAGCCGCCAGGTCTCGGCGCTCAAGAGGGACGGGGTGATCGTGCTCGAGGGCAAGCGACGCATCCTGGTGCCCGACATGAACCGCCTGCTGGAAGAGGCGGGCGACGACAGCGATGGCGGGATGCTGTTCTGATCCCGGCGTGCCTCAGATCGCCGCCTTGCGGCTCTCCTCCAGATAGATCTCGCGCAGCCGCGTCGCCACCGGCCCCGGCCTGCCCTCGCCGATCGCCACGCCGTCGATCTCCACCACCGGCATGACAAAGGCCGAGGCCGAGGTGACAAAGGCCTCGTCCGCCGCCTTTGCCTCGTCGATGCTGAAGGCGCGCTCCTCCACCTGCATCTGCGCCTCCCGCGCCATGCGCAGCACGGCGGCGCGGGTGATCCCGTGCAGGATGTCATGGGAGAGTTGCCGCGTGACGATCCGGTTGCCCTTGACGATATAGGCGTTGTTGGATGTGCCCTCGGTCACATGCCCGTCCTCGATCATCCAGGCATCGTCGGCGCCCGCCTTCTGTGCCATCATCTTGCCCATCGACGGATAAAGAAGCTGCACCGTCTTGATATCGCGCCGCCCCCAGCGGATATCCTCGATCCCGATCACCTTGATGCCCCGCCTTGCCGCCGGATTGTCGGCCAGCCCCGGCTTCGACTGCGTGAACAGCACCAGCGTCGGCTCGGTGGTCTCGGGATCGGGAAAGACGAAATCGCGGTCGCCATCGCTGCCGCGCGTCACCTGCAGATAGATCAGCCCGTCCCCGATCCCGTTGAGGCGCACCAGTTCGCGGTGGATCTCCAGCAGATCGTCGAAAACCGCCGGTTTCTTCATGTCCAGCTCGCGCAGCGAGCGTTCGAGCCGCGCGATATGACCGGCAAAGTCGATGAGCTTGCCGCCCAGCACGCTCGTCACCTCATAGACCCCGTCGGCCATCAGGAAGCCGCGGTCGAAGATCGACACGCGGGCTTCGGTCTCGGGCAGGTAGTCTCCGTTCACATAGACGGTGCGCATGGTCGTCATCCCCACAGGGCCGCGTCGGAGGGATGAACCCCGGCGGCGTCATATCTCAATCCATGCGCCCGGTCTTCGGCCAATAGCAGCGGCCCGTCAAGATCCGTCACAGCCGCGCCCTGCGCCACCAGCACCGCAGGCGCCATCGCCAGCGACGTGCCGACCATGCAGCCCACCATCACGCGCAGCCCCGCCGCCCGTGCCGCATCGCGCAGGCCGAGCGCCTCGGTCAGCCCCCCGGCCTTGTCGAGCTTGATGTTGACCATGTCATACTTGCCGCGCAGCCTGGCGAGGCTCGCGCGGTCGTGACAGCTCTCGTCGGCACAGACCGGCACCGGGCGCGCCATCCCGCGCAACACCTCGTCCTCGCCGGCAGGCAGCGGCTGTTCGACCAGCGCCACGCCGAGCCGCGCCAGATGCGGCGCGAGATCGGCATAGATTTCCGCGCTCCAGCCCTCGTTGGCATCGACGATGAGGCGCGCCCCCGGCGCCCCGCGCCGCACCGCCTCGAGCCGGGCCATGTCGTCTTGCGCCCCCAGCTTGACCTTGAGCAGCGGGCGATGCGCGTGCCGCGCGGCCTGCGCCGCCATCGCCTGCGGCGTGTCCAGCGACAGGGTATAGGCGGTGATCTCCGGCCCCGGCGCGGGCAGCCCGGCCAGTTCCCAGACCCGGCACCCCGCGCGCCTGGCCTCCAGATCCCAGAGCGCGCAATCGACCGCGTTGCGCGCCGCCCCGGCAGGCAGAAGCTCTTGCAGCGCGGCCCGGTCAAGGACCTCCGGCAGCCCCGCGATCTGCGCCGCCACGCTCTCGGGGGTCTCGCCATAGCGGGCATAGGGCACGCATTCGCCCCGGCCGGTCACGCCGCCCTCGCTGACATGCACCACCAGCACCCGCGCCTCGGTCCGTGCGCCGCGGCTGATGGCAAAGACCTGCGCGAGCGCAAACCGCTCCTGCGTCACCGTGATCCGCACAAGGCCCTCCCGCTTCATCTTTCCGCAAATACTCATTCCCAGATCGCCGCCCGCGCCGCCAGCGGTTTTGCGCGCCGGCCCGGTCGCCTGTCGGGCGCATAATGCGCTTGCGGCAGGCCGGGCAATTTCCTAACCACGCAGGCACATGTCCGGCAATTTCCTGACCCAAGGAGCGATCACATGAGCTTTCGCGTGCAACCCCCCGCCCCCGCCCGTCCCAACCGCTGCCAGCTTTTCGGCCCCGGCTCGAATCCGAAGCTGTTCGAGAAGATGGCCGCCAGCGCGGCGGACGTGATCAATATCGACCTCGAGGATGCGGTGGCCCCCTCCGACAAGGACAGCGCGCGCGCCAACACCATCGCCGCGATCAACGAGATCGACTGGGGCAACAAGTATCTCTCGGTGCGCATCAACGGGCTCGATTCGCCCTTCTGGTATCGCGACGTGGTGGACCTTCTCGAACAGGCGGGCGAGCGGCTCGACCAGATCATGATCCCCAAGGCGGGCTGCGCGGCGGATATCTACGCCGTCGATGCGCTTGTCTCTTCGATCGAGGCCGCCAGGGGCCGCAGCAAGCGGATCAGCTTCGAGGCGATCATCGAGACCGCCGCCGGCCTCTGCCATGTCGAGGAAATCGCCGCCGCCTCGCCCCGGATGCAGGCGCTCAGCCTCGGTGCGGCCGATTTCGCGGCCTCGATGGGGATGCAGACCACCGGCATCGGCGGCACGCAGGAAAATTACTACATGCTCCATGAGGGCGCGAAATACTGGTCCGATCCCTGGCACTGGGTGCAGACCGCGATTGTCGCCGCCTGCCGCACCCATGGCCTCTTGCCGGTGGACGGGCCGTTCGGCGATTTCTCCGACGAAGAGGGATTCCGCGCGCAGGCGCGGCGCTCGGCCACGCTCGGCATGGTCGGCAAATGGGCGATCCACCCCTCGCAGGTGGCGCTTGCCAACGAGGTCTTTACCCCCTCGGAGGCCGCCGTGCAGGAGGCGCGCGAGATCCTCAAGGCCATGGAAGCGGCCAAGGCGCGCGGCGAGGGCGCCACGACCTACAAGGGCCGCCTCGTCGATATCGCCTCGATCAAGCAGGCCGAGGTGATCGTGAAACAGGCCGAGATGATCGCCGCGCGGTAGCGCACGGCGTTGCGCAAGGGGGCATCGCCCCCTTGCCCTGCGGGACGGTCCGCGCTCAGCCCGGCAGTTTCACCTTGCGCAGATAGGGCAGTTCCGCGTCGAAGCCGCCGAATTTCTCGCGCGCGGCCGCGTCATTCACCGAGGGCGGCACGATCACGTCCTGACCGATGGTCCAGTTGGCGGGGGTGGCCACGCCGTGTTTCTCGGTGGCCTGGAGCGCGTCGAGCGCGCGCAGCACCTCGGCGAAATTGCGCCCCACCGACATCGGGTAGGTCATCGAGAGCTTGAGCTTCTTGTCGGGCCCGATGATGAACACGGTGCGCACCGTGGCGCTGTCGGCAGGCGTGCGCCCGTCGGGCAGCCAGGCCTCGGCGGGCAGCATGTCGAAGGCCTTGGACACCGCCAGCCCGTCATCGGCGATGATCGGGAATTTCGGCGCCGCGCCGCCCACCTTCTCGATATCGCCTTTCCACTTGCGGTGATCCTCGACGCCATCGACCGAAACCCCGATGACCTTGGTGCCGCGCTTTTCCCATTCGTCGGCCAGCTGCGCCACGGCGCCGAATTCGGTGGTGCAGACGGGGGTGAAATCCTTGGGATGCGAAAAGAGAATCGCCCAGCTGTCGCCGATCCATTCATGCAGCGAGAACGTGCCGAGATCGGTCTCGACGGTGAGATCGGGGATCGTGTCGTTGATGCGAAGTGCCATGAGAACCTCCTGTGACAGGGGCGTGCGCGGGAATTTGATCAAAATCCCGCGGGCCGGATCATCCAGCCTTGCGGCGCGCCCGAACGGCTGACAGAGTGCCGTCAAATTCACGGAGGTCAACCATGATCGAGAGAAAGATGTTCTATATCGACGGCGCATGGGTCGCGCCGCGCGCGGGCCGTGATCACGCCGTCATCAACCCCACCACCGAAGAGCCCTGCGCCGTGATCGCGCTCGGGGGGCAGGCCGATACCGATGCCGCCGTCGCCGCCGCGCGCGCGGCCTTTCCGGCATGGATGGCCACGCCCCCCGAGGAACGCATCGCCGCGGTCGAGCGCATCCTCAAGGTCTACGAGACCCGCGCCGAGGATCTCGCCCGGGCCACCAGCATGGAAATGGGCGCGCCCATCGACATGGCCCGCCAGCAACAGGTGCCTTCGGGGACCTGGCACATCACCAATTTCCTGACCGCCGCGCGCGCGTTCAAGTTCGACGAACCGCTCGGCGATCACGCCCCCAATGACCGTATCATCCACGAACCCGTGGGCGTGGTCGGCATGATCACGCCGTGGAACTGGCCGCAGAACCAGATCACGCTCAAGGTCATCGCCGGGCTCATCGCGGGCTGCACCATGGTGCTCAAACCCTCCGAGGAGGCGCCGCTCAACGCGCTCATCTTCGCCGAGATCGTCCACGAGGCGGGCCTGCCCAAGGGGGTGTTCAACCTCGTCAATGGCGATGGGGCAGGGGTGGGCAGCCAGCTTTCGGCGCATCCGGACGTGGACATGATCAGCTTTACCGGCTCGTCGCGGGCGGGCAAACTGATTTCCAGATCCGCCGCCGATACGCTCAAGCGTGTCAGCCTCGAATTGGGCGGCAAGGGGGCCAATCTCATCTTTGCAGATGCCGACGAAAAGGCCGTCAAGCGCGGCGTGATCCATTGCATGAACAATACCGGCCAGTCCTGCAACGCCCCCACCCGGATGCTGGTGGAGCGCGCGCGCTACGCCGAGGCGGTGGAAGAGGCCGCCGAGGTCGCGGCCGCGATCGCGGTCGGCCCCGCCCATGAGGAGGGCCGCCATATCGGCCCGGTGGTGAACAAGGCGCAATTCGACAAGATCCAGGGTCTGATCCAGAAGGGCATCGACGAGGGCGCGCGGCTGGTGGCGGGGGGCTTGGGGCGGCCTGACGGGCTCAATCGCGGCTTCTTCGTGCGGCCCACGGTCTTTGCCGATGTCACCAATGACATGACCATCGCGCGCGAGGAAATCTTTGGCCCCGTGCTCTCGATCATCCCCTTCGAGACCGAGGAAGAGGCGCTCGCCATCGCCAATGATACGCCCTATGGCCTGACCAATTATGTCCAGACCGGCGATGCGGCCCGCGCCAATCGCCTCGCGCGGGGGCTTCGCTCGGGTATGGTCGAGATGAACGGCAAGTCGCGCGGCGCAGGCTCGCCCTTCGGGGGCATGAAACAGTCCGGCCATGGCCGCGAGGGCGGCAAATGGGGCATCGAGGATTTCCTCGAGGTCAAGGCCGTGTCGGGCTGGACACCGGGGGCGTGACGCTGGTGGTCTGACACCGGCGCGGGGGGCAGGGTCCGCGCACCCCCACCCGCAGGCCCCCTACGAGCCCTCGGTCCGGGCACCCGGCACGGGCCGCGCCCGGCCCCTGGGGGCGACGATCGGTATCGACTGCGAATGTCGGGATGCGTGACCCGCTCCTGGCAACATGTCGGGACATCGGGTTGCGCCATCACGAGGGACGAGCGCGGGGCACACCAGCTTGACGCGAACGGGGCGGGTCAATAGGCATGTCCCCGGGCAATGCGAGACAATTGACATGGGCAAGGACCGACAGGGCGACGTGAAGGCAGCCGGCCGGACACTCGACCTGTTCGAGATCTTCGCGCGGCAACTTGCGCCGCTCTCGCTGTCGGAACTGGCGCAGCTCATGGATATTCCGGTCTCCAGCACACATGCGCTGGTGAAGACGCTGCGTGCCCGGGGCTTTCTGTATGTTCTGGAGAACCGCAAGCGGATCTACCCGACGCGCCGGATGCAGGTTCTGGCCAACCAGATCGCCGGGATGGATCCGGTCGTCGAGATCCTGGCGCCCACCCTTCAGGCCCTGCAGGAAGCCAGCGGCGAGACGCTCATGCTCGGCAAGCGCCAGGGAGACATGGTGATTTATCTCGACGTGGTGGAATCGCGCAGCGCAATCCGCTATTCGCCGCAACCCGGCGAGCGCAAGCCGCTGCATTCGAGTGCGATCGGCAAGGCGATGCTCAGTCTGGAAACCGACGAGGCGATCCGCCAGACGCTCGAGACCGTCGGCCAGCCCCGGATAACGGCGAATACATTGACCGATCCCGCGGCACTGATCGCGGATATCCGCCAGGGACGCGAACAGGGCGTGTTCATCACCCGTGGCGAGAACGTCGTCGATCTGATGGGGATGGCAACGCTGGTTCGCCTGGGCGAGGAATCTGTCGGGATCGCGATCGGTGGCCCGCTCTCGCGGATGATGGAAAAGGAGCGGACCTGTCGCGAACTCCTCGCGGCGGCCCGCCAGGATATCGCCGCGATGGAGGCCGCGCCGATCTGATAGCGGGCTGACGGATCACGCGGCGCTTGTCTCCTCGCCCGCACCCGCGCCGCGCGATGCGCGTCGAAGATGCAGCCCGAGAACCGCCGCGCTCACCAGGACGCCGGCAACATCGGACATCCAGTTCGGCGTCAGCATCAGCAAGGCGCCACATCCGAGTCCGATCCTGAGAAGCGGATGAATGGGAGCACGCAGAAAGCCCATGGACGCGGCGGTGAGCGCGCAGACCCCCGCCGCCCCGGTCGTGGTGGCGAGGATGACGGCTGGCATGTCGGCGTCCATCAGCAGAACGGGGTCGTTGACGAAGAGGAACGGCACCAGAAAGAGCGGCAGGGCAAGCCGGAGGGCCTGACCGGCGGTCGGCATCACCCGCCCGCCGCTTATGGCGCAGGCCGCGAAGATCGCCGCGGCAACCGGGGGCGTGATCGCGGCGAGGCAGGCGAAATAGTAGATGAACAGATGGGTCGGCAGCGTTTCGAGGCCAAGCCGCGACAAGGGCGGGGCCAGCACCGCCGCCGCGACGGCATAGGCTGCCGGTGTGGGCATCCCCATGCCCAGCACGATGGCCGCGATCATGGTGAGCATGAGCGAGAGGATCAGGCTCTCCTGCCCGATCGTCACGATGATCTGTGACAGCGTCGCGCCGAGGCCGGTGAGGTTGATGACCGCCACGATCATCTGTGCCGCGGCCACGATGATGGCGATATATGCGATGTTCCAGGCGGAACTCTCGAACCCGTTCTTCATCGTGCGGCCGAACCGCCCGGCGCGCGCCCGCACAGGCCCGTCCCGTTCGGACAGGGCGGCGCCCGCCGCCATCAGGAGCAACATTGCCCCGAGCGCCCAGAGGACGGCATACTGGACCGTATAGCCGGCGATGACCATGCCGACCAGAATACCGATCGGCAGGACCAGCAGGATCAGGGCCCAGGGCGCATAGGTGATCCTGCGCGACGGGATCAGGTCCTCCGGCACCGGCTGGAGCCCCTGGCGCCCGGCCAGCAGATAGACCGCCAGCAGCAGCCCGATGAAGAACAGCGTCGAGGGGATCAGCGCCGCCTGGGCGACCTGCAGATAGGAGATGCCGAGAAGCTCGGCCATGAGGAAGGCGCCCGGCCCCATGATCGGGGGCATGAACTGCCCGCCGGTGGAGGCGACGGCCTCGATCGCCCCGGAGAGACCCCGGGAAAACCCGAGCCGTTTCATCAGCGGGATCGTGAGGACACCGGTTGATGCGACATTGGCCACCGCGCTGCCCGAGATCATGCCCATGAACGAGCTTCCGATGACGGCCACGAGGCCCGCCCCGCCGCGCATCCGTCCCCCGAGGCGGAGCGCAAAGTTCACGAAGGTGCGGCCCGCCCCCCCTGCCTTCAGGAATTCGCCGAATATCAGGAAGAGGGCGACCACGCTGGCGGAAATGCCGATCAGCGAGGCGGTCACGCCCTGCGTTCCGAGGTAGAAGGAAAACAGCAGCCGGTCAACGCTCAGGCCGCGATGGCCGAGCGGGCCGGGAATGTAGCTGCCCCAGATGGCATAGGCGATGAAGACGCAGATGAGGATCACGAACGCATGTCCGAGCGTGCGGCGGATGCTCTCCAGAAGCGCGACAAAGACAAGCGTCGCAAGGATCCTTTCCGGCCCCGGATAGGTGAACCAGTTGGCCATCACGATGCGATCGCCTTCGACCACCAGATAACCCACGGCGGCAATTGTCGCCGCGGCGAGGCCGAAATCCAGCAGGCGCCAGCGGCCCTGAAGGGGAAAGGCCGCCAGCGTCAGCAGGATCGCGCCGCCGACATGCACGGACCGCAGGGTGTGGCTGCCGACATGCCCGGCTGCGGCCAGCAGATGGAACATGACCCACACGGTCGCGCAGAGGAGCACGGCGCGTGGCAGGCGGAGCCCCGGACCCTCCTCCGGCGCGGGCGCCTCCGCCTCGGACGATGCCTTCGACGTGGTCACGCTCAGGGCCGGAGCCTGTCGGGGACGGTGTATCCTGCTTCCTCGAGGTAGCGGATGACGCCGGGATGCAGGGGCGCGACGGCGGCATCGATGGTGAGCTGCGCGGTGTTGACCGATTTCGCCTGCGGGTAGAATTCCCCCTCGGCCGCCTTGCCCGCCTCCGAGAGAACCGCCCGGGCGATGCGATAAGCCACGTCCTCGTCCAGATCGGCGGTGGTATTGATTCCGACTGCGGCCTGAACCGTGGCGACGCCATCGTTCTGCCCGGAGCCATAGAAATTACCCGGGTTCACCGTGGTCGGCGAAAGGAATCCGGATGCTTCGGAGATCTTCTGCTGTTCTTCCGGCGTCATGTCGAGAAAGCGGATCGCGCGCGAGGCCGCAGCCTGCTGGATGAGCCCGTCCGGGTGAATGCCGATCTTGGCGAAAGCATCGATCTGGCGGTTCTTGAACGCCTCGAGGGCGTCGCTGCCCTCGGCGCGGACCACTTCGGGCGTGATGCCCAGCACCTCGAGGATCTGGTCCACCTGCCGCTCGGTCGAGGTGCCGCGTCCGCCGGGGTTGAACCTGACGCCGTCGAGATCGGCGAGCGAGCGGACCTTGCTTTCGTCGGCGACCACGAGGTTCAGCGGCGCGGGGGCAAAGAAATAGAGAGTACGGAGCTTGTCGGCGGGGGCCGCGAAAGGTGCCAGGCCATTGCGGGCGGCGTGATCCGAAGAGGTGAGGCTGAGCCCCATGTCCACCTCGCCACGAAGCAGCGCCTGAGTGGCAACTTCGGCGCCGCCGAGTTCCTGAACCGAGATGTCAATCCCCTCGACCACGGTGTTGAGGTAATTGGCGATGCCGACCTGATAGGTGTAGTAGGTCGAGGTGCTGAAGGTCGCCCCCATTGCCAGCCGCTGCTGGGCCGATGCAATTCCGGGCGCCGCGGATGCGAGCGCGGCAGTGGTCATCGCGGTCAGAAATTCCCTGCGTTTCATTCTTTCCCCTCCCGAAGCGGGTGCAGGCCATGCGCAGCCTCGCCCCCGATAGTTGATTCTGATGTGACATTTTGATTCTGACTAGACGTTGACATTCCTTTGTTCTGAAAACAAGTTCAACATGTCGAAAGATCAAAAAACCGATCTCCGGGCGGCCGCGCACAGCTATCCCTGCCGGACAGGATGGAGAAATGGTTGTGTTATATCAATGGCTTGAATGGATTGCGATCTGCGGTCGATCAGGCGGGAACGGAGGAGAATCCATGCCACAGAATCCAGATCCTGCCCGTCCCGTGAGGGTTCACCGATCGGAACTCGCCGTTCCGGCGACATCGGAGAAGTTCTTCGCCAAGGCGGCGCAGGGCCCGGCCGACGTGATCTTCCTCGACCTCGAGGACGCGGTCTCGCCGAACCGCAAGGAGGCGGCGCGCGCCGCCGCGATCCGGGCACTCAACGAGGTGGACTGGGGCCGCAAGACCATGGCCGTGAGGGTCAACGGGGCGGACACGCCCTGGGGGCTGAGGGACATCATCGAGGTGGTCACGCGGTGTCCGCGGCTCGATCTCGTGCTGCTGCCGAAGGTTGGCACGGCATTCGACGTGCAGTTCGCGGACGAGCTGATCGGGCGGCTGGAGCCGGAACGCGGCGATGACAAGCGGATCGGCATCGAGATCCTGATCGAGACGACGCTCGGTCTCGCGAACGTGGAGAGCATCGCCGCGTCCTCACCGCGGCTCGAGGCGATGATTTTCGGGGTCGGGGACTACTCGATCGAGCTGGGCACGGCCGGCGAGGCCATCGGCGCGGCAGACCCGCGCTATGCGGTGTCCCCCGACGGTCGGCCGCAGGACAGGCATTGGAACGACCAGTGGCATTTCGCGATTGCCCGGATCGCGAATGCTTGTCGCGCCCACGGACTCCGGGCGATCGACGGGCCTTTTGCGAACTACGGCGACCCGGACGCCTACCGCGCCTCCGCGCAGCGCGGCGCCGCGCTCGGATGCGAGGGGAAATGGGCGATCCATCCCAGCCAGCTGGAGATCGCCAACGAAGTGTTCAGCCCGTCGCCCGAGCGTGTCGCCTGGGCGCGGGCGATCATCGACGAGCTCGAGGCGGCCAATCGCGACGGCAGGGGCGCATATGGTCGCGGTGCCATCCTCATCGACATGGCCGTTGAGAAGCTCGCCCGTTCGGTCCTGCGGCGCCATGAGCTTCTCACAGGAGATGCGTCATGAGCGGCCCCCTTGCCGGTATCCGTGTCCTCGAGCCGGCGACATTTCTCGCGGCGCCCTTCTGCGGCACCATCCTGGCCGAGTTCGGGGCGGAGGTGATCAAGGTGGAGCAACCCGGGACCGGCGATCCGCTCCGCCGGTTCGGAACGGAGACGGAGTGCGGCGACACCTTCGTCTGGTTGAGCGAGGGGCGCAACAAGAACAGCGTCACCCTCGATCTGCGCAGCGACGAGGGGGCCGATCTGTTCCGCAGGATGGCCGCGGAAAGCCACGTCGTTCTGGAGAATTTTCGCCCCGGCACCATGGAGCGATGGGGGCTCGGCTATGACCGGCTCTCGCGCGAAAACCCCGCGCTCGTCATGCTGAGGGTCAGCGCCTATGGCCAGACCGGGCCGCTCCGGATGAAGCCGGGCTTTGCCCGCGTCGCGCATGGATTCAGCGGGCTCGCGCATCTGGCAGGCGAGGCCGACGGTCCACCGGTCATGCCCGGTTCCACCTCGCTGGCCGACTACATGACCGGACTGTGGTCCGCGGTCGCGGTGATGATCGCCCTCAGGGAGGCCGAGCGAACCGGGCAGGGACAGGAGATCGACATCGCCCTCTACGCCTCGACTTTCCGGGTGCTGGACGAGATTGCCCCGGCTTTCGACCGGCTCGGGATCGTCCGGTCGCGCATGGGGGCCGACACGATCACGACCGTGCCGCACTCCCATTACGAGACACGCGACGGGAAATGGGTGGCGCTCGCCTGTTCGACCGACAAGATGTTCAAGCGCCTGACAGAAGCGATGGGGCGCCCGGAACTCGCGGAGGACCCGCGCTATGCCACCAATCCCGAGCGGGTTGCCCGCCGGGCCGAGGTCAATGCAATGGTGGCCACCTTCTTCGCCGCGCATGACCGCGCCGACGTGCTCGCACTATGCGACCGCCACGAGGTTCCGGTGGGGCCGATATTCGACATTGCCGACATCTTTGCCGATCCCCATTACGCCGCGCGTGGCGATCTCCTGCGCGCCGAGACCCGGGCGGGCGAGATGGCCTTGCCGGCAGCCGTGCCACGCATGTCCCGTACGCCGGCGACGTTCCGCCACGCCGGCCCGGCGCTCGGCGTGGATACCGAACGCGTCCTGGGCGCGCTCCTCGGTCTCACCCCCGAGCAACTGGACGACCTCAAACGCAAGCAGGCGATCTGACCGCCCTGAATGGAGATCACCGATGACACGAGACATGAAACTCGTCGCCTTCATGCAGGCGCAGAACTGCTCGAACTACCCGGCATCCTGGCGGCACAAGGCAAGCATGCCGGACTGGGACACGCCCGAATTCTACGCCCGGATCGCGCGGACACTGGAGGCGGGGAAATTTCACCTTGCCTTCTTCGACGACCGGCTGGCCATTCCCGATCGCTACAACGAAGATTACCGGCCCACCGTGCAATACGGCGTCCGTGCGGTAAAGTTCGATGCCGCGACGATCGCGATGATCATGGGGCTCGCCACCTCGCGGCTCGGTCTGGGTCTGACCTATTCCACCACCTATCACGAGCCGTTCCACGTCGCGCGCCTCTTTGCCACGATGGACCTGATGCTGGGGGGGCGGGTCGCCTGGAATGTCGTCACCTCGCTCAACGATTCGGAGGCGGCCAATTTCGGTGCCGATCAGCACCTCGCCCATGACCTGCGCTATGATCGCGCCGACGAGTTCATGGAGATTGTCACCGGCCACTGGAACACCTGGGAGCCGGATGCCATCCTGCGCGACCGCGACAGCGGTATCTTCGCCGATCCCTCCAAGGTCCACCGGCTCGACTACAAGGGAAAATTCCTCAAGTCGCGCGGACCCTTCACGGTGCCGCCCTCCCCGCAGGGCAGGCCGGTGATCATTCAGGCCGGTCAGAGCGGCCGCGGTCGCCTCTTCGCCGCGCGCTGGGCAGAGTTGATCTTCGTGATCTACCCGAATTTCGCGGTCGCGCAGAAGAGCTACGCCGCGATGCGCGAAGCCCTCGGCGAAAACCCGGCGGCGATCACCCCGGCGATCTATCCGATCGTGGCCGAGACGCGATCCATGGCCGAGGACCGGATGGCCGAGATCGAGAAACTGGCCAAGCCCGAGGACGCGCTGATCCTCTTGTCGGAGGTGCTGAACCACGATTTCGGCTCGAAAGGTCTCGATGACCCTTTCACCCAGGACGAGCTCGACAGCCTGTCCGGTCTCCAGGCGATACGGGACCGGGTCATCCAGCTGTCCGGCAAGGCGAACCCGACGGTCCGGGATTTCGTCACGCATTCCGGGCGCGGATCGCTCCACGAGCTGCCGGTTTTCTGCGGATCTCCGCGCGATGTGGCCGATGAGATGGAAAAATGGTTTGCTGAGGGTGCCTGCGACGGTTTCGTTGTCGCGGGTTCGTATCTTCCCGGATCCTACGAGGACTTCGTCCGGCTCGTGGTCCCCGAACTCCAGAAACGCGGGCTGTTCCGGAAGGACTACACGGGCGCGACATTGCGCGAGAACCTTGGCCTGGGAATGCGCGGCGCACATCCGGGCGCGATGACCTCCGGGAGGGGCGGGGCGGAGTGACGGATCAGTCCACGGACCGGGCCGCGCAGGCATACAGGCAGGGGATGCGCCGGCTCGCGGCCGGCATCAGCCTGATCACGACGCAGTTCGGCCGCCGGCGTCATGGCATGGCGGCGACAGCGGTGACCTCGGTGACGACAGAGCCTCCCACGCTTCTTGTCTGCGTGAACCGGCAAGCCTCGATCCACGCGCCGCTGCTTGCCGCGGGCCGGTTCGGCGTCAATGTCCTCTCCGGGGAGCACGATATGCTGCCGCCGGTTTTTGCCAGCCCGGAAAAGCGGGTTACGCGCTTCGATCATGGCGAATGGTATGAGCGGGACGGCCTCCCGCTGCTTCGCAATGCCGAAGCTTCCTTCATCTGTGACGTGTTGGAACATCGCACCGTGGGCACCCATTCCGTGATTCTCGGCCATGTGCGCGAGGTTCCCGAACTCCGGGCGACATCGCGCCCCCTGATCTGGCACGAGGGGGCGATCCGGATCCTTGAGACGGAAGCGTGATGCCCGGCACCATGACAGCGCAGGCTCGCCGCCGCATCCACCTGGCTCAAGTCCCGTCCCGGGACGCGACACCTGGCACGACCGCATGGAGTCATGATGTGAATCCCTCACGCCGGAAATTTTTCGACAACGCCACTGATCTGCCGCGAAATGAGCTTGAAGGTCATCCGTTCACGGTGGTATCACCAGCGCTGCGGCGGGTATGATGTAGTGGTAGCCTGCCAGCTTCCCAAGCTGGACGTGCGGGTTCGATTCCCGCTACCCGCTCCATGTTTCCATCACGGTGCCGATATTTCCGGGGCCATTTCCGGGGCCATTGATGTTCGCGGCTTCTGCAATGGCACGCCGCCCGATCATGTCCGACGGCGTGGCCACCTGATCCGGCCCTGACCCCCTGAAGGTCGGCGACCCTCCACCATGTCGCCCGATACTGTCGGTGAACGCGGTTCTGTCACCCGAGGTCCGGAAATTCGCTGGGTTTGGGCACGGTTTTCTGAGACAGTCGCGAGCGCTATTTCCGACAGGAACGGGAGTAGAACATGACTGACAGAACGAACGAGATGACAGGCGCTACGGAGGCCGCGGCCCCGACGACGCGC